>NZ_FQXD01000011.1 GCF_900129865.1 Virgibacillus chiguensis
CGTGGAGCTGACGAATACTAATCGATCGAGGACTTAACTAACCTTTTTGGTAGATGTACGTTGAATGATCTCTTATTTAGTTTTCAAGGTAACAAGGAAAAAATGACTTTTTTCAACAAAGATCTTGATTTTTTCACAAAAACGATTATAATAAGATTTGTGCCTCTTTGAAGCACAACATAACAGATAGCAACTTTGCCTGGTAGTAATGGCGGAGAGGTCACACCTGTTCCCATGCCGAACACAGTAGTTAAGCTCTCCAGCGCCGATGGTAGTTGGGACTTTGTCCCTGCAAGAGTAGGACGCCGCCAGGCAAATCATATAAAAAAACTGACTCATTTTCTTATGAGTCAGTTTTTTTATATGATAGGAAATTAAGCTTTATATTAAATGTGGTAGTACTCTTTATGTACAAGAAATAGGCCAATAAACATACAGTACTCTCTGTTTTATTAAGCTTGAGTTGCAGACAAAGTGGTAATTAATGAAATGTAGGTCTATTGGGGATAAAAGATAAACGAGTAGAAGTATGGGATATAAAATAAGCACTATGATATTTTTGGTAAGCTTTATATTAAGGAATATTTACAAACACGTGATATGAGTGAAGTCCAAATAAACTTGGTTAACTTGTCTAAAATATTTAAAAAATCTGTATAAAAGCATTGGCAATTCATTGAATGTTGCAAATCGACTTCAATATTTGAGACAAGAGTATTGGGCATTTCATAAAGTATTCCGAGAAGTTTAAAAGGAGTTACAAAAAATTATTATTAGAAAAAATTCTTTGAGCAATTGTAAAAGGTGCTGCTTTTCCTTTCTTAAAGCCATTACTATGTAACTTAAGTAAGGAAAAACGGCACCTTAGGGGAGTATAAAGTATTTTGGTTTTATTACGTTAAGATTAAACTACGCCTTCTTTATTGTTTAATGCCTTACTATTTTTGCTTAGACTGTCCGTTATAGATGTTATTGCTCCATCTCCCGTAACATTACAAGCCGTCCCTAAACTATCCTGAGCTAAATATAGGGCAATCATAAGTGAAACCATTACGGAATCAAAGCCTAACATACTTTCTAAAAGGCCAATTGCTGCCATTACGGCACCTCCTGGCACACCAGGAGCTGCAATCATTGTTACACCTAGCATTAAAATAAACGGAAATATACTTCCAAAAGTAGCAACTTCACCTTGTAAGAATAATACAGCTAATGCACAGCTTACAAGTGTAATAGTACTTCCAGATAAATGAATATTAGCTAGCAAAGGTACCGTAAAATCCGCAATACCTTCCCGCACTTTTAGTTTTTTAGAGTGTTTTAACGTGACAGGGATGGTAGCCGCTGATGATTGAGTTCCTAGCGCAGTAAAATAGGCTGGAGTCATTGTTTTTAACATAGATACAGGATTTTGCTTGCTTAAAGTTCCCGCAAGTGTATATTGTACTAGTAAGTAAAGTAAGTGCAAAATAATGATCATTACAAAGACTTTAGCAAAAACGGATAATATAGTACTCACCTGTCCAGCAGCAGTCATATTAGCAAAGATACCAAAAATATGAAATGGTAATAGTGGAATAATAACTTTTTCAATTACTAAATGAATAATGTCTCTAACATCTAGCGACAATTGGTAAAGCGCGTCTCCTTTAATAGCGGCAATTCCTAGACCAAGAACAAAAGCTAGCAATAAAGCAGTCATAACTCCCATAGGAGGTGGCATTTCAATCTCTATAAATCCACTACTTAAAGCTTTAGTTGGATCAGAAAATGATTGTAATGATTGCTGACTTAATAAGTTAGGGTAAATGATTTTTGCAGAGAAAAAAGCAACAATACCAGCAATAACTGTAGAAGAATATGCAATAAATGCTGTTAGACCTAATAGTTTCCCTGCGCCCTTACCTAATGATCCTATACCAGGAATAATGAAACCGAGAATAATTAACGGGATAATAAAACCTAAAAAGTTTCCGAATAGATCATTGAATGTTGCGAAAATACGGATAAACCAGTCATTTGCAAATGAGCCAAGTGTAATACCTAACGCAATAGCGATAACAATACGTATTAGTAATCCAAAACCTTTCAACTGTTTAACCTCCTTGATGTAATACACTCTATTTTACACAAAACATATAAATTAGTCTATTATATATAATCAGAAAAAAAATACCATTCTGTTGTATTATATTTTGTTAAGTTTGTCAATATATATAGTTAACAGTCATTTTTGGGGCAAGCCATTGTATAAGCTTGTTCATCGAGCTGGGATGGTTCACATCTGACTAGACAAAAAATAAGGTATGGTGAGGATATCGAAATATTCCACACTGAACAAAGGCTCGGGGCGCCCGGTTAGCAACGTAGCGACTGGAACGAATCAACGAAAGTTTTAGGAATTATGCTCCTGTAACAGGAGTATGCCGGCGCCCTCCGGCAAGCCCGTCTTTAGTCGGCTTTCCTATTTAGAACGAACCGATGATGACTTAGCTTAGGGCGATTTCGCCAAATCGCCTAGTTGCTGGGCGCTGGAGCCAGACGTGGCTAAATAACTTAGTAAGTTTATCCACAGCTGCTAAATTTTATAATTTCCTAGACCAAAATTAAAAGCGCGCCTTAGCGCGCTCTGCCTATTTTTAGCTCATTCCATAAGGACCCATTTGTTGTGAACCTCCACTGTTTCCAGCATTGGAATTAGACATTTGTGATACAAAAGGAATCATTTTTTGCATGGTTTGACCAAAATTTTGATTGTTTTTTGTCATTGTATAAAATGTTGCAGCACCTACACCTACAGAAGCGATAATTGGTATCCACATTCCATTTTTTTGCACCATTATCCGTCCTTTCTTTGCCCTTAGAAATGATTATAGACATTATTAGATTCGGCGAAACACAATATTTCATACAAGGGATCAATTGCCAGATTGTAGTTCCAAAGCTGCGTTTATTCCAGCTAACCTACCAGTAACAAGTGCTGATGTGATATTATAACCACCAGTATAACCATGAATATCTAAAATCTCTCCACAGAAATATAATCGTTCTGTTATTTTTGATTGCATGGTGTTTGGAACTATTTCTTTAATGGAAACACCACCTCCAGTAACAAAAGCTTTTTCTAAAGGAAGAGAATCATGTACGTAAAATGTAAAATGCTTGCATTCATGGATAAATTGCATTACCCATTGCTTCGATAGATTTCCAGCTTTTTGTTCTTCGCACATGTTGTGGCGGTTCAATAAAAAGATAATAAATTTTTCGGGGGCGAATCCTTTTAATAAGTTTTTGACTGTTTTTTTAGGAGTTTGGTCAATCATATCCAAGAGTTTATCCATAAGTTCTTTTTCCGTAGAGTTTGGAAAAATATCTAATACCATAGGCACTTCGCTTATCCCTTTTCTTAGTTCTTTTACTACAAATTGCGAGCACCTTAAGACAGCTGGTCCTGATATTCCAAAATGAGTGAAAATCATATCCATTTGATGGGAAATAATCGTTTTTCCTTTTTGGTTAAGAACAGATAAACAAATATTACGTAATGAAATACCTTGTAAAGCTTTATTTCGAATAAATGCTTCTTCAGATACTAATGCAACTTCTGTAGGGTATAGCTCAGTAATTGTATGACCTGCTTTTTTTGCCCATGCATAGCCATCGCCAGTAGACCCAGTGTAAGGGACCGCTTTGCCTCCTACTGCGACAATAATAGCTTTCGATTGTATTTTTTCACCATGTGGAAGGATAACAGTATGGTGTTTTGCCTCATAATGGATTGCTTCTACAGCAGTTTCCAATTTCACATTAACATTTAACTCGTCTAAGCGTCTTAACAACGCGTTCACAACGGTTTTAGACTGATTGGATACTGGAAACATTCTTCCATGATCCTCTTCTTTTAGAGGTACTTGTAATGTAGTAAAAAAATCAATAATGTCGTAATTGTTGAAAACAGAAAAAGCACTATATAGAAATTTTCCATTACCTGGAATATTTTTTATAACTTCTTCCTGTGGAAGCCGATTTGTGACATTACATCTCCCGCCACCAGAAATCGCCAGTTTTTTTCCTAACTTCTTTCCTTTTTCAATCAATAATGTGTTGGCACCATGCTCAGCAGCAGCTATTGCTGCCATCAATCCTGAAGGCCCTCCACCTATAATTGTTACGTCATAGGTCATCGATATTCATTCCTTTCCGCTGGTATCGTACCATGAACCGGAAAAAGAAACAATTTTTTATTATATGTTAGGAAGTATAAAGGAAATCTATCCACGCAAAGGAAAAAACGGCTACAACCTCGGTTTTATAGTATAAAATGCATTACAACCATACCTATATAAAAAACTGCCGATAAGCAAAAACAACATTTAAATACACAATATCAGTTAATTTGTAATATAATGTTGTTATTTATACGGAAGAAGTAAATGAAAATATGATAGAATAGTGCATATGTGTAATTTGAAATACAAATTACCTCGTAAAGATTTTATTAAATGTAGATGATGCAGGTGAAAAAATGTCGAATATTGTACGTGGAACGATGTTGCTAACGGGAGCGACATTTATCTCTAAACTAATAGGAATGATTTATGTTATTCCATTTAATGCTTTAGTTGGAGCAACAGGGGGTACGCTGTTTTCACTAGCTTACACTCCTTACAACATATTTATTAGTCTCTCAACTGTTGGAGTACCATTAGCTGTATCAAAATTTGTTTCCAAATATAATGCAGTCGGAGATTATGAAACAGGAATGCGTATGTTCCGTACTGGAATGACGTTAATGGTTACAACTGGAATCATAGCCTTTTTGGTACTCTTTTTTAGTGCGGATTTATTAGCAACGGGAATGATTACGAATGAAAATGCAGATGAACTCTCGAGGTCTGATGTCGCTTTTGTTATTAAAATGGTAAGTTTTGCTTTAATTTTAATTCCTGCTATGAGCATTGTGAGAGGCTTTTTCCAAGGGTACAATTCCATGGGACCTACAGCTATATCTCAAGTCATCGAACAAATTGTACGGATCTTTTTTATTTTGGCAGGATCATTCGTTATTGTAAATATCTTAAATGGATCAGTTATTGCTGCTGTCGGTTTTTCTACTTTCGCGGCGTTTCTTGGGGCAGTAGCTTCTTGTCTTGTCCTATACATTTACTGGCAAAAAAGAAAGCCGTATATTGATAAACAACGCAAGCAACAAATATATATGTACGATATTAGCACAAGCGATATGTTTAAAGAATTATTTCGTTACGCCGGACCCTTTGTGTTAGTCGGATTAGCTACGCCGTTATATCAATTAATTGATCAGTTCACGTTTGAAAGAGCAATGGTTGCTAATGGGGAAGGAGCTATTTGGTCTTTTTCCTATTCCGTCGTGAATTTCTACGGACATAAGCTAGTTATTATCCCTGTAACGATAGCAATAGGTTTATCATTAGCTATTCTCCCTGCAATGACCAAAGCATATACACAAAATAATAAGCAATTGCTAAAAAATCAAATAAGCCAAGCGCTACAAATTGTTATGTTTTTAATTTTGCCTGCAGTTAGTGGGCTATCATTATTATCTACGGAAGCGTATGGAGCGTTATTTGGATTAGAAAAAATTGCTATTTCTGGTGAGTTATTAGCTTGGTACGCACCTGTTGGTCTGTTTTTCGGGTTATTCACCGTTACCTCTTCCATTTTACAAGGGGTTAACCAACAGAGATTTGCTGTAGTTAGCTTATCTGCGGGTGTACTCGTAAAAGTGTTATTAAACATACAGCTTATTTATATGTTTGGTGCTAAAGGAGCAATCTTTGGGACAGCATTAGCAGCAGGTATTGCTACCATCCTCAATCTATGGCGCATTCGTTTAGCTACTCATTTTTCTTATAAATCATTACTAAAACAAACGACATTAATTATCATTTTTATTGCAATTATGAGTGGGGCTATTATTTTAGGAAAATATTTATTAGGTATGGTCGTTCCAAATAACCGAGTAGGTATGATAATTACATTAATTGCCTGCGTGAGTTTGGGTGGGCTCGTTTACTTGTGGTTAGCTTATGCATCTACATTATTAGAGCGAGTGCTTGGAAATCGGGTTCGGTTTTTAGATAAAATCTTTAAGCGATAGGGGGTATTATTATGCGCCTTGACAAATTTTTGGCCAATGCTGGAGTGGGAAGTAGGAAAGAAGTAAAAGCTCTGTTGAAAAAACGATGCGTTACGGTAAATGGTCAACTAGTCAAAGATAGTTCCGTTCATGTTGATGAAATGAATGATAGTATTACAGTAAATGGAAATCCAATTCATTACCAAAAATACACATATATTATGTTGCATAAACCTTCTGGTGTGATTTCTGCTACAGAAGATAAGCAAGATAAAACGGTTATTGAATTACTGTCTCACGATCTACAAAAGTTTAAGCCGTTTCCAGTAGGGCGACTGGATAAGGATACAGAAGGCCTGCTTATATTAACGAATGATGGTCAATTAGCACACGAGTTATTGTCTCCCAAAAAGCATGTAACGAAAACGTATTTTGCGAAAATTAAAGGGGAGGTAACAGAAGCTGATTGCATGGCTTTTGCCAACGGTGTGACATTGGAGGATGGCTATAGAACAAAACCTGCAACATTACGTATTTTGAAGCAAGGCGCACAATCAGAAGTTGAAATTATGATTACTGAAGGGAAATATCATCAGATTAAGCGAATGTTTCGAGCTGTTGATAAACAGGTAGCATATTTAAAACGGACAACAATGGGGAAATTACATCTTGATAAGGCTCTTAAAAAAGGAGAATATAGGCAGTTGCGCGTTGAAGAAGTGAAGTTATTACAGGATTCATAAACTTTACGTACGCTTCTATGAAGGATTTTGTTAAGGAGGCTCATCATGGCAAGGTTACCACATTATTTTATCGCCATTCCGTTAACTAAAGAAGTTCAAGTGATGTGTAGCGAAACGCAGACATTTTTAAAACAGAAGCTACCTTATAGGGAGTGGACAAATAAGCATGACTTTCATATTACCTTAAAGTTTTTAGGACCTGTATCCGATAGTAAAGTATGCCACCTGATTGACAGACTACAACGAGTTTATTTTTCACCTTTTTATTTAAAAGTAGGTGGAGTAGATACTTTTGGCTCTTTTGAAAGACCAAGGGTAATTTATTCGAAAGTACAATTAAATGATACGTTAACAAAGCTAGTAAATCAGATTGAGTTTGAAGCAAAGGCAGAAGGGTTTTTAGCGGAAAAAAGGCCGTATATTCCTCACATTACATTAGCTAAAAAATGGGATGGATCTGCTCATATAGGCAATGAAGTATTAACCGAAGTGAAAAATAAGGATTACTCAGAAAAGTTATTGTATGTGGATTGTTTCGTATTATATCAAATATTTCCAGATGAACAGCCGAAGTATAAAGTCAAAGCTTATTTTACACTATAAAAAAGTAACATACGAAAGGCTTATTTTATAAGCCAAACGATGGCTTTACCAGGAAGATTTGGCGATAAACCAATTCTTTCTAAAAGCAGGGGGTGGAAACACTGGCACAATTAATTAAATTACAAGATTATATTTCTAGATACGAATGGAATCCTTATCGTTACCCAAGTCAATTTATTCGCTTAAAGAAAGAGAACTGGCTTCATTTGAAAGAGGCGTGGGAAAAAGAAAAAAATTCGCTACCATTACATGAGACAGAAATAGTAGACCAAGCCGAGCAACATTCAAGATGGAAAATGTGGAAGCGCAAAGAAAAAAAAGAGGAAGTTCCTCATGAAGAAGATGCAAAGTTGGTTCTCCCGGAAACGGAACAAGGCTTAAAGCAGTATTATTTAAATAAATTATTACATTTACAAATGAAATGGGCTACGTCTACGGTAACAGAGGTTTCTTTTGTTGATAAATACTGGCACAATGACATGGAAATCAAGTATTTCTTACAACGGTTCCCTGATACTTATTTAATTTTGTATTATCCAATATTCGAGATTAAAAAAGCGCCGGTGGAATGTGAGATAATTTTAATAACACCAATAGGAATTGAAATAATTAGTCAGATAAAAGAAGAAATTGGTTCGACATTTATAGCGCAAGATGCACGAACATGGATAGTAGAAAAGGGAGGTCATAGGGGAAAATTGTTAAATCCACATATCGCTTTAAAGCGGACGGAAAATATTATAAAAGGAATTCTTTCTCACTATGATTTAAACTTTCCAATTACAAAAGTTATTCTAGCTAAATCAAACCCTGTCCAGTTTGTAACGGAACCATTCCAAACTAAAATTATCGGTAGTCACCAATATCAAGATTGGTTTGCGCAAAAAAGAAAGATTACTTCTCCATTAAAAAATGAGCAGTTAAAGGTAGCAGAATGTTTATTAAAGCATGTGCAAACTACCGCGGTTAAAAGGCCAGAATGGGAAGAAGAGCGGGATTCGTTTGAGTTTGTTGGTGAAGAATTTTAAAAAACATAGTTGCTGGCACTATAGGAAAGTAAAGTTTCTAGATATGCCAAATTTTACTAATGCTGAAAAGAACATATATATTTTTTTACCTCATTTACTGGTAATATTTATGTTTAATTAGTTCTGATTTTTGAACAAAAACGTGTAATAACAGTATCTTTGATGTAGTAACATTCTTTATAATTATAAAGAAATTATGTTAGACCACCTCAATGGGTAACAGTAAAGTGGGGGCTATTTCTAAAAGCAGTTGATTTGTTGAAAAGTAAATAATAGATTCAGATTTGTATTTTTGTACAAATATAGATAAAATATATTATTGAACGCTAAATTTGAAAGATGTGAGGAATTTATGGTGAACTGGCTGAAGCGAGTTCTAGGTAGTGAATGGGAAATAGCTCCAGCAGGTGGGCTTACAGGAGACGCTTATCTGGCAACGAAAGGTAACCAGCGATTATTTTTAAAACGTAACTCATCTCCGTTTTTAGCCGTCTTATCGGCGGAGGGAATTGTTCCAAAATTAATTTGGACAAAAAGAATGGAAAATGGCGATGTTATTACAGCTCAGGAGTGGCTAGAGGGAAGAGAATTAAAACCAGTTGAAATGCAACATTTACGCGTTGCTGATTTATTACGAAAAATCCACCAGTCTTCTGAATTGTTGCATATGCTCATGCGTTTAGGGAAAAAACCTATTACATCAGACGAAAGCTATGCTATTATAAAGGAACGTTTGCAACGCACGAATTTACATCATACACACGGACAAGTGGTTATTGCGTTACAATACTTAGAAAAACTGCTTCCTATTACAAGGAAGCGAAAACTCGTTGTCTGTCATGGAGATTTGAATCATAATAATTTACTACTGACAGAAGAAGGGCATTTATATCTTATTGATTGGGACAGTGCTTTGATTGCTGATCCAGTTGTAGATTATGGAATGATACTCAATTGGTATATTCCCCAAGAAAATTGGAATGAGTGGTTGCGACAATATGGTATTGCAACAGATTATCATTTATTTGGGCGTATGCATTGGTATTTATTACTGGATTCTCTGCATTACTTATGCTGGCATAAAGAACGTGATGAAGATGCTAAGTTTGTAGACCGATTAAACGAGTTAGATGTTTTGAATAAACAAATAGGAAAATTAATGTAAATTTGTTTGGTGAAGCGCATCAATCCATGTAGCTAACTGTGTATTGTTGGCCGTAATATGTGCTTCCATATTTTGTGATGATTCACCGTTCTTCCCGTAGTCGTAAATTTCAGGAAGTAACTCCTGTATCTCTTGATCGGAAATAGCACTATTTTGCATAAGGGAGTTCACAAGTCTGGTTATTTGTTGATATTCAGAGACGCTACCACAAAGGTCGGTTCGATGTTCATCTAATAAATCTATAAGCAAAGTTAGTTGATTATTTGTATTTAATTCCATATCAAATCACCTCTAAATATAGTATGAATCACATTTCTATTTCTATACTTGAAAACAGAAAGAGAGGATTTTATATATGCGTCAGCGACATAAGCCGTGGGCAGATGATTTTTTACAAAAGCATGCAGACACGGTTATTTCTAATCCTTACAACTATCGCGGTAGATGGCAGGAAGTGTTTACGAATCATGATGCTCCTATTCACCTTGAAATAGGATCAGGTAAAGGGCAATTTATCGTTGAAATGGCTAGACAATACCCAGATGTTAATTTTATCGGCATTGAAGTAGCAAAAAGTATTATTGTAACTGCTGCTCAAAAAGTTGTTGATGCAGAAATGCCAAATATTCGCTTAATCCATGTTAACGCTGAAAACTTAACGGATTTGTTTGCAAGAGAGGAATTATCCTTGATTTATTTAAATTTTTCAGACCCTTGGCCAAAAAATCGGCACGAAAAACGAAGGTTAACTTATTATACTTTCTTAGAAAAATATCGAGAAATTTTAAAACCAAACGGTGAAATTGTTTTAAAAACCGATAATATGGGATTGTTTGAATATTCATTAGAGAGTTTTTCGCAAAATGGACTGCAAATTGAAGAAGTGAACTTAGATTTGCATGGAATAGATGACCCTACAAATCGGATGACGGAATATGAAGAAAAATTTACAGCAAAAGGACAACCCATATATCGTTGCCGCGTTAAAAATACGGAGTCTGTAAACCTGTAACAGCTTGGCGAGTTTGTTGTACACTCGCTAAGCTGTTTGCATTTGGAAAAATATACAATTCAAAGCTTATGGTATAAGGAAATGGTGCTTTTAGCCTTGGAGATAAGCCAAGTTATTTCTAATAATAAACCATTTCTTTCACATGTTGGTCATTAAAGGTACTGCAAGTGAAAAGTATTTTACGAAACCAATAAGGTTCTGATAAGATGTATAATAAAATGAATGCGTTTTCTTGTTGCTCTATAGGAAAGTTTAAAGGTTGATAGCATAAGCAAAACTACAGCTTGCACTATAAAGGTTTGGTGGATAAGCCAAGTTTTTAACTGCTTAGGGGGGATTGGATGGAGAAGTTAAAGGTAGGAAGAGCAACTTTGACATGGCTTCAAGGAGGAGTAATCCATTTAGATGGAGGGGCGATGTTTGGAGTAGTGCCTAAAGTGCTATGGCAGTCAAAGTACCCGACAAACGAGTGGAATCAAATTGAGTTACGAACAGATCCGATACTATTACAACTGGATGGAAGAAATTATTTAATTGATAGCGGAATTGGGCAAAATAAATTGACAGAGAAGCAACAGCGAAACTTTGGGGTTAGAGAGCAGTCAAAGGTTGTTTATGATTTGGCCGTTCTTGGATTAGCACCAAATGATATTCATGGTATTTTAATGACGCATATGCACTTTGATCATGCATCGGGTTTAACCTATCCTGTGGCGGCGGATGCATACGAATCTGTATTTAAGAATGCCGTCATTTATGTAACAGATATAGAATGGAAAGAAATGAGAAACCCAAATATTCGATCTAAAAATACTTATTGGAAGAGTAATTGGGAAGCAATAAAAAAACAAGTTCAACCATTTTCACACGAAATTGAGATTACAGATGGGTTAAAAATGATTCATAGTGGCGGTCATAGTGATGGTCATAGCGTTATTGTTTTTGAAGAAGGAGATACGTGTTGGATACATATGGCGGACATTATGCCAACACATGCACATCAAAATAAATTATGGGTACTAGCTTATGATGATTACCCCGTAACTTCTGTTTACCAAAAGGAAAAATGGATGGCTTATGGATATCAAAGGCAGGCATGGTATACATTTTATCACGATGTGTATTATCGAGCTATAAAATTTAATGGATTGGGAATTTGTATGAATCAATTAGTACGTAAGTAGTATATGGAGCAAAGTCGTAACTTCTAATATGTATGAACAAAGGCTCGGGGCGCCCGTATAGCAACGTAGCGACTGGAACGAATCAACTAAAGTTTTAGAAATTATGCTCCAGCAACAGGAGTATGCCGGCGCCCTCCGGCAAGCCCGTCTTTAGTCGGCCTTCTTATTTAGAACGAATCGATAATGGCTTATCTTAGGGCAATGGAGTGAAGTCGCCTAGTTGCTGGGAGCTGGAGCAGGACGTGGCTAATAAATAACTCCACAGCTGCTAAATTTGATAATTTCCTAGACCACAAAAAATAAGTGAAATAGGTTAACCTATTTCACTTATTTGATAAGTACTAAAGCTGTTTATGTTGTTTGTACGGCGTCAATCACCGCACCAGTTTCAACATCTACATAAAATTCATACTGCTTGTTTTCCCCGTCTAAATTCCGTGTAACTCCACCACGGTAAGCATCGTAGAGAAGCCCGTTTTTCTCTACTTCTTGTGGTTGCATATAAATCCAAGAACCGCTAATTGGCCCTTGCTTCTTAAATGTTTCTTTTGCATGGTTTAATGCTTTCTCAGGAGTAACTTTTTGCATTTGATCCAGTTGTTGCTTTGCAAGGTAGCCTACAGCAACGCCAAGCCCTGCAGCAATAACTGCTTTTTTTACACCCATTATTACTCACCTCTTACTATCAATTTAAGTAATCGCTTTACAGTTTCTTATCTGCTAGTATAACGTATTTAGAATAAAATAGAAAATAAAAAATGCTCGGTTTAATATATGAAAGACTGCTGGTTAAAGCCTCTGATTAGCAGTAACTATTTTTATAATGAATAGAATTGGTTTGTAAACATTAGATATACCTATGTCATCAAGGGAAATTAAGGTATAGGTTCATAAAAAAAGTTTGCTGAGTTAAGTAGTTGTTTTTAAAGAATTAATTATATGGATGAAATGTAGTAGGCACTTTAGCAAGTCAGGGACAAATTTCTTGAAATGAAAAGAGGGAACGTGCATATGTAATATTGAAAATAATATGAGCTCATTTTCTTAGGTAAAGAAGAATACTGGAAATCCAATCATTTCTTCAAGTATACTAAATACTATACATAAATTGAAGGTGGGATACAGGAATGAATCAAGAAACATTGTCTTTATTTAAACAATTGACAGAGCTTCAAGGTGCGTCAGGCAATGAACATGCTGTGCGTTCATTTATGAAACAAGAGTTATCCAAATATGCCGATGAAATCATGCAAGATAATTTAGGTGGCATATTTGGTGTAAAAAAAGGATCAGGACCTAAAGTTATGGTAGCAGGTCATATGGATGAAGTTGGTTTTATGGTGACACAAATAACAGATAATGGTATGTTGCGTTTTCAGCCATTAGGTGGTTGGTGGAATCAAGTATTACTTGCTCAGCGAGTGCAAGTTATAACAGATAATGGGCCAGTTGTTGGTGTAATTGGTTCAATTCCACCTCATAATTTAACAGATGAACAACGCAAAAAGCCAATGGAAATAAAACATATGCTCATCGATATTGGTGCTGATGATAGAGCGGATGTTGAAAAAATAGGTGTTAAACCAGGGCAACAGATTGTCCCTTTAACGCCATTTACGCCGATGGCAAATAGTAACAAAATTTTAGCTAAGGCATGGGATAACCGTTATGGTTGTGGATTAGCGATTGAATTGTTAAAAGAAGTGCAAAAAGATGCCTTACCGAATGAATTGTATGCAGGTGCGACAGTACAAGAGGAAGTTGGCTTGCGTGGTGCACAAGTTGCAGCTAATAAAATTCAACCGGACATATTTTTTGCATTGGATGCATCTCCTGCTAATGATATGTCAGGGAAAAAAGATGAATTTGGGCAATTAGGTAAGGGTGCATTATTGCGTATTTTTGACCGAACAATGATTACACATCAAGGCATGAAAAATTTTGTTCTCGATACAGCAGAGAGCAACGATATACCTTATCAATATTTTATCTCGCAAGGTGGAACAGATGCAGGTAGAGTTCATGTAGCAAACAAAGGCGTTCCTTCTGCAGTCATCGGTATATGCTCGCGCTACATTCATACATCATCATCTATTATACATGTGGATGATTATGCAGCTGCTAAAGAATTACTAATCAAGCTTGTCAAATCCACAGATCAAACAACGCTGGATCATATCCACCGTTCCGTTTAATGGATATAAAGGTAAGAAAGCAAATGAGGATTATAATTGGTTCAAAAAATAAAGCAAAAATTCAAGCTGTCGAAAAAGTTTTTCCAAATGCTTCTGTTACATCTAAAGGCGCTTCATCAGGAGTGTCAGCACAACCATTCTCTGATGAAGAGACGAAGCAGGGTGCAATTCATCGTGCCCTTAATTGTATTCAAGGGGAAACAAATACATTTGGGATCGGACTAGAAGGTGGCGTCATGTTTATTGGTAATAAATTATACCTTTGTAATTGGGGAGCGCTAGCGTTACCGGGTCACCTCTATACAGCTAGTGGTGCTCGCATTCTTTTGCCGCAAGAAATTACCAAGGAACTTCTAAAAGGCAGAGAACTTGGTGAAGTTATGGATACATTCGCACATCGAAAGCAAGTTAGACAAAAAGAAGGAGCAATTGGTATTTTTACAGCAGAGCGAATATCTAGGATAGACATGTTTTCTCATGTGATAGAATTATTGCGTGGACAATGGGAATATAATCAGCTCTAGAGTAGTAAGAATAAACCATATAAAGCTTATTAAGCCTGTAGTTATCTACGGGCTTATATGCTGTTATTCTATTTCGTAAACTGATTTAATCGTGTCGACGTTATTATTTATTAGAAGATATGTAGAGCACTGATGGATTTACTGTAAATGTATGGAAAAGAGCTTATTCAAAACGTAACGCCAAGCCTTGTAAGTTGAAGAATGAATTGATTATTGGACAACCAGTGGAAGAAAAAACATCCCACTGGTTATAATTCCGTTTATTCAAAAATGTATGCAATAACGTCTAACGCCTGCTCCACAGTTTCAACGGTCACATTTGCTTTTTCCGACAGTTCCTTGAGCGGATGAATTAAAGATTTCGGTCGAATAATTATTGTAGGTTTATTTAACGTAATTGCCTGACTTGCATCCATTGCTGTATTCCATTGTTTATAGCTTTCCCCAAAGAGTGCGATAACAATATCAGCCTTTTCCATTAATACTTGCGTACGAAAATTATTAATACGTGAGGCAGCCTCATCTTTGTAGAGAGAACCAGGTTGTTTTCCTAAAATAGCTTCCCCGATATTGTCGGATCTTTCATGATTGGTTTGCGGGGAAACGAATTGTAACGGCAGTTCTTTTGTTTCTGCCAACTTTTTTACGTCATCGCGCCAGCTATCATGTATTTGACCAGCTAAATAGACAGTAAGTTCCATCATATCTCCTCCTTGTATCATTACATCTATCGTAACTGAAAACAGTGCGTTTGAGAAGTTCCGCCGTTTTTAGTCCGGACATAATTGCTTGAAAGAAGCGAGTTGACAAAGTTAAGTGAATAACAAGCGATACCTTTACCTCGCTATAGAGATGGTTAATGTTAGGATGATCGTGTTAGCTAATTTCGTCTAAGTAAAATGGTTGAAAGAAACTATGGTGCAAAACTTATTTTCTAGATAAAAAAGTACTCAAGTTCAAGTCGTTTTAACTTTATCCTAATTCATAGTAAGATAGATGTTGGAAAACTAGAACGTTGGTGGAGACGGAGGATAGAGTATGTGGGACAAGTATTTCCTGTAGTTAGCATACAGATAAAACGTCCTGTGAGCGGAAACAAAGTTACATGTATTTTCAAAGTAACTTAATATATACATTGAAGGAGTAGATAACCGTGAAAACATTGACGAAACAAAAATCATTTACAGAAGTAATAAATCAAGGGAAGGTGGTGCTTTATTTTACAGCAGGGTGGTGCCCAGATTGTACGGTAATTGAGCCCATATTGCCAGAAATTGAAGTAGCTTATCCTGATTATTCGTTTATAAAAGTAGATAGAGATGAATTTATGGATATTTGTCAAGATTATTCTATTTTTGGCATTCCTAGTTTTCTTGCGTTTCAAGACGGAGAAGAAGTAGGGAGATTTGTAAGTAAAGATCGAAAAACAAAAGAAGAGATTATCCAATTTATGGATGGTCTTCCGAGCTAAAATCCTAGCTTAAAGTAAGGAGCGAGCAATATGCAAATGACAAGTATCAAATTAAAAAAGCTATTAGACGAACGGTTTCAAAATGACAATTGGCAAACGACGTATAATCGCGATAAAGATACTTTTCGGGTAGAATGGAAAGCATCAAAACAAGGAATTACTATTACTTTACCTAATGTTGTAGCGAAATATAATCAAAAAGGCGAATCAGTCATTGATGATTTAGAGGATCATGTAAAAGAAGCATTGCGAATTATGAACGAAGAACAACAGTTGGAAGGTATGGAAAAACAGATCTTTCCAGTTATCCGGTCTACCTCATTTCCAATTAAAACGAATGCCAATAATAAGCTTATTTATAAAGAACATACGGCTGAAACACGTATTTTCTATGCCATTGATCTAGGAAAATCGTACCGTTTAATTGACCAACCGCTAATTGAAAAAGAAGGTTGGTCAGAGGAGCGAATTGATGAGATTGCATCATTTAATTTACGTTCCTTGCCAATAGATTATAAGCATGATCAAGTAGCAGATAATGATTTTTATTTTCTTGCTTCCCAAGATGGCTATGACGCCAGTAGAATTTTGAACGAAGCGTTTTTGGAGGAAATGAAAGCAAATAGTAAGGGGGAAATGGCAGTTGCCGTCCCACACCAAGATGTATTTATTATTGCAGATGTGCAAAATAAAATGGGGTACGATGTTTTAGCGCAAATGACGATGAAATTTTTCGCTGAAGGTAGAATCCCCATTACTTCTTTGCCAATGATTTACGAAGATAAACATCTTGAACCAATATTTATACTTGCTAAGAATAGACCAGAAAAAGATAATTAAAGTAAAAAAGAGGATGAGAAGGATGGACATATTTTATAACGTTGATGGTATTGGTGATGTATTGATTATACCGTTGAAAGAAGGAGATCGCTACCAGATTCAGCATGATAGAATAGGTGATATTGTACGAATAAAGAATGAGCATAATGAAGTTATAGGCTATAATATTTTTCAAGCTTCTAAGCATTTTTCCTTTTTACAAGTAGGAAAAATGACGTTAACAGAAGATATGCTAAGAAAAATACAAAAGCTTTTTACAACGCACCAATTAAATGATGACCTTGATTTTGACTTAAGTGCTAAATTTGTGGTTGGCTATGTTCAAGAAAAAAAACAACATGAAAACGCAGATAAGTTGAGCGTTTGCCAAGTGGATGTAGGTGAGGAAGTATTACAAATTGTTTGCGGGGCGCCAAATGTAGAAGCTGGTCAACATGTTGTCGTGGCAAAAGTAGGGGCAACGATGCCAAGTGGGTTAAAAATTAAGCCAACTGAATTAAGAGGGGTGCCTTCTCATGGTATGATCTGCTCGCAAAAGGAATTAGGCTTACCAAATGCACCAAAGGAAAAAGGTATATATGTTTTAAATAATTCCTATGAAGTTGGATCAGCATTTAACATTTAATCTAACAATGAAAACAACCTGTGCATAAGGTTGTTTTTTCTCACCTATGGGGGAAGTATAAAGTTTTATTGGAATATCGGTGTTGTAAGCTCTTCACTTTAAGAAATGAAAGCTGCAGTCTGAACAAGTCTAGATCGTTTGAGCATAGGAAAGTATAGTTTTTGGCTATACATAAAACGAAAGCTTTGATCATAGAGCCTTTCGTGATACGTTTTTTCTGAAAGTGTTTTCAAAATACTTGTTCATTGTTGAAATACCAGTTTGACTTTACTGTTTCTATCTTTTATGAATATAATTTTCAATATGGACTAAAAAACTGCTACAATGGATAAAGACAGTTTTAATATAAAGAAAGAGTGAGTAGAAATGTGGGATAATTGGAAGAAAAAAATAAAGCGCCTTTTTATAAGTGATGAAGAAAACCATCGAGATGAATATATGCAGCAACCAGATAGACATCATCCTGAGGCCAAAATGATGTATCAATATCCTGCAAAAAAATCATTTCGCTTTCCTGTAGTTCCGGATAAAGGAAATGAAACGAATCAGCATCGTAGCTATTCTGACAAAAATGAAGTATTCGAAAATAGAGGTAATCCAAAAACTCAAAAACCAAGCATACAAGAACATACATATTCCAAATCAACAGAAGATGACGTATCTAAATATGATACACCAGCATTTCGAAGAAGGAATCACAATCATTCTAAACCAAGACATACAACGATGCAAGGCTATAAAGATGAACATTCGAAGCATAAAGTATATAAAAAAAATCCGGACCAACCATTTCGGCCAACAGAAGTTCCTTCACCTATATATGGTTTCCGCCCACGAAATGAAAACAAGGCGAAAGTAATAGAGGAAGTTCCTGCCTATAAGCGTAAGCAGGAGACTGATCCATTTAAAGATTTGGAGGTATTGAAGGAAGGGCCATCTAGAACGGAAATCAATGCTGTAGATGTTGAAGTTCCTGCTTATCAACGTAAACAAGCAATAGAGGATGTAAAGCAATTGGCAAACAGTGAAATACAAAATGAGGGTTATTTCAAGCGAAACAAAAAAGAAACAAACGTTGAACAGAAGGAAACAATAAATGATCTAAAAGAAGAAGAAACGTACCAAAGTGCAAGTATGGAAAAGCACGAAAAGCACACAGATGCAAGTACAGCTAATGAACAAAACCATATTCCATCTGAGTCTTTTAATCAGAAAGATACAGAAGAACAAGTAGAAACGAAGCAAGAATCAGCTGCAACGGTAGTGAAAGAAGAACGGAGCGATGATGACCAACAGAAAGAAGATGAACAAACGAATCAAACAAAAACAGAACCAAAACGGGAAAGTCGTTTATCCCAAAGACGGAGACAACAGCAGATGGGGCAAAATAATGTTCCATTTAATGTGATGATGACACCGAGAGATAAGAAAAACTTATGGGATCGAACAAAGCAAAAACACAATAAAAATGCTGAAGAAACACGGCCTAGTCAATGGACAAATGAGGCGACTGATATGATAACGGAGCACAACGCTGTGCAGGAAATACCTTTGCATTTATTAAATGATATAGAGGACCATTCTTCAGATGATAAAGCATGGTTGGATGAACAACAGCAGCTCCTTGAACAAACGCTAAAGTATTTTAATGTCCAAGCAAAAGTAGTAAATGTTACCCAAGGCCCTTCCGTTACAAGATTTGAGGTTCAACCGCAGCTTGGGGTTAAAGTTAGCAAAGTGAGAAACTTAAGTGATGACTTAAAACTAAATATGGCTGCAAAAGATATTCGAATTGAAGCGCCGATTCCGGGTAAGAATACTATTGGGATAGAAATACCGAATAGAAAACCGCAAATGGTAGGGTTACAAGGCGTGTTTGCAACAGAAGCCTTTAAAAAAAGCAATTCACCGTTAACCATTGCTTTAGGCCTAAGTATAGAAGGTGAACCTTTAATTACCAATATTCAAAAAATGCCCCATGGTTTAATCGCGGGTGCCACGGGGTCTGGGAAAAGTGTCTGTATTAACACCATTTTAATTAGTTTATTGTATAAAGCCCATCATGAAGAAGTGAAATTTTTACTTATTGACCCTAAAATGGTGGAATTGGCTCCGTATAACGGAATCCCTCATCTTGTTTCACCGGTTATAACAGATGTAAAAGCTGCTACCGCTGCTTTAAAATGGGCTGTTGCAGAAATGGAAGAACGCTATGAAAAATTCGTTCACGAAGGCGTCCGTGATATAGAGAGATATAATGAAAAAATGGTCAAACAGCAACAAATGAAGAATAAGCTTCCTTTTATTGTTATTGTCATTGACGAACTGGCAGACTTAATGATGGTCTCACCACAAGATGTAGAAGACGCGATAAGTAGAATTGCGCAAAAAGCAAGGGCTTGTGGAATTCATCTAATATTAGCAACACAGAGGCCCTCTGTGGACGTGATCACTGGATTAATAAAGGCTAACATACCTACAAGAATTGCTTTTAGCGTGTCTTCACAAGTTGATTCTAGAACTATACTTGATACAAGCGGGGCAGAGAAGCTACTAGGAAAAGGGGATATGTTATTTATAGAGAATGGTTCTGGAAAAACGGTTCGTCTACAAGGACCATTTGTATCTGATGATGAAATCGACAGAGTGGCAAGTTACACAAGAAGTATTGCCCCTGCTAATTATTTATTTGAACAAGAGCAGTTACTAGAACAAATCCATACAGAAGAGGAAGAAGATGAACTTTTAAAAGATGCTATTTTATTCGTACTAGAGCAAAATGGAGCCAGCACATCTTTGTTGCAACGTCATTTTAAAATAGGTTACAATCGAGCTGCTAGATTAATTGATACGCTCGAACAGCGGGGGATTATATCGGGGCAAAATGGTAGTAAGCCGAGAGAAGTTTTAGTTACGTCAACTCAAGTGGAGGACATGATATAGGACAACTTCATGCCAAAAGGAATGAGTTGCAACTTGCCTAATCACTAGCATTTTCCTCTGGCTAGTATTATCAAAGCTACCAAGTACGTGTTAGTTACTATATTGAATTGAAGTAAATCATCTTCTATGTATTCAAAAGCTTTACGTAATACCTTTGTTGTAGAAACATTCAGTAGAAGAAGAGAAGCGACTTCTGCTGAATGGGATTTTTATAATACAATTTGCAAAAAATACGCTAAGCTATTACATAAAACAGTATCTTTTTCTATCGCATTTGCCTTTTTTGGGGGTAGCTATGTTTTTATAGTGGACACTAATTCTTGTTTCCGGCACGATTTTTTTATATGATATGTTTAATGATCACATATAAAGGGAGAAAACTGACACTATGAAGGAAATTGAACAAAAGCTAAATGGGAAAATAGAACGTTTGACAAACAAAACCTTCAAATTTGATGAGCGCATTAAGGAAGGCTGGTTTTCGGCAGTATATTTTTTGAAAACAAGAGAGATAGCTGCAAAAAAATTACCAAACAACCAAGTGACAATGCAGTTCTTTCAAAAAAACGATGCAGTATTGTGTGGGTCGGATGAAGCAATAGCTTTATTACATAAATTTGCGGATAATGCGGAGACACTGGAAATCCATTCATTAAAAGATGGAGACAAGATTAGACCGTATGAATCTGTGTTAACTGTATCTGGAGCTTATCATCAATTTGGCTTTTTAGAGGGCATTATTGATGGGATTTTATCGAGAAGAACATCTGTCGCAACCAATGTATACAATGTGGTAAAAGCGGCCCGGACGTCAGGGAAACAAAAACCAGTCATTTTTATGGGAGACCGTGATGATCATTATACACAACAAGCTGGAGATGGTTATGCAGCATTCATTGGTGGATCAACAGCGCAAGCTACACACGCGATGAATGAATGGTGGGGTAAAGAAGGAATGGGAACCATGCCTCATGCGTTAATTCAGATGTTCCGCGGGGATATTGTCGCAGCTTGTAAAGCTTATCATGAATTATTCCCTGAAGATGATCTAGCAGCACTTGTTGACTATAATAATGATGTAATCACAGATTCTCTGAAAGTTGCACATGCATTTGGCGATGAATTAAAGTCTGTTCGTCTAGATACGTCACGTACATTAGTTGATAAATACTTCTTACGCAACCACCATTTAATGGGTACATTTGATCCAAGGGGAGTAAACCCAGAGCTCATTTTTGCGCTAAGAAACGCATTGGATGAAGAAGGATTCTCACACGTAAAAATTATGGTTAGTGGTGGATTTACAGAAGCTCGTATTGTAGAGTTTGAAAAGCTAGGTGTTCCTGTGGATATGTATGGTGTAGGTAGAAGCTTACTTAAATTGAATATTGGCTTTACAGGCGACAATGTACTTTTGAATGGTACACAAGAAGCAAAAGAAGGAAGACGATATAGACCAAATCCACGGTTAGAAAAAGTTCCTTATACTGAACAAACGTAAATTATTCCTGACCGATTTGGTAAAGGTTAAAAATACAAGAACTATGTAAGTATACTTTAAAAACAGGTTTTCTTTTCTCATCTGGAAAAGAATTTGCTATAATAAAAAACTGTGCAAAATAGTTAAAAGATGATTGAATCTTTTTACAACAATTTGGAGGTTCATTTATGACAACTTACCATTTTATTGGTATAAAGGGAACAGGAATGAGTGCTCTTGCTCAGATCCTGCATGATTCTGGAGAGAATGTGCAAGGGTCAGATGTGGAAAAACGATTTTTTACGCAAGAAGCATTGGAAGAAAAAAAAATTCCCATTTTTCCTTTTGCAGAAAGTAACATAAAAGAGAATTATACGGTTATCGCTGGGAATGCATTTTCCGATAACCATCTAGAAATAAAAGAAGCAAGAAGGTTAGGCGTAACCTTCTATCGTTATCATGAATTTCTTGGAGAATGGCTAAAGCAATATACAAGCATTGCAGTTACTGGCGCACATGGTAAAACATCAACGACTGGTCTGCTCAGTCATGTCTTGAGCAGTTCTTTTCCCATTTCTTATTTAATTGGAGATGGCACAGGTAAGGGGCATGTGGATAGCAAGTATTTTGTGTTTGAGGCTTGTGAGTATCGACGTCATTTTTTAAGTTATGAACCCGATTATGCGATTATGACAAATATTGATTTTGATCACCCAGATTATTTTACAAGTATTGATGACGTTTTTAGCGCTTTTCAATCTATGGTAGAACGTGTAAAAAAAGGTATTATTGCTTGTGGTGATGATGAACAATTACAACGGATACAAGCAAAAGTTCCTGTTGTTTATTATGGGTTTACTGATACGAACGATTTTCAAGCTCAAAATGTAATGGAAACGGAGAACGGAACAACGTTTGATGTATTTGTCAGGAATACGTTTTATGAAACTTTCTCTATTCCAATGTATGGAAATCATAACGTATTGAATGCATTAGCAGTAATTGCTATATGCCATTATGAAGGAATAAACGCTGAGTGCATGAAGCATTTGGCTAGTTTCGGCGGTGTTAAGCGGAGATTCACTGAAAAACGAATAGGAAATCAGATACTTATTGATGACTATGCGCATCATCCGAAGGAAATAAACGCTACTATTGATTCAGCCCGAAAGAAATATCCAAATAAATCTATTGTAGCGATTTTTCAACCACATACATTTACAAGAACAAAAACATTTTTGCAAGAATTTGCTGATAGCTTATCACAAGCAGACCATGTTTATTTATGTGATATATTCGGTTCAGCAAGGGAAGAAAGTGGTCAATTAACCATTCATGATTTACAAAAACTAGTGGATAATAGTTCACTATTAGAATTAACAGATACCAAAGGTTTACAGAAATTTGCCGATAGCGTACTTATTTTTATGGGGGCAGGCGACATTCAAAAATTTCAAGAGGCATATGAAAAAATATTGACCACATAAATAATAAAGGAGAGTCTGATAAAAAAGCAGACTCTTTCATTTTATTGTCTAGGAAATTATGAAATTCAGAAAAATTTAGCAGCTGTGGATAAACTAACTAAGTGTTTAGCCATGTTCGGCTCCAGCGCAAGCGACTAGGCGACTTCACTCCATTGCCCTAAGCTAAGTCATCATCGGTTCGTTTTAAATAGGAAGGCCGACTAAAGATGGGCTTGAAGGAGGGCGCTGGCATACTCCTGTTGCAGGAGCATGATTCCTAAAACTTTCGTGGATTCGTTCCGCTCGCTACGTTGCTAACCCGGCGCCCCGAGCCTTTGTTCTTACACTATAGGAAAAGTATAAAATTTTAGGGTTTATAGTATAAGAAAAACTACAGCTTTCGCCATAAGACTTTGGGACAAGCCCAGTTTTTCTAAGAATAAATAAAGGAATTATGACTTTTGTTGTCGAATAATAATACTATAGGAATAGTATAAGAAGGACGATAAGCTATTCATACATGTTTTATTTGTGACACAATTGGGTAACTTAATTTATATACTATCTTTGTTTAATACGTTAGATAATATAAGGAAATTATTTAAAGCTATGTTGACAACATAATAAAGTAGTTAGGGAGTGAAGAAGTAATATGGAAATTTTAGCATATATTGCCGCTGTTATTGCAGCTATCGCATTTGTGGTTTTAGTTGTATACATGGTTATTACGTTAAAAGCAGCAAGGGAAACTTTACATAATGTATCTGAAACATTATCCAGCCTTGAACAACAAGTGCAAGGAGTCACGGAAGAAACAACACAATTATTAACAAAAACAAATCAATTAGCAGATGATATGAATCAAAAATCAAGTAAATTAAATAGTCTATTTGATGGTTTTAAAGGTGTTGGTAATACAATAACAGAATTTAATCATTCGTTAAGAGAGTTAACAAATAGTGTTTCAAGAGCAGCAAATAAGAACCCTGAGAAAACGTCACAAGCAATTAAATGGGGAACTACTTTAATGGAACTATGGAAGAAAAAAAATAAATAAGTACAGTGTAGGAGGAATAATAAATGGCAGATAATCAGTTCAATAGTAAAGATTTTATTTTAGGAACATTTATAGGTGCAGCTGTTGGTGCATTGACTGCTCTATTAATGACACCTAAAACCGGAAAAGAATTCCGTGATGACATTAATACGGGGGCTAGCCAAGTAAAGAAGAAAGCATATGATTGGAAAGAAGTAGCTCAAGAAAAAGGAACTAATTGGAAAGACAAAGCTTATACCACTGGTTCTGATTTAAAGAAAAAAGCAATGGAATCTACATCACAGGTAACAAAAACAGCAGCAGAAAAAACAAAAGTTGTAACACAAGGTGTACAATCCAAACTAAAAGAAAAGCGTAAAAAAGAAGATGAAGCATTAGAAAAAGCAGAGGACGTTGCAGAAGCAATGGAGGAAGCAGCCGAAGAATTAGAAAAGAAAAATTAATACATGTTGTCTCCTCGTATAAAAAAACGTGACTTCATCGCTATGTGAAAACATATAGTGTAAACGAAAACAAGCACCTCGATTTGTAGGTGCTTGTTTTTTTAAGCGTTATAGTAAAGTATAAATCCACAAATTTTTGCGAATAAGCCACGTTTTTCTTAACAGATAAGAAAGCATAAAATTTGGTGCTATGACGTAACCAAACAACCGAACACGGCCTCTGTCCGGCTCCAGCGCCCAGCAACTAGGCGACTTCATTCCATTGCCCCTCAGCTAAGCCATCATCGGTTCGTTCCTAAATAGGAAGGCCGACTAAAGACGGGCTTGCTGGAGGGCGGCAGGGCGGCATACTCCTGTTGCAGGAGCATGGTTCCTAAAACTTTCGTTGATTCGCTCCACTCGCTACGATGCTAACCGGGCGCCCCGAGCCTTTGTTCACAAAATAGTACCTTGTATGCTATTCGTGCCGTAAAACTTGTGAACATCTTTTATTCTGACCAAATAATTTCTAACTCATCACCAGGTTGTATACTTTCGTGAAATTGAGCTGGTTGCTTGTTTTTGTAAACTTGGAATTTCCCGCTTGCTGAAGATAGGTCTAAATCTACATGTTGAAATACATCTTGATAAATAAAGCCATTACTCTGAGTAGATATTTGCAACTTATCTCCGCGATTAAGTAAACTATCTCCCTTTAATCGCTCGTCGTTTCTTTTTACTATATATGCTGGTTGGTTTAATTGGATTTTTTTTCCGTTAAAGAATATAGTTATAGAACGCCAATAATTTTTTCCTTCTTGAGCTAATAAATCCTGCACGTTTGGTTGCTTGCCTTGGATAATTTGAATATGATCACCGTCATAAAGAAGTTGTGAGGGATCTACTTTTTGTTGATTAATGAAAAATTGCGTCTCTCCAATAGAAAGTTGAACTTCCTTTCCATTCACAAAGATGGAAAAAGGCTTGATTCTATCATATTCGATACTAGACAATTGTTTGATTACGTCTTGAAGTCGCTTGGGCTGAAACCAATCGATCATGTCATTATCTTGAATTACATCATCTTTTTTCGCTGGTTGCTGATTAACGAAAAACGTAGGAGAAATTGTATGCTGATGATTTTCAAACCAAACGGTCATTGATTTTACTTCACCAATCAATTCATAGAGGGTAATGGTAGCAGATTGTCCATCTTTACCTCTTTCAATTTGAATAAAGTCACCATTTTTTACTGGTTTATCAACGGTAGTCACAGTTCCGTTTAACATTATTTGTGGTGGCTCCCCTAACTCCCCAGGTAAAGTGATTTTTTTTCCGTTTACAGTAATAATCGAAGCAGCACCTGGTCTTCCATACCACTTATGAACATCTATCCCTGCTTGGATAAAGCAATCTCCAACTGTTAATGTACGCATTTCAAATAGTCTTAGTGTAAGTTCATTTAGGTAGATGCTAATATAATGAACAGGATTCCGTTTTGCAGCAATGGCTATACCAATAGGTGTGACGAAATCAGGTTGGATAGGTAAATTCTCATTAAGAGTAAGTTGTTTAATGGCACTAATATCTCTTACAGCAACTCTATTTTCGGGGAGCTCAAGTTGTTTGGCAATCATTTTTGTTATCTTCGGTGTGAGGCTTCCTCCACCAATTAACATAACAGCCTTTGGAGGCTTGCTATTTAATTTTAAAATTTCTTCCGTGATATTTGCAGCCAAAAAGTTAATAGCTGAAGTGATATCTTTGGTTAATTGCTTATAAGATATGGTCGTTTCAAAGCCAAGAATATCTTGCGCTTTTGCTTCTTTATGTTGCACAATAGCCCTTTTAAACGTTTCAGCGTCGGGGAAGTCTAATAAATATGTATCACTGATAGCTTCCGTAATTTCATCACCTGCGACTGCGACCATTCCATAAGCCGCAACCGTTCCATGGTTTGTAATTGCGATGTCACTAGTGCCTGCACCTATATCAACCAAAGCAACATTTAATCTTCGCATTGATTCAGGTATGAGTACATCCATTGCTGCAATTGGTTCAAGTGTCAAAGCTTCCATTTCTAGTTCAGCTCTGGAAAGGGCAGCTAAGAGGGACTCAACAACTACCTTAGGTAAAAATGTAGCAATAATTTTAGTGCTTGCTACCTCACCACGCTGATCAATGAGGGAACCAATTTGCTGTTCGTCGATATAATAGTGGAGAACAGAATAACCGACGCAATAATATGGATAGGTATTCGCAACCTGTTCTTGTTGGCTTACTTTTTCTAGAGCATCTTGCACGGCGCTTAGTTCTAAATGCTGAATGATTTCAGAATCTTTAATAGGCTGATTTTGCAGGGATAACGTGGCTGTGCCATTCATGGTAATTAGTGAGCGTCCTGCAGCTGCAACGCAGACTTTAGTTAATGTCCCATATGATTGTTCCAGCTTTTCTTTCACTTGGTTAATTGTGTTAGCGACAGCGACAACATCATGTATCTGACCGTCACACATAGAACGGTGATCGTGCTCGATCATGCAGAAGTCGATAACTTCAAAGCCTTCCTTGTCTTGATTTAAAATAATTCCAGTAACGGAACGTGTACCAATATCCAAAGCAAAAATCTGTTCTTTCATTAAGCATAACCCTTTCATACAACGAATATGAATCCATTCCTATCATATCATCTACCACATGTAGTCTAAAGTGGTAAGCCTCTCTTTTTATGGTTATTTCATTGCATTTTAAATTAAATCGCATTGTTTCTAAAAGGCTCGCTCATTATTCTTATCGAAAAAACGTAGTATTTTGGCAAGTTGTTTTTAAAAATAGGGGTGAATTACAATGAATGCGCTTCATTATACATGAATTTTAAAAATTAATCGACAAAGGGTATATAATTAGCTATAATATTCACTAATTATTAAAAAACCTAAGCATAGGGGGAATATAAAATGAGCGAATTAGATCAAGTAAGAGATAGGTTAGATAACGTGAACCTAGAAATCTTGCAATTAATCAATGAAAGAGCAAAACTAGTTCAGCAAATCGGGGACATCAAAGCAAAGCAAAGTATGAAGCGGTTTGACCCTGTGCGGGAAAGAGATATGTTAGATCAAATTACTTCTAGTAATGACGGACCGTTTGAAAATGCGACGATTGAGCATATTTTTAAAGAAATATTCAAGGCCAGTTTAGAACTGCAAGAAGATGATCATCGTAAAGCATTGCTTGTATCACGAAAGAAAAAGCCTGAAAATACCATTATTGATATAAATGGTGCAACAATTGGAGATGGTAATGTTCATTTTGTTATGGGCCCTTGTGCTGTCGAAGGGTATGAACAAGTTGCGACAGTTGCCAAAGCAATTAAACAGCATGGCGTAAAGCTTTTGCGAGGAGGAGCGTTTAAACCAAGGACTTCTCCTTACGATTTTCAAGGTTTAGGTGTCGAAGGGTTAGAAATCTTAAAAAAAGCTGCTAAAGAGCATGATTTAGCAGTAGTTAGTGAAATTGTAAATCCAGCACATATTGAAGAGGCACTTGATTACTTGGATGTGATTCAAATTGGAGCAAGAAACATGCAGAACTTTGAATTGCTCAAGGCTGCTGGCGATGTCGATAAACCAGTTTTATTGAAACGTGGTTTATCAGCAACGATATCTGAATTTATTAATGCTGCTGAATATATTATATCCCGGGGTAACAAAAACATTATCTTATGTGAACGGGGAATCCGGACATATGAGAAAGCAACTCGAAATACATTAGACATTTCTGCTGTTCCTATTTTAAAACAGGAAACACATTTACCAGTTATGGTTGATGTTACACATTCTACTGGTCGAAGAGACTTACTATTACCTGCAGCCAAAGCGGCTATTGCTATCGGAGCTGATGGTGTAATGGCTGAAGTACATCCAGACCCTGCAGTTGCACTGTCAGATTCCGCGCAACAGATGGACATTCCGACATTTCACCGTTTTATGGAAGAAATGAAAGATATGACAGAAAGAATGAAGTAAAATAAAAATAGGAATATTACTTGGTAAATATGTGAAGAATGTGTATAATAGAATAGATAACACCTCTTCTCAACAAGCTAATCGTACCTAGTATATATTGCGAACTAGGAGGCTTCGAGTTACTTGCCTTTCTATAATAAAACCAGTAGAATATGCTGAATAAAAAAGGTTGAAGGACAATCAGAAGCCTTCAACCTTTTTTGCTTTGAAAAATTTTTCATAGTAGAGTATGATATAGAAAAAAGAGAACGATAATTAGTATAGGAGGAAAAAACATTGAATAACATTACTATATATGATGTGGCAAGAGAAGCAAATGTGTCAATGGCTACGGTTTCTCGTGTCGTTAATGGAAACCCAAATGTGAAACCTACAACAAGAAAGAAAGTACTAGCTACGATTGAGCGTTTAGGATACCGACCAAATGCTGTGGCGAGAGGCTTAGCAAGCAAGAAGACAACAACTGTTGGAGCGATTATTCCTGATATATCAAGTATTTTCTTTGCGGAACTCGCAAGAGGAATTGAAGATATCGCTACGATGTATAAGTACAATATGATTTTAAGTAACTCGGACCAAAATGAAGAAAAAGAAATTCAATTAATAAATACGATGTTGGAAAAACAAGTTGACGGCATTATTTTTATGGGAGGAAATATTTCTGATCAGCATGTACAGCAATTCAAAAGTTCTTCTGTACCTGTTGTGTTGGCGGCAACATACGATGAGAATAATGAAATTCCTTCTGTAAACATTGATTATGAACAAGCGGCGTATGAAGCTACGCAATTTCTTATTGAGCAAAATAAATCAGCGCCTGCGTTTGTATCAGGGTTAGAAGAAACACATATCAATCAGCTGAAATATAAGGGTTATGCTCGTGCTATAAATGAAGCAGGTTTATCTGTAAATGAGTCACTCATTGTAAAAGGAGATTACTCTTATAATTCAGGTATCGAAGCAATAAATCAATTATTAGATGAGAATGAAAAACCAGCAGCTGTTTTTGTTGCTTCTGATGAAATGGCTCTAGGCGTCATTCATGGAATTCAGGATAAAGGATATCGTGTTCCAGAAGATATTGAGGTGTTTGGCTTTGATAATACTCGATTAGCAACGATGGTTCGCCCAACACTATCTACTATTGTACAGCCTATGTATGATATTGGAGCAGTTGCAATGCGCTTACTAACAAAGTATATGAACAAAGAAGAAGTTCAGGAACAACGGGTAGTTTTACCTCATCGAATTGAAAAAAGAAATTCAACAAACTAACTAGGGTGCCGATATAAGGAATAGAGAGAGATGATTCAACTTCTATTCTGAGGAGAGAGAACTATGAGAAAACGCGATATATTAACTCCTTTTGGCATTACTATGGGTTTCATCATGATTATGTTAGCGATTGTTTCCAAAAGTGGATCGTCTGAAGGAGCAGGTTTGTTTTTGGATATTTCTTCTATTTTCATTGTAATTGGTGGTTTAGTTGCTTCGATGCTCATTACGTTTAAATTTGAACAAATTAAGCTGACAAAAAAAGTATTGAGTGAAGCTTTTCATAAACATGATCAGCGACTACCAGAATTAATTACATTATTTGTCCATTTATCTGAGAGGGCTAGACGAGAAGGGCTTCTAGCTTTAGAAAATGAACTAGAGGAAGTAGAAGACCCGTTTATAAAAAAAGGCATCTTGCTTGCTGTGGATGGAATCGAACCTGAAGTTATTAAGGACATCCTAGAGGCGGAAATTATTGCTGTAGAAGATAGGCATTTCCGAGGGAGAGCTTTAATTGAAAAAGCAGGTGAATATGCACCTTCCTGGGGAATGATTGGGACACTTGTAGGTCTTGTATTGATGCTTAATAATCTTCAGGATCCCGCTGCACTTGGACCAAGTATGGCTGTAGCACTACTTACAACACTTTACGGAACGGTACTTGCAAATTTAGTCTTTATTCCAATGGCAGCTAAATTAGAGAGTAAGACAGAAGAAGAAGTGTTTATGAAGCAAATTACGATCGAGGGTGTTATTGGTGTTCAATCTGGTCAAAACCCGCGAATTTTAGAAGAAAAACTAAGCGCTTTTTTATCTAATGAGGATCGGAAAAAGCAACAACAACTTGATGAACAACCTGGTTTCATGGAGGAAAGTATTCATGAAGCGTAGGCAAATCAAGAAAACAGCCAACAAGGGTGCTCCGAAATGGATGGTTACGTACTCAGATATGGTAACACTGATTTTAGTGTTTTTTGTGTTGCTTTTTTCCATGTCACAAATTGATTTGGTTAAGTTTGAAGCTATTTCAGAATCATTTCGTAATCGCATGATTTTTGATTCTTATCCTTCTGCTGTTCCAATGGAAAACCCAACTGAACAATCAAGCAATAAAGAGAATGGCGAGCAGTCTAATGAGTTTGACTCACCAACACAGCTACCTGACACAACAGACAGAGACGCTAGTCAAGATGATGGAGAGTCTTCTTTAGATCAACTATTGCAAGAAGTAGAAACGTACTTGGATAAAAATGATTTAAATAATGTGATAACTGCCACACGAACAGATCGAGGCGTAGAACTTGTTTTGCAGGACAGTCTTCTGTTTAATACAGGAGAAGCAGTTATTTTAGAATCAGGAAAGCCATTTTTAAATAAGGTGAGTTCTTTACTACATAATATTCCAAATCCTGTACTTGTTGAAGGTCATACAGATAGTAGGCCGATCTCTAATTTTAGATACCCTTCGAATTGGGAATTATCAGGAGCAAGGGCTGGAAGTGTTATCCGCTATCTACTAAATGAAAACCAATTTGATAAATCACGGTTTTCTTCTGTTGGCTATGCAGATACGAAGCCAGTAGCGCCAAATAATTCATCAGCTAATTGGAGTAAGAACCGTCGGGTAGAAATTGTTATTCTGGAAGAAAATAATTTGCCAAAAATGCAAGAAGGAGAAACTGACTAAAGTTTCTCCTTCTTTTTTCATGATCTAGGAAATTAAGGGAATTAAAATTTTGCAGCTGTGGATAAACTAACTAAGTTATTTAGCCACGTCCCGCACCAGCGCCCAGCAACTAGACGACTTCATGAATCTCTGTACGATAAGTCATCATCGGTTCGTTCTAAATAGGAAGGCCGACTAAAGACGGACTTGCCGGAGGGCGCCGCATACTCCTGTTGCAGGAGCATGATTCCTAAAACTTTCGTTGCTGCTTTCTACTCACTACGTTGCTAACCGTGTGCTTGCTCCTTTGTTCCTATAGGAAAGGAACTGGAAAATGGGTATTCTTAGCTAGGATGTATATTATATTCGTTTTTAGAGTATGTAAGTTAGATGAGAGTGTCCTTATAGTTTCAGTATAGCTTCAGCTGGTCTGAAGGTTTAGCAGTATATTTCAATAACTGTTGTAAAGCAAGCTTGTTTTTCTCAGAAATTTCTTCTTTTCTAGGAATGACAGGAACAATAGAAGGGTCATCTTCCCAATGAGTTGGAAGTGTAACAGGGCTCTCTTTTTGCCATTTATCTAACCAGGATGTCGGCAGTTCCCCTTTCGCAGGCTTCATATTGTGCATGACATTCCAAACTTGTGCCCAAGCACGGGGAACAACTCGCCACATATCATAACCCCCTCCGCCTAATGCTACCCATCTACCGTTACAATACTCATGTGCTAATTGATGGGCTAATAAAGGTATTCGCTCGTAAATAGCCATTGTACTACATAAATGGGTTAATGGATCGTAACAGTGCGCATCTGCGCCGTTTTGCGTTATAATTATATCTGGTTTAAAAAAGGCTGTAATTTGAGTTAACGCTGTTGTATACGCATTCAAAAACGATTCATCTTCTGTGAATGCATCAATAGGCAGATTGAAGCTATACCCATGCCCCTCCTTTATACCACGCTCATTAACATTCCCTGTACCGGGAAATAAATATCTACCTGTTTCATGAATGGAAAAGGTGCACACATTGGGGTCATCATAAAATGCCCATTGCACACCGTCACCATGATGCGCATCCGTATCGACATAAAGCACACGTAAATTATAAACTTCCCTTATATAACGAATCGCAATTGCACCGTCATTATAAATGCAAAATCCCGATGCTTTTCGCTTAAATCCATGGTGCAGACCACCACCAAGATTCAATGCGTGAGTCGCTCTGCCTAATAGCACTTCATCAACAGCTGTTAGGGAACCTCCTACAAGATAGGAAGAGGCTTCATGCATTCCTGGAAATATAGGTGTATCTTCTGTTCCAAGACCATATTCGGTAGCTCTTGGTTCTGGAAGCATACGTTGACTTGCTTGTTTAACTGCTTCAACGTATGCATGATCGTGAAATAATTTTAATTCTTCTTCCGTTGCCATTCTGGGTGAGATGATTCGGTCTTCCGGTAAAGTGCCTGTTGCTTTTAGCAATTCCGTTGCCAACAGTACTCGTTTTTGGTTGAAAGGGTGGTCTTCGTGAAAGTGGTATTGCAATAAGTTATCAGAGAACACAAATTTAGCCGTACACGTCATCGGTTTGGCCCCGCGATATGGTTTGGAGCAAGTAGTTCGTAACCAGCTTCACGAAGATCTTCAATAACAGGGAGTGGATTCATAGTTTGTATACGAAAGACCAAAATTTTATAATTTGGATCATCTTTAGAAGGATAAACGAGTACAGAGACAATATTTGTTTTGCGTTTACCTAAGATAGCCGTCACTTCAGGTAAGATACCAGGCCGATGAGGTACTTTTATTTCAATATGAGAGCTTTGTACATGAGTGCCAGTTAATTGAATCATCGTGTATAGCATGTCTTTTTCTGTAACAATGCCAACTAGCCTATTTCCTTCTCTAACAACTGGCAAGCATGCTATTTCTTTATCGTAAAATATTTTTGCTATTTCCTCCACGAAATCTAATGGATGGATCGTAATTACTGGTTGACTCATAATGGATTGTATTTCGTGTTGTAAATTATGTTTATCTGTAGCGGATTCAAAAATGGAAGGACTGGCATCCCGAACATCTCGGTCAGAAACGATGCCTATGACGTGATTATCATTTCCAATAATTGGAATGTGACGTATCTTATGTTGATTTAATAGATCCAGTGCTTCTTGTATAGTCGCTGTAGGAGTCAGTGTGATAACCTCTGTTTTCATAATTTCTTCGACTAGCATTATAATCCCCCCTGCATATTTCGGTATTTATGCCTTTGTAGAAAACGTAACGTATTGAAACGCTTGATGGAGTCCTCGGAAACATTTTTACCAATTCGAACCATCAAACAATTGGCTGGGTGGGAGATGATTTCTGGGTCATCTGTTGAAGCAGGGACTAAACCACCAGCAGCCATCATTTTCTCCATTACTTTTCGATAATCCCAGATACTAAGCTTTGTACCATTTAAGTCCCAATGCCAATAGTATTCTGTCGAAATAATAATATAGTTTTCCATGAATGCATCCATCATAGATACTTCAAGTAACCCAGATGCAATTCTTGCACCACGAAAAGCAGGAATAACTTCAATAGCGCCTAGCTCAATTAATTCATCCATCTTAAATTCTGACCAACGTTCTAAAGGGTCTGGATGTAAATAAGTAACATATCCAATAATTGTGTCATTTGTCCTTGCTACGATAATGCGCCCTTCAGGAAAAGTAGAGATATTCAAAATAGCTTCAAATTGTTTTGAAGGCGGTCGAAATGCAATTAAATCTTCATGGAATTTATATTGCTGTAATTCTTCTTTCTCTAATGGTCCTTCAATGGTGATTGTTTCTGTTTGTGTTTCTCTTGTTAGCTTATAGTGCTTTTTTTCATGTTTCATTGGCCCACCACCTAATTATATAATCCGCTTACATACCATTATACAACAGTGCGATCAGAATTTTTAGTGAAATCTATAATAAATGTATTGAGAAGAGGAGAGAGGCACGTCTGTTAGATTAATGCTGGCCTTTCCTTATAATACATAGAAAACCAAAAATCCCGTAGGTACGAGATTTTTGGTTTTTATAGAGAATCATATCTTTTCAGCTGCAAGAAAAGTTATTCTTCGGTTGTTGCTTCTGGTGTATCATCTCCTTCTGCGTCTTGATTTTCTTCTGTACTGTCTTTATCATCATCTTCTGTATTTTCGGGTTGCTTATCTGTCTCATCCGTTGTTGTTTCAGCTTGCTGTTCTTCTTGGACAGCATTGGATGGTTTTTCAGCTTCTTTATGGCTTTCTTTATTGTTTCCTTTATCTGGTTTTTCTGGTTCTTCTTTTTTTGTATCGCCAACGATTAACTCTGCAGAAGGTGTAGATTCCTTCCCGAAATAGTCGACTGCCTTCACATAATAGCGCGCGTTCCCGCTGTTAATATTGTAAGAAGTAGAAGTTGTATGACCAATTTGGGAGAAGCTGTTACCCGGCCCAGTAGCTTGGTAAATGCGATACCCGACCACGTCTTTGCTTGATGACTTGCCCCAAGTAAGTTTTCCGCCGCTTTTTCTTAATGAACTCGGCGTATTTGGTGCTTTGCCATCATTTTTAATCGCACCTCCAGAACTGCTTCCAACACCACTAATCTTCTCCCATTTTTCCCGCTCTGTTCGTGGGAACAAGATACTGAGGTCACTTAATTTATCGTAGCCTTTTCGTTTTAAAAATGCCGAGTTAAATGCTAAACCATCTCCAATGGTAAATTCACTAGGCGTATTTGGACCTGCCGCAATTGTTTTTCCATTGACTACAACCATACTTCCACCAGATACGAGGCTATCATCTACTTTAGTTGGAACGTATTTACTGTTATAAATATCGCTTTTCACTAAACCAGCTTGTTCACAAAGCTCTGAAGGTAGTAAACCTGATATAGCACAATAACTTCTTGAAACAATCCCATTAGGTCGTTGAAAGTTTTTAGAAGGTGCCAACAACTCTGGGTCTACATCTGTTGCGCTGTTGATTAATTCCGCCCATAACTTAATATTTCGCTGTCCATAGCTTAGGCCCATTCCTGCATCATTTAAGGAATACGCGGTTTTATATCCAATCCATGTTCCAAATGTAACATTAGGGTTTGTTGCTACGAACCAAGAATCCTTATACTCTTGAGATGTCCCAGTTTTACCTGCCCAGTCAACACCGCGATGTTTCAATTGTGAATTAGCGTATACTCCGGTACCATTTGTGAGTACATCTCGCATCATATCTACAGTTAAATAAGTTGTTTGTGGAGAGAAAACATCAACAGCATCTGCTTTATGCTCATAAACTACATCTCCACTTTTTGTCGTTATTTTCTCAATCATATAGGCATCAACAAATTTTCCGTTATTACCAAACGTTGTAAAGGCGTTCACATTTTCCTCCACAGATACACCATGCTCCATACCTCCGATGGATAAGGAGGGATGCACATGATCTCCTTTGGTTAGTGATGTGAAACCCATTTTTTCCAAATATTTGGAAGCAGGGTCGTTGTTAATTATTTTTGAGTAAATTTCAGCTACAGGAAAGTTATGCGATTTTGCTAAGGCTTCTCTGGCTGAAATAAGTCCGTAATGTCCTCCACTGTAGTTTCCTGGCTTACCAAACTCCCAACCTGGTATCTGTTTTGGGTAGTCAGCAATAACGCTACCTGGTTGAATAACCCCTTCTTCCATAGCGGGAGCGTATGCTAATAAGGGTTTCATTGTACTTCCATTAGATCTTTTGCCTTGAAATGCATGGTTCCAATTATCGTCTTCATAGCCACGACCACCAACGAAGCTGAGAATCTTTCCAGAACTATTTTCAATTAAAACACTAGCTGTTTGCACTTTTTCTGTAATTTTTTCTACTTCACCAGTATTTGGATTTTTTTTCGTGTAAGTACGGTCTGGTCCATAGTAAGCAAATTCTTTGGCAGTTTTTTGCATAGCATCATACATTTTTTTGTCAATTGTAGTATGGATTTCATAACCATTAACCCGTAAATCGCGTTTAGCACGCTCTAAATAATCAGCTTGCAAATCTTTGTCCGTTTCCAAGTCTTTCTCGCTATGCCCATCTTTTTTGGCCAACTGCTTTGCTAAGATTTTTTCCGCTCTATCTTCTATGGTAAAAGTTAAATAGGGATATTTATCAATTGAAGAAGGCGAACCTTCTGTAAAATCTTTCGCAACATCATAAGCTGAGGCTTCTTTATATTCTTTCTCCGTAATATACTCAGATTCATACATCCTTTTTAGGACAGATTTCATGCGGTCAATGCCATATTGTAGCATGTCTTTGTCTTTTAGAGTACCATCATTTTGAAACGGTGTATACATGGACGGGCTTTGCGGTAACCCAGCTAAATAAGCTGATTGAGCAAGGTTTAATTCTTTTGCTGAAACACCAAAAACTCCTTGGGCAGCGGTTTCTATTCCTGCAATATTATCGCCTGACGCGTTTCTCCCGTACGGAACGACGTTGAGATACGCTTCTAATATTTCTTCTTTCTCAAAGAACCGTTCTAGACGTAAAGCGAGTAACATCTCTTTTGCTTTCCGCTCAAAAGAAACTTCATTGGTTAAAATTTGGTTTTTAATAAGCTGTTGTGTTAGTGTGCTTCCACCTGTTTTTGTCTCGGCGTTGGTTACTTCTTGAAAAATAGCCCGAACAATCGCCTTTGGGACAATACCTTTATGCTCTTGAAAATACTCATCTTCTGTTGCGATAACCGCATCAATTAAATGCGGGGATATGTTTTTCAGAGTTGTTTCTTCCCTGTAAAGATCCGATTGCAATTCACCCAAGTATGTTTCATTCGCAAAATACAATTTGGACGTTTCATCGTAATTGTATATGTCTTGCTTCATCACCTGATAAGGTAGGACAGGTTCGTCCTTGACCAGCGAAGCGAAATACCCAGCACCTACGCCACCAGCAAAAAACACACCGATTAAACCTATGATAAGAAAAAATAGAATAACATTCCAAACAACATGATAGGAAATGCGTGAGGTTCGCTGGATTTTGCCTGTTTTCCATAATTCCTTCCATTCTTGAAGTAATGGTCGGGAAGATATACTTGTTTGGCTTAATTTAGATTTCCATTTATCGAATAAAGCTTGACATTTTTCTTTAAAATTCATGTACTACCCTCCTAAATCCTTTCTTATTATAGCACAATCCTATCAAAGGCAATAACAAAATTTTTCCTGCTATTGCATATTCAATGGCTTTGTAATTAAGATACATATACAAATGCCAAGTTGACGACAGAGGGCAGAAAGATAAACATCTTGCAGAAAAATGAAGTAACACTGTATTGCAATGTCGATTGTACAGCAGGCATTATATAATATCTACGTAGAAAAGATTTTGTTAAGTAGGTCGTAAATGAATTGCCCTTTTTTAGGGGCAGGTATGCTTGGGGGACTTTTAAATGAAAAAGAGGATCAAAGACGTAGGTTACGCGTTATGTTCTACAAGCGATATCGAGTTGAGGACAAATTTAAGGGAATTTGAAAAGCGAGCGAGTAGTATTTTAATTATATGTTAAACAAGTGATGTAAAGTTGTAGACATAGGGGTTTTTGCAAAAATAATAGCCAGTACCCATTTCAAGTGGGTACCGACCATATAACATTTATTCGATCATTTTTTTAGGTCTACGAACGAGGGCAATAATACCTGCGATTAGGTAAGCGGCGCCTCCGAAAATACCAAAGAAAAGGCTGGCAACGGTACCTACAATAGCGGTAACAATGAGTAATATTCCTGCAGCTTTCGGTTTTTTGTCTCCTATTAAGAAGAAAAATGCAAGGGCACCCAACGCTACTTGAACTAAAAACACAAAGAATAGATAGTTTGTTCCTGTTTCAAGCACGGTTTTAAACTCTTGTTCATTTAATTCTTCAACTCCAGGTTGCGAAGTTTCTTCTTGGAGTTGCATAAACTCTTCAACCATTGATTTCATCGTATCATTATCCGTAAACGCAACGACGCCAACACTAACTGTCATTAACAAGAAAATCACTAATCCAATACTAGTGAAAATCATTTCAACTGTACGCTTCATTTTTATACCTCCTATACATCGATTAACTCAATATCTGTTAGTTGATAAATGAGTCGTAAAATTTACCTTTGAGAAAAATATATGTATGCAAATAAAGGAAACATGCTAATAAGATATCACATTTTTTCATAGTAAGCTATTGAGAACCAGTAATGGTATGTGCCAAATTCTTGTCGACTAATGTTATTTATTGTTGACAATCAATATTATTGATAATAAACTCCAGATAAATAGTTATAATTTTTTAAAAAGTGTTGGATTTGACATCCTTTTTACTAGTTTTTTACTCTATTTAATTTATTTTATGTTATCCTTTTAATGAATAGAGTCATCAAAATGGGAAATTAGTAAATATTACAAATCATTGTTTCTTCCATAATCTGAAAAAATGATCATTTTAGTGAAAAAGTATATAAATGATTTGCTGATTTTCTCAGGATAAATGCAGAATGTATTGGAAATTTTGATAGCCGAGCAGTTATGGAACGATTCAATGCCATTCTTTTCAATCATTAGGTCACTAAAGTTAAGTTGGGAATTAGTTGGATTAGGAGGTGTTACGTGCTCTATTGAGGGTACTAAAAAATAATGAAAGGGAAGCTGATGATGGGTGTTTCTATATTAAAAAGAATTATTAGTTTGTTGGCAATCCCAGTACTTGCTGTCTTTACAGTTGGATTATGCCTATGTACGTTTATTGCTGTAGTTGCTGGCCTATTGTATACTTTTGGTGTAGATATTAGAATGCAATTAGGTCCTAACTTTCCAGTTCCTACCTATCTTGGTCTGCCGGTAGGTATTTTATTTGGAGCTCTCCTATTATTTATAGCATTTTTCTCATGGAAATTATTAAAGTTTTTTGTCGCTTCGTGGAATGTATAGTTATAATGTTTAACAAACTCTTCTATATCTAATTATCGTAAGACAAGGTATAGGCCGTGTAATTTAACAAATGAAAGACCTGTTTGATAAGGCTTTTAACCAAGTCATCAATAAGGAGTCTTGAACTTCAACAAGTGAAAGTAAATCGAAAAGTAGACATCCGGAAGGCGATGGAAAGATGCAAACATTACAATTAACCAACTATTCGTGTCGTTCAGTGCGCTCACCTTATCAAGCTTTGGCAGCAGACGGAGAAATGTATTGCGCCATATAATTATTTTGTGCTACTTGTTTCTTTCCAATCTTTCACCCATGCGATCAATTTTTTGGTCACACTTGGCCCCGGATTAGTGTATTAACTTGCTTTATTTTGCAAAGTAAAAAAACCCTTGAAACGTTGGTATAACAACATTTCAAGGGTTTGTCTGTTATCTTGCAAACTACAAAGATTAACGAGAGTAGAATTCGACAATTAAGGATTCGTTAATTTCTGCTGGTAACTCTTCACGCTCTGCGTAGCGCGTGAATGTTCCTTCTAATTTTTCTTCATCAAGTGACAAGTAATCAGGAACAAAGTTGTTTACTTCCATTGCTTCTTTTACGATATTTAGGTTTTTAGATTTTTCACGTAAACCGATAACTTGGCCAGGTTTGACCATGTAAGATGGAATATCTACGCGAGAACCATCAACTGTAATATGACCATGATTAACAAGCTGGCGAGCTTGTCTGCGTGTACGAGCAAAACCTAAGCGGTAAACTAAGTTATCAAGACGAGAATCAAGTAATAGCATGAAATTCTCACCGTGAACACCTTTCATTTTTCCTGCTTTGTTAAACAAAGTACGGAATTGACGTTCATTTAAACCATACATAAAACGAAGCTTTTGCTTTTCTTGTTGCTGTAAACCATATTCAGACATTTTTTTACGTTGATTCGGTCCATGTTGACCTGGTGCGTAAGGACGTTTATCTAACTCCTTACCAGTTCCTGTTAATGAAATGCCAAGACGACGTGATTTTTTCCATACTGGTCCAGTATAGCGAGCCATAAGACATTTCCTCCTTTTTCTTTTATTTGTATAAAATAAAAGAGCGTGTTCTATTCACTTGCTCATGATGTTTTCATGTACCATCGCTCCAGCAGCTAAGAGTTACGCGATACACCTCTTTATTTGGAGGAACAACATGACAACAGGTGCCAGATCACTAAGGCTACTTTATTATTTTACACAACGAATAGTATATAGTTTTTTTGTTTATAAGTCAACTATTTGAGGTGAATTAAATATTATGTTTTGTTATAGGAATAAAGTCCTATTTGGTTTATAATAGAAATAAAAAAAGATGTACAGTCAAGGGTTATTTCAAGTATCTGATCTGAATATCTTGGCATACTTTAGGATTATAAAATATTCTATTAAGATGGTGAGAATAATGGATTTACAACATGTAAGGGATCATCTACAACAAGCATATGATAAATTACTCTGTAGTATATGGGATTGCAAGCGTATGGACCACTTATCATTTATTGTAAATCAAATATATGCTTTAAATGAAGTTGACGTTGTGGCTGTTTATCAATGGCATGGTACCTACTACAAACGCATTCTTTTACACGAGCTAAAAAACAGTACGTATGCTACTCCTGAAAAGATGACAATAGAAGAACAAAAGCTTTACGAAGGAACAAATGAAAAGGGATACCCGATACAGGTAAAGGAGGATTATTTGTTATTAATTACAACAAGGAAGCCTATGCAAGCTTCCATTCGTTCTCTTATACGTTCCGAAGTTATAAATATGTTGGATGTGATGCAAGGACAAATGAATGAAAGAACACAATATCAATTCCTTTACCATTTAACGGCTACTTTGTTTGTGCAAAAACAGAAATCAACCATCGTAGAAATAATATTGCATGCCTTCATGCACTTTTATCCTACCATTAAAATTCATTTATCGTTATCACAAGACACGGAAATAGATGTTGATTATCCAATAGAATCAATTGAATATAAGGATAAACAGTCAGTAAGTTTGAGTACCAAGGCATTTATATCTGGAGAGGTGCAAGTTGAAAAACAATTAGAAACTGTATCCAGCATTTTCTTGCCGTTAACAGGAAACCAAGGCGTTTATGGTGTCATTCAATTATTTGGGAAGGGTGGGCATGATTTTTCAAACCAAGATATTTTATTTGTGACTAATGTAGCGCAAACGGCAGGGAAGGCAATTGAAAATGCTAGTCTAATGGAACATAACAAACGACTCATTTCAGAATTAAAATTAATTAATGACGTCACGCATCACCTTAATTCCAACTTAGATTTGAAAGATATTGCGGAGTATATACGAGACACCATTATAGAAATATGTGAAGCACAGGAAATTGGCTTTATTTTTTATACGAAAACTGGAGAGATGACAATTTTACAAGCAAGCACAGATTATTTTCATGGTTCTGATAGCTTTACTACGTTTTTAATGGAGCAAGACATGCGAGCAACCTTTCATGGAAATTACAATGCTTTTCCCGGTTTGCCATATCGCTCTTTAATATGGATTCCTTTACAGCAAGGAGTTAAGGTTTATGGCATGGTAGTACTTATGCATTCTTCTTCTTATTTCTTTTCCTTTGAGATGTTTAAATTTATGCAATCACTTATTCAGCATTGTTCTTTAGCGTTCTTTAACACTATTTTAAAAGAAGAACTTCAAAAAGCAGTGATTACAGATGATTTAACGAAACTTTATTCGAGGAATTATTTAGAAGGAAAAATTAGTCAACAGCGACAAATAACACGAAATGGTTCATTAATTCTTTTTGATATTGATGATTTTAAAAAAGTAAATGATACATATGGACACCATGTTGGTGATCATGTGTTAAAACAAGTAGCGGAAATTATTCGGCAATATTCGAATCATCACGCAATTCCAGCGAGATGGGGTGGGGAAGAGTTAGCGATTTACGCACCGGATAAGAAAATTAACGAAGCGGTAGTATTGGCAGAAGAAATTTGCAACTATGTGGAAAATAATACGGACCCGCCAGTAACTCTCTCTTGTGGTGTGTCTACTTGGGAAAACAATTACAATGACTCTATTAGTGAGTTGTTTATTCGTGCAGATCGTGCACTGTACAAGGCAAAGCATAAAGGTAAAAACAGTGTTGTAAGAGGGTAGGTGTAACAAATGGTGTAAGACCCATCCATATGAAAGTGTGAAAAGCTACAGCTTCCGCTATAAAAAGTTGGCGGTAAGCCAAGTTTTCTAACTAGTCGTCTTAGGTACGCTTAAATAGTACTGCAACGTTTGTACAAATTTCTCCAAGTAAATTCGATCTGTTTCATCAAATCGATCATGTATAGGGCTATCAATATCTAGTACGCCAAATATTTTATCATCTAGTATAATAGGTACGACTATTTCCGAATTAGTGTCCCCATCGCAAGCAATATGACCAGGGAATTGGTGGACATCTGCAACGAGTTGCGTCTTTTTTTCCAAAATAGCTGTACCACAAACGCCTTTTCCATAACCAATTCGAATACAGGCTGGTAAGCCTTGAAAAGGCCCTAGCACTAATTCATTTTGTTCTTCTTTCCAAATATAAAATCCAACCCAGTTTGTGTTATCTAAAAATTGATTTAAAAGCGCAGATGCATTAGAGAGAACGGCTATTTCATCTTGCTCCCCATCGCTTAACGCTTGAAGCTGGCGAATTAACAAATCATAATCTTTCTGTTTATCTCCCGAATAATAAATAGTTTGAAACATAAAAAAACGTCCCCTTTATTACAGTGAATTTCGACAAAGGTGTTATTTTTGTCGAGTAAAAAATGCAGGATAAGTGATTCCGTTTGTCGTAAAGTTGATATAAGGAGTTGAATTAAATGAAAATAAATCCCTCAAAACAAAAGGTTATTGAAGCGGCTACTGAACTCTTTTTTCAAAAAGGGTTTCATGGTACATCCGTACGTGATATTGCAGATAAAGCAAGAGTCAATGTATCCTTGATCAGCTATTATTTCAAAGGAAAACAAGGTTTACTTGAATTTGCTGTTACAGATTACTATGAAAAATACCTTGAAACAGTAGAAGCTACCATTAAACAGAATCAACATTTAAACAAATTGCAACAACTAAAAGAATTAATTTTTTTCATTATACAGTATAAACAAACAAAGCATCAATTCTCTTGTTTTATCCATAGAGAGTTGTCATTAGATTCCGTTTTTGTAAGAGAAATCTCCGTTACATACTTAGCGAAGGAAAATCATCTATTAACTCAAGCGTTCTACGGAGTGTTGGATGAGGAACGGACATCAATTAATGATCGAACCTATTTGTTTATGCAGTTGAAAGGTATGTTAGTAACACCATATATGATGCCAAATGAATGGAAACATCAAATAATTGGAGAATACTCGCACCAAATCTTCGTTCGAAATTATGTGAAAACAATTCATGACTGGCTTGATTGTTTAGTTATGAAGCAAAAAAATTATGCGTAGAGGATAGATTTGATAGACAAATAAAGTCATTTCGTATAAGGTTTGCAAATTATAGAATGGGAGGAAATAATTTCTAGGGATTATTTTTATTTATCAAACGTAATATTTTTAACGATTATGCAATTAATTTGTATTTTTTTAGCAAAAGGTACGTAGAACATGGTATTATAATAGGTAGATTTATTATGATTCGCTAAATATAATGTAAAAAAACCATTCTCTAATTTTGTTATTATAATACCTATACGAACTACAGTCGAAAGTTGTGTGTATTTTCCCTTGTTTAAGAGAATGTTTGTTATATGCTTATATAAGAGTTACGTGATACCTTGAATCCGCGTGAGTAGTGGTTTCAATATAAATATTAAAGGCGTATCGTTTTAGTTATCGAAGCGTTGTAATTGAAAAATTAGGAAAAGGGTCTTAGGAGATTTAGTTGGGAGGCATTTTATGGCATACATCATTGGCATTATACTTGTAGTTATCGCACTTATTATTACAGGACTAATTTTACGTAAAAGGGTATATGATGTTGTCGATCGCAATGAAGCTTGGAAAATGGATATCATGGGTCGAAACATCAATGCCGAGCTCTCCCGTATAAAAATACTTAACTTGTCTGGAGAAACGCAAGATAAGTTTGAGGCGTGGAAAGAGCGTTGGGAACATATTGTTACAAAGGAATTAACAGATATTGAAGAGCATTTGTTTGATGCAGAGGAAGCAGCAGACCGTTATCGCTTTTCAAAAGCAAAAAAAACTTTAGCAGAAGTGGAAAAAATACTTCAAAAAGTAGAAATGGAAATTGAACAAATTATTAAAGAAGTGGATGAATTACTCAATTCTGAAGCAGAGAGTCGAAAAGAAATGGAATATGTTGAACCAACGCTAAAAGATTTGCGGAAGAAACTATCGCAAAATCGTTATCAATATGGGAAAGCAGAGAGTTATTTTGAAACAAAATTAGATGAACTGTTTAAAGAGCTTGCTTCTTACTATGAACTAATAGAAGAAGGGAATTACATAGAGGCAAAACAATTGGTTGATAATCTTAAACTTTCTCTTGACCATTTGCAAATACAGCTTGAGGAATTTCCACATGTTTATAAAATGTGTAAACAAGAGCTTCCTTCTCAATTAGATGATCTACTTTCGGGAATTAAGGAAATGAAAAGTGAAGGGTACCGCGTTGAGCATCTTGCGTTTGAAAAAGAAATTCGCAACTATCAGCAAAAGCTTACACAGATGGTGGATAAACTGGATAAAGGTGACATGGCTAATGGCGAGACATTAATTGAAGAGATCGAAACACGTTCCAAGGAAATGTATCAATTATTGGAAAAAGAGGCAATTGCTAAAAATTATGTGGAAACAAAATTACCGACTTATCAACAAACGATGCAAGAAGTTACAGCTACTTTTAATGACACAAAGCAAGAGGTAGAGCAGCTACAAAAGGCTTATTATTTTGAAGATAGTGATATGGAAAAATATATATCCTTGGAAAAATTGATTTCGAAATTAAATTCACAAGTGGAAACAGTCGTCTCCGATTTGAAAGAAGAAAAATCGCCGCATACAAAGCTTCGAAATGAAATAGAAGCAGCCCTTGAAGAAATTGAGAAATTAAAAGAAAGCCATCAAGCATTCAGAAAACGAATTCAAAACCTACGCAAAGATGAGCTAGAGGCTAAGGAAAAGTTGACAGAAATGCGGAATGAGTTGTATTCTGTACAACGAAAGCTTAAAAAAAGTAATGTACCTGGAGTTCCTACATTTATTTGGAATCTTATAGAAACAGCGAATGATAAAAATCAACGTGTCGTAAAAGCATTAGAAAATCAGCCTTTAGAGATGGCAGAAGTGCAACAAGCATTAAATGATGCGAAAAACGCTGTGACCTATTGTGTAGAACAAACAGAATTGATGTTAGAACAAGCCTATTTGACTGAGCAGGTCATTCAATATGCAAACCGATATCGGAGTCAATACCCGTTGTTAGCGGAAAAATTGGCGGAGTCGGAACGTTTGTTTCGGAAATATGAGTATGAATTAGCACTTGAGAATGCGGCTAAAGCAATTGAAGAGGTCGAGCCGGGAGCCCTAAAGCGCATTGAGGCTTACCAATCCGCTGTTGAGGAATAAGTATATACAAGGTCGTATGGAAGAAGGATATGCATTCGATGATATCCTTTTTTCACTTTAAAAAAGGTGATTAGAAGAACTTGATCTATCGCCAAGACACTCTGGAAAAAGCTGTAGTTTTTCTCACTATAGACCTTTGTTTTTATACTTTTTTATAGTATAAAAAACATGGCTTGTCGCCATAAAAATGTCGCGACAAGCCAAGTTTTTTGTAACACGTTTTAGCTTGGATATGAAACATAAAAAAAGAAAGGTATGGCAATATAGAAAATGATTTATTTAGATAATAGTGCAACCACTAAACCGGAAGCATCTGTGTTAAAAAGCTATGAAAAAGTGTCCATGCATTTTTTTGCGAACCCTTCTTCTATCCATTCACTAGGGGGAGAATCGGAGAAATTGTTGCATCAAGCAAAAGGAGAGGCAGCTAAGTTATTAGAAGTTGCTCCTTCCGAAATTGTATTTACTTCTGGTGGAACGGAAGGGAATAATCTAGCAATTAAAGGAATTGCTTTTGAGCATCAGCATAGAGGAAAGCATATAATTACAACTGCTATTGAACATGCATCTGTATACGAAGCGTGTAAAGGTCTCGAGACATTAGGCTTTGATGTCACCTATTTACCCGTTAACCAAGAGGGGGTTATTAATTTAAATGATTTACAGGCGGCTATCCAAGATGACACAATTTTAATAAGTATCATGCACGTAAATAGCGAACTTGGATCGATACAACCTATTGAGGAAATTGCAAAAATTTCCAAGCGTTATCCGAAATTATTTTTCCATGTTGACTACGTGCAGGGGCTAGGGAAAGTGCCTTTGTCTTTCAAAGATAGTGGAATAGATCTGTGTACGATGTCAGGCCATAAAATCCATGGGTTAAAGGGAACTGGCATCTTATATGTGAAAGATCGAACCACACTTTATCCATTATTTCATGGAGGGTCTCAGGAACAAGGAATACGTTCTGGAACAGAAAATTTGCCAGGAGCAGTTTCATTCATAAAAGCATTACGATTGATTTTGGAAAAAGAAAAAAATCAAAGATACGACCTAATACAAATGCAACAATACATTCGTAAGGAGCTAGAGGAACTGCCGGATGTTTTTATAAATACGCCGTTACATGCAGCACCACACATTATCAATTTTTCTGTTCCTGGTATAAAGCCAGAGGTTCTCATTCACACACTAGCCAATCATGGTATTTATATTTCAACGAAGTCCGCTTGTTCTTCTAAGCAATCCGAGGACAGTAGGGTTCTTGTAGGTTGTGGTTTACCTAAGTCAAGGGCAACATCTGCACTTCGTATTAGTCTTTCCTATATGAATACAATGGAAGAGTTACAAAGGTTTATTAATATATTAAGTAAGAGTATACAGCAATTAAAAAATGTACTGGGGTAGATATATTATGCAATACGATCATATATTAATTCGTTACGGAGAAATGGCTTTAAAAGGAAAAAATATGAAAGCATTTGTTCTTCGTTTGCAGGAGAATATTCAAAGTAAATTGCAGGATTATGAAAACGTAAAGGTAAAACGCACGCAAGGCAGAATGTTTATTTTATTAAATGGTCATGATCCAGAACCGATCATAGCGAAGTGTAAATATATTTTTGGTATTCATAGTTTAAGCTTGGCCATTAAGGAAGAAAATGAACCTGAAAATATTAAAGCAGCAGCGCTATATGCACTAAAGAAAAATACTGCTGCTAAGACATTTAAAGTGACAGTAAAGCGCATAAACAAAGCTTTTCCAATTCGATCGCAAGAATTTAACCAGGTAGTAGGACGACATTTGTTATTGAATACAAGTGATATTACAGTAGATGTTCATCGCCCAGATATAGAAATTAAAATTGAAATTCGCCATGAAGCCACGTATATTACGTCCAGTGTTGTCCAAGGAGCTGGCGGGTTACCAGTTGGTACTTCTGGTAAATCGTTATTGCTATTATCCGGCGGTATTGATAGTCCTGTTGCTGGTTATCTGGCAATGAAACGAGGTGTTCAATTGGAGGCTATACACTTCCATTCCCCTCCATTTACGAGCGAGCGAGCAAAGCAAAAAGTGCTTGATTTAGCTAAACAATTGACACATTTTGGGAAATCTATGCAAGTTCATCTGGTGCCATTTACGAAGTTACAACAGGAAATATTTCGGCAGGTGCCCGATGGTTATGCAATGACGATTATGCGTCGTGTAATGATGCAAATTAGTGAAAAAATTTGTCAAGATCAATCCATTTTATCCTTAACTACAGGAGAAAATTTAGGTCAAGTTGCTAGTCAAACGATGGAAAGCATGCATGTTATTAATGAAGTTACAAACTTCCCTATATTGAGGCCATTGGTTGCAATGGACAAAACAGAAATAATTGATATAGCTAAAAGAATTGGTACATTTGAGACTTCCATTCTTCCTTATGAGGATTGCTGTACGGTCTTTGTGCCAAAATCTCCAAAAACCAAACCAAAAAGAGATAAAGCTAATCATTTTGAAGCAAAAACAGATTTCACGAAGTTAATGAATGAAGCTATAATGGAAGTAGAGACAATTAAAATTACTTCTAACGAAAATGCTTACGTTGATTTATTTTAAAGACAAAATGCAAAATGAATGGCTTGACATAGTTAACATTTTGTCGAAGGTGTTTTTATTTCTGGCATAGTGGAATATACACTGTTTAGTTAAAGCGCGGCGTATTCTTGTATCAGTTCTTAAGGTGCTTTGCTATGTTTGGGTTATATATGTAACATCTATTCCTTTATTTACAGTAACTACCAAACAAAATTATGAATGGATTTTCTTCTTGGTACACATTCTATAAGTACCAAGGAGGTGATTTAACATGGCAACTAACAATTCAAATCAATTAGTAGTCCCTGGTGTACAACAAGCTCTAGATCAAATGAAGTATGAAATTGCTCAAGAATTTGGTGTTCAATTAGGACCAGATTCAACTTCTCGCTCTAACGGATCTGTTGGTGGGGAAATTACGAAACGTCTAGTACAAATGGCAGAGCAACAATTTGGTGGTCAACAAACTTACTAAAATAATATGTATGGTAAAAAAGGACTATCCGTTCAAGGGTAGTCCTTTTGCTTGTAGACTAGGAAATTATTAAAAATTTAGCAGCTGTGGATAAACTTACTAAGTTATTTAGCCGCGTCCGGCTCCATCGCCCAGCAACTAGGCAACTACGAATCGCCCCTAAGCTATGTCATCATTGGTTCGTCAACTCCGTCTCACCATGATTACTAAAACATTCGTTGATTCGCTCCAGTAGCTACGTTGCTAAACGGGCGCTTGTGCTTTTGTGCCTTTAAAAGCTAAATTTCGCAATGCGTAGAAGTAGAGTATAAAGTTAACTTACAGAAAGGTTCGTTTGACACGATCCCAGAAAGAGTTATTTTTTAATTTTACAGTTTTTACGACTTTGTCGCTTAAAGTAACAGTGATATCCTGAATGTTTTTAATGGAATATGCTTCATTATCAAGGCCAATAATTGGGTAATCATTTCCATCTTGACGCACAGACAAACGTAAAGTTCTGTCTTTGTTAAGTATAAAAGAAGAACCAAGTGTACGATAACGGTTATTGTTAATGGATGCCAGTTCTGTTACTTGGAAACAAGGAATGCGAGGGTCTATGACAGCACCATTTGTAGATTTATTATATCCAGTACTCCCAGTAGGAGTAGCAACAATTAAGCCATCTCCGCGAAATGTTTCAAAATGTTGCTCATCAATGAATACATCCATCACAATTGACTTTATAATGGTAGAACGAACACTTAGTTCGTTAAGGCAAAAGAAGCTAGTCTCATCGTTAATTTTTACTTTAATAATAGGAAAACGTCTTACTTCAAGTTCTTCATGCTGCATAGTATGCATCATTTCATTAACATTGTCCAAATAAAAATCACAATATAAACTGGCTTCTCCTGAGCGATTAATTCCAATATAAATGCAATCTTGACGGTATTTTGTTTTTCTAGCTGCCTGCAGAAAAGCACCATCGCCACCGATACTCACAATTATATTTGCGTGTTTAGCATCTTCTACAACTTTAAAACCGTTTTCAATTGCTGCATGATGAATAGTCGCTATTTTTTCTTCTATACCGGTTGGATTTAAGTAGTAAAAAAACAAGTTATTTCGTTCCATCCTATTACACCCTCCGTCTATGTATGCTTTTTTTATTATGATAGATTGTTTCACTTCATTCTACCATGTTTAACAAAAGATTTAAAAAAAGTACCGTTTGTAGTTATTTTTGGATAAAAATAGAATTGCAGTAGAATAATAACTTGTAATGGGGTGAAAAGTGTGTGGATTATATTTTGGATTTTATTTATTTTATTAATACTTATTATCATGATTTGTTCCATTAATTGGAAAATGAATATTCGTATTGAATACTCTCCAACGCAATTTGTTTTACATATAAAAATAAGTTGGCTTTTTATTCAAATAGTAAATAAGACAATTCAACTTCAGCAACTGGAAACGTATGAAGCGCATTCTTTTGATTGTTTATCTGACCAGTTACAAAAAATGTATCGTCTTCTAAAAGAGATTAATGCTATAGCCAAAGCTATTTTACAACATATCGTTATTCAGCAATGGCAATGGTATACGAAAGGAGGGACAGGGGATGCGGCTGTAACAGGCACGCTTTCTGGTTTCGTTTGGGGAATTAAAGGTGTCATAACTAGCTGGATTATGGGGAAAAGTAAGCAAAGTTGCAAATCAGACTTGCAAGTGCAACCTTTATTTCAACAAAGATATATAGAGGTGTATTTTTCTTGTATGGTATCCATTAAAATCACACAAGCTATAACTAGTTTTATACAAGTGTTACGAATAGTAGATATGCAAACAAAGCAAAGTTAAAGGAGTGTAAAGTATATGGAAGATCATCCAATACAAGGTTTAATGACAACAGCAATGGAAAACTTAAAGGATATGGTGGAGGCAAATACCATTATAGGTAATCCTGTACAATCTCCAGATGGTAGTATAATTATTCCTGTATCTAAAGTTGGTTTTGGTTTTGCAGCAGGTGGTAGTGAATTTCAATCAACAAGTAACCTTTCATCAGACAGTGAAGCGACATTGCCCTTTGGTGGTGGTAGTGGAGGTGGCGTATCCATTACACCTGTAGCCTTTTTAATTGCAAGTAATCAAGGAATTAAGATGGTTCATTTAGATGAGCAAACACATATTTATGAAAAAATGTTGCATTTTGCTCCTCAAGTTGTCGAAAAAGTACAAGAGATCATTCAATCTGCTGACAAGAAACAGTCATCTAAGAAAGATACCGAAAAAAAAGAGAAACAAGCTCCGACGCAATATGATGTTTGATTTAAGAGTATTGAACTTTTGGGGTAATTCTAAAGGGGAATTATCATTTTCACTATAAATATGGTAATCGGAGTGATTTGTAAACGGAATGGTGAAACAAAGTTGAATGTGTATAAACAAAAATGAAAGCGGTTGTTATTTTGTTCACAAATTATTCCTCGTAAAATAGTGGACATGGATCATGAATCAATTCATAATAGTAGGGGAATACAATTATTTAGGAAGGAATGATTCTTATGGCAAATGTGACATTCCAACATAAACCAGTTACCCTGTTAGGTACAGAGGTGCAAGTTGGTGATCAAGCACCAAACTTCAGGGTATTGACGACTGATTTACAAGATGCAACGTTGGATGATTACAAAGGGAAAGTAAAGCTAATCAGTGTCGTTCCTTCGATTGATACTGGTGTATGTGCTGACCAAACAAAGCGGTTTAATGAAGAAGCATTTGCAATAGGTAGCGTTCAAGTGCTAACAATGAGTATGGATTTGCCTTTTGCACAAAAGCGTTGGGTAACCGAGCATAATATCGATAAATTAGAAACGTTATCCGACCACCGTGATGCAAATTTTGGTCATCAATACGGAGTTCTTATAAAAGAATTACGCTTGCTTGCGCGAGCTATTTTTATCATCGATCGTAACGACACAGTTCAATACGTCGAATATGTGAGTGAAGTGAGCAATCATCCAGATTATGAAGCTGCTCTGGAGGCTGCGAAGAAAGCAAATTAACATCTCTCTCCATTGGGAGGGGGATTTTTACTGTCCAATCGGATGAAAGCACAATTCATTGTATTCATTTAATCCTTTTGATACAATAGATGACGCTTTATAGCAACCGAATGGAGGCTGCAATGAATGAAGAATTCAAAAACAAATGTAGAGTCACTTTATAGTTGGATAGATGAGATTACTACAACTATCCAAGAATATGTGAATGAAACTTATTTAGACAGCTTGATATATGCACAAGAATGTATTTTTCACTGCTCACCTACAATAAATCATGACGAACAACTGACTCATAAGCTGGAAACATTATTACAAACCACATCCTTAGCTGACTATACAGTTGAAGAGATTAGAAAGGCAAATCAGCTAGCAATATTAAAAGGAATGAAAGGCTCAACTCAAGCACAGCATATGATGACTCCTGAAACAATTGCTTTGATTATAGCTTATCTAAGCAACAAACTAATGGATGAGAAAAAAGAAATACGTATTTTTGATCCAGCAAGCGGTACTGGAAACTTGTTGACAACTGTATTTAGTCAACTTTCTCAAGATAAAGAAGCGTATGCAAGTGAAGTCGATTCAACATTAATTCAACTAGGTGTATGGAATGCCAATCTGCAAAAGCAGCAAATTGAATTTTTTCACCAAGATAGTTTGCAACCTTTTTTACTAGACCCGGTTGATTTAGTTGTAGCAGATTTACCAGTGGGTTATTACCCTGATGATGTGCGGGCGTCACGCTTTGAATTACAAGCAAAAGAAGGCCATTCCTATGCACATCATTTATTTATGGAGCAAAGTCTTAAGTATACTGTAGATGGAGGATATCTTATATTTGTTATTCCTGAGTTTTTGTTTGAAAGTGATCAGGCAGATCAATTAAAGAATTTTTTACATGAACATGCACATATTGTAGGACTACTAGGTTTACCTGATACAGCATTCCAAACAGATAAACAAAAAAAGAGTATATTAATTTTACAAAAAAAAGGTCACCATACCACCACTCCTAAACAACCATTATTGGTGAAAATGCCTTCTTTTTCAAATACCAATGCAATGGGAGATATTTTAGGTCAAATAAATAATTGGTTCCAAACGTATAAAAAGAGGAGTTGAACAGCAATGAGTAACGTATTGGCTATTAATGCCGGTAGTTCATCTTTGAAATTCCAACTAATAAAAATGCCAGAAGAAACGGTTCTTGCTAAAGGGCTTGTAGAAAGAATTGGTCTTCATGAAGCTATCTTTGAAATGAAAGCACAAGAGAAAGAAGAAAAATTCGTAGGTGACATTCCTAATCATGAAGAAGCTGTAAAGAAATTATTAGAAGGTTTGAAAAAATCGGGTGTCATTACGTCACTTGATGAAATTAATGCAGTAGGACATCGTATTGTTCATGGAGGAGAAAAATTTAGCGATTCTGTGTTAATTACTGAACAGGTTATTCAAGGAATTGAAGAAATCTCTGAATTAGCTCCTTTACACAATCCAGCACATTTAACGGGCATTCATGCATTTCGTCATATCTTGCCAGAAGTGCCTATGGTTGCTGTGTTTGATACTGCGTTTCATCAAACCATGCCGCCGTCATCTTACTTATATAGTTTGCCATATAATTACTATGAAGACTATGGTATTCGTAAATATGGTTTCCATGGGACATCGCATAAATACGTTTCCCAGCGTGCAGCAGAATTGTTAGGTGTGCCACTTGAAAATTTAAGGTTAATATCTTGCCACTTAGGAAATGGGTCTAGTATCGCTGCTATTCAAGGTGGAGAATCACTTGATACGTCAATGGGGTTCACACCACTAGCTGGTTTAACAATGGGGACTCGTTCTGGAGACATTGATCCAGCACTTATACCATATATTATGGAAAAAACAGGGAAATCAGCTTCGGAAGTCGTTCATGTGCTAAATAAAGAAAGTGGTATGTTAGCTTTATCTGGTTTTTCTAGCGATTTAAGGGATATTGAGCAAAAGGCAGATGAAGATCCTAGAGCTAAGCTTGCATTAGATGTATTTGCTGAACGTATCCATAAATACTTAGGTTCTTATGCAGCTAAAATGAGTGGCGTCGATGCAATCATTTTCACAGCTGGAGTTGGAGAAAACAGTGTATTAATTCGGGAGAAAGTTTTACGCGGCTTAGAATTTATGGGTGTATACTGGGATCCTACATTGAATAACACACGAGGAAAAGAACAATTTGTTAATTATCCTCATTCCCCTGTAAAAGTAATCATTATTCCTACAAATGAAGAAGTAATGATTGCACGGGACACAGTTCGACTAACAGAGTCAATTTAAGACCAAAGGCTCGGGGCGCTCGTTTTAGCAACGTAGCGAGTGGAACGAATCAACGAAAGTTTTAGAAATCATACTCCTGCAACAGGAGTATGCCGGCGCCCTTCGACAAGCCCGTCTTTAGTCGGCCTTCCTAATTAGAACGAACCGATGATGACTTAGCTTAGGGCAATGAAGTACGTCGCCTAGTTGCTGGGCGCTGGAGCCGTACGTGGCTAAATACTTAGTTAGTCTATCCACACCTTGCAAAATTTTATAATTTTCTAGACAATTATAAAGGTTTTGGCGTGGTTTAGCCATGACAAAACCCTTATAAAAACTTGTTGCTATAGTTCAGACAGCGCTTCCTAACAGAAGCGCTGTCTACGGTTAAAGCTTTTATCGAACGACAAGAACGTCACATGTGGCGTAACGAGTAATGTTTTCGGATACACTTCCAATTAAAAATCTTTCTACTGCATTCATACCTGTTGCTCCACAAATAATTAAATCCGCTTCAAATTGTTTGGCAATATCTTTTGCAATTTTTACTTTCGGAGATCCATATTCCACACAACGTACTAAATCATCCACTCCGGCTCCTTTAGCGTTATCAACGTAGCTATCTAGTAGCTCTTTTGCATACTCATCCGCTCTTTCTGCTAAAGTACGATCGTATGCTTCTGCAGTAGCAAATGTTCGAGAATCAACAACATGTGCTAGAATGAGCCTTGCATCGTTATTCCTTTTGGCGATGGCGAGTGATTTCTTAAATGCTTTTTCAGATGCTTCAGATCCATCTACCGCAACAACAATATTTTTATATTCCACTTTTCATCTCCCCTTTCTAATTCCACTATATACCCATTTTACTTTTACAACAATCAATATATGGTGTTTTTGTTAAAATAATAGTATAATATCGCTACATATCACGGCAATACTATAAGTGAGTTCAAAAGCCATTTCGCTTTTGCTACAATCTCTATTCAGTGAAAGAGGGATATATTTGGCGAAAAATAATCAGCAAAACCATGGTTCCAAGAAATTGTTTACAGATAAAAAAGGTGTAGAGGCAGTTCGAAATCAGTTAAATGAAAGCTATCAAAGTGGGGTTGTGGAACAACTGCATAATAATAAGGGGATCTATACTTTTAATAATCAAAAAAATTAATTTTTTTAATAGAGGCTCTCGTCGCTACGGTTTTCCGTTAAAGACTAGTGAGTCTCTTTTCCTGTAGGGCAAAGAAGCGGTCTTTCATCATCACTGTTCTTCCTATCCCTTTCATCCCGATTGTTATTAATTTATCCCCACTTTAAACAAAACTGAAAACGTAAAAAGTTTACATTTTCATAAGCTCTATTAGGAAATTTTTTCAAAAAAACCTATTTCTCCATTTCTTTCTACTTCCTATTTTTTTAAATATTTGATACTGTTAGATTATAAATGAATTATATTGATGAAGGAGGTATTTACAAGATGAACATCGGAGTACCAAAAGAGATAAAAAACAATGAAAATAGGGTGGCGATGGCTCCGTCTGGCGTCTTAACATTAACAAAGGCTGGTCATCAAATTTTTATGGAAACAAATGCAGGTTTAGGATCAGGTTTTTCTGATGAGCAATACGTAAATGCTGGCGCTACCATTGTTTCAAGCCCAAAAGAAGCATGGTCACAAGAAATGGTAATGAAAGTGAAAGAGCCTTTACCAGAAGAATATAGTTATTTTTATGAAGGTCAAATTTTATTTACATATTTGCATTTAGCAGCAGAAGCAGAGTTAACGAAAGAGCTAGTTAATAAAAAAGTGACTGCAATTGCTTATGAGACAGTGCAATTACCAAATAATACATTACCGCTTTTAACACCTATGAGTGAAGTAGCTGGGAAGATGGCTTCACAAATCGGCGCTCAGTTTTTAGAGAAAACGAAAGGTGGAAAAGGTATTCTGTTAAGCGGAATTCCTGGTGTCAGACGGGCCAAAATCACTATTATTGGTGGCGGAGTTGTTGGAACAAACGCAGCGAAAATAGCTGTCGGTTTAGGAGCAGATGTAACTTTAATTGATTTGAATCCAGAACGTTTACGACAGCTTGATGATATTTTTGGTTTCTCAATTAATACGATGATGTCGAATCCAATGAATATAAGTCTCGCTTTAGCTGAGTCGGATCTTGTCATAGGAGCAGTGCTAATCCCAGGAGCGAAAGCACCAAAATTAGTAACGGAAGAAATGGTACAAAATATGTCTGATGGGTCTGTCATTGTAGATGTAGCTATTGACCAAGGAGGAATATTTGAGACGAGTGACCATGTCACTACGCATGATAACCCAACTTATACGAAGCATGGTGTCTTACATTACTCCGTAGCTAATATGCCAGGAGCTGTTCCTAGAACGTCTACTATTGGATTGACGAATGTCACTGTGCCATATGCTTTGCAATTGGCTAACTTTGGAGTGGAGATGGCTTTTCAAAATAACGAATCACTCTTAAAAGGGGTAAATACATGGAAAGGAATTGTAACTCATCAAGGCGTCGCAAATGCTCATGAAATGAACTATGTCGACCCACACACATTACTTGAGTTGTAATAATATGTGAAAACGACAAGTAAAAGACCAAAGGCTCGGGGCGCCCGGTTAGCAACGTAGCGAGTGGAACGAACCAACGAAAGGTTTAGGAATCATGCTCCTGCAACCGGAGTATGTCGGCGCCCTCCGGCAAGCCTCTTTAGTCGGCCTTCCTATTTAGAATGAACCGATGATGACTTAGCTTAGGGCAATGGAGTGAAGGCGCCCAGTTGCTGGCGCTGGAGCCGGACGTGGCTAAATAACTTAGTAAGTTTATCCACAGCTGCTAAATTTTATAATTTCCTTAATTTCCTAGTCAATGAAAAAGCAGCGTGACTACCCACCGCTGCTTCTTGTTACATTCATTGCCACGCTTTGTTCATTTTTAATGGTCTAATCAACAATCCTTAATTCCTTTGGAAATTGCGTTAAAACTTCTGGACCACTTTCTTTGATAAATAGCATATCTTCTATCCTTACACCCCCAATATTAGGCACGTAGATGCCTGGCTCAACAGTAAAGCACATATTTTCCTGCAATGGTAATGTGTTATCACTATGCATAGATGGGTATTCGTGAGTTTGAATACCTAAACCGTGCCCAATTCGATGCGTGAAATAGTCCCCATATCCATTTGAGTTTATTGCGTTTCGCGCAACTTGATCTAATTTCCCTACAGCAACACCTGCTTTAGCTGATTCTATCGTTTTTTGTTGTGCATGTAACACATTGTTATAGATACGATCTTGTTCCTTGGTAATGGATTTAAAAGCAACTGTTCTTGTGATATCAGAACAATAACCTTCATATACAACGCCTAAGTCAAATAAAACCAAATCACCTTTAGCTATTTTTTTCAACGATGGGTTTCCGTGAGGAGAGGCTGTTTTTGTACCGGATAAAACGATCGTGGAAAACGACATCGCTTGCACACCTTGTTTTTTTAGTTCAAATTCAATTTTAGCGACAATTTCTAACTCCGTTATCCCTTCTTTTATTGCTTCAAACCCTGTTTTTATACCAAAATCAGCAAGTTCTGCTGCTGTTTTAAGCCTTTTGTATTCATATTCGTTTTTAATAAGCCTTAATTGAGCTAATAACGCTTCAGCTTGTCTAATTTCTGTTTGCGGTAAAATCTGTTGCAGTATGGTTTGGCGGTCTAATGTAAAATGATTAAACTCCACGCCAATTGTTTTTGGAATAGTTTCGTTTTGCTTTATTACTTTAGATAGCATTTCCCAAGGGTTTTCGTGATCTTGATACGAAATAATAGAGTGTTTCCAACCTGCGTTTTTAGCATCTGCTTTCTCCATTGCAGGAAGAACGAGAATAGGATCTTCATGCTTACGTATATATACAGCAACTAGACGTTCATGTGGGTCGGTAAAGTAGTTCGTTATGTAATATACATTTGCCGGTGACGTAATTAAAATACTTTCCATATGCTGCTGATCCATATGGCGTAAAAGTGTTTCGATTCTTTGTTTCATGATTATAACACTCCTTTAATGTTTATGTACTATTATAACAAAGATGGTTTTAAGAAAGGTGTGAAATGAATGGAGAATGTAACGTGTCACAAAATTTTTTCTTTAGATCGAATAAGATCTTTTGTTTTATCGTCTAGGAAAAATAAAAGCTTGGCGACAAGGCAAGTTTCACTGAAAAATATTGCTGAAAGAAAATTTATCGGATAGGAAGCTGTTTTAAATTTACTTTAGGTCACACTTGGTTACCTAACAAAAGCTCCAGTTCAAATGTGTAAAAAATAGTCCCTTAGGGTATAAAACATATAGACAGGTTTGCTATAATGAATCAAAATACTTGAAAGGAGAGGTTGTTGTGAAAATATCTTATCATGGTCATTCCGTTGTACAGGTTGAAACCGATGAGCACAACATATTGATTGACCCATTCATTTCAGGAAATGAGGCATGTGATTTAGATGCTGAAATCGTTTCTCCAGATTACATTTTATTAACACACGGTCATAACGATCATGTGGGTGATACGATTTCGATTGCTAAGCGAACAAATGCAATGGTTATTGCGCCAAATGAATTAGCTGAATTTTTAGGAACAAAAGGTTTGCAAGTGCATCCAATGCATATTGGTGGGAAAAATAGCTTTGATTTCGGTACGGTAAAGTTTACACAAGCCTTCCACGGATCAGCCTATACAGAAGAAGATGGCTCCATTGTTTATACTGGAATGCCTGCTGGTATATTACTTACTATTAACGGAAAAACCATTTACCATGCTGGAGATACAGGACTTTTCTCTGATTTAAAATTGATTGGTGAAATGAATGATATAGAGCTAGCATTTATTCCAATTGGGGATAATTTTACGATGGGACCAGAAGACGCTCTCATTGCTGCGAAATGGGTGGGGGCTAAAACAGTTGTGCCCATTCATTACAATACTTTCCCCGTTATTGAGCAAGATGCAGCTGCTTTTGCAAAGCAAGTCGAGCCTGGTATTGGAAAGGTAATGAAGATTGGTGAAGCTGTACATCTGTAATCATTACCATTCAATAAACCGTGGGTCTCTACCCGCGGTTTATATAACTTCCTATGGTCAAGGCTTCGTTTTAAACCTCCTTACACCCAACACAAGATTTCTTTCAATACAAGATTTCTTTCAATTCTTCAAAACCCACGATAATCATCATATGTATCGTCAACATGAAATAAAAATCCCTCGCTTAGTTTATTGGTTGTAACCCCTTTGAAAAAACAATCCTATTTTGCTGTGTATTGCTTTTTTAGCTTTTTTTGGAATCTAACGCTTTGACAATCATGAAAGTTTTTCTAAAAGCTCCTCCGTTCTTGTAAAAAACTTTTATCTCAACTATGAATCTCAACAAAAATCATGCCAATTGTACGTTATGTTTAGAGTGTTTCGTATAGACTGCGTAATTTCTTCTCAAGAAAAAAATACCATTATCACATGAAAAACACGAAAAGTATGAACGAAAAAATTGGTCTACTATTCAAGGAGATGATGTAGTGGAAATAGTTCGACTGTTATTTTTCTCATTAAGTGGCTTTATATTTGGATCTTTCTTTGTTGTTGTTGGTCTTCGTTTGCCGAAGCAGCAGCCGTTTACAACAGAACGATCATGCTGTCCTAATTGTTGTATAAGGCTAAGCTGGTTTGAGTTAATTCCTGTTTTATCGTATGCTTTTTTAAAACGTAGTTGTAGGCATTGTAAGAATAAAATTTCCTCCATATATCCTATCATTGAGATATTGACTGCAGCCATGTTTACGATAAGCTATTCTATCATTGGTTGGAATTTGGAATTAATTGTTGCATTATTAGTTAGCTCCTTACTTATCATTTGCCTCGTATCTGATATTTTCTACATGGTTATTCCCAATCAATTACTCTTATTTTTTCTACCAGTATTTATGTTGTTGCGTGTCATGGTGCCGCTTGATCCTTGGTGGGATACATTTCAAGGTGGACTAGTAGGTTTGCTTATCCCGTTACTGGTGGTTATTGTAAGTCGCGGCGGAATGGGAATGGGGGATGTGAAATTATTTGGATTACTTGGCATTGTGTTAGGTACTACCAACCTTGTTCTCAGTTTCGTCGTTGCAAGTATGATTGGAGCAATCATTGGTTTAGTGTTACTAGCATATAATCAAATAAGCCTAGGTAAGCCAACACCATTTGCCCCTTATATAATAATTGGGACATGGATTGCTTATTTCTATGGAGATGCGATGATTCATTGGTATATGACACATTTTTTTACGCTACATTAGATTGGTATCTAAAGATCTAAAACGAATAAAAGGAGGAAAATAAATGAAAGGACAGTATGCAGTATTAAGAATCTTGATTGCTGGATTTTTGTTATACGTAGCTTGGCCATTTATACCAAAAAGTGTCACTTCTATTGAGCAATTGTTTTGGGGGAGTTGGTTATTCTTATTTTTGCTTGTAATTGGTGCAAATATTGCTTCTTTATTACAAATGATTCAGCCTCCAATAATGGAACAGAAAAGAGAAAAACAACGAAAAACCTATAATCATTGAGTTTCTATAAGATCAACTGTATAATAAATGGTAAATAATTTATTAGTACAGTTGAAAGATGGTGTATGTGCCATGAAAAGTAAACATGAACAAATTATCGAGCATATTCATTCTTTAGACGTAGGTCATAAAATTTCAGTTAGACAAATTGCTAAAGATTTGCACGTGAGTGATGGAACAGCTTATCGTGCCATTAAAGATGCAGAAAATAAAGGACTCGTTAGTACGATAGAACGTGTAGGCACCATCCGAATTGAACAAAAGAAAAAAGATAATTTTGAACAATTGACTTTTGCTGAATTGATCAATATTGTAGAAGGGCATGTTCTAGGTGGAAGAGAAGGGTTACACAAAACGTTAAATAAATTTGTTATCGGAGCCATGCAGCTAGAAGACATGATGCGATATACAGAGGCAGATGCCTTGTTAATTGTAGGTAACCGTACAAAAGCACATGAATTAGCTATTAAAGAAGGAGCCGCAGTTTTAATTACGGGAGGCTTTGATACGACAGAAGACATAAAAAGGTTGGCCGATGAAAGAAAATTGCCTATTATTTCAACCAGTTATGATACATTTACGGTAGCAGCAATGATAAATAGAGCGATCTATGACCAATTAATAAAAAAGGAAATTGTGTTGGTAGAGGATATTTATACACCTTATGAAAAAGCTTTTTACCTAAAAGAAGGTAACAAGGTAGAGGATTGGTATGCCTTAAATAATTATTCAAAGCATACGCGTTTCCCGGTTGTAGACGATCGGAGGAGGGTTTTAGGTATCGTCACGTCAAAGGATGTGGTTGGGAAATCGAATGATACTTCCATTAGCAAGGTGATGAGTAAGCAGCCTAAAACCGTCCAAACGAATATTTCTTTAGCTTCTGTGGCTCACCTTATGGTATGGGAAGGAATTGAAGTGATCCCTGTAACAGATGAGCAGAATCATTTACAGGGAATAATATCTAGGCAAGACGTATTAAAAGCGCTTCAACAAAATCAACGTCAACCCCAGATTGGTGAGACGATTGATGATATTGTGTCGCGAAACATAGTAGAATCAGAGAGTGAACCCGGTGTTTTTGAAACGAAAGTTGCCCCGCAAATGACTAATCAACTCGGAACATTGTCAAGTGGTGTTTGTACAGCTTTAATGACAGAAGCGAGCAGGAGATTATTGCTACAGGATAAAAAAGGCGACTTAGTAGCCGAAAATTTAACGATTTATTTCATTAAGCCAGTGCAAATTGATAGCACGTTACGTATCAAGCCTAAATTATTAGAAATTGGTAGAGTGTATGCTAAGATTGATATCGAGGTATATGAGGAACAGCAACTTGCCAGTAAAGGTTTATTAATGGCTCAATTAATGAATCGTTAACTTTATGACATACTGTAAGTTTTTCTGATCCAAACAATAATATGTATATTGGACAAGTTTAAACTGTGTACCAGCACCAAACGCCCTTTTTGGAACAAGCTTATCGGTCATAGTATTGGGTTACGAACAATCAGTGGTTAAAAAAGAGGAAGAAATTCTCACTTTAAGCTATAATAAAAATGGATGAGGTAATGAAAACTTTTTGCCTCATCCAAAATTTACATAGACTAGTGTAGGTAGGGAACAGTAGCTAACGATGGTTAACGTATCATTCAGACATGTTTAATCGTTTCCATTCACTTTTGTAATGTTTAACTTCTTTGATTCCTCGACTAATAAGGGGGATAGCAAAAACAAGAAATACAATTCCAACAAATAGTGAAATACGTGTTTCGTAATAAATGTATTGATTAATCGTAAAGGCTACGAGGAAGCTACCTAAACAAATACGTGATTTTGCGTTAAAATAAGCTTGCTTTAAGCCGTCTTTTGTGTTTAAAATAGCTACTTTGTAATAAATCCAAAGCACAAATGCCGTGACAGTAATAACTGCAAAAATAAACATATAACTTCTCCCTCCATCCATGTTCAATAAATCTTATTGCGGCTTGTATGTATATGTAGTCCAGCTGAATCTTAGATAGATTCTTTGTCCATTTTACCTTTTATAAAAAAAATTTGCTACAGATAGACAAAATCATTTTCTAGTAGGTGATCTTTTTGAAGAATATATTAGCGTTAATTCAACAATATTCTACCGTTATCATTCATCGACATGTGCGACCAGACCCTGATGCAATTGGCTCTCAAGTGGGATTAAAGGAATTAGTTAAGCATTCTTTTCCTGGTAAAGAAGTTTATGCAGTTGGAGAAGAAGAAGCTTCTTTGTCCTTTTTGGCAAAAATGGATATAATCTCTGATGAACAATATGAAGGTGCGCTTGTTATTGTATGTGATACAGCAAATAGGGAACGGATTTCTGATCAGCGATTTACTTTAGGAGACAAGATTATTAAAATTGATCACCACCCGAATGTCGATGAATATGGAGACATACAATGGGTGGATACAAAAGCAAGCTCTACAAGTGAAATGATTTACGAATTGTATACATCTTCTGACAACAACAAATTTACACTTACGGATGATGTTGCCCGTCTGTTGTATGCTGGCATTGTAGGAGATACAGGAAGATTTTTATATCCAAGTACTACGGAGAAGACATTTAAAGCTGCTTCGGAGCTGATTACGTATCACTTTGACCGTTCTGTTATATATGAAAATTTGTATAGCATGCAACACAATTTAGTCAAATTGAAAGGATACATATACCAACAATTTTATATAGATGACATTGGAATGGCTTATGTAAAATTAACCAAAGATTTATTGCAACAATACGGTATTGATCCAAATGAAACGAGTCAGTTGGTTAGTACTTTGGGAGATGTGAAGGGGATTGTGGCATGGGTTGTTTTTGTTGAAGAAGAAAAAAGCATTCGCGTTCGATTAAGGTCTAAAGGCCCAAGCATTAATGAATTGGCAACCAAGTACAATGGTGGCGGTCATCCAATGGCTTCTGGTGCTACTGTAATAACGTGGGAAGAGGCAGATCAAGTAATTGCTGATTTACAGATGATAGTGGAAGCTTACGAAGCGTAGCATTATTAGGAAGAGACGTGTTAGTAAGGCACTGGAAATAAAGAAACAGAAGGGGGAGTCCATCCCCTTCTCAAATATCCCGCTTGTAAAGCGCATGGAATGCGATATTAGTGTGGGTCTTTTATGAATACCAAGCTTTGAGAGAGTTATACATTCTAATTTAGGAAGTTTTACTTCTGTTCTTTGGTATAAACCAGCAGCCAGAAGCAGTTTCTTCACAGATTACTTCTAAATGCTCTTTTTCAATATCACGCTTTATTAATCGAATTAATTCTAGAGATTCTGCAAATGCAGAATCACCTTGTTTCAAACGTGCTATTTTTTCATCTCTTTGTTGTCTGCGGCTGATTACCCACATGTTTTCATCAACTCCTTTCTGTAATCGTTTTGCTCTGTAATATATAATCTTTCTATATTAACGGGAATAAAAATGTTGATTTACTATTAGTATAAACGATTATTATGTTAAACATGAACAATTTTCGGATATTTCATAAAACGTTCGAAAAATGGGTGTTGAAAAAATTCATATGATGTAATGCTAGCGGATTACTACATACTTCATAAAAGGTTGACGTGTTTTTTGTGGTCTGGGAAATTAAGGAATTTGTCTAATTTAGCAACTGTGGATAAACTAACTAAGTTATTTAGCCACGTCCGGCTCCAGCACCAGCAACTAGTCGATTTCACGCCATGCCTTAAGCTAAGTCATCATCGGTTCGTTTTAAATAGGAAGGCCGATTAAAGACGGGCTTGCCGGAGGGCGCCGGCATACTCCTGTTGCAGGAGCATGATTCCTAAAACTTTCGTTGATTCGTTCCACTCGCTATATTGCTAAACGGGCGGCCTGAGCCTTTGTTCCATAAACAAATAGTCAAGTTTTCAAAAGATACGGAACAAGCGCGCGAGGATAAGAGAATGCCCCAAGCCTTTTATTGCGTTCTAAAAATAGCCATTTTCCAAAAAACTGGAAGGAGGATGATTGTGAATTTTAAAGTGTATGGTGGAGCGTCTGTTTTTGCTTTTGCAATTATCATTATTTACAGTTTAGTTTCTTGCTTATTTTATGATAAAGTAAATTGGATACAGGTCATATTATCTGGCATCGTTGCTTTTTGTTTATTTACAATGAGTTTATACATTGTGCAGAAGTTGAATAAATAAAAGCAATTTCCTTTTTGAAAGGGATTCTCTTGATCATATCGTCCATGTACTTTTAAGAAATTTCTTGTAAAGAGTAAAATCCCATCAATTTCACATATTTTATAAAAGCTACTATTAGTCTAGCTATGCTGAACGTTTGGCATCGGCCATTATTTTGATATTATTAGAGATAATGAGTTTGTTAACGGAAAAAGTGTAATCAAATTCTTCAACAGTGAATGTTTTATTTTCTAATGAAGCTACAATTAAGCTATCACTTTCAGCGATTATAGATAAATCTTTCCCTATAATATGTTTTAATTCCTCTTGTACCAGTTCTTCTAATTTACCTGCAATTAAGCGATCTATTCGTAATTCTTCTGTGTTTTCTACCGTAAATGAGATGGATTCAATAGTAACTTGTTTTACTGATTTTTCATTAAGTTCGTCATTATCGGCAAGAAGTGATTCATTTTGATTCCTTAATTGACTTATTTCACTTTGCATATGATTCGTTCGGATAATTAGATCTTCATACATTGTTCCGTACATATAAAGCAAGATACAATAGGCTATTACTCCTCCAACCATCACTCCTACAAAAAAACGTTGCCATGTCACTTTTTTATGATATGGAGGAATGTGCATTATGCTATATCCTCCTGTGTTAACCAATTCAGAAGTAATATAGCTGTTTTTACTCCTCCCATTGCAGATAGGATAAATAATGCTTGTTTAAATAAGTCCATGGTAGACCCGTCATAAATGCCTCTTTCAAAATTTGCTATTGCATCAAATGTTCCTCCAATAGCTGCAACGATAGCCCATATTCTTAATTGCACTGCGATTCGTCCGATCTCTGTTAACGGCGCGTTTCCTGTAATGAATGCACCTACACTTCCGAGGATGGATCCGCCAATAACTACGCCAAAAGCTATAAAATAACAATGAATAAATGTTTCAAAAAAGCGTTCTTCCATGTTTATCATTTCCCCCTCTTTGTTTCTCCTTGATATAACGTAACGCAATTATGTTATAAAAAATGAATACATATTGAAAATTGTAAAAGGTTGTACTTTTTTTCACTATTGGAATGTATAAACGTTTATTAGTTTATAGTATATAATATAGTCGTTTATCGCTTGTGGCTTGTCAATGAGCTAAGTTATTGCTTGTAAACAAAACGCTAATGTCTGTTGTTTTCTACTTATAGGAATGGTATATTTGCTACTATATATTTATGAAACAATAGAACGAGTTATGCTAACCGCTGCTTTTCCTTATGCACGTTCTTCATTGATTGATATAATATGGAATAGAGCACGTGAAGGTGGGATACAATGGCTTTTACACATTTACAAATACGCAGTAGCTATAGCTTGTTAAACAGTACAATCACTATTGAAAAATTGGTGCAACGAGCGGCAAAACTTGGTTATACTGCTTTAGCACTAACAGATGAACAAGTGCTTCATGGAGCAATTAAGTTTTATAAAGCTGCAAAGAATAACGGCTTGAAGCCAATTATTGGTTTGACGATTTTAGTAGGCGATAGTCAAGAAAAAGCGCACGAAATGGTTGTTTTAGCCAAATCAAATCAAGGTTTTCAAGAGCTAATTCGATTAAGTACTTGGCTAAGAACTGAAGAACTGCCCTGCATACAGGCGGAACAGCTCTTAACATATACAACAGATTGTATTGGCATTCTCTCTTTCAATCATGGCAATATAATTGAACAATTGCGAAATAAATCCTTTGTTGAACTAAATGAATATATATCCGTTTATAGACAAGCTTTTGGCGAGAACGATTTTTACATAGCATTAGAGGCTTATGGTGATGGGAGTAATCATTCATCTTTTTTTGCAGAGGTAAAGCAGTTTCAAGAAATGTATCATGATTCCGTTGTGGCTATGCACGATGTTCGATATTTAAATAAAAAAGATGCGATTGCGTTTGATTGTTTACGAGCGATGAAAGTACAGCAAATTTGGAACGGCGCTTATGTTGATGATAAATGGCGTAATCATCATTTGTGCTCAGAAAAGGAAATGCAACAGTACTTTTCTGAGTGGCCTGAGGTGGTTGAAGAAACGGCAAGCATTGTAGAAAAATGTAATTTAAATATTAATCTTGAACAACAACATCTGCCCTCATTTCCGCTTCCAGAAAACCAACAACCTCATCGTTATTTAACAGAGAAATGTTTTACAGTCTTATCACAAAAGTATACAAGAGTAACGGATGAGATTCGAGAACGTTTACATCATGAACTTAACATTATTGAGCAAATGGGGTTTAGTGATTATTTCTTAATTGTTGCAGATATGGTTGATTTTGCAAAAACAAATCATATTGTCGTTGGGCCTGGGAGGGGATCAGCGGCTGGTTCTTTGGTAGCTTATTTATTAGGAATTACAGATATTGATCCTATCGAATATGAGTTGTTGTTTGAACGTTTCCTTAACCCAAATCGAATGACAATGCCTGATATTGATATCGACTTCTCGGATACACGTAGAGAGGAAGTAGTGGATTATGTACAAAGGAAATATGGCTCAGAGCACGTAGCGCAAATCATTACATTTGGAACGTTTGCTGCCCGCTCTTTAATGCGGGAGCTTATAAAAACAATGGATATTAATAAACAAGATGCTGCTTTTGTGTTACGGCATATTCCAGTGCAGTCGAAAAAAAATCTTGTACAAATTGTTCAAGAGTCAAGTGCATTAAAAGATTATATAAAGCGTTCGGAAGTGCTACGCCGTTTGTTTAAGGTAGCTACGGTGCTAGAAGGTATCCCTAGACATATATCTACCCATGCAGCTGGAATTGTTATCTCTAAGGAACCCCTTATGGAATATGCACCTTTAACTTCTGGTACTGGTACAATGTATTTAACACAATATGCAATGAATGATGTTGAAGCGATAGGTTTATTAAAAATTGACTTACTAGGTTTACGAAATTTAACTCTCATAGAACAAATACTGCAAAACATACGTTACAAATACAACAAGGCTGTCCTGTTAGAAGCAATTCCTCAAGAAGATTGGAAAACCTATTTATTGTTGCAACAAGGAAAAACAAACGGTGTATTTCAATTGGAATCACAGGGAATGAAACAAGTATTACAAGATTTAAAGCCAACTCATTTTGAAGATATAGTTGCAGTTAACGCTTTATATCGTCCTGGACCAATGGATTTCATTAAAACTTATATAAACCGGAAGCATGGTATAGAAAAGATTACTTATCCACATCCAGACCTCGCACCTATTTTAGAAAAAACCTATGGTGTGTTAATTTACCAGGAACAAATTATGCAAATTGCTCATCACATTGCTGGTTTCTCTCTTGGACAGGCTGACTTACTTCGAAGAGCGGTAAGTAAAAAACAAGAAGAGGTCATGGAAGAACAAAAATCCGCGTTTATCCATGGATGCATACAGCGAGGGTATAGTCAATCGGTAGCAAATGAATTATTTGCTTGGATTGTTCGATTTTCGAATTACGGTTTTAATCGAAGTCATGCTGTGGCTTATAGTCGTATTTCTTATCAGTTAGCATACTTAAAATGCCATTATCCGCAAGTTTTTTTTGCTGAATTATTAAGTGCTTCGATGCAACAACACCAGAAAATTACCTTGTATCGGAGAGAAATAAAGGAACTGCATATAAAATTACTTGGTCCATCCATCAATAATAGTTTTGGAAAATATACTGTCGAAGGAGAACACATCCGAATGGGTTTGTTACAAATTAAAGGGGTAGGAAATCAGGCAGTTTCCGAAATTATTCGAGCACGTAAAGAGCGACCTTTTCAAAATTTATTCGACTTCTGCTTACGTACTTCCCTAAAATTAATTAATCGAACAATCATTGAGCTATTAGTTCTATCAGGAGCTTTTGATGAGCTCCATAAAAATCGTGCTAGCTTATTAGCAACTATTGACCAAGCAATCGAGCAAGGGGAGTTGTTTGGTGAGTTTCAAGAGCAGGTAAGCATACTAACGAACAACCTTGAATTGGAAGGCGATTATGTAGAAATAGAGGATTTCTCGGTAATTAAAAAACTATCTGATGAAAAAGAATTACTCGGTATATATATATCTAGTCATCCTGTTACAGTTTATCGAAAACAACTACAGCGCGCAGGTTATATTACCATAGATGCAGCTAGAAAAAGAGGGAGTGGTTTTAAACATAGAAGTGCATGTGTTATTCAATCTATCAAAACTATCCGTACAAAACGTGGCGACCCAATGGCCTTTATTACCATTAGTGATGAAACAGATGAAATGGAGGCAGTTGTCTTTCCTGAATTATATCGACAAGTCCATCGTTGGTGGGAAGAAGGGATGCTCGTGGTAGCAAAAGGTAAGCTGGAGGCTAGAAACAATGGATTACAAACATTATTATCTGCTATCCAAAGTTTGGAAGAGTCTGCTTTAGAAGATAAAACAAGCACAGATCGGCTGTTTATAAAATTAACAGGAAAAGATATTAAAGCAGACTTAGCTAAAATTAGCGAGGTAGCTCGTTATTTCCCTGGAAATACTCCAGTAATTGTTTTTCAAGAAAGTCTACAACAAACGTACCAATTATCCAAGGAATACAACCTTGCACCGAATTTACTTTGCATCCAGCGTTTACAAGACTACTTCGGTACTCATCAAGTTGTATATGACAAGTGACTATTTAACCTGCTCTAAAAGTTATTGGGCATATAGGTATCTAATTTTAACTATAAGGAAATCTTTCGTTCACCGCGCTATTATTGCTATAGTGTCGGATGGGATTTTTTGAAGGATGCTGGAGATGAAAAATAACTTTAGGAGGGAAAGACATTTGTTTGTTATTTCAAATATAGATATAGTGTACTAAGTATCCTAATTAGAAAACAGCATTGTTTTACAGAAACGGAGCATCTGTTATAATGTAGTAGTTACTGGTGGTCAGACCACTGTTGGATGGAATATATTATTTTTTCTATAAAGGGAGCGAAGATGAAAATGGCAAGCTTACGAGATAAAGCGCTACATGTTCATAAAGTTAACAAAGGGAAATTAACGACGCATTCCAAAATGCCTGTTACGAATGCGGATGAGTTAAGTCTGGCATACTCTCCAGGAGTAGCTGAACCATGTAAAGAAATTCACGATCGTGTAGACACCGTTTATGACTATACCATGAAAGGAAATATGGTTGCCGTTGTTAGTGACGGGTCAGCAGTGTTAGGGCTTGGTAATATCGGGGCAGAAGCTGCACTTCCTGTAATGGAAGGAAAGTCTGTGTTATTTAAAAGCTTTGCCGGTGTAGACTCCTTTCCTATTTGTCTAGGCACCCAAGACGTGGAAGAAATTGTACAAGCAGTTAAAGTAATGGAACCGACATTTGGCGGCGTGAATTTAGAAGATATCGCGGCACCAAAATGTTTTACTATTGAAGAACGATTAAAAAAAGAGACAAACATTCCTATTTTCCATGATGATCAGCATGGAACAGCTATTGTTACTGTTGCCGGATTAATTAATGCATTAAAGTTAGTTGGGAAATCATTTTCGGATATTAAAGTAGTGGCTAACGGAGCAGGGGCAGCTGGAATCGCTATTATTAAATTGCTCTATTTCTTCGGTGTTCGAGACATGATAATGTGTGATTCAAGGGGAGCTATTTATGAGGGGCGTGCAGAAGGTATGAATGATGTGAAGGAGCGCGTAGCAACGTTTACGAATCAAGGTAAGAAATCAGGCAGCTTAGAAGAAATGCTTGAGGGAGCAGATGTGTTTATTGGTGTATCTGTTGGAGGGGCGTTATCCAAGGATATGGTTGCGAAAATGAACGAGGATTCAATAATTTTCGCAATGGCTAACCCTGAACCTGAGATAATGCCTGAAGATGCAAAAGAGGCTGGTGCGAAGGTTATTGGAACAGGCAGATCTGATTTTCCAAACCAAGTAAATAATGTGCTTGCCTTTCCAGGTATTTTTCGAGGAGCGCTTGATGTTCGGGCAACAAGAATTAATGAAAAAATGAAAGTTGCCGCTGCCGAAGCAATTGCATCACTAATTACCGAGAATGAATTAGAAGAAAATTATGTTATTCCAGCCCCATTTGATCCAAGAGTAGCACCTATTGTAGCCAAAAGCGTAGCTAAAGCTGCTATGGAATCCGGAGTGGCTAGAATGGAAGTAGATCCAGAAGAGATAGCTGAAAAAACAAGAAAGCTCTCGCAAATTGAAAATAAGTAATCTGTTAAAAGGAGTGAATCATGGCTGTGTCCATGTCTCATAAACAGAAAGCATACCAAGGAATACTCCAAAAAATTCGTCAATATATGGATGCGCAACATTTACAACCTGGTGACAAGCTCCCCTCCGAAAGGGAGCTTGCATATACACTTGGTGCAGGTCGGTCTTCTATTCGAGAAGCGTTACGCGCGATGGAATTTTTAGGATTAATAGAAACCAGACGTGGTGAAGGAACGTTTTTAAGTACATATCAGTCTTTTCAAACTGTGGAATTACTTGCTTCCTTTATCTTACAAGAGAAACAAACAAGGCTGGATCTAGCAGACGTCATTATAATTTTAGAAAAAGAAGCTGCGAAACTAGCTTTTTGGAATATGACAAAGCAAGATATAGCTCACCTACAAGCTATTATTTATCAAGAAGCAGACTCGCTAAAAGATATGCATGCTATTTTTTTTCAATGTATTTTTAAGAAATCCAACAATAAACTATTAGCAAAGATATGGAGCTTAATGTATGATTTTTTGGCAGTTGAGCAAGAAATCAGCAATCATAAATTTTTTTATAAAGACTTAATTCATATGTATGAAACAAAGGATTACCAAGGGATTGAAACGTTGTTTGAAAAAATGATTTTAAAATAAATTATAACATTTGACGTTTTTTGACAGTATTCTTCATGATTTTTTTGTATAATGACTAAAAGTGCGTGTTCAAAAAGATGCCATATTTAGTGTACTGTGTAAATCATCTTTACAAGCACTTTTAACTTTTCTGAGACAACAGAAGACTTATAAGTAGAGTTTTTTTGATGAGAATTTTCTTTGGTTGTTTCTCTAAACGAACATAATACATTTCTGAGCGTATATAAGCCATAGCTTCATCATACGTATTAGGGGTCGTTTTGAAAAAAAGGAGGAATTGTCTTGCTTAAAGATCTTTTTGGCAAGCGAAAAAGATACGCATCTATTCCAAGTGAACAAGCAAAAACGGATGTGCCTGAAGGTTTAATGCAAAAATGTAGTGGGTGTCATAAGATTTATTATCGCAAAGAGATGAATAAAAATTTACAAGTATGTCCTCATTGTGATTATCATCATCCGTTACAGGCCTGGCAACGAATTGAAACATTATTTGATGAAGCAAGCTTCGAGGAGTGGGACAAGCAATTATCAACTGGCAACCCTTTAAATTTTCCTGGATATGAAGAAAAAATAAAAAAAGATCAGGAAAAAACAGGTCTTCGTGAAGGCGTAGTTACAGGGAAAGGTACTATTGATGGTAAAGAAACTGCTTTTGCCGTGATGGACTCTTCATTTCGTATGGGAAGTATGGGGTCGGTAATTGGTGAGAAAATAGCTCGTGCCATTGAACAAGCAAAAGAAGAAAAGATTCCATTTATTATTTTTACGGCTTCAGGAGGCGCGAGAATGCAAGAAGGATTGCTAAGTTTAATGCAAATGGCTAAAACTTCGGTAGCTGTAAAACGTTTTAGTGATGCAGGCGGGCTAATGATATCAGTTATGACTCACCCTACTACAGGCGGCGTTTCGGCGAGCTTTGCTTCTATTGGAGATTATCATCTTGCAGAACCGGGCGCGTTAATTGGTTTTGCTGGTAGAAGAATTATAGAACAAACGATTAGGGAGAAACTGCCGGATGACTTTCAAACGGCTGAGTTCCAGTTAAAGCATGGTCAATTGGATAAAGTTGTTCATCGATCAGATATGAAGAGTACCTTAGCGCTATTGTTATCGTTTCATCAAAAAGGTGGGAAAGAATCATGAAGCAAGTGTTGGATTTTGAGAAGCCCATTGTAAACTTAAAAGAAAAAATTGCAGAATTAAAACGATTCACCTCTGATAGTGATATAGATTTAACAGAGGAAATTAGAACATTAGAAAAGCGTCTTGCTGTATTGGAAGAAGATATTTATGGCAATTTACAGCCGTGGGATCGAGTTCAATTAGCCAGACACCCTGAACGACCAACTACTTTAGATTATATTGAGCAATTATTTACTGATTTTATCGAATTTCATGGGGATCGTTCATTTGGAGATGATGCTGCTATTGTTACAGGGCTGGCTTTTTATAAAGAAAAACCTGTAACCGTGATCGGTCATCAACGTGGTAAGGATACAAAAGAAAATATTCGCCGTAATTTTGGGATGCCGCACCCGGAAGGTTATCGGAAAGCATTACGTCATATGAAACAAGCGGAAAAATTTTCAAGACCAATTATCTGCTTTATCGATACAAAAGGAGCTTATCCAGGAAAAGCAGCAGAAGAAAGGGGTCAAAGTGAAGCTATTGCAAGAAATTTAATAGAAATGGCGGGGCTAACCGTTCCTATTATTTGTGTTGTTATAGGTGAAGGTGGCAGCGGTGGTGCATTAGGACTTGGGGTTGGTGATGAAATTCTTATGTTAGAAAATAGCACTTACTCCGTTATTTCTCCAGAAGGGGCAGCTTCTATATTATGGAAAGACGCTAGTTATGCGCAACAGGCAGCAGAATCTATGCAAATAACTGCTTATGATTTGAAAAAACTTGGGTTAATCGATCAAATTATACCGGAGCCTAAGGGCGGAGCGCACCGTGATTTAAACCAACAAGCAAGTTATTTAAACGAAGTAATTGATCATTCGTTACGCACATTAGAAAAGTATTCTATAGAAGAATTACTTGAAAAAAGATGGGAAAAGTATAAGAAAATGGGTTCCTATCAGATCCTTTAATTACGAACCATTTGATAAATAAATTTAAGGAATGATTTTCAGAAGATCAGCAATTTTGTCTAACTATGCTGTTTAAGAAGGCTTACGGGAGAAATATGTTTGTGATGATGAAGGGGGTAGGCAGAATTTCTGTCTCCCTCTATTCTCATTGTCTTGCGTACAAGGTGTTGCATTATTTTTTACATTATAGGGAAGTATAAAGTGAATGGAAAAGGATGCTATTTTTTATTCTGACTTGTCCAGCATTCTTGGCGTGAAAGAACGTTTGTGCATTTAAAATTAACATGAAATTGATTGCCATAAAACTTGGCTTATCACCAAGTTTTATGGCAAAAGCCTTTGTTTTTCTTATACGATGAAGCCAAAATTTTACTTTTCTATTGGGTAAGTAACAACGTTTGTAAAAAAACGTTCAAAAAAAGGGCTTACATTTTAAAATGTGCATTATTTTACAAGCTTTCGATTGCTATTTTAAGCATTTCCCATTATCTTTTAAGAGAGGACTTTTTTATACTATAGTAAAGTATAAATTTTAGAAGTTGTAGCATAAGAAAAACGGAAGCATTCGCTAAGGCCTGGTGATAAGCTGAGTTTTTCCAAATTAAACTTGTAAGACCAGAGGTGGAATGTAACTATGAAAAAAATAGGTGTATTAACAAGTGGTGGAGACGCACCTGGCATGAACGCTGCTATTCGAGCGGTAGTTAGAAAAGCTATTTACCATAACATTGAAGTCTATGGCATTAAATACGGCTATCAAGGTTTAATGGAAGGTAATATAGAACGAATGGAGATTGGTTCTGTTGGTGATATCATTCATCGTGGAGGTACAATTCTATATTCTGCAAGAAGTGAAGAATTTAAAACAGATGCCGGCCAAGAAAAAGCCATTGAACAGCTCAATAAATTTGGCATTGAAGGCTTGATTGTAATCGGAGGCGATGGTAGCTTTCGTGGAGCGCAAAAGCTAACAGAAAAAGGCTATCCTTGCATTGGTGTGCCAGGAACGATTGACAATGATATTGCAGGTACAGATTTTACAATTGGATTTGATACAGCATTAAATACAGTAATTGAAGCAATTGATAAAGTTCGCGATACAGCAACTTCTCATGAAAGAACATACATCATTGAAGTTATGGGGAGAAATGCTGGCGATTTAGCATTATGGGCAGGGTTAGCCGATGGTGCAGAGAGTATCCTCATTCCAGAAAAAGAAGAAGATTTTGCAACAGTGGTAAATAAATTGAAACGCGGTCGTAAGCGTGGTAAAAAACATAGTATTATCGTTTTAGCTGAGGGAGTAGGCAGTGGATTTGATTATGGAAAACAAATTGAAGAATCTACGGATTTAGAAACGAGAGTTACTGTTTTAGGACATATACAAAGAGGTGGATCTCCAAGTGCTTCTGATCGAGTGCTCGCAAGTAGACTTGGCGCACAAGCTGTTGACTTAATATTAGAGGGTAAAGCAGGCAGAATGGTAGGAATTGAAAAAAATGTATTAGTTGATCATGATATTTCAAAAGTCCTTCATGATAAGCACATGATAAACGATGATATGTATAAACTTTCTCAAGAGTTATCGATTTAAAAATGCAGCTGTACGGATTATGTAAGGAGGAACTATAATGAGAAATACTAAAATTGTATGTACGATTGGCCCAGCGTCAGAGTCAATTGAGAAATTAGAAAAATTGATGGAATGTGGCATGAATGTTGCTCGACTTAATTTTTCACATGGAAACTATGAGGAGCACGCAGAACGCATCAAAAACATCCGTGCTGCGGCAGAGAAAACGGGTAAAACGGTAGCTGTTCTTTTGGATACAAAAGGTCCTGAAATCAGAACACATAATTTCGTTAATGGACAAGCAGAACTCATACAAGGTAAAACTGTTTACGTATCTATGAAAGAAGTGGAAGGTACTGCAGAACGTTTTTCTGTCACTTATCCTGGATTAATTGATGATGTCCATGAAGGCTCGAAGATTTTGTTAGATGATGGGTTAATTGAATTAGAAGTAAGAGAAGTAAATAAGGCTAATCAAGAATTAAAGACAGTTGCATTGAATAGTGGGGTAATTAAGAACAAAAAAGGTGTTAACGTCCCTAATGTATCTGTGAATTTACCAGGTATTACAGAAAAAGATGCTAATGATATTCTTTTTGGTATAGAGCAGGATATCGATTTTATTGCAGCTTCTTTTGTAAGACGCGCATCAGACGTATTAGAAATAAAAGAACTTTTGGAAAACCATAATGCAACACATATACAAATCATCCCGAAGATTGAAAATCAAGAGGGTGTCGATAATATTGATAGTATCTTAGAAGTAAGCGATGGGTTAATGGTCGCACGTGGTGATTTAGGAGTTGAAATACCTGCTGAAGATGTACCTTTAGTGCAGAAACAATTAATTAGAAAGTGCAATACAGTTGGTAAACCTGTTATTACGGCAACACAAATGCTTGATTCCATGCAACGTAACCCTCGCCCAACAAGAGCAGAAGCTTCCGATGTAGCTAACGCTATTTTTGATGGTACAGATGCAATTATGCTCTCAGGCGAAACAGCAGCAGGTGATTATCCAGTTGAATCGGTGCAAACGATGAGCAATATTGCAATTAAAGCGGAGACGGCAATCGATCATTCTTCCATATTGAAAGATCGATCTAGAAATGTTGATATGACAATTACTGACGCAATTAGTCAATCTGTTACGCATACAGCTATGAATTTAGCGGTAAGTGCTATTATAACTCCGACAGAAAGTGGACATACTGCAAGAATGATATCTAAATATCGTCCGCATTCACCAATCCTTGCTGTTACTTTTTCTGAAAGAATAAATCGAAGGCTTTCCTTAGTGTGGGGAGTTCATGCCGTCATGTGTAGACGGGCTAAATCGACAGATGAAATGCTCGATATTGCAGTAGAACGTGGATTGCGTTCTGGCATGGTCGAACATGGTAATCGCGTTATCATCACAGCTGGAGTACCAGTCGGTCAAAGTGGAACTACAAATTTATTAAAAGTACACGTAATTGGTAATGTGATTGCTAGTGGACAAGGTATCGGTCGAAAAAGTGCTTTTGGCAAAGCAGTTGTTGTTAAATCAGCAGAAGAAGCAGTTAGCAAAGTAAGTGAAGGAGACATTGTAGTAACTTATGGCTCGGATCGAGAAATGATGCCTGCGATTGAAAAAGCTGCTGGGATCGTTACAGAAGAAGGTGGCTTAACTTCCCATGCTGCTGTGGTAGGATTAAGTCTAGGTATCCCTGTTATTGTTGGTGTTAAAAACGTGTTTGAAGACATTAAAGATGGGGAAATTATTACAATTGATGGAGCAAATGGTGATATTTATCAAGGGCATACAAAAGTCCTATAACATAAAAAAAGGGGCGTTTCGCTCCCTTTTTTTATGTTATAGGCTATGAAAGCTTAAGCTGTTTTATACGGATAGCGTATGTTATAGTTTGTTCAGGAGGTGTGCAGTATGAAAATATTTTTACTTATTGCATTTATCTTATCTGCTCTAGAGATAGGTGTTTTTATTTGGATAGGCGGTTGGATAGGTCCATGGTGGGTTGTAGGCCTTGTTCTTCTTACTGGAGGGGTGGGCTTTTATTTAGCAAAACAACAAGGGATAGAAACTTGGAACCGCGCGCAGGTTTCGATGCAACGTGGCGAAGCCCCAACAAGCTATATTATTGATGGAATTTGTATTCTAATAGGTGCTGTATTGCTAGTAACTCCAGGCTTTATTTCAGATATAGTTGGTTTTTTACTAGTTATTCCAATGACTCGAAAGCTGTTCAACCAAAGAATAGAAAAATTTATAAAATATTTATTCAATAAACGAACCATTATATATCGAAGATGGTAGCACTACCCTTTAATAAATTTCCATACATCTTGAAATATACCGGCTTGATAAAAAGCTTGTATGGAAATAAGTATAAGGGGAGCAATAATAAATCCAATGATTCCCCAAATTTGTAGTCCGATAAACAGTATAATAAGCGCTACTAGTGGGTGTGTCCCCATACTAGAAGATAAAATTTTTGGTTCAATTACCTGTCTAACAATGACAATAGAACCGTATAGAATCGCTAACTGAATCGTTAAAGCATAATCCCCAACTATAAATAAATAAATCATCCACGGAAAGAAAATAATACCGGATCCGACATATGGAATAAGGTCAACGAAAGCAACATATAGCGAAATGGTAAACGCATGATTAACATGCAAAAGTTTTAAACCTATATATACTAAAAAAGCAGAAATGATTACTAAAATAAGCTGAGCCTTTACATAAGCGATGACAGTTTTCTTAAATTGCGTTTGTACACCATGTATTTTAGTTTGCAGTGCATGAGGGATTATTTTTTGACTAAACAAGGAAATTTGTTGGTAATCATTTGCTATTAGAAAAGCTGCTAATAAGATAAAAACCGTTACAGTAAAGGAGCTTGGAAGCGCAGTAAACAAAGAAGGAATTTGTAATAAAATGGATTGGAGAGATTCGGAAAGTTTCACGCTAATATTTTCTGTAATATGTTTGACGGAATTGTTTATTGCTTCTTGTTGGGAAGTGTCCAATGCTTGTAAGTACGTCGTCATTTTCTCATATAGTGGCATGATTTTTTCATCAAAAATACTTGTTACATAATTGCTAAACGTTTGCACATAGTCTGGTAGGTGTGTTGCTAAAAAAGTAGTTCCTTGCATAAATTCAGAAAATAGAATAAATATGATGCTACTTAGAAAAGCAAACGTAAATAACATGGTTCCACTTACTGCCATCATCCTAGGAAGTTTCCATTTTTCCTCAAAAAAATTAGCGACTGGGTTGATTGTCATCGCTAAAATACTAGCTATAAGTAATGGATACAAATAGGAGAAACCTACAGTTAGTAACACATAGCCTAAAACAGTAAGTGCTATTACAATTATAAAACGCAATAATTGGTATAATCTTGGCTTGTACATCTTTAAAACCTCAATTCCTTTTCTTATAATTTTCCTTCTGTTAGTTAAACAGAGAAGTACTCCTCGCTTAAAACAATCTAAACATGTAGCATAGAAAAAAACTCTTTTAAAATAGGAGAAAAACTTGGCTACGATCAAGTCTTTATGGGGATAAAACACCGGCGTTTTACTTATATGATAAAACCTAAATTTTGATGCTTTCCTTAAGTGTAAAAAAGAAAGGATAACTTCCCTACGCATTAAAAACTTACTATATATTTATGCAAGTCCAAATAAAATTAGTATTACAATCTTTTATTTTTTTAGTTTTCTAGTTTATAGTCTTAATTTATTGGGTAAATACTACTATGTTTTTGCTGTAAATTAGCCTTCCTTATTCACCAAAGTTGAAGCTAGGGAAACTCTTTTTTGCAAATTATGAAAGCTTCTAGTAAAATTTAATAGTAAGTGAATCGGTTTCAATTCACATTAGATTCATAATACTTTATAATTATCATTGGGGGATATTATTTAGTTCTTAGATTGTATGTCGAAAGATAGTACACTGAATAATTTACAAAGGAGAGGGTTTGTTATGACAACAACAACGAAAGGGCTTGAGGGAGTTGTAGCAACTCAATCGTCAATTAGTTCCATAATAGATGATCAGCTTACATATGTAGGCTATAAGATTGATGATTTGGCTAAAAATTCCAGTTTTGAAGAAGTGATTTTTTTACTATGGAATCAAAGACTTCCGAAACAAGATGAGCTAGACGAATTAAAAAAAGAGCTTGCTTCAAATATGGTAGTACCAGAAGCAATTATTAAACATTTACATTCTTATGATTTGTCAACTGTACATCCAATGACTGCTCTACGCACCGCAGTTTCTATGTTAGGTTTGTACGATGAAGAAGCAGAAGTAATGGAAGCGCAAGCAAACAAGCGAAAAGCTATTCGTATTCAAGCAAAAATAGCTTCTATCGTAACCGCTTTTGCACGGATTCGTAAAGGAAAGGATCCTGTTCAGCCTAAGCTAAGTTATAATTATGCTGAAAATCTACTATTCATGTTAAATGGTAAAGAACCGAAAGAAATTGAAGTAGAAGCTATGAACAAAGCACTTGTTCTTCACGCAGACCATGAACTTAATGCTTCCACTTTTACAGCAAGAGTGTGTGTTGCAACACTGTCTGATATTTATTCAGGTATGACAGCTGCAATAGGTGCATTAAAAGGTCCGTTGCATGGTGGAGCTAATGAGGCTGTTATGAAAATGCTTACAGAAATTGGCGAAGAAGAAAATGCGATCCCTTACATTCAAGAAAAGTTAGACAATAAAGAGAAAATCATGGGAATGGGCCATCGTGTCTATAAAAGTGGGGATCCAAGAGCGAAATTTTTAAAAGAAATGTCGAAACAGTTAACAGAATTAATTGGCGAACCAAAATGGTATAAAATGTCAGTAAAAATTGAAGATTATATAAAGGATCACAAAGGTTTGCCGGCAAATGTTGATTTTTATTCTGCTTCTGTATATCACAGCTTAGGAATTGATCATGATTTGTTCACACCGATTTTTGCAGTAAGTAGAACATCGGGATGGCTGGCTCATATTCTTGAGCAATACGCTGATAATCGTTTAATCCGTCCACGTGCAGAATATACAGGGCCTATCTCGCCAGAATACAGTACAATTGATAAACGATAGTATGTAGCTAATTTTAGATTAACCGATTATTTTCTACTACAGCAACGAAGAGAAAATGATTCTTATAAATAAGGACAGTGTGCAAAAGATGTTCATTGGAACTTATTTTTGCTAAACTATATACAGAATGAATTTAGGAGGTAATCATTGTTATGACAAAGGGAGAAAAAATTGTTGTAGAAAATGGAAAAATGGATGTACCAAACCACCCGATTATTCCATTTATTGAAGGTGACGGTACAGGTCCAGATATTTGGTCAGCTGCGCGTGAAGTAATCGAAGCTGCTGTGGAGAAAGCGTATAATGGGGAGAAAGCAATTGATTGGCTGGAAGTATATGCTGGAAAAAAAGCTTACGATAAAACAGGCGAATGGCTACCTCAAGATACATTAGATAAAATTAACCAATATAAAATTGCGATTAAAGGACCATTAACGACCCCTGTTGGCGGCGGATTCCGTTCACTAAACGTGGCACTTCGTCAAGAACTTGATTTATTTACTTGCTTACGTCCGGTACGATATTTCGACGGTGTTCCATCTCCAGTTAAACGTCCTGAAGATGTGGACATGGTCATTTTCCGTGAGAACACAGAAGATATTTATGCAGGAATTGAATGGCAAAAAGGTTCAGAAGAAGTAAATAAAGTTATTAAATTTTTACAAAAAGAAATGAATGTTTCTAATATTCGTTTCCCTGAAACTTCTGGGATTGGTGTTAAACCAGTATCTGAAGAAGGAACGAAACGTTTGGTGCGTGCAAGTATCCAATATGCACTCAATGAAGGACGCAAAAGTGTTACTTTAGTACATAAAGGTAACATCATGAAGTTCACAGAAGGCGCTTTTAAAAATTGGGGATATGAAGTAGCAGAACAAGAATTTGCTAATCAAGTATTCACTTGGGCAGAATACGACCGCATTGTTGAAAGAGAAGGCAAAGATGCTGCTAACAAAGCGCAAGATGAAGCAGTTGCTGCAGGAAAAATTATTGTTAAAGATGCGATTGCAGATATTTTCTTGCAACAAATTCTCACGCGTCCAAAAGAGTTTGATGTAGTAGCAACGATGAATTTAAATGGAGATTATATTTCTGATGCTCTTGCTGCACAGGTAGGAGGAATTGGCATAGCTCCAGGGGCAAACATTAACTATGATACAGGGCATGCTATTTTCGAAGCGACACATGGGACAGCTCCTAAATATGCAGGCATGGATAAAGTAAATCCTTCATCCGTTATCCTATCTGCTGTTTTAATGCTTGAACATTTGGAGTGGAGAGAGGCAGCTAACTTGATCACGAAAGCGATGGATAAAACAATCGCTTCTAAGGTCGTCACGTATGATTTTGCACGTTTAATGGACGGTGCTAAAGAAGTGAAATGTTCAGAGTTTGGAAAAGAATTAATTAAAAACATGGACTAATAACAAATTTGCTGCACAATAGACGTAAATTTTACGTCTATTGTGTGATGAATGCACACATAGATATTGTGAAGTTTTTGCCGAACTAATCGACTAACTTTATACCAAATAGAACAAAGGGGTTTTTATGATGGCAATAAAGAGAAGTAAAATTTCTGTAATCGGTTCCGGATTCACTGGTGCGACGACTGCATTAATGCTTGCGCAAAAAGAACTAGGTGATGTGGTACTTGTTGATATACCTAATATGGAAGATCCAACCAAAGGTAAAGCTTTAGACATGCTAGAGGCTAGTCCTGTTCAGGGTTTTGATGCGTCTATTATTGGTACCTCGAATTACGAAGATACAAAAGACTCAGACTTGGTAATTATTACAGCGGGGATTGCTCGTAAGCCAGGAATGAGTCGTGACGACTTAGTGAATACAAATGCTAAGATTATGAAGTCTGTAACACAAGAAATTATGAAATATTCTCCGGAAACGTATATCGTCGTATTAACAAATCCAGTTGATGCTATGACATACACAGTATTTAAAGAATCTGGTTTGCCAAAAGAGCGGGTAATTGGGCAGTCAGGTGTACTAGATACAGCTCGTTTTCGAACTTTTGTTGCCCAAGAATTAAATGTTTCTGTTAAAGATGTCACAGGATTTGTACTAGGCGGACACGGGGATGATATGGTGCCTTTAATTCGCTACTCTTATGCTGGTGGAATTCCACTCGAAACACTAATATCTAAAGAACGTTTAGATGCTATTGTAGAAAGAACAAGAAAAGGCGGTGGAGAAATAGTAGGGTTACTTGGTAATGGAAGTGCTTATTATGCTCCTGCTGCTTCGCTTACAGTAATGGCCGAAGCAATTTTGAAGGATCAGCGTCGTGTTCTACCTGCTATTGCTTACCTTGAAGGAGAATATGGCTATTCAAACATTTATCTTGGAGTGCCAACTGTATTAGGTGGAAATGGTATAGAAAAGGTCATCGAGCTTGAATTAACGGAAGAGGAGAAAGCTGCACTTGATAAATCGGCAGATTCGGTTAAAAAAGTGTTAGATGTCTTAAATTAAAGGCTTATAGCATAACGAAAAACACATGAAACAAATTGTCGTTTCATGTGTTTTTTTGTACTATAGGAAAGCATACACTTTTATGGTTTATCCCCAACATAAGGTGCTGTAAGACTCCTGCTTCAAGAATTGGAGAGTGAAGTTGATCAAGTAAGTCGGAGATAACAGCACTTAAATCGCTACGTCGCTAAATGGGCGCTTGCACCTTTGTTCAGGTCTACGAAGTTATAAAATTTTGCAGCTGTGGATAAACTTACTAAGTTATTTAACCACGTCCGGCTCCAGCGCCCAGCAACTAGGCGACTTCACGAAATCGCCCTACGATAAGTCATCATCGGTTCGTTCCTCACCGTGATTCCTTTATTTCAGTTGATTCGTTCCACTCGCTACGTTGCTAACCGGGCGCTTGCACCTTTGTTCTACTATCCCGGTATTTCGTTTGAAGTACTACAAAAGCCTAGTTTAGTAGATTACATCATAGGGATTGGCAAATGACTGAATTTTTGCTATAATAGAAATCGCTTACATGGATTGGGGGATGAAAGGATTGATTGGAAAAAGACGACCGTTAGGCAAATCCTTATATGATATTAAAATAGGTGATACGTGCAGTCGAACGACTCGAATGAATGATCGAGATTTATTGTTGTACTTAGGGTTAACGGATGATGCCAACCCGTTATATTTACAACATGACTATGCTTCATTAACACCTTATAAACAACCAATCGTGCCATCTGTCATGCTGTATGGCATGGTATCTTCTTTAGTATCTATGGAATTGCCAGGGCCAGGAAGCCATATTGTTCATCACGAAATGGTTTTCCCTAGAGCAGTCTATCATAATTCCGAAGTAGATATTTCTCTAGAAGTAATTGCCATTGACGAGAGCAATCAACGCCTCGCTATGAATGTAGTTGCAAAGGATGAGGAAGGAGAAGTCGTTTTAAACGGTAAATTGTATGTGACACCAGCTCATAAACCAAATACGTTAACTGCGCAATCTTTAGAAAACTTCTTTTAAAACTACTCTAAAACTTTGTTCATAACTTATCCCTTATTAGCATAAACTGTATTATCGTTCAATCAACATTCCTTTTCATACATTGATACTGTGTAAAAATAAATTTACAAATTCTTATCGTATTCACATTCTAAACAATTCAGTGTAAGATGGAGATGGAACCTATTAAAGTATGTAGAAACGGGGACTGGATATGAACGAGAAAATTTTAATTGTAGATGACGAGAAATCTATTGTAACATTGCTTAACTTTAATATCGAGAAAGCGGGCTTTGTGACAGATGTTGCTTATGACGGTTATGAAGCAGTACAAAAAGCACAAAGCAACAATTATGATTTGATTGTTTTAGATCTTATGCTCCCTGAGATGGATGGCATGGATGTTTGTAGGTATTTAAGAAATAACCAGATAAATACACCGATTCTTATGCTTACTGCTAAAGATGAGGAATTTGATAAAGTACTTGGATTGGAATTAGGTGCAGATGATTATTTAACGAAGCCTTTTAGCCCAAAAGAAGTGGTGGCTAGAATTAAAGCTATTTTACGAAGAGCAAAGAGAGTAGAAAAATCTAATTTTTCATTTATACAAGTTGGTGATTTAACAGTGTTCCCTGAAAGATATGAAGCAGAAATGGCGGGGAAAGTGATTACCTTTACGAGAAAAGAATTTGAACTGTTATATTATCTAGCAAAGAATAAAGGAAAGGTTATTTCACGTGACCAACTTCTTAGCGGTGTATGGGATTATGATTTTGTTGGTGATACCCGTATTGTGGATGTTCATGTTTCTCATTTACGGGATAAAATAGAACCAGATTCTAAAAAACCTGTTTATATTAAAACGGTACGAGGTCTTGGTTATAAATTGGAGGACCCTAGTTAATGCGATTTTTGTTTGAAAAACCTATATTCGGTTACACAGTAGGTGTTTTTTTAGTTGTTTTAGTAACCGGTATTCTGTTAAGCGTTTTAATTGGAGATTATCTAGTATTAGCTGCAGTACTAGTAATTCAATTTATCGTTTTATTGTTATTTATCATTCATTTATATGAATCAGTCTTAAAGCCTATTAAAAAAGCAACCAAGACAGTGGATGAGATTGTAAAAGGTAATTATCGAGCTAGATTTCATCATCCAAGTACAGATAGTATTGGACAGTTAAGTACGAAGATTAATGCTTTAGCGCGAAATTTAAATGAATTAACTATTCAAGAGCAAATGCAGGCAGAACAATTATCAACGATTATAGAAAATACACAGAGTGGACTTGTTTTAATAGATGCCAAAGGGTATATCCACTTTGTTAACCGTAAATTTCTTGTTATGTTTGGGCAAACAACGAATGATTTTCAAGGTCATCTTTATTATGATGTGCTGCACAATGAAGTTATTCATGAAACGGTTCAAAAAACCTTTTTATACGAACGAAATATTAAAGAAGAGTTTACGCATTATAAAGGCTTGGATAAATACTATATTGAGATAGTTGGCGCTCCTATTTTTGATGAACGTAATTTATTAAAAGGGGCGGTGCTCGTACTTTATGATATAACGGAGTTGAAAAAACTAGAATTAATGCGAAAAGACTTTGTGGCGAATGTTTCGCATGAGTTAAAAACGCCGATTACGTCTATTAAAGGGTTTGCTGAGACATTATTAGATAATCCGATGAAAGATTTAGAGAGAAATAAGGAATTTTTAGAAATAATATATAACGAGAGTCATCGGTTACAATTATTAATTCAGGATTTGTTGATTCTTTCTCGACTAGAAAAGGAAAATCATCAACTGGTTCTTTCCACTTTTACTATGCATGAATTGGTAGATGAAGTAATTCCAGTTATACATCAAAAGTTTGCTGATAAGGGATTGACATTTGATAAATCTGTTGAAGAAAGTTTACAACTTACAGCGGATAAAGAGAAAGTGAAGCAAATTATTATTAATCTTATCGATAACGCTATAAACTATACACCAGAACAAGGCCATATTTATTTACGAATTATGGAGCAGGGCAATAAAGCACTTATTGAAGTAGAGGATACAGGGATAGGTATTGAAAAGAAAGCTCTGCCTCGTATATTTGAACGTTTTTACAGAGTAGATAAAGCTAGAAGCCGTAATACCGGAGGCACTGGGCTCGGCTTAGCGATTGTCAAACATATTGTAGAAGTACACGATGGTACGATTGATATAGAAAGTGAAATTAATAAAGGGACAAAGATAATGGTTAGTTTGCCAATGAATAAGGACGATAAGGCACAATAACGAATAAAAGGGATAGGAGAGAAACTTAAGTGTCTCCTATCCCTTTTTTCTTAATTGATAGAAAATTAGGGGTGAGTAGTAGATAAGACGAGCTACAGCTAAGTTTTAATAAAAACAGCGAGCTTGGCTTATTTTCTTACTATACATTTAGAATATTGTAGTATAAAGAAAATAGACGTGGCGCATACGGCGTTTCACTTTATAGGGATAGAATGATAAAATATGCTTAATGATGAAATAATCGGAGGCGAAACTATGAGCAATAAATTGGTATTAATTGATGGTAACAGTATTATTTACCGTGCATTCTTCGCGTTACCGCTTTTAAATAACGATAAAGGCGTATATACAAATGCTGTTTATGGCTTTACAACCATGCTATTAAGAATGATAGAGGAAGAAAAGCCTACACATATGTTGGTCGCATTTGATGCCGGTAAAACAACTTTTAGACATGATACATATAAGGAATATAAAGGAGGAAGACAAAAAACACCTCCAGAACTATCGGAACAATTTCCTTTATTAAAAGAAGTATTAGATGCATTTTCTATCCCACATTATGAACTGGATAATTATGAGGCAGATGATATAATCGGTACACTATCTAAGCAAGTAGAAGAAAATGGATGGGAAGTAACCGTTATATCTGGTGATAAAGACTTGCTTCAATTAGTTTCTGATCACGTGACTGTAAGTTTGACTAAAAAAGGAATTAGCGATGTTGAGCGTTATACACCTGCTTTTTTAAAGGAAAAAATGGAAATTACGCAAGAACAAATTATTGATTTGAAAGCATTAATGGGAGATAATTCAGATAATATACCAGGTGTCCCTGGGGTGGGGGAGAAAACGGCAGTCAAATTACTAAAACAATTTCATACTTTAGAAAATGTGTATGACCATTTGGAAGATGTTAGTGGGAAAAAGCTGAAAGAGAAGCTAGCAACTCATAAAGAAGAAGCCTTTATGAGTAAAGAACTTGTAACCATTAATCGATCTTCACCCATTACAATTAAACCCGACGATGTTATCTATAACGGGTATGCGCAAGATAAAGTCAGAGCGATTTTTACCGAACTTGGCTTTCAATCATTATTAACTCGAATACAAGGGTCTGAAGAAGATAAGCCAATGGAAAACCCGGAACAACACCCACCAATTGAATTTTCAATATTAGAGGAAGTAAACGATGACTTGTTTACGGGAGAAGAAGCACTTATTGTTGAAATGTTAGAAGAAAATTATCATCAAGCATCCATTCAAGGCTTTTCCATCGTTAATGAAGAAGCGGCTTACTTTTTACCAAAAGATATTGCCATCCAATCAAGTCAATTTCAATCATGGTTAAGGAATTCTTCCATGAAAAAATTTGTATTTGATGCCAAAAAAACATTCGTTTCGTTATCACGAGCTAATATGCACATTGAAGGTATTGCGTTTGATATGCTATTAGCCTCTTATTTAATTAACCCATCGGAAAATAATCATGATATACCAGCTATTAGCCACAGATTAGGTAGAACGGATGTGTATCTAGATGATGAAGTGTATGGGAAGGGAGCGAAGCGGAAAATTCCCGAACAGCCAGTTTTTAGAGAACATGTGGTAAGAAAAGCAACCATGCTTTATGAACTAAAGCCACAGATGGAAAAACAACTTGAAGAAAATGAACAGTACGAATTATTTAAGGAGTTAGAAATGCCATTGGCGCTTATTCTTGGAGAGATGGAGCATACAGGCGTGCTTGTTGATACAAAACGTTTAGAAGAAATGCGCAACGACTTGAAAAATCGTTTAGCAGAATTAGAGAAAGAGGTTCATGAATTGGCTGGTGAGGAGTTTAATTTAAACTCTCCAAAACAGCTGGGTCCGATTCTGTTTGAAAAACTAGGTCTCCCAGTTATTAAGAAGACTAAAACGGGTTATTCCACTGCTGCTGATGTGTTAGAACAACTTCAGGATGAGCATGAAATTATTCCGAAGCTATTATTATATCGCCAATTAGGTAAATTGCAGTCTACTTATATTGAAGGATTATTAAAAGTAGTAGATGAAAAAACAGATAAAATTCACACTCGTTTTAATCAAGCACTAACGCAAACAGGTCGTTTAAGCTCCATCGAACCAAACTTACAAAATATCCCTATACGTTTGGAAGAAGGTAGAAAAATACGTCAAGCCTTTATTCCTGCTCAAAAGGATTGGGTTATGTTTGCTGCTGATTACTCTCAAATTGAGTTGAGAGTATTAGCACATATTGCGCGTGATGAAAAATTGATGACCGCATTTAAACAGGAAAAAGATATTCATACGCAGACAGCGATGGACGTCTTTCATGTGAACAAAGAAGAAGTTTCCGCAAATATGCGTAGACAAGCAAAAGCAGTTAATTTCGGTATAGTATACGGCATTAGTGATTACGGATTATCGCAGAACCTAGGTATTACGCGAAAAGAAGCAAAACAGTTTATTAATCGATATTTTGAAAGTTATCCTGGTGTAAAGATATACATGGACGAGATCGTTCAAGAAGCAAAACATAAGGGGTACGTTAGCACAATTATGAATCGCAGAAGATATTTACCGGATATTACCAGTCGTAACTTTAATCAAAGAAGCTTTGCTGAACGAACTGCTATGAATACGCCAATTCAAGGAAGTGCAGCGGACATTATTAAAAAAGCAATGATTGATTTGCATGGTAAGCTAGAGGAAGAACAGTTGCAAGCACGAATTTTATTGCAAGTACACGATGAGTTGATTTTAGAAGCACCACAGTCTGAGGTAGAAACATTAAAAGAAATAGTGCCAGCTATTATGGAACATACAGTGGATTTAAATGTACCTTTAAAGGTTGATTATGCTTATGGAGATAGTTGGTTTGATGCTAAGTAAGGAGTTAAGGAGATGCCGGAATTACCAGAAGTAGAAACTATTCGCAAAACGTTAAAACGATTTGTAATCAACAGAACGATTGATCAAATAGATATTTATTGGCCAAAAATAATTAAGCAACCTGATGATATGATGCAATTTCAGTCAGAGATTATAGGGCAAAAAATATTAGACATTCACCGAAAAGGGAAATTTTTATTGTTTGAATTAAATGATTATATTCTCGTTTCACATCTTCGAATGGAAGGGAAATATAGCGTTCATCAAGAAGGAGAACCGGTAAAGAAACATACACATATTATCTTTCGATTTTCTACCGGAGAAGAATTACGTTATAATGACGTCCGAAAATTTGGCACGATGCATTTGTTTCATCGCGGAGAGGAAATGAATCAAAAGCCGTTATGTTTGTTAGGTCCTGACCCATTCGATGATGCATTTACGGTAGAATATTTTATTGAGAAGCTGAAAAAAACAAAGCGCGTTATTAAATCCGCTTTATTAGATCAAACGATTGTAGCTGGATTAGGAAACATCTATGTAGATGAAACGTTGTTCAAGGCGCGTATTCATCCTTTAATACCAGCAAACAAATTAACACAGAAAGAAATAAAAGAAGTTCGCAAGCAAGCCATTGCTACTTTAGAAGAAGCTGTATTGCAGGGCGGTACAACGATACGCTCTTATGTCAATAGTCAAGGTGAAATGGGGATGTTTCAACAAAAACTTTATGTATACGGTCAAGAAAATCAAGCTTGTAAAACATGTGGTAATACAATCGCTAAATTAAAGGTTGGTGGACGTGGCACACATATTTGTACAAGCTGTCAGCCGATAAAGAGGTGATATAATGAGTGTAATTATTGGTCTAACTGGTAGTATTGCAACGGGAAAAAGTACCATTTCTTTAATGTTTGATGATTTTCGTATTCCTGTTATTGATGCGGATAAACTTGCTAGGGAAGTTGTAAAACCTGGGGAGCAAGCATATGAAGAAATTATTCGACATTTCGGTTCGGAAATCTTACGTGAGGATAAGACATTAAATCGAGAATTGCTAGGTGAAATTATATTTGCAGATGAACAGAAGCGAGAGCAATTAAATCATATTGTTCATCCTGCTGTAAGAAAAAAAATGGTTGAAAAAAGAGACGCTTATCTTCAATCAGGATATACAAGTGTTGTGCTTGATATTCCTTTATTGTTTGAGAATAATTTGAGTTCGCTCGTTGATAAAACGATTGTTGTTTATGTTGATGAAGCTACGCAATTACAGCGTTTAATGGAGAGGGACGACTATTCTGAAGCAGAAGCCAAGCAACGAATAAAAGCGCAAATGCCTATAACAGAAAAAGTCAAAAAAGCTGACGGGGTTATTGATAATACTGGATCAAAATTTGCATCTTTTGAGCAATTGGAAAAGTTGCTATTATCATGGAATATACTCCCTGATTAAATCAAAAAACATTCGCATCCATTCTCGGTGTGAATGTTTTTTTAAGAAAGCATAGAACTACGGGTTTCCCGCATAAGAAAAAAGAAAGCCCTGAGCAAGTTTTTCTAAAAAGATATTAATTTATAAAGTGAGGTGTTTGTAGATAAGGAATCACCCAACAGCTAGGCGACATCATGAAGTAGCCTTAGGATAAGCCGCCATCGTTTCGGCCACTTACTGTGATGCCTTTATCTTCGTTGATTTGTTTCATTCGCTACGTTGTTAAACAGACGACCTACGCTTTGTTCTTATAAAAACCAAAAACATGAAAAAGCTCCTCAATCATTAAAAATGAAGGGCATACCTCAAACCACGTTAGTTCGAAATCATAAGAAAACTGAAATATATTTGAATTTGAGTTTTGTAGTCACATATATATTTAAATGTGTTATACTAATTAATAAATAAACTAAAAAAAGTATAACTCATAATAGGAGGAAGTCGTATGAGAAAAACGAGAATTGCAATAAATGGATTTGGCCGTATTGGGCGAATGGTTTTTCGACAAGCGATAAAAGATAAAAATCTAAATGTGGTAGCCATTAATGCTAGTTATCCAGCTGAAACGTTAGCGCATTTAATTAAATATGACAGCGTACATGGAATTTTAGACGAGGAAGTGAAACCGCTTCAAAAAGGGATTATGGTAGGAGAAAGCCATGTTGAATTAGTTAATTCTCGAGTTCCCGAACAATTACCGTGGGAGGAACTAGCAATTGATGTCGTAATTGAAGCTACTGGGAAATTCAAAACAAAAGAAAGCGCTGGTGGGCATCTTCGTGCAGGAGCTAAAAAAGTTGTCATTACTGCACCAGGTAAAGAAGTAGATCAAACGATAGTAATGGGAGTTAATGAAGATGCTTATGATCCACAAAAGCATGATGTTGTTTCCAATGCTTCTTGTACTACAAACTGCCTTGCACCTGTTGTAAAAATTATTGACGATTATTTCGGTATCGAAAATGGGTTAATGACGACTGTACATGCTTTTACAAATGACCAAAAAAACATTGATAATCCACATAAAGACTTAAGAAGAGCTAGAGGTTGCACCCAATCTATTATCCCAACTTCTACTGGTGCAGCTAAAGCTTTGGGAGAAGTGCTCCCTCATTTAAATGGCAAACTTCATGGCATGGCTCTACGTGTACCAACACCTAACGTTTCATTAGTAGATCTTGTAGTGGATGTAAAAAATGAAGTTACAGCTAGACAAGTTAATGAAGTATTTAAAAAAGCTGCCGAAGCTGACTATAGCGGCATTATTCAGTATAGTGATGAGCCACTAGTGTCTATTGATTATACAACTACTGAATTTTCCGCCATTATAGATGGTCTGTCAACGATAGTCATGGAGGGGCGCAAAATAAAAGTATTAGCATGGTATGATAATGAATGGGGCTACTCTAAGCGTGTATTGGATTTAACGAAACATGTAGGTTATTATCTTGCTGAAAAGCATATGCAAATGAGCTAAGTAACATCAAATGAACAAGCAGCAAGTTTTACGTTTGACACTTCTACAATATTATAATGTTCCGTATCCAGTCGGTCTTGTAAGTAAAAATGATGGCGCTGACAATCAGTGGGGATAATGAATTGCCCTACTGATTGAAGATTCACTTTATGGGAAAAATTATATTTCAAGAACGTACTTATGTAAAGTTCACTCTGAACGAAATGAAAATATTGCAATCCATACAGAAAACGTTTATACTTTTCGTTGTATTCAAATGGAACAATCATACTATAATTATAGTTATGAGCTTTTCAATTAAATGAAGAACACTATAAGGATGAAGTAGTGAATGGATACAAAGGGAAGGCATATCATTGTTGAACTTTGGAAATGCAATAAAGATGTATTAAATAACATAATAGAAATGGAACGTTTTTTCGTTGAAGCTGCTTTAAAGGCTGGAGCAGAAATTAGAGAAGTTACGTTTCATAAGTTTGCACCAATTGGAATAAGTGGTGTCATTATTATTTCTGAATCTCATCTTACGGTACATAGTTTCCCAGAACATGGGTATGCTAGTGTTGATGTATATACGTGTGGATACAGTATTGATCCTTACATAGCGGTAGAATTTATATCCCAACACTTGCAGGCAAGCAAAGTAGAAAAAATGGAAATCACAAGAGGAATGGGAACATTACGTTTCAGCAATGAAAAATAAGTAATTCATATCCTTTCTACAGTTATTATGTAAGTAGAAAAAATAGAGCGTGTGGTACTGAATGTGCTGAATCAGAGTCTATACGGGATTGGTGTTAAGCCAAGTTTTCTAAGCTGAGGGAAACTGACATCATCGAAAGCATAACATAATGACAATAATGGGTTGATAGACACAACATAGTCTATCAACCCATTGTTGTCTATGTGTATAGTTTATTAGAAGAAATAGATTCTGAAGTAATGTATGCTTTATGTACGTAAGGTCTGTTAGTCAAAGGCTTGCGCTATTTGCTGTTGTTATGATATAGAGGTTTTACGAAAAACATGTTAAAATGAAACTACTATACAATAGAATATCTATGTTATGAAGGTGGCTTTTTAGAATGGGTTTTCGGAATACCATTTCCAAATATTTTAGTAATCATGCTGAAACACAAGATAATCATTGGGATGACAGTTTACAAACACATTATTATAAAACAACGAAAGACAAAGCAATGCAAGCACTTGAAAATTTATTTCAACAGTCATCCAAATACCGCATTCATGCTATGTCCAAAGAGCATGGAGAATTAAGTATACACGTTAAAAAAGGGAAAAAAGCATTTATTATTGCAACAGTAATTATGGTACGACCATATCAAACCGCTATTGATTTTTCTGTTACAACAGAATCTCAACTACCAATAGATTTTGGTTATAGTACAAAAGTCATTCAACAATTATATAGAGAAATAAATAAAGCATTACCTTTCATCACGAAACAAGACAGGTAACGGTTGAAATGAGGAGTGGGCAGAACGATGAGATGTTCAAATTGCCAAAATAAAAGCACAAAAGTACTCGATTCCAGACCAATAGAAGAAGGACAAGCAATTCGGCGAAGAAGAGAGTGTGAACGTTGTGGCTTCCGGTTTACAACATTCGAACGGATTGAAGATGTACCGTTAATCGTAGTGAAAAAAGACGGCGCGAGGCAAGAATTTAGTCGGGATAAGTTAGTTCGTGGCTTAATTAAAGCTTGTGAAAAACGCCCTGTACCGTTAGAAACCATTGAAGATATTGCTTTAAATGTAGAAAAAGAATTACGAAATGAAGGTATTTCAGAAGTTCATAGTAAAGATGTAGGGGAACAAATTATGGACCGCCTTTCTGATGTCGATGAAGTTGCATATGTACGTTTTGCTTCAGTATATAGACAATTTAAGGATATAAATGTTTTCCTAGACGAGCTAAAGGATATTATGAATAATAATAAAGAATATAACACGGATGGAAAGGGTTAGATGGGAATGAACAGGATAGGCAAAATTTTACCCATTGAAGGATACTGGGTGGAATTTCAAGGAAATCTGCCAACGGATTATGCAAAATCATTAACTCATTTATACCAACCTTTAATTGGAATGGCTGCTATTATCCTGTATCAAACATTACTCCATGAACGGGAATTACAAGCTGATAAGCAAATTCCTCAGACGCATCACACTTTAATGAATTATTTAAATCTTCCTTTAGACGAGATTTACGTTGCCAGACGCAAATTAGAAGGCATTGGTTTACTTAAAACTTATGAATTGAATAGCAGTGATAATCGAGTGTTTACGTATGTGTTAAAGCCTGCTTTTTCGCCTGCGCAATTTTTAAAAGATCCAATGCTTTCTCAGCTTTTATACCATCATATTGGTAGAGAAAAATATGCCCATTTAGAGCAACATTATGCTGTAAACAAACAGCCAGTAGATGGTAATAATATAACTGCTTCCTTCCAAGATGTATTTCAAACGATTACGCCTGATTCCTTGCCAAAGGAGGAGCAGAAGCAAATACAGCAAGGTGTAAATCTAGACAATGTAGATTTTACTTCTGTTGAACATAGCTTGAAGCAACGTATGATTCCAACTAAAAAGGTGCTTACAGCTTACAATCGTAAAGTAATAACCCAGATGATGTTACTCTATGAGCTGGAAACATATGAAATAGAAAAAGCAATTTTGTGGGCTTTAACAGAAGAAAATAGATTGCATATAAATGAATTTAAAGCAGCGTGCTTTGATTTATTTCAGTCGAAAAATCAGGAAAAGTCTGTGCGTCTCGTAGAAAAAGCGACTAAAGAAGTGCATAAGGAAGAAGAACCAGTAGGAAGTACGAAAGAAGAACAGCTCATTTATCATTTGGAGCATATTTCGCCAAAACAATTGCTAGAAGATTTGTCAAGTGGCCATCATGCTTCTGAACAAGACCTAAGATTAATCGGCGACATTATGACATCACAAGGATTGCCAGCACCTGTCATGAATGTTTTAATACATTATGTACTATTGCAAACAAATATGAAGCTATCTAAAAATTATTTATCTAAGATTGCTAGTCATTGGTCTAGGGCTAATTTAAAAACTGCAAAAGAAGCAATGGCTTTTGCGAAAAAAGAAGTAACTAACTATAAAAATTCGAAAAAGTCAACTAGAAAAACGCAATCGAAAGAAGTCGTTCCCGATTGGTTTAAACAACAAAAAAAACACCAAAAACAGGAAGTTGCTGCTACGAAGGAAAACAAAGTGGATGAAGTGCAAGAGCAGAAAGAAATTGAAATGCTGTTAAAGCAGTATTCAAGCTATAACAAATAAACGCATTATCAAGGATGATGGATATGAAACCCGTACAATCGACGTTGCAAAAATGGATGAGACAAAACCGGAATTTTCAGGAGCACTATGCTAAAATTCGCCAAGAAATATTAAGTGACCCGGAAATAAAAGCGCTTATAGCTGAGCATCCAGAGTTAACTAAGAAAGAAATAGATAAAAATTTAATTAAACTACATGAGTTTAAGACACAGTCTAAACAATGTAGTCACTGTACATGTTTTAATGATTGCATGAATATGATTCAAGGGTACTCCCCCGTGTTAAACGTCGAAGGTGGAGAGATCCATTTGTCCTATGAAAAGTGTTACCGGCGAATTGATTATGAAAAGCAGCGAGAACAACAGCAATTAGTTCAAAGCTTATATATGCCTAAACAAATATTGGGAGCTAAAATTGATCATATTGATGCTGATCCAAAACGTAGTCAAGCTGTTCGAGAAATTGTGAAGTTTATAAGTGATTGTGAACAAGAAATTCCTTCTAAAGGATTGTATTTATACGGTCCTTTCGGTGTAGGGAAAACTTATTTTCTCGGAGCGCTTGCTAATAAATTAAAAGAAATGTATATCTCTTCAGCATTAATTTATATGCCTGAATTTGTAAGAGAAATGAAGGCTTCGATGAAAGATGACTCGTTGAATAAAAAATTAGCGTATTTTAAGAAGACGGATGTTCTTATGCTTGATGATATAGGAGCGGAGATGCAATCCCCGTGGTTTCGCGATGAAATTCTAGGTTCTTTATTGCAGTATCGTATGATGGAAGGGTTACCCGTATTTTTCACTTCCAATTACAGCATGGAAGAACTTGAAACACACTTAGCTTCTACTAGAAATGGTGTGGAAGAAGTGAAAGCAGGCCGTATCATTGAGCGAATGAAACAAGTTAGCCGACCAGTAGCCATCTTTGCTGAAAACAGGAGAACGTAATAACCCATTGATATTTCTAGTAAACTTGTTTCTTTCTTTTTGGGAATAATCGTGATTGATATGGATCATTCCTCTATCATGGAAACAAATCTCTAACCCGAGAGAGAACATGAAGCCAAGTGAAAATTTCACTTGGCTTTTCCAATTACACTATAAGAAAGCATGAAAATTTTTAGTATAAGAAAAACAACAGCTCCCACTATAAATGACGACAAGCCAAGTTTTTCTAATAAGAGATAGAATTTAAACACCTCTATTATAATAAAAAGCATTACAATCATTTCTATTTTTATGGATCTATACTAGTTTTTACGGATTACTCATTATTTTCATCCTTTGTCCATATAATGTAACAGTTTGGTTGGATGAGGGTGATATGTATTGGTGGAATTATTTATCGAGTCAGATAAAGAAGTCATTCGTTTCTGTGAAAAGATGCGCCAGCATAATAAACAGATTAACCTGTATTGGAAAACACATAAAGAATGGGGGAATCATTTACAATTTGATGCAAATATTCCAAATCAAGTACTTATCCCAGCGATTGCGAAATCTTTAACGAATGTATTTATTACACACCGTATGGGAAAATGGATAACGTCGGTTATAGAAGATTACTATTTTTATACAGATACAAATGAAAAGGAAAAGATCTTAGAGTTAACGAATTGGGTAATGACTGGTACGGATAAAGACAGCCTATTTGTAAGAAAAAATGAAAACCCACAACAACTACTTGAATCACTCTTCATTGCAAACATAAAAGATACATCGACCATTCACTATGACTCATTAGTGAAATTTCGACTAAAAGTATTTCAGGATAATGTTGTTCATTATGTCGGTCTTGCAATTGATGAGTATAAAAGAGAAGAAGAGCACCAAGAATTCATTAATATGCTAAGAGGTTTCGTTTTAAATCGTAAATCTTCTGTACCTCATATTTATATGGTACAAGGTGAAACATTTTCTTTTTACAATGGCAACGGTAAACCTCTTTCACGGCTAGAATTACGAATGATGATGCAAAAAGAACCATTGTATTTAGTAGGTTTGGATGATAATGAGTTTAATTTAGCTCCACTTATTGCGATGGCACCTGAGCATATTTATATTTATGGAGATGACCCGTCAGAACCGAAAACGTTAACCGTGATTAATGTATTTCAGGAAAGAGTGACTTTTGAACCACTTCGCAAGTTTCCATTCTCTCACTATTTGCAGAAAGAACAACAATAGGCTTGCTTTTTCTATAATCAAGCGCTATAATACAAATTATATTATTATTAAATTACAATCGGCGATGAAAAGGATAAGAATCATTTGCGAGGTAGGATAGAGAAGGGAATCATTGGCTGGAAGTTCCCGCTTACTAGGAATGGTTTACCACCTTCGAGCCCTGTTGCGATAGCAAAGCAACAGCGTACTATCTGCGTTATAGATGAATGAAGCCGTATTGATTTACGGGAATTAGGGTGGAACCACGACGTGACCAACGCTCGTCCCTTTGCAACTAAGCAAAGGGATGGGCGTTTTTTAATTTGACAAGGAGTGATGATAATGGCAGAAGAATTAACTTTTGTATTTCCAGACGGAGCAGAAAAAGCTTTTCCAAAAGGCGTAACTGGCGAGGAGATTGCCGGTTCCATTTCCTCTGGATTAAAAAAACAGGCATTAGCTATTAAGATAGATGGTATACCGTTTGATTTAAGACGTAAATTAGATCGTGGTGGATCCATAGAAATTATTACGAACAAAGATGATGCGGGTATAGAAATTATGCGTCATTCGACAGCTCATTTAATGGCTCAAGCGATTAAGCGGTTGTATAAAGATGTGAACTTTGGTGTCGGTCCAGTAATTGAAGAAGGTTTTTATTATGATATGGACATGGCGCATTCGATTACACCTGAAGATCTTCCGAAAATAGAAAAAGAAATGAAAAAAATAATAGACGAAGCTCTAGAAATAGAACGTTTAGAAGTATCAAGAGAAAATGCTATAGAAATGTTTCAAGACGATCCCTTGAAGCTAGAGTTAATTGATGCCATCCCAGAAGATGAACAAGTGACGATTTATAAACAAGGGGAGTTTTTTGATTTATGTGGCGGAGTTCACGTGCCTTCTACAAATAAAATTAAGGCTTTTAAGCTGTTAAGTATTTCAGGTGCTTATTGGCGTGGGGATAGTAATAACAAACAATTGCAACGTATTTATGGAACGGCGTTTGCAAAACAAAGTCAAGTGGACACGTATTTGAAATTGTTGGAAGAACGTAAAGAACGTGACCATCGGAAACTAGGTAAAGAATTAGATATTTTTACGATCTCACAAAAAGTAGGACAAGGTTTACCGCTTTGGCTGCCAAAAGGGGCAACAATCCGTAGAACTATAGAACGCTACATTGTTGACCTAGAGGAACGTCTTGGCTATGATCATGTCTATACACCTGTATTGGGAAGTGTCGAGTTATATAAAACGAGCGGGCATTGGGATCACTATCATGAAGACATGTTTCCAGAGATGACGATGGACAACGAAGAATTAGTACTAAGACCAATGAATTGTCCACATCATATGATGGTATACAAAAATCAGCTGTACAGCTACCGGAATCTACCTGTGCGTATTGCTGAGCTTGGAACGATGCATCGTTATGAGATGTCTGGTGCATTAGCTGGATTACAGCGTGTGAGAGCCATGACTTTAAATGATGCGCATATTTTCGCTCGTCCAGATCAATTGAAAGATGAATTTATTCGTGTTGTTGAGCTTGTGCAAAGAGTATATGAGGATTTCGGTATTAACGATTATTATTTCCGTTTATCCTATCGTGATCCAGAAGATAAAGAAAAATATGTAGATAACGATGCGATGTGGGAAAAAGCACAAGCGATGCTTAAAGAAACGATGGAAGAACTTCAAGTAGAATATGTAGAAGCTGAAGGTGAAGCGGCGTTCTATGGTCCAAAGCTGGATGTCCAAGTGAAAACAGCGTTAGGAAAAGACGAAACATTATCTACCGTTCAACTTGATTTTCATCTTCCGGAACGATTTGATTTAACATATATTGGTGAAGATGGTCAACATCACCGCCCGGTAGTTATTCATCGCGGTGTCGTTTCTACAATGGAACGTTTCGTTGCATTCCTCATTGAAGAATATAAAGGTGCGTTCCCTGTATGGCTTGCTCCTGTTCAGGTGAAGGTGATTCCAGTATCTCCAAAGGCGCATTTGGATTATGCAAAACAGGTTGCTGATAAATTAAGGTTAGAAGGAGTAAGGGTTGCAGTAGATGAGCGTGATGAAAAGATTGGTTATAAAATTCGAGAGGCCCAAACGCAAAAGATACCATTTGCGCTTGTTCTAGGTGATCATGAAGTGAACGAACATGCTGTAAATATTCGCCGTTACGGAGAAAAAGAAACAGAGACGGTTTTGCTTGATGCGTTTATCGCTAGGATTAAGCAAGAAATTGACAATAAAGTTTTGCACAAAGCTAAATAATAGTAGCTAATTTCGCTTATCGCTAGTATTTTATGGAGAAAACTCTCGTTCATTGCCTCATAATATTAACCTTTATATGGTATGCATTCCATACCATAAAACAGACTAAAACAGCCTTTCCTTGCTCAAGGGAGGCTGTTTTTGATTTCTTTATACTATAAAAACGTGGCTTGTTGCCAATCCTGACGAAAGCCTTTATTTTTCTTATACTTTCCTATAGTGCAAAAAAGGATTTATGTGGCAAATAGAGAAATATATAATAAAAAAGGGAGGGAGCTTATTGACGTTTGGAAGCCCAATCGCAAGAGGAAATACCGCTGATATTTATATATGCAACGATATCATTGTGAAGCTATTCCATGAAAAATCCGCTCCTAATGAGGCGTTACGAGAAGCAAGAAAACAAGCTTTTGTTTATTCATGTGGTATCAATGTCCCGAAAGTTTGGGTTGTAAGAAAAATTGATAATCGGCAAGCGATTATAATGGAATATATCCAAGGAAAAACGTTAGGGCAAATGTATCAAGAGGAAATCTGTTCCTTAGATGACATTCTTACCTTATCTGTAGCTGTGCAGCAACAATTACATTATAAAAAGACAGTTCATTCGAGCGCTATGGAGCGGATGAAACAAAAGCTAGAGCGTCAAATTGCTGCTGTTAATCAGTTGGAAAGATCGGAAAAAGTACACCTTATGCAGTTGTTGGACATGTTACCTGAGGACGCTAGCTTATGCCATGGAGATTACCATTTTTTTAACCTAATTGCATCTAATAATCGTGTGACAATTATTGATTGGGTAGATGCTAGTATCGGTAATATTGGCGCCGATGTATATCGTACGTATTTGTTGTACTCTCAATTCTCGTTAGAAATAGCGGAAAAATATCTTTTTAATTACTGCAAGACGAGTGATTTAAAGCGAAAAGAGATATTTCAGTGGGCTCCAATCATCGCAGCTGCAAGACTATCAGAAGGTGTAACTACAGAAAACGAACAGCGACTTATGGAAATAATTCATGATGGTAAGAAAGGGTAACGAGAACCAATACGGTTTGGTGCTTTTTATAAAAACTCTTTGACATGTTACGATACATATGCTATTATAATGTAGTTGATAATTAAATGATCTGAAGACAAGAAGAAGCACCCGCTTCTCACCTGCTCGACGCCTGGTGGCAGTTGACTGGTTCTACCGATTCATATAGACGATTGGAGAAGTGTGGGTGCCCGTGTTGCCCACGCTTTTTTAGACGTTGGAATAAATATATCGTTTATAAGCTAGCGTCTAAAATTTAGCTTTTGCTAAGTTAGTTGTTTGAAACGAATGTAACTTGTCAAAAAGATCGCAGTGAAAATATTTGGAGGTGGATGATAATTAGCAAGGAAATGAATGTTAATGAGAAAATTCGTGCTCGTGAAGTGCGTTTAATTGATGCCAATGGCGATCAGTTAGGTGTTAAACCTCGTCAAGAAGCTCTAGAAATTGCTCGAAAACGCAATCTTGATTTAGTGCTTGTTGCTCCCAACGCAAAACCGCCTGTATGTCGAATTATGGATTACGGGAAATATCGTTTTGAACAGCAGAAAAAAGAGAAAGAAGCACGTAAAAAACAAAAAGTTATTAACGTAAAAGAGGTTCGATTTACCCCTGGAATTGGGGACCACGATTTTGAAACGAAGCTAAAAAATGCTCGTAAATTCTTAGAAAAAGGCGACAAAGTAAAAGCCGCTGTTCGTTTCCGCGGACGTGCTATTACGCATAAAGAATTAGGACGAGAAGTACTTGATCGATTTGCTGAGGAAGTAAAAGATATTGCGACTGTTGAGACAAAGCCTAAAATGGAAGGTCGTAATATGTTTATGATGCTTGCTCCAGTAAATGAGAAGTAGATTTAGATCGTTAGTTATAAGGAGGAAAAATACTATGCCAAAAATGAAGACCCATAAAGGTTCTCAGAAACGTTTTCAAAAAACAGGTACTGGAAAATTAAAACGTGGCCATGCATACACTAGCCACATGTTTGCAAATAAATCGCAAAAGCAAAAGCGTAAACTTCGTAAAACAACCACAGTATCAGCTGGTGATTACAGAAGAATTAAAACAATGCTTCCTTATAAATAAGCAAGCATATTGAAATAGAACGGTAAAATATATTTTTTATTTGTACTAGGAGGGAATTATTATGCCACGTGTTAAAGGTGGAACAGTAACGCGTCAACGTCGTAAACGCGTCCTTAAATTAGCTAAAGGTTATTATGGTTCAAAAAGAACGTTATTTAAAACAGCAAAGCAACAAGTAATGAAATCGGGTCAGTATGCTTATCGTGATCGTAAACAGAAAAAACGTGATTTCCGTAAACTTTGGATTTCTCGTATTAATGCAGCAGCACGTTTAAATGACATGTCCTATAATAAATTAATGCATGGTTTAAAAGTAGCTGGAATCGATATTAATCGTAAAATGCTATCCGACTTAGCAATTAACGATGAAAAAGCTTTTACGCAATTAGTTACGAAAGCAAAAGAAGCATTGAAATAAAAGAAAGTAAGGACCAAATATTTGCGATTGCAAAGTTATTTGGTCCTTTTTATTTATTGTATAGGAAAATAAAAAATCTAGCAGCTGTGGATAAACTTACTAAGTTATTTAGCCACGTCCGGCTCCAGCGCCCAGCAACTAGGCGACTTCACTCCATCGCCCTACGATAAGTCATCATCGGTTCGTGTTAAAAAGGAAGGCCGACTAAAAACGGGCTTACCGCCCACCGTCGGCATACCCCTGTTTTAGTGGCATGATTCCTAAAACTTTCGTTGATTCGTTCCACTCGCTACGCTGCTGAACGGGCGCTTGCGCCTTTGTGCTAATGTACGCAAAGCTAGAGAATTCGCAGGAAAGACTTGGCGATAAGCCAAGTCTTTCTAATCGCAGAGAAAACTTAAGTAGAAATAGAAGCGGGGAGGAATGATCAGGTGAATCAGTGGAATACTATCTTATTTTATTTGCTAGGTGTTAATAGTATAGCTTTTGTATTGATGGGAATGGATAAGCGCAAAGCAGAACAGAAACAATATCGAATTCCAGAAAGGACGCTATGGATGTTGGCGATTTTAGGAGGCGCATTGGGAATTTGGTTAGGAATGAAATTATATCGCCACAAAACGAGACATAGGCGTTTTATTTTTGGTATCCCTGTATTATTTTTTGGTCATTGCTTATTTTTGATATACTACATGTTTAATGGCTTGGTGTAACATACTATTTCTGGAACCTGTGTTTATTATTTTCTTGTCATAAAGGCTCGTCTCCTGTCATATACATGTACTAGTAGGTACTTTTGTGTCTGTAATAGTTCAACAAGAAGGAGGCTCAAGATGGAATTAATGGGGAATTATTTACTCGCTTTCATTGAAGGAGGAGGCTTATTTGCCCCTATATTATTTATCAGTTTTCATTTATTAAGGCCTTTGCTTTTTTTACCGGTTATATTTATTTGTATATCAGGTGGTATATTATTTGGAGCTATTGCAGGGACAGTATATTCCCTTATAGGTATTACATTATCAAGTATTATATTTTACTTTTTTGTATATAAGATGCCGAAGTCTATGCAACGATTTCAAAAGGTAAAAGGAAAGATAATTGGTAAGCAAACAGCTTTAACAACATCGCAAATAGCGTTGCTTCGATTGATACCATTTATCCATTTCCACTTACTTTCGTTATGTTTGTTAGAGATATCATCGGGCTTAAAAGATTATACAAAATCATCTTTTTTGACTAACATTCCGATAGCATTTATTTATACATCTATTGGTCAATGGATTTCAAATTTGACGCCACTCTACATTGGTTTAAGCTTACTGATACTTTTGCCATTTGTTTATTTGTTGCGTAGAAAAGAAATTTATATCAAATGGCAAGATTTTTTTCATGTTCAAACAAGGGAAGGTACATAGGAGAGAGGATAGCAAACGAGATGCAGAAAATGAAATGAGAGCGGAGAGGTACATATATACGAACAAAAGCATTTATTCATATCTGTGATTATTGTTCATTCAATTAAAAAAAAAGGCTAAATCGCAATGCTTAAGGGTGATAAAACAAGTTTTTACACAATGACTTAAAATCTTCTGTGAATAGAGCTGTTATCTCCCGCTTCTTATTTTTCAATGTTTTTAATAGTACCTTACATCTATCTTGATTAAGCTTGCACTCTCATCGATGAATCGAACGCGTTCTATAGCACTGCAAATAACTTAGAGCTTCTCTTAAATACGTTGCTCCACATTAAATTACACATGCTATAGCAGATGAAAAATATAATCGGCTCTTCACTATAAAAGGGATGTTCAAAAAGTGCGTGCAAAAGTAACACTTCAATCATTCATCTCTTGTTGAGAGGCCAAAATTTTCAACTAATCGTAGCGCCATCTCTCTATCATAATTTAATTCAAAGAGCTTAATAACAATTGATTAATCGGATGTTTCCATTCAATTTTTGCATGGGGATAACGGATAAGGATCTCTTCCTCAAGAAAATATAAGTCGTCCCTTCGTAAACCACTAAGCTCAAGAGGATCTTTGGCTGTAATATGTATATTAACTACTTCAAAAGAATCTTCTGTAGTTCCAACATATTTCTCACCTTCAAACAAGCATCCTTTATAAACAAATTGAAGATTTTTTTTACTATTTCCAGGTTCGTCTAAAAAATAATATGTTCCTTCTGCTTTAGCTATTTGCAATTTTCGTTGGGGATTACGATAATATTGAATCCAAGTATATATAAGCAATGCCAAAGCCAGCACAATTAGTACGCGAAATAAAATGACTATCATACTATCGTCTCCCTGATCATTATTCCTTTGTAGTACGGAATGACATATATAAAGGTTTCACTATTTTTTATTTTTATATGTTACAATCGTAGAAAAAGATGAAGTGAGGAAGGTCTTATTATGAATTGGGAAAAATTATATCGATTACAGAACGAGCTAGATACATTTATTGAAACGAACCAAAATATAAAGAAACAAGATGTATTCGAAAAGAAGTATTTGGCATTACTTGTGGAGTTGGGAGAATTAGCCAATGAGACAAGGTGCTTTAAATTTTGGAGTAATAAGCCGAGAAGTGAAAGAGAGACAATATTAGAAGAATATGTGGATGGCGTTCACTTTTTACTCTCATTAGGAATTACAAAGGGTCATTATTTTAGCGGGAACGTTTCTAGAAATAACGTGGAGGATGAAACAACGTTATTTCTAAACGTGTACACAGCCTGTCAGCAATTTTTTCAACATCCAACGTCGGTTAATTATAGTCATTTATGGGAAACATACTTGCATCTAGGTCAAGCTTTAGGATTTTCGGAAGTAGATGTTCATAGAGCTTATCTAGAAAAGAATGAAGTGAATTTCGTACGTCAAGACGAAGGGTATTAGAAGAGAAGAATGTAAAGAATAGCTTATTGTCAAATTGTTAGGGCAAAAAAGTTGTTTCGCTTATGCTAACCAAAAGTTTTATACAATTCTATATGGAAACAACAGTTTTTTTAAAATCACGCGCATGCTTTAAAAATATTAAAATTTGATTAAAAGAGGTATAATAGATAAGAGTTTATTGAAGAGGTGAATACATATGACGAAGATGGATGAAACATTAACTATGTTTAAAGATTTGACAGATGCAAAAGGGATACCAGGCAATGAAAAAGAAGCCCGTGACGTCATGAACAATTACATTACTCCATATGCAGATGAAGTCATGTATGATAATTTAGGTAGTCTAATCGCTAAAAAAATCGGCGACGAGAATGGCCCTAAAATAATGGTTGCTGGGCATTTGGATGAAATTGGTTTTATGGTTACAAGAATTGATGATAAAGGTTTTCTTTACTTTCAAACGGCTGGTGGTTGGTGGAGCCAAGTAATGCTTGCCCAGCGTGTTACGATTATGGGAAGTCATGGAGATGTAACAGGTGTTATTGGATCGAAACCGCCTCATATTCTTTCTGCTGAAGCAAGGAAAAAGCCAGTAGAAATTAAAGATATGTTCATTGATATAGGTGCTTCTAGCAAAGAAGAAGCGGAAGAATTTGGTGTAAAACCTGGAGATTCCGTCGTTCCATATTTTGAGTTTACACCTTTAAAAAATGAAAAGCTACTGTTGGCTAAGGCTTGGGACAACCGTATTGGCTGTGCAATTGCTATTGAGGTTTTAAAACAACTAAAAGGACAAAAGCATCCTAACATCGTTTATGGTGTTGGAACTGTACAAGAAGAAGTTGGACTTCGTGGTGCTAAAACTGCTGCCAACACGATAAAACCAGATATTGGTTTTGGTGTTGATGTAGGTATAGCTGGTGACATGCCAGGAGTTTCAGATCATGAAGCAGATAGCAAAATTGGTAAAGGGCCACAAATCGTGTTATACGATGCCTCTATGATATCTCATAAAGGAGTACGTGACCTTGTTGTTAAAACCGCTGAAGAAAATGACATTCCGTATCAATTTGCGACGATGGCTGGCGGGGGTACCGATTCTGGTTCTATTCATTTAACAGCAAACGGTGTGCCGTCTTTATCTATTACAATTGCAACACGCTATATCCATACGCATGCTGGTATTTTACATCGAGATGATTTTGAACATGCGGTAAAATTAATTGTGGAGACGATTAAAAAGCTGGATCGTGATACTGTAAATGAACTAATTCTTGCTTAAAAAAGATTTACTTGTATACAAGTTTATTGGTGAAAAAATCCGAACTCATATTTAAAATTCGATTAAGAATTTAAATGAGTTCGGATTTTAGTCTTTTTTTAAAAGAAAACCATGAAGTATGAAGGCTACAAACAGGCGTTCAAGTAAATTTAATCTTTAAGCTAAATATTGATGCATTACTTTTTGTACATAATTTTGAGTTTCTTTAAAAGGTGGAACTCCTTGATGTTTATCTACATTTCCAGGCCCGGCATTATAAGCAGCCAAAGCTAATTCTGTATGACCGTTATATCTGTCCATCATTTGCTTTAAATATTTGACACCGCCTTGTATGTTTTGCTGCGGGTCATATGGATTTGTTACACCTAAGCCTCTTGCGGTGGCAGGCATTAATTGCATTAAACCTTGAGCTCCGGCGCTACTTTTAGCTAGCGGATTAAAATTGGATTCTGTCTGGATAACAGAGCGAATGAGACGCTCGTCTACTTGGTACTTCTTTGCGGCATCCTGAATGAGCGTATCTATCTCTTTAGTAGTTGTATCACTTGTCGCTGTCATCTTTGAATACGAAGTTGCTAACGTATTATTTAATGGATATGTATGGTTATGGTTCTTAGGTGGTAAAGAATGAGTAGCTTGTAGTGTGTTTGCTTTGGATAACTGTTCTTGCAACAACTGCTTAAAGGCAAGTTCCATCATTGGTGAATGACTGGAAAACCCATTTGAGCCAGATGTAAGGATAGACATCGCTTCATACTGCATCATTTTTTGCAACTCTCTTATTTCCATACTGTGTTCTCCTTCCTAACGGTCATATACTATTTTACTATAAGTTTATAATTAAGGGAATGAGTTATTAAGCGGGACAATTTTTTTGCCAGCATGTTGTAATAAATTCCTATAAAAAGGATCTTCACCAATACAAATAACTTTGGAGCATAAAGCTTTGATTTCATCCATATCATGAGAAGTGTAAAGGACCATTTTTTGTTGATTACGCGCTAACTTTTGCAAGTAAGTAGCAATTTCCTTTTTTGATTTTAAATCTATTCCGACTGTCGGTTCGTCTAATAAAATCAGAGCCGGGTCGTGAATAAGGCTAATGGCTAGATTGAGTTTTCGTTTCATGCCTCCAGACAGCGTATGAACTTTATCGTGCCAACGATCTAAATTCATATCAAGACATAATTCTTTCAATCCTTTTTCGGATTTGTTTTTCCATGCTAGTTTTTCAAAAAAAACCATATTTTCACGAACGGTAAAATTATCCCATATAGCGATATCTTGCGGTACAAATCCGATATGGCGTCGTACATGCTTACGATGTTTTTGGTAGTACCAGTCGTATAATTGAATGGACCCTGTTGTAGGCATCTGTAAAGTTGCTAATACATGTAATAAAGTCGATTTCCCTGCCCCATTTTCACCGACCAAACCGATAATTTCACCAGGATGTATGGAAAAGGAGACATCAGTGAAAATAGGCTGTTTATTATAAGTTTTAGATATACGTTCTACGTTAAGCATATGTATCTTCCCTTCTTGCATACCAAATAATAATTAGTAAGCCTACAATATAAAGCCAAATATTATGTAATGCCCCTTCGAGAAATGGAATAAACGGGTGAATTACAGATATAGTTGGCAGGTTCTTAACTAGATGATCAATAGGGATAATTGCTCCGCTAGTTAAAGCAAGTAATAATGTAATAATGAAAGATAGGCTATAATACGTAACTAAACGTTTCATTTTAAAAGCGAATAAAAAAGCAAAACCATTCAATATCATTCTTATGGTGACGATGGCAATAATTTGTGAGAAATGGGTTAGTATCTCAAGAATATAGTGAAAAACAAAAATTGTAATAACATCTATGAAAAGTAATAAACATGTATATAATGTGAGATTGAGTAACGCATATTTCTTAAAAGAAAACCGAATAAATACAAATCGTGGTTTAACGGTCGCATTGTTTTCTTTAATCACCCAATCAAAAAGAAAGAAAGTGGCCAAACTTGCGAATAATATCCATATCCCCCAGGGGTTCCATAATGATACTTGTTTTTCTCTTTTGTTTACTTGGTCTCGATATTGAAATTGAGTTGATAATAAATTCTGATTTGTCTCGATCTCTTTACTTGTAGTAATAATTTCATCTTTTGTCCATTCCTGACTGTTGGTCAACTGTTTCTCCAATTGTAATACAGTATGAGCGGTTTTAATTCGTCCTGTATTTTTTTGAACGAAAGAGGCTACCATTTCCGAAACAGAAGTATAAGCGAACGATAAATCTGATTGATAACTAGTAATTAGCCGATTTCGACTACCTCTATGCATCTTTTCTTCATACCCATCTTTAATAATAAATACACTATCCAATTCATGTTTTTTCAATTGTTGAAGCGCTTTGTCTTCATCTAACTCGTAGATACGAAGAAGAGAGGATTGTTTCAATTCTTTTACCAATTCAAAAGCGGTGTTTGTTTGATCTTCTACAACAAGACCTACCGGGACTTTGCTTTCTGTCTGAACGTCTATTAGCAAATAATGAAGAAAAATCACACTAGCAAGAGGGAAAAACAGCCAAAAAACAAAGGAATAGAAATGATGTTTCCAATGCAAGAAGCGGGTTTGGATAATAGATTTCATCGATGTAGGCGCTCCTTTCCAATGGTAATACTAGAAAGAACAAAAAAACCAACGGCAGTCATTAGTAACAATGGAATGTAGTCTACATACAAGCGTTTATGTAGTAATAATTCTTGTAGCCAGTAGAATGCTTCCGAAGAAAAAGTAAAGGGAAGCATTTGCTGAAATGAAAGTGGCAAATAAAACGTTGGAATGATAGAGCCACTTAATAAAAGAATTGCCAAAGTAAGGCTAATTTGTACGACGAGTCGCATCCGATGAGAACGAATGAAAGCTTCTACGATAGAAATGGCTAATAAGAAGCAAAAGCTATATAAAATAATAACAGGCATAATCCTCACTGCGTCTACGAGTTGAATATCCCAACCTAATAATATATGAAGTACAAATAATAGACCTAAACCAAGCATACAAACGAAGCCCATAGTTACAGCTAGTTTAGCAAATATCGGTTGAATTGGTCGTACATTGTAGAGCATCATTCTTTGTTCCATTTTTGCTGTTACGTCACGGTGTAATCCTGTGTATATAAGTAGTAACCATGATGTGAATATGATAAACCAGCCACCAAGACTATAGTAAGAAGCGGGGGTGGCGGTAGCCTGATTAATTAATTGCTCCTCTTGAATAAGCTGCTTTCTTCCTAAAGTGTAGAACACAAACTTCTTAAATTGTTCAAAGACAAACTCATTGCGTTCTTGCTCATCTAAGGGGAGTTTTTTGGCGTAACGATTTAACGTGAGCACATTTGCTTGAGACGCCCTTATATGTGTTGTCACACTTTCCATTATTGTATAAACCATTTGGCTTTGAATAGGTTGATTTGGGTTGCCTATCATTGATAAAGTAACTGGATTTCCTTGATATAAATTATGCGTGAATTTTTCTGGGAATAGTATGTAGGAGCTGATCTCATCATTCTCCATTTTTTGTTTCGCTGCTGTTTCACTCATTTTATGTACATGTATAAAGCTGCCAAGTTCAGATGTTTCATCCAACATATTAATGAATAGCTTTGTTTCCTTTGATTGATCTAAATCAACTAGTCCAACTTGTATAGGATTTTGTTCATCTGGAGTAACAAATGTTATGGTAATATACGCTAGTAAGCCGACGATAAAAATGGGGAGAAGTAAAACAAGAGGAAGTGCATACCACTTCCTCTTTAATTGCAGTGCATTATATGTTATAAACAATAATGTTATTTTCATGAAATGCATAATGGGCACTTCCGTTCGTTCTTGTATTTATCGTTAGAATTCCATGTTTCCGGTAGCTGATAGCATTTCTACCATCCAACCTTGGAATTTAGGTGTAACTTCCGTTTCGAAAAATTCCATAAGTTCTTGTTTATTCATTGTTCCAATTTCTGTAGTTTTATCTTTACTCGGAATATCTACACTGTCTACTGTTTTTCCTTCAACATTAGCATGAAGTGAGAATAAATTTTGATCAACATTTGGATCAGTAAAAGCAAAGCTGTGTTCCTCGTTCATTTGATCTTTTTCATAATTAGATGTACCGTTCCAAATGAGTTGTGTATCACCTGTATATGGATCTTGAAGATTAATCGTACGTTCAAAATCGCGTTTTCCATCTTTTAACGTTTCTTTGCCGTCATAAGTAAATGCTTGTTCGTCAAACGCTAGTTTCAGAGAATCCTCCGCTTTTTTATCTTTCCATGATAAATCACCGGAGAGGCTTACTTTACCACCTTCCATAGCGTCATCAACGTTTAAAGCGAGATTAAATTGCTGCCTTTCTTCTTGGAGAAGTTGTGTCCCTTTAAACTCGATTGTAGTAAGTCGTTCTTTGTTTTGACCGAGTTGAATATTAAAATCGCGTTGGGCAATTAAATCATCGTGCACCCAAATGGTAGATGTTAAACCTTTTGGAATTTGAAATCCATCTATATCTTCTTTTGCTTTTTCTAAAGAAGTATCATAATCTTCCATTGTTTGGTCTATCTCTTTTTTTATTTCAGGCATGGCTGCCATCCCCATCAATTGTTCTTCTAAAAATTGACGGAAAAGCTCTTTCATTTTATCGTCTTTTCGTAATTTTTCTATGGTTTTACTTAAAATTTCTTTTACTTTTTCTTCACTTAATTGCATCGTGATTTTGTCTGTTTCTAATGATTTATCATGGACTTTAATCGTTTCGCTTTCTGTTTTAAAAGCTTCGTCTGGTAATTGGTCATAAATAAACTTGCCATATTCTTCTTGAATATATTCTTTATCATCTTCAGATAGTGCTTCTTCAAATAACGTATTAAAATCAACCTTTTCTTCGCCTGTAAAAGTAGCTGGGTCGATTTCTTGCAATAGTTTGCCAACATTTTCACCTTTTAACGAGATGAATTGTTCCAGAAACGGTAAACCTACCATAAATTGTTTGGAATTTAAATGAAAAGTAATGTTATCCACTTTCATTTCGCCAATATTCGCTGATAGATTTCCAGATATTTTTTTATTTTTTATATCAGCAGCATGTGTGTAAGAAATAGTAGAATTATTGATGAGTTGAGCAGGATCTACCCCCATACCACCTTGAATAATAGGAATATCGGATTCCGCTGACAATTCATAATTTGTTTCCGTCGGTTCTTCTCTAGTAGTTTCTAACCAATCAAATTCTGATTCATATCGTTGTTCAATTTGCTCATTCATAAACGCTATTGATTCTTTTTCTGCTAAAAAGTATTTCTGCTTATCTGATAAATTTGCGAAAATATAAGCCGCAACAGTTCCGCCAATTAGTATTACTGCCCCTATAGTAATACCAATTAATGTTTTGGGTGACAGCTTACGTTTCTTTGTTTCCTCCATTACTTTTCCCCTCTCTGTAAATACTTCCGATTTAATTGTATTACATAATCCTGTAATAATGACAATGAAGTATCTGTTTATGTTTATATCACTTTGTAAAAATATAGTCAAATTGTGCCAATACTTGTCCACGTAGGGAAAAATTAAAATAAGGTGTGTGATTCAAAAATTAAAGTGAAAAAGGGTAATAATACCTATGTATTTAGTGGAGCAAATGGTAAATTCACTGTACTATTCATGCCATTTGAGTCCTAGTGTTTAAAAATTTAGGCAAATTCGACTGATATTTAGTAGTCATTGTTTCTGTCTCGTGAGCGCATACGAGACAATATGTATAATAGCACAAGAAGTACAAATGACAGAAAAAATTCTAATACAGAGCCGCTATAAGAACCGTATAAATTTTTTTGGTTTATAGTACAAAACAGACTTATCAATAAACAAATTTTTCTTATTATAGTGCAAGCAAAAGAGTAGCACTTGACTAATTTTTCAAGTGCTACTCTCTTAAGGTTTAGGACTGTGTTGTAGCTTGCTTTACACCTTGTTCTAAAGCTTCTAACATATGGTCTTTATCTTGTTCTTCTGCATTCTCCCAGATTAATTCGAATAAGACACCTAGTCCAGGAAGCATTTTTTCTTCTCCACTCTGGACGGCATCAACAATAGTTGCTTCCAATTGGGATTGGTCATTAGAAGCAATATTGCTAAGTATTGCTTCGCGTAAATTTAAATCCAAGACAATTCCTCCTTTGCAAATTAAAAAGCTTAAGAAATTACGTTGCACGGCTAAAGTTTTCTGTAGATTAGGGCAGATTATATAATATAAATGAAGGACTACAGGATGTGCTAATGCATTTCCTACCATATAGGTAAATTATCGGCAACAATAATTTAGCCTTTGCACGCTAAAATTAGTTTGACCGAATAAGGATAAAATATGTATACTATGTAAGGTGAATGAGGGTGATACGTATGGAATCAATAATTACATCTGTTAAAAATACAAAAGTGAAAAATTGGAAAAAGTTACACACTCGAAAAGGGCGAGAAAATACAAATACGTTTCTCATTGAAGGTTTTCACATAGTTGAAGAAGCCTTTCTAAGTGGATGGACGATGAAGGAGTTAATTATTCAAGAAGGTGTATCTCTACCTACGTGGGTAAACGACATCCCAGTTACTGTGGTGAAAGATACTATTTTTACAACCATATCTCAAACGGATGCACCACAAGGAATTGCAGCTGTAGTGTCTATGAGAGAATTATTTGCCATAAAGCAAAGCCCTGTACTTATCGTCGATGCAGTGCAAGATCCTGGTAATCTTGGAACGATAATTCGTACGGCAGATGCAGCAGGTTTTTCAGAAGTAATTCTAGGAGAAGGAACAGTAGATGCTTTTAATCATAAAGTTATTCGTGCTACGCAAGGTTCTTTGTTCCATATTCCTATTAGGATAGCCAGGTTAGAAGAGGAAATTGCTTCGCTTAAAAAAGCAGGTTTTGAAATATGGGTAACGGCTTTAGAGGATGCGTTCCATTATACAGAAGTAAAACCAAAGCTGAAGACAGGACTTATTGTAGGAAATGAAGGAAGCGGTGTAAGAACACAAATAATGGAGTTAGCAGATAAACGGGTGACTATACCAATTTATGGGAAAGCTGAATCGTTAAATGTCAGTGTAGCTTCTGGAATTTTAATGTACTATTTACGCTCATAATGTTGCAAACCTTCTTGTGTTTATCTATAATATATATAACATAATAGCAAAAGCGTTGAAGGAGCGGAGAATTTGCCTCTATTACGTATACAGGGAGAAATGTCATAGACTGAAAACATTTCATCGTAGCAAAGTTCATCCTTTCACTCTGGAGCAGATACTTGGACCTCATTCTTAATGAGTAAAGGTATTCCGGGTTATTCCCGTTATCGGAATGAAGTGGATACTTTGGAAACATTGTATGAACTAGGGTGGTACCGCGAAAATATGCCTCGTCCCTTGCTGGGAGGAGGCTTTTTATATTGCTTTTTAAGCTATGTAAGAATGAATAAAGGAGGAAATAAGAAGATGAAAGAGCAGTTAAAAATGATTGAACAAGAAGCTTTGGAAAAGATCTTACAAGCTAAGACTACGAAAGAACTGCAAGATATTAAAGTAACCTACTTAGGTAAGAAAGGTTCACTCACAAGTGTGTTGCGAGGGATGGGGAAACTTTCTAAAGAAGAGCGCCCGGTTATTGGAGAACTTGCTAACAAAGTGCGTGAACGATTAACCTTAAGCCTTGAGGAGCAATTGGAGAAATTAGAAGAAATGGCTTTAGAAGAGCAATTAGAAAAAGAAACGATAGATGTAACACTTCCTGGCAGACCAGTGAGACTCGGTGGCCAGCACTTATTAACTAAAGTAATTGAAGAAATTGAAGATTTATTTATTGGAATGGGTTTTGAAATCAGAGAAGGGCCTGAGGTAGAAACGGATTATTTTAATTTTGAAGCATTAAACTTACCGAAAAATCATCCAGCAAGGGAAATGCAGGACACCTTTTTTATTACAAAAGAGTTATTAATGCGTACACAAACATCTCCTGTACAGGCACGTACGATGCTTGAATATGGTGGTAACAAGCCAGTGAAAATGATATCTCCTGGAAAAGTTTATCGCCGTGATACAGATGATGCCACTCATTCCCATCAGTTTACACAAATTGAAGGTTTATATGTAGATAAAGATGTGAAAATGAGTGATTTAAAAGGTGTACTAGATGTTTTCACCAAAAAAATGTATGGCAGTGATCGAAAAATTCGTTTTCGCCCAAGTTTTTTTCCGTTTACAGAACCATCTGTGGAAATTGATATTTCTTGTAAAGCATGTGAAGGAAAAGGCTGCTCTATTTGTAAAGGATCCGGATGGATTGAAATCTTAGGCGCGGGTATGGTACATCCAAATGTATTATCAATGGCTGGTTATGATCCAAAGGTTTACAGCGGATTTGCCTTCGGTATGGGACCTGAACGAATTGCGATGTTGAAATATGGAATTAAGGATATAAGGCAGTTTTACACGAATGACATTCGGTTTTTAACGCAATACCATAATGCTTAGGGAGGAAAGTTTGCATGTTAGTATCATTAAATTGGTTAAAAAATTACGTAGATATAACAGATATAAGTCCAGAAGAGTTAGCTAGTAAAATTACAAAATCAGGAATTGAAGTCGATGGCATTGAATATGTAGCTGAGAAAAGCGAACATGTCGTCGTAGGCTACGTTGTATCCTGTGAGAAACACCCAAACGCTGATAAGCTTAACTTATGCCAAGTAGATGTTGGGGAGGAAGAGCCGTTACAAATTATTTGTGGAGCTCCTAATGTAGCACAAGGGCAAAAAGTGGCTGTTGCCAAACCAGGGGCTGTCCTACCAAATAATTTCAAAATTAAACGTGTTAAACTACGTGGGGTTGAATCAAATGGAATGATTTGTTCTCTACAAGAACTCGGTATAGAAGAAAAATATGTACCAAAAGATGTAGCTGATGGCATCTATGTGTTCCCTAAGGATGTAACAGTTGGTGAGTCAGTGGAGCCATTATTAAACTTGAATGATGCTGTTTTAGAATTTGATTTAACTCCAAATCGCGCTGACTGCCTATCTATGTTAGGAGTTGCGTATGAAGTAGGAGCTATTTTAAACAGAGAGGTAAAACTGCCGAGTCCAAACCCAAAAGAGGGGACGGAAGAGGCAAAAGACTATATTGCTGTTGAAGTAGAAGCAAAAGAAGCTAATCCGTATTATGGTGCTTTTGTTATTCGTGATGTAGAGATCGAACAATCACCATTATGGATGCGGAATTATTTAATAGCAGCTGGGATTCGCCCAATTAATAACGTGGTGGATATAACGAATTATGTGTTGCTGGAATACGGCCAGCCCCTACATGCGTTTGATTATGATAAATTAGGGGAGAAAAAAATCGTTGTTCGCCACGCTAAAACCAATGAAAAACTCGTTACATTGGATGAGCAAGAACGCGTATTATCACAAGATCATTTAGTTATCACGGATGGGAAAGATCCGATTGCTCTAGCAGGAGTAATGGGAGGTTTATCGACTGAAGTCACAGATACAACGAAAAATGTTTTACTTGAAGCAGCATATTTTGATTCTAGCACGGTAATGAAGGCAGTGAAGTCAACGGGTCTATATAGCGATTCAAGTACACGATTTACGAAAGGCGTTGATCCAAATCGAGTAAAAGAAGCAGGGCTTCGAGCGTGCGAATTAATGGGAAAATACGCCAATGCGACTATTGCAAAAGGAGTAGTAGCATATGATGCATTAAACCGTGAGCAAAAACAGGTTAAAGTGAATGTAACTGAAATTAACAAACGTCTAGGTACATTATTACAGCCTGCTGATGTAGAAGATGCTTTGCAACGCTTGCAATTTAAATTTGAAAAAAGAAGCCAAGAATATCTTGTATACATTCCAACACGTAGAGGCGACATTAGCATTTTTGAAGATATGTTGGAAGAGATAGCGCGTATTTACGGCTATGATAAATTGCCATACACATTGCCAGTTGGAGCTGGGCAAGCTGGAGGCCTTACAGAAAGACAAATATTAATTCGCAAAATAAAAGGCATTATGGAAGCATCAGGGTTGATGGAGAGTCGCACATATACGTTAATTAGTGAAAATGCCGCTAATACGTTAATTAGCCCTGAGTTAACAGAAGCAAATTATGTTCCAATTGAATTAGCTTTACCGATGAGTGAAGAACATAAATATTTGCGCCTAAGTTTTTTACCTGAGATTTTGCGTATCTTAACTCACAACAGAGCACGTAATGAATTTGATCTAGGTTATTATGAAATTGGCAAAACATTTTTGACAGCAGAAAGCACGTTAACAAAACAACCAGAAGAAAGACTTCGATTAGCTGGCGCTGTAACAGGAAATTGGGTTCATCATCCGTGGCAACAAGAAAATAAACTAGTTGATTTTTATGTTGTAAAAGGAATTTTAGAGAAACTGTTTAATTACTTAAATGTAGCAGTTGTTTTCAAGCCTTGTAAGCATAAAGACATGCACCCTGGAAGAACAGCATCTCTTCATTTAAAAGGCGAGACAATTGGATTTATCGGTCAACTACACCCACGCCTACAAAAGCAATTTGATCTAAAAGAAACATATGTATTTGATGTCGATGTCGAAGGGTTATTAGAGGCGTATAAAAACGAACCTACTTATGAGGAAATACCTAAATATCCATCTATTGGACGCGATATTGCTTTTGTTCTTGATCACACTGTGCTTGCAGCTGAAGTAAAACAAGTCATTATGGATGTTGGCGCACCGCTTGTGAAGCATGTATCTATATTTGATGTTTATGAAGGAGAGCATTTAGAAGCAGGCAAGAAGTCTGTAGCGTTTCATTTAGTATATCAGCATCCTGAGAAAACATTAACAGATGATGAGGTTCAAGCGTCTTACGAACAAATCATAGAAGCAGTCAAGAAGAAGTTTAACGCATATATTCGATCTTAAGCAATAGGGAAAGCTTACTGGATAGTGAGAAAATTCGTTAGCTGAAATATACTTTTGTTAATAACTTGAATTCCCACTTGTTCAAGCATGAATTGCTAAACAGGTGGGAACTTTTTACATTCAAGGCACCCCTTATAATCCAAAGAGCAAGCAAAATGTATAAAAAATTTTTTAGCAAAGTTATACAAGAATATGAAACCTTAAACTTTATTGTCTAAGAAAAGGGCTAACTCTTGGCAACTGTTGGTGTAAAGCGTTAAGTTTGCTACAGAGAAAAGCGTGATTTCTAATTTAGGTAAGCGTGTGCTTTTTTTGTGTTTGCAAAATGAACCTTTGCGATTTGAGTTAAGCGATTTTCTCCGTACTTTTTCATAATTACAGCTGCCGTTTGATCCACTTTTTGAGAAGCTCCCTTTGGCAATGTAATACCTGTTTGCTCTGATAATATATCCATTTGCTTTAGAAAACTAGTTCTTGCAAGGATAGAAGCTGCAGCAACGGAGGTAGAGTAACTCTCTGCTTTTGTCATGAAAAAAGTAGACGGTGATAGCACTTCTTTTTCAGAGGCTAAATGTTTTTTATACACAACAGGTTCACAAAATTGGTCAATAAGAATTCCATCTAATGGGCTTTGATCAATTTTTTTGATTAAGCGTTGAATGGCATGATGATGGAGCATCGTCTTCATTTTACCTTGTGTCCATCCTTTTTTCTGTAATTGATTATATTTTTCATTACGTAAAGCAATTAGGGCATATGGGATGTTTAATTGGATGATATCCCTTGCTAGATGACGGATCTTTAAATCTGTCAAAGCTTTGGAGTCCGTTACGCCCAACCTTTTTAATTCACTAATTTGGGCTTTCGTCAAATAGACTGCTGCCACAGTAATAGGGCCAAAATAGTCCCCTGTCCCTGCTTCATCACTACCGATATGATTACTAGAAAACAGTTGGGGACTCGGCGTATAGGAATTTATTTTCGCTTTGTTGGAATAAGTAGCTTGTGTGGAGGCAGTTTTAGCATCTTTTGTCCATAGACTAGCTGCTTTTTCTGGAGAAGCGCCCTGAAATAATACTTTTCCTGATTTATATGCCGTAATAACCGCTTCGTTTGTTTTTGCTCGAAACAAAGCGCCTTGGGGTGGCGTAATTAAAAAATTTGCATAATAAGCTTTCATTTTGTCTATCACTGTATTAGAAAATTGATATACTTGTTGTGACATTTGATTCTCTCCAGTTCATCTTAAATTATTTCGCTTATAAGATGCTGTAAGCTCTCACTTCAAGGGTTGGGTGTATACAAAATATGCCGAAGTAAAAGATAACAGTACCTACTATTGTATAGAAGTTTTCTTTTATACTAAAGGATAATTTCTATTTCCGCAAACCATTGATAAAATCAGTTGTGAAGGAGTTGATCGTTTCCTTAATCACCTACTTCATGTTAAGATAAGATGGACAATTTTCTTTATCAGGGAGGATTTAAACGTGGCCAATGAGGAAAAAACTCGAACAACGGTAGAGATACATAATCGTACCTATACAATTATAGGAACAGAGCCACAAAATCATATTAAATTGGTTGCCAGTTTAGTGGATCAAAAAATGAATGAAATCCAAGAAGCAAATAGGCAGCTCGATACGACAAGATTAGCTGTACTAACTGCTGTAAATACGATGAATGATTATTTAAAATTAAAAGAAGAATATGCTTCTTTATTAGGTTCTATGAAGAAAAAGGAAGACTAACTAGAAAGAGGAACAAGAACATATGGTTACTATTTTATTATTGTTGTTATTAGTGATGGGTTTTTTTATTGGGTTAAAGAGAGGATTCATTTTACAGCTATTCCATCTCATTGGGTTTATAGCATCTTTTGTTGTAGCAGCTTTGTATTACGATGAGTTAGGACCTAAACTGGAATTATGGATCCCTTATCCTGGTTTAGAGGAAGAAGGTAAGTGGGCAACGTTTTTACAAGACTTGCCTCTTGAAGCGGGTTTTTATAATGCTATTGCATTTTTGGTTATTTTTCTAGCGGTAAAAATCATTCTACAAATTATAGCTTCTATGCTTGATTTTGTTGCTTCTTTACCGATTTTACATTCTGTAAACAAATTATTAGGAGCCATTCTGGGCTTTGTAGAAACATATTTGTTACTTTTTATTTTCCTATATATTGCAGCTTTGATACCAATTGCTCAAATACAAACATGGATAAACGATTCTTCAGTTGCGTTATTTATTATTGAACGTACTCCTTATTTCTCAAATGAAATTAAAGAGCTTTGGATCACATATGTAGCCAATAAATAATGGTTTTTATTGGGGGGAGATTGGTGAATAGGATGGAAATTAACAAAAAAGATGTTATAAAATTAATGGAAACGATAGCGACGTATTTAGAATTACAAGCAGAGAACCCTTTTAAAATTAGCGCCTATCGTAAAGCTGCACAAGCGTTGGAAAGAGATGATCGATCTTTAGAAGAAATCGATGATTTTTCTAAAATCAACGGGATTGGCAAAGGAACAAGTGCTGTTATTCAAGCGTACATACAAACAGGACAATCTAAGACCTTGCAAGATTTAGAAGAGCAAGTTCCAAAAGGTTTGCTCTCATTATTACAGCTTCCAGGGCTTGGTGGTAAGAAAATTGCTAAACTTTATCATGAATTAGGTGTTACAGATGCTGAAGGATTAAAGGAAGCCTGTGAAACTGGGCGGGTAGAAAGATTAGCGGGATTTGGAAAAAAAACAGTTGAAAAAATATTAATAGCACTAGAAGATGCAAATAAACGCCCAGAACGTTTACCAATTGCGATAATGCTACCTTTAGCTGAAAAATTGGAAGACTACTTGAACCAAATAAAAGAAGTCGATCGTTTTTCAAGAGCAGGAAGCTTGCGGCGGATGAGAGAAACTGTCAAAGATATCGACTTTATCATCGCAACAGAACAACCAGCTATCGTGAGAGACCATTTATTAGCCATGGATGGGGTGAAAAACGTAATTGCTAAAGGGGAAACGAAAGTATCTATTGTCATGGAAGATGTATATGATGTAAATGTGGATTTTCGTATGGTTCGGCAGGATGCATTTGCTTCTACGCTACACCATTTTACTGGCTCAAAAGAACATAATGTTGCTATGCGTCAAATAGCAAAGTCACGTGGTGAAAAGATTAACGAGTATGGTGTAGAAGTCGAAGACACGGGAGAAATTCTTATCTTTCATTCAGAAAAAGCTTTTTTTAATCATTTTGGGCTGCACTATATTCCTCCTGAATTAAGGGAAAATACTGGAGAAACAGAGGTATTTCAATCGCCTTATCCACTTTTAGAGCTGTCGGATATTAATGGTGACTTACACATGCATACGACGTGGAGTGATGGAGCACAATCGTTGGAAGAAATGGTCTTACGAGCGATGGAAAAGTCGTATCAATTTATCGCGATTACAGATCACTCTAAATTCTTAAAAGTTGCTAACGGATTAACTGAAAAACGATTACGTCAACAGCATGAAGAAATAGTACGTTTAAATGAAAAATATCCTGATATTCATATTTTTTCAGGTGTAGAAATGGATATACTACCTGATGGAAATCTTGATTTTTCCAATGAATTTCTGCGTGAACTTGACTTTGTTATTGCGTCCATACATTCGAGTTTTAACCAACCCGAAGATAAAATGATGTATCGATTAGAAGCAGCATTAGAAAATCCTTACGTTTCACTTATTGCTCACCCTACAGGTAGATTAATTGGTAGGCGAGATGGTTATCAAGTTAATGTTAGTGCTTTAATTGACAGAGCGAAACAAACAAATACAGCATTAGAAATAAATGCAAACCCAAATCGTCTAGATTTATCTTATCAGTGGGCTCGAGAAGCTCAAGAAAAAGGCGTTACATTAGCAATCAATACGGATGCTCATAATTACCAAATGTTAGAGCATATGACATATGGAGTTGGCGTCGCTAGAAAAGGATGGATTAAACCAGAAACGGTTATGAACACGTGGTCTACGCAAGAACTGATTGCTTATTTTAACCGAAATAAATAATGATCGTTCTTATAGATATATTTCGGTGTATGGTGTACAACCCGAAGATCGGAAAAGCAAAAATAGAGGTTATCAAGAAGCTCCTATTTATCTTGAACAACCTGTAAAAGGAGTTATTGACATGAACGAGCGCATGTTACGCGTACTCGAGTTTGATAAAATTATTGAACAAGTAACCAACTATGCAGCAACATCTATTGGAAAACAAGCATTGCAGCAAGCGCACCCTTCTACAGATATGAAAACAGTGGTTCGCTTGCAAGATGAAACGGATGAGGCAACGCATATAGAGAGATTAAATAAAACGCTACCTTTGGGAGGAATTTTTGATATACGTCCAAGTTTAAAACGCGTTTCCATTGGAGGAGTGCTATCTGCAGGCGAGTGTATTGAGGTTTCTAGCACTATATATGGTGCAAGGATGGCAAAAGACTTTGTCGATCGATTAGAGGAGGATGTTCCTATTCTTAGTGGAATGGCAAAGGAAGTTAGTCCGTTAAGACAATTAGAACAAGCGATCAATCGTTGTATTAATGATGACGGTCATATGCTAGATAGTGCTTCTGAAAAGTTACGAGGAATACGTTCTTCCATTCGTACGTTAGAAAGTAGGGTCAGAGAGAAATTAAGCAACTTTACGAAAACACATAGCAACAAATTGTCAGATGCCATCATCACAATACGAAACGATCGTTATGTTCTCCCGGTTAAGCAAGAATATCGTAGTGCTATCGGAGGAATTGTTCACGATCAATCCGCTTCAGGTCAAACGCTATTTATGGAGCCAAAAGCTGTTGTTGATATAAATAATCAATTACAAGAAGCATTTGTTAATGAAAAGAGAGAAATGGACAGGATATTAGTTTCACTTAGCAACTTGATTGCAGAAGAAGTAAATGCTTTAGAGCATAATGTTCATATACTTGGAAAGATGGATGTTATATTCGCCCGTGCAAAATACGGTCAGGCAATAAAAGGTACGAAACCAATAATGAATGACCGCGGTTTTATTAAAATGAACCAAGCTAGACATCCATTAATTGATTCACAAGACGTTGTTGCGAATGATATTGAGTTAGGCAATGATTATACAGCTATTGTAATTACAGGGCCGAATACAGGGGGGAAAACGGTCACCTTAAAAATGGTCGGACTCTGTTGTTTAATGGCTCAATCTGGTTTGCAAATTCCGGCATTGGATGGATGCGAGCTTGCTGTGTTCTCTCATGTTTTTGCAGATATTGGTGACGAGCAGTCAATAGAGCAAAATTTAAGTACGTTTTCATCACATATGACTACAATTGTAGACATTTTAAAGTATATTGATGAAAAAACACTTGTATTGTTTGACGAGCTTGGTGCTGGTACTGATCCTCAAGAAGGCGCAGCTTTAGCAATGGCAATCCTCGATGAAGTGATTGAAAGACAAGCTAGAGTAATAGCAACCACGCACTATCCAGAATTAAAAGCTTACGGATTTAATCGACGTCAAGTTTTAAATGCTTCTGTAGAATTTGATATTGAGACGTTACGTCCTACGTATCGTTTGTTATTAGGCATACCTGGACGAAGTAATGCCTTTGATATATCTCGGCGCTTAGGGCTTTCCGCAGCAATTATTAATCATGCAAAGTCCTACGTTGGCATGGATTCCAAAAATGTTGAAAATATGATTGCTTCTTTAGAACAATCGCAATTAAAGGCAGAAAAAGATTACGAGCAAGCTCATGACTTGCTACAACAAGCAGAAAACTTCTATGAAGATGTAAAGAATATGTGGCATGAATGGCAAGAGAAGAAAGACAAACTGTACCGGAAAGCTGAAGAGAAAGCTGATAAAGCCATTCAAAAAGCACGGGAAGAGGCAGAGCTTATTGTTCAAGAAATTCGCAACATGCGCAGTGAAGCCGAGTGGAAAGAGCATGAATGGATTGAAGCTAAGAAAATGCTTGATGATGCTAAACCGGAGCTATCGGCAAAACAAGACACCTCTACTCCCTCCAAAAAACGAGAAGAAAAAGTACTAGAACCTGGTGATGACATTAAACTACTTACGATTAATCAGAAGGGGACAGTGTTAGAAAGAATAAGCAATCATGAGTATTTGGTTCAAGTTGGCATTATGAAAGTGAAAGTGAATCGAAAAGATTTACACTATATGAGTAAAACAAAAGAGAAGTATGAGCAGCCAATTACAACTATTAAAGGAAGCAATTACCATGTGAAAACAGAGTTGGATCTTCGAGGAGAGAGGTTAGAAGATGCGCTGTTAAAATTAGAAAAGTATGTGGATGATGCGCTACTTGCTGGTTATCCAAGGGTTTCCATTATACATGGAAAGGGAACTGGAGCGCTTCGAAAAGGTGTTCAGCAGTTTGTACAACAACATCCGAGAATAGTTGACTCCAGGCCAGGTGAAGCTGGAGAAGGCGGTAGTGGAATAACGGTCATTAATTTGAAATAAGAGTGAGTATTCGAGGTGAATAGGATGGAAATGGGAGTAGCCTTTTGGGAAAATGTAGTCGTACAAACTGCAGCCAGATACAGTGTGGTGATCTTATGCACGCTAGTGTTCTTAGCGATTTTAGAAATGGTTACGTCATATAAAAATTGGGAAGAAATTAAAAAAGGAAATTTTGCAGTAGCCATGGCAACAGGCGGGAAGATATTTGGTATTGCGATTATTTTTCGTTACTCTATTGAACATAATGATACATTGGTTCAAAGTATTGGTTGGGGTGTATACGGTTTTATCTTGTTATTACTAAGTTATTTTGTGTTTGAGTTTTTGACACCAGTACTGAAAGTCGATGAAGAGATAGGGAATGGCAACAAAGCAGTCGGATTTATTTCAATGATTATTTCAGTAGGTTTGGCTTTTGTTATTGGTGCTAGCATAGGGTAAGAGGGGGAGAAACCTATGGTGTTAGATCGTTTAGCAAAGATATTAATTGTTGTAGCTATTTTATTTATTGTTGTAGGGATTATATGGTTATTGCTCTAACGTTGAGTATTTGTTTGCTTATAATGAATGTATCATTAAACTTGGCATATTTGCCAAGTTTTTTCAATAGGAAAAGGTTTTATCGTATTAGCCAAACAAGGTTTTCACCATAAAGATTTGGCGGTAATCAAGTTTTTCTAAAAAATAATTAAATAACATTTCAAAAAATAACGATTAATCGGTATAATGTAAATAAGCATAAAGCAAAGGGAGGAAAAAACATGGGAGAAACGAAAACTTGGTTTCAGCACTATCCACCTGAAATAAAAACATCACTCCACTATGATGAAAAGCCGCTCCATCGATTTTTACTCGAAAGTGCTGAAACATTCCCTAAAAAGAAAGCGCTTCATTTTATGGGGAAGGATTTGACGTATGAAGAACTTTATAATCAAGCAACCAAAATGGCCAACTACTTACAACAACTAGGTATGGAAAAAGGAGATCGAATTGCTATCATGCTGCCAAACTGTCCACAATCTGTTATTACGTATTATGGGGCTTTAATGGCAGGTGGTATCGTTGTACAAACAAATCCACTGTATAAAGAAAGGGAGTTGGAATATCAGCTGAAGGATTCTGGAGCGACTTTTATTGTATGTCTAGATATCTTACTCCCCCGTGTTACAAATGTAAAAAATAATACAGATATCCAACATACTATTGTAGCAAGCATCAAAGATTATTTGCCATTTCCTAAAAACTTAATTTATCCTTATATACAAAAGAAACAGTACAATATGGTTGTCAAAGTAGAACAATCCGACAATATACATGTATGGGATTATATGATGGATGTCGCCCAGTCTGCTTATGAAAAGGTTGCCGTTAATCCAAAAGAAGATTTGGCTTTATTGCAGTATACCGGTGGAACAACTGGAAATCCAAAAGGAGTGATGCTTACTCACCATAATTTAGTTTCTAATGTCCAAATGTGCCAAGCCTGGATTTATAAAACGAATCCTGGTGAGGAAATCGTATTAGGAGTATTACCGTTTTTTCATGTTTATGGAATGACAGCAGTTATGAATAATGCGATTATGATGGGTGCTAAAATGATCTTGTTACCTAAATTTGATGCAACAGAAGTATTGAAAACGATTGATAAGCATAAACCAACACTTTTCCCAGGAGCACCTACAATTTATGTGGCTTTATTAAATCATCCTAAATTAGAGCAGTATAATTTATCATCGATTGAAGCTTGTATAAGTGGTTCTGCACCATTACCTACAGAGGTTCAAGAACAATTTGAAAAGGTGACAGGTGGCAAACTTGTAGAAGGTTATGGCTTAACAGAAACATCCCCTGTTACCCATGCAAATTTTGTTTGGCACGAACGGAGAAATGGTAGTATTGGGGTGCCGTGGCCAGATACAGATGCTAAAATAATTGATGAAGAAACGATGGAAGAAGCGCCGTTCGGAGAGATTGGAGAGATTGCTGTTAAAGGTCCGCAAATTATGAAAGGATATTGGAACAACCCTGAAGAAACAGCCCAAGTACTAAAAGACGGATGGTTATTTACGGGTGATTTAGGATACCAAACAGAAGATGGCTACTTTTATGTTGTAGATCGAAAAAAAGATATGATTATTGCTGGTGGATACAATATATATCCTCGTGAAGTAGAAGAAGTGTTATATGAGCATGAAGCGATTCAAGAAGCTGTTGTGGCTGGTATTCCCGACCCGTATCGAGGGGAAACAGTAAAAGCTTATGTAGTTTTAAAGCCAGGTTATACAATAACAGAAGACGATCTTAATACGTATTGCCGAAAACACTTAGCAGCATTTAAAGTACCACGCATTTATGAATTTCGTGAAGAACTTCCTAAAACAGCGGTTGGTAAAATTCTAAGGAGACAACTTATTGATGAAGAAAAAGAAAATTTACAAGTAAATTGAGCTCTCTGGCTCTTTTTTATCTAGCTTTGTACAAGCAATGGCATTGACAGTTCTCTTAGAAAGAGATACAATAATGAATGAACAATCATTCATTATTGTATCGAATTTAGGAGAGAATCATGAAGAAAAATAAACCGAAATACAATCAAATTATCGAGGCGGCAGTAAAGGTTATCGCAGAGAATGGTTACCATGCCTCTCAAGTATCTAAAATTGCCAAACAGGCAGGAGTAGCAGATGGAACGATTTATCTGTACTTTAAAAACAAAGAAGATATATTAATCTCTGTATTTGAAGAAAAAATGGGGCAATTTATTACGCATATTACAGATGCCATTCAGAAGAAGGAAAACGCAAATGAAAAGCTTTACGAACTAATTAAGCTACATTTTCGCCAGTTAAGTGAAGATCACCATTTAGCTATTGTTACGCAGTTGGAGTTGAGGCAATCGAATCCTTCCTTGCGTTTACAAATCAATAATGTGTTAAAACCTTATTTAAATGTCATCGATACCGTTATTACAGAAGGGATGGAAGAAAAAGTTTTTCGAAAAAATTTGAATTTACGACTTGTTCGTCAGATGATTTTTGGTACACTAGATGAAACGGTTACAAATTGGGTAATGAAAGATAGAAAGTACAATCTTGTTGATTTAGCAACGGAAGTTCATACATTATTAACAGAAGGACTTCAATCAAAGTAGTAGATCAATAAAACAAAGGGGGATGAAGTTTGACGAACACACTATTTTTGGAAGCGAATCATTCTATTGCTTATGTAACGATCCAAAGTCCGCCAGCAAACGCTCTATCTAGTATTCTATTAAAGGATTTGGAAGCAGTGTTGAATAAGATAGAGGGAGACCCAAGTATAAAGGCGATTGTTTTAAAAGGAGAAGGGAAGTTCTTTTCAGCAGGAGCAGACATAAAAGAATTTACAGCTTTGCAGCAAGCATCTGACTATGAATCTATGGCGAAAAGAGGGCAAGATTTGTTTGCTCGCATGGAAACGTTCCACATTCCGATTATTGCATCTATTCATGGCGCTGCTCTAGGCGGAGGACTGGAGCTTGCTATGGCTTGCCATATGAGAATTGTAACGAAGGAGGCAAAACTTGGTTTACCTGAAATAACATTAGGTATTATACCAGGTTTTGCTGGTACACAACGTTTGCCGCACTTTGTTGGTTCGGCTAAAGCGTATGAAATGATATTGACTGGAGAGCCAATCAATGGGGAAGAAGCATATTCTTATGGCTTGGCAAATAAAGTAGTGGAAGCAGACGCTTTGGACGAAGAAGTAAAGCAGTTAGCTGGAAAAATAGTTTCTAAGAGCAAGTTAACTATTCAGCAAATCATGCGTTTAATACCTTATGCAAAGACTAGTTTATTTGCAGAAGGAGTATCAGAAGAAGCAAAAGCATTTGGCGAAATTTTTGGATCTGAGGATGCGAAAGAAGGCGTGCAAGCTTTCATTGAAAAACGGAAACCGAACTTCCAGGATAACTAAACAAAAAGGAGGAGCAATGATGGAAATTTATGTGTTACTCAAGAAAACATTTGATACAGAAGAAAAAATTAACGTATCAAACGGGCAAATTGAAGATGAAGGTGCTGAATTTATTATTAATCCATACGACGAGTATGCCGTCGAGGAAGCCATTAAACAACGGGATGAGCATGGAGGTGAAGTCACCGTTATAACAATTGGAGATGAAGGTTCAGAAAAACAATTACGCACTGCTTTAGCAATGGGGGCAGATAAAGCAGTGTTAATAAATACAGAAGATGATGTAGAAGATGGTGATCAATATACAACAGCAAAAATTTTGGAAGCGTTTTTTGAGGATAAAGAACCGGACTTAATCCTTGCTGGGAATGTAGCGATTGATGAAGCAAGTGGGCAAGTAGGTCCGCGGCTTGCAGATGCACTAGGTATCCCATATGTGACAACGATTACAGACTTAAAGGTTAGTGGAGATACAGCTACCGTGGAAAAAGATGTGGAAGGAGATGTGGAAATAGTAGAAACAACTTTGCCACTATTGGTGACCTGCCAACAAGGGCTAAACGAACCAAGATATCCTTCACTTCCAGGAATAATGAAAGCAAAAAAGAAACCATTAGAAGAACTGGAAATAGACGATTTAGACTTAGATGAAGATGACGTAGAAGCGAAAACGAAAACAGTAGATATCTTCTTACCGCCGGAGAAGGAAGCTGGCAAGGTACTAAAAGGTGAACCGCAAGAGCAAGTAAAAGAACTTGTTACATTATTGAAAACGGAAGCGAAAGTACTGTAATTTTAAGACAGAGAGGAGTAATGAACTTGAGTGAAAAAATAGTAGTAATTGGAGAAGTGAAAGATGGTGTATTACGAAATGTTTCTTTTGAAGCGATAGCAGCAGCAAAAAAGGTTCACGCTGATGGTGAAGTAGTTGGTGTAGTATGCGGTAATGGTGAACTGTCCTCATTAGGAGAAGAAATGATTCATTATGGAGCAGACCGCGTAATAACAGTTACACACGAAAACTTACAAAATTACACCTCTGAAGGCTATTGTCAAGCAGTAATGGCTGTTGTTGAGGAAGAAGCCCCACAAGTAATTGTGATGGGGCATACATCCGTAGGAAAGGACCTTACGCCAAAGTTAGCAAGTAAGCTAAATACTGGGCTCATTTCAGATGCAGTAGACATTGAAATAGCTGATGATCAAGTTCAATTTGTCCGTCCTATCTATTCTGGGAAAGCATTTGAGAAGAAAGTTATTACGGATGGTTTAACATTTTTTACTATCCGTCCTAATAATATTGCAGCCTTAGATAAAGATACATCCAGATCGGGAGATGTAACTGATAAAGCAGTTGAAATTGCTGATATTCGCACGGTTATTAAAGATGTAATAAGAAAAGCTTCTGAGGGTGTTGATTTATCTGAAGCAAATGTAATTGTAGCTGGTGGTCGCGGTGTGAAAAGTGAAGAAGGATTCAAACCTCTTTATGAATTAGCCGAAGTATTAGGTGGTGCAGTAGGAGCTTCACGAGGTGCTTGTGATGCGGAATATTGTGATTACTCCTTGCAAATTGGGCAAACAGGGAAGGTTGTCACGCCAGATTTATACATTGCAGTTGGTATCTCTGGTGCCATTCAACATTTGGCAGGTATGTCAAATTCCAAAGTAATTGTAGCTATTAATAAAGACCCAGAAGCGACCATCTTTAATATAGCAGACTACGGTATTGTTGGAGATTTGTTTGACATTATTCCACTTTTGATTGAGGAAGTGAAGAAAGCAAAAGTAGGAACAGGGGCTTAGAAGAAAAAGGTGTTAACGATACTAAAATAAGGATAGCCAATGCTCCGGAAACTCTCTCTATAGAAGTCAAAGAACTGATCGCTTTCCACATGCTGTGGCAAAGCAAACACATCTTTTTCTGAAAATATAGTTCATTTTTCTCCGTAGGGCCTTGCCGTTGGGTCCAACTTTTAAGAGGGGGAGAGATTTTCGGAGCAATCATTAGGTATGTGTACATAGAAAGGAAACATATGAATTGATTTTTAGGCTTTAGAAATGATATAAACAATGCATAAGCAAATAATTAGGATGCTTATTTAAACGATGATATACTCAACGTAATAAGCGGGAAAGCTTTATCTAAGTCAAGGAGGAATGAAAGAATGGCAATTATCAATGCTACTGATCAGACGTTTGCCAAAGAGACTGCAGAAGGTTTAGTGCTAGCAGACTTTTGGGCGCCATGGTGTGGACCATGTAAAATGATTGCACCAGTATTGGAAGAAATTGATGGTGAAATGTCTGAAAAAGTTCAGATTGTAAAATTAGATGTTGACGAAAACCAAGAAACAGCAGGTAAATTTGGTGTGATGAGTATTCCAACATTGTTGTTATTTAAAGATGGTCAAGTCGTTGACCAAGTAATCGGTTTTCAGCCAAAAGAAGCATTAGTTGATTTAATTAACAAACATGCTTAACAAATGGTATACTATTCTTTAGAATAGAAGATGAAGAATCCCTTGTTGCTAAATAGTGACAAGGGATTTTCTAGAGTCTTACATGGTAGAACATGTCTATTAAAGGAATGAATGTAGATGAACCAAAGTATAAAAGATAAACTAGCGGTTTTACCAGCAAAGCCAGGCTGTTATTTGATGAAGGATAAATATGAAAGCGTCATTTATGTTGGAAAGTCAAAAGTATTAAAGAATCGGGTGCGTTCTTACTTTACTGGAGCACATGACCGAAAAACGCAACGTTTAGTGCAAGAGATTGAAAGTTTTGAGTATATTGTAACTTCTTCCGAGATAGAAGCACTTATTTTAGAAATGAATTTAATTAAAAAATATGATCCTAAATATAATGTTATGCTCAAAGACGATAAGTCTTACCCTTACTTAAAAATTACTTCTGAACGCCATCCAAGGTTGCTAATTACGAGGAAAATAAAGAAAGACAAAGGCAAATACTTTGGTCCTTATCCCAATGTTATCGCGGCGAGAGAAACAAAAAAATTATTGGATCGACTTTACCCTCTTAGAAAATGTAATAACCTTCCTGGGCGCCCTTGCTTGTACTATCATATGGGTCAATGTTACGCCTGTAGTAACAATCCGCCGACAAAAGAAGAATATGCAGCAATTGTCCAAAATGTATCATCTTTTTTACATGGTGGATATAAAGCAATAAAAAAAGACTTAACGAAGAAAATGCAGCAAGCGAGTGAAGCGTTGAATTTTGAAAGAGCGAAGGAATTAAGAGATCAAATTTATCACATTGAATCTGTCATGGAACAACAGAAAATGACGTTAAACGACCAGGCAGATAGGGATATTTTTGCATATAGTTATGATAAAGGATGGATGTGCATCCAAGTATTTTTTATTCGTCAAGGGAAGTTGATTGAACGAGATATAGCTGTTTTTCCTTTTTTCGATGAAGCTGAAGAAACATTTATTAGTTATGTTGGCCGTTTTTACCTCCATCAAAACCATCCGAAGCCAAAACAAATTCTTGTTCCTCTTGGTACCAATACAGAACTATTGAAAGATTTACTTGAGGTAGATGTGCATACGCCATACCGTGGAAGAAAAAAAGAATTGGTGAAGCTAGCGGAAGAAAATGCACGAATTTCGTTAAATGAGAAATTCTCTATTATGGAGCGAGACGAAGAAAGAACTATTGTAGCTGTAGAACGCTTAGGAGAAATTCTAAATATTGAAACACCGCATCGAATAGAAGCATTTGATAATTCCAACATTCAAGGGACTGATCCAGTTTCTGCGATGGTTGTTTTTATAGACGGTAAGCCAGCTAAGAATGAGTATCGTAAATACAAAATCCGCAATGTTGATCGACCGGATGATTATGAAACAATGAGAGAAGTTATTAGAAGGCGTTACACGAGAGTTTTAAGAGATAAACTTCCATTACCAGGTTTAATTATTGTAGATGGTGGAAAAGGTCAAATGAGTGCCGCATTGGATGTGCTAGAAAATGAGTTAGGGCTAGACATTCCTTTATGTGGTTTAGCAAAAGATGATCGTCATAAAACAAGTGAACTTTTATATGGATTTCCACCTCAAATTATAGATTTAGATCGCAAATCGAATGAATTTTATCTTGTCCAAAGGGTGCAGGAAGAAGTGCATCGTTTTGCCATTACGTTTCATCGTCAATTACGTGGGAAAAACGTTGTACAATCTGAATTAGATAATATTTCAGGTATTGGTCAAAAAAGAAGAAGATTGTTGCTAACACATTTTAAAACAATCACGGAAATAAAACAAGCTAGTATGGACGACCTGATAAGATTAGGTATTCCACGTGATGTCGCTGAAAATATTATTACCCATTTTCAAGCAGCTAACATAGAAAAGCAGTAGCGCCATGATCTGGCAATCTACTGCTTTTTTATGGTCTAGGAAATTATAAAACTTGATAAACTAACTAAGTTTTTAGCCACGTCCGGCTCCAGCGCCCAGCAACTAGGCGACTTCACTCCATTGCCTTAAGCTAAGTCATCATCGGTTCGTTTCTCATCATAATTCCTAAAACTTTCGTTGATTCGTTCTACTCTCTACGTTGCTAACCGGGCGCCCCGAGCCTTTGTTCTTGGCGGATATTTAAGGCACTTGTCCAAAGGGGGTTAAAAGATCAATAATCTCGGTCGGTTCTTGATCTTTTGCACCAACGAAATGTTTCTATAACAATGTTTAGTAAAAAATTTGTAGTATCGGGGGTTAAGAGCACACTTGTTTTAATTATTTCTATTAATCCACCGAAAACATGGCTTTAAACTCAACTTGATGAATTCTTTTATTAATCGTTTCTACGCACTCGCAATCTCTGTTTTCAATTATATGTAGAGCTTCTGCTAAAAAACCAGCTTCTAGACGAAAATCGGTAGAAAATGAAGCTTGTAATCGTGACGCAACTGCATCAGACATCAATTGAAAGGTCATTGATTTGCGTTTATCTTTTACAACTTCTAATCGCCCGAAGCCTAAAAGTGTAAAAATATGTATGACATCATCTACGGTTTGTATATCAAACTTTCTGGCAAGTTTTCTCCCCATGAAATATAACAGGGTTGGAGATTCTTCACCTAGTAATTCTGGTAAACTAACATATCGTAAAATATCAAAGCCGACACCTTCTGTATGTAATGCTTCTAAATCGTGAACGGATATAACCGTTGTTTGTTGGTTTGTCATTCCATGTCATCCTCTCTGAATACTCTTAAAGTAAGGGTAAATAAACATCTTCCTACAATGAACATTTTTTCTTTATAATGAATACTTTAAAAGTTAAAGTTTGCAACTCGCTCTTAATAGTGAACGACGAGTGCTATAGAGCGTACTTTTAGTTTATACTATAAAAAAGTATAAAAATTTGTAAGGTTTATAGAATAAGAAAAACTACAGCTTTCGTCATAAAAATTGGCGACAAGCCAAGTTTTTCTAATACATTTTCCTTTTGTAGTAGTACTTTATAAATTACATTCCAAATTTTAAAGACCATCATTTACGTTGATTTCACTACTATATGTATGTAGCTTGTTATATTATCTTAAATAATTTTAGTACGTGCAAGTCACAAATCTTTGAGCTTCTACTAGTTTATCATACTTAAGATGCTTCCTAAATGCTAGAAAATATATAAATGGGCAAGGTGTATGCATTAAAATAATTTTTTTGAAAAAGTACAAGTAATGGGAATACTTTTAACGCATGCAAAAATAGAAATAAAGGTACCGTTTTCTTGACGCTTGCAATAGTTAGAAGTACAATAAACATGTCGCAATTGTACAATGTCAACTCGCCGTACTTCCTTTAAGAGTTGAACTTTTAAATATGTACAACACTATGAAACTAATTAATGATCAAATTAAAGGGGGGGAACACATTGACAGAGCATCGTGAGTTTCTAACAAGAAGAGTGCACTCGTTATTAGGTGTAATTCCAATAGGTCTTTTTTTGGTTCAACATTTAGTGGTGAATCATTTTGCTGTTTATGGAGAAGAGAATTTTAATAAAGCAGCCGATTTTATGCACAGTCTACCATTTAGACTCGTATTGGAATTCGGGGTTATTTTTATTCCAATTTTGTTTCATGCTATTTTAGGGGTATATATTGTATTTGTAGCACGAAGCAACACGAAAAGATATAATTTTTTCCGTAATTGGATGTTCTTATTACAGCGAATAACGGGTATTATTACGTTTGTCTTTGTTGTTTGGCATGTGTGGGAGACAAGAATACAGTTAGGATCACAAGGAGCTGACTATAGCCTAATGGAAGGGATTCTTTCCAATCCATTTATGTTCTGGTTCTATATGATTGGTGTCCTATCTACTATTTTCCATTTTGCCAATGGATTATGGAGCTTCTGTGTGACTTGGGGTATTACACAAACACCTAAATCACAAAAAGTAGTTACATATGCAACTGTAATTGTTTTCTTAGCACTAAGTTATGTCGGTGTTAGAACAATTCTTACATTTGCTTACGGTATTTAATTCAAAGGAACAGGGAGTGGGTGACAAGTTATGAGTAAACGGAAAATTGCCATAGTTGGCGGAGGTTTAGCTGGCTTAATGGCAACAATAAAAGCAGCAGAAGCAGGAGTAAGTGTTGATTTATTTTCCATTGTTCCTGTAAAGCGCTCTCACTCTGTATGTGCTCAAGGTGGAATAAATGGTGCAGTTAATACTAAGGGAGAAGGGGATTCTCCTTGGCTTCACTTTGATGATACAGTGTACGGTGGAGATTTCTTAGCAAACCAACCGCAAGTAAAAGCGATGTGTGATGCAGCGCCTGGAATTATTCATATGTTTGATCGAATGGGTGTTATGTTTAACCGCACACCTGAAGGATTGCTAGATTTTCGTCGTTTTGGTGGAACGCAAATGCATAGAACAGCTTATGCTGGAGCAACAACAGGACAACAATTACTTTATGCGGTGGATGAGCAAGTTCGTCGTTATGAGGTAGAAGGTCTTGTGACAAAATATGAAAACTGGGAATTTGCGCGGGCAGTGATTGATGAAGAAGGTGTTGGTAGAGGGATTGTAGCTCAAAATGTGAAAACGCATGAGATAAAAGCATTTCCATCTGATGCAACCATTTTTGCTACTGGTGGTCCTGGAATTATCTTTGGTAAATCTACTAATTCTATGATTAATACTGGATCTGCTGCAAGTAAGTTGTACCAGCAAGGTGCAAAATATGCCAATGGAGAATTTATTCAAATTCATCCTACAGCTATTCCTGGTGATGATAAATTACGATTAATGAGTGAGTCTGCCCGTGGTGAAGGGGGCAGAATTTGGACATATAAAGATGGAGAACCTTGGTATTTCTTAGAGGAAAAATATCCAGCTTATGGTAACCTCGTACCAAGAGATATCGCCACACGTGAAATTTTTGACGTATGTGTGAACCAAAAACTTGGTATAAATGGCGAGAATATGGTGTATTTGGATCTATCACATAAAGATCCAAAAGAGCTTGATATAAAACTAGGCGGAATTATTGAGATATATGAGAAATTTGTTGGCGAAGATCCTCGAAAAGTGCCGATGAAAATCTTCCCTGCTGTCCATTATTCCATGGGCGGACTGTGGGTAGATATTAATCAAATGACTAATATCCCTGGTATTTTTGCTGCAGGAGAATGTGATTATTCGCAGCATGGTGCCAACCGTCTTGGTGCTAATTCATTATTGTCTGCTATTTATGGAGGAGCTGTTGCTGGTCCAAAGGCAATGGAATATATAGAAGGTTTAGAGAAGCATGTCGATGATTTGCCATCTCATTTATTTGAAGAGAATGTAAAAGTGGAACAAGACCACTTTGAAAAATTAATGAACATGGATGGCGAAGAAAATGCTTATCAGCTTCATAAGGAACTTGGTCAGTGGATGACTGATAACGTAACCGTAGTGCGTGATAATAAAAAATTATTGCAAACAGATGAAAAGATTCAAGAACTACTGCAACGTTTTGAAAACATTAATATTAATGATACCTCTCGTTGGAGCAACCAAGGTGTTATGTTTACACGTCAGTTGGAAAACATGCTTCATTTAGCGCGTGTTATTACACAAGGCGCTTATAATCGGAATGAGAGCCGTGGTGCTCATTATAAACCTGAATTCCCAGATCGAAATGATGAAGAGTGGTTGAAAACAACGATTGCAGAATTTGACGCAGAAGAAAAAGCACCTAAATTTTCTTATGAGGATGTAGATATTTCATTAATTAAACCTCGTAAGCGTGACTACACGAAAAAAAGTGAAGGGAGTAAGTAAGAATGGCTGATAATAAAACAGTTACTTTTATTATAACTCGACAAGACAGCCCTGATTCTAACTCCTATACAGAAACGTTTAAAATACCTTATAAGCCAAATATGAACGTTATTTCTGCATTGATGGAAATTAGACAAAATCCGGTTAATGCAAATGGAGAGAAAACAACACCAGTTCAGTGGGATATGAACTGTCTTGAGGAAGTATGTGGTGCATGTTCCATGGTGATTAATGGGGTAGCAAGACAGTCTTGTGCAGCACTTGTAGATCAGCTTGAACAGCCGATCCGACTAGAACCAATGTCAACATTTCCAGTTGTTCGCGATTTAATTATCGATCGTAACCGCATGTTCGATGCGTTAAAACAGGTGAAAGCATGGATTCCAATTGATGGTACGCATGATTTAGGAGCCGGTCCACGTATGCCTGAAAAGAAACGGCAATGGGCATATGAATTATCGAAATGTATGACTTGCGGTGTTTGTCTAGAAGCTTGCCCAAATGTTAATGATAAATCCAATTTCATTGGTCCAGCAGCTATTTCGCAGGCTCGTTTGTTTAATGCACATCCAACTGGAGAAATGAATGCAAGTGAACGTTTAAATGGGTTGATGGAAGATGGAGGTATAGATGGTTGTGGAAACTCGCAAAACTGTGTACAAGTTTGCCCTAAAGGTATTCCACTGACTACTTCTATTGCTGCCATGAACCGAGCAACAAATATCCAAGCGTTTAAAAACTTTTTTGGAAGTGACAACGCACATTAATTTAATTAGCTATACTAACGACCCTCTGCCTCTAAGAAGGCTGAGGGCTGTTTTTCAATATTAATTATGAGAAATTTTAGAATGATGATTATTTTCCTTTGAATAGAAGTGGATTAAGAGCTACGCTTTAAAATTTAAATTTGTACAACAAAAGTTTTTGTTCACATTATAAACTGTAGAAAGTAGTAATTTTGAAGGTTTTTAGTATAAGGAAAATGACAGCGTTTATCGCAACGAATAATCTCTAAGACTACGTGAAGTTATTTTTTATAGTTAAATGTTTGTATGCGTGTTACGTTTAATTTTCAGCAATCAAACTAGCGGCATGTTGCGGCCAAGGTAGTAGATTAAATGAATTGACTGTGACAAGCTTTTATTTGTCCGATCCCATACATTATTTGTTAAAGAGGTGAAAATGTGCGAATATCTTATATTGACAATCTAAATGAGTGGAGTAAAACTTTTTCTTTTTCTATACCAGTTACGATTCGTTTTTCTGAGACAGATTTATTTGGTCATATGAACAATACTACTGTGTTTATTTATTTTGAGCAGGCAAGAATCGAATTTTTGAAAGCTGCAGGTGTTTTTGATGGGAATACGAATACAGAGGGAATACCAGTTGTATCTGATTTACAATGCGATTTTTTAAAGCAACTGTACTTTGATCAAACTATCCAAGTGTATGTGAAAGCACATCATGTTGGTAGATCTTCTGTTGATATACATTATATGGTTTTAGATGATAAACAAGAAATTGCTTTGACTGGAAGAGGACGACTTGTATACATTCATGCAAAAACAGGCAAGCCAATATCATTAGGAGAATCAATGAGAATAGCTTTGGCGCAAAAGTAAACAGAAATAGGATACGTTATATTAGGAAGACGATCTTGCAAGTTGTGCAGAACGTTTAACCGCTCTTTTTTTACAAATCAAAACATTTAGAGAATAAAGTGGTGGCAATAATCATGTTAATAAAAAACCATATTTTACTAAATATACAGTTAAACGTGTTTTGGGAAGTAGTCTTTTTCTCACAGCGTGTCAAGGGTAGCCTAGATGCTATTTCATTTGCCTTTTCCTTTTCGTCAGTTACTAAAAGTGGCGATTACCTAAAAAACTTCCACTTCAAGCAACGAGCAAGGTGGTAAGTGAAGGGGTTAGTTTACAAGATTTCTGTGGCCCCCCTGATAAATGTACGCACCGTTTAATTGCTTTTACATAAGCTATTATTGACTAAATAATTTCCCTTCATTTTGCAGCTCTATTGACAGCAAGGAGGGGTTACCATTTGAAGGACAACGAGTATAAACCGAAGCAATTATTAACTAAACGGGAAAAAGAAGTATTTGAACTATTAGTTCAGGATAAAACCACAAAAGAAATTGCCCAGGAATTATTCATATCAGAAAAAACTGTCCGAAACCATATTTCAAATGCTATGCATACCAATTGCAAATAGAAGAAATCGAATGGATAATGGTGTTATAGGTGCGATTATCCATTCGATGTTATAAAATAAATGTGGATAGGTTACACTTGTCTAGTTAAGTGTTGACATACCATCTCTTGAAGCTTGTACTCTGTTGCCTTATCCTCATAATGCTTAACAGTAAAATCAGTCTGCTCTAACTCTACAAATTTTAACTCTTTATGCTCAGCCATCATTTTAGGAACTGTGTGATTATCAAGTTCAATTAATTCCCTCGTCATCTTTTCTATGTTTAGCTTTCCCACAAATTGTACTTACATAATGCATCTACTCTTTATCATTACTGTATTTATTTCGGGCTTACGAAATGTTTTACTATAATTTACCTCCTTGGTTTTGAGAGGCCAATTATAAATAAAAAATAGCATAAAGAAAGGGTAGTTTCTCCTTCTCTATAATTCGTTTCTTAATCGAAAGTCCTTTCAAACATTGATTACCGTTCCTTAAATAATTTACTCTATATCGATTGTTTTTCTTCTGCTGCAACAAACATTTTTCTGATTCACATACTTTCATTCAAAGGAGGATAATGATTATTTGAAATTATGTGGACTTTTCATAGATATACTATATAATATCTATTGTTACCATAAAATGTTAAAGGAGGAGTAATAGATTAAGTATAAATATCTTGTCTCAGGTATAGTATTGATAATTGTTCTCGCTATTTTGTCAATTCTATACTATTACAATAACATGGATGATCTAAAAAAACTTCAATGGTCAAATAGACAAGTTTCACCTTGGGGACAGGATCTAATGGGGGTGGTCACAAAAACAGAAGATCAAAATATTAAAATAGCAGTATTAGATAGCGGTATTAATAAAAGCCATGAAGATTTAGAGGGTAAGATAGTGAAAGAATTTAATGTAACTGATGAAAGTATTACTCATGACGTATTTAATCATGGTACAGCAATTGCGGGTATTATCACAGCAAATAACAACAATAAGGGAATTATCGGTTTAAATCAAAGTATTGATATTTACGATGTAAAAGTTCTTGACGAAAATGGTAACGGAAGTATAGAAGAGCTTACTAAAGGAATTCAATGGTCAATTGCTCAAGGGGTAGATATGATAAATTTAAGTATAGGATTTCAATCAGACAGCATGCAACTTAAATCAATAATAAAAGCAGCGACTGATGCAGGCATTATTGTTGTAGCAGCTGCTGGAAATACCTATGGGCTTGACATGGATTACCCAGCTCAGTACGAAAATGTGATATCAGTAAATGCAATAGACTCTGATTTAAACCTCATAGATGCTTCTGCTTTGGGTAGTACGGATTTCGTTGCACCTGGGAAGGATATTTTATCAACAGATTCACAGGGAGGTTATTCATTATACTCTGGAACTTCTTTTTCTTCTGCGTATGTTACTGGAGCACTTTCTAGTTGGTTGATAGAATATAGGAATACAATTAATAACAAAAAAAAGGTTGGAAAAACGGAATTGTTAAAATTTATAAAAGATAGTGATGGAATCGAGTATAAAAACCAAATAAACATATTAAAAAATATAAAATGAGGTGACCTATGCGATTGAAAAAAGGATTTATTACAATAATAATAGCTACTTTATTTTTGCAATTGTTTTCTGGTATTCAAATTGCTAAGGCTGAAGAAAATTCTGAATATATAAATGGAGATTCAATAGAAACTGAAACTCTAGACAACGGATTAGAGTTAGAGGTAGTAGAAAAGACAGAGGATACAGTGGTAGTTGAAACTGAACATATTGCGGGGGAAACGGAAGTTTTTGTAGAAATTGATATGGATAGGGAGACAGAGAATATCAATGTGTCAGGTGAGGTTATTAATGAAGAAGGGCAGTTGGTTAGTCAAAATTATGATGTAGTTGTACATGATGTAGAAGGAGATAATTTTGTTGCTACTTTTATTGATATTGAAACTGAAGATATTATTGATATAGACACTACTGAAATGTCTGCTTCTGCTCTTCCTATAGTTATTGTCGCAGCAGTAGCCAGATATGGAATTAAATATGCAATTAAAAAATATGGTAAAAAAGCCGCAAAATACGCTGTTTCATCAAGAAGTTATGGTAAAGTACTCAGCTCTGTAAGTAAACTAAGCGCAAATAAAAGAAAACATATTCTCGCAAGTAAACACAATTGGAGTAAAGTTACAGGAAACAATTGGAGCGATGTCTCTAAAGTAATGTCGCATGTAATGCGTTATGGTAAAGAGAGTGCGTATAAAAGTGTTCGTAAAAAAACATTGAAGATGAGTGGAAGAACTGTGACAGTAACTTTTAAAAGGGCTAACGGAAAAATATATATTAGTAATGGATGGGTGAAATAAATTGACTAACAAGTTAAAGGATCTTATTTTAAGTGGTAATCTGGAAGAGGCTAAAAAAATTTCTAGCAATCTTTCTTATGAAGAACTTGATGCAACATTAACAGATATTGCTTTTCATAACTCCAGTATTACCAATTATGCCTTTGTTATGAGTTTAATAATTGAAGATGAAAAAGTGGAACTTCATGGAATAGCTTTTGATATGCTAGTTAACCCACTATGTCATATTGATGGAGCTTACTACACTGCTTTATATCACGCAAAACGTTGTGTTGAATTAACTAATCAACAAGATGTAGGTTATTTAACTAACCTTCTGTTTTTACATGATGTTCCTGAAACTGTAGTATCCGAAAAGGAAGCATTCAACGTTGCTAAAAAGATCCTTACATTAGATCCTAACAACGAAATAGCAAATGAATTTATGAGTGAAAATAGGAATAACAAATAAGTGTAATAAAGAAGAGATGGCCATCATTTTTAAATGATATATTCAACGTGCCATCTCTTTGTATATCTGTACAGGGTATACGTTAAACCTTATTTTGACTAATTTCATACTTTAGACTTAGTTCTAAGTACCTATACAAACTTTAAAAATTTTTTAGATGACAAATTTGTTCAGGGATACCGTAAGTTGCAGTTACTTCTTTAATGGTAATGTTTGTGCTTACATATTCATAGAGACACTCATCTGGCAGAAGAAGCTCTACAGCAAAGGTGTTTGCTTCTACTTCAATCTTACTTACTGGAAGGTAAGTGGTACTCCGTAAGAAAGGGGTATTTACTCTTGTATGTAATTGAGAGTGACCGAGCTCATGAGCACATACAAATCTTTTAGTTATGTCATCTAAATTAGAATTAATAAAAATATATTGATTCTTTCTATCATATTTGTAAAACCCCTTGATTTCGTCATGCAAATTCCACTCGATAACATGGACATTTTTAAAGTTTGCTAGTTCAAATGGATTATTAGAACGATACTTTTTTATTAATTGATTTACTATATCCTTTATCCAACTCAATCGATCCATCCTCCCATCATAGTGTAGCCATCCTTTTTTATAATATCGACATAGCGGCAGTTTCTTAAAGTAAAGGCCTGATGCTACGTTTTTGGTCATCATGAAGATTTAAAAGAAATGGGTTAAGTGCATTTCTATTATTTGCATCAAGGTAAGAGGTGACCAGTTTTGCTAAGATGGAGGTTTTAATAGATAAATATACCTATCTATATTCCTGCAACTGGAAATTTGGTATAATGCATTTAATTTACAAATGCGTGGTCTAACTCCACCGTCTTTAGACGGTATCCGCTTTTAGCCTTATCTTTTTTGTCCATACTAAGTGAAGAGGTGAAAGTATGGAAGGATATAGAAAAAATAGTCATGCTGTGTATGATATTAAGTATCATGTCATATGGGTGACAAAGTATAGATATAAGGTTTTGGGCGGGCATATAGCGGTGAGAGTGCGTGATTTGATAAGACAAGGTTGTGAAGCCAGAGGAATTACCATATTGCAAGGAAGTGTTGGGAAAGACCACATTCATTTATTATTATCTTGTCCTCCAAGTATTGCCCCAAGTAAAATATTGCAGTATCTAAAAGGAAGATCATCGAGAT
>NZ_FQXD01000009.1:0-168029 GCF_900129865.1 Virgibacillus chiguensis
TACAATAACTTGGCCGGAAACGTAAAAAGGAAATATACGAATTTCTTTGAAGGTGTCATGGATGTTGTCAGTAGTGTAAACAAAGCTGTCGATGACTTTGAAAAAGGAATAGTAAACAGCATTGCGGGCATGGTTACGGGACTGGTAACCGTTGTTAAAGATGCAGGTGTTGTCGCCGTATCTGGAGTTGTTCCTGATCCTGTGGAGCCATCTTGGTTAAAAGATAGCGCAGATGAAACAGTTGATGCCTACACACAAGCTGCGATACAATTCTTACAAGACCCTATACGTGCGGTTGAATCAACTGCCCAAGCCTTCACAGATACTGTGGAGCAAGAGGGAGTTATGTACGTTACTGGTGCGACCTTCCCTGCCTTGATACCAAGTAGTTTGGCTGTCAAAGGAGCATCAGGCGTTGCCAAACTAGGCGCAGGGGCAGCGAGAAGAACGCCGAAATTATTGGATAGTAAGCCTTTTAGTGGTAATTATTATCGGAAAAAGATAGAGGCAGCTAAAGCTGAAATGGTTAAAGTGACAGAGAAGATCTCTTTTGGTAAAGACTATGCCCTTTCAACTGGTGGCGCAAACTTTATACTAAGAGATAAAGCTCTTGAGGACCACGTCAATCCCCAATTGGTTAATATGAAGAATGGTGGAGGGGGAGAGGCTAAAGGTATAGATAATGTTAAATCAGGAGATACGAGTTCTCTTGCACCTGGGGGCGGATTGGCTGCACATGAGCTAAAAGGTGGGCATTTAATTGAAAGACATGTTGGAAAAACTGATGGAGAATTATTAGAAAGAATAAGAAACAATCCTAGAATTAATGGCTCTTCTACTTTTAAAGATAGAGCTACTGCTGAGAAAGTTGCTAGTAAGGTCTTAAGCGATCTGAATAACAAAAAAGCAGTTGAAACTTGGATAAGTAATCCTCAAAGTAAGTCAAACTTAGTCTTAACTTATGAAGGAACCGAAGTCATTGGACGTGGAGTAAAAAGAGGTTCTACAACTGTTGAAAATATGACAAATGCTAGAATTGTCTTGAAGAAGGATGGAGAAGGGAATTACATTCTAACTGGCTATCCAAATTAATACTAAAGGGTGAGATGTTATGTTGTCTTCTAACAAACTAGAAGAACCTGTATTTCAGTTCTTGGCTGGAACTTTTCATCAAGATATTGATTCTCCAGAAGAGGCCTTACAAGAATTATTAACAGAGGAAAGTAAAGAGTATCTGGAATTTGCTATTATCTTTTTAACAGATTTTATTGAAAGTGAATATTCAGATAAAGAAAAAAATGAATACATTCAATCTTGTGCGGATGGTGTGTACTTTCCGGCTACTGGTTTAAAACCACTTCAGTGGCTCTATCAGGTTATTGAACAAATAAGAGAAGCTGTTAAAACAAAATAACATTATTATAAACCTTAATTGGCTAATAGCCTTTCAAGGTTTTTTACTTTAACTTACAATTGCATGGTCTAACTCCACTGGAGGACATTTGGGATAGGAACACATTTTAATGGTCCTCCTGATATTGATAATCTTGTACCACGAAATAATTACATTAATAGGAGGGGGGAGTTTGGTACGAAATGGAGACTGAGTGGGCCATTGCATTGAGAGAGATACCGCCCAAAAAGGTCTCTGTTATTATTGAACCGATTTAGAATTAAATTTTCATCGTGTATCGTTGCGCGTATTTTCGTTTAATGAAAGAGCAATTCAATTATATCGTAATTAGGATTCAAACAAGAAGGAGTAAGTAGACAAGCGCTGTTTCGAAATGGGAATTGGCATGATATGATCCATATGGCCATACTGCAACAAGAATATATGCCAGCTCAAGAAAGCTAAATAAGGTTTTTGCGTACTCTTTCTTAAGTTCGTATAATTTAAAAAACTTTCAATTTACAAATTTATAAATTTAATGTATAATGTTGGTAAAAATTATATTGCTCGTTTGGAAGAATGTATAGTGAGTCAAGGGTAAATAGCAAAAGCAATCTACTTTTATATTGCTAATACAAGTGGATTGCTTTTTTTTATGTTTTCAACGAAGGGCAGACTTCATTTTCAAAGAATAGGTGGGGATTTATAATGGCAATTCAATATTTAGAAAATAGCTGTAATGATCAAGAGCAAATAACGGCTTTGTATGACAATGTAAAATGGACAGCATATACAGATGATGTTCCTAATTTAATGCAAGCGATAGCACATTCACTATCTGTGATAACAGCATGGGATAATAATCATTTAGTAGGTCTCATTCGCGTCGTTGGGGACGGCTATACGATTATTTATATTCAGGACATTTTAGTAAACGAAGCGTACCAAAATCAAGGGGTCGGATCTGCATTAATGCAGCGGGTGTTGGATAAATATCGAGATGTGCGCCAAAAAGTCCTTCTGACAATAGATGAACCTGGTGTAAGAGCTTTTTATGAAAAACATGGATTTAAATCGTGTGATAAGGGCAGTTTAGTAGCCTTTGCCAAATTGCATGCATAGTTCGCATTACAATACTAATGAAATGCGTTCAATTTTTAAAGAAACAGGAGGAATGAAGGTGAAATATGATTCTGTCTTATCAGAACCATTATATAAGGAAGTGGAGTTCTATGCTTGGGAAAAGCGACTTTTTCAAACAAGTTTTGTTAAAAGATTGAAGTATCTTGCACACTTCGGTGGTGGTGCCTTTATGTCTCCTGTTGTGCATAGTAGGTATGAACATACTGTAGGAGTGTGGAAGTTGGCGGCACTTTATTTTCCAAATCATGATGTCTTAAGGGCAGCAGCCATTTTACATGATATTGGTCATTTACCATTTTCCCATGCGGTCGAAAAACCATTAGATTACAATCATCATGCTCTAACAGAAGCATACATACAAGATGGGGAAATTGCTTCCATTCTCCATAGTGCTAATTTACAGCCTGAAGATGTTGTGCAATATCTTCGTCAACCTTCTCCTTTAACAGGGACAAGGGAGGTTTTAGGTTTGGATCATTTAGATAGTTTTTTACGAGATACGTACATGAGTGGCAGAATGGAAGAATTGCGCCAGGGAAGTATTAAAGCGAATTCATTGTTCAGATCGAGGTGTAGAAACAGATAAACAAACGGGTCTTCAATTACTTCGATTAATTATTCGAGATCATGAACTATTTCTTTCGCCCCTATTATTAGCAGTAGATCGGTTGCTAGCAGAAGCTATTTCGATTTTGTGGAACAATGGTGGCGAAAGTAAGGAAGCGTTCGCTAAACAAACGGATGCAGATGTCATTGCTATATTAAAGTGCTCGCAAAATCCGAAAGTGCGAGCTATTATCCATACTATTTTATACCATCCTGAGCAAATTTATGTACATCAAGCCACATCGGAACAAGGTATCCGTTGTGGCGTTAGAAAGGTGTATCAAAAAAGCCCTATTGCAAACGGAAGGGCTTTAGCTGAAACCGTAGAAGGAAAAGCAATACTAAACCGTTTGGAGCAATTAAAAAAAGAATACGAGGTAAGTATTCCTTTATGAGCTTAATGAGGCGGGGAGGAGTATTAAAAAAAGTGACAATGGGTCTAATTAAACAAACGTTTGTATGAAATAGTTTAGCTAGAAAAGTGGTGGGAGAGGTCAATGAATCCTTACCGCTTGCCAGAGATGTTAACTAAGTTTATGCAGGGCAGAAAACGATAACAGCGACATCGTAAGCAAAAAACGCTTTTCTTCAAAGAAACTTAAACTTAGCTCCCCTCTGCCCTTATTACCATCTTCTTGACAGATATTAGCGCAACTGTTTTACAAAGCAAACTCTATCTTGACCTTTTCCATCATAATTAGTCGTAACGTCAACACCGTCGAGCTGTTTATTTCCTTCCTCGATGTCAAAGCCCATTTTCTTATGGTAAGCAATCGAAGTTTTATTGACAGGCGAAGTTACACAGCGGACAATTTGACGGTTATGCTGTTTAGCCACCGTAAAAAAGCGCTTATATAATAATGTCCCAATTTGTTGATTTCTATATGGAGGATGAACACCGATGAAATGAATGTATGCTTCATTCACTTTAGACGGAGAGAGGAATCCAATAAGAAAGCCTACAATCTCCCCCTCTATTTTTGCAACAAAGCTTGTATTTGTAAAGTGATCGAAAAATAGCTTCGGTAACATAGCTGCCATATCCCTTCCTCCCCACCATTCATTAATGAGTGGTGCTAGTGAATAGAAGTCGGAACCGTTAACAAAACGAATATGTATGCTTGCATGCATGATTTCCTTACCCCTTTTACTTTATATTTTCCCATATTGTATCATAGGCTTCAAAGCTATTCGGAACTGTTTTTTTTTTTTTGAGGATAAGAAGAATGATAGCAGCTTTGTAAATTCCATTTTATGTAATAGATACATTGAAAAAAATGAATCATTTACAAACAGAATCTTTCGAAAAGTTATGATAAACTAGAACATAACAATTCATAGAGAGCTAGATTTTTCATTTAATTCTATCAAGCGTATGCAAGAGGGGGATTAGACTCATGGAATGGTATTTAAAATTTATTTTAGTGGGGTTTTCCATTGCCTTGCCTGTTGGGGCGATTACTGTAGAAATGACGAAACAAGGCTTGAAGAATGGCTTCTTTCATGGGTGGGCTGTTGGCTTTGGTGGAATGACAATTGATGCGTTGCTGATTCTGGCGTTATACTTTGGTTTTGCGCAAATATTATCATTACCTTATGTACAACTACCTTTATGGGTGATTGGCGCAGTGTTTTTATTTATGCTTGCTTACGACTCCATTAAAAATGCGGATAAGGATATTACAATGGCAGGAGGGAAGGTAAATCGCTCCTTAGCAAAAACGTATCGGAATGGATTGCTAGTGGCTGTTTCTCCAGGAAATCTAGTTTTTTGGGTTTCCATATTCGGAGTCGTTTTAGCGGATTCTTACTCTCAATCAGGACAGGCTAGCTTCATTATTTCTGCTTTAGGTATATTAACAGGGATTCTTTTGCATGATGTTGGCTTGTTATCTGTGGTTTCCATTACCCGTAAAGTGATGAGCAGAGCGATGATTAAATGGACATCCGTGGTTGCAGGCGTAATGTTATTCGGTTTTGGTTGTTATTTTCTCTATGAGTTTTATGTGAATGTACAAAATGTATTGTAACCAAGGTTATAGTTTATATAGAAAGTGTTCAACATTAGGGTGTTTAAAAACTGATCAATGGCGGTCAGTTTTTGTTTTGGTTAATTTGCTCTTTTAAAAGAAAAATAACTTTCACCAGAAAGGATCTAATTGCTTAATTTTTCATAGTTAACGTAATAGTTGCGTTCATGAATAAATGATTATATGATAATGCTTAGCATATTTGCTTCTGGAAAAGATGACGCCATTTATTCCAAATAGAAGGTGTTGTAACCTTATTTCAAGGATTGCAAATATGCATTGGTTACATCTAAATGGCTCGTTTTATAAGGGATAGTATGTAGTAAAGATAAGATTTACCTTAGATGCTTAAAGGAATAGATGACTAGCAAAAAAATAGTGAATGGATATATGTATGAAACTATTAAGTTGAGGATATTTATCAGAATTATATAAAAAACAATAAATTTCGAGCATACAAGGAGGAAATAAATGGCGTACAAATATAATGACAATACTTTTATAATGGAAATAACGCAGTTTGATGCAAAAGGATCTGGAAGAGCGGTTATTCAACGTGAAAACAAACAAGGTAAACGGAAAAAACAACACATCACCATTCCCTACACACTTCCTGGAGAAAGGGTGCAAGCGACACTTGTGCCTCCGTATCGAAATAGAGTTGCCAAGCCAGATCAAATTATCGAAGCCCATCCAGAACGCATCGAGCCAGCATGTCTTCATTTTGGTAAATGCGGTGGCTGTTCTTGGCAGCATATATCATATGCAACTCAATTAAAGAAAAAAACTTCCCAAGTAAAACAATTATTAGAAGAGCAACACTTTGATTCCAATGTCGTACAATCAACTATTGGTGCAGATGAAGCTTGGTATTACCGAAATAAAATGGAATTTACATTTAATAAAGCCGGTGATCTTGGTTTACATGAAAAGGGTAATTATCAAAATATTATTCCTTTAGAAACATGCTTCATTGCCAGTCAGGAAATGGTGAATGCAACGATGGAAGTAGCTAAGTGGGCTCAAACACACAGGTTGTCAGGCTATGATAAAGAAACGAAAGAAGGGCTGCTCCGTCATTTAATGGTGCGTCATTCCCAAGCAACTGGCGAAATGATGCTCGCTCTATTCGCAACAGAAAGCCCAGTTGAATCTCCTGCTTTGTCGGATCTTAAGGAACGCATAAAGGATAAATTTCCGTCTGTAACAAGCTTGCTTTGGTTGGAAAATCGGGATATTGCTGATAAAGTACAAGCGCAGCAAGTCCATGTTCTTGCAGGGCGAGATTTTATTTACGATGAATTGGCTGGTTATCGCTATCGATTGTGGTATGATACATTCTTTCAAACAAATCCGAAACAAGCGGAAAAATTAGTAGAATTAGCACTAGAAATGGCTCAACCTCAAGCAACAGATAAAATGATTGACTTGTTCTGTGGTGTTGGTACCTTTTCTTTACCGTTTGCAAGTCGTGTTTCACAACTTGCTGGAATAGAAATCGTAGAATCCTCCATTGCATCGGCAAAACGGAATGCCTCAGACAATGGTGTTCATAATACATTATTCTTAGCTCAGGATGCTCGCCACGGTCTTAGAAAGATGCTTGAAACATTTGGTAATCCTGATGTATTGCTACTCGATCCCCCTCGGTCAGGAGCGGGCGGAAAAGTCATGCGTCGGATTGCGCGTTCAAAGCCAAAGCGCATTGTCTATGTATCTTGTAATCCAAAAACACTTGCTTCAGATATAAAAGAGCTTGTCCCGTTTGGCTATCAACTAGAAGTGGTTCAACCGGTTGATTTGTTTCCACAAACGTATCACGTGGAGTGTGTGGCGTTGCTAGAGTTGAAACAAGAATAGATTTCCAATGGGGTGTTAATAGGTTTTTTCTTCTGCATTTTCGATTCACTGAACAGAATGGTAATAGATAAGCGAGGAGGTTAAGTTTGCAAGCTACATGTGTGAAATTCTGTGAGTTTGGAGCACCAACTAGAGTGTTGCAAGTTGGAAACCGATATTTATCGCCACCAGCAGCCGACGAAGTGCTTGTTCGAATGCTAGCACGTCCAATCAATCCTTCTGATCTTATTCCTATTAGAGGATCTTATGCACATCGTATTTCTTTGCCTAATATTCCTGGATATGAAGGTGTTGGCATCATTGAAGAAGTTGGTGAAGCGGTTTCTAAACAGCTTGTCGGCATGCGAGTCCTTCCTTTACGTGGAGAAGGAACTTGGCAGGAATTTGTGCAAACAAAAAAGGAGTATGTGGTTCCAATTCCTGATGCTATTCCTAATTATATAGCCTGTCAGTTATATATAAATCCGATAACAGCGTGGGTGATTTGTACAGAAGTATTACGCTTAAAAGAAGGGGACGTGCTACTTGTTAATGCAGCTGGTTCTTCTATTGGTAGGATTATGGCACAATTATCTAGGTTAATCGGCTTTGAGATGATTGCAGTATTACGAAATGATCATCATAAAAAGGAGCTACAACGATTAGGCGTTGCGCATGTAATTCATTCGACAAATACAACGAAATCCATCTATCATAATGTGATGGAGATCACCAATGGGAATGGTGTAGCAGCTGCAATTGATGCTGTAGGAGGCTTTTCTGGAACAGAGCTAGCTTTGTGTGTACAACCTGATGGTGATTTTTTAACACTTGGTTTGTTATCAGGAGTTCCTGTTGATTGGAAGTTGGTTTCGACACAAGCAAAAGTTAATGCGCGTTTATTTCATTTAAGACATTGGAATAAGCAAGTTTCTACACATGATTGGCAAAAAGCCTTCAAACAAATAATTCAATTCATCGTCGAAGGAAAAGTAACTTTGATGAAGCATGCGGCAACTTATCCTTTATTTGAGGTTAAAGAAGCTGTGCAATGTGCTGAAACAGCTCAATCCAATATGGGGAAGGTTATTTTAATAAATTAATAAACAAAACCATCAGTGAACTGAACTGCACCTCCAATTATTAAAGTTGTGTCTAAAAATTGGGATGCAGTTCAACTGGTGATGGTGTGTATTAGTGTTATTGCCCATCGTATCCAGATTAGATGAACACAACTATCGTTGAAGCTAGAGAATAAATTTCATCCAACTCTCCATTATAACACCAGACTTTCCATCCATGTTACGGTAATAGTATGGGGGTAATAACTATGTATACGTATAAAACCTCGCAAATTGCTGAATTAATTGGAATTCATCCTAATACAGTACGACTATATGAAGATTTAGGTCTTATTCCAAAACCTAAACGTCAAGCAAATGGCTATCGTATTTTTACAGATCATCACGTAGAACAATTTAGACTTGCCCGGCGAGCCTTCCAAATTGAAGTGTTACAAAATGGACTAAGGAAAAAAATGGTCAAGATGGTCAAGACAGCAGCGTCTGGTGATTATGATAAGGCTCTTCAGCTTACCCAGGAATACATAGAACAATTACAAGAAGAACGAAATAATGCAGAAGAAGCTATAGGCATTGTGAAAAGGCTTCTATACGGTGAACCAACCCAAAACAAACAGCATATGAAACGAAAGGAGGTTTCTGAATATCTTCATATTTCTATGGATACACTTAGAAATTGGGAGATGAATGGTCTCCTATCTGTGAAACGTAAGAAAAATGGTTATCGCATTTATAGAGATGACGATATTCTGCAGTTGAAAATTATTCGCTCTCTTCGATGTGCAAATTATTCTCTTGAGTCCATTTTACGTATGCTCCATGCTGTGTCTTTAAATCCTAACACAAATTTAAAAAAAGTACTTAATACGCCTACGAATCAGGAAGATATTATTTCAGTATGCGATAAGTTAATAGACTCATTGAACAAAGCTGAAAGCAACGCGCAAATCATGATTAATCAACTACAATATATGAAAAATAGATTTCGTTAAACCCTACACTTTAACACCAGCCTTCTCGCTGGTGTTATTCTTTTATTCGACAATAAAATAAGGAGGAGATGTCAAAATGTCTATGCAAGACGTTATTCGTGTGGAGCACCTATCGAAGTCTTTTAATGGGCTACCAGTAATAAGAAATTTGAGTCTTTCCATAAAAAGGGGAGCGGTATTTGGCTTACTTGGTGCAAATGGTGCGGGAAAAAGCACAACGATTGAATGTATGCTAGGTACCAAAAAAGCTGATAGTGGAAGAGTTACTATTTTAGGGAAAAACCCATGGAAAGAAAGAAAACAATTGTTTCAAAGAGTAGGAGTGCAATTTCAGGAAGCGCATTATCAAGAAAAAATAACAGTCCAAGAATTATGCGAAGTAACGCAATCTTTTTATAAGAAAACGGATAATTATAAAAAATTATTGGAGCAATTTGGTATTTTTGAAAAGCGTAAAAATTTTGTGAGCGAGCTTTCGGGAGGGCAGCGTCAAAGGCTATTCATTGTTCTTGCTCTTATCCCTCAACCAGAAGTTGTTTTTTTAGATGAATTAACAACTGGGCTTGATGCAAGAGCAAGACGAGATGTATGGAAAATTCTTACTAGTTTAAAGAAAAAGGGGCTAACCATTTTCTTAACCTCACATTTTATGGATGAAGTGGAAAATCTCTGTGATGGCATTTGCATTTTGAGGAAAGGGCAGATGGTGTTTCATGGAACAGTTGAAGACGCTATAGCTTCAAGTCCTTTTGATAAATTTGAAGATACTTATTTATGGTATACAGAGGAGGAAATGGGAAATGAGTACCTTTAGAACCATGCTTAAAACAGAATTAAAACTTTCGCTAAGAGGAATGGATATGTTCATTTTTGCTATTTGTATGCCGCTAATCGTGTTAGTCATCCTAGGTATTATCTATGAAGACAACCCTGCTTTTCATGGAGCAGATTATACTTTTTTACAGCAGTCCTTTGGAGCGCTTGTTACCATTTCCATTTTGGCTGGTGGAGTGATGGGTCTTCCGTTAGTAATATCTGAATACCGCAGTAAAAAAATACTGAAACGTTTTAAAGTAACCCCCGTTACACCTGTGATGATTCTGTTCGTACAATTAGTCATTTATGCATTATATGCCGTCGCGTCACTTCTGCTTCTTTATCTTGTTGCCGTATTATTTTTCAATTTCCAATTGGTAGGATCGTGGTTTTATTTTTTGGGTGGTTATTTTTTAGTTATGCTATCTATTTTTAGTATCGGCATGATGGTTGGTGGGCTCGCACCTAATACAAAAACAGCTAGTGTATTAGCCATTTTATTGTATTTTCCTATGCTTATTTTTTCGGGTGCAACATTGCCTTATGAAGTTATGCCAGAGGCACTTCAAAGAGTGGCTGATATAATGCCGATGACGCAGGGTATTAAGCTAATAAAAGTCGCTTCTCTTGGAATGGAAATGGACCATGTATTACTTCCAATCATGGTAATGGCGATTGTTGCAGTAATATGTACAGTGCTTTCTATCAAATTTTTTAAGTGGGAATAACGCATGTGATCATACCATTTTGTCTGGAAGCGCTCGCTTTGGGATAATAGTGAAGTGATTTTGTAACAGAATAATCGATATGTTTATTATTCACGTTTGGAAGTTCTTCTAGCAGATAAATGAATAAAAACAAAATCTGCCGGTCATTTTCCGGCAGATTATTATGAAAGCAACATGAATGAGAAAACAATATCGATCTAGCTAAAATGAACAATTGGGGGTGTTAGCTATACTGTTCATTTGTTTATCTATAAACAAGGCCACCATCTGTTAGAATCGTTTGACCTGTAATGTAATCTGCATCATCGGAAGCTAGGAATGAAACTAAGTTAGCAACATCTTCTGGAGTTTGATAACGTTGTAAAGCGATAGCAGAAGAATATTGTTCAAAAGCTTCACCTGGTTTTAAGTTATCGCTATGTTTTACCATTTCTTCATCAATTCTATCCCACATTCTTGTTTTTGCTATACCAGGGCAGTATGCATTCACTGTAATTTGGTGTTTAGCTAACTCTTTGGCTGATGAATGGGTAAAAGATCTTACAGCATGCTTTGTAGCGGAATAAGTACTTAGCATTTCATATGATTCATGGCCAGCAATGCTACATGCGTTAATTACTTTCCCTTTTGTTTCCTGTTTTATAAATTGTTCGGCAGCAGCTTGTGTACCGAATACAGTACCATTTACATTGATTTGGAAGGAGCGATTTAGCTCTTCTTCTTCAACTTCTAAGAAAGGTGTAATAGCGTCAACGCCAGCGTTATTTATAAATACATCTAAACGACCGAAATGTGCTACTGTTTCTTTCACTACATGAAACTGGTCTTCTCGTTTGGCAACATTACCAACAACGCCATGGACGTCAAAACCTTCTTCTTTAAACTCTTTTACTGTTTGGTTTAGCATTGGCTCATTAATGTCATGAACGACTACTTTGAACCCATCTTTACATAAACGATGAGCAATCCCTTTTCCTAATCCTTCTGCGGATCCTGTAACTACGGCTACTTTTTCCATTATAAAGCCTCCCAAAAATTAACTTTTATATCCATTTCCTATTATACCACTCAGTTATAGCCTCGTATTAATAAAAAACGACAAAATGTGACAAAACTCTAAACATATAGCAGTTTTGACTAGGGGATTTTTAAGCATCTGTAAATAAAACAAGGAAGAAAGTGGTCTTCGTTGGAGATGAAAAAAGGTATGCTAGCAGCTTTTCTTTAATTATAGCGTTATTAGTAGTAGCTTTTTATCACTATAGTAGTATATAGAGGGAAGGAGTATAAGATGTTTTGGTTTATAGTATAATAAAAACAAAGGTTTTTGCCATAAGACTTAGCGACAAGCCAAGTCTTTCTAAGAGAAAGGAAAGCAGATAGGAATTGCATTGACATTTTATGTGAATTTTGATTAAATGATAGTGAGTAAGTAATCACTTTATAAAAAGGTGGAGATACCATTGCAACATGCGGTGTCAGTCAAAAATGTTAGTAAGCGTTATCGGAAAAATAATGTGCTACGACAGGTAGATTTGATGATAGGTGCAGGGAGTGTCTATGGTTTAATTGGACCTTCAGGAGCTGGAAAGACAACTTTAGTCAAAATGGTGGTTGGAATGGAAGTTCCCGATCAAGGGGAGATTCATGTGCTCGGACAATCTATGCCGAATTTGTCTTTAATGCAAAGAATTGGTTATATGGCGCAATCGGATGCCTTGTACTTTGAGTTAACAGGGAGAGAAAACTTGCAATTTTTTGGTTCTCTTTATCAATTGAAAAGCCAACAGCTGAAAGAAAGGATGAAGTATGTGGCGGATTTGGTGAATCTAGAAAAAGATTTGTCCAAAAAAGTCTCTACCTATTCTGGTGGGATGAAACGCCGACTATCGCTTGCTATTGCCTTCATTCAAAATCCTGATGTTCTTATTTTAGATGAACCAACTGTTGGCATTGATCCCGCATTACGGCTTAGCATTTGGAATGAATTGTTACGCCTAAAAAACGAAGAAGGGAAGACCATTATCGTGACAACGCATGTCATGGATGAAGCGGAAAAATGCGATTGTATTGCAATGATTAGGGAGGGAGCCATTATTACAACAGGTTCTCCATCCGCATTAAAAAAGAATTATAGTGCAAATAATTTAGATGACGTGTTTTTGAAAGCGGGGCGAATGTAGTATGAGGATAAAGGCAATTGTGCGACGTATTTTTAAGCAGATGTTTCGAGATAAACGAACGTTAGCATTATTATTTGTTGCCCCTCTATTCATATTGACCCTCATGCATTTGTTATTTAACAGCGAACAAGTAGATCCGCTTTTAGGTATAGAGGGTGCGGATGACAGTTTTATTAATAAGTTAGAAGCAAAAAATATAGAGGTGCAGACATATACCAATGTTAAAAATGCCCACGCTACAGTAGTTGACGATGAATTGGACGGATTTTTAAAAATGGATGATGAAAAACAGCAACTTACGCTATTAAATAGTGATCCAACGGTTTCGCGAACGCTTGAAATGAACATAAAGCAAATAACAAGTAAGATGCAAATTCCTGATCAAATGCAAAAAAGTTTAAACCAAGAGGATAGTACAGTTGCCATTTCATATGTTTATGGAGATGAAGATACCGCATTTTTTGATCGGTTAGGTCCGTTATTAATTGGCTTTTTTGTATTTTTCTTCGTGTTTCTTATTTCGGGTATTGGTTTATTGAAGGAACGAACGACTGGAACATTAGAACGATTAATGGCTTCCCCTGTTAAAAGAGGGGAAATTGTTGCTGCATATTTAATCGGTTTTGGCATATTTGCTTTGTTGCAAACGATTATTGTAGTTTTCTTTGCTGTGAATGTACTTCAAATGATTTTAATCGGCTCGATTTGGAATGTGCTTCTCATCAATTTGTTGTTAGCTTTAGTTGCCTTATCTTTAGGCATCTTACTATCTGCCTTTGCTGAATCGGAGTTTCAAATGATGCAGTTTATTCCAATCGTTGTGATTCCACAGATTTTCTTTTCAGGGATTATTCCACTAGAAGGCATGGCAGATTGGCTACAAGTATTAGCAAAAATAATGCCGCTTTATTACGCTGGCGATGCGTTACAGAGCGTAATGTATGAAGGCTTAGGGCTAGCTGATATAACTGGGGATTTGTATGTGTTGCTGTTATTTGCATGCATACTCATTATCTTGAATTTATTCGGATTAAAGAAATACCGAAAATTGTAACAATGTATTTTCTATGAAGTAAATATTAGGGACGTATTTTGTATAGAGAGGACGGAAGGGATTTGACGTACAACAACTTATTGGATTCCATGATTGCAGAGGCGAAACGTTCTAAAAAACAGACAGAAAAGCAACAAAAGATAATAGAGACAGCAATTCAATTATTTGCTGAAAAAGGGTATGCGAATACGTCTACAAATGAAATTGCCAAGCAAGCAGGGGTTGCAGAAGGTCTTATTTTTAAGCATTATGGAACGAAAGAGAATGTATTGCGTTCTGTCATCTTGCCATTCTTCAAATCATCCCTTCCAGGCATGGCAGAAGAAGTATTTGCTGAAGTCCTGCCAGCAGAAACAACGACGTTTGAAGAATTTTTACGTGCGTTTCTTTATAATAGAATTCAGTTCTTTTCTGAGAATAAACAAATTTTACAAGTGGTTATGAAAGAGATCATATACAATGAATCCTTAAAGAAAGAGTTGTTACCTTATTTGGCTAATGAAATTCGTTATCGTTTTAGAAAGGCGATTGAAACGTTTAAAACGAAGCAGGAACTGAAAAATATTCCAACAGATGATGTCGTCAATATACTGCTTTCTGTTTTAGGGGGGTTTATTATCTCGCGTTTTGTTATTGTAGATGTAGATAGGATTCATGAATACGAAGTGGAGCAACTAATTCAATTCATTATGGATGGCATACGTCAAAATGACCATTAGACTGTTGCTGCGGTCTTAGGTGAACACATAATACCCTTTTTGTTATAGGTTAGAAATGCACTTTTATTCGAACAGAAGCATGTAAAACTCGGCAACCTTTAGTATAGACATTGCCGAGTTTATTTGTACTATAGGAAAAAGCATAGGATTTGATTTTTGGTGTTTATAGCAAAACTAAGGCTTCTGCCATAAGTCATGGTGAGAACCCAAGTTTTTCTATAGTTTATAATTTTTTAACGAAGACATAACTCGTTTTACCATACTCCAATTTTTCTTCGTAAAATTGATGTGCTGACGCACGTTGTAATCCAGAAGAAAGAGAAACAACGTCATAGTTTTGCTTTTTTGCCCAATGTTCAACATAGTGTAAGATGGTTTTGCCGTATCCTTTTGAACGTAAGCTGGAGTCAGTAACTAAGTCACAGACCCATATGGATCTACCGTTGTATAACGTAATCATTGGCATAAACCCACAAACAGCCACGATACGATTTTCATCATATAAAGCAAAAAGTTGGTAATCATTCTCTTCCACCGCTTGTGAGAATAGTTCTATAAAGGAATGCGCATTTAAATGTGGTCTTAATTGTTTCATAATTGGAAAAGCTTCTATCCACTCTTGCTCAATCTTTAATTCTTTGATGGTTGGTTGGGTAATGCTCATTATCTTTTCTCCAATCCCATTATATGGTAGTTACATTTTTAATGAAGGGTCAAAGGTTACAATGGTACCTTGTGCAGTGGCGCAGAGTTTCTTTTCGCCGTTCTCGATTACTTCCACATCACAACGACAGACGGCTTGACGTTTTCCGGCATACACTACCAAGCCGGTAGCAATTAAACTTTCTCCAATAGCTGGACGTAGATAATTAATTTTGTATTCGGACGTTAATACATGTGGGCCTAAAACAGATCCTCCTGTAAAAGTTAATGCATTATCAGCAGCATAGCTTAAAACACCACCGTGGACAAAGCCATTTTGCTGTAGTAGATTTTCTTTTATTGGTATTTCTAGCACAGCTTCCCCTTCATTAAATGTAGTTAGTTTGGCGCCTACAAGCTTGCTAAATGGTTGCGCATCTAGTAATTGTCTTCCTATGTAAAGGTATTCATCGTGATTTTTCAACTATTTCTCCTCCTAAAAAACATCTATTTTTTTATTAAATATTTAGAAAATAAAGATTAAACTAATCGTAATGGTGAGGTTCAAATAAGTCAAGAAAATACGGATAATTATTATAAGAAGAAATTTGCGCTTTTTTCATTATGAAATGAATGATTAGAAACACTGAACATATATACATATATGGAAAGTATGATGGAATCGATGTTGGGAGAAATGATCATGCTAGAATAGCAAGATCCCTTGATTCGGATTATGTTTATGCTGTTTTTATGGACCATTGTATTCATTTTGTGGGGAATACGGGAAACTGCTAGCGAAGAAAAAATTGGAATCATCCAGCCGTAACAGCGGATCATTTTTATGTTAATGAGTCAGGGGTTTTCATCAATTTGGATCACTCGTTTAGGTTATAAAGTTGAATATAGTGCGGTGCGCCGTCTGTGTGTATTTGAATGGATGTAACTATGCTAGTTTAAATCAAACAAAGCGTAATAGAAGAGTGGGGGAGAGCCCGCCCCCCGCATCAAATTAATTGCTTGTAGTTACGTTTCATTCGTATGCTGTTTGGTAGAATTTTCAGGAGATAGTCTCTGCATTACAGATTGCCGCTTTACTAATTCGGTTGATAATGTGTATTGATGGTCGACTTTTTCTCCTGCTAATACTTGAAAAATAACATGAACGGCTAATGAGCCTGCTTCATATTTTGGTTGTTTTATTGTTGAAAGCGGAGGAGAGACATATTCGGCGAGTTGAATGTCGTCAAATCCAATAACGGATAAGTCATTAGGGACAGAAATATCATTTTCTCTTAAAGCTTCTAATCCACCTATTGCCATTTCGTCATTGGCATAAAAAATAGCATGCGGTAATTGGCGCTGTGCAATGAGCATCTTGGTTGCGCGATACCCGCTTTCTCGAGTGAAGTCACCGATGATTTTCCATTTGGACTTATAAGGGATGTTGTAATCTTTTAAAGCATTCAAGTACCCTTGGAAGCGAAGTTGATTATCGTGTGAGTTGTAAGGACCGCTCACATATGCAATTTCGCTATGGCCATGTTGGATTAAATGCTCTGTTGCTAAATATCCGCCATGGATATTATCAACTTCAATATTATAAATAAAGCTACTATCTAAATTTCTATCCAATACAACAAGCGGAAATCCTTTACGAGCGGATTGTACGGTTACCTCGTCGCTAATATTATGTGCAAGTATAATCGCCCCATCAACCCGTTTTTCTTGTAAAAATTTTACCGCTGTAGAATCTGCTCCACCAATAGAGCTGCAGGCAATTAAGTCAAAGCCGTTTGCAGTAGTTACATCTTGCACGCCTTGAATTAACTCTGAGTAATAAGGACCTGACAAATCGCTCAAAATTAACGCGATCGTATTTGTATTTGTCCTTTTTAAATCAGAAGCTAAGCCATTCTTTCTATAGTTTAATGACTTTGCCGCTGCTGCTACTTTTTCTTTTGTAGTTTGGCTTACTTTATCGCTATTGTTTAAAGCATAAGAAGCAGTAGATACTGCAACTCCAGCAAGCTTTGCTACATCTTTTATTGTTGCCATGCACACACTTCCTCCATAAAAAACATAAAAACGATTCCATGCTTCTATTATTGTATCTTAGATTGATGTCGTTAGCACTACCTATTTAAAAATGTGGTCGTCTGTAGTTAATTTCGGCGTTTAGACAGTTCATGTGAAGAGGAATGACAGTGTATCATCTTATAATAGTAAAGAGTTTCAAGTTATATGCTACACTTGAACATCACTAGTGTTTTATTATTTAATACCAGACATGGTAAAACCTTCCACAATGTACTTTTGGAAAAAAGCAAAGATGATAATAATTGGTACGACCATAAAGGCTGCACCTGCCATTTGTAAAGCAAAATTATTGCCATACTGGCCTTGTAATAAAGATAAACCTACAGAAAGCGTATAGAGGCTCTCATCATTTGCGATAATTAAAGGCCATAAGAAACTATTCCATGCGCCGATAAATGCAAGAATTCCTTGTACGGCAAAAATAGGTTTAGCAATAGGAATAATAAGCCGGAAAAAAATATAAAATTCTCCCGCTCCGTCTAAACGTGCAGCTTCAATTAAATCCGTTGGTATCGTGCCCATAAACTGTCGGAATAAGAAAATGCTAAATGCTGCGACTAGACCTGGCAAAATAATACCCGGTAACGTGTTGGTGAGGCCCATTCCATTAAGTAATAAGTAAACAGGTATCATCGTTACTTGGCCTGGGATCATCATAGTTGCTAGAACAAGATAGAATATTTTTTCTCTGCCTTTAAATGCAAACTTAGCAAAACCGTATCCTGCCATGCCGTTAAACAATAAGCCGACAAACGAAAAAGCGACGATAATTAATGTATTTCGTAAATAGACTAAGAAATTTAATTCTGTAAATAGGTGTTTAAAATTATCCAGCGTTGGATTTTCCGGTAATATAGTTGGTGGAATGCGCAATGCTTCACTCTCAGGTTTAAAGGCACTTGTTATCATCCAAATGAATGGAATGGATACTAAAATTCCGCCAATAATCATCAGCACGGTGATAAGGGTTTTTTCTGTTTTCCCTTTTGTTGAATGTATAGAAGCCAAGATAAATCCCTCATTTCATAAGGTTAATATTCTGTATCGGATTTTCGAAGTTTAAATTGAATTAAAGTAATGATAATAATCATGATAAACAATACGAAAGAACCCGCAGCAGCATAACCAAACTCACTAAATTGAAAGCCCTCTTGATAAATAAACAATGCAATAGATAGTGTTCCGTCTAGTGGTCCGCCTTGTGTCATCACGTAAGGCTCTTCGAAAAACTGCATCCAGCCAATTAACGTCGTTACAGTTACGAAAAAGGTTGCATATCTCAATAAAGGTAACGTCACATTAAAGAATGTCTGAATGCGGTTGGCGCCATCGATTTTCGCTGCTTCATAATAAGCTCTAGGTATTCCTTGCAGGGCAGCGAGAAAAATAATCATATTAATGCCAATACCTTTCCAAACTGCGAGGATAATAAGCGAAATTTTAGCAATGGTAGGCTCTTGAAGCCAAGGTATATTTTCTACAGAAAGTAAAGATAGAATATAATTAAATAACCCGTACTCTGTGTTGTATAAATAACCCCAAATGACGGCGACGGCAATAATATTCGTTATAGATGGCATATAGTATACCGATCGGAACATGGAAAACAACTTATTGCTTCCGTAGTTCAGCATGAGTGCAATACCTAATGAACAAATAATGACGAGCGGAACGCCAATGACAACATAAAATAACGTGTTGAAAATAGATTTGATAAAAGTATCATCAGCAAATAGGTTTTGATAGTTATCAAAGCCGATCCAACTGATGTTTGACCAATTTGCTAATCCTTTTAAATCGAGATCTGTAAAGCTAATAAAAAAAGCGATCGTAATCGGAATAATACTGAAAATAATTAATAAAGTAACTGCAGGTGCAATGAACATGTAGGGATGTCGATTACGGAATTTTTGTTTAAACATTTCTTAAACCACCTATCGTCATGAAACGTATTTTGGTGGAAGCATATAAGGTCGCTGGATATCGCCTTATATGCTTCTTTATCATAAAGTGAACCTTTAAGTAGTGGGGGATTATTTCATTCCCCACTTATACTTGTTCAACTTTCATCTGTCAATTTTTGAGTGGGTCTTACAGCACCTTATATTGGGAGAAATTATTCTTCTAATAGATCTTGCGCCGTTTTGTTAAATTGCTCTATTTCTTTCTCTAAATCCGCCCCGCCTGCATTGACGCGTTCTAACGCACTAAGTAATTCTTGGGCGATGCGTTCAAACTGTTCTGTTTGAAGTCCTGCTTTTGCTTTTTTCAATTGCTCACCAAACACACTATACATTGGATCATCTTGTAATATTGGATCTTCCCAGCTTTCTAGCTTAGAAGGTAGTGTATTAGATATATCTAACCATTCAAGTTGTGTTTCTGTTTCATTCATATAGGAAAGGAATTTCAAGGCATTTTCTACATTTTCTGAATTATGGAAGATTGATAATGTTGCTCCACCCATACTAGAAGCGTTTGTTTCGTTACCTGGCATAACAGCTGGTGCCCATTTTCCTTCTATATCTGGAGCTTGTTCGTTAATAATATTTACCATCCAAGGGCCACTGAAGAACATTGGTTTTTTCCCATTTGCAAATGCTTGGATAATATCCTCGCCTTGCTCTACTTGGCTGGACCCTTCTTTAAAGAAGCTTGTATAATACTCCATAGCACCTAAAAATTCTGGTGTGTCAAAATTTAATTTGCTTTCTTCCAAATTTGCCTCATAACCATTTTGCCAAGCGAAGATAAATGGCATAATTTGATCATTTTGGTCAATATCTATTCCATAATGACCTTCACCACGGTCTGCTAGTTTCTTTGCTGCGTCTTGTAATTCTTCCCAAGTTTCCGGAGCTTTATCATAACCTGCTTCTTCTAATATATCGGTGCGGTAATATAGTACGCGAGTGTCTACATACCATGGAATACCAACGATTTGGTCATCATACTGCATGATTTCTGCGGCACCATCAAAATAATTTTCGGCTGCGAATTCTGGATGCTCTTCCATATATTCCGTTAAATCTAATAACGCTCCTGCCTCAGCGAATTCTGGCACCCAAGTAGTACCTAATTGCAGGATATCTGGGCCATTTCCAGAAGCTACTGCAGTTAATAGTTTATCGTGGGCACTATCCCAAGGGATAGCTTGTACATCTACTTTCAATCCTTTGTTGTCTTTTTCAAATTTATCTGTTAGTTGCTTTAACAGCTTCCCTTCCTCACCCATTGCCCACACGGTAATTTCATCGTCTTTATTTCCGCTATCTTTTTTAGCAGCTTCCTCATTTCCGCAAGCGCTTAATGCTAGTAAAGCTACGATAAAAGTTAATACCAACCATTTTCTCATAATAGAAACACTCCTTTAGTTTTATTGAAACGTTTCGATAAACTGATTATAATAAAATTTGAAGTCGCTTTCAACTGTTTTTTTCATATTTGCTTACTTTTTTTGTTTTATATTCAATAAATGTTAACAAATCAATGTTTTGTTCTTTATTTTACCTTAATGTTGTTTGACTATAGGTAATAAAACAATTATAATCCAAAATATAAACATCATTGAAACGTTTCGATTAAAGCGGTTTTTTGTTTACACTTTAGGAAAGTATAAAAGTTAAAGGTTTATAGTATAAGAAAAACTATGCCATTCGCCATAAGACTTGCCAAAAAGCCAAGTTTTTCTAATGAGGAGGGGTAACAATGAAAGTAAATCAAATAAAAGATTTAGTAAGCAAAATGACTTTAGATGAAAAAATCGGACAAGTTATCCAATTAGCCACCCCGTTTTTTAAAGGGGCTTCTGATGAGGGGCAAATAACTGGGCCAATGAAAGAAATGCATATACCTGATCACATGCTGCAACATATAGGGTCCGTTTTAGGTGCATCGGGCGCCAAGGAAACGAGGTCGATCCAAGAGCAATATTTACAGGACAGCAGATTACGCATTCCCTTGCTTATTATGTCCGATATTATTCATGGTTATAAGACCATTTTTCCAGTTCCATTAGCCATCGGTTCTTCTTGGGATTTAGAACTTGCTGAAAAAAGCGCAACAATTGCTGCTAAAGAAGCCGCTGTGAGCGGTGTGCATGTAACCTTTGCACCAATGGTTGATTTAGTCCGTGACCCACGCTGGGGAAGAGTCATGGAGTCTACAGGTGAAGATTCTTATTTAAATAGTGCGTTTGCTAAAGCGCAAGTTCGTGGGTTTCAAGGTTCTGATTTAAAAAATGACCACGAAAGCGTTGCTTCCTGTGTGAAGCATTTTGCTGGTTATGGTGCAGCTGAAGGAGGCAGGGATTATAATACGGTAAACATGTCAGAAAGAGAATTACGCGAATCGTATCTCCCAGCTTTTAAAGCAGCCCTTGAGGCAGGTAGCAAATTAGTGATGACAGCCTTTAATACGGTTGATGGAATTCCAGCAAGTGCAAATAAATTATTAATGCGTGATCTTTTACGTGAGGAATGGAATTTTGACGGTGTCGTTATATCTGATTGGGGCGCCGTGAAAGAATTAATTCCGCATGGTGTGGCTTCAGATGAAAAAGAGGCAGCTATGAAGGCCATTACAGCAGGTGTAGATATAGAGATGATGACTGGATGTTATGCTAATCACCTGCAACAGCTCATAGAAACAAATGCAATGGATGTGGAACTTCTAAATGAAGCTGTGATACGAATTTTACAGTTAAAAGACGAATTAGGATTGTTCGATGATCCATATCGAGGTGCAGATGAAAAAAGAGAAGCAGAAGTTGTTATGTGCTCTGCGCATCGACAGGCAGCACGTGACATTGCCGCTAAATCTTGTGTGCTGTTAAAAAATGAGCAAGATGTGTTGCCGCTTGCTACAACGCAAAAAATGGCACTTCTTGGCCCGTTTGCTAATAGCAACGATATTCTTGGCCCTTGGTCATGGTTAGGTGATAAGAATGAAGCAATACCATTAGATGTAGGGATGCGCAATCAACTACCTGCTTCTCAGTTATATGTAGCGAACGGTTGTGGAGTGAATAATCATTGTGAACAGGATCTTTCTAAAGCAATAGAACTTGCTAAGCAATCGGATGTGGTTGTTCTAGCTTTAGGAGAAAGCTCTGAAATGAGCGGTGAGGCCGGCTCAAGAACAAATATACAATTGCCACAAGCGCAACTAGATTTAGTAGCAGCGATAGCTAAGTTGGGTAAACCAACTGTCGCTGTGTTATTTAATGGCAGACCGCTCGATTTACATGGGGTAGTTGACCAAGTAGACGCAGTGCTTGAAGCATGGTATCCAGGAACAGAGGGCGGTACAGCAATTGCAGATATTCTCTTTGGCAATGTCAATCCGTCTGGAAAGCTTACGATGTCGTTCCCGTATAATGTAGGACAAATTCCTGTATACTATAACAGCTATAATACAGGGCGCCCTCAAGGTGCTATCAATGCTCAAGAACGATATGTATCACAATATTTGGATTGTCCGAATGAGGCTTTGTTTCCATTTGGCTATGGGTTAAGCTATACCTACTTTAAATATAGTGATCTAGAGCTTTCTTCCGATTTGATGACACCAGATAAACCAATAACGGTTAAAGTCAAGGTAACAAATGCAGGTGATGTAGCAGGGGAAGAAGTGGTTCAACTCTATATTCGTGATTTAGTCGGCGAAGTGGTGCGTCCGCTTAAAGAATTAAAAGGATTTCAAAAGATTTCTTTACAGCCTGGTGAAGAAAGAGTTGTTATGTTTACGCTAACAGAAGAACAGCTTCGTTATCACCATGCCGATCTTTCCTATCATAGTGATGAAGGAAGATTTGATTTGTATGTTGGAGCAAATAGCCAAGATGTCATGACGATATCGTTCAATTTGCATAAGACGAAAGGAGAATGAGGTTTGACAACAAGAAGGAATTTTCAGATAAAAGCGCAAAATATTACGTTTACATTTCTCCAAAGCGGCGACATTTATGAAATTGCTCATAAGGATACAATGATTAATCAGCTGTTGTCGAACCCGATCGATGGAGCGTTAAATAATATTTATTTACGAATTTATCGCCATGGAGACATCGTAGTAACGCCGTTATTGGGTGTTCAATCGAACAGCGAGATTTTCGTTGCAGAGGATCAGGTGAAGTGGCAAGGTACCTTTGAAGAAGTAAACTATGAAGTTACTTTCTATCTAACAGGAGCCGGAGTTTGGTTTTGGGATGTTTTGTTAGATGGGGAAGATGTCGAGGTCGATCTTATTTATGGGCAAGACTTAGGTTTGGCTGATAAAGGAGCGGTGCGGTCTAATGAAGCTTATATGTCGCAATATATGGATCATGCTATTTTCCAAGATAATGAAAACGGGTATGCCGTTTGCTCTAGGCAAAATCAACCGCAAGCAAGTGGATTCCCATATATTCAACAAGGTGCTTTAGGTAAAGTTATTGGCTACTCTACAGATGGTTTTCAATTTTTTGGTTTATCTTATAAAACGACAAATCAAGCCGAGGTTTTAACGAAACCTAGCTTGGCAAATGAAAACTATCAATATGAATTCGCCTATACTGCATTACAATCAGAGAAGCTTGCTTTAAATGGAAAGCAGCGGTTCGTATTTTACGGTTTGTTTAAAGAAAATCATTCCACTGCTGTTCGGGAGTTGGAATTTAAGCAAGAGATTCAAAAAGCGTGGAAAGAATTAAGCGAAAGTAAAAGGGATCATGCCCCCGTAAAGAGGGTACGTATGATGCCTAGTATAGGTGCGCCACTTACCGCGTTAGAAATGACAATAGCAGAATTAAACACTTATTTTCCAAATCGGCAGTTGGAGGAATATAATGGATCTACACTGCTTTCCTTTTTTACGGATACGTATGAGCATATAGTTCTCAAGCAAAAAGAAGAGCTGATCGAACGACCACATGGACATATTATTATGAGTGGACATAATGACCGGGTGAGAGACGATACGATGGCAACGACGTCATATATGTATGGCATTTTTAATTCACAGCTTGTTATTGGTAATTCTTCTATGAACAAAATGCTGACAAATGCACGAAACCCGTTAAATATTCTGAAAACTTCAGGGCAGAGAATTTATATTCAAATTGATGAAACGTATCACTTATTAACCATGCCTTCTCTATTTGAGATCGGTTTTAACTATGCTAGATGGTATTATAAATTTTTGGATGATGTAATTGTCATTACCAATCTTACTAAGGTAGATGATGCAGTGCTTCAGCTACATGTGAGGTCAGAAAAAGGGAAAGTGTATAGATTTATAGTTACCAATCAATTAACTATGAATAATAATGAATATGAAGTTCCTTTTCATATCAAACATAAAGGAAATACCGTTGTTTGTACGGCTGATTCTAAATCGGATAGCGCGACTATTTATCCTGATTTAAATTATTTTATGCACGTTACAGGTACAGAGTTGACGGTGGGGGATGAGCGACAACTAGCAACAAATATTTCCCCACTATCTGCATCCCTTTTAGTCTTGTCTATGAGTCCTACAGCAGAATGGACATTAAACATAAAAGGTTCGTTATACAAACAAGAACAGCTTGTCCAGTTGGTAGATATTCCAGGAGAAATCGAGCGATATCGTGCGTATTACCGGCATGTGAACAAAGGATTTAAACTTACCTCTTCCGGTTCATCTACGAGGGATTTGGAGAAAATAAATGCGTTAGCTTGGTGGTATACGCACAATATGCTCGTACATTTTTCATCGCCGCATGGGTTGGAACAATTTGGCGGAGCTGCTTGGGGTACTCGTGATGTGTGTCAAGGACCAACGGAATATTTTATGGCAACACAAAATTATCAAGTGGTACGTGACATCATTAAAATCGTTTTCTCTCATCAGTACGAAGATCAAGGCAACTGGCCACAATGGTTTATGTTTGATAAGTATCAACATATTCAGCAGGAAGACAGCCATGGTGATATTATTGTGTGGCCGTTAAAAGTAGTTGCCGATTATTTGGAGGCTACTGGAGATTATGGCATTTTAGAGGAAGTTGTTCCTTATACAGATCGTACTACTTTCAAGTTGACAGCAAGGAAAGCTACGATTATGGAACATGTACAAAAAGAAATTAATTATATGAAAAATCATTTTGCTCAAGACACGTATTTATCTCTATATGATGATGGAGACTGGGATGATACGTTGCAACCTGCGAATGAGAATTTGAAGAAATATATGTCTTCCAGCTGGACCGTTGCATTAACGTATCAGGTGTTACAGAAGTTGGCTCAAGTGTTAGTTAGCTATGATGAACAGGAAGCATTACAGATGCAAGAGCTTGCTGCGGGGGTGAAAGCTGATTTTAATCAATATATTTTGTCAGCAACAGTTGTTCCAGGATTTGTGTATATGGAGAATCCGGATCAGATCGAATATATGCTTCACCCATCTGATGAAAAAACTGGTATTCAGTATCGATTATTACCAATGCAGCGCAGTATTATTAGCGAGCTGTTTACCAAAGAGCAGGCGGAAAAGCATTATCGGTTAATAAAAGACAAGTTATATTTCCCAGATGGCGTTCGGTTAATGAATCGCCCTGCTCACTATAAAGGTGGCGTTAGTACACATTTTAAACGAGCTGAGCAAGCGGCTAATTTTGGTCGAGAAATAGGCTTACAATATGTACATGCGCATATTCGGTTTGTTGAAGCAATGGCTAAGCTTGGATATGAAAATGAAGTGTGGAAAGGCTTGTCCGTCATTAATCCAATTTTAATTCAAAACGAAGTCCCTCATGCAGAGATACGCCAAAGTAATGCGTATTTTAGCAGCTCGGATGGCAAATTTGCTACACGCTATGAAGCACAGGAAAACTTTGATCAGCTACGTACTGGTGATGTTCCAGTGAAAGCGGGTTGGCGCATTTATTCGAGCGGCCCAGGAATATATATGAATCAATTAATTTCTAATGCTTTAGGCATCCGCTATCAGCAAGGAGATCTTGTGATTGATCCGGTAATACCCGATGAGTTGGATCAATTAGAATTTGCATTTCAATATGATGGCAAGCCAATAACATATCATTATCATCTTAAAGAAGGGAAAAAGCAGGTCGTTGTAAATGGTAAAAACGTTCATTTTACGCAATTAACAGATAATCCTTATCGCGAAGGTGGTATGGTGCTAAAAACGGCACAGTTGGAAAAATATTTACAAGCTGGAGAAAATCATATTGAAGTTTATTTGTAAAGACGAGGCGCATGCCTTGTCTTTTTTTTGCCAGATAAGAAAGTATAAATGTAGTGGCTTGAGTATAACAACATAACCGAATAAACCACGTTCAGCCCAGCAACGAGGCGACTTTACGAGATCGCTCTACGCTAAGTCATCTTTTGTTCGTATCCTAAGAAGAGGGCCGACTAAAAACGGGTATGTCTTCGTGCGTCGGCATCCCCCTGCTTTAGTGGCATGAGTCCTAAAACTTTCGTTGTTTCGTTCCAGTCGCCACATTGCTAACCGGGCGCCCGAGCCTTTGTTTCGCTATAGGAAGTAAAAGCTTAGTGGTTTATAGTTTAATTAAAACGGAGGATTTCGCCACGAAAGCGATACCATAGTTTGGCTTTTATTTAGGAAATATAAGAAACCGTCTTCTCTCGTAGTTAGTGAAGTCAGCTATTTATTAGAAAGTCATACATAAAAATAGTAGAAAGAAGTAATCTATAGGGTTACTTCTTTTAACGTTTCTATTACATTTAAATGAATATTTTTCAAACCGTTTACAAAAGGCTAACAAGTGTATGAAATCAAGTGTTTTTATATGAAAACGGCTTTCAAAACGGGTAAAGTAAATAGTGCATCCTATACAAGCAGGATCTAAATAGAATGTAAAAAGATAGGAAATAAAATAGCGACATTTTAAAGCATGGACATATATGAAAGCTATCGTCACCTTACATTTTCTACTTACGAAATATAAAATAAATTTACCGAAAAGGATGGAGATCCATGGAAAGGAACGCTTTTTTTGATAATGCAAAAGTTATCTTGATTTTTTTAGTTGTTTTTGGACATATGATACAGCCTTTTACAGGTGATTCTCCATACGTTCATACACTTTATATGTGGGTGTATACATTTCACATGCCTGCATTTATATTATTGGCAGGCTATTTTGCAAAAGGTTCAGGATCATTCAGTTATATCGTGCAATTGATGAAAAAATTATTGTTGCCATATCTCATTTTTCAACTACTATATACGGGTTACTATTATGTCATCGATAAATCAGGCTGGCAAACGGACTTATTTAGTCCACATTGGGCGTTGTGGTTTTTATTCAGCCTATTTTGCTGGCATATGTTATTATATTGGTTTAAAAAGTTACCGCCATTTTTAAGTGTTTCGATTGCGATCTTTCTCGGCCTAGTCGTCGGTTATTTTAGTGAAATTGGGCATATGTTCAGTCTATCTCGAACTTTTGTTTTCTTTCCGTTTTTCTTAGTCGGCTATTTATTAACGGAAAAGCAAGTGATGCTCGTTAAGCAAAAAGCGGTGCAAGCTGTTTCGCTCGTGGTCATGGTTGGCATTGCGGTAGCTATCTACTACTTACCAGACTTTAATTCTGGTTGGTTACTTGCTTCTAAATCATATGGTGATTTGGGGCTTGTAGAATACGGTGGGCTGGCAAGACTCTTAGTTTATGTATCTGCAGCTTTCATGGTTATAAGCGTGCTATCATGGGTGCCAGTCCAGCATTTTACATGGACCATTCTCGGAACACGCACACTTTATGTATATTTACTACACGGCTTTTTTATCCAATACTTTCGTCAGGCGGAGTTGTTTAAGGTAGATGGAGTATTTGATTTTCTAGGACTTGCTGCTTTATCTATGCTGCTTGTACTCTTATTATCTAGTCGACCAATACTTGGATTATGGCAACCGCTTGTTGAAGGGAAGGCTTCGATAATGAAAAAAATGTATCATAAAACGGTACAAGAGAAATAAAGTAGCCAATTTTGCTGAACGTCAAAGTCCATTCCTTAAGCGAATAGATGGAAAGCGAATTTAACTCAAAAAGTGTCATCTATATAAGCTACTGTAAGAACAGGGTTTGCTACGAAAAGTCAAAGCAGTAAATTTTTTATGATACGATTAGGGAAGTACAAGCGTTTAAAAGTTTATAGTAATAAGAAACAGCCAAGCTATCCGATAGCTTGGCTGTTTTGTTAAGTTTAGGAAATTATAAAAAACGTTGCTAACCGGGCGCCCCTAGCCTTTGCTCCTTTATGAAAGATTTTTTAAAATATAAGATGAGCTATGATAGTGATGACAGGCAAGGTAATGATTGTACGCAGTAAAAAGATAATGACTAAATCTTTAAAGGATACGGGTACTTTAGATCCAATTAATAATCCGCCTACCTCTGACATATAAATTAACTGGGTGACAGAAAGGGCGGCAATGATGAACCGGGTGATCTCTGCTTCGATAGTAGAAGCTAAAATGGATGGTAAAAACATATCTGCAAAGCCAATCAAGACTGTTTCTGACGCTTCTTTAGCATGCGGAATTTGCAACAGTTCCATGAAAGGTACAAACGGCATACCTAGCCATTGAAAAATAGGTGTTGTTTCCGCGATAATGAGAGCAATTAATCCAAATGCCATCACAACTGGGGCGACTCCCATCCACATGTCTAAAATATTTTGCCCGCCTTCTTTGAAGACTTTAAACACACTTTTTTCTTGCTTGGCGCGTTCTAACGCTTTTTTATAGCTAAATGAAAAAAGATGGTCTCCTGCTGGAATTTCTTCAGATATTCCTTCTGCATCTTTATTTATATATGTATCCGGTTTTCTAGAAAGCGGAGGAATGCGTGGCATAATTAATGCAGCTACAACTCCCGCAGCTAAAACGGTACCGTAAAACGGTAAAAACATATGCTCAAGTCCTACTTCAGCAATGATAACTAAAGAAAAAGTAATGGAGACAACGGAAAATGTTGTTCCGATAACAGCAGCCTCTCGTTTGGTGTAATAGCCGTTTTCATACTGTTTACTTGTAATTAATACACCGATTGTACCATCGCCTACCCAAGAAGCGAGGGAATCAATGGACGCACGACCAGGTAGTCGGAATAACGGGCGCATGATCTTTGTCATAAGTGTTCCAAACAACTCAAGTAAACCAAAATTCATTAGTAACGGTAAAAACAAGCCAGCAAATAAAAAGACAGCAAATAATACATGTAATAAATCACCTAATAACATTTGCCCTGTATTCGCACTATGGATAAATTCAGGTCCTAATTGGAAAAATACCATAACAGCAAAAATAGCAGCTACTACCCTTGTCATTGTCCAGAACATATTTACGTAAAAGAGTTGCTGGAAAAATGGTGTTCTATCAAGCTTTTCTTTGCCTAACAGGCGAACGATGATAGTCATAATTGCTGTAAACACGATAATAACCATCATAATGCCAGATAACTGATCGGCTAATAAGGACTGAACTTTCCCAGCTAGGATAGCAATTGGAATAGTTAATCCATCTTCTGTTTTTATAGGTGACATAAATAAAAAAACACCAATAAGGGATGGTATAATAAATTTAATATGATCAAATATAGAATAGCTATTGTTTTTCATAAAATCCTCCACGGTTCTTGTTTCTTATTATTATAAGATAAAATGTATGATTATCCAATGATAAAATGCAAAACAAATGAATATTTCTGTTTTATTTGCAAAAATGTACGTTTTATTATCAGTTTAGATATAATGAAACATGTACATATCGTTTTTATTTATACTATAGGAAATTTTTAAGTGTTAACTTACGTTTTGGAAATTGGGCAGAAGTCAGGTTTTTCAAAGGATGAAAAAGGGTACATAGGAATGAGGTGTTTAAATGCATAAACGGTTAAAGTATAATTTGGGATATCGTTGTACAGTAATGGTGTTGATGACGTTAAAATTTATTGCAAAAATTTATATGTTTCATTTTAAACACCGCATATGGGATGACGAAACGTTTGATAAGTGGAATCTTCTTATTACAAAATTGGCACAAGAATACCGGGAGAAGGCGATCTTGCTTGGTGGTGTATTAATTAAAGTCGGACAGTTTCTAAGTACCAGAACGGATTTTATGCCTGATGCTTTTATTAAGGAGCTGAGTGGGCTTGTCGATCGAGTACCTGCGATGCCTTACTCTTATGCTAAAGAGATTATGGAAGAAGAGTGGGGAGCAGCAATTGAAACGCATATAGAAGAGATTCAAACACCATCTATTGCGTCAGCATCCATTGGAGAAGTATATCGAGCGAAGTTAAAAGGTAGTGATACAGAGGTTGCCATTAAGGTGCAGCGCTATCGGATTAAAGAGGTGTTTCATAAGGATTTTAAAGCACTGCGAATCGTATTTTGGCTCATATCTACGCTAACCTCTTTTGGAAAAAAAACAGACTTGCCATCGTTATACCGAGAGCTTGTAACCGTTATGAATCGAGAACTGCATTTTAACCTTGAATTAGCAAATGCGCACTATTTTAAAGAAAAGTTTAAGGGAAACACGTCGTTACATATTCCATTTTATGTAGATGAATTATGCACCAAGCGAGTCCTTGTTATGGAATGGGTTGAAGGGGCGAAAGTTACAGATATTGAATATATGCAGCGGCACCAAATTGATACAAAACATGTAGCAAGCGTTTTATTTGATTTTTATTTGGAACAATTTTTGACGACAGGTAAATTCCATGCCGATCCGCACGCAGGAAACATATTAGTGCAGCCAGACGGAAGGATTGTCATTATTGATTTTGGTATGGTAGGGGAAGTAAGACAACAGGACAGTCAACATTTTAAACAGCTCATCCAAAGCATTGTAATGGATAATTACGATCGCGTTATTGAAACGCTAGATGAAATGGGTTTTATTTTACCAAATGCTGATCACAATAAATTAAAGCGAGCAATTCAAGAGACGATAGAAATGTATCAAAGTGGTACAATAGATATACAAGATGCTCATATTATGGAGCAAATTAAAAAAGATATTCGTCTTGTTATTCACGATCAACCTATTCAGTTATCTGCAGAATATGCCTACTTAGGTAGAGCTATCTCCATTATTATTGGAATATTAATAGCCATCTACCCGGAAATTAACTTTCAGAAATGGGCAGAGCCTGCAGTGAAAGAATGGCTTGGTGGCAAAAAAGTTGCCGAAACATTATATAAGCAGTATGCCAAAGACACGATCAAACCAATTCTTTCTTATCCGCAAGCCGTTTTGGAATGGTTGGAAAGCGGAACAAAGAATAGACAGTGGGATAAACGAAAACATCAGCGTCGTTTAAAGCATCAGTACTTTATTTGGATAGAAGTATTAATTGTTATGTTTTTGCTGCTTAGTTTGGGCGGTTCGATAGGTGCTTTTTATTTGCAATATCAGCTCACTGCAATCATTACACTATGTAGTACAGCTGTTTTAACTATTTTATTGCTAACCATATTAAGGAAGCATTATAAGATGATTCAATCGTCAAAATAAAGGAGGTGGACTTCATGAATGACTTATTAAAAAAAGGGTTTTTACTTGGGTTAGGTGCAGCAGTGACTAGTAAGGAAAAATTTGAATCGAGAATGAAACAATTAGTAGAAAAAAATGAACTTACACAGGAACAAGCGAAAACATTGTTAAAGCAGTTTGTGGATAAAGGAGAAGCTAAAAAAGGTGAATGGCAAGCACGGCAAAATGAGCAAACTCAAAAGCTTGCGAATGACATTGGCATAGCGACAAAAGAAGAAGTAGAAGAACTTCGTAATCGTGTAGCAGTGCTTGAAAACAAAATAGAAAATCATTAACCCGAGAGGGAGCAGACCAATTGTGGTTTGCTCTCTTTTTTGTTGTCTAAGGAATTTACAAAATTTTGCAGCTGTTGATAAACTAACTAAGTTATTTAGTCGCGTCTGGCTCCAGCGTCCAGCAACTGCGACTTCACTCCATTTCCCTAAGCTAGTCATCAACGGTTCGTTCTAAATAGGAAGGCTGACTAACGACGGGTTTGCCGGATGGCGCCGGCATACTAATTGCAAGAGCATGATTTCTAAAACTTCCGTTGATTCGTTCCAGTCGCTACGTTGCTAAGCGGGTGCCCCGAGCCTTTGTTCTTGCTAGTAAAGCATTCATGGAGGAATTAAGGTGTCTTGTTATGGAAATATTTAAGGTTTATTTGTACTAAAATGTTTAACGTTTTTCCTAATTAGGGAAACAAATTATATAAGGTAGATAGCTGGAAAATATTTGGTGAGCAATCGTCATTTCTAAAAAGGTAGGGCAGCATATAATTTTGAGCAAAACTATGTGTTTAGCGAAGATTTGTGATAAACCAGTTATCACATAGTATCTTAACAAAGGTAAGAAGGTGGGGGCAATGAAAAAAATATTTCTGTTACCGCTATTATTGTTTTTAACGGGTTGTAACATCACTGTTCTTGATCCAAAAAGTGATACTGCAAGTGAACAAGCCTTTTTAATAGAGTTTAGCTTTTGGATCATGATGTTTGTTGTGGTAACCGTGTTTATTTTATTTACTTATTTTGTCATAAAGTATCGCTATACAGAAACAAGGAAGCATGATTTACCGCAAGATGTGAAAGGCAATATTAAATTGGAAATTACCTGGATTACGATTCCAGTTCTCTTGTTAATTGTTTTAGCAGTGCCTACTTTAGCAATTACATATGATCAGTCGCCCCAATGGACGGAAGAAAGTGACCAATCAGGAGTTGTGATTGATGTCGTAGGGAAACAGTTTAATTGGACATTTACGCATGCTAATGGAACAGAAGAAATGGATAAATTACTAATTCCTGAAGGGGAATCAATTGTTTTAAATTTAAAATCGGCGGATGTTATTCATTCCTTTTGGGTCCCTCAGCTAGGTGGAAAAGTAGATGTAATACCAGGAAAAGAATTAACGTATGAAATTAACAACCCGAAAAAAGGTACCTATCAAGGTAAATGCGCAGAATATTGCGGGCTTGGACACACGGATATGACATTTGAAGTTAAAGTAGTATCTAAACAAGCGTATGAGCAATATCTTCAAAAATAATTGGAGAAAATGAAAGGTGATATCATCATGAAATTATCTATGTTTGGAAGTGAATATTCCATACCAACAGATATTGTAGCAGCTTGGGTATCTGTCATCGTTATTGGTTTGGTTGCTACATATTTCGTTGTTAAAAAGCGTAAGTTATATGTTATTTGGGATTATATGAAAACGACCAATCATCGAAAAATAGGGATTCTGTATTTACTTTTTGGGATTTTGTATTTCTTTCGAGCTGGAATTGATGCATTACTTATTCGTACACAACTTGCTATTCCTAATAACGATTTTTGGGTATTTCAAGGTGAGAAATATAATGAATTGTTCACAACACACGGGACATTAATGATTTTTTTCGTAGCTATGCCTCTATTGCTTGGTTTAATGAACATAGCAGTACCTTTACAAATAGGTGCTAGAGACTTAGCTTTTCCATTTTTAAATGCTTTAGGTTTTTGGTTGTTTTTTGCTGGTTCTGTCTTTTTTAACCTTGCTTTCTTTATTGATATGACACCAGAAGTTGGGTGGACAGGCTATGCGCCATTATCAAGAGCTGCCTTCACTCCTGGAGCAGGCACAGAGTTTTATGTGTTTGGTTTACAAGTATCTGGTTTAGGAACGATTTTCACAGCGTTAAATTTAATTGTAACAATCGTGCGTCATCGTGCTCCAGGTATGCTGTATACACGGATGCCATTGTTTGCATGGGCATCACTAATTACATCTTTCCTTATTTTAATCGCATTTACGGTGTTGGCAATAGCTTTATACTTACTCATGTTTGATCGGCTGTTTGGTACTGGATTTTTCTCGGGGGATGAAGGTGACCCTGTGTTTTGGCAACATTTATTTTGGATATTTGGACATCCAGAAGTGTATATATTAGCATTGCCAGCGTTCGGGATTTTTTCTGATATTATTTCTACTTTTTCTAAAAAACGTGTTTTTGGCTATGGAACAATGGTTGCTTCCATAGGGCTAATTGGGTTTCTAGGCTTTATGGTTTGGGTACATCATATGTTTACCGTAGGGCTTGGCCCAGTAGTGAACACATTTTTTGCTATTACTACGATGGCAATTGCGGTTCCAACGGGCATTAAGGTTTTTAATTGGTTATTTACAATGCGCGGAGGGGTTATTCACTTTACAACACCGATGCTATTTGCGTTAGGATTCATCCCTTCGTTCGTCATTGGAGGTGTTACAGGAGTCATGCTCTCCTTGTCTGCAGCAGATTTTCAGTTTCACGACACACATTTCGTTGTTGCGCATTTTCATTACGTTATTATTGCTTCTACCATACTTGGTGTGTTTGCTGGTTTGTATTATTGGTATCCTAAAATAACTGGTTATATACTTGATGAAAAATTAGGTAAATGGCATTTTTGGACGTTTTTAATCGGTTATCATGTTACATTTTTCCCTATGCATATTACGGGATTAGAAGGCATGCCTCGACGTGTCTACACCTATAGTGAAACTGACGGCATTTTCTTGTTGAATGCGTTAAGCACGGTCGGGGCATTTCTAATGGGGATTAGTATGTTGTTTGTGATTTGGAATGTATATAAAACACATAAAATGAAAGTAAAAGTTTCCCATGATCCTTGGAATGGGAGAACGCTAGAGTGGACTGTTCCCTCACCAGCTCCTGTGCATACTTTTGAGCCGATGCCGGTAATTCAAAGTATAGACGCTTACTGGTACGCAAAACTAGCTGGGCATGTGTTACCTACTACGACAGATGTACGTATAAAGCCACTAGAACGCGATTCTATCCAACCATTTTGTATAGCAATGAGCTTATTGATTGTTAGTACAGGATTAACGTTTCGTTGGTATTGGTTAGCTATCACCGGTGGCGTTGCGTTATTTGCAATGCTTGTGTTACGTTCGTTTACCGATGAACGAGAAGATTTCTATGGAAAGGGGGATGAACATGCATAAACAAGAAGCAGCATTATTTCAGGATAAAAAAGTGGGATTCTTTATCTATTTAGGCGTGGAAACAATTATGTTTGCAGTATTATTTGCGACATATATGATCTTTACGCCTGCAGCTAATGGGCCATATCCTTCAGAAGTATTTCAATCAAAAATGGTCATGCTTTCTTCCTTTTTCCTTTTATCAAGCAGTGGCACATTAATGGTTGCAGAAAGAGGTGTGCGCGAAAGAAAGAAAAATAAAACGTTATTAGGTCTAAGATTAACATTGGTACTTGCTATCGTTTTCTTAGGGGTAGAAGTCTATGAATTTTATAGCTTTGTTCAAGAAGGTTACGGCTTAAGTACAAGTGTTTTCTTATCATCTTTTTACGTACTTGTAGGCTTACATGCTGCTCACGTCGCTTTTGGTATTGGGTGGATGATTGTATTATTCATCCAATTTAGACGTACTAAAGTATCTGCATCATTGTATGAAGAAAAACAAACAATTTTCTCATATTATTGGCATTTTGTAGACGGTATATGGGTGTTTATTATCCTTCTTGTCTATTTGCCATATATTACTTAAGAATCGTGTCGGTAAAACGAGAATCTAATTTGTCAAATCAGGCATTTATCTGTAAATTCTGCCTATTAACTAAAAAGTTATTGCGCTTCTATGAAAAGCACGTTACAATGGAAGAAATATCAACTCGATAGGAGGATTCTCGATACGCATGGAAACCTTTTTGCAATTGTGTAAAACTACGGAGAGCAGATTAGGCAGGAGACTGCTTGAAAATGAATTATTGTTTTTGCAGTGGATGTATAATCGTTATTTGGAGGAAAAACCAAAAAAGACGTTAAATGCATGATGATAGAAGGTGTAGAGATTTCCGAGTTGATAGGGTAAAAATAGATTAGAAAAAGAAGCGAGGTCCTGCCATGATCAGGACTTTTTGTTTTTATTGGAAGAAAACAAGAGAAAACGTTAGTCTATAGGTTTATGGTATAAGAAAGACTATGACATTCGCCATTAGATTTAGCGACAAGCCTAGTTATTCTAACATCAGCAAAACTACGGTTTTTTCTGCCATATTGATTGGGAAAAAGCTTATCCATATGTGCTGAAAGGTAGAGGCGTTATATAACTATGTCAAGAAGAACTTGATAAATGTGCAGACAGCCTAATTGTTTTTAGTATGAACTCAATTTATAATGAAGGTACAAATTAAAAGTTAGGAGAACTTGGTATGGCTGTAACCAATACGACTATTATCAATAAAATGTTAGAGGAAATATATGTTGCAAAAAATAACGTGGATAACGAGCATGTTTTACGACAACATGTTCGTCATATTCGTTTATTATGCGAATTGCTGCTAGATGAGCAAGAAAAATCGATGACACAAGCACAAGATACAACGCAATTTTCTGCAGCAGAAATAAAAATGATGCTTGGAGAAAAGGGGGCAGAAAAAATGAACCAACCAAAAGGTGTAAATCCACAAGCAAAGATAGATCACGGAGAAGCAAATGGGGATTCATTGTTTGATTTTTAAGCCATAGTACATGCTGTCTAACTTCATAAGAAAAGAGGGAGAACATGAAATTATTTTTAGTTTTAGGCGCTATTAATGGGTTTTTAGCTGTTGCCTTAGGAGCATTTGGTGCCCATGGGTTAGAAGGGAAAATATCTAAAAATGCGATAGCTACATGGGAAAAAGCGGTAAATTATCAGATGTTCCATACGATGGCATTATTTGTAACAGGCATATTCATGATGAAAGTACATAGTGTCGGAGTGACATGGGCTGGTTGGCTGTTTTTTATTGGCATTTTATTATTTTCAGGTAGTCTGTATATTTACTCTACAACGGGTATTAAAACTTTTGCGATGATTACTCCTATAGGTGGCGTAGCATTTTTAATTGGTTGGATTCTACTAGGTACATGTATTGCTAAGTATGTATAAAATGGCCTTCTCTGTTTACAGACGTAGTAGGAAAAGCAACGTGAAGATAAACACAAGTAACGCACGTACGGCTTGTTTTATTGCGTGGGACGGGATGGAGCGGTATAAATGCCATTGCACGAGGCTGTCAGCAATAAGACTTCCTACAACCAAGAGCAAACCTAATATAATCATAATCGTGTAGCCTTTGATTAAAGCAATAAAAGTAAAAAGACTGGCAGCACCTAAAGCTAACAGCTCTACTATCATGAATTTTTCGTAAGGTTGTTTCATGGTGCTCGCCTCTCTTTTTGTGCTATAGAAAGTATAAAATTTCACAGCGTAGTAAACTAGAATAATTACCGCGATTTTGTCGTTATGACTTTTATTGCTTATTCTGATGTTGTATATACGATAAGGGATGGCATAGAGGAATTAATTATGTGCCATCCCTTATTTAATTTCAATGTTCCAGTAGTGCTACCGGGGTGGATAGGAAACATTGCCCGAAGTTTCGCCAAATGGATAAGCATAATTCAGTTCTTCATCAAATGTAACGTAATCTAAATATACCATTAATAATAAGTAGCGTTTCCCAGATTGTGGGTCACTTATAACAATATGATCACGACCGGCTGCTTCAATAATGCCACGGAATACTTTGGCATTCCATTGGTCGTTATTCTCAAATGTCATATATACCGTTGCTTCTTTACCGCGGTTTAATCGCAAAATATTTTCAATATAGGATTGTTGTTCTGGTAGCATGCCTTGGTTTTGGTTAAAACCACTTGTTGTTGGATAGGGCTGTTGAGACGGTGCATAGGACTGATGAGAAGGTTGCCGCATTGGATACATTGGATAATAGGCTTGTGACGTTGCTGGGTAATAATACGGATAGTACGGATACGTATTCATTTGTGGGTTTGTTTGGTTTTCACTCATGAAAAATCCTCCTTAAAACGGAATAGGGTTGAAGTTTAAAGCACGAAGAAATATCTTCTCAAATAATAGCAGTTGCTATTTTTCATTCCTCCTCCTTTACTAGCAGATTAACGATAAACAGTCGGACATTCTGAAGCGGTTGGGGCGAAAAAACAATGCGATTTGTACCGTCCAACGTTCCACTGTCCAAACCATTGTGCTGGGCAACTCCCTTCTGGTCGAAAAAACCATAGGGAGTTAGAAGCTGGATGCTGTCGTTCTCCTTGGATAACTCTACGTGCTAGACGTTTTTCTGATTCTCTTGCTCTTTGGTAAAAATATCCTCTTTGTGTAGCTTCAAAACCTCCGGGGCTTTGGTATACCATGTTTCGAATGGTACGTATATTTGTAAAGTCCAAGCAATCGGCGATGACTCTGTTGATGCCTGTGTTTCCTACCATTAACATTCCTAACTCACCATCACCTTCTGCCTCTGCTCGCATTAATCTTGCTAATAATTCAATATCTTTATCGGTATGAGCTACTAGTGACATGAGCAATCCCCATTTCTGTCCAATCTCGGTGCATTATCATATGTATGCTACAAGGAACATAGTTATGATTTGTTTTAGAAAAACTTCCCCTGTCGTCAAACTCTAAAGGCGAAAACGCGAGTTTTACTTATACGAGATTTTAAAGTAAAAAAAAGCCTTTACACATGGGACGAAGCCAACGTGTAAAGGCATCAAGTTGTTTTATATTTTAAAGAAGGCAGAAAGCTGTTCTTTCGCTAAATAGTTACCTACAAAGAATTCTCCAAACTCTCCATATCGCGAGCTAACTTCATCAAATCGCATTTCATAAACAATTTTTTTGAATTGTAATGGATCGTGAGCGAATAAGGTTACGCCCCATTCCCAATCATCAAGTCCAATGGAACCAGTGATGATTTGTGATACTTTGCCGGCATATTTACGACCTGTCATACTGTGTTCATATAATAATTTACCGCGTACATCTTTTTCTAATGTATACCAGTTTTCATCTCCGTGACGGCGGCGATCCATAGGATAAAAGCAAACATGCTCCCATTTTGGAAGGATTGGTTTTAACCGCTGAGCTATTTCTGGAATTAACTCTGGATGCTCCTCTTTATAAGGGCGGTATTTAGATAACTCTACGATGGAAAAATAAGAATGAGCAGGGATTAAAAATTCTCCCATCTTTGATTTATTCAATTCATTTTCAATAGCTGCTAACTCGTTCGTAGTTGGGCGCAGAAACATGAACATCAAATCCGCTTTTTGACCAACAATATTGTAAAGGGCATGGCTCCCGTTTTTAGCTGCTTCTACCTCTTCCCATTTAGTAAGCATTTGCTGTAAACTATGAATTGCTTCTTGCCTATCTTCTTCACTTGCAAGCTTCCATGAAGTCCAATCGATAGTGCGAAAATCGTGCAAACTATACCATCCATCCATTGTTTCTACTGCTTCTACCATTGTAATCTCCCCTTTATTGATACGATAAGTTAAAGTACAAGAAACCGCCATGCATTTAAATTAGATAACCACCATCTATGATGAGACTTGCAGGCGGTTTTTTCATAAGAATATTTTTCGCCAAAGACTTGGCGACAAGCCAAGCTTTTCTAATATGAAATAGACATGGCAAATCTGCCTTTACTATAGCATAAATAGGGTATGCTAAGCATGAAATAGACTTCTAATAAGGAGGGATATGTTTAATTGTCATGAGAATGTCAAAAAACATAAGGGACATAGAAGAGAAATGCTTTCATTTATCGTAAAAATCATCTACTATTTAGGTATAACCATATAGGAGGTTTATCAAAAGTGAGTGAATTATTTAAACAAATGCAAGAAAAAGTTTCTAGTCAATCTAAATCTATTGTCTTCCCAGAGGGGACGGATGAACGTATATTGACAGCTGCTAGCCAGCTAGCTGCAACAAAGGTGTTAATGCCGATTTTGCTTGGTGACAAAGTAGAGATCAAGCAACAGGCGCAAAAAGCAGGAGTAGATGTATCACAATGTAAAATAATTGATCCAAAAGATTTTGCCGAATTTGATTTAATGGTTGCAACTTTTGTGGAACGTCGTAAAGGAAAAGCAACGAAAGAAGACGCTGAAAAAATACTTTTAGATGAAAACTATTTTGGCACCATGCTTGTTTATATGAATCAAGCGGATGGTCTTGTTAGTGGCGCTGTTCATTCAACCGCGGATACAGTTAGACCTGCTCTACAAATTATAAAAACGAAAGAAGGTGTGAAAAAGACATCGGGCGCATTCGTTATGGTTCGTGGTAATGAAAAATATGTGTTTGCCGATTGTGCTATTAATATCGCACCTGACAGCCAAGATTTGGCAGAAATTGCAGTGGAGAGTGCAAATACGGCGCAACTATTTGGTATTGACCCACGTGTTGCTATGTTAAGCTTTTCAACAAAAGGTTCAGCAAAATCAGATGAAACAGAACGTGTAGTGGAAGCATTACAAATTGCCAAAGAAAAGAATCCATCATTAGTAATTGATGGCGAATTCCAATTTGATGCTGCATTTGTTCCGAGTGTTGCTGCGAAAAAAGCGCCTGGCGCAGTATTGCAAGGAGATGCAAATGTGTTTGTTTTCCCTAGCTTAGAAGCAGGTAATATCGGATATAAAATTGCGCAACGTTTAGGCGAATTTGAAGCGGTAGGCCCAGTATTACAAGGCTTGAACAAACCTGTTAACGACCTTTCTCGTGGGTGTAACGCAGAGGATGTTTATAACTTGGCGGTAATTACAGCAGCTCAAGCATTATAGAAGCTGATATTACGAAATACATGTCATTCATGCCCCATATAGTGAACTGTTTCACGAGTTTCGCTATATGGGGTAGTTTATTTCTATGGTAAAGAGAATTTTTATCCATGATTGCTTATTATAAGGCGGTGGAGCCAGACACGGTAATTTCTATATCCACGAGCAAAGTATTATATGTTTTTTAAAAGCAGAATCAGACGCAACCAGCTCCTTTAACTGACACCCTCACAAAAGCAATAGGGGGACTAGAGTACTTGTACAACCTTATTTTGCTTAGTTATTACTAAAGAGCGTTTTCTTTTAGTTTAGAATGTGAGTGGTGAGTGGACATCTATTGCGCCTACAAGCTTGGAAAGACTTTTTGGTTTGCTTATTGTTTTGCCTTAGATGCTATTCATCCTGTAATTACTGTATTACGTTTCTTCATCTGTACTAATCTTTTGCGATAATGTGCATACTCTGTTGATGTGAAATCAGTCTCAACAACACGTTCACTAACTTTTAATAATGCATTCATTGCTCGTTGCTTCATGTCATTTACAGTTAGTGGCGTTTGTAATAACTCTGATAAAGAGCGCATCACATGGGGGTCTACAGTGGGGTAGCTAAACTTCGTCGATTCTCCGCGTTTACTAACTGTATAAAAATCTCTAATGACACTCGCTCTTTTAAAACTATCTCCTTGGACATCTAAATATATTTGCACAGCTGCGCCATCTTTTACCCGACGTTGTGAAATTCCCGCAAATTTTTTTCCGTTAATACTTAAATCATAATCTCCCGGACAATAAGAATGGATAATTTCGTATGCTTCAATACGGTCTGTCAAATCACTGAGCATGTATTGAACAAAGCTGACCATCGCTTCATATCCTTCTTGAATAGATATATTTTTAACATCAGGAAAAATGAGCGAAATATTGAGTACACCACTGTCTAAAGCTACGGCTAGTCCACCTGAATTACGTACGACAACGTGGTAACCAGCTTGTTTTAATTGTTCTACTCCTTCATGGATATAAGGAAGTTTTGCATCAGGAATTCCAAGTACAATCGTTTGTTCATGCACCCATAGCCTCATAGTCGGTGGAGATAATTTCTCGCTCACGGACAGGGCAAGTGCATCATCGATGGCAAAGGAGTGAAGGGCAGTGAATCGTTCCTGATCAAACAGGTTCGTTGTTGAATGGTCCATATATCGAAAGATTGTATGTGCCATCATATTTTTCCAGTTTTTCATAAGCAACTCACTTTCTATCTATCATTGTTAATTTTACTGACAGTTCGTCATGAAAAAAAGTTATTTGTTTATTGGACGGCGTTTGTTCGCCTGATATTCGAAAGCTTTCGTTTTCTCATCGGATATGAAACCGACAGATTGTGCTCAAGACAAGCGACAACGCACGATTTCTAATAAACAGCGATGTTTCTCTAAGTTCTCTACTTTATCTTTCCTCTTTTTTCTTCAGCCTTTCTATTATATAATAAAAAGAAATCGTCGAAAAGAAACGGATGAAAAAGCATGCTATATAAAAACGAACAACTTCATGAAGAAAAGGTGTTCAAAGATCCCGTGCACCGATATGTCCATGTGAGAGATCGGGTAATTTGGGATTTGATTGCGACACCTGAGTTTCAGAGACTGCGAAGAATTAAACAGTTAGGCACTACATATTTAACATTTCACGGAGCGGAGCATAGCCGATTTAATCACTCGCTTGGGGTATATGAAATCGTACGAAGAATACTAACAAATTTTGAAGGACGTCCACATTGGAATAAAGAGGAGCGTCTTCTTTGTTTATGTGCAGCGTTATTACATGATCTAGGGCACGGGCCGTTCTCCCATTCATTTGAGAAGGTATTTAAGCTGGATCATGAACATTATACACAGCAAATTATTTTAGGTAACACCAAAGTGAATGCCATTTTAGAACGAGCAGAAAAGGGGTTTGCCCAAAAAGTTGCTGACGTGATAGCTAAAACATATCAAGACCAATTAGTGGTCAGCTTAATTTCAAGCCAAATTGATGCTGATCGAATGGATTATTTGCAACGGGATGCGTATTTTACAGGTGTAAGTTATGGTCATTTTGATATGGAGCGAATTCTTCGTGTTATGCGTCCAATGGAAGATCAAGTGGTGATTAAGGAAACAGGAATGCATGCTGTGGAAGATTATATTATGAGTCGCTATCAAATGTACTGGCAAGTATATTTCCATCCAGTTACGAGAAGTGCAGAAGTCATTCTTTGTAAAATATTGCAACGAGCCAAAGTGTTATATCACGATTCTACATATACGTTTACATTGAAGCCAACGCACTTTAAATCTTTTTTTGCAGGAAATGTAAAGCTAGAGGATTATTTAAAATTAGATGAGGGAATTGTTACGTATTATTTTCAACTATGGCAGGAAGAAGAAGATACGATTCTTCGTGATCTCTGCGAGCGGTTTATGAATCGCAGGCTGTTTAAGTATGTCGAATTTAATCCTAATTCACAGATGAATGAATGGATGGAACTACACAAGCTGTTTACGGATGTACATATTAATCCGGATTATTATTTGGTCGTTGATTCTTCCTCTGATTTACCATATGATTTTTACCGGCCTGGGGAAGAGGAGGAGCGTTTACCGATTCATTTATTAATGCCAAATGGTGAACTGCGTGAATTATCACGGCAGTCTGATATCGTTGAAGCTATTTCCGGGAAGAAACGAACCGATCATAAGTTGTATTATCCACATGATTTACTAGAAAACGTATCCGATCCAAGGAAGAAAAAGCGGATGAAAGAAATATTAATTGGTCAGGGAGAGGAAAAACATGTTAACTAATCATGCGAAACTAATGCAGTTTTTTGCAGTAGCAAACGAAGTAACGGGAAGGAAAAAGCTGCAAAAAATGATTTTTATTTTGCAAAAATGTCACATGCCCTTTGAGGAGAAATTTGCGTTTCATTTTTATGGGCCATATTCTGAGGAGTTAACGTTACGGGTGGAAGAGCTATGTAATTTAGGTTTTATTAAAGAAGAAAAAGAAGATAGAAGCAATTACCATCAATACCATTATACAATTACAGAAGATGGACAAGCTTTTTTAGAACAGTTCAAGAAAGATATGCCTGATTTTTCACAGCAAGTGTATGCCATGAAGGAGAAAAGCTCCCGATTTTTGGAATTAGTCGCAACGATATTATATTTTGATGACTTGTCTTTAGAAGAGTCGATTGCAAAAGTGCATACGGTGAAGCCAAAACAAAAATATACAGACGAGGAAATTCAAGAAGCCATTTCCTTTATTCATGCAATTCGTCATTAAAATTATTTGTGGGAAATCATGCTTTAGACGTTAGAATCTCACTATGATACAATCAAAATAATAATGAAAAAGAAGGAGGGTCTTTCGAATGAGTTTCGATCAGTCTTCAAACAAAAATAAATTTACAATTATTAAAGACGACTCGACAGATGGCCATGGTGGATATGGTTATGGTTCCATCAGCTTGGAAAATATGTCTTCTGTCATTGTAGATCCGAATGAAAATAAAGCTTATGTTGATATGGCCGCAATGCATGCTAGAAGTGATATTGAGCGGCGTGTGAAATATTTATCAGATAAAAGCGAAGTTCCAAATGGCAAATTGTATTGGATTGTTTGGGTAAATGTTGGACGGAATGAAAAAGGGACATATTTTGCGGGTATGGCAGGAAGCGAATTGGTTGTGGATCGACCTAATAAGCGTGCTTACAAATCGATGCCTGAGCATGTAAAACATATGGAGCAATCTTTGAAAGGTAAAATCGTTGTTGATCATATGGATGAGAAATCGAAGCAACTGTTAAAAGATTTTCTCGAAGACTTTGACCAAGAGATGTGGGAAAACTCAACAGAGGAGTTAAAAACAGCTTTGTCTGTATAAAGTAATACTTCAATCAATAGGGGGATCTCCTAGATTGTTAGGTAGGACGAATATGGGGATGTAGTGCTGTTTTCTATTTAGATTTGTCCGGTTAGTGCATTTTCTTGCGCTATACAAAGTTTAACATTTTTAAGTTCATAGTATAAGAAAAACAAAGGCTTTTTCAATAAGACTTAGTGACAAGCCAAGTTTTTCTAAAATCGATTGTTTACAACACGTCATATTCGATATATAAATGTGAACAATTTGTGACTTTGTTATGAACATTGCGATTTTGACTTGTACTTTAGGATGGAAGTTTGTAAAATATAGTCTACATGGGCTATTCATGTATTACTAGGACAAAAAAGAGGTCGAATCCATTTATACTGGGTTTGACCTCTTTTTTATGGTAGGAATTAAAAAATTTAAGAGTTTATAGTCTAAAAAACCATAGCTTTCGTCATTCAACTTGGCGACAAGCAAAGTTTTTCTAATCAATTATAGCTATCTCTAATCACCTTGAATTTTTGCTATTGCGTTTTTCACTCAAACAAGTCAAATAGCCTTTCAATAAATGATTTTTTTTGTTTTTCTATAGGTGCTTTATCAGTTTTATCATCCCTTGGTAAGTGTGCATTGCAGTAGGTTGTTGGCTCACTACCTTTTTCAAAAAACATGACTTTACTAGCAGAACAATAAGGCGTTGCCCGTTTACCAGTGGCAGGGTCCACAGGAATGCCAACAATTCCTGATGGGATGGGCAAGCTTTTAATGGGCTTATTTTGATGTACAGAAGTCATGAAATTAGCCCATATATCCTTTGCATATGCCATTTCTTCAACAGCTTCAATCGTACGATTGTCATCGTAGCCGACCCAAATTCCTGCAACTACGGAAGGGCTAAAACCAATCATCCAGCTGTCAGAATCTGTAGAGCCTGATTTTCCCGCGTATTTTCGATCAAGTTGGTCGATAATGGTAGACCCTGTTACTTGCATATATCCATTCAGTTCTCGATCAAACATACCTGTCATTAATTGGGAAAGAATAAACGTCTTTTTCGGATCAAGCACTTGTTCGTTAGAATCATTAGATTTAGCGTAGACTGTATCTCCATAGCGGTTAACAATTTTAGTAACAGTATGCCCGTCCACTTTCTTTCCTCCATTTGCTAACATGCTATATCCACGAACCATTTCTTTCATGGACACTACTTCTGAACCGAGCGCTAAGGAAGGTACAGCTGATAAATCACTTGTGAAACCAAACTGTTTGGCTGTATTTACTAACGTTTCAGGACCTATAAACATATTTGTTTTCACAGCATAAATATTATCGGATAGCGCCAATGCTTGTGCTAGTGAAATAGGCTCATTTGCGTAATAGCCATTGAAATTACTCGGTTTATAGACATTTCCGTTTTCTAACTTAAATGTAGTAGGTTGACTTATTAACATGGTAGAAGCATTGTAGCCCCGCTCTAACGCTGCATAGTATAGAAAAGGTTTAAAGGTAGAACCTGGCATTCGCTTTGCTTGCGTAGCGCGATTAAACGGACTGTCCACATAACTGCGTCCACCTACTATCGCAAGGATGCCTCCCGTTTTCGGATTCATTACTAATCCACTACCTTGTATGTCACTTTGCTTCGACATTGTTTGTTGAAACTGTTCTTCTAAATCTGTTTGCGCTTTTTCTTGCATCGTGGTGTAAATTTGATACCCACCACCACGAACTTCCTCAGCGTCTAACTCCAAAACGGCTGCTGCTTCTTTGATAGCGGCATGCTGGAAATAGGGACCTATTTGCTCTTGGTTATTCCGTTTAGCTTCATTATGGTACTGTAACGCTTCGTTTTTGGCTTCTTCATAGGCGCGACTTGAAATCATCGCTTCATTTTCCATGATCTTCAATATATGTTGCTGGCGTTGCTCTGCCTTTGTTGGGTCATTCAAAGGGGAATAATATGTTGGACCCTTCGGTATACCCGCAAGCATGGCAGATTCTGCTAGCGAAAGCTCACTAGCAGATTTTTGGAAGAACTGTTTACTTGCAGCTTCAATTCCGTAAGCGCCATGCCCATAATAGATGGTGTTTAAGTAGCCTTCTAGTAATTCCGATTTGGAGTAGAACATTTCCAATCTTATTGTATAAAATGCTTCTTTTATTTTTCTGCCCCATGTTTTTTCATGGCTTAAATATAGATTTCTTGCATATTGCTGTGTTAAAGTACTTGCACCTTCTTTAAGCGACAATGTTTTTATATTTTCAACAATGGCTCCTAAAATTCGTTTTACATCAAATCCATGGTGGTTGTAGAAATTGCGATCTTCAACAGCCAGTGTAGCTTGAATTGCTTCATCAGCAATATGTTCTAGCGAGATCCAATCTTCTGTTTGATGCTCACCGACTTTAGCAAAAGGCTCCCCAGACTTGGTGTATAACGTTGTTTGTTGGTTCATTGATATTGGTGGGGGGCCTAAAAGATAGCTGACGACGTAAACGAAGGTCACAAAGGATAAACATATTCCTACCAAAATGCCGGTTATTTTAAAGAATCGTTTGCGAACTGCGCTGTGTTTTTGTTTGCTTCTCATATATGTTTTCCCTCTTTAAATAAATTCCGTTATTATCATTATGGGAAAATAAATGGAGAAATAAACATCTGAACTTGAATCTTCCATGCAAAGTCCTAAAGGTTAGAGATTATAATAAAGCTTGGTTTTGAATATCTTTTAAAATGGCAATCGAGCTAGCAAATTTTCTTTGCTCTGTTTCATCCAAAGGGAAATCTGCTACTCCTTTTACACCAGTACGGTGAATAATGGATGGGACGCCGACATAAACATCTTTATGCCCATGTTCGCCAGTTAATAGCGTTCCAACCGGCAGGATAATATGCTCATTATTTAAGATCGCTTTTGTTATTCTGGCTAACCCCATGCCAATAGCATAGTAGGTTGCTCCTTTCAAGGAAATAATCTCATAGGCAGCATTACGTACTTGCTCAGCAATTTGCGCTTTTTCTTCGGCCGATATTTTTTCAGCGATGGATGTGCCAGAAATGTTAGCGGTGCTCCATACTGGAAGTTGCGAGTCACCATGCTCTCCAATAATATATCCATGCACGCTAGCTGGTGCGGTAGCAAATTTTTGTCCTAAAAGGAAACGGAATCTAGCGGAATCCAATACCGTACCAGAGCCAATTACTCGTTCTTTTGGCAACTGCGAAAATTTCCATGTTGCATAGGAAAGAATATCAACAGGGTTTGTTGCTACAATAAAAATACCATTAAATCCTGCATCCATAATGGATTTAACCATAGATTTGAAGATCGCCACATTTTTATTAACAAGGTCTAATCTCGTTTCTCCTTCTTTTTGCGCTACACCAGCACAAATTACTACAATGGCTGCATCTTTACAATCGGCATAAGTTCCTTGGGTAATATTCATAGCACTAGGGGCATATACGATGCCATGACTTAAGTCCATAACTTCACCTTTTGCTTTATCCTCATTTATATCCACTAGAACAAGTTCATTGCTTAAACCTTGATTCATTAACGCATAAGCATAACTAGTTCCTACAGCTCCAGTTCCTACTAAAACAATTTTATTTCCTGGCGTAATTTCCATGATTATCCTCCTATGTAGGTTGTGTTCCTATTTTAGTTATAGGCAGTTATGTAACTTAAAAATTGCCTCTCGTTATATATTTCCTCGTTTGTTCAAAAAGAAACCATTCGAAAACGCTTTTTTAAAATAAATTCATAACGCGCCAAGAGATTGGTGACAACGAACAGTCTTAAGTAAAAGGGAGGGGTAAGTAAAGTGTGAAATTAAAGTTCAAAAAAAATGAAAAAATATAAAATTTAGTTCTATTTTTTGTCTTGGTATGGTAATATATGTTGTATATTACAAAATACTAAAAATTAAAATGATTTATATTTTTTTTAAAACAAAAAAAGAAACCGTTATTATATGCGTGAATTAGAGTAATAAAAGGTGTGCAAAGTCATTATTTTTTAATAGTTGCTTGTCTTGTGCTATCTGAAAGTGATGGATTAAGTCGTTTCTATGCAGGTTAGCTTCCGCGGAATTGAATTGGAGGAGGTGGTCGTATATCGTTAAAAGCAATAGATGGGGAAACTTGTAAGGATTAGTAAAAACAGGACAAAGACGTGACGCAGGAGATTCATGTTTTTATGAAGGCATGTACTAACTGATTTACCTTGAACGTAAGGCTGCGACTCCAGCGGAAATAATAGGAGTCTTGAGAACGGATAGCGAACGGTTTTTGAGAGAGAAGAGGCTCAAGCAGCCCTGAGGAAAGCGTCGGCTGTAGTGAAAAGTAATGAAGTTATAACAGATTGTATCATTCGTAAATGTATTCATTCAACTAGGCAAAAACGATACCTAAATATAATATGCGAGGGGGAAGGGTAGTGAAATGGAAATTTTTTGTCATAGTTATCGTCATGTTTTTATCTGCTTGTAGTGAAAATAATAAGGAAGCAGATGGGAAGAAAAGGGAAGAAGCAATAGCCAATTTAAATGAAGAAGGAATGCCAATAGTAGATGAAAAGATTACTATTGAAGTCTTTTCAGGTCAAGCTGCAACTACTGCAGAAGATTGGAATGATGTTCCCATCCTAAATGAATATGAAAAAATGACCAATATAGATATGCAGTGGGAACAAGTAGCCATTGACGGCTTAGCTGAAAAAAGAAACTTAACATTAGCGAGTGGAGATTTACCAGATTTATTTTATGGTACATATCTCCCCAATGCGGATGTGTATAAATATGGAAAGCAAGGTGTGCTCATTCCTTTAAATGATCTCATTGATAAATATGCTCCAAATATTAAGAATTATTTAGATGCATATCCGGAGATAAAGCAAGGGATTACTTTTCCTGATGGGAATATGTACGCTATTCCTAGACTAAGAGATCCAAACTCTCCTACTTCACTTATGGATGATAAACCGTGGATCAATAAAGACATTTTGGAAGAAGTGGGCATGGATAATCCGGAAACGACGGAAGAATTTTATGCGTATTTAAAAGCTGCCAAGGAGTTATCTGTGAAAGGAAAAGACGTTATTCCGTTTAGTAGTGTGTCGATGGATCGCCTTTATCATTTAATATCTGGCGCATTTGGCGTATCTAATAAAGGAATTATGCATCGCTTAATTGACGAAGATCCTAAAACGGGCGAAATGCGATTTTACCGAATTGCTGATGAATATAAACAAATGCTTGAATACATGAACAAATTATATACAGAAGGCCTCATTGAACAAAATATCTACTCCATAGAAGTAGACCAATTTCTTGCAAACGGAATGGAAGGGAGATATGCAGCTATGAACTTCTTTAATCCTATTGATTATTTTGGAGAAGAAGTTGGTAGTAGATATATCCCAGGCAATGCGCTTGAAGGCCCGAATGGAGACAAAATGTTTACTGCAGTTTTATCTCCTGTAAATAGTTTAGGACATTTCTCCATAACAAATGTGAATGAGAATCCAGAGGCAACATTACGTTGGTTGGATTACTTCTGGAGTGAGGAAGGGAAGAAAATGTTTTTTATGGGGCTCGAAGGAGAGACTTATAAAGAGACGGCAGAAGGTCCAAAGCTTTTAGAAGAAATTACAAATAACCCTAATGGTTTGACTATTCAAGAAGCGCTGGCAAATTATATTATCAATCCAGGTGGCGGGCACCCTGTACTAGATGATCCTCGATATTCTACTGCACCAGAGTTTAGACCAGAAGATATTGAAAATGCGGAACACAATGAGCCTTATTTAATAGATGAACCTTGGCCCATGTTTTTCTATGAAGATGATGAACAGAGCCGACTAGATGCATTAACAACAGATTTAAGTAAGTACGTAGGCGAAATGGAGGCTCAATTTGTAACCGGAGAGACCAGTTTTGCTGAATGGGATAATTATGTCCAAACGATGAAAGAGATGGGTCTCGATGAATATATGGAGATACAGAAAAAGGCATTAGATAGGTATCTTGGAAACTAGAGGAGTGAACGTTATCTTGCAATAAAATATGTGAGTTCAGGGGGGGATTAATAATGGTTAAAAGAGTTTTAATGGTTATTGTTGGCGCGTTATTGTTTACTTTTTCTCTATCCGCTTGCAGTAAGGATAAAGAGGAAGAAATTGGTGGTAGCAAAGAAGCGGTAGAAAATGTAACAGAAGAAGAACTGCCAATTGTCAAAGAGCCAATTGAATTAGATATTTTTGCTGGGAAGGCTGCTACTACTGCAGATGATTGGAATGACGTTTTATTGTTAAATGAATATGAAGAAATGACGAATGTGAATATTACGTGGAATCAAGTACCTGCTGATGGGCTTGATGAGAAGAGGAATCTTGCCTTAGCGAGTGGAGATTTGCCAGATGCATTCTATGCTGCAAATGTTTCTATTTCAGATATTCAAACATACGGAGCACAAGGAACTTTTATTCCGCTAAATGATTTACTGGAAGAGTATGCTCCAAATATTTCAAAGGTGCTTGATGAAAATCCTGACATTAGAAAAGGTCTTACATTCCCAGATGGTAATATTTATTCTGTCCCAACAGTATATTCTCCAGATTTCTTATCATTGTTAATCGGTGCAAAAGGTTGGATTAATGGAGATTGGTTAGAGCAATTAGAGATGGAAAACCCAGAAACAACAGAAGAATTTTATGCGTATTTAAAGGCTGTAAAAGAAACAGATCTGAATGGAAATGGAAAAAATGATGAAATTCCACTTAGTAGCGTAGCAGAAATGTCACGTATTATACATTGGATTTCCGGCGCATTTGGTGTTCAAAACAAAGGTCAATTGCATACGCTTGTTGATGAGGATCCAGCAACGGGAAATATTCGTTTTTTCCCTGTATCTGCGTCTTATAAAGAAATGCTCGTCTATTTAAATCGGTTATTTGAAGAGGGGTTGATTGAGCAAAATATTTATACACTTGAAGTAGATCAGCATTTAGGAAATGCTGCAGATAATTTATATGGTGCTGTACAGTTCTTTAATCCTATTGAATTATATGGTAATGATGTTGGCAGTCAGTTCATACCAGGAAATGCACTTGAAGGTCCAAACGGGGATAAAATGTATACAGGAATAACTTCTCCATTACGTTCTTTAGGTAATTTTATTATTACAAGTGAGAATGAAAATCCAGAAGCAACACTGAAGTGGCTTGATTATTTTTGGAGTGATGAAGGAGCAAAAATGTTTTTTATGGGAATGGAAGGCGTCACTTATGAAGAAACGGATGATGGTCCGCAATTAGTAGAAGAAATCACCAATCATCCTGATGGGTTAACGTTAACACAAGCTTTAGCGCAATATATTATCAATCCTGGTGGTAATCATCCAGTTATGGTGACGGATGATTATTTTACAGGATCTGAAAATGCACCATCAGATAAAGAAGCTGCTAAAAATTTAGAGCCCCATCTAATAGAAGAAATATGGCCAAGTTTCACTTATACTGCTGAAGAGAATGAGGAATTATCCATTCTACGAACAGACTTAGAAAAATATGTTAATGAAATGCAAGCCGCATTTATTACGGGTGAAAAAGATTTTTCAGAATGGGAAAGTTATGTGGAAACGGTAGAAAATATGAACCTAGATAAGTATATGGAAATACAGAAGCAGGCTTATGACCGTTATAAAGAAAATTAACCCTTAAATTATTTAAATATTTAAATATTTAGGCGTGATGTATTATAGTGAGTTAACGTCATCCTTGTCTCGTATAAATTTTTTGAATAACCTTTAAAAAGTAAGGGGATATAATAGCTTCCTTTTCATCGGTGTGAAGTGTGAAACGAGTTTATGACACGAAATGTAGAGGAAGCTTTTACATACTTATTAGAGCACTGCTGCACCGTAATTACATCTGACGTAGTAAAGCAATCTTTCGCTTGGAACGAAAGGTGCGACTCCTGTAAAAAAAAAAGCATCCGTATCCCGCTAACACACCAAACGTTTTAGCCAGAGAGGTGTTCAAACAGCTTCCGTCTGTAGTGAAAAGCGATGGGTTTACGTGCAGATACAATTTCGGGAAACCTGTTAGAAAAAATGGCGGAATAGTAACGGCTAAATAATTTGTGAGGAGGTTTATAAATGAGAGCAACCAAATCAGAAGCTTCTCTTCCTAATCAATCTAGAACTTATACCGTAAAGAAAAATTTGTTGAGGAATTGGCAATTATATGTGTTTTTGGTCCCAGCACTTGCTTATTTTATTATTTTACACTATGTGCCAATGTATGGTGTGCAAATTGCATTTAAAAACTTTATTGCTACAGAAGGAATTTGGGGGAGCCCATGGACAGGATTTGATCATTTTACTCGATTCTTTGATTCCTATTATTTTTGGAGACTGCTGAAAAACACATTGCTATTAAGTGCTTATCAATTAATTTTATTTCCTTTACCTATTATATTGGCACTTTCATTAAATGAGCTAAGAACAGGCGCTTTTAAAAAATGGGCACAAACCTTAACCTATGCACCTCATTTTATCTCTGTTGTTGTCGTCGTAGGAATGATTGTTATCTTCTTAGATCCAACTACTGGGTTGGTGAATAGAATCATTGTTGCTTTAGGCGGCGAGTCCATCCCGTTTTTAACGAGTCCGGATTGGTTTCGACATGTCTTTACTTGGTCAGGAGTTTGGCAAACGTTGGGATGGAGTTCGATTATCTATTTAGCTGCACTTTCTGCTGTTAGTCCCGAATTACATGAAGCTGCAAAGGTAGACGGTGCAACACGCTTGCAACGAATCACTCATATTAACATCCCCAGCATTCTGCCGACCATTGTTGTTTTATTTATATTAAATATTGGATCTTTCATGACGGTAGGTTTTGAAAAGGTTTTATTAATGCAAAACAATCTGAATATGTCCACTTCCGATGTCATTCAAACGTTTGTTTATCAAACGGGGTTATTAGAGGGGCAATATAGTTTTGCGGCAGCCATTGGGTTATTTGATTCAGCTATAAATATTACATTACTCGTGATATTTAATTATTTAGCAAGAAAAACAACAGACTCTAGCTTATGGTGAGGAGGTATAGGAATGAAAAGAGTTAGCCTATCAGACAAGTCATTCGATCTATTAAATACACTATTTTTACTTATTATATTGGTATTAATCGTCTATCCACTAGTTTTTGTTTTAAGTGCTTCTATTAGTGATCCTACTGCAGTAAGCTCTGGTGAGATGTGGTTGTGGCCTGTAGACATTACGTTTGAAGGTTATCAACGGGTTTTTGCTGAAGCGTCAATTTGGAGAGGATATGGGAACACGATTTTATATACGTTAGTAGGTACAGCCATTCATTTGTTTGTTCTTTTGCCATGTGCCTATGCTTTATCAAGGAAAGAACTGATGGCAAAAAAAGCTATATTATGGTTTTTTCTGTTTACAATGCTATTTAATGGTGGACTCATTCCAACTTATCTTATAGTTAAGTCTTTAGGTATGTTAGATACCATGTGGGCAATTGTTATTCCGAACGTTGTAGGTGCTTGGTCGATTTTAGTAGCACGTACTTTTTTTCAACAAAGCATTCCTGACCAGTTAGTTGAAGCTTCAAAAATTGACGGTGCTTCTGATTTTTATATTTTTATAAGGGTGATTTTACCTCTTTCTCTTCCTATTATTGCAGTTATGGCTTTATTCCATGCAGTAGGTTTATGGAATCAGTATTTTAACGCCTTAATTTATTTATCTGATAGAGATAAATTTCCATTGCAGTTAATTTTAAGGGAAATTTTAGTTGTAAATCAGATGCAGCTAAACGATCCTACAGCAGGTGGAGGGGCAGAATCTCTCGTAGATCAGGTGAAAACAGCAGGTTTAATTAAGTATGCCGTCATCATCGTTTCCTCGCTCCCTTTATTACTTGTGTATCCTTTTATTCAAAGATATTTTGTGCAAGGAGTTTTAATTGGATCAATTAAAGAATAAATTTATTTGAACAAATGAGGGGGACTACAATGAGTGGGTTTATAGCTGGCTATTATCATTTCTCGGTGTGGGTTACTAGGTTCGCCTATTTAAATTTTTTATGGATTATATTTTCAGTTGCTGGTTTACTTGTATTCGGAATTTTACCTGCTACTGCTGCTATGTTTTCGGTTGTTAGAAAGTGGATAAATAAGGAAACGGATATACCAATATTTTCAACCTTTTGGAGGTCATATCGAAAAGAGTTTAGCAAAATAAATGTATTAGGATACATTATTTTAGGAATTGGCTATTTGATGACGATCGAGTTTCAAATCCTTCGTTCACAAGAGCATATTGCCTATCTTTTTGCTAGTTTTGGCGTTGTCGGTCTGTTTTTAGTGTATATGATTATACTCCTTTATATTTTTCCGATTTTTGCACATTTTAAGTTGAGATCGTTGGAGTATATAAAGTGGGCTTTTGTTATTGGCATAGGCCATCCACTCTTAACTGTATTCTTAATGGGGGTTACTAGCGGTTTGTTTTATTTTATTTACCTAACCATTCCAGCTTTACTATTTTTCTTTGGGGGGAGTGTGTTTGCTTATATTGTAACATGGGGAGCGCAGCAAACGTTTTCAAAGTATGAGCAAGCATGACATTCTTTGTAAGAGACGTTATACAACTAGCTAATTAATCGTCATATAGAAATTCACACTTCTTGTATAGTTGTTATTTCATAAGATTGTCATGTCTTTTATTCCTTCTTTCACCGCTTGATAAATAATCTTTGTTATAATAGAATACACAAGAATACACTATTTTATCATCATTTATGAAGTAAATCTCCATCTGGAACGGTATGAATGGAGGAGTTAGGTATGTCGAATAATAAACAACAAACAGCTGTATGGATTGAACTTCATACGACGATTAATGACAATGGACAAAAAGAATTCCACGAAAGCAAACAGGCTGGTACGCTTTATCAAAAAGAAAATATAGACGTACTGACGTTTGAAGAAGTGGTAGAGGATGCGTCTGTTGTAAAAAATATGATTACAATTCAACGTGAAAAGGTAAACTTGAAACGTTCGGGTAATGTTACCATGAATCAGCAATTCCATATGAATCAAACGACAGAGAATGTACTAAAGCATCCTTATGGTAATATACATATGGAAACTTATACGACAGCTATTGTCTATGAACCGTTATCGTCAACAAAGAATGGCAACCTGCAAATTGTTTATGATCTCAAACTAAATGGACAAGATGCGAGACAGCAAACGCTCGACTTAGTTATAAAAGAGGAGGACATGGCATGAATGTATTAGAGCAAACAGAAGAGACATTGAAACAACAAATTAGGGATGCCGTCTTGCGAGCGGGTCTTGCAAGTGAAGAAGAAATACCGGAAATGGTGCTTGAAAAACCAAAAGATAAAAGGCATGGGGATTTTGCGACAAATATTGCTATGCAACTAGCACGTGTTGCAAAAAAAGCGCCACGTCAAATTGCGGAAGAATTAGTAAACGTGTTTGATAGAGTGAAGGCATCTGTTGAAAAGGTAGAAATTGCAGGGCCAGGCTTTATTAACTTTTTTATGAAAGAGGATTTTCTAGGCTCAATTGTTCCAAATATTTTACAAGAGGGAGAAGCCTATGGAAGATCACGAGCTGGTAATAATGAGCGTGTACAAGTGGAGTTTGTCTCTGTGAATCCAACGGGTGATTTGCATTTAGGTCATGCAAGAGGCGCGGCTTTCGGAGATGTCTTATGTAACGTATTCGATGCTGCTGGTTATCGGGTTGAACGAGAATACTATATTAATGATGCTGGGAATCAAATCGATAATTTAGCCTTGTCTATAGAAGCGCGCTATTTGCAGGCATTAGGTCAAGACGTACCCATGCCTGAAGACGGCTATTTTGGTGAAGATATTACGGAAATTGGTAAACAATTAAGGGAAGAATATGGAGAACAGTGGGTACAAAAAGATAGGGAAGAACGTTTAGCTTTCTTTAAAGAATATGGGTTAAGTTATGAACTGGGTAAAATTAAAGAAGATTTACAAGCATTCAAAGTTCATTTTGACTCGTGGTTTTCTGAGCGCTCCCTTTATAAGGAAAATAAAATTGGAGAGACACTAGAAAAAATAGCCACCTACACATACGAAAAAGATGGTGCTACATGGTTCCGTAGTACGGAATTTGGCGATGATAAAGATCGCGTTTTAATTAAACAAGATGGTACTTATACTTATTTAACCCCGGATATTGCGTATCATAAGAATAAATTGGATCGTGGGTTTGATCAAATTATTAACGTTTGGGGCGCCGATCATCATGGTTATATCCCGCGGATGCGTGCTGCGATTCAAGCGTTAGGCTATCCCGCTGAAAAGTTTTCCGTAAAAATCGTGCAAATGGTAAATTTATTTGCGGATGGCGAAAAGGTGCGGATGAGCAAACGTACCGGTAAAGCTGTAGCATTAAGAGAGCTTATAGAAGAAGTCGGGGTAGATGCGGTTCGCTATTATTTTGTAATGCGTTCCAATGATTCACAGCTTGATTTTGATATGGATCTTGCCCGATCTGAATCGAATGATAACCCTGTATTTTATGTGCAATATGCACATGCAAGAATTTGTACGATGTTAAAGCAAGCAGAAGGGAAAGGACTTTCTTTTGATTGCGATGCCGATGTTTCACTTTTAACCGCTGAAAAAGAAACCGATTTGTTAAAAAAGCTAGCTGCATTTCCGCAAGTTATCGCTGATGCAGCTCGAATGCAAACACCGCATAAAGTAACTCAGTATGTATTTGATCTAGCGTCTTTGCTACACAGTTTTTATAATGCAGAAAAAGTATTAGATACAGATCATCTCGAAAGAACGAAAGCGCGTATCGCTTTGATGCAAGCTGTCAAAATTACATTGGCGAATGGTTTACGCGTGTTAGGAGTAACGGCGCCAGAGAAGATGTAGTTTTCCACGTTATTGGAAAAAATTGCAAAATACCACCGCTTTTTCAAAAGAAAAGAAAGCTCTGTCCGTATAGAAAAACGAAGACTTTATCGCCAGCCCTCTATGGCGAAAAGTCTTCGTTTTAAATATGTTTTTATATGCAATTTTCGTTTTGCTAGCCTAGTCTCGTCTTTGTGAGGATTTCGACTAACGATTCTACGATTCAGCGGGAATAGAAAGTATTTCTTTAGCGCGCTTCACTTCTTCTTCTGTAGGTGGTTCGACACCGGCAAGTGGGTATTCTAAATTTAAATGCTCCCATTTATAAATTCCCATCTTATGATACGGAAGTACTTCAACTTTTTGTACATTACCCATATTTTTAATGAAATCATTTAGCCTTGCTAATTCGTCTGGGTCATTTGTTCTTTCTGGAATAAGAACACGGCGAATCCAAACAGGTGTATTTTTCTCGGCTAATAGTTCCGCAAATTTCAAGATATGTGCATTGGGCATTCCTGTAAGCTGTTTGTGTAAATCATTATCTAAATGCTTAATATCTAAGAGTACAAGATCTGTAACACGTAATAACTCATCCACTTTCCTTAAAAAGGTAGGGCTTTCCCGAAAACATCCAGCTGATGTATCAATTGCCGTGTGGACGCCTAATTTTTTGCATTCCTTAAACAGCTCCAGCAGAAAATCGATTTGTAATAATGGTTCTCCGCCGCTAACCGTAATGCCTCCACTGCTCTTAATGTATGGGAGGTAGTCTTTTAGGTCTGTGATGATTTCGGCTACACTTTTCTCAACCCCGCCTTTTACGTCCCACGTGTCGGGGTTATGGCAAAATTGACATCGAAGCAGACAGCCTTGTAAAAAGATGACATAACGCAAACCCGGTCCGTCTACTGTACCGCATGTTTCTATCGAGTGAATTCTTCCGATCATTGGTAAAGCCCCCTTCTTTAAGGCGGAAGGGCAGGATAAATGCCCTTCCTAACAAAATTAAGTTACAAGTATGCTTACAATCCTTTATGGAATGTACGGTTAATAACATCGAGCTGTTGCTCTTTAGTAAGTTTAATGAAGTTTACTGCATATCCACTAACACGAATCGTTAATTGTGGATATAATTCTGGATGCTCCATGGCATCTTCTAACGTTTCACGGTCAAATACGTTAATGTTTAAGTGATGTCCTTCTTTACTTGCATAGCCATCAAGAATGGATACTAAGTTGCTTGTACGTTCATCTTCTGTTTTACCTAGTGCTTTTGGAACAAAACTTGTTGTATTAGAAATACCGTCTAATGAGTTTTCGTAAGGTATTTTAGCAACACTGTTTAAGGATGCAAGTGCTCCAGATTGATCACGACCATGAAGTGGGTTAGCACCTGGTGCAAATGGCTCACCAGCACGACGACCGTCCGGTGTGTTCCCTGTTTTCTTACCGTAAACAACGTTTGAAGTAATCGTTAAGATAGATAATGTTGGTACAGCATTACGGTATGTTTCGTGTTGACGGAACTTATTCATAAAACGATTCACAACGTCTACAGCTATGGAATCTACTTCATCATTGTTGTTACCATATTTAGGGAAGTCTCCTTCAATACGATAATCTACTGCTAAGCCGTCTTCATCACGAATAACATGAACTTTTGCGTGTTTAATAGCACTTAGGCTATCTGCAACAACGCTTAGTCCAGCAATACCGCCTGCCATTGTACGAAGAACGTCTTTGTCGTGTAGTGCCATTTCAATACGTTCATACGCATATTTATCATGCATGAAGTGAATGACGTTTAATGTATTCATGTAAAGCTTAGCTAACCAGTCTAAGATGACATCGTAACGTTCCATAACTTCTTCAAAGTCTAACACATCAGAAGTAATCGGGCGAAGTGGTGGTGCTACTTGCATTTTTAATTTTTCATCTACGCCACCATTAATCGCATAAAGTAAAGCCTTAGCTAGGTTAGCGCGTGCGCCAAAGAATTGCATTTGTTTACCGATTTCCATCGCACTTACACAACAAGCGATACCGTAGTCATCACCGTAATGTTTACGCATTAAATCGTCATTTTCATATTGGATGGAGCTTGATTCAATGGACATTTTAGCACAATATTTTTTAAACGCTTCTGGTAATTTTGTAGACCAAAGAATCGTTAAGTTAGGCTCCGGAGCAGGTCCCAAGTTCGTTAATGTGTGTAAGAAACGGAATGAGCTCTTTGTAACAAGTGGCTCACCTTGTAAGCTTACACCACCAATGGATTCTGTTACCCAAGTAGGGTCCCCGCTAAATAATTCATTATATTCTGGAGTACGAGCGAATTTCACTAAACGCAATTTCATAACAAAATGGTCAATAAGTTCTTGTGCTTGTTCTTCTGTTAGGTGACCTTCTTGTAGGTCGCGATTAATATAAATGTCTAGGAATGTAGATACACGCCCTAAACTCATTGCGGCACCATTTTGTTCTTTAATCGCAGCTAAATAAGCCAAGTATACCCATTGAATAGCTTCTTGCGCATTTGTAGCTGGTTTAGAAATATCAAATCCATAGCTTTCTGCTAACTGTTTTAATTCGTGCAATGCTCTTATTTGTTCATTATGCTCTTCACGTTGTTTAATGATATCTTCAGTCATAACACCGTCGTTTTCTAGCAATGTAAGTTCTTCTTGTTTTTTCTTAATTAAGAAGTCTACACCATATAGAGCAACGCGACGGTAGTCACCGATGATTCGACCACGCCCATAAGCGTCAGGCAAACCTGTAATGATACCAGCTTTACGTGCTTTTCTCATATCTGGAGTATAAGCGTCAAATACGCCTTGGTTATGTGTTTTGCGATATTCCGTAAAAATGTGCTCTGTTTCTTTATCTAACTCATAGCCATATGCTTCACATGAATTTTTCGCCATGCGAATACCACCAAATGGCATTAGACCACGTTTAAATGGTTTATCCGTTTGAACGCCGACAATGGTTTCTTTATCTTTATCAAGATATCCAGGACCATGTGACGTAATGGTAGAAGGGATTTTTGTATCCATATCTAATACGCCACCAGCTTCGCGTTCTTTTGCAGTAAGTTCTGTTACTTGTTTCCAAAGATCTAACGTGTTTTGTGTAGGTTTAGCTAGAAATTGTTCATCACCTTCGTAGCCAGTAAAATTGCGTATAATAAAGTCTCTAACATTAACGTCTTGTTCCCATTTCCCACTACGGAAAGTTCTCCAAGGGGATAAAGTAGTAGTAGTCATAGAACTACCTCCTTCATATATTTAAAGCTTCTATTAATAGTATAACAAAAATATCATATTGTGAAAGTATTCACATGTGATATTTTTATGACATTTACCTCTCTTTATAAGTATTCACAAAGAATACGTTTACATGTAAAAATATGGTTTTGAAAACCGTATAATGTGAACTAGGAGAACGTCACTTTTATCCTATTAGTAAGAAAGCAAAAAGTTTAAACGATTATAGTATAAGAAAAACTACAGCGTTTGTTACAATCCAAGTTTTTATAATATATGAATTTGTTTTATCCATAATACTTGGACTGTATTCATTCTGTTATAAGTTAGATAAGAATCCTTTCATTGTTACCCCAAAAAAATGTCGGGGCTTATAATAATTGTTCACAGAAAGATGTAAAAAATTTATTTCTTCTTTGATCAAAAGAGAAAATATAGTAGAAAAACAGTTGACTGAATGATCATTCATATTTATAGTAGTAAATATAAGATTTAAAAACAAACCATTTTTCTGAAAAATGAAATCGTTGTCAAGGGAGAGTTGTGCACCTATTCAAATTGTTCTACTGCATGATAAGGGGAGTGAGTGAAGTGAATACATTTTTGTTAGTAAATGCCATTGCATTTACCGTCATTACGATTTATGGGGTGTACTTATTTGCAAAAGTCGTAGCTACACGGGTGGCTTATATTCGTTTAGGGAAAAAGTCAGAGTTTGATGGGGAGTTTAAAGAGCGATTCAGAAGAATAGGGAAGATTGTTTTTGGTCAGTCGAAACTTTTAAAGGATAAAAAATCTGGCATTATTCATGTCATGATGTTTTATGGATTTATTCTCGTACAATTTGGTGCGATGGACATGTTTATTAAGGGATTATCACCTGGAAACCACTTACCTTTTGGACCGCTTTATCCAGGGTTTGTATTTTTTCAGGAGTTAGTAACATTAATGATTCTTGTAGCAGTGATATGGGCTTTTTATCGCCGTTATATTGAAAAACTTGTCCGTCTTAAACGCGGATTTAAGGCAGGTTTAGTTTTATTGTTTATTGGTACATTAATGATCTCTGTGTTATTTGGAAATGGAATGGCATTATTATGGCACGGTCATGATGTAACGTGGACGGAGCCCGTTGCAAGTGTCATTGCGATGGCGTTTTCTTGGTTGTCATCTACTGCTGCTATGGTACTATTTTATGTCGCTTGGTGGATTCATACGATCACAATCCTTGTGTTCCTCGTTTACGTCCCACAATCCAAGCATGCCCATTTAATTGCTGCACCAATTAATGTGTTTTTAAGTAAGCGTGTACCAGGTAAGTTAAAGAAAATTGATTTTGATATGGATGAAGATCAAGAGGAAGAAGAGATCGCATTCGGTGTTGGGAAAGTGGAAGATTTTGAACAGCATCAAATGATTGATTTTTATGCATGTGTAGAATGCGGTAGATGTACAGATGTTTGTCCTGCTGCAGGTACAGGGAAAATGCTATCGCCCATGGACATTATGATTAAAGTACGAGATCATTTAACAGAAAAAGGCGCAGCAATTACTGGAAAGTCGCCATGGGTCCCAGCCTATGCATTTGCCAACACGGCGGGCAATCAAGCCACTGCAAAACAAGAGGCTGCTGCCACTGTGCAAAGCGCGAGTTTAATTGGCGATGTCATTACAGAAGAAGAATTGGCTGGTTGTACAACGTGCCGCAACTGCGAAGATGCCTGCCCTGTTAACAACGAGCATGTAGGAACGATAATCGATATGCGCAGGTACTTGGTCATGACAGAAGGAAAGATGGACCAAGATGTTCAACGAGCAGTTATGAATATTGAACGACAAGGTAATCCATGGGGATTATCGAAAAAAGATCGGATTAAGTGGCGTGAGCAAGATGAGTCTGTGCACATACCAACGATAAAAGAATTAAGTAAAGAAGGCAAAGATTTCGAATACTTATTTTGGGTTAGTTCTATGGGAGCATATGATAATCGAAGCCAAAAAATTGCTATTGCGTTTGCCAAGTTATTAAACCAAGCAGGTGTGAGCTTTGCAATTTTAGGAAATAAAGAAGCGAATTCTGGAGACACAGCTCGTCGGATAGGGAATGAGTTCTTATTTCAGGAAATAGCGGAGAAAAATATTAAAGAATTTACGAAAAATGATGTGAAAAAAATTGTTACGATCGATCCACATGCATACAATATTTTTAAAAATGAGTATCCAGATTTTGGATTTGAAGCGGAAGTCTACCACCATACCCAATTATTATATGATTTATTGATAGAAGGGAAGTTGAAGCCTCAAAAAGCGATTAACCAAAGGCTGACATACCATGATTCTTGTTATCTAGGAAGGTATAATGGCGTATACGATCCGCCGCGGGAGATTCTCCAAGCTATTCCAGGGTTAGAATTGGTAGAAATGCAACGTACGAGAGAAAATGGGATGTGCTGTGGAGCAGGTGGTGGGTTAATGTGGGCTGAGGAAACGACAGGAAATCGTATTAATGTTGCGCGTACAGAGCAAGCGTTAGCGGTTAAGCCGAACATGATTTCTAGTGCATGCCCGTATTGTTTAACGATGATCAGTGATGGTACAAAAGCGAAAGAAGTGGAAGAGGATATTAGCACGATGGATGTAGCAGAGATTTTAGCTATTTCTGTATGTAATGAAGAACAAATAAAATCCGCTTAATAGAATGGTGTGACAGCGTGAAATTGTCTTTAACTGCTTACCATAGGAAAGTACAAAGTTCTGGGGTTTATCGTATAAAGAAAAACAAAGGCTTTCGCGATAAGACTTGGCGACAAGCCAAGTTTTTCTAACAAATTTGCAATAAAAACACTTCGAATATTTCTCGATACCTGTTATTCTATTAATCTATAGAGTATGCTTCACTATAGGAGAATTTAAGATAAGTGGTTTGTGTATAACAGCATAACCGAATAAGTCACGTCTGGCTCTGGCGCCCAGCAACGAGGTAATTTAACAAATTGCTCTGAGCTAAGTCATCATTAGTTCTTCCCTCACCATGGTTTCTAAAGCTTTAATGATTTGTTCCATTTTCTACGTTGCTAAACGGGCGCACCTTGAGCCTTTGCTGCACTTTAGAAAGTAAAAAATAATAGTATAAGAAAAGCTACAGCGTTCGTCATAACAATTGGCGACAAGTTAAGTTTTTCTAAAAAAAGTTAGGTAACTAAGCTTTTTGAACATATTCTGAATGAAACGATGAGCGAGCGTTCAATCAAAATAAAGGAGTGATTAATAAGTTATGAGAGAAGCAGTGATTGTATCTGGAGCTAGGACTCCGTTTGGAAAGTTTGGTGGTGCACTACAACCTTTTACCGCTTCACAGTTAGGGGGGAAGGCTATTGAAGAAGCATTAAAACGTGCCCATATAGCTGGTAGTGATGTAGATGAAGTAATAATAGGAAATGTTTTACAAGGCGGTCAAGGGCAAATTCCTTCTAGACAAGCAGCCAGAGAAGCAGGAATTCCTTGGGAAGTGAAGACAGAAACGGTGAACAAGGTATGTGCCTCGGGATTACGAAGTGTTACATTAGCAAACCAGCTTATTCGTTTAGGTGATGAAGATATCATTGTTGCTGGTGGGATGGAGAGTATGAGTAATGCTCCATACTTTTTGCCAGATGCTCGCTGGGGCAATCGAATGGGTGACAAGAAAGTTGTCGATATGATGGTACATGATGGATTGACTTGTTCTTTCCATGGTGTTCATATGGGAACGTATGGAAATACGACAGCAGCAGAGTATGATTTAACGCGAGAGGAACAAGATGAATGGGCGTATCGCAGCCATCAACGTGCCGTAGAAGCGATAGAGGATGGCAAGTTTGCTGAAGAGATTGTAGCTATGGAAGTGCCACAACGTAGGGGCGAGCCAATTATTGTCGATCAAGATGAAGCTCCAAGAAAAGATACGAGCATAGAAAAACTAGCGAAGCTTCGATCGGCATTTGACCGAGATGGTACGATCACCGCAGGGAATGCTCCGGGGATAAATGATGGTGCATGTGCATTTGTTGTTATGTCAGATGAGAAAGCTTCCGAACTTGGAAAAGAAGTATTAGCAGTTATAAAAGGGCATACGGAAATTGCTGTTCCTGCAGAAGATTTTCCGAAAACACCAGGTCTAGTTATTAATCAATTATTGGAAAAAACGGGGTATTCCAAAGAAGAAATTGATTTATTTGAAATTAATGAAGCGTTTGCTGCAGTAGCATTAGCGAGTGGCAAAATTGCCGGGATTGATCCGGAAAAGGTGAATGTAAATGGTGGGGCAGTTGCATTGGGTCATCCAATCGGCGCAAGTGGAGCGCGGATTATTCTAACGCTTATTTATGAGCTTAAACGACGTGGGGGTGGACTTGGCATTGCTGCAATTTGTAGCGGAGGAGGTCAAGGTGACGCTGTTTTAATCGAAGTACCTAAACAGTAATTAACAAGGGGGAGAGGAATTGGATATTAAACAAGTGATGGTCATAGGCGCTGGGCAAATGGGGGCAGGAATTGCCCAGGTCTGTGCTCAAGCTGGGTTTCATGTAGTCATATATGATAAACATGTCGCATCATTGGATAATGGTATGAAAAGAATTCACACGTTTGTACAACGAGCTTTTGAAAAAGAACGAATAACGGAAAAACAACGTGATGAAACGCTGCAAAGATTGCAACGTGCGGAGAAGGTAGAAGCTGTGGAAAAGGCGGATATCGTTATTGAGGCTGTCATCGAAAATATGGATGCCAAAGCCGCTATTTTTAAAGAGTTGGACCAATTAGCGCCAGCACGTACTATTTTAGCTTCTAATACGTCATCTTTGCCAATTACTAAACTAGCAGCTGCGACGAATCGCCCTGACCGGGTGATTGGCATGCATTTTATGAATCCGGTTCCAATTATGGAGTTGGTAGAAATTATTCGGGGATTACAAACAAGTGATGAAACCTATTTTAAAGTTGAGCAAATGGCAAGAGCATTACATAAAACGCCAGTTACTGTCGCGGATTTCCCAGGTTTTGTTTCCAACCGTATATTAATGCCAATGATTAACGAGGCTATTTATACATTACAAGAAGGAGTTGCTACGGCAGAAGATATAGATACATCAATGAAACTAGGTATGAATCATCCGATGGGTCCGTTAACACTCGCTGATTTTATTGGTTTGGATACATGTTTGTACATTATGGAGGTACTGCATGAAGGCTTTTCCGATAGTAAATACCGACCATGCCCGTTACTGAAGCAATATGTGCAAGCGGGATGGTTAGGTAAAAAAACAGGTCGAGGTTTTTATGTGTATACGTAAAAACTTGTAAAGATCGAGGGGGAAAACAATATGCTGCGTTGGACCGACGAGCAACAAATGCTAAATAAAATGGTGAGAGATTTTGCGCAAACCGAAATCTTGAAAGCGGTACCTCTTATGGAAGAGGAGGATCGCTTTCCAATAGAAGTCGTCAAGCAAATGGGAGAGCTTGGACTAATGGGAATTCCTATTCCAGAGAAATATGGCGGAGCAGGAATGGATTACACTGCGTATATTCAAACCATTCATGAGATATCAAAGGTGAGTGCAACGGTAGGTGTTATTTTATCCGTCCATACATCTGTCGGAACGAATCCGATTCTTTATTTTGGTACGGAACAGCAAAAGGATTTCTATCTTCCTAAACTGGCAAGTGGTGAATATTTAGGAGCTTTTGCTTTAACAGAACCGAATGCAGGATCGGATGCAGCAAGTCTAAAAACAAAAGCTGTGAAAGACGGAGAGGCATACATTTTAAATGGGTCGAAAGTGTTTATTACAAATGGTGGTGTGGCTAATACATATATCACCTTTGCGCGTACAGAAGAAAGAGAAATTAGTGCGTTTATCGTAGAGCGGGATACTCCTGGACTTATCATTGGTAAACCAGAGAAGAAAATGGGGCTACACGGATCCAATACAGTGACACTGACGTTTGACAATTGTCGCATTAGCAAAGAACAACTTTTGGGAGAAGAAGGAAAAGGGTTTAAAATTGCCATGCATAATTTAAATGTCGGTAGAATTGGTATAGCGGCTCAAGCGCTTGGAATAAGTGAAGCAGCGCTAGAGCAGGCAACAAAGTATGCCAAAGAACGAAAGCAATTTGGCAAGTCAATTGCAGAAAACCAAGGCATTTCCTTTAAATTAGCGGACATGGCAACTCGGACAGAGGCAGCTAAACTACTCGTCTACCAAGCTGCTCATTTCGTAGAGCGTGGTGTGACATCAGGGAAAGAAGTTTCCATGGCTAAATTATATGCTTCTAAAGTAGCTGTCGATAACGCTATTGAAGCGGTGCAAATATTTGGTGGTTACGGCTATACGGAAGATTATCCTGTTGAACGACTGTTCCGTGACGCAAAAGTTACGGAAATATACGAAGGCTCGAGTGAAATTCAACGCATGGTAGTAGCTAAAAATTTACTCAAACAATAAGGGAGGGTTTGTCCATGAATTTTGATCTTACGGATGAACAAAAGATGCTTAAAAAAATGGTACGCGAATTTGCGGAAAATGAAGTAGAACCTTCAGCGGCAGAACGAGATGAAGAAGAGCGATTTGATCGGGGAATTTTTGATCAGATGGCAGAACTTGGGCTAACGGGAATTCCTTGGCCAGAAGAATATGGCGGGATTGGCTCTGATTACATGAGTTACGTCATAGCTGTTGAAGAATTGTCACGAGTATGTGCTTCCACAGGTGTCACTTTATCTGCACATGTATCTTTAGCGAGTTGGCCGATTTATAATTACGGTTCAGAAGAACAAAAGCATAACTTTTTGCATCGCTTAGCAACGGGAAAGGCGTTAGGTGCCTATGCTTTATCCGAACCTGGTGCTGGAAGTGATGTTGTGTCTATGTCAACAACTGCAAAAGAAGATGGAGACAGTTACATTTTAAACGGTAATAAAGTGTGGATTACCAACGGCGAGGTAGCAGATATGTATATTGTTTTTGCTAAAACAGACGCTAATGCTAAGCATAAAGGTATGACAGCATTTATCGTTGAAAAAGGAACAGAAGGATTTTCATTTGGTAAAAAAGAAAAAAAGCTCGGAATTCGATCTTCACCGACAACGGAATTAATTTTTGAAAATTGCCGTATACCAAAAGCAAATCGACTTGGTAACGAAGGAGAAGGGTTTAAAATAGCGATGAGCACGTTAGATGGTGGGCGAAATGGTATTGCGGCACAGGCATTAGGAATTGCGCAAGGTGCTTTGGATGCTGCGACCACTTATGCCAAGGAAAGGGTGCAATTTGGTAAGCCAATTGCAGCAAATCAAGGTATTTCGTTTAAATTAGCAGACATGGCTACAGAGGTAGAAGCTGCTCGCTTACTGACGTATCAAGCAGCTTGGTTGGAATCACAGGGTATGGAATACGGCAAGGCTTCTGCTATGTCGAAGTTGTTCGCAGGTGATGCCGCGATGAGGATTACGGTGGAGGCTGTACAAATATTTGGTGGTTACGGATATACGAAAGATTATCCTGTCGAACGATACATGCGAGATGCAAAAATCACCCAAATATATGAAGGAACAAATGAAATTCAACGTCTCGTCATTGGTAGGATGCTTACAAAATGATATTTTAACTCTTTAACATGAAGCGGACTGTAAGGTGATATCTGTTTACAATGTGTGTGATGTCGCGTTCGTATAGTTTTTGTGTTTTACGCTATTAGCTACTACCGCATGTGGGAATCTAAGTGCTTAATGGGAAGGAGTGAAGGAAATGAACTCGATCCTTTCTTCCATCAAAGATCCGTCGTTAATTGAAAAGCGACGAAATCAAATTATTAGATCCGCGATCAGTTTGTTTGAAAAAAAGGGGTTTCATAGGACAACAACTAGAGAAATTGCCAAAGAAGCCGGGTTTAGCATTGGAACTTTGTATGAATACATTCGTACAAAAGAAGACATTCTATTTCTTGTTTGCGACTCCATTTATTTACAGGTGCGTGAACGTTTAGAAGCACAAATTGACCCAGATAATTCTTCCTTGGCACATTTTATAAATGTGATTCGTTCCTATTTTTATTTAATGGATGACATGCAAGAAGAAGTTATCATTATGTACCAAGAAGTGAAGTCGTTAAAAAAAGAGAGTAAAGATTATGTACTACAGAAAGAAAAAGATATGGTGTCTATGTTAGAGCGAGTTATTGCTAAATGCTTTCCTCATTCCTTAAACTCAAATGAACGGCAACTCCTTGCCAATAATATTTTTATTCAAGGGCAGATGTGGGGATTTCGGAGATGGATGTTACAAAAGCAATTTACACTGGAGACATACATGGATAGCCAAATTCAATTTCTAATACAATCTATTCAGGCTAAATCCTCGAGCGATAAATGTTAAAGAAAGCTGGAATGACAACTCGCCCCGAAACCAAGAAGCTTTGTATGAGTATAACATTTCTCATGCGAAGTTTTTCTTTTCGCGCTTAGCTTATAGAAGGTATAGTTTTTTAAGATTCATCGTTTCATTCAAGCGACGATGTTCTATCGTCATAAAGGATTGTGATAGCTAAGTTTCTTTTAACATAAATAATCCTATGATTTAGTCTGTTTGGAAGAGTGTCTTCAACGTGTGACGTATAAAGTGTTCGTGCAGGTGTTCAAGGTTATCAAAGAAAAAGCAACAAGAATAAGGATGGACAATCCAGCTAGAAGACCAAAAAATGGTTCAAATTAATGCTTGCTTTCAACATACCTTGTGCTGATGAAAAAGGAAAAATACACTATCCGTTTATTGAGTAATTGGATTGGGAAATAGCCGGCGGATATAGTATAAAAAAGCGATAGTTGATTCTGTTAAGTTAGCGGAGGAAAAACGAGGAGACTTCTCGAAATTGAACAATCAGCTTCTTCTTGCGATGTTTCGCTGACGCAGCTCTCTTTGTCCGGTAGGAAATCGCAATGGGAATACCCGAAAAAAAGCGAACGGCTTTTTTTCGAGGAGGCTCAGCTCCAACCCATGGAAATCGTAGTGTTTTTCCGCAACGGTCACTATCTACATTTTACTTGCATTTTTTCTTCTTTATCTCTAGCATAAACTATATAATTTTGTTTATAATGTATGGTATGGTTAAAGTGGTTTCAATTATGTTGTTTCTATCCATTACAGAGAAATACAGGGATAGAACAAAAGTAGGTTTCATAATATATTATTCGTGTGTGTTCAAACAGATAACCATTTCTATTATGCGACCTCATTATCATGAAATAAACGGTATAGAAGCCATCAATATAAATTAAAGGGAGTGCATGACCGTGAGCTTAAATCAATATAGCCACGAAGAAATTCAAAAAATGCCAATGATTGAGTTGGCTAGCTTGTTACTGGCAGAAGAAAGAAAATCATTTCACTTTAAAGACTTATTTAATCGTTTAGCAGATTTGAAAGGCTATACAGAAAAGCAAAAGAAAAATGCGATTGCACAATTTTATACAGATTTAAATGTTGAAGGTAGATTTCTTACTGTTGGCGAAAATATGTGGGGATTAAAGCGTTGGTACCCTGTAGAAAAAATGGATGAAGAAGTAAATGTTGCTCCGAAAAGAAAGAAGAAAGCAAAGAAGAAAAAAGACGAAGATGAGTTGGATATTGTTGATGAGGATATTGAGATTTTAGATGATGATTTAGATATAGATTTAGATTATGATGCAGAAGAATTAGACGAAGGTTTTGACGATGAAGTATATGACGAAGATTTGGATGAAGCGTATGACGATGAAGATGAAACTGAGGATAGAAAATAGATAATGAATACAATGCATTTGGAAATTTAAAACATCCTTTAAAGCCTTGACTTTTTTTAATGAGGTCAGTACAATTTATCTTGGGCTCTTTTATTTTAATTGACAAAGCGTTTCCTCGGTTGATTGGGGAGACGCTTTTATTGTTTTTGCTAGAGTTTTATGCTGTTTGTTACGCATGCGAAACAAGTTAAGTGAGAGAAAATAGCTCCTAAGCGATAGATTCATGTAAGAATCTTTACGTTATATACCCATGTGGTACTTAGGCATCCAGTAAGCAATTAGCTTACTGAATAAAGTTTTCATTATCGCATTTCACAATATAGAGAAAGAGGGAAAGAAAAGATGACCAAGTATATTTTTGTAACTGGAGGAGTTGTATCCTCTTTAGGAAAAGGAATTACAGCTGCTTCATTAGGAAGGTTATTAAAAAATCGTGGTTTACAAGTAACGATCCAAAAATTTGACCCTTATATTAATGTTGATCCTGGAACGATGAGTCCTTATCAACATGGAGAAGTTTATGTGACAGAAGATGGTGCGGAGACAGACTTAGATTTAGGTCACTACGAACGCTTTATCGATATTAATCTAAATAAATATAGCAATATTACAACGGGTAAAGTGTATTCAAGTGTCATTCGCAAAGAACGACGTGGAGACTATTTAGGTGGAACAGTTCAAGTTATTCCACATATTACGAACGAAATAAAAGAACAAGTATTCCGTGCGGGTGAAGCGACAGGAGCAGACATTGTTATAACGGAGATTGGCGGCACCGTTGGTGATATTGAATCATTACCTTTTTTAGAAGCTATTCGCCAAATTAAAAAAGATGTAGGCAGGGACAGCGTTATGTATTTGCATTGTACCCTTGTTCCTTATATTCAAGCTGCTGGTGAAATGAAAACAAAACCCACACAACACAGTGTTAAAGAATTACGTTCATTAGGAATTCAGCCAGACGTTATCGTGTTACGAACCGAACAAGCGATTAGTAAAGAAATGAAAGAAAAGATAGCTTTGTTTTGTGATATAAATGAAAAAGCTGTTATAGAAATGTTAGATGCAGATACATTGTATCAAGTACCGATTGCTTTACAAGAGCAGCGATTAGATGAGCTCACTTGTAATCATTTTGGGCTAGACTGCAAGGAAGCAGATATGGAAGAGTGGCTGGAGCTTCTAAACAAAGTGCGTCATCTATCCAAAACAGTAGATATAGCTTTAGTGGGGAAATATGTGGAGCTTCCTGATGCCTATTTATCTGTAGTAGAAGCATTGAAGCATGCTGGATTTATGTATGATGCTGATATTCGTGTACATTGGGTGAATTCGGAGTTGCTCGATGAGAAAACGATTCATGAACAATTAGAGCATGTAGATGGGATTTTAGTACCTGGAGGATTTGGTGATCGGGGTATTGAAGGGAAAATCACAGCTGTTCAATACGCACGTGAAAATAAAATTCCGTTCCTAGGCATTTGTTTAGGTATGCAATTAGCTACTGTAGAGTTTGCTCGCAATGTTGTAGGTCTTTATGGTGCGCACTCTTCAGAAATTGATCCTGACACAGCATACCCGATTATTGATTTGCTTCCAGAGCAAAAAGACATCTCGGACCTTGGGGGCACATTGAGACTTGGTATTTACCCTTGCAAACTAAAAGACGGTACAAAAGTGAAAGCCGCTTATAATGGTGCTGATTATATTGAAGAACGCCACCGTCATCGTTATGAATTTAATAATGTTTACCGTGAGCAAATGGAAGAATACGGTTTTGTATTTTCTGGCACAAGCCCTGATGGTCGTTTAGTAGAAACGATTGAAATTGCAGATCATCCTTGGTTTGTAGCGAGTCAATTTCATCCAGAATTTACATCGCGACCGACTCGAGCGCAAGCTTTATTTAAAGGCTTTGTTGGAGCGGCAGTTGATTTTCAGAAAGCATAAGGAATTTATGAATAAGGGATATGTTAGAAACGGGAGTCGGGATGAAGGTAGGCGGCTCCCTTTTTTATGGTCTAGGAAATTGGAAATTATAAAATTTAGCAGCTGTGGATAAACTTGCTAAGTTATTTAGCCACGTCCGACGCAAGCGCCTAGCAACTAGGCGACTTCATTCCATTGCTCTAAGATAAGTCATCGTCGGTTCGTTCTAAATAGGAAGGCCGACTAAAGACGGGTTTGCCGGAGGGCGCCGGCATACTCCTGTTGCAGGAGCATGATTCCTAAAACTTCAGTTGCTTCGTTCCACTCGCTACGTTGCTAACCGGGCGCCCCGAGCCTTTGTTCTTATTTTATTTATACGATAGAAAAGTATAAAATTGAAAAACTGCAGATTTCGCCATAGGACATGGCGACAAGCCAAGTTTCTCTAAGATAAACAGCCAATGCAGCAGGATATCTGTTATGTAATAGAGAATAGTATTGTTGGGGGCAAATGATTTGGAAAGGGGAAGTTAATAGTGAAAAAAACAATCCTTGTTGTTGATGATCAGCCAGGTATCTGTATGCTATTAACGGATATACTAACGGAAGAAGGATATCATGTGGAAACTGCTAGCACCGGAAAAGAAGGGCTAGAAAAGATGAATACTTCCGTTTATCATTTAGTGTTGATGGATTATCAATTACCGATATTCAATGCATTTGAAGTAGTGAAGCAGTTGGAAAAGCCAAACAATCAAATCCCTGTAATTGTCATGACTGGCATGACAGAAGGTATTGTTCGAGAAAAAGAAGATTGTAATAATATTGTAACCATTCTTAGTAAACCATTTAATATTAAGGAAGTTTGCGAATTGGTTCACTCCATTTTGAAATAATTTCACAAGCGTATTGTTGCGACTTTGTGCAGTTGTTGGTATTCTATTAATGTAATTTATTTTGACATAGGTGTAATGTTCATCTAGAGGAGGATATACATGCCATTAGTATCAATGAAAGAAATGTTAGAAAAAGGAAAAGAAAATGGTTATGCAGTTGGTCAATTTAACTTAAATAACCTAGAGTACGGTCAAGCCATTTTGCAAGCTGCAGAAGAGGAAAAATCTCCTGTTATTATCGGGGTTTCTGAAGGTGCTGCAAGATATATGGGTGGTTTTAATGTTGTTGTTGCAATGGTGAAATCACTAATGGAAGCATATGGCACAACTGTACCTGTTGCGATACATTTAGATCACGGTTCAAGCTTTGCGAAGTGTGCGGAAGCAATTCATGCTGGTTTCACTTCTGTTATGATTGATGCGTCTCATGATCCATTAGAAGAAAATATAGCTGTTACGAAAAAAGTCGTGGAATTAGCTCACATTCATGGTGTGTCTGTAGAAGCTGAACTAGGTACTGTCGGTGGACAAGAAGACGATGTAGTTGCCGATGGAGTTATTTATGCAGATCCAAAAGAGTGTAAAAAATTGGTTGATGCAACAGGTATTGACTGTTTAGCTCCTGCACTTGGTTCTGTTCATGGTCCTTATAAAGGGGAACCAAACCTTGGCTTCAAAGAAATGGAAGAAATTTTAAATACAGTAGAACTTCCTTTAGTACTTCACGGAGGTACAGGTATTCCTACAAAAGATATTCAACGCGCTGTTTCACTTGGAACTGCTAAAATTAATGTAAATACAGAAAATCAAATCGCTCAAGCGAATAAGGTACGTGAAGTTTTGAACGAAAACCCTGATCTATATGATCCACGTAAATACTTAGGACCTGGTAAAGATGCGATTAAAGAAACAGTTATTGGTAAAATGCGTGAATTTGGTTCATCACAAAAAGCATAAACGTATTTTCTTATCTTATACAAGCTCATGCTTTATAATATGAAGATAGATTGCTTTAAAAACAAGCTAAGTTTTTTATACAATATGTGAAGGGGGCAGGAATTTATGAAATTCTTTATTGATACAGCTAATATTGATGAAATTCGTGAAGCAAATGCACTTGGTGTTCTAGATGGGGTAACCACAAACCCTAGTCTTGTAGCAAAAGAAGGTGTATCTTTTCATGATCGTCTGCAAGAGATAACGAATGAAGTGTCTGGCTCGGTTAGTGCCGAAGTAATTGCAGAAGATGCAGAGGGCATGATCCGAGAGGGAAAAGAGCTTGCGGCTATAGCCCCTAATATTACAGTGAAGGTTCCCATGACACTAGAAGGCTTAAAGGCAGTGAAAGCATTCAGTGATTTAAACATTAAGACGAACGTTACACTTATTTTTAATGCAAATCAAGCTTTGCTTGCTGCTCGTGCTGGTGCAACTTATGTGTCTCCTTTTCTTGGTCGCCTCGATGATATTGGGCATAACGGAATGGATCTAATTGAAACGATCGCTGATATTTTTAGGAAGCATAGCATTCACACTGAAATTATTGCTGCATCAATTCGCCATCCTTTACATGTTATAGATGCTGCACAGAACGGTGCACATATAGCTACTATTCCATTTAAAGTACTTCAGCAACTCGTGTCACATCCATTAACAGATCAAGGAATTGAAAAGTTTTTGGCGGATTGGAATAAACAAAAATAGTTGCATATAATTGGAAATATTGTACAACCTAAGAGACAAGGCAGTGTTTACTGCAATAAAGATTGCAAGTAAATGTGGGCGCATGGATATGCGCTCGCATGTTCCTTGCTTAAGTGAGGTTTTTACATGCAAAAAATGTTCGTTGAAGGTGGTCATTTTTTAAATGGCAAAGTTCGTATAAGTGGAGCGAAAAACAGTGCTGTCGCATTATTACCTGCTGCTATATTGGCTGACTCTGACGTGACGATAGAAGGACTTCCGCAAATATCTGATGTGTACACATTAGGGGATTTACTAGAGGAAATTGGAGGTTCGGTTTCCTGGGATGGACAAACCGTGCACATTGATCCTGCTAAGATGATAGCGATGCCGCTGCCAAATGGAAAAGTGAAAAAACTAAGAGCATCGTATTATTTTATGGGTGCAATGCTTGGGAAATTTAAAAAAGCGGTTATTGGGTTACCTGGTGGCTGTTTTTTAGGGCCTCGACCTATTGACCAGCATATTAAAGGTTTTGAAGCACTTGGAGCAGAAGTTACGAATGAACAGGGAGCAATATATTTGCGTGCGAAGGAATTGACCGGTGCACGTATATACCTAGATGTTGTTAGCGTTGGGGCAACGATCAATATTATGCTTGCTGCTGTAAAAGCAAAAGGAAAGACCATTATAGAAAATGCAGCTAAAGAGCCTGAGATTATTGATGTAGCCACTTTGCTTACAAATATGGGTGCAAAGATTAAAGGCGTTGGTACGGATGTGATTCGCATAGAAGGCGTTCCTCATTTAAACGGCTGCCGTCATACGATTATTCCGGACCGCATTGAAGCAGGAACATTTGCTATAGCAGCTGCTGCTATGGGAAAAGAAGTAACAATTGATAATGTCATTCCTCCACATTTGGAGTCACTATTAGCAAAGATGCGGGAAATGGGCGTTCCTATCGAGGAAAATAATGAGCAACTATTTATTGCGCCAAAGCAACCTTTTAAAAGTGTAGATATAAAAACACTCGTATATCCTGGCTTTCCTACAGATCTACAGCAACCGTTTACAACGCTGCTAACAAAAGCAGAAAGTACTGGAGTTGTTACAGATACGATTTATACGGCAAGATTGAAGCATATTGACGAGTTACGCAGAATGAATGCTTCCATTAAAGTGGAAGGTGGATCTGCCATTGTGTCAGGCCCTGTGCAATTACAAGGTGCTAAAGTGAATGCTACGGACCTGCGTGCTGGAGCAGCATTAATTATTGCCGGCTTAATGGCTGAGGGAATTACTGAAATAACGGGATTGGATCATATCGATCGCGGGTACGAAAAGATTACAGAAAAACTGACGAACTTAGGTGCAAAAATTTGGCGCGATACGATGACGCAGGAAGAAGTTGAAGAACTACAAAATTCGTAACGTCATACGATAGAAAAGCATATAATTTTAGGTTTATGAAGCAAAACGACGGCGTATATATGGATAATTAAGCTTTTCTAATTGGATAGTTAAGTTATATAATGCAGTTGGATAGTTTCATCTATAAATCATATGTCGTATACTAGTTGTGTAAAGATGATTTAAGAAGAAATCAGCTTGTTAAAGAGAGAATGCTTTTGTCAAACTTCTTCTTGGGATGAGGACAGTTTACAAAAGGGAGAGGTTAACTTTGGAAAGAAGCTTATCAATGGAATTAGTAAGAGTTACGGAAGCCGCAGCTTTAAAATCAGCACGTTGGATGGGAAGAGGTAAGAAAGAAGAAGCAGATGATGCAGCGACAACCGCTATGCGTGCTGTTTTTGATACAATTCCAATGCAAGGTACGGTCGTCATTGGCGAAGGAGAGATGGACGAAGCACCTATGCTATATATTGGAGAAAAGCTCGGTACAGGCAATGGACCAGGGGTTGATGTGGCTGTTGATCCTCTAGAAGGAACGAGTATCGTGGCAAACGGCTCTTGGAATGCACTTTCTGTAATTGCAATAGCAGATAAAGGAACATTATTACATGCACCAGATATGTATATGGATAAAATCGCAGTAGGCCCTGAAGCAGTTGGTACAATTGATATTAATGCTTCTACATTTGATAATCTACAAGCCGTTGCTAAAGCAAAAAATAAAGCGGTAGAAGATGTAGTAGTAACTGTTTTGGATCGCCCACGTCACCATAAATTAATTGAGGAAATCCGCGAGGCTGGCGCTCGCATTAAACTAATTTCAAATGGTGATGTTGCAGGAGCTATTAATACAGCTTTTGATGAAACTGGAGTGGATATTTTATTAGGAATTGGCGGAGCTCCAGAAGGTGTTATTGCAGCAGCTGCTCTTAAATGCTTGGGGGGAGAAATACAAGGTAAGTTGGTTCCTGCAAATAAAGAAGAATCCGATCGTTGCTCGAAAATGGGTATTAGGGATATTAATAAAGTATTGTATATGAATGATTTTTGTAGCGGGGATGACGCCATTTTTGCTGCTACTGGAGTTACAGATGGAGAATTATTAAAAGGCGTTCAATTTAAAGGAACGAATGCTACTACTGAAACAGTAGTTATGCGAGCAAAAAGTGGAACCGTTCGCTTTATTGATGGTACACATAGCTTGCAGAAAAAACCAGATTTCGTTATAAAATAACAGGTATACTTCACTTCATAATGGGGAATGAATAGAACATATATTTTATTACAAAGCTTGCATGGAGCGAGCTGATTTCTACTTCGAGATCGAAACTAAGGAAAACTCTAAACGGGGTAGCTCGCTCCTTATCTTTTCACTGTTATGTAACAAGGAAGCTACGCACACCAGCTTCCTTTTCTTTACACTATGGGCGAATTTACCATAAAGAGTGGGCGATAATCGTATAAGAAAAGCGCAAGTTTCCGTAGAAGATTAGATTTAGCCTAAGTATTATAAAAGATTTTATAAGATGATTGTGGATAACAGCTGAGGAGAAAGATAATTTCTTCATAGATTTCGTTGTAGTTCATGTTTTAATGTCAACCATTACGAGGAATACCCCGCTTTGAATTGTCTTGCATTTTATCAATTCTGTTTTATTTCAAGATTCCTTCACATATGCTAAAATGAACCTAATATAATTTGTGTAATTAAATAGCGTTATACGGTTGAATTTTGCATGTTAAAAGAGTAAGATGGTATATGTTTATAATTTATGTGTTATGTTGAACTTCGAATCTAGCTTCCCTACAAAATATCTTCATTTCTTCGAAGACAGGCTTTCCAATAAAGAAGTGAAAAATTCTATTTGATTTCTTGTGCTATTAGGAAAGTATCAAAATTTCTAGCAGTTTAAAGTATAAGAAAAACGGTAACTATTGACATCAAGGCTTGGTGTCAGTCATGTTTATCTCATGCTACATTTCTCAAGTATCAGGAACACACTAGGTAGTTGGTACAGGCTGCATTCTACATGAAGCATAAAGTATGAATAAGGTTACTTAAGGGAAAAGGTCATCTCAGTTAAAATACATGTCTGGCGTACTTGCCCATAAACTGAATTTTTCAATTAATGCAGTTGCCTTTTACACTTTCTAAGGAAAAGACGATGTAAAAACGATTGCTTTACAACTAAGTAGGAATAACTATTACAGCAATCAAACTAAAAACTTTTGATACGAAATATACTAGAAATGAAGAAAAATTGGACTGGGATTTTACTATATATGTAATTCCAGATGAACAGCTTTTAAAGAAGAAAATACGATCTTACATCGTCTTTTTGTGCGTGATCCTCGTATCATTTAGTAGATTGACTAGTAAAACCAAATATATCTTTTTTATTATAGGAAAGTTTAAGATTTTTTGGTTTATAGTAAAAATAGCAGCTTTTTCTGCTTGGAAGACGTGTCAACAAGTCAAATTTTTTAGGCTTTATACGACAAAGAAATTGGCCACATTTTTGTCATCAAGAAGCAAATAGCCAAGTTTTTCAATAAAGAAAGTAAAATTTTATAGGTAAGGTGATTTTATGGCAGGACTAACTATCTCCCGTTTGGAGACGTTAACATTAAAGGAGATTTACCAATTAGCAAGAGAGTATAAAATCTCTTATTATGCAAAGTTAACGAAAAAAGAACTAATTTTTGCAATTTTAAAAGCGCAAGCGGAAAAAGATGGCTACCTCTTTATGGATGGGATATTAGAAATTATTCCTTCCGAAGGCTTTGGCTTTCTAAGACCGATTAACTATTCACCAAGTGCTGAAGATATTTATATTTCGGCTTCGCAAATTAGGCGCTTTGATTTACGTAATGGTGATAAAGTATCTGGGAAGGTTCGACCTCCTAAAGAAAACGAAAGATATTATGGTCTATTACATGTAGATGCTGTCAATGGAGATGACCCAGAAACAGCGAAAGAACGTGTGCATTTCCCAGCGCTAACGGCATTATACCCAGATCGCTTCATGAAGCTAGAAACGAAATCAAATGAAATATCAACACGCATTATTGATTTAATGACACCTGTAGGTTACGGACAGCGTGGACTAATTGTTGCTCCACCTAAAGCTGGGAAGACAACTTTATTAAAAGAGATTGCCAACAGCATTTCGGAAAATCATCCAGATGCGAAATTAATTATTCTTTTAGTAGATGAGCGCCCTGAAGAAGTAACAGACATTGAGCGCTCTGTACATCCTGATGTGGATGTTGTCAGTTCGACATTTGATGAAGTGCCGGAGAGTCATATTAAAGTATCGGAGCTTGTATTAGAACGGGCAATGCGTTTAGTGGAGCATAAGCGAGATGTTATCGTCTTAATGGACAGTATTACTCGTTTGGCGCGCGCTTATAACCTCGTTATTCCGCCTAGTGGACGTACGTTATCAGGTGGTATTGATCCTGCTGCGTTTCATCGTCCAAAACGATTTTTTGGAGCTGCCCGTAATATTGAAGAGGGTGGAAGCTTCACAGTATTAGCGACAGCATTGATCGATACAGGCTCACGCATGGATGATGTGATTTATGAGGAATTTAAAGGAACCGGTAATATGGAATTACACTTAGATCGTCATTTGGCTCAGCGTCGTATATTTCCTGCGATTGACATTTTACGGTCTGGAACTAGAAAAGAAGAATTACTTGTTAACAAATCGCACTTGGATAAAATGTGGGCCATTCGCAAAACAATGCAAGATTCTAATGATTTTCTGGAACGCTTCTTACGTAGATTAAGAGCTTCAAAAAATAATGAGGAATTTTTCCAAATGATGGATGAAGAGATGAAACGACGTCGCATGAAACGTTCTTAAAGAATAATCTAAGCTTGCCACACTTTTTACACTTTAGCCAAGTATAAAATTAGATTTATCCTATATAAGAATACAGTCATTGCTTGCATTGGGATTTGCTAATACGTCTTTCCATGTCAACAAAACTACAGCTTTTCCTATAGACACGTGACGCTAAGCCAAGATTTTTCTAACCCCGATTAGGTAGAGCCTACTATTGCATTATAGAAATCATCCTGTTATAATCTTTTTATGTGAGTTTAGATCAGGTATTTTACCTATGAGGGCTCTTACAATAACTCTGTCTCCAAAGGATTCAGGGCAAAAAGGAGTGGAAAACATGAAAAAGGATATTCATCCAGAGTACCAAAAAGTAGTTTTTCTTGATACGAGTTCCGACTTTAAATTTTTAAGTGGATCTACAAAATCATCCAATGAAACAATTGAGTGGGAAGATGGGAATACGTACCCATTAATTCGTGTGGAGATCAGCTCAGAATCACATCCATTTTACACTGGTAAGCAAAAAGCTGATAAAGTCGGTGGCCGAGTGGATCGCTTCAAGAAAAAATATAATATGAAGTAATTGTTGGAACGCAAGAAGTTCCGAACACGAATCATCTATTTACAATAGTGTATAAAACAGGCAAAATGTCCAACTTTGCCTGTTTTTTTACTTTATACTATAGAGACAGATAACATTTCTAAGGATTATAGTATAAGAAAAAACTACGGCTCTCGCCATAAGATTGGGAAACAAGCCAAGTCTTTCTAATACTTATAGAAACATATAACATTCTAAGCAAAACTACAGTTTTCACCATGGAAATTTGTAAATGAACTGCAAGTCGTTGTATGTTCATAAAAAGTGAAGCATGTATAGAAAAACGAACGGATAAGCAAAATGGAAATAAACGAAAATGGAAAAGTGGGGGACAAGACGTATGTATGTAATGAAACAAAGTGGCTGGGTAGAATTGATTTGTGGGAGCATGTTTTCAGGTAAATCAGAGGAATTGATTCGCCGGGTCCGACGTGCTACATACGCTAATTTAACTGTAAGAGTATTTAAGCCATCTCTAGATGACCGTTATGAAAAAGAAGCAGTCGTATCTCACAATGGAACGTCGATAATCGCTCGACCAATTAAAGATGTAGCAGATTTGCTTGAACATGTAAATGAACATGTGGATATTGTTGGTATAGATGAAGCGCAATTTTTTGATGCGTCCATTGTTACTATTGTAGAACAATTAGCGCATGCTGGTATACGGGTTGTAGTCGCTGGTTTAGACACAGATTTTCGTGGGGAGCCATTTGGTTCTATGCCGCAATTAATGGCGTTAAGCGAGTCCGTCACGAAGTTGAATGCTATTTGTCCCATTTGTGGTTCTCCTGCAAGTAGAACACAACGTTTAATCAACGGGCAACCAGCTTCTTATGATGATCCAATTATATTAGTTGGCGCTTCTGAATCTTATGAGCCAAGATGCCGCCATCACCATGAAGTACCAAATAAACCGAATAAAGCAACAACCAACATATGTTTAACAAAAATGTCCAAATAAGCCGATTTTCTTATCTCGTATAAAATAATAAGACTAGCACAACCTGAACACGAACTTAGAGGTGTTTTAAAGAAGTTCTTGTCTTTAATCCACACCGATTTTGACCTAATAACAGGAGTATACTATAATTATACTGTTAATTAGAAAGAGGTGGCCGTGATGTTAGATCGTTTACAATCTTTAGAAGATCGTTACAATAAATTAAATGAATGGCTAAGTGATCCGGAAGTAATTAGCGATGCGACAAAGCTTCGAGAATATTCCAAAGAACAATCAAGCTTAGAAGATGTTGTTCAAGTTTATCGAGAATATAAAGATGTCGTACAGCAGTTAAAAGACGCAAAAGAAATGCAAGAAGACGAGCTAGATGAAGAAATGGAAGAAATGGTAAAACTTGAAATTAACGAACTTACAGAAAATAAACAACAATTGGAAGAGAAGTTAAAAGTTTTACTATTACCAAAAGATCCAAATGACGATAAAAACGTATTTATGGAAATACGCGGAGCTGCCGGTGGAGACGAAGCGGCATTATTTGCAGGAGACTTATACCGGATGTATTCCCGTTACGCCGAGACTTATGGGTGGAAACTAGAAGTCATGGAAGCTCATACAACTGGTGTAGGTGGATACAAAGAAATTATCTTTATGATTAACGGTAAAGGTGCTTACTCTCGTTTGAAATATGAAAACGGCGCCCATCGTGTTCAGCGTGTTCCTGAGACGGAATCAGGCGGAAGAATTCATACATCAACGGCGACAGTGGCTGTACTGCCTGAGGCTGAAGAAGTAGAAGTGGATATTCATGAAAAGGATATACGTGTGGATACCTTTGCCTCTAGTGGACCAGGTGGTCAAAGTGTTAACACAACGATGTCAGCTGTTCGTTTAACGCATGTGCCAACAGGCATCGTAGTTTCCATTCAAGATGAGAAATCGCAAATTAAAAATAAAGAAAAAGCAATGAAGGTGCTGCGAGCTAGAATATATGATATGTATCAACAAGAAGCTCAAGCTGAATACGATGAAAATCGTAAATCAGCAGTAGGAACTGGAGATCGATCAGAACGTATTCGTACCTATAATTTTCCGCAAAATCGTGTAACCGATCATCGGATTGGTTTAACTATTCAGAAACTAGATCAAATTCTAGAAGGTAAATTAGATGAAATTATTGAAGCATTAATTATAGAAGAGCAAACGAAAAAACTGGAACAAATTGGTGAATAATATGGAAATGAAGAAACAATACGAAGTCCTCCAATGGGCTTCCCTTTTTTTAGAGGAACACGGTCGAGAAAAAAATGTTGCCGTTATTTTGCTACAACATTTTCTACAGGTAACCGCTACTAAATTTTACATGAATATGCAACAGCTTGTTCCAGACGAAGTGCTTACACCGTATATGGCAGCTATTAAACAACATGCTTCAACGGGGATACCAGTACAGCGTTTGGTAGGGTACGCTTCGTTTTACGGACGGGAATTTAAGGTAAACGAAGATGTACTTATTCCGAGACCTGAAACCGAGGAGCTCGTGCAGCAGGTTATTCAACATGTTAACGATCACTTTGTGAATAAGTGTCCGACTATTGTTGATGTAGGTACAGGAAGTGGCATAATTGCCATAACACTCGCTTTAGAGATGCCTAAGACGATGGTTTACGCTACAGATATCTCGGACCAAGCTTTAAAAATAGCGAAGGAAAATGCGAGCCGACATCAAGCTACTGTTGTATTTACTGCTGGCGATTTTTTAGTACCAATACTAGAGCAAAATATTTCTATGGATGTATTGGTTTGTAATCCTCCGTATATTGCGAGGGGTGATATTTCTTTTATGGCAGATACAGTAAAAAACTTTGATCCTCATTTAGCTTTGTTTGCAGAACAAAATGGATTAGCTGCTTATAAAAAAATCGCTGACCAAATGATAAAATTGCCAGAGAAACCTAGTTTGGTTGCTTTTGAAATAGGCTATCAACAAGGGGAAGCTGTAGCTGCATTAATGAAGCATGTGTACCCTGGCAGCTATCCGCAGGTGTTACAAGACATCAATGGAAAAGATCGGATGGTCATTGTAAATAATAATATTTAAGAATACTAGTTTAAAATCATCGACCTTTGTACATAATGAAGAATACAAAGGGGGAAGACGGTGATGAGAAAGCTAGTATTTTTTGTTGTTATATTATTTATTGGATTATTAATTATTCCTGGGCAAGTGATAAGCCAAAAATCAGGCGAAACAGCGCTTAACAATCAAGATGAATATCAAGTCATTCCGGATGAAGCGATCCGTTTACGTATATTAGCTAATAGTGATAGTGAAGCAGATCAAGAATTAAAAAGAAGTATACGCGATCAAGTGAATAAAGAGATTACGAAATGGGTAGAGGATATTACAGATATTGAGCAGGCTAGAAGTTTAATAGAAAAACGTATACCAGAATTAAATCAGATTGTAGGGTCTGTGCTCAAAGAAGCGGATGTAAAACAAAGTTATGAAGTGTCTTACGATAAAAATGTTTCCTTTCCAACGAAAATATATGGTGAATTTTTATATCCTGCAGGTGAATATGAAGCAGTTTTAATTACAATTGGAGAAGGGAAAGGTGACAATTGGTGGTGTGTTTTATTTCCTCCTCTCTGTTTTCTAGATTTTTCTAACGGAACGAGCGCCGTATCAGCTGAAACGGCAGAAGACACAGAAGAAGAGAAAGAATTGGAGCGAGAAGAAGACGAAGATGATGCGGATACGGAAGTGAGCTTTTTCTTGTTTGAATGGTTAGGCTGGTCATAATTTCGTTGTCTGTGCATATACTATATTTATATAAGCAAAACTATTAAAACGTAATAGGGGTGAGTAGAAATGAATTTAATTCAGGCTAACAAAGTATCGCAGGAAAAGTTAGACTACTTTTTACAAAGTAATCCACATATGAATAAGTGTAGTTTATTACAAAAAGGGTATGTTGTTGAGATAAAAGGAAAGATAGAAGGCTGTTTTATGCTTGAGGAAATGGAAGAAGGAACGTATTGGTTAAAACAGCTATATATTACACAAACTGAAGCAGCTGTCCTTCCAGTATTATTGGAATCCATTTTAACAATGGCTAAACAACAGCATGCAAAAAGAGTTTATGTGCATAGTCATCAACCAGTTGTGGATATTTTACTTGAAGCCTTGCAGTTTCATCCACAGAAAGAAAGAGCTTTTGTTAATAAAATTGATCAAAAAGACGGTAATTGGTGGTTGTATCATGTTTCGTGATGTTTATTTAAAATAAATTGCCAAAAAATTAAGTTACTAACAATGTTATCCACTGTTTTTGTGGATAACATTTAAGTTTGTTGTGGAAAATGTGTATAAATGTAAAAAAATCCTTATAATAAAGGTTTATAAATGTAAGGCTTGTGGATATGTTGTTTATTAGTTATCCACAGGATTTTAATGTAGAAAAAGTGATGATAATTTCCATCTTATTCTTGAAAAAACTTGACATGTCATCAAGTCATATGGCAGAAGCCTGTTTTTGTTATAAACCAAAAGCATCTCATACTTTCCTGTATTGGAATGAAAAACCTTCTCTCTTCCTAGCCTCTTTGTACTGAATCGCGGCAAATGCTCTTCGATTTGAATTACTCCCATTGTTGTCGAAGCGATTATGAAATGTGTCCTTAGTAATCAAGTATCAAAATAATAGTAACTCTGTTTGCTTTCATTGCGCAACCCGTCTTGATCTACTAAAATAATGTTAGTAGAAAAGAGGTAACTGAAAATGAAAACGAAGTATTGGAATATATCTAAAATGACTAAAAGAGAACAACAAGTGTCGATAATCGAAGCGAGTCAGTTACTGCAACAAGGCGAAATTGTAGCTTTTCCAACAGAGACTGTGTATGGTTTAGGAGCTAATGCTACAAATGAGCAAGCAGTACAGAAAATATTTCACGCAAAAGGGCGTCCGCAGGATAATCCGCTAATTGTTCATGTGGCCGATGCTTTGCAAATGGAAAGTTTAGTGCGTTATTGGCCTGCTTATGTAGATAAACTATTAGCTGCTTATACGCCAGGGCCAATTACGTTCGTCTTACCGAGTAATGATGTGTGTTCTGCTGCTGTAACTGCAGGTTTAGATACTGTCGGTGTCCGGATCCCGAGTCATCCAGTTGCTCATCAATTGCTATCCGCATGTCAGTTGCCAATTGCTGCACCAAGTGCCAATATATCGGGAAGACCTAGCCCAACTAGTGCTCAACATGTATGGCATGATTTAAGTGATAAGATTGCTGGAATTTTGGACGGTGGGGCTACGGGTGTTGGATTAGAATCAACTGTCATTGATTGCACGCAGGATATTCCGGTTATTTTACGACCGGGTGGTATCACGAAAGAGCAAATTGAAAAAGTAGCTGGGGCTGTGATGGTTGATCCTGGATTAGCAGTAAAAAATGAAAATGAACAACCAAAATCTCCGGGCATGAAGTATCGGCATTATTCCCCTGAAGTTCCGCTATGGATTGTTCCTGGGGCTAGCGAACACTTGCAGAGTATGATTTATCGTTTACAAATGGAAGGAAAAAGAGTTGGTGTTATGGGGAAAGACGGTACCGTTGAAAAGCTGCAGGTAGAAGAAATTATAAAGCTAGGAAATACAATGGAGCAAGTAGCTGCCAATTTATATGACGCATTACGTACCTTTAAATTAGGGGAAGTTGATATTATTCTTTGTGAGTCTTTTCCCGAACAAGGTATTGGACAAGCAGTAATGAATCGCTTAACGAAAGCAGCTAGTCGTATTATTGCATTGTAGTTGTTACAATAATAAGTTCCAGCGGATTTTGAAATAAACGAGGGAAAGGGTAACTTGCCCTTTTCATCATAAGGTGTAGATGTTCCTATGTCGGATAGACGGATGGATTCGATTATAATATCAACTAACAAATGAGAGAATGGTATAAACAGCATCAACAGAATATGTATGTAAGGTTTTTGAACCATTATTGAGTCTGTCATCTAAGATAGGGATGGTTTTTTTCTACTGGTTCCTGCAATGAGAAAACATGCGAAATTCCATAAAAAGTAGAGGTTTTTACAACACTTTGAGAAGCTACTTCTCAAAGTGTTGTATTTGTATTTTTTATATTTGTTTAACTACAGCTAAATATATGGGGGAAACAAAATGAATCACATCTAATATGGCTACTAAGCAACGCTAGTTGAAATTAAACATATTTCCCCTTGGATCATCATATAGTTTAAAAGCATGTCCAAGGGGGAGTTTACGTGTCAGGATACATTGGTGAGGTGACAGCCTTATTATTTTTAGCTTTTGCGCTTGGACTTGACGCCTTTTCTGTCAGTTTAGGATTAGGGTTACAACGTCTTCGTTTAAAGCGAATAGCACTCATTGGGGTTGTATTAGGGCTATTTCATATACTTATGCCATTTTTAGGTATTCTATTTGGTACTATGATATCAGAACAAATTGGTAGTTTAACTAATTTAGCTGGCGGATTGTTACTTGTAGGGATTGGTGCCCAAATGTTTTTTTCTGCTTTTAATCAGAATGTGAAAAAAATGATTCAACCAGTTGGTGTTGGATTGCTTTTGTTAGCTCTCGGCTTAAGTATCGATAGCTTTTCTGTTGGGCTAAGTTTAGGTATCTCTGGAGTCAAAACGGTTATAGCACTTCTGTTATTTGGAATGGTAAGTGCTTGTCTATCTTGGATTGGCATGCTGCTTGGAAGGAGAGTAGAAGGTTACTTAGGTGCTTATAGTGAGCTATTAGGAGGGAGTATTTTAATTGCTTTTGGCTTACATGTATTATTCGGCTAAATAGGAAAAATCTAAAAATAGTTCGCGTGTTTTTCTGCTATATGGAAGGTTCAATATTTTAAAGTTTACACGAACAAAAGTAGCAACGTTATTTGCAGTAAATATTTAGCGTTAAGCATGTTTTTTATATTTTCGCAAAGGCTTGGTTAGTATACCAAGTTTTTTCTAGTTACTAAAGGAATTTGTTCATTCGTCTTTATACAGGGGGAAGAACTGGTGAAAGGAAAGATGGATATGATATATTGATATCAGAGTTTAGTATCGGAGGTAACATTATGAGATTGTTATTTGTGTGCACTGGTAATACATGTCGTAGCCCAATGGCTGAAGCCTTAGTGAAGCATAAAATTCCGGAAGTAGAAGTACAATCAGCTGGTATATTTGCAGCCAATGATCAACAAGCAAATCCTAAAACGATTGAAGTCTTAAAGCAAAAGCAAATAAAAATGAACCATCTTTCCCAACCGGTTACGAAAGATTTACTTCATTGGGCTGACGTTGTCTTAACAATGACAACCCAGCACAAGCAGTCGTTAATTATGAGTTTCCCCCAATTTCAAGATAAATACTTTACATTAAAAGAATATGTCTTAGAAGCCGATAAAGAAGTATGGGAAAAGTTAAAAAAAGCATATGCAGATTATGAGGAAAAAAGATCAATATTTATCCAGAAACATCAGCATAAACTGGATAATTCTCTTCTCAATCAACGCATTCAAGAACATTTAGCCGAAGACATGGTGAATATTCGAAGGCTAGAAGCGAATCTAATCAATTATGATATTTCTGATCCTTTTGGTGGAGATTTGCGGACCTATCAGGATACGCTTGATGAGTTGGATAAGTATATTGATCTGCTTCGTAAAAAACTTACAAAGTAGACGGGGGAATGATCTATGGAGAAGAAGAAATATCGGTTCAGTTTGCGCTTGAAACTCGTGCTATTTACGACGAGCTTAGCTTTGGTAACGTATTCAGTAAGTGCTATATTTATATACTTTATTTATGACTATGTAAAGGATTACTGGGACGTTTCTGAACACTTTTTTACAATAACGACGTTTATCCTTGGTATTATATGGTCTGGTATACTCGCTTTTTTTGCTGCAAGAGTGATTGTTAAACCGTTAGAAAAGTTAGAAGCAGCCGCTTCAGAAGCTGCTAAAGGGAACTTAAATCAAGTTATTGAAATCTCTAAATCAGATGATGAAGTAAAAGCTTTAGGACTCGCTTTTGATAGCATGTTAAAAAATTTACGCAATATTGTACATAATATCGATCAACATTTTGAAAATACGAATCAATCTGTTGTACAAATTCGGCAGGCTTCCGAACAAGCAAGCCATCATTCTATGTCAATACGCTCCTCCGCTGATGAAATTTCTAAAGGAGCAGAAAGCGCATCAGAATCCATTCAAAATACCGCTGAAGCAGTAGAAATGTCAACAGAGCTTGCCGAGGAAGTGCAACGAAAAGCAAATGATTCAAAACATAAATCGAACGCTATGATGGAAATTTTAGAGCGCAGTAAAGTCGCAGTTAATCAACTTGTGGAAGGAATTCAAAAACTTGCCAATGAACAGGAAGCTTCCCTTAAAGATGTGGATCATTTAAAACAGAATGCGCTACAAGTGGAAACCATTATTACACTTGTAGGTGAAATAGCTGAGCAGACGAATTTATTAGCTCTCAACGCTTCGATTGAGGCTGCTCGCGCCGGAGAACATGGGAAAGGGTTTGCTGTAGTGGCTGATGAAATTCGGAAGCTTGCAGATCAAAGTGCACAAGCTGTGCAGCAAATTTCTGGATTAATTACTGCTATACAAGAGGATGTTGCAACCGTAGTTGGGAAAATTAATGATAATGTATCCTATGCAAAACAGGAAGCAAGTAATGGCAAATTAACAGATTCCTCTATTGCAGAGATGTCTAGTTCTGTAAGTGAGGTGGCAACAGAGATTGGCAGAATTACAGATTTAGTCGATCGCCAATTGGAATCCATTCAAAATACAGTAAAGCAATCCCAAGAGGTAGCGGCTGTAGCTGAGGAGACATCTGCTGGTGCTGAGGAAGTGAATGCCTCTATACATGAACAAGCTTCCACCATAGAACAGATTGATGAATTAGCGCATGCGTTGGAAGAACAGGCTAAAAATTTGAATAAACAAATTAATCAGTTTACAGTAAAATGATTTTTGTTTTTGGTAATTTTTAGCAAGTTTTGGCGATGAAGCCCATCTTTATCTAGGTTAATATCAACATTAGAACTGTCCTTGTCGCACAAAGAGGTGACTAATGGCTAGGATGTAATGGAATGAACATGATAAAATAAGAGACAAAAAGGAGTTTATACAAATGAAAGTAATTATAACAGCTGATCATGCAGGTATGACAATTAGAAACGAAATCAAAGATTTGTTAACTGAAATGGGAATGGAGTTTGAAGATACAGGTTGTAGTTGCGAAGGTTCTGTTGACTATCCTGACTACGCACTACCTGCAGCGGAACGTGTAGCAAAAGGGGAATTTGATCGTGGCATTTTCATCTGTGGAACTGGAATTGGCATGTCTATCGCTGCAAATAAAGTAAAAGGCATTCGTTGTGCGCTTACACATGATGTATATAGTGCGAAGTTAACAAGACAACATAATGACACGAATGTACTTGCTATGGGGGAAAGGGTAGTTGGTCCGGGATTAGCACGTGAAGTGGCAAAAGTATGGTTAGAAACAGAGTTTGATGGCGGTCGACATGAAAATCGAATTGGTAAAATTGCAACATATGAAGATGGAGTGCAATAAGTGTGTGATAAAAAACCACACTTATTAGAGATTCTTTTATAACGAAAGAAAGGTGTTTCAAGTTGATGCAAGAGCCGTTTTATCAAGAATTAACAGTGCAAATGAAAGGAATTCAGAAAGAGTGGCAAGCGTCAGGGCGTCTTCAGCGCGGAAATTTATTTGTGGTTGGATGTTCAACTAGTGAAGTAGCAGGAAAGTCTATTGGAACGGCAGGAACGAAAGAGGTTGCGGTTATTATTTATCAAGCATTAAAGGAGCTGGCAGATGAAACTGGAATTCGCCTCTGTTTTCAATGCTGTGAGCACTTAAATCGAGCATTGGTAATGGAAAGAAGCACGATGATTGATTTTCAATTTGAGGAAGTATCCGTTATACCAGTTAGAAAAGCTGGTGGGGCAATGGCTGCTTATGCATTTGAACAACTGGAAGATTCTGTAGTAGTGGAGAGTGTAACAGCACATGCAGGGATAGATATTGGTGAGACGATGATTGGAATGCATTTGAAACCAGTTGCTATACCTTTTCGGTTTCAACAACGATTTTTAGGAGAAGCACGTGTTAATGCAGCTTATACGCGTGCGAAAAGAATTGGCGGCGCTCGTGCTGTCTATTCTGATGATAATTATGACTCCATGAACAGAGACTGTCAATGAAATAAGCGAAAACCGTATTAAGATTTTTAGCACATTTCTAAATCAGACGCTTGCTGTTCCAATACTTATATAGAAAGAGTTCCTTTCTTTTACAATGAATACGAAGTAAAAATTGGGTTTGTTCTTCTAACCGTTTAAGGCTACAATAGAATTATACATAAAAGGGGGTTATTAAATGGACTATGTTAAACAAGCTGACATCGAAATCTTTCAAGCAATAGAAGCGGAAAAGAAACGTCAACAAGATAATATTGAACTAATTGCTTCTGAAAATTTTGTGTCAGAAGCAGTAATGGAAGCGATGGGATCTGTACTTACGAATAAGTACGCAGAAGGTTATCCCGGAAGACGGTATTATGGAGGATGCGAACATGTAGATGTCGCTGAAAACCTTGCTCGAGATCGTGCAAAGCAGTTGTTTGGTGCGGATCATGCAAACGTGCAGCCTCATTCTGGTGCTCAGGCAAATATGGCTGTTTACTTTACAGTTTTAGAACCTGGCGATACAGTGCTAGGTATGAATTTGAATCATGGCGGACATTTAACACATGGTAGTCCAGTTAATTTTAGTGGTACGTTATATCGCTTTGTTGATTATGGTGTTGATCAAGAGTCAGAAAAACTAGATTATGAAGCTGTTTTAAAAATAGCAGAACAGGAAAAGCCAAAGCTTATCGTAGCTGGGGCTAGTGCCTATTCAAGAATTATTGATTTTGCAAAATTTCGTGAGATTGCTGACAAAGTAGGCGCATATTTAATGGTGGATATGGCGCATATTGCTGGCTTAGTAGCTTCTGGTTTACATCCTAACCCAGTTCCATATGCTGATTTTGTTACGACGACAACACATAAAACATTACGAGGACCTAGAGGCGGTATGATTTTGTGTAAGGAAGCATTTGCTAAGAAAATCGATAAAGCCGTTTTTCCTGGAATGCAAGGTGGCCCGTTAATGCATATTATTGCAGCTAAAGCCGTGTCTTTTAAAGAGGCATTAACTGATTCTTTTAAAACGTATAGTAAACATGTTATTGAAAACGCCAAGATGCTAGCAGAAGCGTTACAATCTGAAGGAATACGTATCGTATCTGGAGGTACGGATAACCATCTTTTATTATTAGATGTTACTCCACTAGATTTAACAGGGAAAGTAGCTGAACACGTATTGGATTCAATTGGAATAACTGCTAATAAAAATACGATACCTTTTGATACAGAAAGTCCGTTTGTTACTAGTGGTTTACGTATTGGAACAGCAGCAGTTACTACGCGTGGTTTTGGCAAGTCAGAAATGAAAGAAATAGCGTCTATTATGGCAATGACGTTAAAAAATCATGAAGATCAAAAGGTGCTAGAGACAGCTGCACAACGTGTGAAAACATTAACTGAAAAATTTCCACTTTATGCTGTTTATGCATAACAAAGAGGTGCCGATTTGGCATCTCTTTTTTTATAGTCTAGGAAATTAGAAATGCAGTTGTGGATAAACTAACTAAGTTATTTAGCCACGTCCGGCTCCAGCGACCAGCAACTAGGCGACTTCACTCCATTACCTTACGCTAAGTCATCATCGGTTCATTCTAAATAGGAAGGCCGACTAAAGGCGGGCTTGCCGGCGCCCTGAGCCTTTTTTCATACTATAGGAAAGTAGAAGTTTTAAGGTTTACAGTATAAGAAAAATCACAGCATCCTGGCGGTAAACTAAATTTTTCTTATATAAAGTATGAAATAGTACAGTTTTTCTCATAAATAATACTGTGAATAATAAATGTTTGTTAAAGAAAGTCTACAAGGAGGCAACCTTACTTTAACATATAAAAAATGATTTAAATTTCGTGAATAGCTACGTTTTCCGAAACCATGGAATGTTGACTCGCCTGTATAAAGAGTATCTATGTTTAAATGTGTCTAGATCATGACACTTATATGATGCAGGAAGTATGTGAAGGGTGTTTCTATCTTATCGATCAAGGGATCCAACAAATGGAGCCAATGTAAAGCATAACTTGCATGTGAAAGTAATTTTGAGTACAATTTGAAAGATGCAACTAAACAAAAGGAGTGAACGGCGACATGGGAAAAGTATTTGTACTTGATCACCCATTAATTCAACATAAACTAACGTACATAAGAGATAAAAACACGGGTACTAAAGAGTTTCGTGAGTTAGTCGATGAAGTTTCCATGCTTATGGCATTTGAAATTACACGAGACCTTCCATTACAAGAAAAAACGATCGAAACCCCAGTAATGGAAACAAAATCAAACGTTCTAGCAGGCAAAAAAATTGGTTTAGTACCTATTCTGCGTGCAGGATTAGGGATGGTAGACGGAATGCTTGATTTAATACCTGCTGCTAAGGTAGGTCATGTTGGGCTTTATCGTGATCCTAATACATTACAGCCAGTTGAATACTATATAAAATTACCTTCTGATATTCATGAGCGTGAATTGATCGTTATTGACCCTATGTTAGCAACAGGTGGTTCGGCAAATGATGCAATCCATTCATTGAAAAATAGGGGAGCGAAGCATGTAAAGTTGATGTGTTTAATAGCTGCTCCAGAAGGCGTAGAAGTAATTAAGCAAGAGCACCCTGATGTTGACATTTACTTAGGTGCGATGGATGAAAAGTTGGATGAAAAAGGTTACATTATTCCTGGATTAGGAGACGCTGGCGATCGACTTTTTGGAACAAAGTAGTCCACAAAATTTAGGTGCAGGATAGCAAGATAAGCTTTTTTTCGGTACAATAGATGGAAATGACAATACATTCTGGAGTGAACATATATGACACGTAATCGGATAAAAGTAATGACGATTTTTGGAACGAGGCCAGAAGCTATTAAAATGGCTCCGCTCGTTCTCGAGTTGAACAAGCGGAGTGAGGAATTTGAATCCATTGTCACTGTGACTGCACAACATCGTGAAATGCTAGATCAAGTGTTGGGGATTTTTGACATTACCCCAGATTATGATTTGAACATTATGAAGAAGCAACAAACACTAGCGCAAATTACGACAAGAGCGTTAGAGGGGCTAGACGAAGTAATGAAAAAGACACAGCCTGATATTGTGCTTGTTCATGGAGACACAACTACTACGTTTGCTGCTTCTCTTGCTGCATATTACAACCAAATTGCAGTAGGTCACGTAGAAGCTGGTCTAAGGACGTGGAATAAGTACTCTCCTTATCCAGAAGAAATGAATCGCCAATTAACCGGGGTTATGGCAGACTTACACTTTGCTCCAACGGAAAAATCAAAAGCGAATTTATTACAGGAAAATAAGCCTAGCGAACGAATTGCTGTTACAGGAAATACAGCTATTGATGCACTGAAAACTACGGTAGACCCTTCGTACACGAGTCCAATTTTAGAACGTATAGCAGGAAAACGACTTATTCTCATGACTGCACATCGGAGAGAGAACCTAGGGAAAAATATGCAGCAAATGTTTAGAGCAATTAAACGTTTAGTGGAAACGCATGATGATGTTCACGTTGTTTATCCGGTACACTTGAATCCTGTTGTGAAACAAGCAGCAGATGAGATTTTAGGTAATGATGCGCGTATTGACTTAATTGACCCTTTGGGTGTCGTTGACTTTCATAATTTCGCGTCACGTGCACACTTAATATTGACAGATTCTGGAGGTGTACAGGAAGAGGCACCATCGCTTGGAGTTCCTGTCCTTGTGTTAAGAGATACAACAGAGCGACCAGAAGGCATTGAAGCTGGAACGTTGAAATTGGCTGGAACAGAAGAAGAACCTATTTATCAAATGGCAAATGAATTGTTAACGAATAAACAAGCTTATGAGAAGATGGCAAAAGCGTCAAACCCTTACGGTGATGGACAAGCCTCCCGCAGAATTGCTGATACTATAGTGGATTATTTTGATAAATAATATATAAAAAAAGAGATGCTACGTATGCCTAGCATCTCTTTTTTGGCATTATCGAAAAGTATAAAGCTTTTTCGGTTTTATAGTATAAGGCAAGCGACATCGTTTTATCACCATATGCATAGTGTTTTTCGTAGCGGTTGCACTTGAACAGCGTAAATGGGTATTAGCTCTTATATACACGTATATTTCCCTTTCTTTCATCAAATCCTACTTATTAAGGAGAGGATGCTATGCGTGTACGAATAATGATTATTAGTATGATAGTCGTGATAATGACACTTATTTCTATAGGTGTTACTAGCTCAGGAGAACAGTTGAAAGAGAAGCAAAAAATGAATGAGAAATCCATTATTATTGAAGTGAAAGGTAATCCAAAAGATCATCAATTGTTTTTGGAGAATCATTATCCCTCTATTCAAGTAGTGGCAGTGTATACAGAATTGTTTAACGGTCTTGCTTTAAAAGGAGATAAAAGACAACTGGAGCGAATGGGGTCGCTAGAGTTTGTGAAAAACGTTCACCCCGTCCATAAATATGAAACAACAACGAGCCAATTTAATCAACCGAACGATAAAAACGCCATTTATCCTTTTGATTTGAATAATACAACATATACAGGTAAAGGTGTTAAAGTGGGCGTGATAGATACTGGAATAGATTATAACCATCCAGATTTACAGACGAATTATAAATCAGGGTATGATGTGGTTGATTTAGATAATGATCCGATGGAAACAAAGCCGCAACAAGGAGAACCGACATTACACGGTACGCATGTTGCTGGCATTATTGCTGCCAACGGAAATTTAAAAGGCGTAGCCCCTGATGCGGAGTTATACGGTTATCGCGCGTTAGGTCCAGGAGGAAGTGGTACTTCGGTACAGGTAATTGCTGCTATGGAGCAGGCGATAAAAGATGATGTGGATATCATTAATTTGTCTTTAGGTAACCAAGTGAATGGACCAGATTATCCGACAAGTGTAGCTGTAAATAAAGCTGCTGAATTAGGTGTTGCTGTTGTTATAGCGAATGGGAATGCGGGTCCTGGAGGGTGGACTGTTGGCTCACCTGCGACAGCAAATCACGCATTATCCGTTGGTGCTGCCAGTCATCCACAACAAGTCCCATATTTATATGCTCGATGGGAGAATAAGCGTATTTCTATCCAAGAAATGGCGGGTGCACCGTCGTGGCTGCTCGATACATTTTATCCCATTATGCGTGCAAACAAAGGCGCAAATGTAAAAGGGAAAATAGCTCTCTTTCAACGAGATGAAACTCCTTTTGTTGAAAAAGTGGAACAAGCCCAAGCTGCCGGTGCTAAAGCTGTAATCATTGCAAACAATGAAGAAGGAACTCTACAAGGAGATGTATCTACTGCGAAAGATGCTGTTCAGATTCCGGTTGCTTCGATATCGAAGCAGGATGGTGCGTGGCTGGAGGAATACTTACAGTCAGATCATCTTCATTTAGATACGAAATACGAAAACAAAGCTTCTTCTATTGCCCCATTTAGTTCAAGAGGGCCAGTCACTGTTAATTGGAATATTAAGCCAGATGTTGTCGCGCCTGGGACGAATATTGTAAGTACAGTTCCTGGTGGTTATCAAGCTTTACAAGGAACAAGCATGGCTGCTCCTCATGTAAGTGGTGTCATTGCATTAATAAAAGAAGCTAGACCTGAGTGGACGAATCAACAAATATATGGAGCGATTAAAACGACAGCGTTACGAATGGAAGTAAATCAAAAACCGTTACATCCTACCATTCAAGGAATGGGCCTCATTCAGCCTAAAGAAGCTATAGAAACGAGGACGATTATAGATGATCCACAAATAACGTTTGGTAAAGTTCAGGGGAACAGTGAAGTGAAAAACGAACAAATTACCATAGAAAATAGGACAAATGAAGAACAAACGTATTATTTCGACATGCCATATAAGCAACGCGGGATAAGTTGGAACTTACCACAAGCTGTAACAATACCACCGAATGAAACAAAACAACTTTCTATTGGAGCAAGAATAACATCTCAACAGTTAGAAGAAGGCGTTCATCAAGGTTGGCTCACGTTAAAGCAAAGCAATACAGTACATCATATACCGTATTTATTTGTTAATCAGAATGCGGATAACCCAAAGGCGATGGGGTTTGAATTTGCATTAGAGCCTTTATCGAATGATACATTTTCGTATCACTATTATATGACAGAGCCAGCCACAAAAGTACAAGTGAATTTGTATGATCCAGACACGCTTGTATTCGATAGACAGCTTATAGAGGATACGGATGTAGCGGTAGGGATGAATGAAGGTGAATTAAATGCGCGAAAAGTAGGGAAGGCAGGTTTCTACTATGCAGTCGTTACTGCAGAACTTAACACAGGGGAAAATGCAAGTTATGAAACAATGATATATGTTCCTCCGAAGTAGAGATAAGCGTTGGTTTGCATTATAGGAAAAGGCTTTATCGTATAAGTAAAAGGAAGGGTTTTCGTCATAATGGCTTGACCGTAAGCCTAGTTGTTCTAAGTGTTCCTTTGTTCACTAAATTGTCACGTTTTAGACACGGAATATACACTATACTAGGAAGAGGGATTTTTAATTCTTTGGAGGTTAAAAATCTTATCTTTCCCTTTGCAAATTATGCTTGAAACCAATTGACATTAAGGGGGTCCTCATGTAAACTTGCTTAGTGTGGAAAGGTAGTGGCTTCATAAATATTAACGCTTTCATTTCGGGTTTGCTACTTACCTGTTCATTTGTTCACATAAACTTCATAGTAAAGTGAAAAAAGCTGTAGTATACTGTGTAGATGGATCTTTTTTTTACATACGAATTTCTTAAGCTTTAGTAGTTTAAAGCGTAAAGCTATAGCTGAATAGGCAGAACATTTTGCGTATGTACATGCTGTATTATGGGCAAGGGAAGAGGGAATTATGTCGGAATATAAAATAATGGTTGCACGACAGCGGAAATGGATGCTCTATCTGCTTGCAATTTTTGTTATAGGAGCTGGCTTTACACCGTATGTACGGATCTTTCTTGGTTTGTTACTAGGCACATCTATCAGCTTTTATAACTTGTACTTACTCCAGAAGAAAGTAGATCTGTTTGGCGAGGCTGTGACGAGTAATCAAAAAGTAAAAACGTTAGGTACACTATCGCGTATGACTGCCGCAATTCTTGCCATCTTAATTGCCATTCGGTTTGATGCCTACTTTCATATGATCGCTGTAATTATTGGATTAATGACATCTTATCCTGTCATTATGATAGATTTTGCTCTAAGTAACTTTAAACAATCGCACAAGAAGGAGGGGTGAACAACGTGAATCATACTGCGCCAATAGCACATGACCTATTTGGTATTTCCTGGTTGGACGTCAATTTGGCGAATCTTTTCATGGTAGCTGTTTCTTCAGCTGTCGTGTTTATACTTAGTGTCATTGCAAGTCGAAAGTTGCAAATGAGGCCAACTGGTTTGCAGAATTTCATGGAATGGATCGTTGAATTCGTAAAAGGGATTATTAGCGATACCATGGATTGGAAAACCGGTAAAATATTCCTCCCGCTTGGTTTAACATTAATAACCTATATCTTAGTTAGTAATTTGCTAGGAGTAGCCACAGTAGGGGTAATTGGTCATGATTTATGGTGGAAATCGCCGACGGCTGATGCAACATTAACATTAACATTATCAGGTATGGTTATTTTATTAACCCATTTTTATGGAATCAAGATTCAAGGTATGAAGCATTATTTGAAAGGCTATGTTAGTCCTTCACCAATTATGCTCCCTTTCAAAATCATTGAAGAGTTTACCAATACGTTAACGTTAGGTTTACGTCTATTCGGTAATATTTATGCAGGGGAAGTGTTGTTAGGCTTACTTGTGATGCTCGCAACAGCGAATATACCATTCGGTTTTATTTTCGCAGCAGTACCAATGCTTGCATGGCAAGGATTCAGTGTCTTTATTGGTGGAATTCAAGCCTTTGTCTTTACAATGTTAACAATGGTGTATTTGTCTCATAAGGTGAGCAGTGACCATTAAATAAAAACATAAAAAAATAGGTTTATAATAAAAGGAGGAAATAAGAATGGAAGCTTTAGCAGCAGCAATAGCAATTGGATTGGCAGCGTTAGGCGCTGGTCTTGGTAACGGGATGATCGTTAGTAAAACAGTAGAAGGGATTGCTCGTCAACCAGAATTAAAAGGTTCATTACAAGGTACAATGTTTGTTGGTGTAGCACTAGTTGAGGCGATTCCTATTATCGCAGCGGTAATCGCATTTATGGCTATTTTTATGTAAACTATCATAATTTAACATGGCGAGGATTAGCTAAACAGTCTTCGCCATTCCTTTATGGGGTTTAATCGCAAAATAGTTTGAAGTTGTTACCGATCACGAAAGGAGTGAGATTAGTGTATTCATACATCGATGTTTTATCCGTAGGTGCCAGCGTTGGAGGCTTAAGAGTAGGTGATATGCTTGTTCAATTATTCTTCTTCCTTCTTCTACTATACTTAGTAAAGAAATTCGCTTGGGGTCCAATTATTAATATGATGCAAAAGCGTGAAGAATATGTAGCTAATGAAATAGATGCAGCTGAAAAAAGCCGTGCTGATGCTGAAAAAGCTTCTCAAGAAGCACAGGAACGCTTAAAGCAAATGAAACAGGAAGCACAAAAGATCGTGGATGATGCAAAAGAGGCTGGTCAAAAGCAAGAGCAAGAAATTATTCGAGCAGCTCGCGAAGAGGCTAACCGCCTTAAAGAGTCTGCCCAAGCAGACATCCAAAATGAAAAAGAAAAAGCATTACAAGCTTTACAAGATAAAGTTGCATCATTATCCGTTTTAATTGCAACGAAAGTCATTGAAAAAGAAATCGATGAGAAAGATCAAGAGAAGCTAATTAATGAGTACATTAAAGAGGTAGGAGAAGAGCTATGAGTAATGAAACAATAGCGAAGCGTTACGCGGATGCTCTTTTCCAACTTGGTCAAGAAAAGTCTCTACTTGAAGCGTTGACTCAAGAGTTGAAAGTAGTTAAAAAAGCTTTTCAAGACAATAAAGATCTTTATACATTCCTTATGCATCCACGTATTAGCAATGCGAAGAAACAACAATTTTTGCGAGATGTATTTCAACAGGCGCATAAAGAAGTGGTGAATATATTAAATCTGCTTGTGCAGCGTCATCGAATTGAATTACTTCCGGCAATTATTGATCATTTTATCCGGCTAGTAAATGATGCAAAAGGGATTGCAGCTGCAACCGTCTATTCTGTAAGAGCATTATCGGAGGAAGAATGTCGGCAATTGGAGTCAAGCTTTGCCAAGCGTTTTAATAAACAGGCAATCGAGCTAACAAATATTGTTGAACCTTCCTTAATCGGTGGTATGAAAATACGTGTTGGCAATACGATTTATGATGGCTCCGTTAGCGGTAAGCTGAAAAGAATTGAGCGAAATATTGTAACTGCAAACAAATGAAGATAGGGGTGAAATGGTATGAGCATCAAAGCTGAAGAGATTAGCAGTCTGATTAAACAGCAAATTGAAACTTTTGATACAGATATTGAAGTTAGCGATGTCGGCACAGTAATCGAAATCGGTGACGGTATTGCTCGTGCTCATGGTCTAGATAACGCGATGGCCGGGGAATTACTGGAATTCTCTAATGGCGTGATGGGCTTAGCGCAGAACTTAGAAGAAAGTAATGTGGGGATTGTTATTTTAGGTCCTTACAGTGAAATAAAAGAAGGCGATGAAGTACGTCGTACAGGACGTATTATGCAAGTACCTGTTGGAGATGAATTAATTGGTCGTGTGGTTAACCCACTAGGACAACCATTGGACGGTAAAGGTGCAATCGAAGCAACAAAAACACGTCCGATTGAATCTCCTGCACCAGGGGTAATGGATCGTAAATCTGTTGACGAACCATTACAAACAGGTATAAAAGCGATTGATGCGCTCGTACCAATTGGTAGAGGGCAACGTGAATTAATTATCGGTGACCGACAAACAGGTAAAACAACGGTTGCGGTAGACACCATTTTGAACCAAGCAGATCAAGACATGATTTGTATTTATGTGGCGATTGGTCAGAAAGACTCTACTGTACGAGGCACCGTGGAAACATTCCGCCGTTATGGTGCTTTAGATTATACGATCGTTGTATCAGCTGGTGCTTCTGATCCTGCTCCATTATTATACTTAGCTCCTTATGCAGGTGTTGCTATGGGAGAAGAATTTATGTATAACGGCAAGCACGTGCTTGTAGTTTATGATGATTTGTCCAAACAGGCTGTAGCTTATCGTGAGCTTTCATTACTTTTACGTCGCCCGCCTGGACGTGAAGCATTTCCTGGTGACGTATTCTACATTCACTCCCGTTTATTAGAGCGTGCGGCGAAGTTAAGTGATGCAAAAGGTGGCGGTTCTTTAACAGCATTACCATTTGTTGAAACACAAGCTGGTGATATTGCTGCCTATATACCAACAAACGTTATTTCTATTACAGACGGACAAATTTTCTTACAATCGGATCTATTTTTCTCTGGCGTTCGCCCAGCAATTAATGCTGGTTTATCCGTATCACGTGTTGGGGGCTCCGCACAAATCAAGGCGATGAAAAAAGTTGCAGGTACTTTGCGCTTGGACTTAGCTTCTTATCGTGAATTACAAGCATTTGCGCAATTTGGTTCCGATCTGGATAAAGCGACACAGGCAAAACTAAACCGTGGGGAACGAACCGTAGAGATATTAAAACAAGGGTTGCATAAACCAATGGCTGTAGAAAAACAAGTTATGAGTATTTATGCACTCACCAAAGGGTTCCTTGATGATATTAAAGTAGAAGACATTCTTCGTTTCGAAGAGGAAATGAATAATTGGTTAGAGAATAATCGCAAAGAGCTTCTAACTTCCATTCGTGAGACTGGAAAATTACCTGATGAATCAGAAATGAACGAAGCTATCGAAGCTTTCAAGAAAACATTTTTGCCATCTGAAGGTTAATGTATATAATAGCGCGTAACCTTTTATGAGAAAGGGCGGTGAACGAGCTTGGCATCACTTAGAGAGATTAAAGGTAGAATAACTTCTACCCAAAAAACGAAAAAAATCACCTCTGCCATGCAGATGGTTTCAGCTTCTAAAATGGCAAAAGCAGAGCAAAATACAAAAGCTTTTGAACCTTACAGTAAAAAAATTCAAGAAGTGATGGCACATATTGCAAACTCTGCTACAGAGACCACACATCCTATGTTGGAAAAACGAGCAGTAAAACGAACGGGATATATGGTCATCACAGCAGATAAAGGACTTGTCGGAGCGTACAACAGTCATATTTTAAAAGCGTTGTATCAACGAATACAACAGAATCATCAATCCAAAGATGAGTATACTGTGATAACCATTGGTCGAATGGGCTATGAGTTCTGTAAAAAAATGGATCTTCCAATTACCCAAAGCATCATTGGTATTGGCGATCAGCCTGACTTTGCAGATATTAAAGAAATTGCTTCGGAAACAGTGCAATTATATGTGGATGAAGAAATTGATGAGCTACACATCATTTATAATCATTATGTAAGTGCAATCTCGCAAAAGGTAACGACAACGCAACTGTTGCCGATTACAGATTTAGGGGTGCAGACTACTGATTCTGCCTTTCATGATGAGTATGAGTATGAGCCAAATGAGCAACAAATTCTCGAAGTACTTTTACCACAATATGCAGAGAGTCTCATTTATGGAGCATTATTGGATGGAAAAGCAAGTGAACATGCGGCAAGTATGACTGCAATGAAAAGTGCAACAGATAATGCTAATGAGCTTATTGATGATTTAACATTGACCTACAACCGCGTGCGTCAAGCTGCAATTACACAAGAAATAACAGAAATTAGCGGAGGGGTCGCAGCGCTTGAATAGGCTTCTTCGAGGAATTTAGGAAAGTATGTTAGGAGGGAAATCGATGAGCAAAGGACGTATTACACAAGTAATGGGACCTGTCGTTGACGTTAAATTCGCTGATGGACAGCTTCCCGACATTAACAATGCGATTATTGTTAAAATACCTGATGAATCATCTAATGAAACGAAAGAGCTCACCTTGGAGGTTGCGCTTCATTTAGGTGATAACAGTGTCCGTACCATTGCGATGTCATCAACAGATGGCTTAAGACGTGGTTTGGAGGTTGTTGACCAAGGAAGCCCGATTTCGGTTCCTGTTGGCGATGTAACATTAGGTAGAGTATTTAACGTACTCGGAGACAATATTGACTTGGATGAACCGTTGGACTCAGGTGTGCGTCGTGATCCAATTCATCGTCAATCACCACAATTTGAAGATTTAACAACGGAAACAGAAATCTTGGAAACAGGAATAAAAGTAGTCGACCTACTTGCACCTTATGTAAAAGGTGGAAAAATCGGTTTGTTTGGTGGAGCCGGTGTTGGTAAGACAGTACTTATTCAAGAGCTTATTAATAACATAGCACAAGAGCATGGTGGTATTTCTGTGTTTGCCGGTGTTGGTGAACGTACTCGTGAAGGTAATGATCTGTACTATGAAATGAAGGATTCTGGTGTTATTTCTAAAACAGCGATGGTGTTTGGTCAAATGAACGAACCACCTGGTGCGCGTATGCGTGTAGCCCTAACTGGACTAACAATGGCAGAATATTTCCGTGATGAGCAAGGGCAGGATGTATTGTTATTTATCGACAACATCTTCCGTTTTACACAGGCAGGAACAGAAGTATCTGCACTATTAGGACGGATGCCTTCTGCGGTTGGTTACCAACCAACGTTAGCAACAGAAATGGGACAATTACAGGAACGTATTACATCTACGAAAAAAGGTTCTGTTACATCCATCCAGGCTATTTATGTACCTGCTGATGACTATACGGACCCTGCACCAGCAACAACGTTTGCGCACTTAGACGCAACAACAAACCTTGATCGTGGTTTATCAGAACAAGGTATCTATCCTGCGGTGGATCCGTTAGCTTCCACTTCGCGTGCGTTAGACCCAGAAGTTGTTGGACAAGAGCATTATGACGTAGCTGTGGAAGTACAGCAAACATTACAACGTTATCGAGAACTACAAGATATTATTGCGATCTTAGGTATGGATGAGTTAAGTGATGAGGATAAACTCGTTGTGTCTCGTGCACGTCGTATTCAATTCTTCCTTTCACAAAACTTCCACGTTGCAGAACAATTTACAGGTCAACCAGGTTCCTATGTTCCTGTAGAAGAAACAGTAAAAGGGTTTAAAGAAATATTAGCTGGAAAATACGATGATCTACCAGAAGATGCCTTCCGTTTAGTAGGGCGTATTGAAGAAGTAGTTGAAAAAGCAAAAAGCATGGAATAAAGAGGCTTGATAGGAATGAATCCTATTCATACTTGCAGGTTGATGAATACGTATTTATGCATTGACCGCCTTCATGTTAAGCTAAGGAGGGGTTGTTTTGAAAACACTAACGGTGAGTGTTGTTACTCCTGACGGTCCAGTACTAGAAGATAGCTACGAAATGGTGAGTTGTAAAGCAGAAAGTGGAGAATTGGGTATTTTACCTGGTCACATTCCTTTAGTTGCACCATTGTCCATTAATGCAGTTCGTTTGAAACGTGAAAATCATGTAGATAAATTAGCGGTTAATGGCGGTTTTATGGAAGTGCGTCCAGACAAAGTGACGATTTTAGCGCAGTCTGCAGAAAAACCATCTGACATTGATATCGATCGCGCCGAGCGTGCAAAAGAGCGTGCGGAACGCCGTCTCCAATCAAAACAAGATGATATTGATACGTTAAGAGCAGAACTAGCTCTCAAAAGAGCTATCAATCGCTTAAGGGTAATAAGATAATTTGAAAAATCTCTTATAACAATATGTTATAGGAGATTTTTTGCATTATAGGAAAGTAAAAAATTTTGGAATATATAACATAGCAAAACGATGGTTATTTTTTCCAACAAAATATGTATCAATACAATTTTTTCCAAACCATTAAAAATTAGTAGAAAATTACAATTCCATTGGCTTTTTTTAAAAGATAAGAAAGTCTATCCATGAAAGGAAATGTCAGTATTGTCTATAGCAATGTCGATATTTCCCGGGAAATGTAGTTATTTCAAACTACTTTCAGACGGGATATAAATCTCTAGCTATCATTTACATTGACTTTTTTCCATATCCATGGCAAAGTAACTAGTAGCGCTTCAAATAGGAGAGTTTTATGGGAAAGTGTTTTCATTTAAGAGCCTAAAGTCTTTTGGATTTTAGTATTTCAAAAAGGGGCCTTTCTCCTTTAAAACTTGGTGATAATCTAATCAGTAATGTATAAAGGTGGTTCTTATGTTTTCACTAGGACAACAGGCATTAGTTAGTTTAATTTCACATATTCTCTTTATATATGTAACATGGAGATTGATGATGGCAATTAATTTTGAGCCAATGATTAAAAAAGGAAGAGCCAAAGAGGCGCAAATATTAATTCTGTTTTTAACCATCGTGATTGGATCAGGTGTCAGCCGTTTCTTTCTAGAAGTACTCCAATGGTCAAGAGATTTAAACCATTTATTTTAAGGCTTACGTATAATAAAAGATTACGTGTAGGACCATGTATGCTTTTGCTTCTCCCAGTTCATACTATTTATAGTAAATAGGTGGATATGGGGGATTTTATTGTGAAAAAGTCTATTATTCTAGCAATTTTATGTTTGTTCGTCGCAAATACAGTAGCAGCGCAAACGCATGATAGAAGTGACAACGAATTATTGGATTTAGTTTATTTTATGATTGCTGAAGATGCTTCTATTCTGGAATGGGAAACAACTTGGAAAGAATCCATTTCCCAAGCAAGAACAGAAGATTTAGTAGAAACGCTAAGTCGTAAATATCATCAGCATGTAAAAAAAGATGAGCAGAAAATAAAATATTCCTTTGAAGACAGCCATATATATAAAGGGTTCAACGTGTTGTTTCATGTGATCGTTCCGCGTCAAAAACATGCTGATGCAGAATTGATCGTAGTTATAAAAGGACATGGATGGTATTCGAATATGGAAAAAAACTATTTTAATACCGTTTTACACCTTCAAAAAGAATATTTCACAAGTTCTGTAAAGAAATTTGCTTGTCTGACGACTAAAGGAAATGGTATAATAAGTAGTGATTATTTTTTAAACAAATTAACAAATTATTTTCAAATACAACAAAAACAGACGCAATTCGATACAGTAGAACAATCGACACATAAAAAAATTATTTACGGGTATACACCAGTGTGGGAACGAAAAATTTCCGTAAATGATACACCTATGAACATACAAATCGCAGTTGAAGAAAATGGATCGGACAATCCTACATACGTAATAGGAACACCTATCCTAATAAATGAATATTAATATAGTGAAAATGGATCTGAAGGAGATTTGAAATATGGAAAAAATCATCGTAAGAGGTGGACACCAATTGCAAGGCACTGTAAAAGTGGAAGGTGCTAAAAATGCTGTTCTCCCTGTCATTGCTGCTAGTCTTATTGCAAGTGAAGGAAAAAGTGTCATTAAGGATGTTCCTGAACTAGCTGATGTATATACAATTAATCAAGTGTTGGAAAATATGAATGCAAGTGTACATTTTGACAATAACACAGTTACGGTTGATGCTTCAAATCGTTTAACAACAGAAGCTCCGTTTGAATATGTAAGAAAAATGCGTGCTTCTGTTCTTGTAATCGGACCATTATTAGCACGTTACGGTCATGCAAAAGTAGCTATGCCTGGTGGGTGTGCAATTGGCTCTAGACCCATTGATTTGCATTTGAAGGGCTTTGAGGCGATGGGTGCAAAAACGCATGTTGGAAATGGGTTTGTCGAGCTTTATGTCGACAAGCGTCTTAAAGGTGCAAAAATTTATTTAGATATGCCAAGTGTTGGTGCAACCGAAAATATTATGATGGCTGCTGCGCTAGCAGAAGGAAAGACAGTTTTAGAAAACTGCGCCAAAGAGCCAGAAATTGTAGATTTAGCGAATTATTTAAATAAGATGGGGGCCAAAATTGTTGGTGCAGGAACAGAAACCATTCGTATTGAAGGCGTAGATAAATTGTATGGTACAGAGCATTCGATTATACCTGATCGTATTGAAGCAGGTACGTTTATGGTGGCTGCGGCCATAACAGAAGGAAATGTGTTCATTGAAAATGCTGTTCCTGAGCATTTACGTTCCGTTATTTCCAAATTAGAAGAAATGAATGTTATCGTACAAGAAGAAAAAAATGGCCTAAGGGTAATTGGTCCTAAGCAATTGAAGGCAACGGATATAAAAACGTTACCTCATCCTGGATTCCCTACAGATATGCAATCTCAAATGATGGCCTTAATGCTAGTTGCTCAAGGCACTAGTGTTATTACGGAGACGGTGTTTGAAAATCGATTTATGCATGTGGAAGAATTTCGTCGTATGAATGCAAAAATGAAAATAGAAGGACATAGTGTTATCATCGAGGGGCCTTGTAATCCACAAGGAGCTGAAGTAGCGGCTACGGATTTACGAGCAGCTGCAGCACTTATTTTAGCTGGTTTAATCGCTGATGGTGTGACTAGAGTTACGGAATTAAAGCATCTTGATCGTGGTTACGTGGATTTTGCTGGGAAATTAGCAGGATTAGGAGCAGATGTGGAAAGAGTGGATGAGCATGGTAATTCAGTTTTGCCTTATGTGCATGTAGAACCGATCAATCGTTCTATAGCTGCAAAACTGTCATAATTTGGATATTATTATTGTTATTAAAACGATTTTGTTTCATAAATATACAATATGAGTAAAAACAGATGAAAAGGTTTGGGTCATCTGTTTTTTTGTAGTCTAGAAAATTATTCGAAATTATAAAATTTAGTAGCTGTGGGTAAACTTACTAAGTTATTTAACCCCTTCCGGCCCCAGTGCCCAGCAACTAGGCGACTTCACTCCATTGCCTTACGCTAAGTCATCATCGGTTCGTTCTAAATAGAAAGGCCGTCTTAAGACGGGATTGCCGGAGGGCGCCGGCATACTCCTGTTACAGGAGCATGATTCCTAAAACTTTCGTTGATTCGTTCCAGTCGCTACGTTGCTAACCGAGCGCCCTGATCCTTTGTTCTATATACTAAATTGATATTTAAATAAAAATTCAAACTTTTCTTTTTAGTTATTTTGTGTTAAAATTTAAGAAAATTTTAACATTAGGGAGAATGTTCAGATGAAACTGTATGTTTCTGTGGATATGGAAGGAATTACGGGATTGCCAGATGAAACTTTCGTCGCCTCATCGATGCATAATTATGAACGCTCCAGAAAGATGATGACGGAAGAAGCCAACGTGGTCATCCGCGCGGCTCTTGCCCAAGGTTGTTTGGAAATTATTGTCAATGATAGCCATTCTAAGATGAATAACTTATTGATTGAGGATTTACATGAAGATGCGCAGCTTATTACTGGTGACGTAAAGCCATTTTCCATGATGCATGGGCTAGATGCCTCGTATGATGCCGCTATATTTGTCGGTTATCATGCACGAGCAGGAATGTTTGGAGTTATGTCTCATACGATGATTCATGCTGTAAGGACGATGTATATCAATGACCACGAAATTGGTGAAATGGGTTTAAATGCTTATCTGGCAGGCTTTTATGGCGTACCCATTATAGCTGTTGCGGGCGATGATCAAGCAGCAAAGGAAGCAAGCGAACTTATTCCAAATGTTACAGCTATAGCTGTGAAAGAGACAATTTCTCGGTCATCTGTTAAAAGCTTAACACCTAAAAAGTCGGCGCAGTTATTAACGCAAAAGATAACAGAAGCTGTACGAAATCGCCATCTTGTTTTACCGCTTGTACCTCCCGATGAACCTGTTTTACGAATAGAATTTGCTAATTTCGGACAGGCGGAATGGGCGAATTTAATGCCTGGTACAAAGATAGAACCAGGAACAACAGTCGTTCGCTTTCACGCAAAAGACATACTGGAAGCATATCAGGCAATGCTTGTTATGACAGAGCTTGCGATGATGACAAAATTCTCATAAGGGGGAGGTAGTATGCTGCGTTATATAGGAAAGCGCTTACTTATGATGGTGATTACTTTATGGGTAATTGTTACATTAACGTTTATACTAATGGTGACGATACCAGGTTCTCCATTTAATAGTGAACGGGGGACAAATGAAGCCGTTCAAGCAAACTTAGAAGCACATTATAATTTGGATAAGCCATACATAGTTCAATATGTCCTTTATTTAAAATCAATTGTTACGTTTGATTTTGGTCCATCGATTAAACAGCCATCACAAACGGTCAATGAAATGCTTGGCCGCGGCTTCCCCATATCTTTCGAGCTAGGAATAATTACCATTATTGTTGCCGTATTATCTGGCGTTACATTAGGTGTGTTTGCAGCGTTAAAGCATAATCAAATCATTGATTACGTAGCAATGGGTTTTGCTGTGTTAGGAATATCCATTCCAAATTTTGTATTAGCTACCTTGCTTATTCAGCAATTAGCAGTGAATATAGAATGGTTTCCAGTTGCAAGATGGTTAAGTCCCGCACATATGATTTTACCCGTTACAGCACTTGCGACAGGGCCCATGGCGATAATCGCAAGGCTTACAAGGTCAACGATGCTTGAGGTGTTAACACAAGACTATATTAAAATGGCTAGAGCTAAGGGGTTAGCACCTTGGAAGATTATTTGCAAGCACGCTTTAAGAAACGCGTTAATGCCTGTGGTTACTATTATGGGAACCTTACTGGCAGGAATATTAACAGGCACGTTTGTTATTGAGAAAATATTTGCTGTTCCTGGAATGGGGAAGTATTTTGTAGAAAGCATTAATCAGCGTGATTATCCTGTTATTATGGGAACAACTGTATTTTACAGCGCTTTTTTAATAGTAATGCTATTTCTCGTTGATATTGCATATGGCATATTAGACCCGCGTATTAAGCTGCATAAGAAAGGCGGGAGAGAATGAAAATAAATGTGACAGACCAAACAGGAAAGAAGCCAACTTCTCATACGGAAATACCAGATGAATGGTTTTCTTGGAAAGAGCGAGATACAAAAGCACTAGAAACGGTATCAAGACCATCTTTATCGTATTGGAAAGATGCTTGGCGAAGATTATTGAAAAATAAGTTAGCAATGACGGGGTTGGTGTTCTTGATTTTACTAACTATTTTCGCCATATTCGCGCCTATATTATCGCCTTATGAAGTAAACAAACAAAATTTACCGGATCAGTATCAGCCACCTTCTTCACAACATTGGTTTGGAACGGATAATGGTGGGAGGGATGTGTTTACTCGTACATGGTATGGAGCACGTATTTCATTATTTGTCGGGCTAATGGCAGCGCTCATTGATTTTACTATTGGAATTATTTATGGTGGATTGTCTGGATATAAAGGCGGACGTACGGATAGTATGATGATGCGAATTATTGAAGTGTTATATGGTCTTCCTTATTTGTTAGTCGTTATTTTATTGCTCGTCGTTTTAGGACCTAGCTTAGGTACGATTATTCTCGCTTTAACCGTTACAGGCTGGGTAGGAATGGCGAGAATTGTACGTGGGCAAGTATTGCAAATCAAAAATTATGAATTTGTGCTTGCTTCTAGGTCATTTGGTGCGAAGACAGCACGGATTATTCGTAAAAACTTATTACCAAATACAATGGGGCCAATTATTGTGCAAATGACGTTAACAGTTCCAAGTGCGATTTTTGCAGAAGCATTTTTAAGTTTTCTTGGACTTGGGATTCAAGCCCCATTTGCAAGTTGGGGAGTGATGGCAAATGATTCGTTAGGGGCAATCTTGTCTGGACATTGGTGGACATTATTTTTTCCAGCATTCTTCATTTCTTTTACGATGTTTGCATTTAATGTATTAGGGGATGGGCTTCAGGATGCACTTGATCCGAAGCTGAGAAAGTAGGTGAGTAGATGGAGAAACTACTTGAGGTACACGATTTACATGTAGCTTTTTCGACGTATGGTGGGACAATCAAAGCCGTTCGAGGTGTGAATTTTTATTTGCATAAAGGGGAAACACTAGCAATTGTTGGAGAGTCAGGTTGCGGGAAGAGCGTCACTTCACAAGCGATTATGCGACTGATTCCGGAACCGCCAGGAAAAATTGTTAGAGGTAAGGTGATGTTTAAGGGGAAAGAGATAACGCGTTATACCGAAAAACAGATGCGATCGATTCGTGGCGTGGAAATATCGATGATTTTTCAAGATCCAATGACAGCATTAAATCCAACGCTAACTATTGGCACGCAGCTTATGGAAGGATTGCAGGAGCATCAATCCATTCGCGGAGAAACAGCTACCTCCAAAGCTTTAGAAATGATGCATTTAGTTGGCATACCAAATCCTAAGGAACGGTTAAAGCAGTACCCGCACCAATTTAGTGGAGGGATGCGGCAAAGAATTGTGATTGCTATGGCTTTAATTTGTGAGCCAGAGTTATTAATTGCTGATGAGCCTACAACGGCTTTGGATGTAACCATTCAGGCGCAAATTTTAGAATTATTTACGACGATTCAAGCAAAAACAGGTATATCTATTATTCTAATTACGCATGACTTAGGGGTTGTGGCTAAAATAGCCGATCGAATTGCAGTTATGTATGCAGGAAAAATAATTGAAACGGGAACAAAGCGTGACCTATTTTACAATCAGCAGCACCCTTATACGAAAGGTTTGCTAAAATCAGTTCCAAGGCTTGATTTAAAAGAAGAGCAATTATCACCAATTGATGGGACACCGCCGGATTTATTTGCACCACCACAAGGATGTCCGTTTACAGCGAGATGCCCTTACGCCATGGAGGTGTGTGATAACGTATATCCCGTAACGACGGAACGAAGCAGTTCACATCGAGTGGATTGCTGGCTGCAGGACAAACGGGCGCAACAACTTCTAGCTCGCACAGCCAACCAATAACGAGGGGGAGAGGCAATGAAAAAAGGGTTGCTTTATTTAATGGGAGTTTTAGTGTTTCTTGTTTTAGCTGCTTGTACGGCAAATGAGAGTACTGGTACAGAAAATAAGAATGGAGAAGGAGAGAAGGCAGGAGATGAAAAAATTCTTCAACTTAATAACGGAGAAGAGCCAACATCTTTTGACCCAGCAATAGGTTTTGATAATGTTTCTTGGAATGCGTTAAATAACTTGATGGAAGGGCTCACGCGACTTGATGAAGATCATACACCACAACCTGCAGTTGCGGAAGAATGGGATGTTTCAGAAGATGGAACCACATACACATTTTATTTACGAGAGGATGCGAATTGGTCTAATGGCGATCCAGTTGTGGCAGAAGATTTCATCTTTGCGTGGGAGCGTTTATTAAATCCAAAAACAGGCTCATCTGCTGGATTTCTCGGTTACTTTATCAAAGGGGGAGAAGCATTTAATAGTGGGGAGGGTTCTACAGACGATTTAGGAATCACCGCAGTCAATGAAAAAACGCTAGAAGTTGAATTGGAAAACCCGACTGGATTTTTCTTACATGTACTAACCAATCCTGCCTTTTTTCCAGTGAACCATCAAGTAGCTGCTGATAATTCAGAATGGCATGCGGAAGCAGAATCATTTGTAGGTAATGGGCCATTTCAGCTGGAATCTTGGGAACATGATAATGAAATGATGTTTACGAAAAATGATGCATATTGGGATGCAGACAGTGTTAACTTAGACGGCGTGCATTGGGCGATGGTCAATGATACGAATACAGAATATCAAATGTTTGAACGAGGAGAGTTAGATTCAGCCGAAATACCTGCAGAATTATCCGATCAGTTAATTGATGGAGATAATGTGCAGGTTGTTGACCAAGGAGGATTAGAGTTTTTCCGCTTTAATGTTACGGAGGAGCCTTTTCAAAATAAAAACATTAGAAAAGCTTTTGCGCTAGCAGTAGATCAAGAAAACATTACAGAATATGTGGTGAAAAATAAAGTGAAGCCTGCTTATGGTTATATATCTCCTGGGTTTACCAACCCTAGCGGCGAAGACTTCCGAGATGTAAATGGCGATCTCGTCTCATTTGATCCTGAGGAAGCAAAGCAGCTTTTAGAAAAAGGGATGGAAGAAGAGGGCTATGATGAACTGCCTACGGTTACTTTATCCTATAATACAAGCGATTTAAATAAAGAAGTAGCTGAAGCAATTCAAGGCATGTTTAGTGAGAATATTGGTGTCGATGTAGAGCTTGAAAATACAGAATGGAATGTTTTCTTAGAAGATCAAAAGGCTTTAAATCATCAATTATCAAGAAGCTCCTTTTTATACGATTATGCCGATCCTGTCAATTTCCTTGAAAGCTTTATTACTGGATCATATATGAATCGCACAGGCTGGTCCAATGAACAGTATGATCAATTAATTGCCAATGCAAAATCAGAAGCGGATGAAGGGAAACGTTGGGAATATATGTATGAGGCAGAAAAGCTATTAGCAGAAGAAGTGCCGTTATTTCCAGTCCGCTATTATAATCAAGTAGAAGTATTACAAGAAGGTGTAACGAAAATACTTCGCCATCCAGTAGGGTATTTGGATTTAAAGTATGCCGATAAACAATAGCCGTCTAAGGGGTCTTTCATTTAGAAAAATAACATGGATCTTCTCGACGAGCAGGCACTTATGGTAGCCAAAGTTTTTCTAATACTATAGGAAGTATAAAAGTTTAAATGTTTATAGTATAAGAAAAACAACAGCTTCCGCTATAAGACTTGGCGACAAGCCAAGTCTTATAGCGGAAGTTCAAGCTGCTACTAAATAATGTGTGGGTTGCGAAAGAAAATACTACTCATGGAAGATTCATTTTATAAAATAGGAGGGTCAACAGTGAGTCAGCAAACGTATGAGCAAACAACAAATGAACGGTATGTAACCTGTGTCTCTGTTGCTACGGTTTGGACAGAACCATTGTCTGCTAGAAGAATAGATGCATTAGCGCTTCATAACCCGGCACATGTAGACCAGTGGGTGAAGCAATTAGATGATACTGAAAAACTGGCATTATGTGTGGAAAATCGTATTCAAACACAATTGTTATATGGCGAACAAGTGCTAGTAACGGAATGGGCTGGTGATTGGGCGCATGTTATTATACCTACTCAGCCATCACATAAAGATAGAAGAGGTTATCCAGGTTGGGTGCCTGCTTGTCAACTCAAACAAATTTCTAATCAAGACTGGCTTCAGCCTATAGGTGCTATCGTTCGATCTCCCTTTGCTTCGTTAACTATTCATAATGAATCCTCTATACACTTAAGTTATTTAACCATTTTACCAGTAAAAAGACATCATGGTTCTACGACGTCTGTAGTAACACCGCATGGTATTGGATATGTTCATACGCAAGATATCGAGTTATTTTCAAAAGCGGACGGTATAGTCCGTAGTAATGGGGAGTCCATTGTAGCTATTGCTAAATCTTACATAGGGCTTGATTATTTATGGGGAGGAATGAGCGCATACGGTTATGATTGTTCAGGTTTAGCCTACGCGGCGCATAAAGCGAATGGATATCAGATTGCTAGAGATGCAGGCGATCAAGTAAAAGGTGGAGTCAAAGTTCCGCTAGATAGGATACTACCTGGTGATTTACTTTTCTTTGCATATCAAAATGGGAAAGGAAGGATACATCATGTAGGTATTTATTCTGGTAACGGAGATATGTTACATGCCCCACAAACGGGAAAGGGAATTGAACAAATCAGTCTTGCAAATACGATGTATGAAACAGAGTTATGTGCGGCTAGGCGCTACTGGCAGGAGGAGGAAACGATAGAAAATGGCAAAAGTAATTCTCGAAGTAAACCGTCTGAAGAAATTTTTTGACGTGAACAGAAATCAGACGCTACAGGCTGTCAATGATGTATCGTTTCAAATAAACGAAGGAGAGACATTTGGCTTAGTAGGGGAGTCCGGTTGTGGCAAATCTACAATAGGGCGAACCATTCTCGGTTTATACCATAAGACAGCTGGAGAAGTTTTGTACGATGGGGAGGATATTCATAGTTTAAAAGAAAATGATAGATTCAAGTTGCATAAAAAGATGCAAATGATTTTTCAAGATCCATATGCTTCATTAAATCCTAGGTCGACTGTACAGGAAATTATCTCTGAGCCAATGGAAATACATCGTTTGTATCGACATAAGAAGGAAATAAAAGAACGGGTATACCAATTATTAGCAGAGGTAGGTTTACAGCGGGATCATGCGAATCGTTATCCTCATGAATTCAGTGGCGGTCAAAGACAGCGTATAGGTATTGCAAGGGCGCTCGCTTTAAACCCAGAGTTCATTATTGCAGATGAACCAATTTCGGCGTTGGATGTTTCCATACAGGCCCAAGTCGTTAATTTATTAAAGGAAATTCAACATGAAAAAGGATTAACGTTTTTATTTATTGCCCATGATTTATCGATGGTGAAGCAGATTTCTGATCGAATTGGCGTCATGTACTTAGGCAATTTAATCGAACTTACAAAATCAGAACAGCTATATGACCATCCATATCACCCGTATACGAAGGCGCTATTATCTGCGATCCCAATTCCAGATCCAGAAGTCGAAGAAAAGAGAGAACGAATTATATTGCAAGGTGAACTCCCAAGTCCAATTAATCCGCCGAGTGGATGTGTATTTCGTACGCGATGCCCAATGGCTATGCTTATTTGTGAGCAACAAAAACCGCCGTTTAGAGAAATAGCACCAGAGCACTTTGTTGCCTGTCATCTTTATTCATAAAGTTTTGTAGTTATTGCAATGATGTACCCGAGAGACATTCTGTAGTAGACGATAAAAAAACGGCTATTACGGAATGTCTTTTTTTCATGGTCTAGGAAATCGTAAATTTTTTTAGTTGTGAATAAACTTCCTAAATTATTTAGCCATGTTCGGCTCCAGCGCCTACCAACTGGCGACTTCAAGAATCGCCTTAAGATAAGTCATCATTGATTCATGCAACACCGTCTCACCATGATTCCTAAAACTTTAGTCGCTTCGTTCCACTCGCTGCGTTACTAAACGAGCGCCCCGAGCCTTTGTTCCTTTAGGAGAGAATAAAACCTAAAGGGTTGTATAGAAAAACAGAGGCATATAATCGTCTTAATGGCTTGGCAACCGCCGATTTTTTCAACATTTTTAGTTCTACATAGAAGAAGTCGTGTATATATATCTTAATAGGACTGCTAGATTGAAGTGATGTTGAAGGGGGTAAGCAATGAAACCTAGTAAATATTCAAAAAAACATGGATATAACTACACGAAAAAACGAAATGCCTTATTACTGAAAAAAGTAAAAGCAAAGCAGCAAACATTTATGAAAAAGTCACTAACACGTAATAAACAATGGTTTGCACCCAAAAAGCCATACTATTTACAAAAAAGACCAAAGCAACATGTATGGAAAATTCCTTCTACCATTTTGTTAGCTTGTTTACTGATGATTATCTTAGTAGTACCTACATTAATTGTCATTCCTTATAGCAAGGGGGATGAAAAAGAGGCGAAAGCCCCCCCAATCGCAAGTAGTGAAGAAACAACCAACCAAGATATGGATTCAGATAGCTCATCTTTCTCGGTGTCAGTAATGCGTTCGAATGTAAATAAAGTAGAGGGAGTACCTTTGGAAGAATATGTAGCTGGTGTAGTGGCTTCTGAAATGCCCGCAGAATTTGAAAAAGAAGCGTTAAAAGCGCAGTCCCTTGCAGCGAGAACGTATATTGTGAATCAAAAGCTTCACGGTGAAGGAGCTAAACAAGAATCAGACGTCACAGATACAGTACAACATCAAGTGTATAAAGACGAAGGTCAGTTGCAAAATTTATGGGGGAGCGACTTTGATTGGAAAATGAAAAAAGTAAAAGAAGCGGTGGCAGAAACAAAGGGAGAAATAGTAACCTATAAAGATGCACCAATCACGCCTGCTTTTTTCTCTACGAGTAATGGCTATACGGAGAATTCAGAAGACTACTGGGAAAATGAACTTCCATATTTACGTAGTGTGGAGAGTCATTGGGATGAGGAGTCTCCGAAATATTTAGATCAAAAAACGTTTTCGATACAGCAGTTAGAAAAAGCGTTAGAAGTAGATTTACCGAATCAATTTCCTTTAGCTGTTGAAACTACGCGTACAGATAGTAATCGGGTAGAGCAGTTGCAATTAGGAAAACAAACTTTTTCGGGAAGGGAAATTAGAGAAAAGCTAGAATTGCGTTCAAGTGATTTTACCATTGAACAAAAAAATAACCATTTTATTTTTACAACCAAAGGGTTCGGTCATGGAGTTGGTATGAGTCAATATGGTGCAAATGGCATGGCTAAAGAAGGGAAAAATTATCAAGATATTGTCCGTTATTATTATCAGGATGTAAAAATAAGTACGATTAATGATACAGCTCCAACTCTTGTCGCAAAATAGACGAGAGTTTTTTGTTGCTTTATAGGAAATTATAAGAGTTTAAAGATTTATAGTATAAGAAAAGCTATAGCCTGCTATTGCACGATAGGATGGATTTTTTAAATTACCTAACAAAGTTTGTAATGATAGTAGGAGATAGAAACTTCTATAATAGGAAGTATTACAATCTATTGGATTGTTATAAAAAGCAAAGTCCTCTTAATTTACCTCTTTTTCACAAAAAAATACGGTGAAATGCAAATTATTTGTTAATAGATGTATATAAATTCCTTTTTCTGATCAGAATGGTTGTTGAGGTGATGATCTTATGAAAGAGGAAAACAAAGGGGCTTCAAAAAACAAGTGGAGTCGAATTTTTCGTAAAAAATGGTTCTTCCCAGCTGTCTATTTAACTATTGCCGCTGTATTATTATCTGTTGTCGTTTGGTATCAAAATGTGGACAATCAAGTGCCTGATGCCCAAGAAGGAACAGATGAGTTCATTCCATCTGAGCATGGAGAAAGAGCTGAACCTGTGTTGGAGCAACAGGAAATGATCCAAATGCCTGTGACAAACCCAGAAGAAGCAGAAATCGTAACTAAATTTTATGATTACAATGCAGATCAAGAAGAGCAAGAGCAGGCCTTGGTTTTGTACAACAATAAGTACTATGAGAGTGATGGTGTAAATATTGCTTCTGCAAGTGGTGAATCATTTGAGGTTGTAGCAGCTTTAAGTGGTGAAGTTACAGAAGTAAAAGAAGATCCGCTATTAGGAAATGTTGTTGTGCTTACCCATGAAGATGATGTCCAAACCTATTATGCTAGTCTTGAAGATGTTGATGTAAAGGCGGGCTCTGAAGTGAAGCAAGGCGACACTTTAGGTAAAGCAGGTAAGAGCGTATTTGGAAAAGACAGCGGAACGCATGTTTACTTTGAGCTACGTAAAGAGGATCAAGAAGTTAATCCAGAAGAGTACTTCAATCAACCAGTAAGTAGCTTGAACAGTGCAGTAGAGGAAGAAACAGAAGACGTGGATGCGCAAGATGAAGCAGATCAAGAAGGAACGGAAGATGCAGAAGGAGATCAAGAAAACGAAACCCCTTCTGATGAGAGCGAAACTACAGATGAAGAATCAGATGAAGCTTCAGATGAAGCAGATAATGTGGATGAAACGGAAGAAATGGACCCTGAGTTGAATAATTAAATTTCTTGTTTCTAACGTTTCATAGTGAAAAAGCAACGCCTTTGAAAATAAATCAAAGGCGTTTTTTTGCATTATAGAAATGCAAAGAAATTAGAAATTCGGCTATTTCCATATGGCTTGGCATAGCTGGTTTTCATTCGTGGTCCTATATATTTTCAGTCTCATTGTAAAATGGCTTGTCTTATATGAACAAGGTCTCTTTTTTAAGCATAAACCTCATTGCGTCATAATAAACTTATACAAACCACTAAAACATAAGTGTCTGAGGTGAGATATGTGAACCTGCTAAGCAGGTGAAAACCAACAATACTGATATTTTATCGTTTTAAAATACAGAATTTTGAAACTTTTTCTAAATTAAAAATACTATCTACATAAAACAAATGTTGTATGGTTCTAGCTATCCATCTACAAACGCCTGTACCAATTGGTCACCTCAGAAATATACAACTCAGGGAGGCGAACGGTGTGCACGATTACATCAAAGAACGAACGATCAAGATAGGGAATTATGTGGTGGAAACAAAAAAAACAGTTCGCGTTATAGCAAAGGAGTTTGGTGTTTCTAAAAGTACAGTCCATAAAGATTTAACGGAAAGATTACCCGAGATTAATCCAGAATTAGCAAAGCGCGTTAAAAAAATTTTAGAGCATCATAAAGCAATTAGACATTTGCGAGGTGGGGAAGCAACGAAAAAGAAATACATGGTAGATGCAGATGCAACCACTAAAAAAGAAGTAAAACCTGTAGGATAATATCTTCTCAAAGGAAAGGTATTTATTGGGCTCGCTTCATATGCGTCGCACTAGAAAAAAACTTGCCATATCGCCAAGTTTTTTTCTAGTTACATATAGAGGATATTTGCTTATAATTAAGCTACTCGCTAATGTAGTGTTTCTCCGCAGCGGTTGCATAACATTCTGATAAAACGTCATATATTCCTCCATCATGATCTTTTTAAAAAATGATGGAAAGACGAAGGGATTCGAACAGAAGCTTTTTTAATATAAAAAGCATACATGGAGTAAAAGTCATATAAATTCAATTTTATTTGGCTTATTTTTGTTGGACATCCATTCTTTTCATTTTTTCTGCGCTTATTTTAGAGGTATAAATATTTCGGGATAAAGATAGGTGATGAGCTGACTTTTTTCTAACAAAATTATAATAAACTGCAGTTAATTGTAGAGAATTGTGGTAAAATAATATATTAGAGGTAGTATGGACAAAATAAAGATATAGTTTGTAATTAGGAGGATATTAGCCCATGTTTTCAAGGGATATAGGAATTGATCTTGGAACAGCAAATGTCTTAATTCATCTCAAAGGAAAAGGGATTGTTTTGAATGAGCCGTCTGTTGTTGCCATGGATCGAAATACAGGAAAAGTTTTGGAAGTTGGCGAGGCAGCTAGGAAAATGGTTGGTCGAACACCAGGAAATATTGCGGCAATTCGTCCATTGAAGGATGGAGTAATTGCTGATTTTGATGTTACTGAAGCTATGTTAAAGCATTTCATCAATAAGATTAATGTAAAAGGATTTTTAGCGAAACCAAGAATTTTAATATGCTGTCCTACCAATATTACAAAGGTGGAACAAAAAGCGATTAAAGAGGCAGCAGAAAAATCAGGTGGTAAAAAGATTTATTTAGAAGAAGAACCAAAAGTAGCTGCAATCGGTGCAGGTATGGAGATATTTCAACCGAGTGGGAATATGGTCGTTGATATTGGTGGCGGTACGACGGATGTAGCTGTTCTTTCAATGGGAGATATTGTTACATCTGAGTCCATTAAAATGGCTGGTGATAATTTCGATAGCGAAATTCTTCAATACATAAAGAAACAGTATAAATTGTTGATCGGTGAGCGAACGGCAGAAGAAATTAAAATTAACGTCGCTACTGTTTTCCAAGGTTCGCGTAATGAAGAAATGGAAATTAGAGGACGTGATATGGTCTCTGGTTTACCTCGAACAATTACAGTGAACTCCAAAGAAATTGAAGAAGCATTGCGTGAATCTGTTTATCTCATTGTACAAGCTGCAAAATCTGTCTTAGAACGTACACCTCCAGAACTTTCTGCCGATATTATAGATAGAGGCGTTATTTTAACAGGTGGCGGTGCCTTGATTCATGGTATCGATGAATTACTGGCTGAGGAATTAAAGGTGCCTGTTTTTATTGCTGAAGAGCCAATGAATTGTGTCGCTAAAGGTACTGGTATGATGTTAGAAAACATTGACAAAGTAAACCAGAAAAATGTGATATAAATATCTTGGTATAATCAAGGAGGTAACGTTAGTGTTAAGAGGCTTTTATACAGCTGCTAATGGCATGATCGCACAACAACGACAGCAAGAAGCTTTTGCAAATAATATTTCTAATACGAATACTCCGGGCTATAAAGCAGATCAAACGACGTTGCGTGCTTTTCCTGAAATGCTATTACATCAAATGTCAGGAAAAAAGCTTCCAGTACAAAATAAACCAAATGTTCCATTTCAGCAACCAATAGGTTCGCTAAATACGGGAGTATATGTTCAAGAAATGATTCCAAATTTTGAACAAGGAGATGTCCAAGAGACGGGGATATCTACGGATCTTGCATTAACTCAAAGAGATTTACCTGATGAAACCGGAGCGCTCTTTTTTACCGTGCAAAATGAATCAGGCGATGTACGTTATACTAGAAATGGGAACTTTACCGTAGATGGCGCCGGATTTTTAGTTACTAACGAAGGATACTATGTGTTAGATGAGAATGGGGAGCCTATTGAAACAAATGATATGGACTTTACAGTAACCTCTGATGGTCTATTACAAACTGCTGATGGCGCAACGGCTTTAGGAATTGCTTATAGTACGGATGCAAACACAATGGTTAAAGAAGGAAATAATGTGTACACAGGAGATGTGGAAGCAGTTCCCGCAGAAGCTATTTATTCCGTAAAACAAGGCTTTCTGGAAAGATCGAATGTGGACGCTTTACAGGCAATGACACAAATGATGGAATCTTATCGGTTATTTGAAACGAACCAGCGTGTACTAAAAGCGTACGATCAAAGTATGGAAAAAGCAGTTAGCGAAATTGGACGTTTAGTATAGAGGAGAGATGACTATGTCAAGAACGATGATTCAGGCTGCGGTAACAATGAATCAACTGCAAAATAAAATGGACGTTATTGGTAATAATATGGCTAATAGTCAAACAACTGGTTATAAAAGTAGACAAGCAAACTTTTCTTCACTGCTTTTTCAACAAATGGATAATCTTTCAGATCCGGCAAATGCGGAAGGGAGATTGACTCCAGACGGGTTGCGAATTGGCTCTGGAGCAAAATTGGGCTCCATTAACGCAGATTTCCAAGTTGGCTCTTTGCGTAAGACGGATCGCAGTTTGGATACGGCATTGTTAGCACCAAATCTTTTCTTTCAAGTAGAAGCAACAGAAAATGGAGTAACAGAAACACGTTATACAAGGGATGGCGCATTTTATCTAAGTCCGATAAACGGAAATCAAGAAGTGATGCTTGTGGATAAGAACGGACATGCTATTTTAGGCGCTGATGGTCCGATTATTACAGCTGCTGGATTTGATGACATTTCTGTACAGCCAAATGGACAGATCGTAGTGAAACGTGGCGATGACAGTGAAGTTGTGGGAACACTTGCTGTTGTTGAAGCTTTGCGACCTCATTTACTTGAAGCTGCAGGAGAAAATGCATTTCGTTTATCTGAGGAAGCAAATGCGCAAGTAGCATTTGCTGATGCTATTCAACCAGCAGCTGGTGGTAAAATGCTTGAAAGTGGAAAATTAGAAGCTTCTAACGTAAACATGTCCAAGGAAATGTCTGATTTAATTATGACACAGCGAGCTTATCAATTTAATGCTAGGACGATTTCTACGGGCGATCAAATGTCTGGGTTAATTAATCAGCTACGTTAATGCGTGATGTCTTTGGGTCATACCCTTGGGCTACTAAACAATTGGAGGGGGACACAAGAAAGCCCCCTTCTGATTGAAGATTCAGTTAATGTAAATAGTAAGGAGAAAGAATATGTCCATGCAAAAGAATCCAACTTTCAAAGGCAAATATAATTCGTTTATGAAAGCATGGAAACAACTTTGGCAAAGCAAACAACAAGAAACGGAAGCTCATAATGAGCCAAGCCACCATAATCAAGACAAGGAGAATGGTAAGCAAACACCAAATAAAAAGAGTGTTCGGCTAAGGGTGCGTATTTTTCCGATTTGGTTACGTATCATCGTTACTTTATTATTTTGTATGATTGCCTTGGTTGTTGGATTAATGGTTGGCTATGGAGTCATTGGTGATGGATCACCACTAGACGTGTTAAAAATAGAAACGTGGCAGCATATTATTGATATTGTTACAAAATCAAAGTAGCACCTTTGTCGCATCATGACGTAGGTGTTTTTTCAACGAGAAAGGTAAACATACGTATAATATAAATTTAGAAAAGAGGCTATACCTATGGATGTAGAACAAATTAAAGAGATTATTCCTCATCGTTATCCGTTTTTACTAGTAGATCGAGTAACAGAGATAGAGGAAGGAAAGCGTGTTGCTGGATTGAAAAATGTTACAGCGAATGAACCTTTTTTTCAAGGGCATTTTCCTGAATATGCGGTGATGCCAGGAGTGCTTATTATCGAAGCTTTAGCTCAGCTTGGTGCCATTTCTATTCTAGGAAAAGAAGAGAATCGTGGAAAAATTGGCTTCTTAGCAGGAATTGATAACTGTCGTTTTAAACGTCAAGTTCGTCCAGGAGATCAATTGCAAATGGAAGTGGAAATTTTGCGCTTAAAAGGCCCGATTGGTAAAGGAAAAGCAGTTGCCAAAGTAGATGGAGAGGTAGCTTGCGAGGCGGAAATCATGTTTGCTATTAAATAATTACACCGGTGAGCTCATCATTATTCCGATAGGTGAATAGCTATCAACATAAAAAAAGACATGAAATAGTTGAAAATGGATAAAAAAAAGTATGACTTCTTTTAAGTTGGTTAAGATAAAAAACGAACCAATTATAAAAGGAGGTAGTATACATGAAATCAAAGCTTATCATGAAGTTTGGTGCTTCTGTTTTAGTATTATCACTAATAACAGCTTGTAATATGGGTAATGACGAAGATCCTGCTGATGAGGCTCCAATGGAGGAACAGGATAACAACAATAACAACAATAACAACAATCCTGCTGATGATAATGGTGGGATGGATGAAAACGATCAAGAATTACAGGATGAAGATAACGGTAACATGAACGACAATGGCAATGACAATATGATGGAAGATGAAAAAAAGCAAAACGAGAAAAACCAATAATAGTACTTCCATGCATAACAAGTAGCTAGATAGTGACAAGCTAGAGTATTCAATAAGTTTGTCAAAAGGAGTTTTATCGCAAACTTAAGGTAATGTAAGCATCTCGTTTCAAGGATTAAGTGTTATGAGCCTGATGCTAAAAGAAAGAAAACAGGGCATAAAAAGTCCATTTGTAATTAGCCTGGTCTATATCCTTGGGATACGAATAATCATTGGGGAAAATAAAACCCTCACTGCTGGAAGATTCACTTTTCATGGCTCTATGTTATGATATAGAGTTATTGCAATTCACAACGTGGTAAATAAGGAATATTTACCACAAGTGAAGGCAATAGCCAAGGTATAGTACGAAATATTTTACTTAATAAAGGCAGAACACCATGTAGTTTATTTGTGTTCTGCTTTTGTTTACCATTTTTTCTAAGGACTGGAGCAGTTCATTCGACAGATAAATAAAAAACGATCGATAAGTTCTTCTTAAATGAATTATCCTTCATGCCATTTTAGGTACGGATTTTGGATGAATTTTAAGTAATAACTAGATTAAAAAGCATGTTTAAGATCGTACACGAAACAACTCCTGTTAACAAATGTCCTTCGCTTTACTAGGTTGGCAAACCGAGACAACGAGTAATGGAGATAGTACAATAAAAAGTAAATAGAACTGTGATTTTCTCACTATAGGAAAGCATAAGATTTTTTTGGTTTATAGTATAAGAAAAACAAAGTCTTTCTAAGCAGACTGGAAAATCTGATGGGAAGAAAGGTGGATACGGATTGAAACAGAGGATTACATCGTTGTATGTCATATCACCGCATACAAAAGCAATATACAGGAATGAACATAGCTATTATCGTTCGCGGATTATGGAAAGTGGAAGGGCTGAGAAAATGTCTATTCATAAACCAGAACAAATTTTAGATAATAGTTGTTTAATATACGGATCTTCATTAGAGGGGAGAAGGCTAGCTGTAAAAGATATACTCGATTCATCAAGTAAGCTTCCTGTACCTGTGATACCAGATAAAGGTGTATTTATGATGCCAACAGCTTCTGTAAAAAATAAAAATAATGTTTGGCTTACGTATCATCATATATACGGTTTTGAGGAAAATAAAAGTGGTACATATGTTACTTTTTTCGATGGTTCAGGGATTCAATTGGATATATCGATGAATACTTTCGATTTACAGTATAAGCGGACAAGTCAGGTAATCGTCCATTTGAATCGAACATTTCTCTTTGGACAATCAAAATTCCCTATACCGAGATCACGCCTAAAACGATTGTGACTGCTTAGTGAGTTATACCGATTTTTGTAAGTATGTGATACATCTATATGACAAAATATAAATAACGATGTATTAAATTACTTGGCTTGATTTCATGGTTGTCAAAGAATAGTTGGTAAAAAAACTTAACGACTACCGAGAACTGTTCAATTGATAATGTGCGATATCTAGCCTTGTTTACCTATTTTATATAATACTTTTTTCTTTTCGAATGAAAATAAGTGAGTTTTTTAACTTGTGTTTACAACGCAAATACTGTTATCCTATGAACATCCTTGATTGACTGACCAGTTAGTCAATCAAGGATGTTGCTACGTTTAAGTAACATCTTTTTATGAAAGTTTCAAAAAATGAATTCATTGAAACATTTTCCGCTATGTTTCGTAAAAGAAATAGGTGAAGGCAATGCTTGAAAAGAAAAAGAAATTAATGGAAATTGGCATGAAATTAATTGCTGAAAAAGGCTATCATAATACGTCTGTTCAAGAAATTGCCAATAAAGCAGGTATTTCAAAGGGTTCTTTTTACAGTTATTTTCCATCTAAAAAAGCATTTACGATAACAACTGTAAAAGCATTTCACATACAGGTTATGGAAGAACTGAGCCAGGTAGATGTGGAGGGTGACGACAAGGAATGCTTTGCCAAACAAATAGCCATATTAATGAAATATATGGAACAACATAAGGACCATATTATGATGTATTTTAGAAGTAATATCCTTATTATTGAGGAGTTGGATCAACAATTATCTGATGTAAGGGTAGATCATTTTCATTGGTTGAAGGACAACTTAGAAAAGATATATGGGAAGCAATTGCGGGAATTTTTAATCGATTCGATTATTCAAGCAGAAGGCTTATTACATAGTTATTTCCATTGGTTTGTTTTGGAAAATGTTGATCTTGATAAAGAGCAAGCGGGGGAATTTATTGTTCGGCGTTTGCATGATTTAATAATGGGTATGTTAAAGCGAGAATCTTCCGGACTGGTCGATATGGCACAAATCCCGGAAATCTACAAATCAACGAGAAGATCTACCTTGGAGAAGCAAACATTGCAAAAGGTTTTAAACGCTTTAAAAGAAAAGATAGTATTGTTAGATGTGCAACAAAGCAAAAAAGAGCGATTATATGAAGTTGTCCGCCTATTGGAAAAAGAAGGGCTTGAAGATTGTAATATCGTTGTTATTCAAGGTTTACTGGCCCATTTTTATGCCTATGATATATTAATAGAAGATGTCAGTAAAATCGCTACTATATTGAATATTGAATTATTATAACAGCTTGCTAGTGATGGAGAGGAGCAACACAGGTGAAGAAGATTATAATTGTTGGAACGGTTGTATGGATGATTTTTTTATTAGCTGCATGTAATCAAGAAGAAACAAAAGAGGAAAAGGAAAAGCGCGTAGTACCTGTGGAAACAGAAGAGGTAAAGGAAGGTTCTATTGAAATTGAAAAAAGTATTTATGGCAGAACGCGTCCCTCTGTTTCCAGTCCCGTGATGTTGCAAGCCTCAGGAAAAATTGATGAGTTAAAGGTTAACAATGGAGACCAGGTGGAGGAAAATGATGTTATTGCCACGATCATTTCACAAGCTGGAAGCCAAAGTATTCGTGCACCTAAAGATGGCAAGCTTGTTCAACTAACCGCAAATGAGGGAGAAATGGTGTCTCAAGAAGAACCTCTAGCGATTGTTGCAGATTTTCATCCTTTAACAGTGGAATTGTCTGTAACAGCAAGTGATCGTAAACTATTGGAAGAAGATGATGAGCTACCTCTTCATATAGAAGGAAAAGAATGGAAAGCAACGATTACTTCTGTTGGTTCCGTTCCAAATGATACAGGACTTTATCCTGTAGAAGCGGAGATCGATAATGAAGATTCCGAGCTATTACCAGGCATGACCGCTCAGTTAATCGTAACGGAAACGACAATAAAAGATGCTATCGTAGTTCCAACCACTGCTGTGGAAGAACAAGGCGGTGAATCGTTTGTCTATATTGTAAAAGATAAGCAAGCAAAGCGTGTGGACGTTTCTGTGGAAGAATCACAAACAGAAGAAACGGCAATTGAAGGCGACGTAAAATCTGGCGATCAAGTTATCGTAAAAGGACAACTATCGTTAAAGGATGGAAGCCAGGTTAAAGTTGCGAAAGGGGAGTAAACCTTGAAGTTAATTAAAACATCTGTTAAACGTCCCGTTGGCGTTATTATGATTGTTGTTGCTCTGCTAGCTCTGGGAGCTGTTTCTTTACGGAGCTTGACTGTAGATCTTTTCCCAAAAATTGATCTCCCAGTAGCAGTTGTAGCGACATCTTATCAAGATGCAGCGCCACAAGAAGTAGAAAATTTAATTAGTAGACCAATTGAATCAGCGGTAAGCACTGTAGAAGGAATTGAAACCGTACAATCGCAATCGCAAGCCGGTTCTTCGCTTGTCTTACTTATGTTTAAAAATGGCACAGATTTAGATCAAGCTTTATTGGATGTAAGAGAAAGTGTTGACCAAGTGAAAGGGGTTCTTCCTAGTCAAGCAGGGGACCCAAGTATCATGCGTTTTAATCCAGACCAACTGCCTGTTATGTGGATTGGTTTAACTGGAGAAAATGTAGCGTCGTTAACGGAAACCGCTGATGAACAAGTCGTTCCATTTTTGGAGCGACAAGGTGGTGTAGGTTCTGTTAATGTAGAAGGTGGAAAAGAACGAGAGATTCAATTAATTCTTGATGAAGCTAAACTACAACAGTATGGAACTACTTCCCAAGCTATTATGCAGGCGTTGTCGAGTACGAATCAATCAGCGTCAGTAGGTACAGTGGAGAAAGGTGACAAAGATTTACAAATTCGAGTAACCGGGGATTTTGAATCATTAGAGGATATCAAACAAACGATCGTTCAAACGGAATCTGGCGCAACGGTGCATGTTGATGATTTAGCTGAAGTGAAAGACGATTTTAAAACAGATGCTGGGTTAACCCTAGTTAACGGTAAGCCTTCTGTAGTGTTATCTATTTTAAAAAAGACAGATAGTAATACAGTGGAAGTAGCTACCAATATAGAAGATAGTTTAAAAGAAATAAAACAAGATTTACCTTCAGATGCCAATTTAGATGTTATTATTGACACATCTGATTTCATTCAAATGTCGATTGATTCTGTTGTGCAAAACATTTTAATTGGTGGGGTTATCTCCATATTTATTCTGCTTCTCTTTTTAAAAAGTGTACGCGCAACGATTGTTATTGGTTTATCGATACCAATTGCGATTATAACAACGTTTATTTTGATGTACTTTACAGGTGAAACATTAAATATATTAACTTTAGGTGGTCTAGCACTTGGGCTAGGCATGATGGTAGATAGCTCTATTGTTATCTTGGAACATATTTATTCATATAGACAACGTGGCTATAATTTGAAAGATGCGGCTATACAAGGAGCGACGGAGTTAGCTCCTGCGGTAATTGCTTCAACGACGACAACATTAGTTGTATTTCTACCAATTATTTATGTAGAAGGAATTGCGTCAGACATGTTTACACCTTTGGCACTAGCAGTTTCGTTTTCGCTAATCACTTCTTTAGTGGTAGCAATCACTTTAGTGCCAATGCTCTCATCTAAGCTGTTACAAAAAGCGTTGCAAGATGGTGGGAAACGTTATTGGTTCGATCGCTTTTTAGGCTGGGTAAATGCCAAATATCAAAAGGTTCTTAAATGGGTGCTTGGTCATCGGAAAACAACCGTTTTTGTTACCATTTTAGGCATTGTCGGAAGCCTTGCGTTGACACCGTTTATTGGAGCTGAATTTATACCTTCCGCAGATCAAGGGCAATTAGAAATCCGTGTAGAAACAACGCCTGGGAGCTCTTTAGAGCATACAGAAGACATTGTAGATCAAGTTAATAAAGAAATAACGCCATTTGAATCTGTGATTGAAACAAATTACGTCAGTGTCGGCGGAGGAGGCATGACTGCTGGAGGCGGAAGCAGTAGTGGAAATCAGGCCATTTATACAATGCAGCTGATTCCTTCGGGTGAACGAGAAAAAACAACGGTACAAATCGTTCAAGAGATAGATGATAAGTTGCAGGAAATAGCAGGTGCAGAAATTACTGTTCATTCCATGGATTCTGGTATGAATATGGGCGATCCGATTCAAATCCAGTTAAATGGACCAGAACACGATATGTTAAGAGATATTTCTGAACAAGTTGTACAAGAGATTGAACAAGTAGAAGGAATTTATAATCCTGAGTCGTCGGCTTCTGAAGGTGTACCGCAAATGAATATTGAAGTAGATCAAGAAAAAGCTGCGCTGTATGGACTGAATCACGAACAAGTCTTAGGGCAAATTCAAATGCAATTTACTGGTCAAGTAGCAACAAAATATAGAGAAGAAGGCCAGGAGATGGATGTTACATTAATGTATCCTGAAGAGAAGCGGAGTAAAATAGAGGATCTGCATGATATGAAAATTCAAACGCCGCAAGGTGCAACCATTTCTTTGGATGAGATAGCTACATTTAAACAGATGAGTGGACCTGTAAGTTTGCAAAGAGAAAATCAGCAACCACAAATGAGTGTGACCAGTCAAATCGTTGATCGTGATTTAGGGAGTATAACCCAAGATGTTGAGCAGACGTTGAATAACATGGATCTCCCTGAAGGTTACAATTATGAAATTGGTGGCCAATCACAGGATATGACAGAATCATTTACTGATTTAGCAATCGCATTAGTATTCTCGATTTTCCTTGTATATGCGGTGATGGCTATTCAGTTTGAAAACTTCCTATTTCCGCTCATCATTATGTTTGCTATGCCAACAACAGTAATTGGAGTAATGCTTGGACTCTTTATTGTGGGAATTCCATTAAGTATCCCAGCGTTTATTGGAATTATTATGTTGGCAGGGATTGTCGTCAATAACTCTATTGTGCTAGTAGATTATATTAATCTTTTGCGCCGCAAAGGAATGGAACGATATGCTGCTATACTAGAAGCGGGACCAAGTAGATTGCGTCCAATCTTAATGACGACACTAACCACTATTTTAGCAATGGTACCATTAGCAATGGCTTTAGGAGAAGGTGCGGAAACACAACAGCCATTAGCTGTTACAATCATATTTGGTCTCGGGATATCCAGTATCTTCACCCTGCTTTTAATCCCAGTTATTTACACATTATTTGATGATCTAACTGCAAAAATTACAAAACGCCACAAAAAGAAATAAAATGAAAAAAGGTTCCTGCTGAGGGAACCTTTTTTCAAAAGATAAGAAAGCATAAAATTTGTTGCTTTGGCATACGAGTTCAACGAAATAGCCACGTCCGGCTCCAGCGCCCCGAGCCTTTGTTCTGTGTGGACACCTCGATAGCTCCTGCGTGGAAATCACTCGCGTCAGTCGAAAAATCGCTCGCGTCGGCTAGGATTTCGCTCATGCCATCGGAAAGATCGCTCACGTCGGCCAGAAAATCGCTCATGCCAGCGAAAGAACGCTCCGTCGGCTAGGATTTCGCTCATGCCAGCGAAAGAACGCTCGCGTCGGCCAGAAATTCGCTCATATCATTGGAAAGATCGCTCACGCCGGCCAGAAATTCGCTCATATCATTGGAAAGATCGCTCACGCCGGCCAGAAATTCGCTCATGCCATCGGAAATCGCTCACGTCGGCTAGGATTTCGCTCATATCTTGGAAAGATCGCTCGCGTCGGCCAGAAATTCGCTCATGTCAGTGGAAAGATCGCTCGCGTCAGCTAGGATTTCGCTCATATCATTGGAAAGATCGCTCACGTCGGCTAGGATTTCGCTCATATGAGTCGAAAGACCGCTCGCGTCGGCCAGAATTTCGCTCATGCCATCGGAAAAATAGCTCACGTCGGCTAGAAAATCGCTCATATCATTGGAAAGATCGCTCACGTCGGCTAGGATACCGCTCATGCCATCGGAAAAATAGCTCACGTCGGCCAGGATACCGCTCATGCCATCGGAAAGATCGCTCGCGTCGGCTAGGGTTTCGCTCATATCATTGGAAAGATCGCTCACGCCGGCCAGAAATTCGCTCACGTCAGCCAGAAAACCGCTCACGGAAGCCAGAAGTTCGCGCATCATCGTAGTAAACAAAAAAAGCTCTTTGCTATAAAAGCAAAGAGCTTTAGTTTTAATCGGTTATTGGCCACCAATGAAACCCGTCTTTTTCAAGTAGGCGATCTGCCGCTTTTGGTCCCATTGATCCGGCAGCGTAATTTGGAAATAGAGGCTCGGTTTTTGACCATGCGTCTAAAACAGCATCTACATATTTCCATGAGTAGGCTACTTCATCCCAATGGGTAAAGTTAGTCGTATCACCGATAATACAATCGTAAATTAATTTTTCATAGGCTTCTGGTGTGTTTATTCCATCGACACCATTGTTTGTATAAGATAATTCAATTGGCTGGGCAATGGAACCTATACCTGCTTTTTTTGCATTTAAATGAAGTGTAATGCCTTCGTCTGGCTGAATATTGATGACGAGCAGATTAGGATGTCTCTTTGCTTCATCCTTATAATATAGATTCATTGGAATATCTTTAAATTCAACAACGATCTTAATTGATTTTTCTTTCATTTTCTTACCTGTCCGAATATAGAAAGGGACGCCTGCCCAACGATAATTATCAATCATTACCTTCCCAGCAACGTACGTTTCTGTTATGGAGTCTGTCAATTCCGGCGCTTCCTCGCGATATCCTTTTCCTACAGGGCCTGGACCGTATTGACCACGGACGAAATAATTTTCAACCTCTGTTGGTTTAACAAGCCGTAGAGCTCGTAGGACTTTCACTTTTTCTGAACGTATTTCTTCCGGCGTTAGCTTAATGGGAGGCTCCATTGCAAGTAAGGCGACCATTTGAAGCATATGGTTTTGCACCATATCTCTTGTTGCTCCTGAGCGATCATAATATCGCGCGCGTTCTTCGACACCGAGTTTTTCACTGGACGTAACTTGGATATTGGAAATAAATCGGTTGTTCCATAAATGCTCAAATATTCCGTTTGCAAAGCGGATAACTTCAATATTTTGCACCATTTCTTTTCCTAAATAATGGTCAATACGGTATATTTGATCTTCATTAAATGCTAAGCGGATTTGATTGTTCAACGCTTTTGCCGAGGCGTGGTCATGTCCAAACGGTTTTTCAATGACCAACCTTGTCCAGCCTACACTTTCTTTTAAACCATTTTGTTCAATTTGATTCGCAATCGTTCCAAAATATTCCGGAGCCATAGCTAAGTAAAAAATTCGATTTCCATCTGTTTGGTATTGACCTTCTAGATCATTTAACAATCCATCTAAATGGGTATAAGATGAGCTATCTGTAACATCAAAAGACTGATAATAAAAATGAGAAGCAAATGCTTCTAAGTCTATTTGATGATTTGATTCTGATTCGTTTATTGATTCACATACTTTTTCGCGAAAGAAATCATTCGTCCACGGACGGCGAGCAAGTCCAACAACTGCAAAATCTTCGCCGATTTTTCCGTTTTGATAAAGACGATAAATGGAAGGGAATAACTTTCTTTTTGATAAATCCCCTGTTGCTCCAAAGATGACAATCACGACGTTTGGTTTATCTACCGTTTTCAATAGAACCCTCTCCATTTTCTGTTTAGTAACACAACTATCATATAGGGTTAAAATATGAAAATCAACTATTCTATATGAAGCCAGCCTGAAGTTTTTTTCATCAATTGATGAATTACTTCGGAAAACATTAATCCGATAGCGATTGCTCCAGCAAGTAACATAACTTTTGCTGAAAGCTGTACCGCAGTATAGTAGTCATTTTCTACAAATTTTCGCATCGCATCGTATGCTAAACCACCAGGTACAAGCGGAATGATGCCTGAAACATTAAAAATAATAATGGGCATTTTAAATATTTTTGCACATAGTTGACTAAGTATTCCTACAAGCATAGAACCAAAAAGACTAGCAGGAACAGCATCTAATCCTTGTTCAACTAAAATATAATAAACCATCCAACCGAACATCCCAACCATACCGCATTGAAAAAGAGAGTGCTTCGGTGCATTAAAAAGAATACCAAAACCAGCCGCCGCAACATAACTTGTAATAAGCTGAGCAAGTAACATTGTAATCACTCCCTAGTGAAGATCATTAAAACAGAAATCATGGATAAATGCTTAAATAAGTTACCATGCTTTAGTGTATACTTTTTAACGTTATAAATACATTCTACGGAAAAAATGCAAACAGAACAGCAACGCCTGCACCGATCGCAAATGCTGTTAATATAGCTTCTACGCCTTTTGAGATGCCAGCTACTAAATGACCAGCAACTAAATCACGAACGGCATTTGTAATATGTAAACCAGGGACAAGCGGCATCACAGCACCAATAATAATTTTATCTAAATGTTGCCCAAATCCAGCATGAATACTGAAAGCTGCGATAACAGCAATGAAAAATGAGGCTATGAATTCAGCAAAGAATCGTATTTCAATTAATTTTTCAATCCAAATCATAGCAGCATATCCGAGAGCACCAGCAATACAGGCAGGTAAAAAATCAGACCAAGAACCTCCAAACATAATGGCAAAACTTCCGCTAGCAAGGGCAGCAGCTATAAACTGTAACCAAAGCGGAAAAGTTTCACTTTGATGTTCGATTCCTTTTAAAAGCAATAAAGCTTCTTTGGCATCTAAAGATTGGGCTGTAATTTGCCTAGATATACTATTGACATCTGTAATTCTTTGAAGATCATTGGAACGATTGGAAATTCTCCGAAAATAGGAAACTTCTCCTTCCGTAGAAAACTGAACCCCTGTAGGTGTAGCATAACTTTCAGCGTTTTCAAGCCCAAATGATGTAGCAATCCGGTTCATCGTGTCCTCTACACGATACGTTTCAGCACCGCTTTCCAGCATGATTTTGCCTGCAAGCAAACAAACTTTTGCAATGGAACCAGGTTGAGCGTTCATCTGTTCTCCTCCATTAAAATATTTTAATCTATAGTGAAGGCTATACACTAACCATGTACTAGACATAAAGAGTTGCTATTAACATATTTGCGAAAGAAGTCTTTTCCACTTCAAGCTATGCTAAGTGGCGAATAGTTCACACCACCACCTACATACCCGACCCATACAGACCCCGTGTCGAATAAGCCCCCCTGTTCATTAAGGTCCTTGCCTCAAGAGCTAATTTTCCTTACTACTAATCTTTCAAAACGTATATATGAAGGAAAACTTCCATTAGTTGGCGTTTTCTTTCAATGCCACATGGATTGTTACGTAACATATGGGCGAAGGACTCATTCGAATTGGAATCTTATGCGATGTTTGCATTTAGCTCACATCTTCCAATTTTTAAGGAGAGTGCCACTCGGTTAAAGCTTTTCTGCCCAATTCGGCAATTGTAGGGAGCAAAGTAACTCTAATTCTTCTTCTCGCTTCAATGTATAAGAACTTTGTTGTCGTAGATCATCATCAACAAATCCTGGATGAGTCATCACTTCAACATGCTTATCTGGTAAATTTTTTAAATGAGAAAAGAGATTATTGTTCACCCCAGAATCATAAAAATGTGTCCAAATCTGTTCTGTTAATAGCAAATCGCTTTCATTTCGTAACGATTCTGTGTAACGAATGGGAACTTGGTACATTGTAGCTAATTCTATAATAACAGACTTTAGCGCTTTCCATCCATGTACATGGTGGTGGCTATCAATATGGTGAAGAGGTAATCCAGAAGATAGAAAAGCGTCTATTTGTGTTTGCCACTCTTTTTTAATGGCTGTTAATTCTTCTGTATGAAGCTCTTTTTCCGATTTTGAAAATTTGAAAAAACCGTCTTTATTAGTTAATATGGTTAAATCGTTATTCAACGGCTTTCCCCAAGTTAAAACGAGGTGAATTCCTACCTGTAAGGAAGGCTGTTTTTTTGCTTTTGCAATAGCGTATTGTGTAGCTTTTCCGTTCATCATAAGTGTTGTTGATTGAACAATACCATCTGTATGTGCTTTTATAATTCCTTCTGTGACACCTTTTGTTAAGCCAAAATCGTCTGCATTGATTAAAATTTTCATGAGATATGCCCCCCCCATATATTTTATAATAGTTGAAATGCCGCAAGCTGTACATCAAAATATCTCGCATTTTACGAACGGTGGCTTGCATCATAAGATTTGCTGTCAAGCCGTATTGTTCTAAGTACTAGGATAATTTCGCTCAATACAAAATTAGTTTTATCTCCTCTAAAATAAGCACGTGAATATTCTACTTTTTCTTGGTTTTCATTTTCAGCAAGGGTTTCAATATAAAAACAAGGTGCATGCAACTCACAGTCTAAATGCTTGGAACAAATCTCGTCCGCCAGCGTTATTTCTATATGCTCAATTGTTTTTGCAACATGCACTTGAAAATCATTTTTTAAGGAAGCGTATAGCGATGAAGCCGCTTGTGTTTCTGTGATTCCTGGTGCTACATTCCAAGGGATGTAAGCAATTTCATATTGTGTAGGTTCATCATTGGCTTTACGAATTCTTTCAATACATTGAATGGGATCGTTGTGCGCGACCTCTAGCTGCTGACTTAAATATTCATTTGCTGGAATAACAGTGATCGACAGAACAAAGATTTTTGCCTCTTTTCCTTGAATGGCTACCTGATCGCTATAGCGTTTCACTGTTTGGGTTAACGTTTGCTTTAGCTTTTGATCAGCTACAAAGGTACCCCTCCCTTGATGACGTACTAAGTATCCTTCGAGCGTTAATTGGTTTAGGGCAGTTCTAACTGTAGTACGACTTACATTAAAATCTTTACACAATTCTAGCTCTGTTGGAATTTTGTCCCCTGGTTTATATTTGTTTGCTTTAATTTGGTTCAGTAGTTCTTCTTTAATATAGGCATGCAAGGATCCGCATATTATTCATACAGTCCTTTTGTTCCTCCCCCTTGGTTTATAAATAAATAGTAGGGAATGAAAGGAAATGTCCCCCTGCTTCATGCAGGTTCACTTTATAAACGTTAGAAAAGTAAAGTTTGTTAAAAGAATAAGAGGATAATATTTGCACTTGATTAAAACTATTATCTGTTTTATAATATTTTTGTAAATAGTTTACAAAATGCTTTTCATTCCAATCAAAAACGTTTTTAAAACCATTCGAGAAAAGTTAAATTATCTTCAGTCTTTATGGGCTCCAATTTACCCAAACAACCATGTTGATTGCGAATGATTGTATTTGAATGACATTATTTTTGACATGGCGAGTGATGTTTTTATTGCTTTGAAAAGTAGACGCTTACAGATTGTGGAGCTTATTTGACAACATAGAAGAGATGAGGTGTTTAGAAATGAAAAAGGCATTATTTGAGCAAGCGCAAAGGTTTGGGAAATCGTTTATGCTTCCAATTGCAGTGCTACCTGCAGCAGGTTTGTTGCTTGGGATTGGAGGAGCTTTTAGTAATCCAGCAACAATAGAGGCATACACCTTCCTTGATCAGAAATGGTTACAAGCTATTTTTACCATTATGAGTTCAGCTGGTAGTATTGTTTTTGCAAATCTTGCATTGATTTTTGCCGTAGGTGTCGCAATAGGGCTGGCAAGAAATGATAAAGGTACAGCAGGTCTAGCAGCTGTATTGGGGTATTTAGTTATGAATGCGACAATTAACGCAATGCTGACTATTACTGGTAAATTAGCTGAAAATAATTTAGCTGAAGTTGGTCAAGGAACAATACTAGGTATTCAATCTTTAGAGACAGGCGTATTTGGTGGTGTTATTTTAGGGCTTTTAACTTATTTCCTTCATCAACGATATAATAATGTGGAACTTCCTAAATTTTTAGGTTTCTTTGGTGGGTCAAGATTCATACCAATTATTACAGCATTTATGTCCATTCTATTAGGTGTCATTTTATACTACATTTGGCCAATCATCCAAACGGGGATTTTCTCGCTTGGTGGGCTAGTAGAGGCAACCGGTTATTTAGGAACGTTCTTATATGGATTTATTTTGCGGTTACTTGGTCCATTCGGTTTACATCATATTTTTTACATTCCATTTTGGACAACAAGTCTTGGTGGATCGATGATCGTTGACGGTACTTTAATTGAAGGGACGCAAAGAATCTTTTTTGCTCAGTTAGCACAGCCCGATGTAGAGCAATTTTATATTGGAACTGCTCGATTTATGGCTGGCAGACATATTACGATGATGTTTGGTCTCATTGGAGCTTGTCTGGCTATTTATCAAACGGCTAAGCCGAAAAACAAAAAAATCGTACTCGGATTAATGTTATCAGCTGGATTAACCTCTTTTTTAACAGGGATCACAGAGCCAATTGAATTTTCCTTCTTATTTGTTGCTCCGATTCTGTACGTTATTCATGCTTTTTTTGATGGGTTAGCGTTTATGTTCGCACATATGTTTGAAGTAACCATTGGGCAAACTTTTTCAGGTGGTTTTATTGATTTTATGCTCTTCGGTGTTTTACAAGGTGTTGAAAAAACAAATTGGATATGGGTTCCAATTATTGGTCTGTTCTGGTTTTTCTTATACTATTTTACATTCCGTTTTGCTATAGTAAAATTCAATTTAAAAACACCCGGTCGTCAAGAAGAAGATATGGATATACAAATGTTTACTCCAGAAGAACAAGCACGCGCTATTATCGACGGGCTTGGTGGTAAATCTAATATTAAAGATGTAGATAATTGCGCCACACGATTAAGGGTGAGCGTATTCGAGCAAGATCAAGTACAAAAAGAAGCGCTCATGAAAACTGGTGCCAAAGGTGTTGTAGCTAAAGGAAATGGAATTCAAGTAATCTATGGCCCAGAGGTAACGACGATTAAAAACAATATTGAGAAGACAATGGGAGATTTGTAATATGTATGTTAAACAACTAGAGAATCAGCTAATTGTATCTTGTCAGGCGTTAGAAGATGAACCACTGCATTCTTCAGAAATAATGGCAAAAATGGCATTAGCAGCTGTACAAGGTGGTGCTAAAGGTATTCGAGCCAACTCAGTAGCTGATATAGAAGCAATAAAGCAACAAGTAAACGTTCCAATTATTGGTTTAATTAAACAAGATTACAAGGATAGCGAAGTTTATATTACACCAACAAAAAAAGAAGCGTCCGCTTTGCTAGATGCAGGTGCAAATATTATTGCAATGGATGCAACGATGCGAAAGCGTCCAGAAAACGAAAACTTAGAAGAAATGATACGCTTTATCAAGGAGCAATCTGATGATACCGAGCTAATGGCGGATATATCTACAGTAGAGGAGGCGAAACGAGCGGAATCGCTAGGTTTTGATTGTGTATCGACGACCTTAGTAGGATACACACAAGAAACGGCAGACCAACATATCGCAGCCAACGGTTTTCAATTATTGCGTGAGATGCAATCAGTAATATCCATTCCAGTTATTGCTGAAGGAAAAGTTAGTACACCAGAAACAGCTCTAGCAGCTCTTAGGAATGGCGCTTTTTTTGTTGTAGTTGGTAGTGCCATTACTAGACCGCAATTAATTACGGAAACCTTTGTAGATGAAATTCAAAAATATAGTAGTAACCATTAAGTTGGTTACCGCTATATTTTTTTGTATTCTTCTAATTTAGCTAGGGTCTGATTATAAGTAGCATGTGCCTGTTCATCTGTTAAAAGCATCATACTAAGAATGTCTAAACAAATTAGAATAGATAATTGACTGTTCATAAAACCTTTTGCTTGATAGTGCTGAATACTTGTAGTGTATAGAATCGCATCAGATTGATGTGCTAAATTTGTTTCGGAAAAATTTGTAATAGAGACAATTTTTGCTCCTTTTGATTTGGCGATGTGCACACTATCGATCACTTCTTTCGTTTGACCAGAAGAAGATATCGCAATAACGACATCACTTTTGGTAAGAATCGAGGCATTAATAACCATTGCGTGCGAGTCTGTATGTGTATCTACACTATACCCCATTCGAGTTAATCTTATTTTTAGTTCCTCAGCAGATAAGCCTGAACTGCCAATACCGTAAATATGAATTCGATTTGCCTGCTGTATCCAGTTGGAGACACGTTCATAATCATTCATGGTTGCTATCGAATGTGTGGATTTAATGACAGAATGATAAACTTGAGCCGCTATGTCTATTACTTCATCCGACTCCACTGTCTGTTCGACCGCATCTCGTAATAATATTTTAAATTCTACAAAGTTACTTACGCCTACTTTTTTACAAAAACGCGTAATCGTAGCTACGGAAACTTGGATACGACTTGCTAAATCTTTAATATGTATATTTAACATATGTTGACTATTATTAATGACATAATCAGCTACTTTTTTTTCCGTTTTACTTAAGGTTTGATATTTTAACAGAACTTCATCGAGAATCGAGTTCATTTTTGTAGCCTCCATATTAGATCATTTTTTAAAACCATTTACCCCGTAAGATTCCAATACAAGATTGGAAGAAGTGAGCTGAACAAGTCTAAGTGGGAACAGCTAAATCTCTTTTCGTAAGAGACCTTTAGGTCATACCCTTGGGCTACTAAACAATTGGCGGGGGTGAAAAAAAAACTCTCCCCAACGAATTGAAGATTTATTAGATGTAGGTAACGAGTTAAATTTAACTCTGTATAGAGTGATTTTTAACGTGCTTATAAAACATGAATTTCTTTCCTAATAACATTATATAAGAGCATGGAATTAAATGCGAATGCAGTATTTATGAGTAGAGTTGTTTAAGCGCTAGGATCATTGAATATACGGACGTATTTAATAAATTCACACTTTACATTTTTTTGTATTATTGCTAACCTTAACTTAGCTAAAATAAAGTTTTTTAAAAGCATTGCAACAAGCAAATTTTTTCTTAAACTGTTAACACTAGGGGAGCTAGTTGATGAGCTGAGAGGAACGGTGCACGTTCTGACCCTTTGTACCCGAACAGGATAATGCCTGCGTGGGAAAGTGTGGTCATACCTGACTGCATTTCACGTAAGCGGAATGCGGTTTTTTATTTTTGTATATAACGTGCTGTAAGATTTCAATCTCCATTTAGGATAGGTAAGTAGCAAGTCTAAATATTAAATAAGAGCAAGTTGCGTCTAAGTCCCTTTTGTGTAACAGATTTTTGATACATATCCTGGCATGATAGGTAAACTTAAATTTTAGCATGTAACATATAAAAATAGGTAGCTTTCGCCATAAGACTTGGCGTTATGATGATTTTCTAATAAAATGAATTATAGGTAAATTATTACATTAAATAGTAGTTCATTTGATAATTATGGTATAACCTTCCACATACAAAATTTGACTTTACTGGAGGCGGTTGTAAATGAAAGAGCAATGGGGATTTTTAGAAAATGTACCTCATGATGCTGCGATCAATATGGCATTAGATGAGGCACTATTGCATTGGCATAAAGAAGGGAAAATACCTCCAACATTACGCTTTTATCAATGGAGGAAACCAACGCTTTCTGTTGGGCACTTCCAAAAGATAGCAGGAAAAATTGATTTAGATGGCATAAAGAAACATCAATGCCAATTGGTTCGCAGAATGACTGGAGGAAGTGCTGTGCTTCATGACGATGAATTGACATACAGCATTGTTATTTCAGAGTCACATCCAGCAATTGCTTCCTCTATTCGTCAAGCCTATTATGATTTATCAAAAGGGATTTTGGAAGGGTATAAAAACTTGGGCATTGAAGCGGGGTATGCGGAATTAGCTTCAAAAGAAAGAAGCAATATTTGTTTTGAACGCCCAGCATTTTATGAAATGGTTGCAGATGGTAAAAAACTGTCAGGGAATGCGCAAACGAGAAAAAAAGGCGTACTTCTTCAGCATGGCTCTATTCCTATTTCCATGGATATAGACATGTTGTTTGATATGTTTATTTTTCCAAGTGAAAAATTAAAAGCGCGAAAGAAGCAAGCTTTTTGGAATAAAGCGACAACGATAAATCGAATCTTGCAAAAAGATGTATCCTATGATACTGTAAAAGCCGCATTTAAAAAAGGTTTTTCAGATGGGCTAGGTATTGAACTTACCAAATTTTCATTAACAAAAAGTCAGTGGAATGAAGTGTATCAGTTAGCTGAAAAAGAGTACGCCAATTTACCATTAGAAGGAGTGGTTTCACATGTCTAAAAACAGTACAACTTTAAGAAAGCCCGAATGGTTAAAAACGAAAATTAATACGAACCAATCTTATCGTGGTTTGAAAAAGCTTATGCGTGAAAATCGCTTAAATACCGTTTGTGAAGAAGCTCGTTGCCCGAATATCCATGAATGTTGGAGCGAGAGAAAGACAGCAACTTTCATGATTTTAGGAGACACGTGTACGAGGGGATGTCGTTTTTGTGCTGTTAAAACAGGGCTACCGAATGAATTGGATTGGGGAGAGCCAGAGCGTGTAGCAGATTCCGTTGAAATCATGGGGTTAAAGCATGTTGTAGTTACAGCTGTTGCTCGAGATGATTTAAATGATGGTGGGGCAGCTGTTTTTGCAGAAACGGTGCGAGCAATTAGACGGAAAAATCCTGGTTGTACGATTGAAATTCTTCCTTCTGATATGAAAGGCGACTATGAAAGTTTACATACACTTATGGATGGTGAACCAGATATTTTTAACCATAATATTGAAACGGTGCGAAGGTTAACAAAACGAGTACGTGCGCGCGCAATGTATGATCGGTCACTCCAACTTTTACAGCGAGTAAAAGAAATTCGACCAAACACGCCAACAAAATCAAGTATCATGGTTGGTTTAGGTGAGGAAAAAGAAGAAATCATTCAAGCGATGGATGATTTGCGCGCACATCACGTAGATATTATGACAATTGGACAGTATTTACAGCCGACAAAGAAGCATTTAGCAGTTGAACGTTATTATCATCCAGATGAATTTGAAGAATTAAAGAAAATTGCTTTGGAAAAAGGGTTTAAGCATTGTGAAGCAGGTCCTTTAGTGCGTTCTTCTTATCATGCCGATGAACAAGTAAGCAAGACCTCAGCACAACGAAGAATTGATTATATGAAAGGGTATGAAAATCAAGAAAACAAGCAAGTTGATTTTCAGTTTTAATATTTTCAAAAGCTATCCAATAGTAACATATAAAACTTTATCATACAGGTAGCCAATTTTTTGCCAAGCGATTTATTGACAAGTTATGTTTCTATTAAGAACCACTTTTATTAAGTCCTTCTGCTTATTAAGGAGGGCTTTTTTGTTTGGAAAATTATAAAATGAAGTACTTGTAAGGTATTGAAATAACCGAAGACTGACGTCCAGCTCCATCGCCTACGATAAGTCAACATCGGTTCGTCACTAAGAGGAAGGCTGACTAAAAATGGTCTTGCCGCCCAACGTGGGCATACCCCTATTTTAGTGGCATGATTCCTTTATATCAGCGAATGCGTTCCTTGTTCAATGAGTGTAGCTACTCTCTACCTACTTATTGTAATTATCCCAAGGAAAGGGCTTAAATCTCCTCTGAGAAAAAAGAGATTTAGGGGTTATTTGTCGCTATTTTTTGGTTAATAATACAAGAAAAACTACAACTTTCGCCATAGATTTGGGGTTTTCTAAATCTCCTCTCCCAATAGCTTTACAGCATCCCCAAAGGATAACTGGTTCCTTTTAAGTCAACACTAAACAGAGTGGCTTTTCGTTGATAGATGAGAAAGTATAAAATTTGATGCTATGGCGTAACCAAATAACCGAAGAAGCCCCGTCCGGCTCCAGCGCCTAGCAACTAGGCGACTTCACTCCATTGCCCTAAGCTAAGTCAACATCGGTTCGTTCTAAATAGGAAGGCCGACTAAAGACGGGCTTAGCGCCCAAAGTCGGCATATTCCTGTTGCAGGAGCATGATTCCTAAAACTTTCGTTGATTCGTTTCAGTCGCTACGTTGTTAACCGGGCGCTTGCTCCTTCGTTGCAAATTTTCATACAAAGAGTTATTGTGAAACTTAATACAAAATATTCACTATTTGCAGACCGAGCCTCACGAAACTTTCATCACACATTATCGTATATAATAGTACATAGTTATAGCAGATTAGAAATGGAGCGTATTATGATGAAATCCGTCACTGTAAAACAATTAGCAGAACAGTTTAATTTAGAAATATTGGCAGGAAAAGTTGAATTGAACCGACCAATCACCAAGCCAAGAACACATCGGCCGGGGCTTGAATTTATTGGGTACTTTGATTTTTTCCCTATGGAACACGTGCAAGTATTAGGGAAAAAAGAAATTACTTATTTACATCAATTGACACATGAGCAGAGAAGATCACGAATTGGCAATATCGTAAAGTACCATCCACCCTGTTTTATTGTAACTTCAGAACAGGAGGGGTTGATGTATTTAACCCAATTTTGTAATCAGGAAGGCATCCCTCTACTTCGAACAAAAGAGCCGACATCAACATTTATTGAAAAATATGATGCTTACATGATTAAAGCATTGGCTCCAGAAACAGCCATTCATGCTGTTTGTGTAAATATTTTTGGACTTGGAATTCTCATTCGCGGCAAATCAGGAATTGGCAAAAGTGAAATTGCCCATACACTAATTGGTAGAGGTCATCGGCTAATCGCAGATGATATTGTTGTGTTAAAGAAGCTAGGTCCGGATACGTTGTTAGGTACACATAACCAAACGAATAAAGAGTTCCTTGCTTTGCGTAGCGTTGGACTTCTTAATGTTGTTCGCATATATGGTCAAAAGGCCTTTCAAGAAGAAACGCGTATCGCGCTTGATATACATTTAACAGAATGGGAAAAGGATGCTTTAAACAACGAATTGGAACTTGAAACAAAGACGAACGATTATATGGGTGTTGCTATACCAGCAATAGAAATTCAATTACAGCCTGGACGTGATGTCGTAGGATTAATTGAAGCTGCGGCAAATAATTGGTACTTACATCAACAAGGCTATAGCGCTGCAGAAGAATTTATTCAACGATTGGAAACAGATATAGAAAATAAAGAAACGGAGTAGCCATGTATTCTGAAAGAGGTGCCTCGTTTCAAGCGTGTGAAAGGTACAGCTGAATAATAAGGGTGTACTGTCGATGATGCCTGAAGTTTTTTCGAAGCAAACTATATGAGGAGTAACAACTGGTTGGAGTCGTTCGCGAAAAGCTACTTCTTCTTATTCATATAAAAAGAAAATCTTGCTGCTAAATTGAAAGGATGTAACTCTATATAGTAGTAAACATGCAGTAGGAAAGCCTCCATCCTACTGCATGATATAACCCAAGTGTTTCTTTTGGAAATTTCATAGTTGTTTATGCTAAGGCATCATCATAATTAAAGACACAATAGAAATAATAGGAATAGCAAGTGCGAGTATCATACTAATGATGGAAAATTGCGTAATCATGGATTTTGCTTCTTCGGGGACGCCCACTTTGGCTTGCATAAAAATAAATATAACAGCAAAAATGACCAAAAACAATAGAATAATTCCTGGTAAATACAAGGCGGATATGTTAGATACGCTTTCCATCTGGGCATAGCCATAAATAATGAGTAGTATAGGAATAACTTCACTTAGAGCGACACCAATCATTAAATTATTTTGTACTCTCGCATGCTGACTTGGATCTTGTTTTAGCTTTTCTACATTCATTTTATAAAGGGTTAAAATGGGAAACACAGCTAATGTAGCTGCTGCAACAAATATGTACGGTAGCAAATTGGAAACCTCCTTTATCGTTATTGGTGTGGTAGTTGTAAATGGGTGGAATATAATCCGTTATTTTCAGATATAGCGAATAAAACAAAGCTAGCCCCTTACGTATCTCATGTTCGTAATGATGATTCAGGTTATGATGTAAATAAACGAAAATGCGTTTGAATAGTGGGTAAACCAAGGAAGTTTGAACAATTTTTATTAGAAAAATTTACCATAATAAAACCTTTTTTCGAATTCGAAAGGGATAACACTTCCAAAAATAGCCTATCATGTTTTAATAGTGTGTACAATATAATTTGCTAAAAACTGCTAGGATTCGATATAATTTAAGTCGATTATAACATTTTAGCGAAGAAGAAACTCAGCTAAGAATAGTAGGAGAATAATATGATAAATTATGTAGACTTTATGATAGCTTTTGTCATTGCAGCTGCCACTTCCTTTCTATTGACCTATCCGGTGAAAAAATTTGCCGTTTTTGTGGGTGCTGTAGATTTCCCGAACTATCGGAAAATACATACGAAGGTTACGCCTCGTTTAGGTGGTTTAGCTATATTTTTAGGAATGGGAGCAGGGTTATTATATTTACAGCCGAGCCATCCACACTTAGCTGAAATAGCTGCTGGAGCAGTAGTTATTATAGTAACTGGTGCATTAGATGACCGATTTGGCATCCAACCAGTTGTGAAGTTAACCGGACAATTAATTGCAGCTTCCTTTTTAGTTTCTTCAGGACTGATTATTGAAAAATTAACGCTTCCACTTTTTGGAACAGTAGAATTGGGATTTGCCAGTGTATTAATTACAGTACTCTGGGTGGTAGGAATTACAAACGCTATAAATTTAATTGATGGGTTAGATGGTTTAGCAACAGGGGTAACAACGATTGCTTTAATTAGTATTAGCGTCATGGCATTTATTGATATGCAAATGATGGTTGCGTATTTATGTGTTGCCTTAATAGGGAGTAACCTTGGGTTTTTATACCATAATTTCTACCCTGCTAAAATTTATATGGGAGATACGGGATCTAATTTTTTAGGTTATATGATCGCTGTCGTTTCCATGCTCGGTTTATTTAAAAACGTGGCATTATTTAGTTTTGTAATTCCGATTATTGTGTTAGCTGTACCTATATTTGATACGTTGTTTGCAATTGCAAGAAGAGCATATAATAAGGAAAATATTATGATGCCTGATAATAAGCATATTCATTATCAACTATTGCAGGCTGGGTATAGTCATCGCAAAACAGTGTTAATTATTTATGGTTTTAGTGCATTGTTTGGCACTTTGGCTGTGCTGTTTTCCAATGCAAGTATTACGGTTTCCTTTATTATTACCGTTATTGTGCTTATTTTATTGCATTTATTTGCTGAAATGGCAGGTATCGTAATGGGAGGAAAGCGACCTGTATTGCGTATGCTTCGTTTATTGGTTACAAGAAAGAAAAAAAATCGTTAATGCGTGGAAGTCTTTCAAGTGATTATCTACGCTACAAGGATAAGACGTAAAGTCTATGAGCAACGGAACATATACGTGCTTATACAGTGTGTACGCATTCTTCCGCTGGAAATAGGAATACGAAGGCATAAACGTAATCAATCGTCAAAATGTGAAAAGTTTAATATAATAAAGGAAGAATTTATTCTGGGGATAAGATGCTGTAACAATCGGACTTTAAGAATAGGAAGATGCGCTTTGGACAAGTTTAAGTGGAGATAACAGCATCTAAACTCTGATACATTCATCAAACAATCAGTGGGAAAGGAAAGAAAACCTCACTTATTGAAGCTGCACTTTATAATACATGAAGCATGATTAGAGAAGGGAATGACCTACAAACATGGAAAAACAACAAATCGGTGTAATTGGCCTAGCAGTAATGGGTAAGAACTTAGCGTTAAATATTGAAAGTCGTGGGTATTCGGTTGCTGTTTATAACCGTTCAAGTGATAAAACAGATGCTTTCTTAGCCAATGAGGCAAAAGGAAAACAATTTAAAGGTGCAAAATCAATTGACGAATTTGTTGCATCATTAGAAAAGCCTAGAAAAATTTTATTAATGGTGAAAGCAGGAGCTGCTACGGATGCTACGATTGAGTCACTTCTTCCTCATTTGGATAAAGGCGATATTTTAATTGATGGTGGAAATACACTTTATGAAGACACGATTCGTCGTAATAAAGAACTAGAAAAATCAGGCATCCATTTTATTGGTACAGGTGTCTCCGGCGGGGAAGAAGGAGCATTAAAAGGTCCTTCCATAATGCCAGGTGGTCAAAAAGAAGCGCATGAATTAGTGGCTCCCATCTTTGAAGCTATTGCAGCTAAAGTAGATGGAGCAGCATGTACCACATATATTGGTCCTAATGGTGCTGGGCACTATGTAAAAATGGTGCACAACGGTATCGAGTATGGCGATATGCAGCTAATAGCTGAAGCTTATTTTATTTTAAAACATGTCCTTGGTATGGAAGCAGACGAGTTGCATGAAGTGTTTGCTGATTGGAATAAAGGCGAATTAGATAGCTATCTTATCGAAATTACGGCAGATATTTTTACGAAGAAAGACGAAGACACAAATCAACCATTAGTAGATGTCATTTTAGATACAGCAGGACAGAAGGGAACTGGAAAGTGGACAAGTAAAAATGCGTTAGACTTAGGGGTACCTCTTCCTTTAATCACGGAGTCTGTATTTGCGCGGTTTATTTCTGCGATGAAGGATGAGCGTGTACATGCAAGTGAGCAGTTACATGGTCCTGAGAAAAAGCCATTCAATGGTGATCGAAAAGCGCTTATTGAAGCAGTTAGAAAAGCTTTGTATATGAGTAAAATTTGTTCCTATGCTCAAGGGTTTGCACAAATGCGTGCACAATCGGAAGAAAATAACTGGGATCTAAATTATGGCGAGATAGCTATGATTTGGCGTGGTGGCTGTATTATTCGTGCGCAATTCCTACAAAAAATTAAAGATGCGTACGACAGAACACCTGACTTAGCGAATTTATTACTGGATCCATATTTTAAAGAGATTGTAGAAAATTATCAAGATGCTCTACGAGAAGTTGTCGTAGTTGCAATTAAGCAAGGCATTGCTGTTCCTGCTTTTGCAAGCGCGATTGCTTATTACGACAGTTATCGCTCTGCTGACTTACCAGCTAATTTAGTACAAGCCCAACGTGATTACTTCGGTGCTCATACGTATCAACGAAAAGATAAACCAGGCGTGTTCCACACCAACTGGTTCTAATAACGAACAAAGCTCGGGGAGCCCGTTTAGCAACGTAGCGAATGGAGATAAAGGAATGAGTCCACTAAAACCGACACTCCTTTTTCAGTCGGCTTTCCTCTTATCGACAAACCGATGATGACGTATCGTAGGGATTTGGTGAAGAAGTCGCCTCGTTGCTGGGGGATGGAGCCAGACGTGGCCTGGTAGGTTACAAGCAGCTAATTGTATATATTCTTATTTCTCAACATAAACCCTCTCCACATCAAATGGAGGGGGTTTAGTTGTGGTGCTTAAAGTGGAAAATAATGTTAAGTAGCTCGAGCTATAAAAAATTCGCTTGAGTTCAATAAAAATTCGCTGGAGTTCACAACCAATCTACTTGAAGTTCACAACTTTTTCGCTGAAGTTCACAATTTAACAAGGATGTCAGATTGTAAATCATTTTACTATACAACCATTTCATACTACATATGGAATTTTCAACAATCAAAACATACCACATAAAACGAAATTATGCAGAATTTGACGAAAACTACTAAAAAAGTCCTACTTCTACAATATAGTTATGTATAATTTTTTTGTTTTATAATATAAGCAAAAAGATAGCTTTCGCCATAGAATTATAATTAGGACAAGTTTTTCTCATAAGCAAGGCGGAGCAAGATGCACATAACGTCGGTAGTTCCGTGCATGGAACAGCCTGAGCATCCAAGCTATCATCTCGTGGATTCAATCGATCAAATGTTGTCCCTTCCCTTTTGCTCCGCACAGGATGAAGGACAGCATCCAAATGGGATGCTCACCCACTGAATAGATGATGATAAACACCCAAAATCCCGAATTAAGTAGTCGCCCCTAAATCTGTACTCTCACTCCCCAATGAAGTAAACCTCGAAAAGATTAAGTCAAGCATCGGATCCATATTCTCAAGCCGAAAAATAAGTTTTCGTACCTGAAATGCTATAAAATAAAGCTAGTCATTTTGATTTTCAATATTTTGCATAGTTCAAAAGTTTGATAAAAATATGTATATATTTGTCGAAATTTCCCAACTGCCCTATTAACATGCAGGACTATTTACACTTCCTTCAATCTAGTAACTTTATTATGCTTTAATATATCGGAAAATTTAGATTAATAGAAAGGGGGGGATTGCTTGTTTTTAAATATGAAATAAAATTTGTCGATCCAGAAAAACTACCATGAATAGCTTGAGATAGCTACTCTATTAAAAAAAGCAACTGCAGACATGTTTTTTGAACAAAAAACGGCAGTTTATGTCATGAAAATGTAGTATGAAACAAGTTTTTCTAACACTATAGGAAAGTATAAAAGTTTAAAGGTTTATAGTATAAGAAAAACTATGCCTTTCGCCATAAGGACTTGGCGAGAAGCCAAGTTTTTCTAAGGATTTTATCCATTGGTGTCTTTTCTAGTAATGGATTGCATATCAAAATATCTACCATTTTATAAGGGGGAAAATGAATGAGGTTTACACCAGCAATGAAACGTTCTTTTATGATTTTATTAATATTTTTACTCACTTTTAGTAGTTTTTCAACTATCCACGCCGTCGAGCAATTGCCAGAAATGAAGAACAAGCCTGATGTTTCGTCTGAACCATTAAAACAAACAGAAAATCCAGATGAGAAAACGCGTGTTATTGTAGAGGTAGAGGATGAACCGGCGATTGAAAAGGCAACGAAAAAAGGTATTATGTTTAATCAAATGCCGAAAAATGAAAAAGAAAAACTGGAAAACGATGCCAAGAAAAAGCAAAAGTCGGTAAAAGAAGAAATGAAACAGAAAAAAGTCGATGTAACGTATCATGAAGAATTTACAACAGTTGTAAATGGCTTTAGTGCTGAAGTAAAACAAGGCGATCTCGATAAAATAAAAGAGATTAAAAATGTTAAAAAGGTGCATACGGTAAACGAATATGAGCGCCCAATTGCTAAGCCAGATATGAAGTATAGTAAAGAACTAGTAGAAGCACAGCAGGCTTGGAGGGAATATGATTTTAAAGGTGAGGGCATGGTTATCGGTATTATTGATACTGGTATTGATCCAACTCACCAGGATATGGCTATATCTAACGAGCAAACGGCGGATTTATCTGAAGAAGAGGTCGAACAAGTCGTAAATGACGAATCGCTTCCAGGTAAATTTTATAACGAAAAAGTTCCATATGGATATAATTATATGGATAAAAATGATGAAATAAGAGAAATACATGCAAATGCAAGTTATCACGGCATGCATGTAGCAGGTACGGTTGGAGCTAATGGGGATGAAGAAAATAGTGGTGTCATCGGGGTGGCACCAGAAGCGCAGCTACTTGCACTAAAAGTGTTTGGAAATGACCCTGAAATGCGATCTACTTTTGGTGATATTTATGTAAAAGCGATTGATGATGCGATTAAGCTTGGCGTAGATGCATTAAATTTGAGTTTAGGATCACCCGCAGGCTATGTAAATAATGATTCTCCTGAACAACAGGCTGTTTCTCGTGCCGTAGAAAATGGCGTTCTTATGTCTATTTCTGCAGGAAATTCTGCTTTATTTGGAGATGGGTTTGCTTATCCAGATGTAAATAACCCAGATTACGGTGTAGCAGGCTCGCCTGGTGTTTCTGATGATTCGCTTCAGGTTGCTTCGTTTGAAAATACGTTTATGCAAGTAGATCAGTTAGCGTATACGATAGATGATCAACAAGGTACAGCAGCCTTTCTGTCGGCAGGTAACACGGAGCCTAAGCCAGATGGTACTTCTTATTCTCTCTTTCATGCTGGGCTTGGACAGCCAGAAGATTTTGAAGGCAAAGATGTAGAAGGGAAATTTGCCCTAATGCAACGTGGAGAATTGGCGTTTACAGATAAAGTAATTAACGCGCAAAATGCGGGAGCTGCTGGCGCAATTATTTATAATAACACAGATGGTATTGTTAATATGGCAACTGAAGCTGAAATTACCATCCCACAGTTATTTATGTTAAAGAGTGATGGAGATAAGCTCGCACAGGCTATTGCAGAAGAAAAGCAAGTAAATATTGCTTTTACAGGCGATAGTGCAACGATAGACAACCCAGATGCTAGAAAAATGAGCGCATTTACTTCTTGGGGACTTACTCCAAATCTAGACTTTAAACCAGAAATTACAGCCCCAGGTGGACAAATTTATTCTACATTAAATGATAATAAATATGGTTTAATGAGCGGAACATCGATGGCTGCACCACATGTAGCAGGAGGAGGGGCTCTTGTTTTACAGCGTGTGGATGAGGAATTTGGATATGAGAAGGCTGATCGGATTGCATTAGCCAAAAATATGATGATGAATACGGCAAAGCAAGTACAGTTTGAAGAAGAACCAGTATCTCCACGCCGACAAGGTTCTGGTATGATGCAACTTCACGCGGCACTTACTACCCCTATAGTTGTGACAGAATCTAACACGAAAGAAGCCAAGGTCGCTTTAAAACAAATAACAGAAGATCGCGTGTCTTTTGAACTAACAGCTGAAAATTTCCAAGATACAGCTGTATCCTATGAAGTGAATGCAAATGCGCAAACAGATACGTCTGCAAACAGTGGAGATGATCTCGTTACAGCTCCAAATCTATTACCGTCTAATGATTTAGGAGACGCTGTGACCATTAATGGGAAAAAACAAGCTACGATTGAAGTACCTGCAAACGGAAAGACAACTTTTACGGTAACCGTTGATGTAAGTTCTGTCAACAACGAGTTAGCAAAAGTATTTACAAATGGTTACTGGTTAGAAGGATTTGTTACATTAACCGATCCGACAGACACATATCCAGAACTAACGGTTCCATATGTCGGTTTTAAAGGTGATTGGGATGCAGCTTCGATTTTTGATGCGCCAGTATGGGAAGAAGATTCATTTTATGGTATGACAGGGGTTGTAACTTCAACTGGCGAAGATAAAAATGGTGATATGCAATATAATTTTTTAGGAGAAGATTTAAATACAGGTGACATTAACCCTGAGAAGATCGCCTTTTCTCCAAATGATGATGGTGTAAAAGATGATGCGCTTCCGATATTGTCATTTTTAAGAAATGCAAAGGATGCCAAGTTTACTGTACTGGATGAACAAGGAAAGAAAGTTCGTACCATTCGTTTAGAGACTCATATTAGGAAAAACTATTATGATTCTGGAAAAGGAGACTATTATTCTATTTCGTCAGATCGAGCTTGGGATGGAAAAGTGAAGGGGAAGATGGCCCCAGAAGGAAAATACTATTTACAAGCAGAAGCAAAGGTTGATTATGAAGGTGCTGAATGGCAGAAACTAAAGCTTCCAGTAATTTTAGATACAACTGCTCCAGAAGTAGAAGCAACGTATAATTTTGATAATGAAATGCTTACTGTAACAGCAAAAGATGCTAAAAAAGGGAGTGGCGTCGCTTCTTGGGAGATTTTCGTAAATGATGAACCTGTGTTAGAAGAACCGTATGTGAATGGAGAAAAGGAACATCCTTTATCAGAAATTGATGAAGATGCAAACATAACAGTAAAAGTGACAGACTATGCAGGAAATGAAACGGAAGTAGAAGCAGAAATGCAAGAGCCTGATAAAACCGCACCGGACTTACGTTTGCATGCTCCAGAAAATCTAGGGGCTCATGCTAAGCGAGAAGTTGTTTTCTCTGGTTATGTAACAGATGAAACGGATGTAAAGGAAGTAACAGTCGATGGAAAAAAAGCAAAGCTTGATTTTAATGAAGAAAAAGACCGTTATGAATTTTCCTTACCTGTGAAACATAAAAAGGACGGGTATTATTTTAAACGGGTGAAAGCAGTGGACACACTTGGCAACGAAACAGAAATAGGCCGACGCTATTTTGTCGATACGAAGGAAGCTAAATTAAATGTAAAAGGAAAAAAGAAAACAAAGCAAGATACAATTACTGTAAAAGCAAGAGTTCGCGACAACTTTGACGATATTAATGTATTTGTTGATGGCGACCATGTCTATACACATGAGCTTTCCCAACCTTATGGTGATAACCGTTTCGATCAGCTTGTCGAAGTAGAACTAGACTTAGAGGATGGGAAAAACGAATTTGAGTTTAAAGTCGTCGATGTAGCCGGAAATGAAACCGTTAAAACGTACGAAGTAACAAAACAAAAAGAGAGCAAAGAAGACGAAGAGGATAAAGATGATGATAAAGACGGAGGCATAGAGGACAACTTCTTTTCCTATCTATTTTCCCAATTATGGATCATGTTCGGTAAATTATGGTCGATTTTTGGTTAAGTAAATGAGTTAAATGTCAGCAAGGCTCGGCGCTAGATTAGTGTCGGGTCTTTCTTTGCACTTTATGTGAATATTTTTAGGTGCAGTAAGACTCTCACTTCATGAATTGGAAGATATGAGCAGACCAAGTCTAAGTTGGAGATAAGAGCACGTACTCCTTTTTCGTAAGAGGTCTTTAGATCCATACCCTTGGGCTACTAAACAATTAATAGGGGTGAAAGAAAGCGATTACTTATTGCAGGTTCGCTTTATATTATAGGAGTCCATTTCTAATAGGAAAAGCCCTTACAGGCGAGCTTTTTCAACAAAACGGCAATGTTTTCACTATAAGTGTTTGGCAAGAAGCCCCTTTCATTTAAAATAGAAGAAATTAACATGGAGGTTGAAGCGATGACTTTAGGGGATGAATATATACGTATTATTAAACAAAGGTTTGTACAAATCAAGGAGCAAGGGGAGGGCGCTTTTCAACAGTTGAATGAATCGGATATACATTGGACATTGAATGAGGCTTCCAATAGTATTGCTGTCATTGTAAAACATTTACGAGGCAATATGCTGTCAAGATGGACGGATTTTTTAACAACTGACGGAGAGAAAAGTAATCGACATCGAGATCAGGAATTTATTAACACTGTCGATTCAAAACAGCATATGCTTACTTTGTGGAATGAGGGCTGGTCTGTCTTATTTGCAGCATTAGAACAGTTAACGGCTGCGGATTTGCAAAAAAATGTAAGGATTCGCGAACAGCCCATTTTAGTTTTAGATGCGATTGAAAGACAGCTTGCTCATTATGCTTCCCACGTTGGACAAATTATGTTAATTGGCAAGCAGCGAAAGGGAAATGAATGGAAAAGTTTAAGCATTCCTAAAGGAAAATCTGAAGAGCATTTAAAAGAAATGAAGCAAAAATATAATAAATAGTTTCTCACGTTGGCATTATGTTTTTTGTACTATAGAAGAGAAAAAAATTTTATACAATGGAAATCATCATGGTTCACTTCTAATGATCTATGATGGTTTTTATGTTTATTCATTTGTCATAAGCTTATCCATTTATGCTGTGAAACACTTCCTTGAAGTTTAATTTCTACATGAAACAGGAATAAGGAAGAATATATATTAAAACTTAACGTTCAAGATGTATTCTACATGAGAGAGGCAAAAAAAGCTTCTAAACAGCAATTTTAGGCTTATAGTCCATTTGTTCGTTTACTACAAAACATGATAGGATTTTACAAGTAAACAAAATCGTAGTTTTTAAAACTAAAGGAGATTCCAATTTTATGGAAGAAAGAACGACGCTGAAGAAATCTTTAAAGGCTCACTGGGTATGGGCGATCGCTTTAGGTTCATCAATTGGTTGGGGTGCATTCGTTCAACCGACCACATGGATGGCAACAGCAGGTCCACTAGGGGTCATTATCGGTTTGAGTATTGGAGCAATATTAATGATGCTCATTGCAGTAAGTTATGGTTTCTTAATTAAAAGCTTCCCGGTAACAGGCGGGGAATTTGCCTATGCTTTTATAAGTTTAGGTCGGACACATGCATTTATTAGTGGATGGTTTTTAACGTTAGGATATATTTGCATTGTAGCGTTAAATGCATCTGCCTTTGCTTTAATGTTTAAATTTGTGTTTCCCACATTGATTGAAAACTTTCCACTTTATCAAATAGCTGGTTGGGACGTTTATGGAATGGAAATTATTATTGCTTCCGTTGCTTTAGGGACATTTGGTTATTTTAATATTCGAGGGACAGGCATTTCTGGTCGCATGCAATTTTTATTTTGCAGTGTGATGATTGCTAGTATCTTAATGATTACATGGATGGTTGGGGCACAGCCGGGAACAGGTCTTTCCAGTGTACAACCTTACTTTCCTTCTGACACAACTGCTTGGGCTGCTATTATATCTATCGTAGCCATTGCTCCTTGGGCGTATGTTGGCTTTGACAATGTACCACAAGCAGCCGAAGAATTTCATTTCTCATCTAAAAAAGCATTTTCCTTAATTATTATGGCGATCTTTTTTGCAGCTGTTTTGTACAGTTTAATGATTTTAGCCACTGCTATGACACAGCCATGGGAAGGCTTAGTCGCAGAGGATCATGTATGGGGAACAGGAGCAGCCATTCAAGAATTGCTTGGCACCATTGGCTTAGTGCTCTTAGTAACGGCATTAACGATGGGAGTATTTACGGGGTTGAACGGGTTTATTATTTCTTCAAGCCGTCTACTATTTGCAATGTCACGAGCTAAAATAATACCTGCCAGCTTTTCAAAACTGCATCCAAAATATAAAACTCCCTACATTGGGATCATCTTTACTGTCGTCGTTTCTGCATTTGCTCCATGGTTTGGAAGAGAAGCACTATTATGGGTCGTCGACATGTCTTCTATAGGTGTAACCATTGCTTATTTTTATACTTGTTACACGGCGTTTACATTATTTAAAACAAAGAAAACAGTCGCATTCAATCCGAAGAAACATATCGTTTCTCCATTTAAGAAAACCATTTCAGGTGTTGGGATGCTAGCTAGCTTAATCTTTTTAGCATTATTATTAATACCTGGATCACCGGCTTTTCTCGGTATAGAATCTCAAATTGCCTTGGTCGTGTGGATTGTGCTAGGTATTGGCTTTTATTTGGTGAAACGTGGAGAGTTTAATAAGATTCCAAAAGAGGAGTTAAATTACTTAATATTAGGATCGAAAGAGATTGAGGCGGAGAATCGATTGTGATGAAAAAATTGCTAGAAAAAATTCTAGCAGTTTTTTCATTTTACGTTGTTATTTACATAAAATTTACATGTTAGTTATAGAAAATTAATAAATTCAAATTATAATAGAAGATAAACTACAACTTGAAATTATTTTTTTGATAAAGGGGAATGTACATGCGTATACGTGGTGTTGCTCATAGAGGCTATCCAGCTAAATACCCGGAAAACACAATGGCTTCATTTAAAGCTGCCGTTCATTTGAATTTCACCCATATTGAATTAGATGTACATTTAAGTAAGGATGGCGTACCAGTTGTTATGCATGACCATACCATTGATCGTATGACAAATGGGCAAGGAGAGATTAGATCCTTTACCTTGGCAGAATTACGTAAATTCAAAGTAAATCATATGGAGAACATTCCTACATTAGAAGAGGTGTTGTTATTTGTAAGAAATCGTGTTACTGTTTCTATTGAAATGAAGGATACGAAATTATACCCTAATTTTGAAGAACGTGTTCTATCTGTAATTGAAAAAACAAATATGATGGAACAAGTTTATATTATATCTTTTCATCAACAATCATTAAAACGCCTGCGAAAACTTTCAGATAAAATAGAATTAGGACTGTTAGTCAATAAACTTAAACGGTCGCATTTTCGGTTGGTAGAAAAGCTACATGCAAATTATATAGCAGTGAACCATAAAGGCGTAAAAGAATCTTACATTAAAAAATGTCAAGCAATCGGTGTTCAACTCGTCGTTTGGACAGTCAACACGAATGAACACATGAACTATTTTCAACAATTTCCATCTGTACTTGTTACAACAGATAACTTAGAGAAGTTCATGACCGTTACTAATCGCCCAAATGAAACACCCTGCTTAAAGACAGTTCACGCATAACTACAATGAAACATTTTGAATAGCCGCACGGTACCCTTGTGTTTGCAAGGGTTATTCTCATTTAGCTAATGCTGTTAAGTGAGTTTTGTACTATAGGAAAGTATAAAAGTTTAAAGGTTTATAGTATAAGAAAAACTACAGCTGTCTCCATAAGACTTGGCGATAAGCCAAGTTTTTCTAAAAAATGTGGTTATAAATTAGATAAATGAAACTAGAAGAGGTTAAACTAAACTAACTCATCAAGAAGTTGTATAAAAATAGATTGGAGGCAGCGTCTTTTCTATTTTTCACTATGGAAAAACCGCCATTTACTATGGGAAGCGCTTGTTCGTGCGTTTTCTAAGAAATATATGCAAATAGCAACTGCTAAATTTTTCATTTTATCTTATCGAAAAATGTAAAGTTGTGATAAAATAAACTAGGTGTTCATTTTCAACTAGGAGCGTTAAAATGACAAGAAAAGTATTAATTATGACACAAAATTTTTATCCTGTTATTGGTAGTGCGGGAAACCGTATGAAAAATATTTTTCAATTATTAAATGATAAAAATATTGAAACACATGTCTTGACTACCGAGCCAGCTTATCCAAATAAGAATTTATATAAGGATGATCAGTTTTGGGATGATGACAATATCGCAAAAGATGAAAAAAAAATAGTAAGAGTCCCCATTAAAAACAATCATTTCTCTAATCATATATTAAGTAGATTGTTTTTCTATGTAGAAATTATGTGGCGCTTTTTATTGAAGTTATGGAAGTTAAGAAAAGAAAAGTATGATTACATATATGTATCTACCCCTCCTATTTTTATTGTGTTTGCTGCTTTTGTAGGAGCATTTTTTATGAAAGCAAAAGTAGTTTTAGAAGTTAGGGATTTGTGGCCGGACAGCTTGATAGGGGTTAAAACATTTGATTACCCAATTATCATCAAATGTTTTCGTGTTTTGGAGAAGCGTATGTATAATAAGTCTGATTACATAGTTATAAATAGTTTGGGGTTTGAAGAACATATATTATCAAAGCTAAAAAACAAAGCCAAGAAAATAATCTATTTACCAAATGGACCAAGAAAACAAGAAATCGTTTGCGAAAAAGAGCGGCAAAGTCAATTTCGCGTTGTTTATACTGGTAACTTAGGATTGGCACAGGATGTAGATCACCTAAAGAAAATGGCTTCTTTATTTCACATCCATGATATTCGTTTTGATGTATTAGGTTATGGGATGAAAACGAAAGAGTTTAAAGAACATGTTGAAAATAATGACTTGTCTAATGTTTATATGCACAATCCAACGACTAGAAAAAAAAGTCTGCAACTTATTAAGCAATCCAATTTGTCTATTGCTTTTTTAAATGATAATCAAGTATTTGAAACGGTATTACCGGGAAAAGTAATTGATTATATGACTTGTCAAACACCAATAATAGCAGGAATTAAGGGAACCGCAGCAAAGATAATTGAGACAAATAAAGCTGGCTTTGTGTTCGATCAAGATAATATTAGTGAAATGATTAAAAAGGTTCTCGAATTAAGAGAAAATCCTAATCAACTGCAACACCTAGCTGAAAATTGCACAAGAACTATTAGGGAAAACTTTCTATGGGAAGAAAACATTGAGAAATTAACGGAGATTATTGACAGATAAGAGGTAATTACATGAAGCGTGTAGGTATGTTTGTTTGGAATCATTTTACAAATGACGCAAGAGTATTGAGAGAATGTACCAGTCTCTCTAAAAATGGATATGATGTAGAACTCATTTGTATTGATGACCCAAATGATCCTAATGTTAAAAGATATGAAGAAGTAAATGAAAACTTTCGAGTATATCGAATGAAGCGCTACCCGCCGACTTTGCTGTTGTTGCAAAAAATGTATCGATTTGCAGTCGGTAAAAGGTGGCCATTGATTCCTTTAGTCATAGTATGGGGCTTTCTCGTTTATTTATTGCCATGGATTGTTGTTCCGTTGACTATCCTTGTAGGCTTATTATTAAAGACAAAGGTTCGAGTTGTGTGGATACGAGCTGCATTAATCTTAAGAATGATGATGAAGGGGCACCGTGGTAAATATGATATTTACCATGCAAATGATTTAAACACGATGCCTCAAGCCTATGTGAGCGCAAAATGGAGGTTGGATAAGAAACCGCTAATATATGATTCCCATGAAGTGCAAACAAGCCGAACTGGTTATGATAGCCCTTGGTATAAACGATTTGAATTGTTTTTCATTAAAAGAATAGATAGTATGATGGTAGAGAACGATACAAGGGCAAAGTATAATGAAGACTTATATGGGTTTTATCCGCATGTATTGCATAATTATCCTTCTTTAGAAATACAGCAAGTAGATGACAAAATTAATCTTCATGAAATGTTGCAGCTACCACCAGATGAAAAGATTTTGTTGTATCAAGGTGGGATTCAAGCGGGAAGAGGGCTTGAAAAATTAATTGAAGCGTATCCGTTATTTAACGAAGGCACCCTTGTATTTATAGGTGATGGGAAAATTAAAGAAAAGCTTGTAGATATGGTAAAGGAAAAAGGGTTAGAGGAACATATCCGTTTTATTCCAAAAGTTCCTGTGCGAGATTTACCTAAATATACAAAAAATGCCTATCTTGGTTTTCAAGTGCTAAATAATATTAACTTTAATCATTGGTCTGCATCATCAAATAAATTATTTGAGTATATGATGAATGAGGTACCTGTAGTTGCTTGTAATTTTCCAGAAATTAAACGGGCTGTGGAAGAAAGCGAAGTAGGTATCACTATTGACCCACATGATCCTGAAGAAATAGCAAAAGGTGTTAACTATTTATTAGAAAATCCAGACAAGCGTGATTATTTTAGTGCTAATTGCAAAAATGCCCGAAAAAAGTATAATTGGGAAATAGAGCAACAGTATTTACTTGAAGTTTACAATAAATTTTAAACACAAAATATTACTAAGGCAGAAAGAAGGGCATTACAATGAAGATATGTACTGTAGGACTTGGATATATAGGGTTACCAACATCGATTATGTTTGCGAACTATGGAGTTGACGTGTTAGGTGTAGATGTAAAGCGTGAAGCTGTAGAAATGTTAAACAACGGTCAAATTCATATTGAGGAGCCTGGTTTACAAGAGGCGTTAGACAACGCAATTGGATCAGGAAAGTTTAAAGCTTCTTTAGAACCGCAACCTGCTGATGTTTTTATTATCGCAGTTCCTACTCCGAATAATGATGATCAATTTAAATCAGCAGACCTTAGCTATGTGATGCAAGCTACAGAAAACATTATTCCATTTCTGGAAAAAGGAAATGTTGTTATTGTAGAATCGACTATTGCTCCTCGAACAATGGATGATTACGTGAAACCTAACTTAGAAGAAGCTGGTTTTGTTATTGGAGAGGACATTTATTTAGTTCATTGTCCAGAACGTGTACTTCCAGGTCAAATTTTAAATGAATTAATTTATAATAATCGAATCGTCGGCGGAATTACGCCAGCATGTACAGATGAAGGTGCAAAAGTATATGAAACTTTTGTTAAAGGGGATATTATTAAGACCAATGCAAAAACGGCAGAAATGTCGAAGTTGATGGAAAATACATTTCGTGATGTAAATATTGCTCTAGCCAATGAATTAGCCAAAGTGTGTAACGAGTTAGATATCAATGCTCTAGATGTTATTGAAATGGCGAATAAACATCCTCGTGTTAATTTGCATACTCCAGGACCAGGAGTAGGTGGGCATTGCTTAGCAGTAGATCCTTATTTCATAATTGCGAAAGCACCAAATGAGGCAAAACTAATTAACCTATCTCGTCAAATCAACAAATCTATGCCTCAATATGTAATCGACGCTGCAGATAAGTTATTAGCAAAATACAATGGTAAAAAAATCACAGTGTTCGGTTTAACTTATAAAGGAAATGTAGATGATATAAGAGAGAGTCCGGCAATGGAAATATATGAAGCGCTGAACTCCCGCCCGGAATATGAAGTGGTGGCTTATGATCCACATGTTAAATTAAGCTTCGTAGAACAGGATTTAGACAAAGCATTGACAGATGCTGATTTAGTGCTTGTACTAAGCGATCATAATGAATTTAAAGAACTAAACAGCCCAAGTTTCAAAAAAATGAATGTACCGCAAGTATTTGATACAAAAAACATCGTGAAGTCTCATGCTGATCAAATGCAGTATATCAACTATGGTAACTTATATAAATATCTTTAAATTCTGGGTAAAGGAAGCAATTTTATGTTTAAAGAAATAAAACAAGTATTGCAGGAGCAATTTCAGTATAGAGATTTAATTTTTAGGATGGCTTCATTTGAGATAAAAGCAAAATATCAAATTCATTATTTGGGAGCCATATGGCAAATTTTAAATCCCTCCATACAAATAGCAATATACTGGTTTGTTTTTGGGCTAGGAATACGAGGAGGCAATCCAGTTACAACCAAGTTAGGGGAAGTTCCATTTTTTCTTTGGATGCTAATGGGGCTAATCCCTTGGTTTTTTATAAGCCCTTCTATTGTGGGGGGATCAAATAGTGTGCATCAAAAAGTAAGCTTGGTTTCAAAAATGAAATTTCCAATTAGTTTGCTACCTACTACTAAACTTTTTGTTAATAGCTTCCAGTTTATAACAATGTTATCACTTTTATTTATTGTTTTATTTATATATGGGATTTATCCAACTTTACATTGGATACAGTTGGTATACTATATTGGATGTTTGTTTATATTCTTGTTTTCTTTTGCGCTCTTAAGTTCAACTATAGCGACTTTAGTTAGAGATTACCAAATGTTATTACAGTCAATGATGAGGATGTTACTTTATTTATCCCCTATTCTTTGGGATCCAAATGGTGACAGAGTCCCAGACTGGATAAGTAATATATTAAAATTAAATCCATTTTATTATATACTTACTGGAATAAGAAGTTCATTTTTAGGAGAGTCTTGGTTTTTTGAGGATATGACCTATACCATATATTTCTGGCTTTTTACATTCGCCTTGTTGTATTTTGGAGCAAAAACGCATTTGAAGTTTAGAAATAATTTTATGGACTATTTATAAAAATGAAATAAGGTGTAGATGGATGAATTTAAAAGTTGAGTTTAAAAATGTTTACAAAAGCTTTAGCATGCACGCTAAACAGTCACAAAAATTATTAGAACTGTTCTCACTTAACAAAAAAGGTAAAAAAGAAAAAAGATTCCAAGCTGTTCGGAATGTTTCATTTAAGGTTTTTGAAGGAGAATCTGTAGGTATAATAGGGCTCAATGGATCAGGAAAATCAACATTATCGAATTTGCTTGCTCAAGTAATTCAACCTACTAGTGGGAATATTGATATATATGGTGAAACTTCTTTAATTGCTATCTCAGCTGGATTAAATAAAAATCTAAACGGATTAGAAAATATTCAATTGAAGTGTATGATGCATGGTATTAGTAAGGAAGATATAAAAAGGTTAACACCTGATATAGTTAAGTTTGCAGATATAGGAGATCATATATATCAACCTGTTAAAAATTATTCTAGTGGTATGAAATCAAGATTGGGTTTTGCTATAGCAGTGCATACTGATCCAGATATATTGATAATTGATGAAGCTTTGTCAGTAGGGGATTCAACTTTTGCTGAAAAATGTTTAATTAAGATGAATGAATTTAAAGAGAAGGGTAAGACAATTTTTTTTGTTAGCCATTCAGCCGGACAAGTTAAAAGATTTTGTAATAAGGCAATATGGATGCATTATGGAGAAATTAAATCATTTGGGGATATTCAGGAAGTAACATCTGTATATCAAGAATTTATTAAGTGGTTCAATAATTTAACTGAAACAGAAAAGGCCCGATATAAGAAAGAGAGTTTAGAGGAACAAGCTGTTTTATCACACAAAGATAAAAATTCCCGTGACACTGCTTTTTTAAAGAATATTGCTGTAATTTTACCAGTTATACTATTTGGGGTTTTAGTGGTTTTACAATGATTTTAAAATAAACATTAAATTAATGTAAACAAACGAGAATTACAGAATAACTTTTAATAATAAAAGAAGAATAGAGGAGGGGGTAAGATGTCAGAGAACGTTATTATGGATGATAAAAAAAGGGATTGGATTATCTCAAATCTAGTTGGCAGGAATATTCTTGATATATCTTTTGATGCCGACCTAGCTGTTTTGGGGGACTATAAAACTGTAGAATATTGTAATTTTATTCTTAACAAGGAATGCTATATAGAAAACTGTTCAACTGTTCATGACTTAATGGATTATGATTTTGCTAATTTAAAATATGATACTATAGTTTTCAATAAGACAATATCCGACCAAAAGTATATAGGTATTTTACTAAAAAAAATGATGCCTATAATATCGGATAAAGGAAAGTTATTATTTTCATTAGATCTAGTTAAAGTTAAAGAATTAAATTTTGATACGTATCAAGGTTTATTGTTAAATTACCTTTTTTTGGATGGTGTTTTATATTGTACTTTTAAAAAAGATATAAGTAACCACCGTATACAGTTAAATAAAAGTAATTTAAACAAAACTTCTTGCGAGGAGATTAAAAAAATAGAAACCTTAGAACAGAGAAATCGTAATTTGAATGAACAATTAAGACAGGAAAAAATTCAAAAATTAGAAGCGAACAGAGAATTGTATCAAGAATATGAAGATACAGAAAAGTTGTTAAATAACCTCATTATTATGGAAAGAAAGTATAATGCATTAATGAACTCTAAATTAGGAAAAGTAACGCTTAAGTATTGGGATATGAAAAATAGAAAACGAAGAAGGTGAGGTTAATGAATAATTTTAACTCTAAGTATGAAGAAAAGTTAAACAAGATTAAAGAAAGAAAAAAAGAATTATTAAAAAACATTGATACAGAAAAAGAAATTGTCAAATATTTAAGAGAAAATGATCAGTCTTGGTATTTCTTTTTAAAAGACAATCTAATTATAGAAAAAGAAAAAAAATTAAGTAAAGAAGAGTATTTACAAATTAAACAACGTAAGTTTGACAATGAATACTTAGGTTTAATCCGCAATAGGTTAAAATCCATTTCAAAAAGTAATGGATCAAGATTTTATGAAAAAATGAATACTAATATTGCTACCGTATGTGATTCGAAATTTTATAATACGTTCAAAGATACTGTGAATTTAGAGGTTGTTGATCCCCAGAAGAAACTTGATATCACCTTATACGAAGCTCTAATAATTAGTAGTTTTAATGAGAGCTTATGTGGTGAATGGGTTTATAATGATAAAGAAAACAACATAATTAATCAAATGTTGGCTATTGTAAATGAATTTCATAAATATGGAAAACCAGTTATATTTTATGATCAAAGAAAAGATGTAAATAATTATATTTTGGAAGTGGCTAAAAATAGTGATATTATTTTTACTACTACAAGAAATAAGTTAAGGTATTATCATGAAAATAATATATATAATGTGGAAATAGGTTCGTATACGATTAATCCACAGCTATTCAATCCGATAGGGATTTATGATATTCCAAGAGTAGATGGTGTTTTATATGAAGGAGACTGGGAAAATAACTTTCTTCAAGAAGAAATTCTTGATGGCGTTGTTAATAGTGATAAAAATTTGAAAATTATTGAGCCAGGGTCTATCTACAAAACTCCAGAAGAATATAATTATCCAACAAAATATTTAAAATATATCTCTCCATTAGATGGTTATACTTCGAAGGATTTTCATAAATTATATAATTATTCTATTGCTTTTAATGATATAGAACGAATTTATGAATTACAAGCAACAGGCAGTATAGTGATTTCTAATTATCACCCTTATATAAATAATAATTTTCCCAACGTATATACTGTAGATACGCAATTTGAAGTCATTAACGTATTAAATTCTCAAAACCCTCAAAGTATGTATCAGTTACAATTAGAGGGTGTACGAAATGTAATGAACAATTATACGTGTTACGAAAAAATGGATTTAGTATTAAACAAGGTTGGAATAAATTGTAATTTGAAACCTAGAAGAGTATTGGTTGTTGGATGTAGTAATAAGTCTAGAGAGCAATTTGAAAGGCAGTCTTACAAAAATGCCCAATTTGCTTTATTGAGTGAATTTAAAAATATTAATTTTTCTGATTTCGATTTCTTGGTTTATTTTAATGACAATTATTTTTATGAAGAGTATTACTTGGAGGATCTCTTAAATGGTTTTAAATATACAAATAGTGATTTTGTAGCAAAGAATGACAAAAATGATGCTATAAAGTCCTTTTCTTATATAAATGAAATAACAGATATATATAAAACAATGTTCCATATTAAATCATTTTTAAAAGAAGATATTATTAGTCAAAGATTCAAAACAAATGCTTATAATGGGTTTTGTATTGACCATTTAGAAGTTTCTCTAAAAAAAGATAAAAAACTAAAGGAAAGTAATGAATTAAAGGAATTATCAGTTATAGTGCCAATATATAATAATGGAAAATTTTTAGAATATAAATGCTTTGAAAGTTTAAAAAGAAGTAGCATTTTTAATAAAATGGAAATTATTTTTGTGGATGACGGTTCTACAGATAATGAAACCCTGAAGATTGTAAACAGGCTGTTTAGGTCTTATGATAACATTATTTTATACACTTTTAATGACTATGGTAGTGGAAGTGCTTCACGTCCTAGAAATAAAGGTATAGAATTAGCTACCTGTGAGTATGTCACTTATCTTGATCCAGACAATGAAGCGATTAATGATGGATATGCAAGGCTTTTATGTGATATTAAAAGTAGAGAGTCTTTAGATGTTGTAGTAGGTAATATTTCTAGATACGACTCTTCTTTAAATAAAAAAGAAATTAATTACTATAATACAGCATTTAAAATAACACATTCTGACATAGTAAGGAATCCAAAAGAATTACTAAAAAAATCTAACTTAAAAGTTCAAAGTATACAGGCGTTGATAGCTAAAAAAAGTTTAATAACAGATAATAATTTGAAAATGGTAGAGAGCGCAGCTGGCCAAGACACTTTGTTTTTTCAAGAACTACTAGTACATGCTAATGAGTTAAAAATAGTTAATATGAATATTCATGTTTACTATGCAGCAGTTGATAATTCGGTTACAAATACTGTTTCAAGTAATTTTTATAAAAAATATTATAAAGTTGAAAAGGAAAGAATCAAATTTCTCCATAGACACGACTTATTTGATATTTACATTAACAAAAAGTTCCCATTATATTTTGTCAATTGGTACCTAAAAAAACTAACATCCTTAAAGAAAGGTGAGGAGTCGGAGTCTTTAATTATTTTAAAGAAAATATATGACATGTATTCACCTTATGTAAAAATAGATGACGACTTAATAAAAATGTTTAGAAAATATGTAGAGCGGGGCAGGTACGTTGATTTTGTAATATACTGTAAAGAAAATTGTAAATAGATGGTTTTGTTCACTATTGAATAATTTCAGGAAGGTTGTAATTAGAGTCTTGAATATTTTGATTTAAATTATTTTGCATTATACTAGGGTTACTATCAGTACCTTAGTTTTTTACATAAAATAGAAACTTATAAAAAGTTTTATTTTTTGGAGGTGTTTAAATTGAGAAGAATTACTAGTATATTACTAATTTTTATTTTTACATTTGCGGTGTATTTGCCACTATCTGCAGTTGAAAAAGAAGATGCGTATAAATTTGTAGAATTAAAGAAAGATATTTTAATAAGTGAACATTTAACATTAGAGAAAGGCACTTTTGTTTTTGTAGAAGAAACGGAAAAAAATAAAAAATTAATTAATTTTGAGGGAAATAGTTTTTTGGTGAGTGAGGATTCTTTAAAGTATTTAACAAAATCAGAGAAAAAGGATTTGCTAGAAAAAGTTAATTATATAGATAATGACTCTATAAAAGAAGATAAATTCTCCTATCAAAGAGTAGATGAACTGTTTGGTGCAAATGGTGGGAAAATAAAAATTAAAAAGAACGAAACTGAAGAGGATGTTAAATTACCTGTTCATATATTAAATGGCGCTGAAGTTGTTTATATCGGAAATACAGTATTTTATGTTGATGAAACAGATTATGAACAAAATTTGCAGAGGAATGAGGAAGCAGTAGAGGAAGAGCAACTAGATGAGGAGAATGGTGAAGCAGTAGAGGAAGAGCA
>NZ_FQXD01000009.1:168214-168525 GCF_900129865.1 Virgibacillus chiguensis
GAGAATGGTGAAGCAGTAGAGGAAGAGCAGCTAGATGAAGAGAATGGTGAAGCAGTAGAGGAAGGGCAACTAGATGAGGAGAATGGTGAAATAGAGAAAAAACAAAAGGGTGACCATAATTCTAATCCAAAAGTAGTGGAAAAAAGAAATTTAAAAGCAAGCATGGCACGAAGTTGGGGAGACTATTTCAAAGTTACAAGTGATAATGCAACAGTTTATGATATAAGGAATGGAAAATATAAAAAAGTGGGGCAACTTATTAAGGGGCAAGAATATAAACGAGTAGGTCAATCAGGTAATTATCATAAAAT
>NZ_FQXD01000009.1:169100-172824 GCF_900129865.1 Virgibacillus chiguensis
TCTGCTGGAACAAAATTTGCAATAGCAACAGATGCGGGGAATTTCTGGAGGATTATTTACGGTAATAGAGTAGGCTATGTGTATAAGAGTGGCACTAAAAATGAATTTAGTAATTCAGATAATTATATTGAAGCAACAAGCAATGGTCCAGTTTACGATATAAGAAGTGGTGATTATAAAAAAGTAGCGGAATTGGAGAAAGGTCAAGTCTATCGACGTATAGGGCAATCAGGGAACTATCATATTTTACGTCTTGGAGATTTCAGAGGTTTTGTTCATACTTCACATACAGTGTTAGGAAATAAAAGTAAAATTACTAATGAAAAGGAAAATGAAGAAAATATAAATGATAAGATAGTCATAACTAAAAAAACACCTGTATATGATAATACATCTGGGAGCTTTGTAAAGTTTGGAAGTTTAACAGAAGGTGTGATTTTTAGAATTGTCTCTAATGGTAATCACTATGCTAAAATAATCTTTGGAGACAGAATAGGTTTTGTTAATAAGAAGAATTTTAATGTATATGGTACAGAATATACTAAATATGATATTAGTTTAAACGAAGCAGTAAACATCCAAATGACTGCAGGTCCGCAGACGGATAAAAAGTATGATACCTATGTTTCAAAAAATTATATTAAAGATGGAAAGGTAACTGCTACTACCTTAAACGTTAGAGGTGGCCCGGGATCAAGTTACTGGATAGTAGGACAGCTTTCCAAAGGTACAAGTGTTGATATTATTGATGAGAAAAATGGTTGGTATCAAATCGACTTTAAGAAACGTTGGGTTAATGCAAGTCCAGAAGATGTAAGATATTATTTAGACCCAAATAATTTCATTAATGACGAGAAACAAAAGTTTCAATTTTTAGATTTGGCAAGGTCAAGCGATGTGACAGCAAGTGTATTAAATAATTACTTGAGAGGAAAAGGTTCATTAGCTGGACAAGGTCAAGCATTTATTGATGCAAGTCGTGTTAATGGGGTAAACGATATTTATTTAGTTTCTCACGCTGTGCTAGAGACTGGAAACGGTAGTTCTACTTTAGCTCAAGGAGTTGAGTATAAAGGGGTCACCGTATATAATATGTTTGGTATTGGTGCTTATGATTCATGTCCAATTGAGTGTGGTGTTAAAAGAGCATATGATGAGGGGTGGACTACACCTTATAAAGCTATTGTTGGAGGAGCGAAGTTTATTGGTGATGGCTATATAAACAATGGTCAAAACACACTATATAAAATGAGATGGGATCCACAAGCAATGGATGATAACAATAGATTTGGTAAACAGTATGCTACAGATATTGGATGGGCATCAAAGCAAGTATACACAATGTATAACCTTTATCAAGAAATAGGTTCCTATAACTTATATCTTGACGTTCCTGACTATAAATGATTTTGTTCTCTCGCTATTTAAGTTTGGGATAGCCAAAGGATAGAATCATAGTCGGTATGACATGGAGCCATGACTTGCATGATTTATGAGCCAAATCAATATGAAAAGGGGATTTGCTTACACATAGAAATGCATGCCCTCCACTCCACAAAACTCCTTGTCTATCACCTGTTTCAATACTAAATAGTGCTGAGATTGATTTTTCTAAAAAGTGTAAAGTAAAGTAGTGCATTTAATTGATAACCCGCACTACTTTCTTTTCTCTAAAAATGTAAAAATAATATTGTTTTAAAAGTAATATTCTGCAAACTAAAAAGATAGCATAAACACTGCATTAAATTTTCGTAATAATTCTACATTGTTTTTAAATTATAAATGCTATTTGATGTTAACACTAAAATTAAAACTTTGAGGAGGTTTATTATGTTTAACGAATATAAAAAAATTTACACAGAATTCAATGATGTACCAAAATTGGAAATAACTACAAAAAAACCATTTTTGTTGGAAGTAAATAAAAATGGTGTCAAATATGAGTTTTTTGTAAGAATAAATAAAAAAAGTAGTAATTTATTAATATTAGGATCAGGTGCTTATAAACCTTCAACCATGACCTTGCCAGTATTCCAAAGGCATTCATGGATTGATGAATTAGAAGAATCAATGATTTTTTATAATGATCCCACATTATATTTGGATCATTTAATGTTAGGATGGGGTTTTGGAGATCTAAAAGAGCATTATTTAAAAAATATTTCAATGATATTAAAAGATTTAAGTGATTTTTTTAATTATAAAAATGAAAATATTTTCTATTATGGTAGTTCAGCAGGAGGATTTATGTCATTGATGCTGGCTTCCATGATGAAATCTTCTACTGCAATTGTTAATAACCCTCAAACAAAAGTTACAAATTATTATGAGGTTCATGTGAATAAATTAATGAAAACTTTGGATATAACTAAAGAGATTGCTGAAACAGAGTACGATAGTAGGATAAGTGTATTATCTAGTTTTAAAAAGCATAACTATATACCAAAAGTAAAGTATTTACAGAATTCTGTTGTTGAACATGATATAAATAATCATTTAATACCGTTTGTATCTCAATTAAAAGAAATTGATGAGTCTGTTTTAACAAACGAAATTCAAATTGATTTATATTTTAATAGAAAGTTGGGTCATAATCCTGTGGGGAAAAGGAAGACGATAGAGTATATTAAAAATGCAATTAATTAAAATAATACAAAACACATTTATAATAGCCTTAATATACGTCAATAGTTGCTGTTCGCAAAGTCAGCAAGCTATTGTGTAGGCAGTGATGAAATAAAATTATTAGGTATGAAAATTTCATTAATTTAACCCCTTGGCTCCCTATGTGTTTAAGTGACAAGAAACAGAAGTGCCCCCAAATCTTGTATAATGGTTGTCGTCGTAGAGAACCATTAAAATGGAGGATTACACGCTACGGCCTTTATATGGCAAACTTGCTTATTTGACATCAAATAATTATACGACAGGGTCCTCACCCCAAAATATGGTAGACTTGGATGCAATCTATTACAAATAAGTAATTGTAGAGTAGTTTATTACGAATGACACTTTAATTATTAACGTAATTTATTTCAAGCATGTGATTAACCACTACTAAAGGAAGTCAATAGCATATTTTTAAAAACGTGGATGCTAATTCGAGGGAGAATAGGAAAAATGGCTTATTTGACAAAGCTAATCTACCACTTTTATGAAGATAATGGAACATAATTGAATGTTCCTTGAGTTTTCGAACTCAACAATGTACACATGAGTACATTTTGACATCGTAACACTTGTTATCTGTTGCAAAATTGATGCAACTAATAAATCAGCCAAAATCTGTTTACATCTTTCAAGATATATTTTAATGACTTAAATAAGATGTTTTTGCATTGCATGAAACTATACTGCATCATATAGAAATAAATTTAACTTACAAATGCGTGGTCTAACTCCACCGTCTTTAGACGGTATCCGCTTTTAGCCTTATCTTTTTTGTCCATACTAAGTGAAGAGGTGAAAGTATGGAAGGATATAGAAAAAATAGTCATACTGTGTATGATATCAAGTATCATGTCATATGGGTGACAAAGTATAGATATAAGGTTTTGGGCGGGCATATAGCGGTGAGAGTGCGTGATTTGATAAGACAAGGTTGTGAAGCCAGAGGAATTACCATATTGCAAGGAAGTGTTGGGAAAGACCACATTCATTTATTATTATCTTGTCCTCCAAGTATTGCTCCAAGTAAAATATTGCAGTATCTAAAAGGAAGATC
>NZ_FQXD01000006.1 GCF_900129865.1 Virgibacillus chiguensis
ATCTCGATGATCTTCCTTTTAGATACTGCAATATTTTACTTGGGGCAATACTTGGAGGACAAGATAATAATAAATGAATGTGGTCTTTCCCAACACTTCCTTGCAATATGGTAATTCCTCTGGCTTCACAACCTTGTCTTATCAAATCACGCACTCTCACCGCTATATGCCCGCCCAAAACCTTATATCTATACTTTGTCACCCATATGACATGATACTTAATATCATACACAGCATGACTATTTTTTCTATATCCTTCCATACTTTCACCTCTTCACTTAGTATGGACAAAAAAGATAAGGCTAAAAGCGGATACCGTCTAAAGACGGTGGAGTTAGACCACGCATTTGTAAATTAAATCATCCATTCGCATTAATCCCTTTCTTCTCTCCTAATTTATTATGCCAAACTATATAAAGAAATTTCACTTCTTTCGGTTATGGCAGCCGTCAAGCCTAAATACTTCATGCTTTTCTATAGCTTAAAAAAGGAGGCGTAATTTTCGTGCTTCCCTCACTACATATTACATACCCATCTTTTGTAGAAAATATATACGTAAAAAATTGTATGCCAATAGATTTTTATAACAGTTATCAACTATCCTACTAAACAGAACATACATTTTGGTGTACAATGGTAAAAGTGCATTTTAGTAGCCGAATTATCATCAAGAAACATTTTAGTACTTTCCGAAACAACTTAGAAGGAGGTTTATATTTATGAATGGTACAACTCACGCAGCAATCGGAACGGTAACTGGCTTTATAATTGCAAATAACTTACAAAGCCCTCCTACAGAAACAGCTTTACTTGTTAGTCTTGGGACCTTTTCAGCATTAATTCCAGACTTAGATATTGATGGGAAATTACGAGGTAAGATTACCCTATCGCATAAACTGTTTCGAACAATTGCTCAGGTTATCGGTGTATTACTTATTATTTACAGCTTTTATGAAGGAGTAGGTAGCAAGCAATGGATTGGAGCTGGGAGTGGATTTGCTTTGCTTTCCATCTCTATTCGCCTTAAACAGAAACATATGCTTACCATAACCGGATTAGGTGTTATTATTGGTGGACTTGCATTGCAAGAACAGTGGCTGCTATTATTAGGAATTTATGTTATTATTGCTTCTTTCGTAGCACATAGAAGTTATACACATTCCATTGTCGGTCTTTTGTTTTTTGGATTTATTGCCTATTACTTAGATCAATTACTTCAAATCAAAGGAGTATATTATTCATGTCTCATTGGCTATATAACACATATCATTGCTGATAGTAAATTTTTACCCTTTAATAAACGTGGTGTGAAACTGTTCTTACCATTTTGGAATAAGGAGTTTTAACTCCTTCGCTTATACGTAAGACTAAAATAATGAACGCTCCTAAAATCCAACTTATGGTATATTGAACTAATTTTTTGATAGAACGAAATGAAATTTGTTTAAAAAGAAGTGGGGATACTCGTATCTTAAAAGTATCCCCATGGAACCATTTGTTTATAATAAGTTTTTAAAGTTGGCTACGACGTTTTCTACAGTAAATCCAAATTTATCAATCACTTGGTCTCCTGGTCCAGAAACGCCAAATGAATCAATGCTCATTACTGCACCATTACATCCTGTATATTCCTTCCAACCAACCTTAGAACCCATTTCAATGGATAAGCGTGTTTGTAAATGCGAAGGTAATACACTTTCTTTGTATTCTGGTGACTGTTTATCAAATAGATCCCAAGATGGCATACTGACAACATTCACATGAATATCTTCTTCAGCAAGCTTTGCCTGAGCCTTCAAAGCGAGGTGAACCTCTGATCCTGCAGCAATTAAAATTCCTTCTGCTGTTTTTTCAGCCTCCGATATAACATAAGCTCCTTTTGGAACACCTGTTACTGCCTTTTCCCCTGTCTGTCTTAAAGTTGGGACGGCTTGACGCCCCAGTACGAGAATGGTTGGACGATCCTTTTGTGTTACGGCAATTTTCCAAGCTTCTTTCGTTTCATTCGCATCTGAAGGTCTTAATACGGTAATATGAGGCATCGCTCGAAAAGAGGCTAAATGCTCAACCGGTTGGTGAGTTGGCCCATCTTGTCCAACCGCCACACTATCATGGGTAAACACAAAGGTTACCGGTTGCTCCATCAAAGCGGACAGTCGAATAGCTGGTCGTAAATAATCCGAAAATACAAAGAATGTACTGACAAATGGTCTTAAATAATGACGTGCCATTCCGTTTGCGATAGCACCCATAGCAAATTCTCGAACACCAAATGAAATATTTCTACCAGCATAATTTTGTGATGTTAAATCAGGAAATGATTGTAACCTTGTTTTCGTTGAAGCATTTAAATCTGCGGATCCACCAACTAGTTCTGTAAAGTGCTCTGCTAAAGCTTGCTGCACTTGACTTGCGGAAGCACGTGTCGCAACTGCCTCTCCTTCTTTGTAAACAGGCAAATCATCTTCCCAGTTTTTTGGTAAATCACCAGCGATTAATCGCTTTAATTCAACAGCAAGCTCTGGATACACTTCTTCATACTGCTTAAATAATTTATTCCATTGCTCCTCTTTTTTGGTTCCATTCTCTAAAATACTACGAAAATCTTCGTATACTTCTTCAGGTACATGGAAATCTTCTTCATAGTTCCATTTATAAAACGCTTTTGCACGTTTAATCTCTTCAACACCAATTGGATCACTGTGTGCATCACTTTTACCTTCAATAGTAGGAGCACCATAGCCGATTTTTGTTTTAATTTCGATAATTGTTGGGCGGTCTTCATCCGCTTTCGCTTCTTTAATTGCTTGTTCAATTGCTTCTATATCATTTCCATCTTCAATATAAAGGTATTGCCAATGGCAAGATTCAAACCGCTGTTTGATATCTTCTGAAAACGATAACGCTAGTTCACCATCTAAACTAATGTCATTAGAGTCATATAAAACAATTAAACGACCTAACTTTAAATGTCCTGCTAAAGATGCTGCTTCATAAGAAATACCTTCCATTAAGTCACCATCACCACAAATAGTATATGTGTAATGGTCAACAATTGGATAGCCTTCCCGATTAAAAGTTTCAGCTAAATGTCTCTCAGCTAAAGCTAAACCAACAGTAGCTGGTATTCCTTGCCCAAGTGGTCCTGTAGTAATTTCCACTCCTGGCGTTACCCCAAATTCTGGATGTCCTGCTGTTTTACTACCTAATTGTCTGAAGTTTTTCAACTCATCTAAAGATAGATCGTAACCCGCTAGATGTAATAAGCAGTAATGTAGCATAGAACCGTGACCTGCCGATAAAACAAAGCGATCTCGATTGAACCATTCAGGGTTTTTAGGATTCATATTCATGATGCGTTTCCATAGGCTGTATGCCATTGGCGCTGCTCCCATTGGCATACCTGGATGACCATGTTGCGCACGTTCTACCGCATCAATCGTTAGGGTACGAATGGTATTGATAGATAAGTTTTCAATGTTGTTTCCTGATTTCGTCATAGATGACTCCTCCAGTTCATTTTTTCTTGTATTATTTTCCTATTTAAACGTTTTTTGTTGCTTCTTTTTTCTTACCAAAAGGAATAAGCATTAAGCCTAGAATGACAATTAAGCTAATAACGATTGCAATTGGGCCTGCATAATTTGCTAATGTTCCAAAGAATATACCGGATACACCAAAGTCAGCATCAGAGAAGGTTGTATTGGCAAAACCTAGCTCTCCTAGGACTGGAAGTAAAAATATTGGTAAAAACGAAATAATAATTCCGTTTACAAACGAACCGGCAACAGAACCTTTTATACCACCTGTTGCATTACCTAAAACACCAGCTGCTGCACCTGTGAAAAAGTGTGGCACAACACCAGGAAGAATAATGGTTGTACCTAAAACAAACATAATTCCCATACTGAATATCCCGCCAATAAAACTACTGAAAAAACCAATTAAAACAGCGTTCGGTGCATACGTATAAATAATCGGAACATCAAGAGCTGGTTTTGCATTTGGAACAATCTTCGTAGAAATCCCTTTAAATGCTGGAATAATCTCTGCTAGCACGAGACGAACACCTGATAGTATAATGAACACCCCAGCCGCAAAACTACCACCTTTCATCAAAGAAAACACGAGGTAGTTTGTACCATCACTAAGTTCCGCTTCAATAAATGTGGAGCCCGCAAAGAGCGCAACAATGATATACATAACAATCATGGTTAAAGCAATACTTACCGTACTATCGCGTAAAAATCCAAGTCCTTTTGGAAAATCAATATTCTCTGTGGAATGCTCTTTGCTTTTTTTGAATAATTTTCCAGTTAATCCGCTAATAGCATACCCTACCGCACTAAAATGGCCTAAAGCGACATTATCATTACCAGTAAGCTGTCGCATAAATGGTTGTAAAATAGCTGGAGATAGCGTCATAATAATACCTAACGCAACCGCACCTGCAGCGATTAATGGTATCGTATCAAATCCTGCTACAGCCATTATTACGGCAAGCATACAAGCCATATAGAGTGTGTGATGTCCAGTTAAGAAGATATATTTATATCTTGTAAATCTGGCAATGAGAACGTTAACAATCATTCCAAAAAACATAATGAGTGCTGTATTTGTCCCATATTCATTCAACGCCAATGCAACGATGGCCTCATTATTTGGTACTACTCCTGACACATTAAATGCTTCTTGGAACATAGCACCAAATGGAGAAAGGCCTTGTTCTAGTATTCCAGCTCCCGAAGCAATAACAATAAACCCAACGAATGTTTTAATAGCGCCTTTCATGATTTCTGACAAATTTTTTCTTTGCGCTAATAATCCAATTAGCGCAATGGCAGCAACTAAAATGGCTGGCTGACTTAAAATATCGACTAAGACACTTAAGAATTCATTCATGGTAGTCATCCTTTCCTCGTATTAAATTAGATTTTTTTCTTTTACTACTTTTGTTACCTTGTCCCTCAACTCATCCATATCTATAATATTATCTAACACGATTACTTCACCTAAATGGGCGCCTCCCTCAGCAATATCTTTTGCTAAAAAGAATACATCTGCGTCTCCAGGTGTTGCTGAACTTAAATCAGAATGCGACACTTCAACACCCGTGACACCTATCTCTTGTAAAATTTGTTGAATATTCATTTCCACCATAAAACTTGTTCCTAATCCTGACCCACATACTGCTAAAAATTTCATTTTTTCCATCTCCTTTTTATTTAATAATTTCCATGACCTCTTGCGCTGTTTGCGCTGCTTTTAAAGCTTGTAGTATTGCGTTATCTGACAGCAACTTTGTTAAATGAGATAATGCTTTTAAGTGCGCCTCATTATCAACCGCTGCTAAACAAATAAAGACATCAATTTGATGGTCATCCTTTCCTAGCAATTTAACTGGTGTGTTTGTTCTTAAAAATGACATCCCTAAATGGACTACGCCTTCCTCTGGTCGTGCATGAGGAATAGCAATTCCTTTACCTATATGAATATAAGTTCCTACTTCTTCGACTTTTTTATTCATCGCCTCAATATATTCTGGTCTAATTTTATGAGCTGCAAGTAATGGTTGTGCAGCCATTTCTATCGCTTCTTTCCAGCTCAAAGGCTCATCTGTAAACTGAATCATTTCTTCGGTAAGTAATTCTGAAAGCATTGGTTTATACCCTCCTATATCGGTATGACTTAGATGTATGAGATCAACAAGGTCTGAAAATAACCGTTTCTCATCTTTAATTTCTGTATGTTTTGCTATAACTTCCATTATTTGATCCATCGAAAAATCGTAATTATTTAAAATAGGGAATTGATTCATTACGGATTCAATTAAATAATTTTTTTCTATTTTTGAAAGCAATGGTTTCACTGTAAATATCGGCTTGGGCGAATCCACATCTACTGTAGTAAAGATCAGATCATAACTAGACGTTGGAAGTAAGCTCACTTGTTCAGCTGTGTGCACCCGGGAAAAATGAATGTTTGGAAACATCTCCTTTAACTGTGCACGCAACATAATGGAAGAACTAACGCCGTTAGAACAAACAATTAATCCATGAATTTCTGTTTTATTCCTATTTCTATTTTTTTCAAGATAACCGCCAAAATGAAGCGTAAAATAACCTATTTCCTCATCACTAATTGGCTTTTTTGTCCAATCAGATAAAGGAGCGAGCGAGCGTTTGACAAATTGAAACAATTCCACATACTTTTGTTTAATTTGTGATGTTAAAGGGTTCACAAGCGGTATTTCAAATATAATTCGATAAAAAGCTGGAACGAGGTGGTTATACAAGCTTTTTTGTAAGAACGTTTTATTATCAATCGGAAGCAAGGTGTTTTTTTCAAATGCTTCAATGATTTGCATGGTCAGTCTGCTTAAATATGGATTTTCTTCTAATTTCACTTCCTGTAAGGCAATTAATAATTGCAAGGTCAAATAATATTGTTCTTCTAATTGATTATTTTCAAATAATCGTCGTGCCAACTCTTCTACCAGCCCAAACAAGCGTTGTGAACGCAATAACTGTTTCTCTTCTTGAGAAAACAATGGCTCGATGTTTGCAGTTCGGACTCTTATAAACGTCAAATGAAAAATAACTTCGGCTTTTCTATCCTTCACTAAATGAATTTGCTTTACTTTTAACACATCATTCACTGTTAACTGCGTATTCACATAGTAGCCTTCCTGTTTCCACGATTTTAATACGAGTACTAACATCTCTTTTCCTAGTGACTTTGTGAGCAAGTAATTGATACAAAAGCTTGCTAACCTTCTTTTTTCCATTTCTGTACCAGTTAAGTGGTAGCCATCTTTCCTTGAATATTGAAGGATAACCCCTTTTTTTTGACACAACTTTTTTGCTTTTTTCACATCACTTAGCGCTGTATTCTTACTTACGTAAAGCAATTGCTGATAATGATAATTGGAAACAGGTTCTTTGCGAATAAACGTGTATAAATAGAGTAAATAAATACGTTCCTCTTCTGATAAAACAATGTGATGCATAGAAATATCCAAAGGAGCACCAGCTTGAAGTAAATCCTTCACTTTAGCATCAACGACAAATTGTTGATCATGCAGTTTAATTGGCTCTAACTTCATACTTTTTAAAGTGTTATTCACTTTTTCCAAATCATAGTTAAATTGCCGTTCTGAAACATCTAATTTTCGTATGAGTTGAGAAACAGTAATCTCATCATGCGTAATAATTTCTTCAAACAGTTTAAAAGACCTTTGATCAAACAACTTTGCCCCTCCTTTAACTTTATTGTAATGCGCTTACAATGTTGATTCAACAGTGTTTTAGCCCAAACTATGTAGCCTGTTGCTATGTTCTATTGTGCTCTTTTTATGAAATCTTATGAAAACTGTTGTCTCAGCAAGCTACACAGATTAATTATGTTCATTTTTGTATAAAGGCATCTTCACATAGAAGAGCGAAATCTATTCTTCTTTTTCATCAAATCTTAAAAACGAAAACTGTAAGCCTTCATCATATACTTTCCTCAAATGCAAATAGCCGAACAATTTTATTTTAATTGTTCGGCTATGACTATATGGAGTTACAGAGGTCCCCTTTTCTTAAAAATAAGTGATAGATCTATTTATTTTTGCTTACATTTATTTAAATGCTATACGTACGTTTTTTAATTGTAATCATTTCTTGAGCGAGCTTATTTATCCTTTCTTGTACATCTTGGTCAATAATCTCATTATCATCATTAAAACAATCATTGTTAACAAAAACACTATAACGAGGTATGATTCCTTTCAAATAAGCAAGTATTGGCTTTAATTGATATTCGGATACGAGAAAGTGCTTATCCGATCCAGCAGTAGTTACAATTCCTGTAACTTTTGATTTGAAGGCGTCGATTGGAAAATGGTCGAGCAAATTTTTCAACGCACCTGAAATAGATGCTTGATAGATAGGTGAACCAAAAACAATCATATCTGCTGCTAAAATCGTATTTACTACATACCATGTGTCTTTATTATAATAGGCTAAAGGTGACCCCTTAACAAACTCTACATCATATTCTTTCAAGTCGATTAATTCGATTTCTATTTGTTTATCGACACGTTTGGCTACACGTAAAACGTCATGTACTACTTGCGACGTTTTTTCACCAACTAACGAGCCGGCTATTCCAACAAGTTTCACAGCTGTCCCCTCCTGCTTTATCTATGGATAGTTAATATAAGTTTAAGTTGAAAATAACATTATGAATAAACGGTTACAAGCTCAATCGAAATACGACTGGGACTATGCAACCGATGCTTACGTACACACCTCTCTAAAAATTCTAAATAAATATTTCAGTGATATAAGTGTAATAAGTATGCACAAAGAATAGCTTACCATAGATATAATAGCAAATTTTTTGCTTCATTCTGTTTCATCAAAAGGGCCTCTCCTTCGAGGTTATTTTCCGATAAAGCGAAATAGATCACCAAGGATAATTTGATCCGAAGCATATAATTCATTTCTCGCCGTTTCTAAATAATCAGTACATGTATTTGATTTGACAACCTGTTGCTTGTGCTTATGATAACAACGACCATTTACATAAGCATATTTCCCTGTGACGATGCTTCCATCACGAAACACAACAGGGGCTTCATTATCTCTCGTAAATAGATTGCGACTAAAATTTATTTGCTCCTTATCTCGTACACCCATTAATTCAGAAACAGTTGCATGAATATCAATCGTTCCTCCCACTGTTTCTATCTTTTTTCCTTCTTGTCCTGGTACATGGATAATTACTGGCACCTTTTGTAGCTCAAGGTGGCTCATTTCCGTATCCTCTTGCCCAAGTAATTCATAAACGCCAGCTTCATATTTTTGGGAAATACCATAATGATCTCCATAGATAACAAACACTGTATCTTCATACATGTCTTTTTCCTTTACTAATTCAAAAAAACGTTTTAATGCTTCATCCTCATACCGAACGGTTGTTACATATCGATTAACAACACCTACAGATGTATTCGCAGGTGCAATAGATTGATCCTCTTCTTCTAATAAAAATGGAAAATGATTCGTTAACGTAAGGAAACTTGCCATATAAGGTTCAGATAAATGAAGTAATTTTTCCATTGATTGCTCAAAAAAGGGAATATCTTTTAACCCATAATTAACCGAATTTTCTTCTGTCACATGATAATCTTTTTTCGAGAAAAACCTATCAAACCCTAACGATTGATACATATCGTCTCTATTCCAAAAAGAAGCATCATTTCCATGAAAAGCAGCAGCCGTATAGCCATTTGCTTCTCGCAAGATATGCGGTAAAGATTGAAATTCATTGTTCGGTCTGCGAACAAATACAGATCCACTTGGTAAAGGATATAAGCCAGTATTAATCATAAATTCAGCGTCAGATGTTTTTCCTTGCGCTGCTTGGTCGTATATATTGTTAAAATAAAAACTGTCTTGAATCAGCTCATTTAAAAATGGGGTTATTTCTTTGCCATTCACTTTTTGGTTAACCACAAAATTCTGTGTAGACTCTAAACTAATAAAAACAACATTCTTTCCTTCCGCTATTCCAAATTCCTGAAACGAATCCTTTTCTTCATTACCTTGGATATACGATTGTACTTCTTTTACATCTGCCTCATCTGCAAAAGCTTTCATTACGGGAGATTTAACACCATTTGCTATATTTATCAGCTGATAATTATATAAACCTAATGACTTCACTAGTTCTTCACGATCGTAATCTGTTTGTAAAAGAAACGGATTTTGAATGAGCGCAATGACCAAAGTAAAGACAAGCAACCCCACACCAGTAAAAGCATATCTTTTCTTATTAGGTACTACTGGATGGTTTTTCTTTCTGTTCATTTTAAAAATAACATACCCAATAACTGCAACATCCACAAATAACAACGTATCAAGCGGGGAAAAGAGTTCAACCGTGCTAGGTCCTAAACCTCCTACATTGTTCAATTGTAGTAAAACAGAAACGGTAACAAAATCAATATAAAACCGATAATATAGCACATTTGCATACAATATGCCTAACAATAATAGATAAATGATAAATAGCATAAGTGGAGACAAACGTTTTCTCCACAAGAAACTAATCCCAAACATGATCATAATAATGCCAATCGGGTTGATAAAAACGACCATGATATCAAACCAAGAATAAAGCGGTAGTTGAAAAGTAGTAAAAGAAATAATGACTGATTTTAACCATAATAAGATAATCAGCGTCATCAATACATTTCTTTCGATCAACAGAGTTAATTTTCGCATGAATGAATCTCCTTCTCCCTAGCAAACTGTTGATATACCTCAACAATAATCTCTATGCCTTTCATAATATGCGAAGCTTGTTGTTGTCCCATAATAGCCACTTGAAACCAGTTATGGTTTAGTAAATAACTGCTTTCATAACTAACTTGAACCCCTTTTTGTTTTAACACATCACCAAACTGACGTGAACGAATTTCAGGAGGTAGACAAACCGTCACAATGCCTGGAGAATAATTTTCTCCAGTAAGCACTTGCATGCCAACGCTTTGAAAGGCATTGCTTATATCTCGAAATAGCTTTGTTTTATCTGGACAAAACTGCTGTAAAGCAGCTTGCATAGCAAACAAACTATTGGATGAATGCGTAAACGGAATACTATCGCTTGTTTGATACCTACCAAGGTCTAAATAACTAGGTATTGAATTTTGTGGAAAAAGCTTCTCGTGATGAAACACAATAGCTAATCCCGGGTATGAACCGATACCTTTTCCACTTACCGTGCTTGCTAAATAAACGGACTCTAAATGAAGCGGTAGAACACCAACCGTACTACAAGCATCTATACATAAACGGACACCATATTTGTTACATAGCTGCTTTAAATCTTCCAATGGATAAACATAGCCTGTTGATGTCTCGCAATGGACAGTCCATAGCCATTCTATTTCTGGATGCTCCACCAATGTTCGTTTTATTTCTTCTAAAGTAATCGGTGCACTCCACGACTTAGAAATGCTTTGGAAAGTAAGGCCGAATCTAACAGCTTGATCCATTAAACGTTCTCCAAATTCGCCATTTGACAGAATTAACCCTGCACCTGGAAGTGTTGTTAATTGAGCAGCAATCATATCATTTGCAAGTGTACCTGTCCCTACTGCAATTTCTACATAATTAGCATTGGTTACATCACATAATTGTTGCTGTACCTCTTCCATCACTTTATGTACATCCTTCGCACGATGAGATATTGCTTTATCACTCCATGCTTTTTTTACAGCATCAGAAACCTCTACAGGACCTGGTAGAAAATTATAATTCTCTTGCCGTGCTTCTTTTCGCAACATTCGTTCAAATAATTTAGAGGCACGCTCAAAGTTTTTCTTCGTTAAATACATGGGTTGATACGGGGCTTCTTCTGTTCCAACTAATGGTCCAAACGCTTTAAACCCTAAATGCTTATAGAGCTTGGTTTGCCTTAATGTTCCAGAAATAACCGCCATATTAAACCCTTTTTCCAAACAATAGTCTACTAACGTTTCACAGAGACCATAAAAGATACGCCCTCCTCGATACTGCTTTTTTATAGCTAATAGACGTATTTCACAAGGGGTTGCAGATGCAGGTAAATAATCATCCACATTATCTAATTTCTGGTCAAGCGAAAAAGGTCTTTGATTATGAACCGAAATCATGCCAATTACTTCCTTGCCTCGTTTAGCAATAACATATGTATTCTTATCGTCAAAACGGTCTACTAATCTATGGTCGCTGTTCTTTTCATGCTGTGGAATCTCTTCAACAAACGTTTCATAGTTTAAACGATAGATTTGCTCTAACTCTTCTTCTAAGTCTGCTATCTTATAAATTACAAAGTATGATTCTTTCACCATTAGTCCCCATTTCTATGCATAATTACAACAACAAACAGCATTATAAAATAAACTACTGTCAACTCGATATTTCTAAAGAAAATGAACAAGTTTAACGGGATACTACTAAACCCAATCATCGCTATTAACGTAAGATTTTTATGAAGCTGATACCCTACCAAGATGATAAAACCACAAACAACTAAAGGGATAGGTGCTAACATAAGTGCTGTAGCTAAGTATACAACTACTCCCTTTCCTCCACGAAAACCTAGTTGTACTGGCCATAAATGACCTAGGAGAAGGGCAATAGCCATACACCCTAATATAATCGTATCCATTTCCCAAAAGCTGATAGCTATCCATAACGGAATAATTACCTTCCATGCATCTATGATTACTGTAACAATAAACGCAGAACGACTAAAGACCCTCCCCGCATTTCTAGCTCCAGCATTCGTACTACCTAATTCTCTAATATCTTGTTGATAAAATAGTTTACCAACATAATAAGCGCCATTTAAACAGCCAAATACATAGGCAACCAAAATCCAAATCACTTTTTCCAGTGGCTTCACCCCACATCGAACATATTCCGATTCTCTTTATATTCTAACATTATAATCCAAAAAATTTTAGCTTTCCAAAAATTATTCTCAAATAAAACCAGTATGAATTTACCATAAAGTGTTAGAAAAAATTGGCTTAGCCAAGTCATAATGGGGGAATGCTTCGTATTTTTTATGTGATAAACCAAAAAAACGTATGCTTTCCTTTAATGTAAAAAGAAAAGCACCCGTTAAGATGCGTTTCAATAACTATTCTTCTTGAAATGCTCCAATAAACGATATAACGGTGCCTACTGCTTGTATCCAACTTCCTACAACCCCAATTATACGCTGATCAGACTGATTGTTTTGAAGCGTTTGAATGCCGCTTATTGCTTGTAAAGAGTTACCAATACCTTGCAATAATGCTCCGATAGTATTTTCCCACACACCCTTTGTGTGATCAGCCCATTCATCACTAGCAACTAGAAAACTCCCCAATGCCTGCATCCACAGTCCTGTTATAATCCATTTTTCTTTTGTTATAGGATCAGAAGAACGATAAATCAACATTCCTACTATTACAGTTGAATTGCCCGTAGCTTGAATTTGGTACCCTAATTTTTCAAAAGAAGCCGTGGTTTCCCCATCAGCAGTGACGCCGCTTCCTAGAGCTTGTAATACATTACCTATTAATCGAAGTTGAAAACGTTGATCTTCACTTAAAGATAATTGGGGAGTGCTACCAATCGCCGCTTGTATCGTTCCAATTGCCGAAAGAAGAGATCCCGTTATTTCCTTTAAATTAGATGCCATTTGATACCCATTCCATCATTTTCTGAACTGAACTTTTACGTAATCAATAACTAGTGTATGACAGATATCGTATAAGTGATTCTGCTAAAAGTGATTTTCTGACTTTAAAGAGACAACGAAGATAGGGATAGCTGTCATTTTTAATACAGAATCTCTCTACAATTACGCTCCTGTAGCATGACAATGCTTATCCCCTCTCGTATATTATGTTTAGGCGTTATTTTTCCGCCTATTTTATTCTAACTAATTTATAAAAATTGTATCTGCTAGTGCTACCGTTACTTTCCACTGCAGGCGGACGCTTTCCTCAGGGCTGATTGAGTCTCCTCACTCGCAAAAAACGCTCGTTGCGGGGTCTCAAGTCTCATGCTTTTCCCGCTGGAGTCGCCGCCTTCCGTTCCAAGTAACTTGGTTTGGACAAACTCATGAATTAGTAAAGACCTAAGATAATATGTCAAATGTCTTGGACGTTCCGTGATGTTCCTAGATAATGGTCTTAGGATCATTTGGGACAATTCACGAAGCGAAGATCGCCAAATATGCAGGACTCTATGGCGTAAACACCAATCTGGTCGCTTTACAGCTGACGACACATCGTTATCGCGTAATGGAAATCAGTATCTCCGTTATTACCTCGTTGAAGCCGCCAACTTGGTAAGAAGGCATGTTCCTGAATACAAAGAGTATTACGCGAAAAAGTTCGATGAAGTACCAAAGCATCAACACAAAAGAGCCCTCGTCTTAACTGCAAGAAAACTAGTACGTTTGGTGGATGCGCTACTACGCAAAAACCAAATTTACACGCCACAAAGGAGCGTCAATACATGAAGCATAATTAGCTTCTAATCCTTTGAGTAATTTGCAGTATTTTACACATGTTTACTGGAGTCGGTTTAGGGTTGCCTTTTTTAAGCAAATTGTACCTTGATAACTAAAAAACTATTTAATTTTTACTTGACATACTACCGCAGGTCTTTCTACTCACCTAATATATCTCTTGTTTTATCTAATATTTCTTCGTCCTTGAGTCGAAATTTGAATTCCACTCTACGAGAAGCTTCTGCACTATAATCCCCTTTCTCATCCATCCTAACGTCGGAGAATGATTTACTGTTTACTGTTAATTTATTTGCTAAATGCTGCTGGATATTCTTGTATGGAAAATCATCACTTAATAGGTAGGCAGCAACACTATATGCCCTATTCTGTGCTAACTGTAAATTATATAAATATGACCCATCACGGTCCGTATGACCTTCAATAATGATCTCCGCAACATACTCTTCATATCCTTCTTGCAACAAAATATCCAAATATTTGGGAACAAATTCGTCTAAAAAAGTATAAGAGTTAGCCTTTAACTCGTGCTTATCATAGGCAAACAAAATCTCTGTATTAAAAATGATGGCGCCCGTCTTTTCGTCGACTTCAACACCTAATTCAGAACCACCGAACTCTTCTTTTAAGTCTTCCACTAACTTTGCTCGTACCCCCATAATTTGGTCTAACGTCTTTTTCATTTCTTCTATTTGTAAGGATTTAATAATCATCATAGCAACAAAAATTAGAATAAAGCAAAGCAAAATCGTTGTAAGTAAGTCTGTAAATGATGGCCAAAAATGTCCTTCGTCCCTATTCTGCCTAAATAAACGCTCATATTTAGTATTCATTTTGGTTCAGCCTAATCGCATTATTTGCAGTGTAATTACGTTGTGAGAAAGTTGCCAATTGCTCGTTTAACATGTGAATTTCCCGCTGCAGATCCTGTACGCTTTGTTGGATTGCCCTTACTTGATTTTGCTGTATCGTGTCATTTCTTCTTCTTAGTTCATTCCATTCATTGCGCAGCCCTTCATTTACTTCACGCATGGACGATTGGAGAGCTTGACCAATTTGATCTAATCGTTTTCCTACAGACCCTTCCAAATTATGAACATAATTGGCTAACGTATCCTTTAATATATGCACACTATTATCCAAATGGTTCTCGCGTTGCTGATGGGTTTGCGTCATTTGGGAAATGGTTCCATTTATTTCTTGTAACAATTGACTATTTTTCATAGCCATTTGTTCAAAAGAACTTATCGTTTGCTGCAAATGTTTTTCAAATGCCGTCGTATTTGTAGCCTGTGATTTCATATGATTGCTAAATGTACGGTTAAATTCTTTTAATTCTTGGAAACGATCCGATAATAAATGTTTATATTCTGCTTGCGTTTGGTTAATGACTTCAAGAGCATTTGGAAGCTGTGTTAAACCATCCCCCATTTTATCAAATTCTCTCGACAGTCCATGTAGCTGTTCAATCACACCTGATAGCTTTGTCGATAGATCCGCACCAAATATGGATCTAAATTCACTGTTCTGTGACTCCATTTGCACAACGAGTTGTTTGCTCTTTTCCTGTATCGCGGTGAAATTATGATGTAACGATGCTTGTTCATCTAATAAAGTAGATGTGAATTGTTTTATTTCCTCTGTGGAATCTAAAAAATTTTGCAACATGCCCATTTGCGAAATCGTTGCTTCTTTTATCTTCTCATATGTTTGTTCGAACGCTTTCTCCTGTCGTTCGTTATGACTATCCATACGTTTAAAATACGTAAATAATGTAGCAAAATTTTCGTTTAGATTGTCCGTTCCCGTAGCAAAACGATCGGTTACTTTTTGCATATGTGTAAATAATTGCTGAAATGATTCGAGATTATCTGAAAGCCCATGATTAAATGCAGCTAAGTCTTTAGCGGATTGTTCCAAACTTGAGGTGTAATTTTGAAATCCAGCGAAGGCGGCTTCTATTGTTTTAAAGGACTGTTGATTCGATTTTTGTAAATGCTGTATAGAGGTATGAATCGCCTCTGAAATGCTTACTAATCGTTGCAGTCCTTTTTCCTCTGTGCCTTCTAATCTTGTCTCCGTCATCAGCATAATATCTGTTAACATAAATTCTGTATTGAATACCTTTATTAATACCGTCATCACTAATGAAAATCCCATCCCAACAATACTTGTATAAAAAGCAACATCAATACCAGCTAATACACTTGCTACCCCTGTAACCACATCATTTCCTTGTAAATCAATACTACCTAAAGAAGAGGTTAAGCCAATAAATGTGCCAAGTACTCCTAATAATATAAACACTGACACGGTCATTTGGACCATTTTAATGAGACTAACGACAGACACCTGCCATATACGCCAGTTCGAAAATTGCTCTTGAACAAATGTCTCCACTTTAACCATTTCTCGTTTTTGCTTTTGTTCATATTGTTCTTTCAATGTTTTTAACGGATATACATTCAAATTCCCCGTCGTTTTAAGATGATTTCGAATCATTTTTAATTTATTGTAAATGGTAAAATGAATCAGCAAAGCCAACAGAAACATGACAAACAGGACAACAAAAATAAACTCAATAATGGAGCTGCTTAAAATAGCTTCCACTCTTTGTTCTGATGTAAATAATTTAAGCATAAATTCAACCATGGATTCCCCTCCTACTACGTCCCAAATGTATTACTATATAGATATTCAAGGCATGTTCCAATCATGAATATAGATAGGAGAGAATCCGTTATTTATTGTCTGATTAAAAAATGAATAGGTTTGCGAAATAGTAGTTAAGGTAGCGAAGATCCTGTATTTACGAGTGTTTCAAACTTTTGTCGGAGAAAAAACAGGGGAAACAGTATCCGCTCAGCTCATACAAACGATATCGTATGTCATGATTTTCAAGGCTAAAAAGAACGCCTTTCGCTACGTTGAATCGGATAAACCATAGCATTAACTAGTCCCCCAATAATAATGATCATAGCAGACATATAAAACCAAATCATTAATACAACAATACCGCCTAATTGTCCATAAAAAGCGGTATAATCGTTACGACTAACAAAAGTAGCAAATTGAAGGGAGATAATTTGCCAACCAATTGTAGCGACAAGCGCACCTGGAAGAACTTGCTTTACTTTGACACGTAGATTTGGAGTGAAATAATAAAGTAGAAGAAAAAAAGTCATGATTAAAAAACTACCAACTCCCCATTGGATAAAATCCCACAAACGATGAAAACTATCATTGGTAAATATATCGACCAAATATGCCCTCAGTGTTCTTTCCAAAACAGGAACAACAACAGAAAACAAGAAAACAATCATAAATCCTATCGTTAACATTAGCCCTTCAATTACTTGCCTTACGATACTTTCCTTCGCATGCACGTTATAAGCCGTGTTAAGTATACGTTTCATGGATTGAAATCCCATTGAAGCAAGCCATACAGAAATAACCAAGCTTAAAGAAAGCAAGGGTTGATTTTGATTTGCAAGCACAGCAGTTAACGTATTTCTAATGAGACGATACGTTGTATCCGGTGCATACGGTTCAATTAGCGTTAAAATATAATCTTCATTAAAGGGCAAATAAGGAATTAACGAATAAATGACGAACAGAAACGGAAAAACAGATAGCAGGAAATAATAAGCCATTTGTGCAGAAAGATCGTACACTTTATATATAAAAAATTTTCTCCCTAGTTCGTAAAAAAATAGTAAGATAGACATCATAAGTCCCCTTCCATCGTCTGTCTATCTTATTTCTGTCCGTTTATGTTTTTTTTATCCAACTTATACCATTGTTAGAAAAACTTCTAGAAATCCCCCTATCACTTTCCTAATGCTTCATTGGATTGTTTGTTGATTAAACGGGCCATGCTCATGGAATAGATGAGTATTACTATTCCAAAAAAGAATAAGAAATCGAAGTTCAAACCATGTAAAAGCCCATATAACAGTAGTAATAAGATTAAAATGAGATGCAAAATATGAATAGTGAAAAGTTGTTTTTCCAAGTAATCACTCCTCGTATATTATGTTTAGGCGTTATTTTTCCGCCTATTTTATTCTAACTAATTTTATAAGATTGTATCTGCCAGTGCCCCCGTTACTTTCCACTGCAGGTGGACGCTTTCCTCAGGGCACCTTGAGCCTCCTCACTCGCAAAAAAAGCTATACTCATGCTTTTCCTGCATGAGCCACCACATTAAGTGCCAAATAACTGATTACCTTCTCCTACTATTACTGGATATGTCAATTTTCAGGGTACTGAAATGCTCTCTAGATAATGGCCTTAGGGGCATTTGGGACCATTATCTCACGCTTCCTATATATGAAATGGTTTCTTTTTTCTCACTATCAAGATTTGTTGAACAAGTCTTGATAGTGAGTGCTACAACTTATAAGTTAACTCTTTTATGCTGGAAGAAATCTGGCAACGATTCTTTTATCCGTGCAATTAGCCACGCTTTTCTCGTACTCTTCCAATTTTCTTCTTTACATAGTTGTTGAATACGCCAATATAACGGCGGATGCGGCATAAACTGAAACTCCATGAAGCGTAACAACCAGCTACCTCTTTCTATGCTGTTATGGTTATTCTCTTCAAGAGTGCTATATTGTAATGCCTTGTTTGTTGCTTGATCTTGGGCAACAGCTAATTCTTTCAATCCATCAGCCATATGTCTATTTCCCGCCTCTAATAGTTTAGCTCCCAAATAATCAGCCCTTATTTCTGTCCATTGAGAAATCCCTGATAAACAGATAAAAAAATAGCCGAAAATAAATTTATTAATATAATAAATAGTAATGGCTGTTCTATTAACTGTTTTAGTAAATCAAAAGATACAAAGATGCTAAATCCAAGAACAATCATTAACACCATCCGCCCAATTTGATTCACCATAACATCTCGTTTTTTTATGTGTATTGCCTCATGTGCTAAAATAGCCTTCACTGCAGACGAAGATAATTTCGTTGTTGCGCTAGTCAACATTATCGTACCTTTTCCAATGTGCATACCCGTTGCAAAACCGTTGTATACATCAGAATCAATCATATATAATCTAGTGCCTGTTATTCCAGCTTGCGAAAAAATTTCCTGGGAAATATGATATAACTCTCCCGCTGTAACTTCTTCTGCGTCTGAAGCATGAATAAGCAGTCGGTCTGCAATATACATATTAAACAGCCACCATAAAAATACAAAAACAGTAATCACATACCACGGGCAATGAAGAAAAATCAAAATACTTAGTAACGCTGTATATGCAGCAACACCTTTAACGCTAATTGCAAAATAGCCTTTCCATAACAAGCGCTTTATATTGCTCCTATGCCAGATCGGAAGAATATTTTTTTCCGTTTCTACTTGCGCTACTTGGATAAAACGATCCCAGTACATGGACCACGCCTCTACATTTACAGGTGTTAAATACATTGTTTCTCCAGAAAAAGTTAGACGCAATACGGTTGCAAATGAAGTTGTATAATCTTTACGTTCAGATAAAAAGGCAAAACTAGGATGAAGACGTAACATATCTGGATTAGATTGTTTTTGAATACTTTCTAGATGTTCCATTGGCAATTCTCTTGCTTCCAGTAAGGAAATAATGACCAGTACTTGTTCCTCAGGCAGCATATACACTTTGGCAAAGAGATAATCTAACAGGCGGTTCAAAAATGGTGGAAGCATCAAAATTAAATAGTAGCCAAGTACATACTTAAGCGTAATAATCATTTCTGGAAGAAAAAGAAGGCAAATAACAGAAACTCCTGCTATTCCACCAGCTAACCAAATATCCATCAAAATTCGCCTAACATCTCTTTTCAGTTCAACGATCTGAAAGTTTGTAACCGAAAGCTTTTGTTGTAATTGCTGTTTTTTTACCTTTTTGTCATGATCAAAAACAACAGTAAAACTGAAATAGGTGACGAACATCACACTAAGTGACAAAGCTGTATCGAAAAATTCATTCGTCATGAATAAATATACGATCATACTACAACTACTGATAAAAAGTAACCATACACTTATTTTCTTTGGAAGAATGAAAGAAATAAAGGTAAAGAAAATTGTAATAACACTTATGATAACGAGTTGCATATTCTTTTCCTCCAATTACGGGACATATTTCATTTTATTTACGAATTGTTTGACTTGGTTCACACTTAAATCTGCATCCATTATCATGAGAGAATAGCGCAGACCTTGTTCGTCCCATAACAACATTTGATACGTATCATCCTCCGTATACACCCCCTCCACGCCTCGAAATCTGATCCGCTTTTCATTTGACGCTGTAAACGATTCAATGCCATTATCATCTTCATTTGGTGTTGGAAAAACAGACAAGTTAAATATCGGTATGTTGTTATTTGTATAATCCATGCTTACTTCCGTACGCGAAAATTCACCTTTCAGTTCAATGAGTTCAACATTATTTAACACGATGTTTTCTGCTTCAGGCACATATAAGAATGTACTTCCCATCTGTTAGCGCGCTTCTTCTAAAGTAACTTTGCGATTTGGATTTAACTCATTCATATTTTTAACTTCTACATCTTTTGGTAATTTCAAGGAGTATTTTTCATCAGCTATATCTGCTTCAAAGTTAATTTGGTTATATTCTGTTTCTACTGTTTGGTTTCCTATCGTTGCCTTCATTTTTAAAACAATCCAGTTTTCCTTATCTATCCATAACTCTTGTCGACCATATAATTGATCTTTCGCTTTAGGCTTAGCGATGACGTGTTGCGTTTGACGACCAGCTACCTTCTGTTCTTTTCCCATGCTTATTTCATGTGTTTTTGAAATTTGTTCTAAAATAAAATTCACTTGATCCATAGGAGATGGTTGATTTAATGCAAGCATTTCTCGGTCATCCATGATGAGCGCTTGTTTTTGCTTTGGTTCGTAACTAATTAAAGATGAGCCATCATTAACGGAAATAGATATAGGTTCTTCTTTATTTCCTTCTATTTCCACACGAATTTTACCTGTACCATCACGCCATTCTTTCATTACAAACCGTTCTACTTCTGTTTCATTTTCTTTCGTTACCGTTGTCGACTCTCCATAATAAGCTACATTTGTTTCTTCTTCAGCGGCTAATACTTTATGAACCATTTCCTTTGGGGTAAATTGATTTGAACCTGGTGTACACGCTGATAATATGATTCCTCCCATGAGGCAGATTAAAATACTTATCTTATATTTTTCCATACGATCACCTTTCCAAAGTTTGAGGCAACATACAAACAACACATGTACCTACGTTTTTTTGGGAGAAGATATGTATCCACCCTCCATGCTCTTCAATTACTTGTTTTGCAATACTTAACCCTAAACCATTTCTTTGAAATTCTTGCTTACTCCTCGCTGGATTATGTTGGTAAAATGGTTCAAACACATACGGCAAAACCGCTTCATCAATCCCTTTCCCTTCATTTTGTATGAAAATGAAAGCTGCTTTCTCCTCTTGCCCCTTCCAATCTACGTTTTGCCGCACAAAGGAATAAGTCCAATCTGGCAAGTCTCCTGATACAACGCCTAACCAAATATTCCCATTAGTAGGCGTATGGGAAATTGCATTGCTCACAAGATTATCCATCACACGTATCATTTGGTTTGGGTCTACCTCGTATTTCCCTTTGACTTGCAAAGAAACATGCAAGTCAACCCCTTTTTGTTTACAAAGCGTTTCAAAGTCTGAGGTTAACATGTCAAAAAATTCTTCCCCATCTACTAAAGCCAATTCCAGCTGCTTTTCTGATGAGCGTAACATCGTGTAGGTTAATAAATCATCAAGCATTGCTTTTAGAAAATCTGTTTTTTCCATAATGATACGCAAATATTCCTTCTGTTCCTTTACATGGATATTTTTTTCAAATACTAATGACTCTGCGTATGCTTTGATGGAAGTCAACGGTGTTTTTAAGTCATGAGATACGCTAGCAACTAAGTATTCCTTTGCTTGCTGTTCTTGCTTAGCTATTTTTCTCGCCTTATTTATTTGTCTACTCATAACATAAAAATGTGCTGTTAATTCCCCCACTTCATCTTTTTTCGTCTTTCTTTCATGTATTAATTCCCCATCAGCAAATCGTTTCATATCATTAATAAGCATCTGCAATGGACGTACTATTTTTTTATTCACAAACAGGACAACTAACGTATAAATAACAATAAAAACAATAAATAAGCCCACACCTACTAAAAGAGCTCGATTCGTAACTCCCTCCACCCATTGTTCTCTAGGGATTTGTATTTCAAAAAATCCAATTAGTTCATCTTTCAGAAATACAGGTTGACGATATGTATAAGAGCGATAGCCTTGTTCTAAATCATATAGACCTTCATATAGCTGCTCTTTTCCATATTTTCGAAAAGCAGAAGTAACAGATGAATGAGATGCATACATAACCATGCCATCTTTATTTAGTAAAGTAACAGCTTGATTCTCATCTATATTATGCTTGATTTTGCCCCAATCGCTATTAAACTCGTATAATTCTGGGTCAGCAAGTAATGCCTTTAATGTTGTTATTTCCTTTACCGTTTCAATATGTTCTTGTATTTTCAGTTCATCATGGTACCCTTGTATGAATAAAAATAATAAATAACCTGCCATTACAGGAAGAACCATAACAACAAAATAAGATACCAGAAGCCATGTTTTTATTTTCATTGCATGTCACCAATAAAGCGATAGCCTTTTCCCCATACCGTTTGTATGTATCGAGGTGTCTTCACAGAGTCTTGCAACTTTTCTCTTAATGATTTAATATGAACCGTTACCGTATGTATGCCATCTAATTCAACTTGCTGCCAAATATGCTGATATAGCTCTTTCTTGGAGAACGTTTGCTCAGGATGTTTAGCCAAAACAGTAAGTAACTCCCATTCTTTATCGGTTAGCGTAATTCTTTTGCCTTGAAGAGAAACGTGGCGCTCTTTCCAATCTACCATTAGCCCATGTACATAAGAGGTGTGCTTTGTCTGTTTAGGAACTCCTTGGAACCTACGCCAACGACGTAAATGCGATTCTACTCGGGCTTTTAATTCCAGCATACTAAATGGTTTTGCTATATAATCATCTGCCCCTAACCCTAAACCTTTTACTTTATCCCCATCTGCTTTTCGAGCGCTTATGATAATCATTGGTACGTCACTTTTTAAGCGGATATTTTTACATAAAGAAAACCCATCCATTTCAGGAAGCATGACATCTACAATTACAAGGTCATAATTAGAAATTTCAAAATCTTCCCATCCTTCTAACCCTGTTGTAGCCCATGCTACCTGATAATGGTTACGCATGAGCATATCTCGAATGATACGTGCAATTTCCATATCGTCTTCCACAAGTAAAATATTTTCTTCCATCGGTCTTTCCTCCTACTAAAGCTAATGTAGCATAAAAAAATCGAAATGATCGAAACTTTATAATTGGTTTATTTTTAAAGCATATCGCTTTTACGAACCAAAACCTTTAAAATAAGTACTGATATTCAAAAAAACAAGTCAAATAAAATGAAATAAATCTATTGGATATTTTTCACGATAGATGCCTTCATCATTTAATACGAATTCCTTATTTTTCTTCTTTTTTAAAATGATAATGATGGAAGAATATTATTACATTTTAATGCAACCTAAAGTGTTTAATAAAGTAGCTATTATACTAACCCTTTCTATTGGTTAATTTGATATGATTTAACTGTAGCAGAAATGGCTTCTTTTATCATTTGTTTCGTGCAAGGAGCAAATTGGTTTCCTCCTTCGTACATAAGCTTTTAGTAATGTTCTAGTTATATCTGAATAATTCTGGATAAAGAGGATTATTCTCTCTCATAAAGGCGTTATGTCTCTATAAAATACGCTTATTTCGTTATCCACTAACACCTCATTTACAATAAAAAAACTGCAGTTTATCTTTAAACTGCAGTAACAGAAAATCACATCTTTATTCTGTTTTCTCTATTTCTCCTTGTGATTTTGCTTTACCCATTTTCTTATAAAAATCCAACCAAGCCAACCTAATACACTAATTAGAATAAGAACCGGCATGTTACCTGCTATAAATACAAACACGTTTGAAATCACTTTCAAAAGAAAGTTTATACTCTTTATGAATTGCTGTTTCGTTGCCTCCCATGTATTTAAGTTTCCATCTTCTATCGATACATAATTTTCTTGTATTTCAATATGAACAGTTGCCAAATCGGCTTTATTTTGTAGATAATTCATTCGACCAGTAATTTGCTCTATTTCTTCCTGTACTTCTGCAAGGTCTTCTGAAATAGCCAATAAATCCTCTGTTTTTTCAGCTTGTTCCATAAAAGCTAATAACCTTTTCTCTACTACTTTTTTAGATTGAAGTCGAGACTCTAGATCCACATATTCTTCGGTGACATCCTGACCTGAAATATTACTACTTAATAATTTTCCTTCTCCCGATTCTACTTCATCCATAAAAGGTTTAAAATTCGTTTGTGGTACTCTTGCAGTGATGAAACCGGTGCGATTATTTTCTTTTGTATCATTACTTCTAGATGATTCTACAATATAACCATCATAATCTATAATCAAACTTTCCAAAGTCGCTATTTTTTTCTGTAAATCTTTTACTTCTATACGTGTATCCGCAGTATAGATTACTTTTCGTTGATCCACATCGTAAGTATCTGCTTTTGGCACTTCCGTTTCTTCGGCTTTCTGTTCCGTTTGTTCTTTTCCTGAATTAGCCATTTCTCTACTATCTTCTGTTTGAATTGTTGTTTTGTCATCTTGATTACTAGAGACTGAGTTTGATTGATCACTACTATCTGAACGTTCATCGCAACTCGTAAGTAGAATCAAAAAAAAGCACAGTAACAAAAATAATCGTGACCTCATTTTTCCCTTCCCCCAAACACGTTTAGATTTCAGGCAAACACCTCTTCTTAAATCAAATATAATGAAATGAAGCCTTATTCAGTCGAAAAACTGGATAAGGCTTATGCTTTTAATTATCGTTTGATGGTACAGACAGCATACGCATTCATTACCTCATTTCGTTATGCTTTCACCAAACCATGTGGATCAATAACAAATTTCTTGGACGCACCACCATCAAATGCTTCATATCCAGCTGGCGCTTCATGCAACGAAATTAATGTAGCATTCACTGCTTTTGCAATTTGCGCCTTTCCACTTAAAATTGCCATCATTAAATCACGATGATATTTCATCACTGGAGTTTGGCCAGTAACGAATGTATGTGCTTTCGCAAATCCTAATCCGAAACGAATTTTCAACGTTCCTTCTTTTGCATCTTTATCAACGCCCCCTGGGTCACCTGTAACATATAACCCTGGAATACCTAATTTTCCTCCAGCCCGAGTTATACCCATAATCGTGTTTAAAACAGTTGCCGGTGCTTCACTTGCTCCTTCTCCGTGACCACTAGCTTCAAACCCAACTGCATCAATCGCACAATCTACTTCTGGTGCATCTAGGATCTGCTCCATTTGCTCTCCTAAATTCGTATGTTCACGTAAATTAATTGTTTCACACCCGAAGCTGCGTGCTTGTGCCAGCCTTTCTTCAATTAAATCACCGACAATGACGACAGATGCACCGAGTAATTGGGCAGAATGTGCAGCAGCAAGACCTACTGGACCTGCTCCAGCAACGTAAACCGTTGATCCCGGTTTAACGCCGGCGCTTACCGCTCCATGATAACCTGTTGGAAAAATATCTGATAACATAGTTAAATCAAGTATTTTGTCCATAGCCTGGTCTTTATCAGGAAATTTAAGCAGTTGAAAATCAGCATATGGAACCATTACATATTCCGATTGACCGCCTACCCATCCGCCCATATCAACATAACCATAGGCTGATCCCGGTCTGTCTGGATTTACATTCTGGCAAATATGTGTGTCTTGTTGTTTACAATTCCTACAACGTCCGCAGGCAATGTTAAATGGAACAGATACTAAATCTCCTATTTGGATAAACTCAACATCTCGTCCTACTTCAACAACTTCTCCAGTAATTTCATGACCAAGCACTAACCCACTGGGAGCTGTAGTCCTCCCTCGAACCATGTGTTGATCACTTCCGCAAATATTCGTAGTTACTACTTTAACAATGACGCCATGATGACATTTACGCCCCACATTTAATGGATTTACACCTGGCCCATCTCGTAACACTAAATCCGGATAACGAATATCCTGCACCTCTACTTTACCAGCACCTACATATACGACACCCCTGTTCTCAGCCACTAAAACACTCCTTTTCAAAAATATATTGGATGTATTGGGAGCATTGACAATCTAAAACCATTATACTACTTAAAGTTTAATTTTTCCGTAATTCTATTAATTCTAATAAAAATGTTATTTCTCTTATACGTATTTACTTCTATAAAACCTATAAACAACAATGGCATATAGTACTGAATTTGCATAAATGAAACTATTAAAATATATGTAAAAAGCAAAGACACCCATTTTATTGAGTGTCTCTGCTTATTTCTTATTATTTAATTTCAAAATCTTGTCTACCAATCTCTTCTCCCATAACGCCTTGTGTAGCTACTAAGGTTACAGGAGTTTCTAAATCATCTAATTCATAAGCAATGGAGTTTTCTACTGTACCATCTTTCTTTATCGTTTCCGTTTGTGTATCTAAATGGTTTCCGTCTGGTAAGCTACCCATTTCTAATTCGTTTACTGCATTTGGATCGTTGTCTTGCAACGCTGTAAATACTGCTATCCAAGCTGTTGACGGATCTATATCTTTATCAGTAAGGTTCGTTGTCTCATACCAGATAGCGAATACTGGTTTTTCTCCAGTTTCATTTCCTTCTTCTCCAGCAGGTATAACCTTTGTTTCTTTTATTTTGATTTTTAAATCTTCAATTTTAGCTTCATTATCTTTGAAGTATACATCTTCGTTTTCGTTTGTTTCCGCGCTATCTTTGCTTTCTTCATTCGCTGCATCAGCGCTATCTTTGCTTTCTTCATTTTCTGTGTTTTTACTTTCGCTTGACCCACCACAGGCAGATAAAACTACTAACATTACAGCAAGTAAAACAAATAAGTACTTCTTCATATTTCTAGCCCCCATATATTTTTTTACAACCATCCTAATTATGGACTAGTTTACAATATTTATCAACATCATTTAATTAAACTAAAAATTCCTTAAACTATTGATAGATATGTCAATAGTTTTGTGTAGTCTCTCTTTTTATAGCTTAAAGTACGCTTTTCCTTTTAGATAGCCCATAATAATGCATGAAATGTCAGGGGGAGGGGAATTGGAGTACATAGAAGGATACCGCTCAGCTGAGACAGCTTCCTTCTATAATTTAGAACCTTTATATGTTCTAGTCTGGAATAGCTAAAAATATCAAATTGATAGGTCCTTCTCTGCACGCGATAAGATTTGCGAAACCTTTGTCCTCATAGCAGAGAAGGAGTTTAATTTTAGTGTTTCCTTTTCTATTTTCATACGCATAGCGAAGTTCTTTATAGGATAGATTCTATTCTGATTTCTTTACAGCAATAACAAATACGGTTTTGCTAAATAATGAGCAATCGTATTTAAGAATTCTGCTGCTGGAGCCCCATCTAATACTCTGTGATCAAAGGTTAAGCTTAGTGGTAGCGAAGTTATCTGTTTCACCTGCTCATTTTCATCTAACGTAAGCTCTTTTACAAATGTACCCACACCCAAAATCCCACTTTCTGGTGGGTTCAAAATTGGTGTGAAATATTCTATTCCTTGCGCACCTAAATTAGAAATGGTGAATGTTGCTCCACTTAAATTGGCATTTTTTCCTTCACGAGCTGTTTCTGTGACATGTTTCATTTGCTTTGCTAAGCTACCAAGTGGCAATCTTTCCGCATGTTTTACAACAGGAACAACCAATCCTTCTTCTAGTGAGGTTGCAATACCTAAATGCACTTCTTCAAATTGGTGAAGCTGATCATGAATAAGATGTGTATTAACTTCAGGATGTGCTTGTAAGCTTAACGTTACAGCTCGAGCTAAAAATACCGTTAGTGTCAGCTTTAGATCTAAATTATTCTCCGCTGCTTCTGTGCGCATTTTCTTTTGAAAAACAAGTAAGTTTGTTATATCAGCTTTCCGATGTAATGTTAATTGCGCGGTTGTTTCTAAGCTATGCTGCATATTAGCAGCAATTGATTTTCTCATTGCTGACATACCTTGAACCTGCATTGCTTCTTCTTCATGAACGGCTGGTTTTGTTGTAACCTGTTCTTCCGTTGTGGTCGCTGCTACTTGCTGCTCAGCTACTTGCTCAATATCTCTTCTAGTAATCCTTCCCTTAGGGCCAGTACCTGTTACTTTAGAAACATCTACGGATAATGCTTTTGCTTTTTTACGAGCAGCTGGAGAAATACGCCTTTTTCGTTGCGGACCTTTCATGTCTTGATGCCCTTCAGATTGATTCTCTACTTGTTGAACCGCCTTCTCTTGTACCTCAGCGGTTGGTTCAGTTTTTTCTTTTTCAAAAGTCGATGTCGCTTCCCCTACTTCTTCTCCTGCTTGCCCAACAATACCAATCGATTCACCAACTTCTGCTTCTTCAGACACATTTTTTATAACCTTTAATAATATACCGTCAGCTGGAGCTTCTACTTCACTCGTTAATTTATCTGAACTAATTGTGACAATTCCTTCACCTTCTTTTACGGTGTCTCCAGGTTGTTTAAGCCATTCTTCCACCGTTCCTTCTGTCATCGTCATACCTAGTTTTGGCATTAATATCGATGTAGCCATATTATCCCCTCCTCATTATCTAGATAAGGTCAATTCCCCAATCATGTCTTTTACTGTTCGTACAACTGTTTCTGCTCGTGGTATATATAATTGCTCTAAGTTTGTGGCAAATGGTGTAGGTGCATGTGGAGCCGTCACCATCTTAATTGGCGCATCTAAAAAATCGAAACCTTTATCTACAACCATAGCAGAAATATCCGTTGCTACATTACAACGTGGATTTGCTTCATCAATAATCAATAGACGCCCTGTTTTCTCAACGGACTGTAAAATCGTATCCTCATCAAGTGGAGATAATGATCTAGGGTCAATAATTTCCACCTCGACATTTTGTTTAGCAAGCTGATTTGCAGCGCTTTCAGCTACTTGTACCATTTTACCTATCGCCACAATGGTTAGATCATCCCCCGCACGCTTAATCTCTGCCTTTCCTAACGGTATTGTGTAATATCCTTCGGGTACTTCACCTTTCATACTATATAGTGTTTTATCTTCAAAAAAGGCGACCATATCATTATCTTCAATTGCCGTTAATAACAAGCCTTTAGCATCGTAAGGGTTAGAAGGAACAACGACTTTTAATCCAGGGATAGCTGTTAACATGCCATATAATGATTGGGAATGTTGCGCTGCAGCACCTGCACCTGCACCATGGCTTGTACGAATCGTTAATGGAACTTCTGCTTTCCCACCAAACATATAACGAATTTTAGCACCTTGGTTCATAATTTCATCCATGGCACTGCCAATAAAATCGTTAAACATTAATTCTGATATTGGTCTTAAACCTGTAACCGCAGCGGCCACTGACGCTCCCATATAGCCAGCTTCAGCAATTGGCATATCGATGACACGTTTACGTCCAAACTTATTTCCTAATCCTTTCGTTACTCCAAAAACGCCACCCCAAGCTTCTTCATCTTGTAGATGATCGACGGTTGCTCCTCCAGCTACGTCCTCTCCAATTAAAATGACTTTATTATCTCTTTCCATTGCAATATCCATTGCTTCATTAATCGCCTTTGAAAACGTTATTTTTCTCGCCATTTATCTCACCTCATTCATATTATTTGTAAGAAACGTATACATTCTCCGTTAATGCTTCCTCATTTGGCACTTTACTGTGATGCGCAAATTCAACTGCTTCTTCCACGGCTTTTAAAGACGCCTTCTCCAACTCTTCCAGTTCCGTTTTGCTTAACAGTTTATTCTCTAACGCATATGCTTTGAATTGTTCTATACAATCTACTTCTACTGGCCACTTTTCTTTATCAGATTCTGACTTGTACGCTTGATTATCTCCTTCAAAATGGCCACTCGTACGATAAGTAATAGCTTCAATTAAAGTTGGCCCTTCTCCGTTTCTAGCTCTTTCTATCGCTTCTTCGGCAACTTCATACACCTTGGTAACATCATTTCCGTCAACGCGTACGCCAGGTATATCATATGCGATTGCTCGATCAGCAATTGTTTTTGCTGAAGTAGCGTACTCAAATGGCGTTGCTTCTCCAAAGCCATTATTTTCTGCGACAAAAACAACTGGTAGATTCAATGCTGCTGCAATATTAATTCCTTCATGAAAAGTGCCATGATTATTTGCCCCATCGCCAAAGAAACATACTGCAACGCCACCGTTTTCTAAAATATCAGCAGATAAACCTGCACCAACAGCTAATGGAAACCCTCCACCAACAATACCGTTAGCTCCAAGCATGCCGACTTCCAAATCTGCTATATGCATGGAACCGCCTTTTCCATTACATAAACCAGTTTCTTTACCAAATATTTCAGCCATCATTCCATTTAAGTCACAGCCCTTGGCAATACAATGACCATGCCCACGATGTGTACTGGTTATATAATCTAAATTTTCTAAATGAGCACAAACCCCAACTGCAACAGCTTCTTCCCCTGCATATAAATGTACAAATCCCGGAATTTCCCCTGTAGCAAAAATTTTTTGGACTTGGTTTTCAAAATTACGAATGTCATTCATTTTTGTAAACATCCAACTTGCCATTTTCTTATCCATCTTGAAATCCTCCTTCATATTTTGTGCATTCACTGATATACAAGCAAAAAACATGCCAACTTTTTAAGTTGTATTAATAAAGCGTTTTCATTTAGGGGGACAAAAAATGAGACAACTTTCACAAATTGTCTCATTTTGTCGCATTTTTTATTCTTAAGGTCTATTCCTAAAAAGGCCGCTTATTCATTTGTAATACTAGATTGAATATGCATGAGACTACATCATATAGGACTTTTAGGACATCGGCTTAAAAAACCTTTTTGAGTGCTATCCTTTTTATGAATGTATATCATCCAACAAGCGAGAAGAGAAAAAAGCATTTGAAATGCCACTATAATTGGTACTTTTTAATTTTACGATATAATGTACTTCGTGACATATTTAAATCGGCTGCAGCACTTGGTACATGATTGTGATGTTTTTTTAAGGCTTGTTTAATCTTGTCTATTTCTAGCTGATTGCGAAAACTTTGCGCTTCCTTTTCGTTGTTCTCTACTCTAATCTGCTCTGTGTTATCCCAAATTGAAATAATACGATAAAGTTCTTCTTCCTCAGGTGTTTGTTCTGGAAATAAAATGCGACAGCGATCTAAAGCATTAAATAATTCACGAATATTCCCTGTCCATTTTCCATGTTTAAAAGTAGCTGTTAATTTATTTATCCAGCTTGGATACCAATGATTTTCCTTGCAATAATAATCGATAAAATAAGGAATATCTTCTTTGCGTTGTCGTAAAGCCGGTACATAAATAGGAAAACCGTAAATACGATAAAAGAGATCAGCCCGCATTGTCTCGTTTGCAACTAATTGCCGTATATCTACATTTGTTGCTGAAATAATGCGTACATCAATAGGAATAGGTTTATAGCCTCCTATTCGAGTTACTTGCTTTTGTTGTAGTACCCGAAGCAAAGAAACCTGCATGGATGAAGGCATATCACCAATTTCATCTAGAAATAAAGTGCCTTTGTTTGCCGCTTCTAGCTTTCCCTTTCTACCATTTTTATGAGCACCGGTGAATGCACCGGGTTCGTAACCAAACAACTCACTTTCCAATAACTGTTCAGGGATCGCCCCACAATTAATAGAAACAAAAGGTTGATGCGCACGTTCACTATTACGGTGAATTGCTTCAGCAACTAATTCTTTTCCTGTACCAGTCTCTCCATATATATGAACAGCAGCATCTGTTGCAGCAACTTTCTGAATATCTTGCAATACCTTTTGAAATACATCACTTTTTCCTGTCACACCTGCAAAATAAACAGGATTTTCCTTTATTTCTTCCTGCACATAAACCTCATAACCTATGGAGCGGCCATTTATTAGCAACGGTTTTCTTACAGGATGTAAACTTAACTCTGATATTGTGTTATCTAAAGGTTCACCAATCATATATCCATACTTATTTTCCAAATGCCTCGGTAATTTACATATAACATCATCATTGGAACAAATAATTGCATTTTTAGAACAAGATAATTTCTGTAATTGTTCCATATCCTCGTACATGGTTTTTCGCCAAGCAAGTGAAATAGAATCTGCAATCATTTTCACTGAAGCCAGTACATAATTAAAGTTTATTGGCTTATAGGGGCTTGATATATTAAGAATACCAATTAACTGATTATGATGATCAACGATTGGTGCAGCGGCGCAGTTCCACATTTGTGAGGCTACTGCAAAATGGCCATAACCTTTTACTGTAAATGGCTTCTTATATAGCTGGGCTAATCCAATTGCATTTGTTCCTACTTCTTTTTCGCCCCAGTTTGAGCCTTGAATAAATAAAATATCATAAGCTTTTGCTTCTACTGACTGCTCGCCTCTATTTTGTAATATGTAACCCTCTTTATCTGTCAAGGTCGTAACATATTGCCACCCCTTTAAAAAATAATGTAATTGATTGCGTTGCGTTTCTACTAACGAAATAAGCAGTTCATTTTGTTCTACACGCCGCTGGAGTTCATCTGGTTGTAAAATCGATTTAGAAATCCCATCAAACGGATCGACACCTTCTTGCTTACATCTTTCCCAAGAGTCAACGAGCTCATAGGAGATATTTTCATCCGCCAAACTCCCCTCACGAATGAAACGCTTCCAATTTTCTTTGGTAACGACATCAGTAATCAATACCCTCAGCTCCAATCTAAAAAGCTATCACCAGAAATCTAAGTAAACATGTCATCTTATTCTTTTACCATCATTATTTTCAGAACAACATAGTAACTGCACGGTTGGAAATGGCCTTGTTTTTTCAAAACTCACCTAATACCTAATAAGTCTGGTTTGCCGTCCAGCTCTTAAAAATTTCATCTCAGTTGTATACGTGTATATGAGCGCTTCTCGTTTCGAAAATCCATATTTATGAGTCAGAAAGAAAAAACTTCGATTGAAGATTCACTTTATAATCTCTTTTCCAAACTATAATAGCGCTTTGCTTGGTAAACACGTTCATCATACTGCCTAAAACCCATATCACTCCAAAATAATAGTGCTTTCTCATTGTTAGCATGGACAGCAATTTGGATCTTAGGAGCTCCGTTTACTTGCATCCATGTTTCAAACTGTAAGTAAACATTTTTAGCTAGCCCCTTTCCTTGATATTTCTTATCTATAAGCAAAAGTGTTAGCCAAGGCATATTCGTTCGAGGACTATGCATTCCATATTCCAAAATTCCCATAGGGATGTCGTTATTTTGAATAACGTACCTTTCCGTTTGCAATCGCTTTGACTCCATGTGTTGTTGAACAATGTCAGCACAATGGAGCTCCTGTTTATCAAATGCAATTTGGTTAAATATTTTATTCGTATTAAACACATTTTTTTCAACGAATACCGTACTATTATTGCTCCGTGCATACGTAAACATTCATAATTCCCCTTTAAAATCTACTCCACCATCGCTTGCCAGCGATCGATAGTTAGATTTAGGTTATATGTTCTATTAATGTATCCATTTATTTGTGCTTTATGATGTAGATCATGACTAACTAAACCGTCAAGATATGTACATATTGTGAGCTTGCTTCCCCCAATAGAAAAGCCCTTCTCAAAATGATGCATTTCCATTGCCTCTAACATAGAGAACATTCTCTCTCTACCATTTAAAAAATGTTTAATTGTTATTGATTGTTCATGATTACGGCCTTTAATCGCTGCTATTTTGTTCACCAATTCTCTATCAGGTGGAGGACATAAAACTGTGCTTGTTAGAACAGCAGGAACTCGATCGTTAATTACAAATTTATCCCATGGAATAAAATGACTTATTATTTCTGCAACGCTCCACTTTCCATCCTCTATTGGCTGAAACCAAAATCGATGGGGGATTTTCCCTAACGAATTCGCCCATTGTATCATGTTTTTTTGATGGTTGATTATTTTATATTTACAAGTCAGCTTCCTCACCCTTTATTCTTGTTTATAGTGTATATCTCCTTAAAAAAAACCAATACTATGTATGAGGTGCCCGCTATTATGGCAAGCTTTGTTTATCGCCTAAGTTTTAACCCGGATGTAAAGCGCTCTGAGAGTCCAGATTCATAATGAGTAGATAAACCTGGGCAAGTGATGAAAGAAAATCGTTCATTAAATAGAGATTGACTTTAAGATAAGATGTGCAAAAGGATTTATAATTTTTTTGCTTAAGCCACTTTAGAAACATCAGGAGATGGTGACTATGATATACACACAATGACTAATATAAATACTAGTTAATTATATCTGTCTAAATAAAGGAGAATGAAATATGGATAAAGTTATCCACAATCTTGATTTGCATTCAAAAGGAATTTGGTTTCCTATTACGATTAGCATCATTTTAGTACTCACTATACTTTTTATCCCTAAAAAACATATTACTTGGAAAGAGCTATACGCCACTTTTGGAATTATTGGATTTATAACTTGGCTTAGCGATTCATTAGTTGCCAGAACATTAGATTTAATACATCTTGCTGATCCAAAAACAGCTGGACTTGCGGAAATTTTAGTGTATACGTTTGTCCCTTCCTCTTTAGCAATATTATTTATTAACTATTATACGCATAAAAACAAATGGTTTTTAGTAGTATTATTTACAATTATTTCTGCTTTATTGGAATGGACTATGGTACATTTGGATTACCTGAAATATACTGGGTGGAATCCCTTTGTTTCCATAGCTGCCTACATTATTGCATTTGGATTCCTTGTACCTTTTCATGTTAAATTGCTCCGTAAATAAGTGTTACTATGCTCATTTACTATAATGTAGCTTGACAAGATTTAGTTTCCCTTTCATCAGTTGAACGTTTCTAATTTTACCAGCAAACGGATAAATATCCTGAAATAAATAAAATGTAATTGCTCAAGCGCTTCCATTGTGAAAGAGACAAGCCAATTAAAACCATTAATCGCTACTTGTGAAGCACGTATAGAAAAAGCAACCGCTTCCAGTTGCTCTAGTTCATCATATGAAGTAGCTCCAAAAAATGCTTTCCAATAAATAATCCGCTTGATTTTCTATATTATATTTATCCATTTGCAATAATCCTCTTTACCGCCTCTTGGGTAATCATTTCATCATTATTCACTAGACTGACAACTTTCTTTTAAAGCTCAGGTGAAAGAAACATGTTTTCGAAACGGAGATTAGCAAGGACTTGTTGAAACTCTTTAGATTCAATTGTTAATTTTGCCATTTAGTCATGACTTCCTGAAACGGTAAACTGATTATATTTATTATAACATATATTTTTACCATTATATCCATAAAATTATTTGTAAAACACTATATCGATTAAAGCCTTCTATAATACTCCAATTTTAAAACGCATCTATTTTTTGATTTCCTCCTTTCTTCTCATCATCTTCATTTCTAAAGTTAATTAAGTCTGTCGCATAAGTTGCTCCATTTATCTGTGCTACATATTAGTGGATAGTAAACAATTAATTATAGAAAACATCTTTTATCAAAATAATTTATAGCTAAGAATAATAAAAAATGATTTTCTCTAAATTTTTTTCATTAATATTCCGATAAAATAAACATATTATAATATTGGGTTAACTTAACTCAATTAAGAAAAAACGATGAGGAGGTTTATTTATATGAAAAAAGGACTTACCGCAGTAGTCATAGCCTTAACGCTTTTCTTAACGGCAGGGGCAGTTTCAGCGTCTTCTGTTGACGAATCTATTACTTTGCATAAAAAGTTGCTAAAGGATCAAGCTTTACAGTCTCTTCAAGAGGAATATCCAGATGCTCAATTTATTGAAGAAGATGTAGCGAAAGACGGATCCGTAGAAGGTATAACTCTTCAAGGACCCGCTCCTCCTTTAACTTCTTTACGTGTATATGCAGCTATTTCCACTCATTACCCACAGTATGAATATTTTGCACTAAATCAATTAACATCTATTGAAGATCATGGTGGAGAAGAAATGTACATTGTTACAAGGGAAATTGGCTATAGTAGAAATACATCAAGGATAGCCCAAATGAATGGTGGAAATATCCCAATGCTTATGGACGAAGCCATTGATTTGAATGGGGATCGAATCATTGATGGGTATTTTCGGTGGTGGGACGCCAGCGGATATGAGAATGGTAGATTTACTTATCAAGCTACCTCTATCAACGCACCTTGGAATACAATGAGCGCTAGGATAAATATGAGATAACAAAAAACAATAGGAGAAAATAATATGAATATTAGTCAAATGAATGCAATAACAGCCCATACTCTACCAGCAAATACAAATATAAAAAACACAGAAACGGAAGACCATTTTAACAAAGACATGAAGCAAACTCAAGAAACATCAGCAGCAAAAAAAGATACACCGAATATTTGGAGAGAACTTTCTGAAAAATACGATATTACGAATGCTTCTTTTGAAGATCTCAACGCGATAAGTACCGCTTTGTATGAAGCAGGCCACATATCCCTTAGAGAACATGCAGGCTTCACTTTTGATTTTAATAGAGCGACAGAATCTTTAAAACAACAAGCAACTGGAATATCCCCTCATTTCACAATGTATGCTACACAAGCTAATGAATGGGGAAATAGAAATTGGATAGAAGAATTTCAAGCAAGAGCAGATAGAGCATTCCAGTATGGTAATATCATTGGACACCATACTAATAACAATTTAACAGCTATTTTACAGAAATTAAAGCTGTAAAAAAACCATACTTTCTAATCGTAGCTAAATATTAGCTACGATTTTTTCACTTAGAATAAGTTTTATTATTGCTGCATACATACCCTTTCCATATTCCTCGCTCCTTCGCCTAACATAACGAAAATACCGATAGTTGTCCAGAGCTCAAATGATTTATAATATCATGGTCAGTACTTAGACCATTTATGAATTGAGTCGCTTGTGGCTTTACATAAGGTGAGAATGTGGATAATCGCTGCCTTGGCAAAACATAGTTATCCACATGTAGTGAGATGGTGTCAACCTTAAGCTAAAAAAGAAATTTTGGTGCTGTTATCTCCCACCTAGACTTGTTCAGCTCGCATCTTCCAATTCTTGAAGTGGTCGTCTTACAACACCTTATATCCGGGATAAATACAGCACACCCTAAAAACGATAGCTTGAATTAAACTTTTTACGTATTTCTTTATAAACCTTTAATCCCATATCTTCGGACGGGTAATTCTCATTGTTCTCATGTAGTCTAGCAATTGACCTGTATGAACTGACTCATGGTAAGCAATCCGTACTAACATTGCACCTAGCTGTTTCATATAACCTCCTTCATCAATTAGATCTATTTCTATATTCTCTAAGTCATGCGCGTCCAGTGTTTGAATATATTCCAAAAACCTCTCTCGAAAAGGCTTAGCAAATTTAAGTTCATCTTCCACTGATATAAATTCTTTTGCTTCAAATGGATTATCCAAATTAACAAGCCCCTTACCACCTCTACCTATAAGAACGTGATGGAAAAGGAACTCAGCTTCTAATAAATGTCTAATCATTTCAGCACATGTTAAAGCTTCTTCATCAGGTTTCCAATGCAACATTTCCTCAGGAATGGCCTCCCACACTTTTATGCTTCTGCTTCTAATTTCTTCAAATTGTAATAGCAATAACCCAATTGCATTCATAAAAAAAATCCCCTCTCCTTGAAAATTTAATTTTTTCCAAAAATAAAACCCTTCATTATAAGTATAAACTAAATTTTTCTGTAGTGGAGAATTAACGCATATATCATGCTGAACTAACCGAGAAAGCCTATAGTCAAACCAAGTGCAATGATTGCTAAAAAATAGGATTGTTGAAATAAGCGTTACATACAAGGCAAAAGAAGGATATAGAAAGACATTATTCCTTAAAAACGAAAGTCCCATTAAACCTTTGAATGCAAAAATACACCTAAAATGAAGAAAATAAACCCCACATGCTACGTTGATTTCCCTTAAAAGAGTAAGCTTTTCATATTCCTTCATCTTTTTTATAGCTCAAGAAAAAACCCCCTTGTCACAGACATCGTTGTAACAAGGGAGTTGTTTATTCATATTATCCAATTGACCCTTCCATTTCAAACGAAATTAACCGGTTCATTTCAACTGCATATTCCATTGGTAGTTCTTTTGTGAATGGTTCAATGAAGCCCATAACGATCATTTCTGTTGCTTCTTCTTCTGTTAAGCCACGGCTCATCAGATAGAACAGCTGCTCTTCAGAAACTTTGGACACTTTTGCTTCATGCTCCAATGAAATATTGTCATTGTTTATTTCATTGTATGGAATCGTATCGGATGTGGATTCATTATCCATAATAAGCGTATCGCATTCAATGTTCGAGCGAGCACCTGATGCTTTACGTCCAAAATGCACAAGTCCTCGGTAAGATACTTTTCCGCCATTTTTTGAAATAGACTTCGAAACAATTGAAGATGACGTATTAGGTGCTAGGTGATGCATTTTTGCACCAGCATCTTGCAACTGCCCTTTTCCAGCAAAGGCAATAGAAAGTGTGTAACCACGAGAACCCTCCCCTTTTAAAAGCACTGCAGGATACTTCATCGTAATTTTAGAGCCAATATTACCGTCAATCCATTCCATTGTCGCATTCTCATCACAGGTAGCACGCTTAGTTACTAGGTTATAAACGTTGTTTGCCCAGTTTTGGATCGTAGTGTAACGGCAATAAGCGTCTTTTTTAACAAAGATTTCTACGACTGCACTGTGTAATGAATTAGTCGTATAAATTGGTGCTGTACAACCTTCTACATAATGGACAGAAGCACCTTCATCAACGATAATCAACGTACGCTCAAACTGTCCCATGTTTTCTGAGTTAATACGGAAATAAGCTTGGAGTGGCGTTGTCGTCTTTACACCTTTTGGTACATATATAAATGAACCTCCAGACCAAACAGCTGAATTTAAAGCAGCAAATTTATTGTCTGTTGCTGGAATCACTTTACCAAAATATTCTTTGAATAGCTCTTCATTTTCTTTTAGTGCTGTATCGGTATCCTTGAATACGATACCCATTTCTTCTAAATCTTCTTTTAAACTATGGTAAACAACTTCAGATTCATATTGCGCAGAAACACCTGCTAAATATTTTTGTTCCGCTTCAGGGATACCTAGCTTATCAAAAGTTCGTTTGATTTCTTCTGGTACTTCATCCCATGTTCTTCCTTGTTTTTCTGAAGGCTTCACATAGTAAACAATTTCATCAAAATTCAACTCTGAAAGGTCTCCACCCCATTGAGGCATTGGACGCTCATAGAAATGTTCCAACGCTTTAAGACGGTAATCAAGCATCCATTGCGGTTCTTCCTTCATTCTGGAAATCTCTTCAACAATTTCGCGAGTCAGACCTTTTCCTGAGCGAAAGACAGAAACGTCACGATCATGAAACCCATATTTATACTCTTCGATTTCTGGCATGTTTTTTGCCATTAATAAACCCCTCCTTTTAGGATAATTCAAATAGAGTCAATCGCGTCTTCATTGCATTTGACTTTTATTCGTCTTTAACACCCTTTTCCATTGCTTTCCAACAAAGGGTGGCACATTTAATTCTTGCAGGAAACTTGGATACACCTTGCAGCGCTTCAATATCTCCTACATCTAGGCCTGTCGTATCAACATCTTCTCCTAACATCATTTTGGAGAACATCTCGGACATTTTCAAAGCTTTTTCAACTTCTAACCCTTTAATTGCTTGGGTCATCATAGAAGCTGAGGCCATACTAATCGAACAGCCCTCACCTTCAAATTTGGCATCTTTAACAATCCCATCTTCTACTTGCATGTTAAGCTGAATTCGATCTCCGCAAGTAGGATTGTTCATGTCGACTGTCAAAGTATCTCCATCTAAATTGCCTTTGTTCCGCGGGTTTTTATAATGATCCATAATTACTTGTCTGTAAAGTGTATCTAGGTTATTAAAAGCCATTCCCAAAATACTCCTTTGTCTTCTTGAGTCCGTCTACGAGACGGTCAACATCTTCTTCTGTATTATACAAATAGAGGCTTGCTCTCGCCGTTGCTGTCACATCAAGCCAACGCATCAATGGCTGTGCACAATGATGACCTGCTCGAACAGCAATGCCATCTGCATCTAAAACGGTTGCTGTATCATGAGGATGGACATCGTCAAGATTAAACGTAATAAGCGCAGCACGATGTTTTGGACCATAAATCGTAATTCCATCCATCGCTTGCATCTTTTCATAGGCATATGTGGCAAGTTTTTCCTCATGCTTTGAAATAGCATCCATACCGATGTCTTCGATAAAATCAATAGCGGCGCCTAAACCTATAGCACCAGCAATAATTGGCGTACCACCTTCAAATTTCCATGGAAGCTCTTTCCATGTGGAGTCATAAAGATTTACGAAATCAATCATTTCTCCGCCAAATTCAACTGGCTCCATATTTTCGAGCAATTCTTTTTTTCCATAAAGTACACCAATACCAGTTGGAGCGCACATTTTATGACCTGAAAAAGCATAGAAATCACAATCCAGCTCTTGAACATCTACTTTCATATGCGGTGCGCCTTGTGCTCCATCTACTACCATAATAGCACCATGATCATGAGCTATAGTGGCTACTTCTTTTATTGGATTGATCGTACCTAACACATTAGACACATGCGTCATTGCAACTATTTTTGTTTGTTCGGAAACCATTTCCCTGACATCTTCTAACCGGATCGTCCCATCCTCTTGTAATGGTATATATTTTAATGTAGCACCGGTGGCTTTGGCAGCTTGTTGCCAAGGGATGATATTACTATGATGCTCCATTGGCGTAATTATAATTTCATCCCCAGCTTGTAAGTTAGTCCGTGCGTAGCTAGTTGCAATGGTATTAATTGCCGTTGTAGTTCCTCGCGTAAAAATAATTTCGGCACTACTGGATGCATGAATAAAACGACGCACTTTTTCTCTTGCTCCCTCATACGCAGTTGTTGCTTTTGTCCCTAGCGTATGCACGCCACGATGAACATTGGAATTATATGTCCGATAATAGGTATCTACAGCTTCAATCACTTGGATAGGCTTTTGTGAAGTCGCTGAAGAATCTAAATAAACAAAAGGATGGCCATTCACTTCCTGGTTGAGAATAGGAAATTGCTCCCGAATGGCTTTAACATCCATTAATATACCTTCCTTTCAATAACTTGCGTCAATTGATTTTTCACCGCTTCAATTGGAAGTTGATTTACTACTGGAGCTAAGAAACCATGAATAATTAGACGTTCTGCTTCTTCTTGTGTAATTCCTCGACTCATTAAATAATAAAGCTGTAATGGGTCTACTCTCCCAACAGAAGCTGCGTGACCAGCAGTTACATCATCTTCATCGATTAATAAAATCGGGTTTGCATCTCCACGAGCTTTCTCACTTAACATGAGTACACGAGATTCTTGCTCCGCATTTGATTTAGAAGCACCATGTTCTATTTTACCAATTCCGTTAAAAATAGAAGTAGCTCCTTCCTTCATTACACCGTGTTGTAAAATATATCCTTCTGAATTTTTACCAAAATGGACAATTTTTGCAGTAAAGTTTTGTGTTTGTTTTCCACGGCCAACAGATACTGTCTTCGCATTGGAAAGTGAATTCTCGCCAACTAAATGGGTAATATTCTCTGAGACGGTGTTACCATCATTCATTTGTCCTAGTGCCCACTCAATCGTTGCGTCCCGGTAAGCAACCCCACGACGGTTATTGTAAGCCGTAGTACCTGCGGCAAAATTATCCACCGCTCCAAAGGAAACTTTTGCATTATCCTGGGCAATAACTTCTGTTACAATATTTGCAACCGTTGATTCGTTTTCATTATGAGAAATATAGTTTTCTACATACGTTACTGAACTGCCCTGTTCTGCGACCACGAGCACATGGTTAAACATAGAAAGCTCTGGATCTTCCTGCCAGAATATAGCTTGTAAAGGTGCTTCAACAACAACATTTTTAGGAATGTAAACAAAAACACCACCGTTCATTAAAGCTGCATGCATGGCTGTTAAACGATGCTCATCAACCGATACGGCATCTTTCATATAATAGCGCTGTACAAGATCGCCATGTTGCTGCAAAGCAGTAAAAATATCTGTGAAGATAACACCTTTATCTTCTAGTTCTTTACTTAATGTACTGTGAGCAACAGAATGGTTACGCTGAATTAGGAGGTTCTCAGGCAAGTTATTTTCATCCAAATATTCCTGTAATTCAACGGGCAGATCTTGTAATGAAGTAATTTCCTCACCTTTTGCTGTATGTTTAAACTCCGTAAAATTCCATTTACCAATCTTCGTTTTATCCGGTTTTGGTAATTCTAGATCTTCAGCTTTGTTTAACGCTTGAAGTCGTAAATCTAACATCCATTGTGGTTCATTTCGTTCTTTTGAAAACTGTTCAATGTACTCTTTATTGTATGGTAACTTGGTTTCTACAGTCATAAATACCCCTCCTTACGTTACGCATTTTGCTCAACAGTATGGTCTTCGATACCTAATTCTTCTTTAATCCACTCATAACCTTCTGATTCAAGTCGCTTAGCTAATTCTGGTCCACCAGATTTAACAACGCGGCCTTGCATCATGACATGCACGAAATCAGGAGTTATATAGTTTAATAAACGTTGATAGTGTGTAATAATTAAGCAGCCAAAGTTTTCGTCACGAAGCTTGTTAATGCCTTTAGACACTATTTTTAATGCATCAATATCTAAACCAGAGTCGATTTCATCCAAAATGGCGATCTCAGGCTTCAGTAGCATAAGTTGCAGAATTTCGTTACGCTTTTTCTCCCCGCCAGAAAACCCTTCATTCAAATATCTTTGCGCCATATTCTTATCAATTTCTAAATAATCAAGAACATTATCCATTTCTTTAATAAAGTTCATAAGTGAAATCTCATTTCCTTCGCCACGGCGAGCATTCATCGAAGAACGCAAGAAGTCAGAAGTAGTTACACCACTAATTTCACTTGGGTATTGCATGGCAAGGAATAAACCAGCACGAGCACGCTCATCTACTTCCATTTCCAATACATCTTCTCCATCCAATAAGATGCTTCCTTCCGTAACTTCATACTTCGGGTGCCCCATAATCGCAGAAGCTAAAGTGGATTTCCCAGTACCATTTGGTCCCATAATTGCATGAAATTCTCCACCCTTTATTGTTAAGTCGACACCTTTTAGTATCTCCTTATCTTCAATTGATACGTGTAAATTCTTGATTTCTAGCGTAGATCCAGCCATATTTATACCTCCAAATTCATTATTATAGATATCACATCTCTATAAACGTGATATTCATTCTCAATTTATTCTCATTACAATCTTAAATCATTTCGAATTTATTATCAACTCTTTAGAACAGGAAATCCTATGTATAAATGGACATTCTTTATAATATCTTAATGATAATGGACAACTCAAATTCTTAGCCTCTACTTATTTTAACGATTTAAAATGCATGGTGGCAACGGTTATCAGGATATAAACCCGCAGTGCATCTTTCGTCCTTTTAGTTTGTTGCATCCCCCACTAAATATTTTTTTAGTAGCTTAAGGGTATCACCTAAAGCCCTCTTACGACAAAATTTCGGTGTTGCTATTTCTCACTTAGGCTTGTTTAAATTGTAGAAGCAGGCACCTTACAACAACAGCAAAAGGGCGTTTATTGCGAATCGCAAACGCCCTTCACTATTATTTATCTACATTTTTAAAATAATTAGCCGTGTTGTTGGTTCATATATGCTAAGGTAAATAGCTTACACTTCTGATATTCTTGCTGCCGTTTTTTTTCAACTGCTAGCCGTTGTTTTAACTTGCGTTGATACTCCGCAAAACCAATATGATGCGATTGCTGCATTGCTTTTTCCATTTCAGAAGTGTACTTCATTTTTATTCCACTATGAATAGGGAATCATCCTTTCCTCGTTTTGACTCATCATAAGCTTAACATAAGACAAGTTCCCTTCTCAAAATGGATATAAACGCTTCATTCGGCATAATCGCGGTTAAATTTCACATATAGACGGATACGTTGGCGATACCTACACATACAGTAAATTCCGCTAAATCTTTGCCTATTGCTGCTATTTTATTTCTTTTCTTTTACTGGAACAATTGCTCCATTATATTTCTCCCTCATAAAAGCTTGAATTTCTTCTGATTGTAAGACCTCAGCTAATTTATTTAATGCTTCATCGTCTTTATCCTCTTTCTTCACTGCCAACACATTCACATAAGGAGATTCATCGCCTTCAATAAATAAACCGTCTTCTTCTGGCTTTAGACCAGCATCAATAGCATAGTTCGTATTAATAGCTACAAGGGCATCCTCTTCCCTTTCATAGTATTCTGGAAGGACAGCAGCCTCATATTCAGGTAAAAAAGTCAAGTTTTTTGGGTTTTCTACTATATCATCAACAGTAGCACGTGCTTTGTCTACATCTTCATCTATTTTAATAAGTCCTTGTTCTTCAAACAAAGTTAAAATTCGCCCGTGATCTGGCACGGAGTTACTCATAATAACTTCCGTTCCTTCTGGAATATCCTCCACACTAGATATGCCTTTGGAATATACACCCATCGGTTCAATATGAATACCAGCAATATAATCTAAATCGTAACCTGTATCATCAATTGTTTGCTCAAGAAAGGGGATGTGTTGATAATAGTTAGCATCAATTTCTCCATTCGCAAGATCATCATTCGGTAATACATAGTCTTGGTATTCACTAATTTCCAGTGTAATCCCTTCTTCTTCTAAAATCGGCTTTGCTTCTGCTAATATTTCTGCGTGTGGTACACTTGAAGCCCCGACGGTTATTTTATTATCATCTTTTTCTTCTCCCCCACCACAAGCAGTTAATAAACCACCTAAAGCAGTAAGGATTAAAATGGAGAGAATATATTTTTTCATGTTGACACACTCCTCTTTCAAAGTTTTTATTTGCATACACTTGTCAAAATTACACTTCATTATAATAATTATTAATTTCCTTTATCTTTTATCTAATTTGCGTGTAATATAATCACCAATAAATTGAAATAGAAATACAATGAGCACAATAATAACGGAACAAAGTAAAACAATATCAAAATCTCTACGTTGAAAGCCCGAATAATATGCATAGCTCCCCAGGCCTCCTGACCCAATTGCTCCTGCCATTGCTGTATAACCTATTAGCGCAATGGCAGTAACGGTAAGTCCTGAAATTAAAGCTGGCATTGCTTCTGGTAACAATACTTTAAAAATAATTGTTCGGGTCTTGGCGCCCATTGCTTTAGCAGCCTCTATGACACCTTTATCTACTTCTCTTAAAGCAATTTCCACCAACCGTCCATAAAACGGCGCGGCTCCAATAATTAATGCCGGGAGCGCAGCGTTAGGGCCTCTTATCGTACCAACAAGAAAATCAGTAAATGGGAATAACAATAATATTAATATAATAAAAGGAATAGCACGGAATACATTTACAAATGTGGCCGTGATAAAGTTAACCCATTTATTTTCCCACAGTCCCCCTTTATTAGTGAGAAATAACAGTAACCCAAGTAAAATCCCCAAAATAAAGGTTCCAATTAAAGCAATAATCGTCATATAAAATGTTTCTTTCGTTGCTTCTACAATGTCTTCTACTTTAATAGTAGCAAATAAATCAGCGAACACCGCGGATCACCTCTAACTCTACGGAAGTCTTTTCTGTTACGTGTTGAATTGCTTTAGTAATTTCTAATTCTTCACCAGTCATTTGGATAAATAGCGTACCGTACGCACCGGCCTGCGTTCGCGTAATTTTCCCTTGTAAAATACTAATGTCAATGTCATACGCCTTCACAAGCTTACTAATTAAAGCGTCGTTCGTTGTTTCGCCTACAAAATGGAGCCGAATTAACTTACCATTCTCAAATGTGTGAACTAAATGTTCAAACTCATTCTCGGCTTCTGCATCCCCCATTAGCTGTTGAACGAACTTTTTCGTAACATCTGTTTTGGGGTGTGCAAACACATCCAAAACATTACCATGTTCTACCACTTTTCCATTTTCCATCACGGCTACCTGATTACATATTTTTCGAATCACGCGCATTTCATGTGTAATTAATATAATCGTTAAGCCTAGTTGTTGATTTATATCTACAAGCAAGTCCAAAATAGAATTCGTTGTTTCTGGATCTAATGCGGATGTTGCTTCATCACATAATAATACGGAAGGCTTGTTTGCTAATGCTCTCGCTATGCCAACCCGCTGTTTTTGCCCACCACTTAATTGCGAAGGGTAAGTCGCTTCCTTCCCGGATAAACCGACCAAATCAATGAGAGATTGAACACGTTGGTTCCGTTCTTCTTTTTCAACACCTGCTATTTCTAATGGGAAAGCTATATTTTCTTTTACAGTACGTGACCATAACAAATTAAAATGCTGGAATACCATGCCAATATCTTGTCTAGCTAACCGCAATTCATTCTTTTTTAATGCTGTTATTTCTTGATTACGGATAAAAATCTTACCACCTGTAGGTTCTTCTAAACGATTCAGTAATCGCACAAACGTACTTTTTCCTGCACCACTATAACCGATCACACCAAAGATATCTCCTTGTTTAATCGAAAGGGTTACATCGTCAACAGCCGTTGTTTCTGTCTTGTTTGCAGTAAAAACTTTACGCAAACCCTCTATCGATATCACACTTAGTCCTCCTTTTTGTCCCTTTACTATTATGCCCACATCAGCAATTAAAAACGCCTTTCTGCAAGAGAACAGAAAGACGTATACATGTCAAAATGTCCCCTCATCTACCAAGACATATGCCTTGCAGGAATTAGCACCTTTCAAAATAAAACATTTATTTGAAGGTTGCCGCGGGTTCGTAGGGCCAGTCCCTCCACCGCTCAAGATAAGAGTTAATTATTATTTAATTGGAATAGAAATCATAATAACACGTTGCTTGCTATCTGTCAATGTAATTTTACTATCGAAAAGAAAACAATTCTGGTCTATGCATGATCAAGTGTTGGTATATATTTGCTACATCACGAAATGCATACATTTTTTCAACGAGCTCTCCATCTTTCTTTATAAGCAAACAAGGAACACTTGCTATTTGATGCGTTTGCATAAATTCTGGATGTAGTGATGCATTCATTTCTAAAAATATCTCTTGCTTTTGCATTTGTTCTATTTTAAGCAACATACTTTTAGCAAGATTACACGTTCCGCAAAGTGGCGTATAAATATAAAGAAAATAATTGGATTGCTGTAGTTGCTCTTTTGTTACTTGTTGCAAACTATCACCTTTTTACTTTAAATTAAATCAGAAATATAGGATTAACCGCTATTCGTTTACTCACTAAAACTTGAGCTAGTACATTTTCAGGTGTCGTCGCTACTTCTCTGTACTCGCTACTTACATATACATGTTCTGCATGTGGCAATTCTCTTGCTAGTTGTTTACGAAGCTTGATGCCAGAAGGATCTTCGTCGACAAGAATAAAAACATCCTTATCATCTAAACCATATTCCTCCAACATGTGATCAAATCGCTCTACTCCAAGCGTTCCATTTGTGCAAACAATGGTGATCTCTTCGGCAATCACTTTATTCACTTGCTTCTTATCAGTCAATCCTTCTACAATCATAACCTTTTCTGATCCATTTGTAATCATCACACAGCACTCCTTGAAAAATCAAGCAACAAGCTTGCAATAAAATATATTTTATTTACTTTAGCTGTCTTTCAATAGTGCAAACCTAGCTGGGAATATATACTACTTACAAAAGGATAACTGCATAGCTAGGAGGCTTTTTGACTATTGAATGTATACATCATTTAGCAGGGCGTCATCTCTGTACTATAATGCTTGTTTTCATATTACCTATAAGTTTACTCCTAGTTTATGTAGCAGACGGACAATTATTAACAATCTTATAAACAAAGTTGATTGCAAATCATTGCAATCAGCTTTGTTCGCATTATAAGGAAATATCAAGTTTTTAAGGTTTATAGTATAAGAAGAACAAAGGCTCGGGGGCGCCCAGTTAGCAACGTAGCGAGTGGAACGAATCAACGAAAGTTTTAGGAATCATGCTCCTGCAACAGGAGTATGCCAGCGCCCTCCGGCAAGCCCATCTTTAGTCGGTATTCCTATTTCGTACGAACCGATGATGACTTAGCTTAGGGCAATGGAGTGAAGTCGCCTAGTTGCTGGGCGCTGGAGCCGGGCGTGGCTAAATAACTTAGTTAGTTTATCCACAGCTGCTAAAATTTATAATTTCCATAATTTCCTAGACCAAAACAAAGGCTTTCGCCATAAGACTTTGGCGACAAGCCTAGTTTTTTTAATATTTATTCACTGATAATTTCTTCGTAAGCTTCCGCAGATAGTAAGTCATCCAATTCTGTTTCCTTCGTTGGTTCAACAACGACCATCCATGCCTTTTCGTATGGTGATTCATTCACTAATTCAGGGCTATCTTCCAATTCTTCATTCATTTCAACGACTTTCCCACTAATAGGAGCATATAATTCCGACACTGTTTTCACAGACTCCACACTACCGAAAGGCTCATTGATTTCTAATTCGTCACCGACTTCAGGTAGTTCAACGAACACAATGTCACCTAACTCATCTTGTGCAAATGCAGTAATTCCAATGCGCACAGTTCCATCTTCTTTTTTTACCCATTCGTGTTCTTTTGAATATAGTAAATCCTTTGGTACGCTCATATTTATTCCCTCCAAATGATATATTCCAATTTCACTATACAAGGTTCAGTCCCAATTATCCAGTATTATTTTAAATAGATTAATCCAAAAGTTTTACCCTTCACTTGTAGTTAACATCGTACAATCCTTCATCAACTTGATTTTTTATTCGACAGTTCGGTTGGAATAAGCTATTATAGCCAATTTTTTTCAAATTCTTCCTCTTTGAAGCCAACAGTTACGTTAGAGCCATCTGTTACAATTGGTCGCTTAATTAGCATTCCGTCAGAGGCTAATATCTCCGCCATTTCTTCTTCCGTGGCATCTGCTATTTTTTCCTTCATATTTAATTCACGGTATTTTTTACCACTTGTGTTAAAGAATTTCTTTGCAGGCATCCCACTCTTCTGCATAAGTTCAAGTATATCTTCTTTATTGGGTGGATTTTGAACTATATGTATCGGTTTGTAATTCACTTGATGATTATCTAACCATTTTTTCGCTTTTTTGCATGTCCCACAGTTCGGATACCAGTAAAAAGTCAGCATTAGACAGCCCCCAATCTATAATATGTATCATTATATCAAAATAAACAATTGAAATTCGAATAAAATGGGGTTTGTATGTGTCAAGTTTTCCTCAACGTAGTTATAACCTCTGTATTTTCAGCACTCTATTCATGCAACTTCTACTGATTTTTAATACAACATTTAGTGTGCAATATAGATAAGTATAAATCTTTTTAGTTTATAGCATAGTTAAAAAGTAATTGTAGTCGGTATGACACGGATCCGTGGCGGGTATAATTTACGAGCCAAGACGCCAATATGAAAGGGATATTGTTCCCCCATAGAAATACTATCTTGCCCCACACTCGACGTAAAACCTCCTAAATCACCTACTGATTCCCATACTAAATAGCGGAGAGCTGTTGTGTTATAGTACAAAAAAGACGAGCTAGAATCTGTTATTTCCTTAGATTCAGCACGTCTTTTTTATTATCTGAAATGATAAAATGAGATGCTTGTAGAGCACGAAATAACCGAAAAGTATCGTCGGGCTCCATTGCCCTACACTAAGTCATCATCTGTTCACCGCGATTTCTTTATCTCGTTGATTCGATCCATCGCTACGTTGCTAAACGGGCGCTTGCGCCTTTGTTCTTACATAACTTTTTTATAGCGTATATTTTTCTTCTTCAATAATGGCAGTAGCAATTTCGCGTTTTTTTGCAATTACATTTGTCGGTGTATGCCGTGTTAACTTACGTAAAGAAGAAAGCATCATTCGTAAAGTGTCTCCTTCTTCTACAGCAATTAATGTTTCTTTAGCATTTGCCTCCATGCGATTAAACGCTTCTTGTACATAAACTTGCGTATACAACAGCTTTTGCATACTCTTTTCCTCACCATCTCGGTAAATTGCCTTTTCTGTACGCAAAATGGCAGACTCCATATTGTAAACCTCTGCTATCATATCAGCTAAATTCACAAGAATTTCTTGTTCGTTTTCGATGTTCTGCATAAATTTCTGTGCCGCTAAACCGGCTCCTAGCAATACCATTTTCTTCGCATTTTTAAGCAGATGTTTTTCTTGTTCTAATGCATCTGTGCCAACTTCTTCTGGCATCATCATCATTAGCTCTTCTTGAAGTGATTGTGCCTTTTGTAATAAAGGCAACTCACCTTTCATTGCTTTCTTCAATAATGTACCAGGAACTAATAAGCGATTAATTTCATTTGTCCCTTCAAAAATACGGTTAATACGTGAATCGCGGTACATTCGCTCTACTTCATATTCCTGCATAAAACCGTAGCCACCATGTAGTTGAACAGCTTCATCTGCTACAAAATCCAATAGTTCCGTACACATATACTTATTCATCGAACATTCTATTTGGTATTCGGCAATTGCTCTAGCAATTTCTCTACCGTCATTTAATTGCTCCTCCGTAAGTGCACCCATTCGCTGCTCAAATAAGCCTACCGTACGATATACCGCACTTTCATTTGCATATGTTTCTGTAGCCATTGTTGCTAGTTTCTCTTTTGTCAGGGAAAAGCTAGAAATAGGCTTATTAAATTGCTTACGTTCATTTACATATTTCGCCGCTAACTCAATGCCACGCTTCGCTCCACCAACACCACCAATAGCAAGCTTATAACGGCCAACATTTAAAATATTAAATGCGATAATATGGCCCCGTCCTTTTTCACCTAATAAGTTTTCTACTGGTACTTCAGCATCTTCTAAAATCAACGTACGAGTTGAGGAACTCTTAATTCCCATTTTCTTTTCTTCAGGCCCTGTGGACACACCTGGAAATTCACGTTCTACAATAAATGCGGAGAAATGTTCTCCATCAATCTTAGCATAAACAACAAACACATCAGCAAAAGCTGAATTCGTTATCCATTGCTTTTCTCCATTTAAAATATAATGTGTTCCCGTCTCATTTAACGTAGCTGTAGCTTTTGCCCCTAAAGCGTCTGAACCTGAGCTTGGTTCTGTTAAAGCATATGCTGCTAACAATTCTCCAGTAGCTAATTTCGGTAAGTACTTTTCCTTTTGCGCCTCGTTGCCGAAAAACACGATTGGCAATGAGCCAATTCCTACATGTGCACCATGTGTAACCGAAAAACCACCCGCAAGAGCAAATTTTTCCGTAATTAAAGAAGAACTGATTTTGTCTAAAGCTAAACCGCCATATTCTTCAGGAACATCCGCTCCTAACAACCCTAACTCACCAGCTTTTTTTAATAAATCTACAGAATGCTCAAATTCATGATTTTCCAAATGGTCAATTTTAGGAACTACTTCACCAACCACAAACTCTTCTGTCGTTTTCGCAATCATCTTATGCTCATCGGTAAAATCCTCTGGAGTAATGACGTCATCTGCAGTTAAATCATCAACTAAAAAACCGCCGCCTTTGAATACTTTTTCTTTTGTTTCGCTCATCTATGTGAACCCCTTTTCTATTAATTTTTACACCATGAAACGTATCCCTTTAAAATTTAAACTTTAGATTTTTCATCTTTGTCAAACAAACATGCATTATATCAGTTCAAAAACACCTGCTGCTCCCATGCCTCCCCCAATACACATGGTTACAACACCAAACTGCACTTTCCTGCGTTTCATTTCATGCATAAGTGTTAGCGTTAATTTCGTTCCTGTCATACCTAGTGGATGTCCTAACGCTATTGCACCACCATTGACATTGACTTTATCCATATCTAAATCCAAAGCTTGAATAACACGAACGGATTGAGAAGCAAACGCCTCGTTCAATTCAAATAAATCAATGTCCGCCAATTCTAAACCAGCAATTTTTAAAGCCTTTGGGATAGCAGCTACCGGCCCAACTCCCATAATTTCTGGCTCCACGCCAGCTACAGCGAATGAACGAAATTTAACCATTGGCATTAACCCATCTGCTTCTGCTTTTTCTCTATCCATTACTAACACGGATGCTGCTCCATCACTCATTTGTGATGAATTTCCTGCAGTAACCGATCCATTGATATGAAATGCAGGCCTTAATTTAGCTAAAATTTCAGTAGATGTTTCCGGACGTACTCCTTCATCCAACTTAAATGTTATCTTTTGCTCTTCTGGTTTATTTTGATTATTAATGAACCGATGCGTTACTTCAACAGGCACCATTTCATCCGTAAATTTACCTTCTTCGATTGCTTTAGCAGCGCGTTGATGACTTCTTACCGCAAAAGCGTCTTGATCTTCTCTAGAAATTTGAAAACGATTGGCAACCTCTTCTGCTGTATGCCCCATTCCCATATAATATCCTGGGGCATTTTCAACTAACTGTGAATTCGGTTTAATCACATGGCCACCCATTGGTATTAGACTCATAGATTCTGCCCCACCTGCAATAATGGTATCACTAGCTCCAACCATAATGCGCTCTGCAGCGTAAGCAATGCTTTGTAAACCTGAGGAACAATAACGATTAACTGTTATTCCAGGTACATTATGACCTAAACCTGCAAGACCAGCTATATTTCTAGCCATATTCATACCTTGTTCTGCTTCTGGCATAGCAGTGCCAATAATAACGTCGTCAATATTTCCATTATAATTTCCTGCACGTTTTAATGTTTCTTTAATGGTTAGCGCTGCTAAATCATCAGGTCTTGACTGAGCAAGTGACCCTTTATTTGCTTTGCCTACAGGGGTTCTTGCACCCGCAACAATTACTGCTTCCTTCACACCAGTTCCCCCTTCATTAATTACGTAATGGTTTTCCTTTAACCAACATGTGTTGCATTCGTTGTTGTGTTTTTGGCTCTCCAATTAAGCTTAAAAAGGCTTCTCGTTCTAAATCGAGCATTACTTGTTCATCTATTTTCGTTCCTTCTTGAATTCTACCCCCTGACAAAACATAGGCTAATTTCTCTGCCATTTTCACATCATGTTCGGAAGCATAACCACTTAAATGCAAATTTTTAGCCCCTAATACCATGGCAGCATAACCTGCATCACCGACTACTGGAATTTTTTCTCTTTTTGGCGCCCGATAGCCTGACTTTGCTAATGATAGGACATTTTCCTTTGCATCATATAGTAAATGATCTGGGTTAACGCTAATTCGATCACATTGGTCTAAAAAGCCAAATTCGCGTGCTTCAGCAGCTGAAGTAGATACTTTCGCTGTCGCTACCTTTTCAAAAACATCATTGGCTACCTTCTTCGTATCAAAGGACACGCCTTTTGGAAGTTGACGAAGCATCTTTACATACAATTCTTTCGTACCGCCGCCCCCAGGAATAAGACCTACCCCAAATTCTACAAGTCCCATATAAGTTTCTGCTGAGGCTTGAATAGAAGCTGCTGGCAAGGACACTTCTGCACCACCACCAAGCGTCATATTAAACGGTGCAACAACGACTGGTTTATTAGCATATTTAATTGCCATCGTCATATTTTGAAATTGCCGAATAACCATATCTAGTTCAAAGAAATTATCATCTTGTGCCTCCATCAACATCATGGCTAAATTAGCTCCTACACAGAAGTTCTTACCTTGATTACCAATAACGAGACCCTCGTAATTCTTCTCTACTTCTTCTATGGCGAAATGAACCATTTGCATAATATCTAATCCGATGGCATTGCTTCGAGAATGAAATTCTAAACATGCTACCCCGTCGCCTAAATCTATTAAGCTAGCTCCTGTATTCTTTTTAATAACACCCTGTACTTCTTTTAAACTGCGCAAATGGATCTCTTTTTTATTGACATCCTTTTTCTTATATGTTCCTTGATCATAAAAGTAGACGTTGCCATTTTCTGTTTGATAGAAAGATTCCTTTCCTGCTTCTAATAATTGTAAAACCCATGTAGGAACCGTTTCTCCTTCGCTTTGCATGCGTTCAACTGATTTACGCAAACCAATTGCATCCCACGTTTCAAATGGACCTAGTTCCCAGCCAAAGCCCCATTTCATCGCATCATCGATAGCTGCTATATCATCAGCTATTTCGCCTGTTAGTTCGGCAGCATATATAAATACAGGTTTTAAAATGGACCAAATGAGCGCGCTTGCTCGATCATCTTTCTGCGCTAGAAGCGTTTTCATTTTTCGATGCAAGCCCTTTTCTTGTTTTGCCATTTCCGTTGCTTTCGTTTTAAGCTTTTTCCTATCTTCATATTCCAATGTCTTTGGATTTAATTCATAAATAACGCTCCCGTCTTTCCCTTTTTTCTTTAAGAAAAATCCTTGACCACTTTTGGCGCCTAACCACCCTTTTTCTTGCATAGTATGCATAAATTCAGGAACAGAGAATTTCTCTTTTTCTTCTCCTTCCACTTGATCATATACATTCTTCGCTACATGGATAAATGTATCTAATCCTACGACATCAAGGGTACGGAAGGTAGCACTTTTCGCCCTACCAATTAACGGCCCTGTTACAGAATCAACTTCGCCGACACTATAACCGCTACGTAACATTTCCTGTACAGTAATTAACAAGCCATAAGTACCAATTCGATTAGCAATAAAGTTAGGTGTGTCCTTAGCTTCAACGACACCTTTTCCTAGAGTATCTTCGCCAAATTGCTTCATAAAGGACAGCACTTCAGGATCAGTATCTTTCGTTGGAATGACTTCAAGTAATTTTAAGTATCTTGGTGGATTAAAAAAATGTGTGCCTAGGAAATGTTTGCGAAAATCTTCCGAACATTCGCTTGACATTGCCTCAATAGAAATACCAGATGTATTTGAACTTACAATGGTTCCTGGTTTACGATGCTGTTCTACATTCGCAAAAACTTTTCGTTTAATCTCCAAATTTTCGACGACAACCTCAATAATCCAATCCACCTCAGCTAGCTTTTCCATATCATCTTCCATATTTCCTACTTCAATTAAATCAAGGCTCTCTTTCGTTGCAATAGGGGAAGGTTTTTGTTTTAATAACGCCTTTTTACTCTCTGTTGCAATTCGATTGCGAACAGATGGGTTATTTAAAGTTAGCCCCTTGTTTTCTTCCTTTTTTGTTACCTGTTTCGGTACAATATCAAGCATAATTGTTGGTATACCAACATTAGCCAAGTGTGCCGCAATTCCTGATCCCATTACCCCAGATCCTAAAACAGCAGCACGCTTGATCAATTGCTTCATAGTTTATCCTCCCATCCACACTTTGAATGAATACTCATTCATTTTATGTCGAAAATAAAAAGATAGTCTCCTATCTACTTACCTATTACTATAAAGTATTTACTGATATTTCGCAACAATTATAAACATTTTTTTATTAATAAGCTTGCAAATACATACGTAAAACATTCTCATTCATATTCTTTAACCTTGTTTAGAAACGTATAGACCATTTTTCACAAACTCCGAACAAGTCTTTATAAAAAAATTTATTACAATGCGCCTTCAATCATTGGGGAGATATCTTCATGGATGAAAGCTAAATTTAGAGAAACTTGTCTATCACCAAACCTTTAAGGTACAAGCCACCGTTTCCCTAATAGGATAAACTCTATTGGATACTTTCCTAGAAACAAAATAAAATCGTTTTTTCCGATTACTATATTAATTAATCGTAACGGTTCCTATTTACTTTTCGGAATGATTACGATATTATATGTAAAGGAGAGTTAAGAAGAGGAGGAACAACTTTTGAGGAGAACATCCATTGCTATACTTATACTTGGCTTTATTACAATATTTATTGTCGGTTGTACAAAAACAGATGGTGCTAATCAAAAGAACACTGATATAACTATATATACATCTATATATCCAATTCAGTTTGCTGTAGAGCAAATTGCTGGAGACACAGCTGATGTGCATTCCGTTTATCCGCCAGGAGTAGATGCGCATACCTATGAGCCAACCTCTAAAGACATGACAAATATAGCTAAAAGCGATGCATTTATTTACTTAGGTGCAGGGTTAGAAGGATTTGCAGAGAATGCAGCAGACGCACTGCGTTCAGAAGACGTGGAGCTTGTCGAGCTAGGTAAAAATGAGCATCTTTTTGATAAAGAAACGAACCATACGGTAAGTGATCACTCCCATGAAGATGGAGAGCATGCTGATAAAGCGGGAGCTCATGAAAGTCATACTCACGGAGATCATGATCCGCATGTATGGCTTGATCCTTTGCGAATGATTACATTATCTGACATGGTAAAAGAACGATTAATAAAACTTAACCCAGACGATAAACAGCTTTACGAAAATAATTTTGATCAATTAACAGAACAGCTACAATCGCTTGATGCCGACTTTACGTCCGTTTTGGAAGCAGCAACAAACAAACATATTCTCGTATCCCATGCAGCTTATGGTTATTGGGAAGAGCGCTATGGTTTAGAGCAAATTTCCATTAATGGGTTGTCACCTAACCATGAGCCATCACAGAAAGAACTAACCGAAATTATCGACCAAGCTGAAAACGATGATCTTCATTATATCATCTTCGAACAAAATACGTCCAATCGTATATCAAAAGTTATACAAGACCATATTCAAGCACAAGCTGTTACTATTCATAACTTATCTGTCTTAACAAAGAAAGATCTCGAAAATGAGGAAGATTATTTTTCCATTATGAAAAAAAATTTAAAAACACTCGATCAAGTAACTTCTTAATTCTCGATTGAGTCATGAAAAAGATAGGAGGCTTAAAAGTGAGTGAAGCCATTATCTCCATGAAAAACATCAGTTTTTCTTATGAAAATAAGCAAATATTAGATCATATCAATTTTTCCGTATCTAAAGGCTCATTTATGGGCTTGGTTGGGCCAAACGGAGGTGGAAAGACCACACTTATTAAATTAATTCTCGGTTTACAAAAAGCGGATGCTGGAAGTATTCAATTATTTGGCCAACCGATTGAAAAATTTAACAACTGGCATAAAATTGGTTTTGTTTCGCAAAAGGCAAATGCGTTTAATAAAGGTTTTCCAGCAACCGTATACGAAGTAGTGTCAATGGGTCTAACAGCCAAAGTTGGCTATTTAAAATTCTTTCAAAAAAAACATAAAGAAAAAATTAAGGAAGCAATTAACCAAGTTGGAATGAAGGCTTATACACATGAAAATATCGGTAACTTATCTGGTGGACAACAACAACGCATCTTTATTGCTAGATCTTTAGTCAATGATCCCGAACTACTCATCTTAGATGAACCGACTGTAGGGGTGGATAATGAGAATGTACAGCGATTTTACGATTTACTTGATAACCTAAACCGCAATAAAGGCATTACGATGCTTATGATAACGCATGACACTGGAACAATCGCTGAACAAGCAACTGAAATTGCATGTTTAAATAAAACATTGCATTTCCATGGAAAACCAGAAGCTTATAAAAGAATATCGAACGAAGAGTGGTCTCATATTTATGGGCATAATATCCATTTAATTACACACGACCATTGATTTGGAGGAAGACATATGCTAGCAGATTTTTTGGAATATGATTTTTTAAGAAATACGTTATTTACTGGAATAATAATTGGTCTTATCGCACCTTTACTAGGAACATTTATTGTGGTCAGAAGATTGTCTTTGCTAGCTGATGCGCTATCCCATGTCACTTTAGCTGGAATCGCATTCGGTTTATTATTAGAAAAAAATTTCGCACTCATGATCAGTCCACTGTATACCGGAATAGCTTTTTCTGTGTTCGGTTCAATATTAATTGAAAAGTTGCGTGGCGTTTATAAGGCATTTCAAGAGCTGGCTATTCCAATCATATTATCTGGTGGTGTAGGGCTTAGCGTTATATTTATTTCAATAGCAGATGGATTTAATACAGATTTATTTAGCTATTTGTTTGGCTCTGTATCTGCAGTAAGTAAAAGCGATTTTTATTCTATAGCTGGTATAGCAGGGTTTATTATTATTATCATCGTCTTGTTTTTCAAAGAATTATTTACACTTTCTTTTGATGAGGAGCATGCAACTATTTCTGGATTACACACGAAAGCAATCCATTTATTATTTATCGTTTTAACTGCACTAGTTATTGCAATCTCGATGAGAATCGTCGGAGTGTTACTTGTGTCTGCTCTTATGACACTACCTGTTGCAGCTAGCATGCGTTTTGCTAAAGGATTCAAGCAAATGGTGTATTTATCTATTGTATTTGGTGAAATAGCTGTTATTATAGGGTTAATAACAGGGTATTATTTAAGTTTTCCACCAGGTGGAACGATTGTATTAGTATCCATTTCACTGTTAATATTATCCATCATTATAAGCAAGCAGCGTTCAAAAGCAACATCCTAAGAATTGTAACCACATCTAAACAAGCAATACTTCTTTTTTGCTCTCTATTTAAGAAACGTTTTATTACATGATTACTTCAAGCGTCTTATTAATAAAACATATAAGTAGAAATATACCATGTGGAGCATATGAAGCACAATACGAAGTGAGGGAAGCTGTATGAATAGACAAGAGGCTGTCACACTTTTACGTAAAAAAGGCTATAAAATGACGGGGAAACGAGAAGACATCTTATCTTTTTTTGAAAAAGCAGATGGTTACCGTACCGCTAAAGATTTAATTACACATTTAGAAGAAAATTATCCCGGTATCAGTTTTGATACCATTTACCGTAATTTACATCTCTACCACGATCTAGGCATTTTGGAAACAACCGAATTAGGTGGTGAAAAGCATTTTCGAATGAATTGCGCACATCATCATCATCACCATTTTATATGTAAAGATTGTGGTAAAACAAAAGAAATTGATATTTGTCCTATGGAAGAAGTCGAACAACTATTAGCTGCATATTCGATTGAAGGACATAAATTTGAAATCTACGGAAGGTGTCCTGGATGCATGTTAGCACAAACATAAAATTAGTCACAGCAATTGGATTAGGCGGAGCAGTTGGAGCAATGGGAAGGTATAGTCTAACATTTATATTCTCAACAGATGGCTTCCCATTTGCTACGTTGTCCGCCAACTTGCTTGGCTGTTTTTTATTAAGTTATTTATTACATCATAAACAAATTAAAAAACACTTGCCACCAACGTTGTTCACAGCATTAACGACTGGATTAATTGGCTCATTTACTACTTTTTCCACTTTTACCGTTGAAACGATTGAGCTTTGGAATAGCCATTTTTTCTTAGCGATTACCTATGTTTTACTTAGCATTGCCGGCGGCTTGTTATCCTGCTATATTGGTTATTTATTTTCCATACATACTAGAAAGAAGGCAAGAATATGAGCTTTTTTTATGTTGCTTTAGGAGGCTTTTGTGGAAGCTTTGTCCGCTATCAACTGTCAATTGTCGCAAATAAGCGATTAATTGGAACTTGGCTTGCCAACGTCACAGGATCTATCCTTTTAGCATCTCTTGTACTTATATACACAAAAGAAATCCTTCCACATACTTGGTGGCTTATTCTTGGAGTCGGTTTTTGTGGAGCCTATACCACATTTTCCACATTTGGTAATGAAACCATGCAATTACTATTACAACAACAATGGAATAAGGCTATCGGCTATATTAGCCTATCGTTCATCGTTTCTATTCTACCAGCAACATTGATTTTATCGTTATAATACCAGCGTCTAGAAAGACTGACCATGTATATATCAAGTCTTTCTAGACATAGTTATAACCTCTATATTTTCATGTATCTTTTACTAATTTTAAAACACACACAAGTGAAGTGTATATCGTTGACGCTGAAAATGCTGTTGTTTTACTATATCTATCCCGAATAACGAATTATGTTGCTACCGTTATTCAGGGATGTACTTCACAACTCCCTTTGGATTATGCGAAAACTTCCTCAATTATTCTCTCTGATGCATGATCTAGCATATTTTTATTGATCACTTCATCAGGTTGCTTATTCATTTGATCTTGCAATGCTTGCGCCTGTCCTGGTTCACCTATTACCACTATTTTTTCCCAGCCCTCATCTTTAGCTAGCTTATCCAATTTAGGAGCTACAGATTTATACCAACGATGTTTATTCGCTTCAAAGCGAGCGTTTAAATCGTCCTTTTGAGTCGTAGGATTCCCTGGTCCCATCGCCGTTTTTTCACGCCAATCATCTACATTAACATCTAATTCAAAATGCTTCTCCATATCCAATTCATTTAAATAGGATTCGATAACTCTCACTTCGTTTTGCTGCACCAATACGATCCCAGTTTTTGGGTATTCTTCTTTCAATTTCTTTAATTGTTCTAATTGTGGCGTTTCCTGCCAGAAAAATTCTGTTTCTAAACGCATTTGAACTCGTATTGCAAACCACACTTCTTCATCTGCTGTTGCAAACACAATAACACCTTTGCGAAATTGTTGTTCATTGCCTCTAATGAAATTTTCCACGTTTTGTTTTACATGTTGAAAATTACGAAGTTCTTCTTTATCATCAGATTCTTCTAAATAATGTTCGAAATTACGTATTCCGTTTTTGAAATGAATTTTCCATTCCCCACCTTGTTGTTCAGGGTCAGAAGGGTCTGTATTTAAATACATGGTAAATACTTTATCAGGACCTCCTCTTTCTACTGACTCTAATTGTTTTAGTTCTTTGTTTAAATCCATCTCTATCTTCACTCCTTCGTTGCTATCTGCTTCTTAGTAATGTATTACCGATTGAAGTAGATCATAAACATATGGGTGAAAATACTTCTTTTAAAAATAGTTAAACTATCGCTATTTCCTCACTTGGAGGCCTTGTTTTGCTTACAAGCTAGGCCTCAAATTCTTATGTTACCCCATAGTAGAATGAAACTATGAAATGAGTTTCAAACCAACTGCTGCACTTAAAATCATGCCAATAAAAAGTAACCTCTTCCAATCGCTAGATTCTTTAAAAAATAACATACCAACAATGGCACTGCCTACTGTTCCCATTCCTGTCCAAACAGCATAAGCCGTACTCATTGCAATTGTTTCCATTGCAACACCAAGCAGTATGAAACTTAGTCCAAAACCACCAAATAACCATAAAATGGAGATGACACTTATCCGTTGATTCACTTTATTAATTCCCGTAACACCGAGAATTTCACTAAACCCTGCTAATACAAGTATAAGCCAATCCATTATGACACCTCTTTCCTATCTTTTTGTGATGTGACTAATTTTAAGCCGATAACTCCTGATACTAACAATAGAATGAGCGCCATTTTCAAAAGTCGAATTGGCTCTCCAAAAATCACTATGTCTGCTATTACTGTCCCTGCCGTCCCTATACCGGCGAATACCGCATAACTGGTACCAACGGGCAAGCGACGAGAAGCCATAATAAGCAAGTGCATACTAATATAAATAGCTATTAGCGTTAACCCCCAATCAACCATACTGTTTGAGTGTTTTAGACCAATTACCCAGCAAATTTCAAATAAGCTAGCGATAAATACAGTATTCCAATCTTTATTCATGCTCATCACCTTTTCTCATCTATTTTTAACGTACTTTTGTAAGTAGTCTCCCTCTTTCAGAAATAAAGGGAGACGCCAAGCGGTAAAGCGGGATGCATTTAACCTAAGAACTTTTTCACAACGTAGTAAACTACACAATTTGTTGTTTGGCAAGTGGTTATTTAAGGTCGAATGGATGACTTATTGCTACGCCATATAGCATGGGTCATCATTTTCCTTATGCTATAAGCCTTATACTTTTCTATAATAGAAAAAAAGCAAACAAAAAACCCAGAAAGATATCCTATATTTAGATATCCTCCCGGGCTTTTATCCCTCCGTGTACACGTTGTGGAAAACGCGCATTTTCTCTTGGTCCAGACCAGATAATAACTTATCATCTGCGGAACCCTAGAAAATTAGGTTAAAAATTTAGTCATTATGACTTATTATAACGATACATAAACAGGTCTGTCAAATATACTTTTTGTCTACTATGCGGCAAACATTCAGACTAGCTACTTTCTTATTTTCAATAGCACTAGTTGATTTTTTTCATAAGCCTATTATGAGATAGATTTACTAAAATTTTTCACAAATAACCTTGAGCTATTTTTTAATTAATGTAACCGTAACAACCTGTTGAAAAAGAACAGCTTACATCCTCAAAATGAGAGTTTTTCCACTATACTATGTAGTGTGCACACTTTCTTGCTTTCTAGTTCTCTTTATCTTGTTTTACTTGTTTATAATCACTTGACAACATCCGTGTAAATGAGATGATCATCAGCAGCAATATGACCGTAAATGGGAGCGCTGATATTAACGAAACGGTTTGTAAAGCTTCTAAACCTCCTGCTAATAAAAGTACAATAGCAATAGCAGTTATTAAAAGCCCCCAAACAATTTTTGTCACTAATGCTGGGTTTAAGCTTCCTTTTGAAGTCATTACACCAAGGATATATGTTGCAGAGTCTGCTGAAGTCACAAGGAATGTAAATATTAGAAATATAGATAAGATAGAAAGTATATTTGTCATCGGCAAATGCTGATACGTTTCAAACAAGGCTACTGCAATATCTACATTCACAGCTTGTGCTATAGAAGTTCCATTCATTAGATCATTATATACTGCTGTCCCTCCAAAAGTCGCAATCCAAATACAAGCAATTGCTGGTGAAACAACCAATACTCCTAAAACATATTGACGAATACTTCTTCCTCTAGATACGCGCGCTACAAATGCTCCAACAAATGGAGACCAGGCAGTAGCCCAAGCCCAATAGAAAATAGTCCATTCCCTTACCCAAGTATCTCCTGTATAAGGGGTTAAACGAAGACTGTAATGAATGTAACTTGATAAGTAATCACCTAATCCTAAAACAAATGTATTTAAAATAAAAACAGTGGGGCCTGCTAGAAATACAAACACTAGTAACAGTAGACAAAGCCCTAAATTAATATTGCTCAACCATTTTATCCCTCTATCTAATCCTGTGCTAGATGATATTAAGTAGGTTACAAGCATGACTCCAGCAATACCGATTTGTACCCATATGGAAGTCGGTACATCAAAAACAGACTTTAAGCCACCATTCATCTGAAGTATTCCTAATCCCAAAGACGTTGCTACTCCCATCACAGTCGCTACTACTGCTAGAGTATCCACTGTATTTGCAATCGATTTATTTTCACCTATGATTGGTTGAATGGAAGTTGAAATTAATCCTCGTTGCTTTTTTCTAAACTGTAAATAGGATATAACAAGTCCTACAATCGCAAATACTGACCATTGGCTAATTCCCCAATGAAAAAAGGCGTAACCCATAGCAACTCTCGCTGCTTCTTCTGTCATAGCTTCTACTTCAGAAAATGGAGTGTTAAAAAAATGACTCATTGGTTCTGCTACGCCCCAAAAAACAAGACCTGCTCCAAAACCAGCTGAAAAAAGCATACCAACCCAGGTAAAAAAAGAATATTCTGGTTTAGAATGCACTGCTCCTAATTTTATCTTCCCATACTTACTAACAGATAAAATAAGTAAAAATGCAACAAAGATAAACACAGCCAAGAGGTAAAACCAACCAAAATTAATAGTAGTAAAATTAAACATTTTTTCCGCTACATCGCCAAAATGATTTGGCATAATCGCTCCGACGATAACAAGTAATAGCACAACAAACGCTGACACATAAAAAACTGGGTTGTTAAAAGTATTTTTTTTCATAACAATTCCTTTCTATTTGATTTACCGGTTTTATTTCTAGAATAAGCGGGGAGTAACACGCGAACAAAATAAACAAGAGGGATACCTTAATGTATACCCAAATAAAAAAACAATAAACCTAATTTTCTAATATTTGCGCGTGAGCTTTCCTATAGTGGAACAAAAGCTCGGGGCGCACTATCATTCCATCAAGGGTAAAGACTTTGTCCTTCGCTCCGCTTCGTCAATGATTCCAGTATTGCTTTTTTAAAAGGCGTCATAATATAGCTATTTTAACATCTTTTTCACTTAATATTTTTTTAGATGATTACCTTTAGTTATAATGAAACGCGAAATGAATATTAATATAGAGGATAGGTTAAAAAATGGTGGGGTTCTGTATAATACAATGGCTAGCTTGAAAATATACAGATCTTTTAATTTTTTGATAGGAGCAGTTACGAGTGGAATACTTATTAGGTCATAGGAGGAACTATATTGGAAATATTACGAATGGATCATCTGGTTTTAACAGTTGAAAGTGTCGAGCAATCAATACAATTTTATGGTGACGTTTTGGGGATGGAAATTGAAACGTTTAACCAAAATAGAAAAGCAGCTAGATTTGGTTTACAAAAAATTAATTTTCAAGAAGTTGATAAGGAAATTTCGCCTAAAGCTATTCACCCAACTCCTGGATCAGGAGATTTTTGTCTTATTACAACAAATACACCGAAAGAAGTACTTCGACAACTTAAAGCAAAAAGAGTGTCTATTGTATTAGGCCCCGTTCAGCGTTCAGGTGCTCTTGGTTCTATTACTTCAATTTATGTAAGAGATCCTGATCAAAATTTAATTGAGATTTCTAGCTATCATCCACATGTTAAAGTGCACGGTAAATAGAGTATTTTGTTTTACATCAGAAGAGAATCTCGTCACTAATTACATGGCTGTTTTATTTTTGCATATAAAGTTGGTTTGTTTTCGTTTTTGAAGGGCGAGGCTTGGACAATACGCTAGAAATCAGTGGGAGTGAATTACCCCACTGATTGAAACACCTTCTTTTATAATTTCCTAGACCACAAAAAAAGCCGTCCTCACTTGAGAACGGCCTTAAGCTTATTCGATTAAAGAACGCGACGTACATGCCCTTTAAATGCATTGCTCCAATATGAATTAGACATGCTTTCTATGGATACTCCTGGCGTACTTTGCGCACCAATGAAATTACCTCCACCCATGTAAATAGCGACATGTCCATTTTTCTTATACGTATCAAAGAAAACTAGATCTCCGGGTTGAATTTCACTGTATGAGATTTTTTGACCTACATTTACTAATGCGCTTGTGCTTGATGGAATAGAGTAGCCACCTTGTGCAAATGCCCAAGATACAAATCCAGAACAATCAAATCCACTTGGGCCCTTTCCTCCCCAAACATAAGGCACGCCTAAATGTTGACGTCCAGAATTAACAATTGTACTTACGCTGCCACTTCCAGCTGACATTTTTGGTGCAGCAGAAGAGCTTTTACTTTTTGTTTCGCTTTTACTACTTAGCGTTTGCAATTCTCCACCATTTGAAGCATTACTACGAGTTGTAGCTTCAGGTTGACGTTCAACTTGCATGCTTTGTCTTACTTCCGCTTGAAGATCAGCAAGATTACTATCTTTGATTTCTAAGTCTTCTTTTAAGCCTTCAAGATCAGCTTTTTTATCTTTTAGTTTTGCTTCTTTTTTCTCGTTTTCTTCTTTTTGTTGTTTAATAGTTTCCTGTATACCTTTTAATTCAACTTGTAATGCTTCCATTTCCTCTAAACTATTAACAACTTTATCTTTCTTTTCATTTACTTCTTTTTTATCTTTTTCTTGTTCTTCTATTAAATTAGCATCTGAATTTGTAATTTTATTAACAGCTGATACACGGTTAATAAATTCACCAAAGTCCTTAGAACCAAAAATAACTTCTAAGTAGTTAACGTCGCCACCACTTTTTTGATAGGAAACGGCACGTTCTTTTAACTTATTAAAACGCTTTTCGATTGCATCTTCCAATGTTGCTATCTCTTTTTCAAGCTTGTCCACTTCTTGTTCTTTTTTAGCAATATCGGCTTGCACTTTTTCAATTTGTGCTTTATTTTCTTTCATTGCATCATCGAATTGCGTGATTTGTTGATTCAACTCTTCTAATTCAACGAGTACATCAGCAATTTTCGCTTCTGCTTTTGAAAGATCGGCTTTAATTGCTTCTCGATCACTTTTAATTTCTGTTTGCTTATCTTTTAAGTTCCCTAGTGTCTCCGCTTGCACCTGTGTATGAAAAAATGCACTGCTAAATCCAACGACTGTTACAGTCGCAACTGTTACAATTGACTTCTTCAAAATACTCCCCCGCTTTTTACATAGAATTTTTTATATGTATCTATCTTTTTGCTGTAGCTAATAATAGACATTTAATTATGTATAACTATCTTTAGTAGGCAACTCGTATTATAACAGCTAAAAGTTGCAAGCGTGTTATAGTAATATTACAATTATATTTCAAATGCGACATAATGTTTAACTTTTCATGAAAAGAAGCGTTTATTCGCTAACGAACAACGCTTCTCCGGGGATATTTTCGAAATATAAATGAAGTTCTTAGATCATTTTACTTATAAAGAAAATTGCTCTTCTTCTGTGGAACCTTTTAATGCAGCCGTTGAGGACGTGCCTCCAGAAACCACCTGTGCAACTTCATCAAAATACCCAGTTCCTACTTCTCGTTGATGTCTTGTAGCAGTATATCCAAATTTTTCGCTATCAAATTCATTTTGTTGTAACTCCGAATATGCCTTCATACCTTCTGTTTTATATTTTCTTGCCAATTCAAACATACTGTAATTAAGAGCGTGAAATCCTGCTAACGTAACAAACTGGAACTTATATCCAAGTTCTGCTATTCTATTCTGGAACTGAGCAATTTCTTCGTCTGTCAACTTTTTCTTCCAATTAAATGATGGTGAACAATTATAAGCTAACATTTTGTTTGGATATTTTTCGTGTATCGCCTCGGCAAATTGTTTAGCTTCTTCGTAATTTGGTTCTGAAGTTTCACACCAGATTAAATCAGCATACGGCGCATACGCAAGCCCCCTTGCGATCGCTTGATGAATGCCGGATTTTGTCTTATAAAATCCTTCCGTTGTTCTCTCTCCAGTAATAAATCGAGCATCATAAGGATCGACGTCGCTCGTAATTAAATCGGCAGCATTTGCATCGGTTCTAGCAACAATAATAGTTGGTGTTCCCATTACATCCGCAGCCAATCGAGCAGCAATTAAATTTCGTACCGCTGTTTGTGTAGGAAGCAATACTTTTCCGCCTAAATGGCCACATTTTTTCTCCGAAGCTAGTTGATCCTCAAAATGTACTCCTGAAGCACCTGCCTCAATCATGGATTTCATTAATTCAAAAACATTTAATTGGCCACCAAAACCAGCTTCTGCATCAGCGACAATTGGCGCAAACCAATCGATATCCTCTTTCCCCTCTGAATAATGAATTTGATCCGCTCGTTGCAACGCTTGATTTATCCGCTTTACTACATTTGGTACACTATTCACAGGGTACAAGCTTTGGTCTGGATACATTTGCCCTGCTAAGTTCGCATCTGCAGCTACTTGCCAACCACTTAGATAAATTGCTTTTAATCCAGCTTTAACTTGTTGGACAGCTTGATTTCCTGTTAAAGCTCCCAGTGCATGAATGTAATCTTCCGTTTGTAATAATTCCCATAATTTCTCCGATCCTTTTTCTGCCAATGTATATGCTATATCCACGGAACCCCTTAAACGGATAACTTCTTCCGCACTATAAGGCCTTTCTACACCTATCCACCGTTCATCATTTTCCCAAGCTTTCTGTAATTTTTCTACACGTTCAGTTATCATTTTAAATTTCCCCCTTTGTTAGTAAATACAAACTCTTTTTGTTATAATACAAATTTTATTGTTATATAACATAGATGCCAAAAAAATTAATCTTGTTTTTTAGAAAGACAATGATCACATTCCTGAATGATGCTTTCTCCATCTACAGCTTTCCCACATTCTGGACACATTGTAAATTCTTTTTGCACGTTCACTCCTCCTTTTATATAACAGTTACAATATAAATGCTTTTGTTATAAAACAGTTTATGAGATATACTCGAAAAATGCAACCCTTTTTTTCAATTTGGTTGAAAAATTTTTTAAATTCATGGAAAATAGATGAGGATATTAAATTTTGTCTTATATATATAAAGTGCTATTACACCCACTTTTGAAGTGTTCTGTAAGGAAAAGCGAAAGGGAAGATAAAGCTGTACAATTTCTGATTTCGTCTTAGAACCCTTTCCTTTGTAACTTTAACTCTTATAGTACTAAATAATCCGATAGGACAAGCTTTTATGTAATACATCTAGGAGATGAACTATAGTGAAACCTTCCCATTTTATTGGCAGCAGAGTTGTAAAAACTGGTGTCGCAGTTTTCCTTACCGCTTGGATTTGCGAACTGTTTCATGCACCAGCCGTGTTCGCTGTCATAACAGCTATTGTAACAATCGAGCCAACTGTAGCTGATTCCATACGTAAAGGCTTTATACGCTTTCCCGCCTCCGCAATCGGTGCTGCCTACTCTGTATTTTTTATATATTTATTTGGAAATTCACCAATAACCTACGCGCTTGCAGCAACATTGACCATCGTCACTTGTTTCCGATTAAAGCTGCACGCAGGACTATTAGTTGCTACGCTTACAGCTGTGGCAATGATTGAAGTCATTCATAGTAATTATTTTATATCTTTTCTCATTCGTCTTGGCACCACTACTATCGGCTTAGTAGTTTCTACAACAGTTAATATGTTCGTTCTACCACCTGATTATACAGCGCATATTACGGAGAATATGATGGCCATTCGAAAACGTTTAGCAGCTAAAATTGAAAAAGTATTCTATGCAGTAACAGCAGAACAGCCAATAACAGCGGTCTATTCATTACAATCATCGGATGATGTATATAAAAAAATTCGCCAAACGGAAACACTTATCCAATTCCAAAAAGAAGAGGCTAAATATCATCCACTAACAAGTAACGAAAAGGAATTTTTCAAGCAAATAGAAAAACAGCTAGCAAGCTTAAAACTAATTCATTACCATATTGATAATGTGCTTACCACGAAGTTGAGAAATGACCTTTGGATGGACCATGAAAAAAAGATTATTAGAGAGGTTGTTGATGAATTGGTGGACACTTTCTACCATAAAACCAAGTTAAATCAAACGGACATTTGCAATCTAAGAGAACTTTATTGGCGAGAAAATGGAGTTGCCAGTCGAAAACCAGATGCAAATATTGCAAATCTTCCACCCGAATTAATTATTACGTATGAGTTACTTACTATTTGTCAGTTAACGAATCGTTTCTTAGAGTATGGAAATAAGGTTGAAGTGGTAAAGTCATCTGATTAAGGAGTACGATGTGCAGTTAATAAGTAATAAAGCTAAGCTTATCACCAAGTTTCATGCCAAAACTCTATCGTTGACCTATGAATTATTTCACAGGAAATATTACCTTAGGACAAAGGTACAAGCGCCTGGTTAGCAATGTAACGAGTGGAACGAAGTAACTAAAGTTTTAGGAATCATGGTGAGACGGTGTTGTACGAACCAATGATGGCTTATCATAGGGTGGATTCGTTAAGTCGCCTAGTTGCTGGGCGCCGGAACCGGACGTGGCTAAAAACTTAGTAAGTTTATCCTCACTGCAAAATTTTATAATTTTCTAGACTACAAAAAACGAGCTCTCCGGCACTCGTTTTTTTTACTTATTCAACTAAATGATTTTTAAAAGCATATATAACCGCTTGCGTGCGATCTTGCACCTCTAACTTAGATAAAATATTACTTACATGTACTTTTACCGTTTTTAACGAAATAAACAATTGATCGGCAATTTCTTGATTTGTTTTTCCTTGAGCGACTAACAACAAAATTTCCCATTCCCTTTCTGTTAAAGCTTCGTGCAAAGCTCGTTCTGGAGAACGCATACGATTCATAATTTTCCCTGTCACCTCTGGCTCCAACACAGTTTGTCCTTCAAAGGTTGCCCGAATTGCTTTAGCTATCTCTTCCGCTTTCGATGTTTTCAACATATAACTTGTTGCACCTGCTTCTAAAGCGGGATACACCTTCTCATCATCTAAAAAGCTAGTCACAATAATTATTTTAGCTTCTGGCCATTGTTCTATAATGAGCCGTGTTGCCTCAATTCCGTCCATTTCTTTCATAACAAGATCCATTAAAATAATATCGGGCTTTAGCGTTAACGCTAGTTCTACAGCTTCTCCTCCATCAGATGCCTCTGCAACAACTTCTATATCTGGCTGGGCCGTTAAATAAGAAGTTACTCCAATACGTACCATTTCATGGTCATCAGCAAATAGTACATGTATCACTCCATCTCTCCTCCTTCTTTAAAATAAGGAACTTTTACTTCTAGGCGCGTGCCTTGCTTAGGAAAACTGATTATTTTATAGCTGCCACCTATTTCATAAGCTCTTTCTCGCATATTTTGTAAACCATATGATCCAGTTTTTAATTTTTCCATATCAAACCCAACCCCATCATCCGTTGCTCGCAAAATAATATTTCCATCTCTTTCTACTAACATGACATGTAAAGAATTAGCTTTTGCATGGCGTAATGTATTTGATAAAGCTTCTTGGATAATCCGAAACAATTGATCCTCTACACCTTTATCAACGGTAAAATCCTCAATATTCCAATCAATTTGCATTGGCACTTTTTGTGTGAGTTCAATTAACAACTCCTTCGTCCCTTCTTGTAAAGATTTCCCTTTCAAAGCTACAGGACGTAAATGTAAAAGAAGTGCTCGCATTTCTAACTGCGATTGTTGAATCATATTCTCTACCATTCGAAGTTGTTTTTTCATTGTTTCATCCTGAGGTGGATTTGTTTCTGTAATTGTCGACATCATCATTGAAGCCGCAAATAATTGCTGACTGACGGAGTCATGTAATTCGCGAGCTAATCTATTTCTCTCTTGAACAACAATTTCCTGTAAGCTTTGTTCTCGTTCTACGGCTCGTTCCGTTGCTAAGCGTTGAGCATGCTCCGTTTGCATCCTAAATTTATGTTGAATTTGCTCAAGATGATGCTGCATTTGTTCCAAGCCTTTTGGTATTTCCAAATCAAAACTTAGTTTTTGTCCTTTAACAATTTCTTCCATTCTCTTTTCCACAAAGTGAACACGTTGTCTCCAATAGATACCTGCAACTATCCCAGTTATAATACCAACAGTGACAGGAATAACAAATAAAATAAATAAGAAGGAGATATCTTCTATTTTTTTATTAACTATCGTACTCCAATCATCTACGAACGCAAAAAGTGTTACTCCTGTTACTAATATTGTTAAAATAATACTATATAAAACTGCAGTAGAGATATGCCGTAATAACAGGTTCATATTCGTTTCACCTCGACATCTCCAGAGAATATAGCTATAATTATTTTTACACGAGGGAACGACGTATCATAATTTTTCGTTTGATATAATAACGTTTGGTTCATCATACGATCATGGTAATTTCCAAAAATGTGCGCACGTCCAATAACCGAGCTATGATGAATACTAACTTCTACGTCATATGGCACATGAATCTCGATATTTCCTACAAGATGGCGAATAGAGATGACTGCCGTATCATTTGGTAACACAGTATTACTTAAATCTATAACTCGATCACCGAATGCTCCATGAATGTTAACATCTCTCCATTGATAAGCAACATCATCCGTTCTTTGGTCATCAAAAAAGCGGTGATCAAAAAACGGGTGTTTACGAACAAGGTCTTCTTGTTCCACCTGCGCCGTTTCCGTATTTAAATAAGGTTTTACCCATTTCGCTACCTTTTTTGATTTCGAATATTGAATAACAAATATGGCTATTGTAGCAATAACAAAAAATCGAATCGCAAGCATATTTAAAATGGAAAAAATAATTCCTATTAAACCTGCCCAAAAAAATAATTTCCCCCAAAAACGTTTTAGATTTTTTCTTCCCACATAAATAAGCAAGGCAAAAAAAAGCGCAGGAATAATCATGCCGCCTTCAAAAAAAGTAATCTCTAATACAAAGAGAATGACACCAACAATCAGTATCCAATTCAATGTATCGGTTGATAGTCGATGAAACATGCTGCACCCCTCCTACATTTGCCAAGCCTTCTAAAAATTTGTTTTCAAGGAATAAAAGAGAAGTAAGGTTGGCTAACTTCTTCGTTCGCCTCCAAAAAACAATGCTCCTTTACTCTATGCCTTGCCTAGTAACCAAAAGTGTCATCATAAAATATACTTTTCGTATACATTTTAGACAAGCTATTCCAGAAGAAAAACAGGCGCTCTATCTTGCGCCTGTATAGTATACCATGTTTTTCTATTACAAAGAAGAACTGACAGAACGCTAGGCAATACTTAAAACACTGTGAAAACTTCTGCTACATGTCCGATTATACTTCTTCTTTATCATTCATTTCTTTTTCTAGTTTAGCAATTTTTTGATCAAATGTGCTCCGGTAATAAGCGCTATTTACTTTATATTCTAACCCTTCGATATAACGTTCCATTTCAGCAAATTTAGAAAATGGTTTGTCCGCAGTTTCACCAATGACCCGATTTATTTGAGAATTTGCGCGTGCTATATTTTCTCGCCCCATTAACTCCATGCGCCGTAAATGCATATCCTTTAACTTATGCTTCATACTTTCGTACTTTTGTTCTAATGTATCAAGTTCTGCAACGGCCTCATCCCGAGAAGCTTTCATACGCTCAGCTCTTGCTTGATATTCTTGATGTTCGCGGAATGCAAATTCGTACATTTCTGTTTCTCCGGCTCTTTCAGCAATATTAGCTTGCTTTAACCGTTTATCTGCTAAATCTTGCGCTAATTGATATTCCTTTAAAAACTCATCTTTTAGCTTGTACTGGCGTTCCAAAAGCTTCCGTACTTTTTCCTTCTCTTGCTCACTTTGCCTCAAGTAATGGTTTAAAGCTGCAATAGGGTTTTTTTGCTCCTTTTGATCCATCATGTGGTGTAAATCGCTAACGACAGACTCCTTCATTCTTGTGAAAATGTTAGTCATTCATTATCTCTCCTTTTTGTTCACTTATTTAATTCTGCCCATTCACGTTCAAAATTTGTAAATGGGTCGTCTTCTTTTATATGATGTACAACTGGAACATCGTCTTCTTTCTTCCAACTTTTATAAACCATGTAGAGTGCCGCTATCGCAACAACGCCTATTAACGCAAACATATTTGAAATGGTCATACTCAAAACAATGAGCCCTACAATAACCCAGCCTACTTTTCCTGCAACTGAATCAGTTTTCATAAACTGCTTAAAAATAACATACAGTAACCAAATACCTAGCGCGAAGAATACCATTGGTCCTATGTTAGCAAGTAGGACCATGAAGGCTACTAACCCTGCTAGAAACAAAAGAAATTTTTTCACTGCAGCTCCTCCTTCCTTTAACTTACTTCTATCATACAAGCTAATACTTTGTTTCGTAATGAACTATAGCCATATTTTCGTCTAGTACTTAAGGCGTACTAGGAGTCAATGAATGAAGTAAAATGGTTGGTAACAGATAATGTTCTGGTTTGTTCTCGCCTAGGAAATTATAAAATTTTGCAGCTACAGATAAACTTGCCATGTCCGGACCCAGCGCCCAGCAACTAGGCGACTTCACTCCATTGCCTTACGATAAGTCATCATTGGTTCATACGAAATACGGAGGCTCACTAAAGACAGGCTTGCCGGAAGGCGCCGGCATACTCATGTTGCAGGAGCATGATTCCTAATACTTTAGTTGATTGGTTCCAGTCGCTACGTTGCTGAACGGGGCTCAAGCGCCTTTGTTCACTGTCTGTTGCGACACGACACAAAAAAGACAGCAAGATTATTGCTGCCTTCTCCGTTTGATATATAAGTAAACGATAATACCGATCCCTACACCGATACAAATATAAATAACTGTAGAATACAATTCCATAAATGATAATATGTTGGTCCATGATTCACCGAGCTGAACACCGATCAAAATTAATAAAGTGTTCCAAGACAATGTACCAGCAACTGTTAGGAATAAAAACATGACAAAATTCATGTTTGACATCCCTGCTGGAATGGATATTAAACTTCTAACCAAAGGGACCATTCGACAAATAAATACCGTCCAATAGCCGTACTTATCAAACCAAGCATCTGCTCTTTGAATATCTTGTTTTTTTATTCTTAGCATAGAGCCATATCTGTGAATAATTTTTTCTAAGTGTTTAACATCAAGCAAAAGACCAATGCCAAATAAAATAACTGCCCCAAGAACTGATCCAACTGTTGCTGCAACAATAACACCTACGACAGATAAATCAGTCGTTGTTGTTAGAAATCCTCCAAATGGTAAAACAATTTCTGAAGGTATAGGTGGAAATATGTTTTCTAAAGCCATCATAAAAAACACACCAATATAACCTAACTCTTCCAATACTGAAGTGACCCAATGTTGCATCTAAATCTCTCCTAGTTTTGCTATTTTACTATCAACCGACAGAATATGAACACAAACTAATTTATCACCGTATCAAGATTGCTTCAAATCTGATAGGGTATTTAGATTTTATAATTGTCATGTTGACTTACAAAGAAAGTAGTTTAGCTAGGTTAAACAGGTTTGCGCAATTAATTGGTAAGAAGTCTTTCTGCTGACATAATCAGGAGTGTTCGTTAAAATCATCATTTCATCTGCTTGTATGCTAGTTGCAATGCTTGGAGTCGCCTATGAACTTGGGATGGATCTCCAAAAATATATTCACTTTTTATTTTTTCTAATACCCTTTCTTCCTTTGCAACATCATCTTTTCGAGTCTTCTTATCCCCTGCTGGTTCTTTGTTTGCCCGATAAGAACTTTTTGCTAGCTCTTTCGCCTCTGAAAATGTTTTCGCGCAAATTACAGAAACAGCAACGATTACTTTTTCATGGCACCTTTTCTGATACTGATGAACAATTGTTGGACCATCCTTATCTGTCATAAAATGACCAAACACATAGGGTAAACCTTTTTCAACAGCAAGAATAGCACTCTTTTCACTTGTACCTAGAATCCAAAGGTTTGGAGAAGAATCAGGTATAGGAGTAGGGGAAACTTTTGCATACATATGATCCTTAGGGAATGTTTGGTGAAAGAAATGATGTAACTCATCAATATCCGTGCCAATGTTTTTAACTTTTGTTAAATAATCTCCTGATAAAGCAATGATTGCTTCCGCTGAACCACCAGGGGCTCTACCAATACCTACGTCTATTCTTTGCGGATATAATGTTGCTAGAATATTATATCTTTCACTAATATTAAACGACTGATAGTGTGGTAATAAAACGGCTCCGGCTCCAATCTTAATATGTTCTGTCCTATTCCCAATTAAACCGAGAAGAATGTCCGGAGCAGGGCAGGCAAATCGTTTCATGTCGTGATGTTCGGCTACCCAATAACGTGAGAAACCAAGCTTGTCCGCTAATCTGTTCATTCAAGCGTAGCTGTTATAGCCTCTTTTGGTGTAGCCCCATTTAATACAGGCACTTGATCTAAAATACTAAGATTCAACCATCTACATTATGTATCCATTTTATTAGCAATGCGATCAACCATCTTTTCTGCTGCTCGTCGATAATAATTACTCATATTAGCAAGAGAAGTAACTAATAGAAGCTCCTGTAAATAATCAGCATTCTGACTAGGTAAAGATTTACTATGCTCTTCCACATCATGCATTAATTGTTCGGTTTCTAATTTCATTTGTTGCATACTATCTTCAGCAAGCTGTACATAACTTTCATATAAATTTGCTAAGGCAAAATTTTCTTCTGTAATCATTTTGTTCAGTTGATGCAATGTTGTTTTGACGTCATTAATAGATAGAGCACCTTTTAGCTGGTAAATCATCGCAATTAGCATTAAATGATTCTTAGAGTATTTCTTATTTTCAATCGGATAGAACAGTTTCCCTTTCGCATAGTTATTAATCATCGTTTTCGTTAAAACTTTTTCTTGTTCATCTCGCTTTAACACGTCAAACTTATTTTCAAATAATTGAATAACTTGATCCATATATAAATCTAAATCTGGAATATCATCCAATGATAATTGGCTATTTAATTGAATTTGTTTAAAGAAATCATGCACATTTTCCATTCAATACCCTCTTTTGTACCTTCAATGTAAATTGATTTATTATCAACTTATTATACGAAATTAAAAATAAGAAGTAAACCTTGACTACATCTTAAAATACATATATTATGGTTATATAGTTTTTGAAACTACATACCAAGATAAAGGTGTTGATTAAAATGGGTGTATATATTCGAGAACCGATTAATGGACTAACTCATTTATTCGGTGCAATATTGTCGTTTATCGGTCTTTTGGCATTAATTTTTAAAGCAAATGAAACAATTGGTTCCCCACTTGCCATTACAGCAGTTGTAATTTTCGGTTTAAGTATGACATTGTTATATTCCGCATCAGCAACATACCATATGGTTATTGCAAAAAAACAGGTCATTGCTTTTCTTAGACGTATAGACCATTCCATGATTTATATATTAATAGCTGGAACGTATACACCATTATGCCTCATCAGTTTAAAAGGTACGTTAGGGTGGACACTTTTTATTATTATTACAACCTTAGCAGTGTTAGGTGTAGTATTTAAATTAGTATGGTTCCATTGCCCAAGGTGGCTATCTACTTTACTCTATATAGGAATGGGCTGGATTGTAGTATTTTTCAGTTCAAATTTAGCGCCTATCATAAATAAAGGTGGAATGGTATTTCTAGTCTTGGGAGGAGTCATCTATACCGTTGGTGGTATCATTTACGCATTAAAGCCAAAAACACTAAATTTTAAGCATATGGGCTTTCATGAAATTTTCCACCTGTTTATTCTAGCAGGTAGTTTATTCCATTTCATTACTGTATATGTTTATGTCTTATAAAACGTAGCTTCAACCAGTTTGGAGATTTTATATCCTATGCTATTAGAAAACTGGACTTATCACCAAATAATATGATCGTTTTTCTTTAAAAACCAAAAAACCTTATACTTTCCTATAGCGCGAAAAAGTACGCCGCTGACCAAGATCAGCAACGTACTTTTTTATTGCTGTGGACTTGAAGGATTCGAAATACTGGACAAAGCTTCTCCTGCCTCATTCTGTAGCTGATGATCTACAGCTAAATCCCCTAAAGCAACCATGCCAATAATTTTGCCATTTTCCACAACGGGTAAACGTCTAATTTGTTGTTGTGCCATTAGCTCAGCTGCTTCATGAATATCCATTTCAGGAGTACCATGAACAATTTTTTGTGCTGTCATCACTTGAGAAACTGGGGTTTGTGCTGCTTCCCCTTGCGCCGTAGACCGTAATGTAATATCGCGATCTGTCAACATACCTACCAAATTCCCTTGTGCATCTACAACAGGTATGGCGCCAATATTATGCTCACTCATTAATGCTGCAGCTTCTTGAATAGTTTGTGAATCGTTTACTGTATACACATTTTGTGTCATATAGCTACGAATTTGCTGATTCATAAAATAACCTCCCTTTATGCTTAGGATGGCTAAAATGTTTTTGCTTATTCGGCTTATTTTTTTAGAAAAACTTGGCTTGTCACCAAGTCTTATGGCGGAAACTGTAGTTTTTCTTATACTTTTTTACTTTCTTTTAGTAAAAAACCCCTCCGTCTATTTTTAAAGAGGGAGAGATTATTTATAAGAACTACTTTTTAAAAAAAGAAGATAGGAGTGGGCTTACTTGGCCATATAATTTGTTTACCTGTGACGCTACTTCTGTCACTTTGTTAAAATCAACTTGCCCTTCCTGATTACGAAAGTTAGTTAATAGTTTCATCACACCAGAAGAAGTTTGGTCCTGTTTGCGTGGTTGAGTAGGCCTTCCAATCCAATTAGGTGCATGTCTAGGTCGATCTTGTAGTAGCTGTTTTCTTCGCCTTTCAGGAAACAATGTCATCACCTCTTTCAAGGATGTTTCTATATAGTCTATGTGTGGCTTAATATGAATGAGAATGGACATTTGTATTATTTTTACACTATAGGAAAGCATAAGATTTTTTGGTTTTAGTAAAAGAAAAACGAAGACTTTCGCCATAAGACTTGGCAACAAACTAAGTTTTTCTAAGGAAAAAGTCAAGCTAAAAACTTCGAAGTATGAAAGAAACTTTTTTATTTGTGCATTGCTGTTGTAGGAATACATTTATTTAAAGTTATCCGAAGCTCCTGTTTTACTAATATTTACATCTACCGTTACATGAATATCTGCTTTGGAGAAATAGTTTTCCCCTTGATCCCAATTGTCTTTTACTTTTTGCCATAGGTCATAGTGACGTTGAAAAAGTGTATCACCTATTTGGATAACATCTACTTGTAAATCATCCTGGACTACTTTTATCGTTTTTTCTGTAATTTCTTTCACCTTTTTTTCAGTTTCTTTTTCCAACTTTTTAAAAAATGAAGCTTTAAGGACTTTAGAATTTCCAAACGTCTCTGCTATGCTTCCCTCTATATTCAAGGAAATCTCAAAAGCTAGATTATCTTTATCATCACTTAAAACATCGTATGTGTGATTTATATCTAATACTTCAATCACAACGTCTTCGCCATCGACATTAACCATAACCGGACTTGTTTGATCGTGCTCTGTTAAAAATGCTAACCCCCTCGTCTCTTCTCCCGATAAAGAAGCAACCATTCTATTTTCAGGAGCTTGAAAAACAGCGGCGTTTTTATATTTTAACGTTTGGTTATCTCCCACTTGAATTTCTGGAATGGTGTAACTCCGCTTCGTTAACATCCGTTCCTGCAATTGGCCAACTTGAAGAGGCTCTAAGGAACTAGCTGTTTTATAGCTATTCTCCAATAATGAATCAATATAAAGTGCAGGAACTTTTTCTCCAGGTGGGAGTACATCTAGAATTTCTTTTGCTTCCGTTCCTTCTTTGGCAATTAATATTCTCATACCTCTTCGCATTTCATGGTCACGTATATACACATCCATGACCTTGGAAAATAACCCAGGTTCTCTCGCAACTTTATCGGACACGACAACAACTTTCATATGTTGAAAAAAAAGCCGTTCATTCGCGGAAGTAGCCATTTCTCTAATAATTTCAAAAATACTATTGCCTGTTATTGTTATATTATGATAAGCCTCTTGTTCCCTACCCCCACCTTGCAATGGTGTTCCCAAGCCGCCGGGAAGTACAATTTGATTTGTAAGCTTTATCTTAAAAGAATTATCATTACCATTTTCTTCCTCAAGGTCAATCGCTGATCCCACCACGAACCCCTGATCTTCAATCTCCGTTCGGTCCCAACACCCCGTTAAAAGCAGGAATACAACCATACAAAGGACAAAAATGGGTATTTTTTTCACATTGCATCCATCCTTTTGTTTCTCTTTCCATTCTTTTTCCCTACTTTTTACGTTTTATACGGAAGCAAATGCGAATACATTGGATAATAGCTATGATTAAAAAAGGAAAGCTTGCTTAAATATAAAATGACATTTTTAAAATGTTAAATATCGTTAATCCATCTGTAATCCATTTTATTTTTAACCTAAAAATCCATTTAACAAAGAATACAGTCTAAAACAATTGTAGGAGGCTGACTAATGAATAAGATACCAACAATTTAAGATATGGAATTCAAGGTAAAACATTATATAAAACATCATGCATTATTGGAGTTACTTTTAAAATTTTTTCATACATGCTATATTTTTATATAGTTTACTTATACAAAACAAAGATGAGCGTGATGAGAAAATGAATCGTTTCAAAATTTTAATCATAGAAGACGAACCGATAATTCGCGACGAGTTAAGAGATCATTTACAGAATGCAGGATATAAGACGGATGTAGTAACTGAGTTTCAAGATATTTTGTCTTATGTTCGAAAATCAAGCCCTGATCTTATTCTTCTAGACATTAACTTACCTTATATTGATGGTTACACACTTAGTCGTGAGATTCGCAAAGAATCAAATGTCCCGATTATCATCGTGACAAGTAGGGATAATGAAATGGATGAGTTATTGAGCATAAACCTTGGAGCTGATGATTTTATAACGAAACCTTATAACTTACAAATATTAACTGCAAGAATAGAAGCTTTATTCAAAAGGACATACGTTAATCAATCTAATAATGTACTTTCTTGTGGAGAGTTAATATTAGATATAGCAAAAGGTGCTGTTTATTACCATGATAAGCAACAAATACTTACTAAAAATGAGTTGAAAATTCTTCACTATTTAATGCAGCATAGAGGAACAATCATTTCAAGAGAAACAATGATGGAATATCTCTGGTCTTCCGATCTATTCGTTGATGATAACACGCTTTCTGTTAACATGACACGTTTGCGCAGAAAACTAGAGAAATTGGGTATAACTAATCCTATTGAAACTCGTAGAGGACTAGGGTACGTGATGTCATGAATATCTTAAGTTTTTCCCATGAAAAATTACCATTTTTATTAATAAATGTTGTATTGTTTGGTTTGTTTAGTATCATTCTTTGGAAGATCCATATATCTTTTGAAATGATTTTAATAGTTGGATTAGCTTGGTTCGTCCCTTTAATTATTGCCTATCTTTTAGAGTATGGAAAAAAGCGAAGATATTATCAACATTTGATTGATTATCAGGAGTCGCTTGATAAAAAATATTTACTTCCAGAAATATTGGAACGACCCACTTTTTTAGAAGGAGCAATTGTACAGGATGCTATAGAAATCGCCTATAAGCAGATGCATGAACATATCAATATATACAAACGGGAGCAAAAAGATTATCAAGAATATATTGAAACATGGGTTCATGAAATTAAAACGCCTCTCTCCTCAGCAAAATTAATTTTGAACAACCGTGATATAGATTATGGAGTAATACAAGAATTAGACAGGACAGAACAATTCATAGAGCAAGTACTTTATTTCGCAAGAAGTAACAATGTCTCAGAGGATTATCTTATTAGCAAATTCTCACTTAGAGAAGTTGTTACTAGAGTAGCCAAAAAAAATGCCAAAGATTTCATTTACAAAAAGATCAAATTATATCTTGGGGAGCTCAATGAAATGGTCTATAGTGATAAGAAGTGGGTGGAATTTATTTTAAATCAGATTGTAGTCAATGCTATCCAATACAGTAAAAAGGCTAGTAGCGAAATACAAATAACTTCAACTCCTTATGATAACAAGGTCGTGTTACAAATTAAAGATAATGGAATTGGAATTAAAAAGAAAGATCTACCAAGAGTTTTTGACAAAGGTTTTACAGGAGAAACTGGTAGGACATATAGTAAGTCAACTGGATTAGGGTTATATTTATGCAAACGGTTGGCTGATAAGCTAAATCTAGGAATAAGTATAGAATCAAAACAAAATATTCATACAACTGTTTTTCTTGTTTTCCCAATGAATAAATCACTTTTAATGGAACCGTAATAGTACGGTTCCATTTTTAAATGGTTAAACTTACAAAAACGTAACTTTCATAACACTTAATGCAATATGAAAGAATAACATGAAGGGTTATACTGAAACTAATTCATTAAACTTGGAGGAGAAAATATATGCAAAATATACTACAGGTCGACCATATAGAAAAATATTTTGGAAATAAGGGAAATATAACAAAGGCCCTTAATGACATTTCCTTTAAGGTAGATAAGGGAGAATTCGTGGGAATAATGGGACCATCCGGAAGTGGTAAAACAACGTTACTTAACTGCATCTCAACTATTGATACAGTTACAACTGGTCATATTACCATCAACGGAAAAGATATTACTACCTTAAAGAGGAGGAATCTGGAAAAATTCCGTCGTGATGAACTAGGATTTATTTTTCAAGATTTTAATCTATTGGATACACTTACTGCTTACGAAAACATTGCCCTAGCATTATCTATACAAGGAGAAAAGCCATCTAAAATTCAATCTAATTTACAAGAGATCGCCGAAAAATTGGAAATAAGTTCTGTCTTAGATAAATTTCCTTATGAAATGTCAGGTGGGCAAGAACAACGTGTTGCCTCTGCTCGTGCTATTGTTGCCAATCCTTCCCTAGTATTAGCAGATGAGCCCACAGGGGCACTTGACTCTAAGTCTTCTAGATTATTATTAGAATCATTTGAAAAACTGAACAAAGAACTTTCAACTACAATTTTAATGGTTACGCATGATGCTTTTACTGCCAGTTACTCTAATCGAATTCTGTTTATCAAAGACGGGAAAATTTTCAATGAACTTATAAAGGGGAATGATTCAAGAAAAGCGTTCTTTAATCGTATCATAGAAGTCATAACCCTTCTAGGAGGCGATGCAAATGATGTATTCTAAATTATCCTTACGAAACGTTAAACGGAGCTTTAAAGACTATGCTATTTACTTTTTAACCATTACATTCGCTGTTAGCCTTTTTTATAGTTTTAATTCTTTGACCGCACAACAGGCAATGCTAAAACTGTCCAATAGTCAAGAAGATATGGTACAAGATTTAATATATACCATTGGAATTATTTCTATTTTCATTTCCACCGTACTAGCGTTTCTAATTATTTTTGCGAACAGTTTTTTAGTCAAACGTCGTAAAAAAGAATTAGGAATGTATATGACGCTTGGGATGAGTAAGTTCAACATTTCCAAAATCCTTGTAATGGAAACCTTTTTTATTGGGCTTGTTTCTTTACTAGTTGGTCTAGGCTTAGGAACCATTTTATCACAAGGATTGTCCTTATTAACCGCTGCACTTTTTCAAGTAGACATACAAGAGTATACTTTTGTATTTTCTACAACGGCAATGTTAAAAACTATTCTGTATTTTGGGATTATCTTCCTAATAGTTATGCTTTTCAATGTAATCATGATAAATCGTTACAAGCTGATCGATCTTTTTATAGCAAATAAAAAAAATCAGCAAGTAAAACTGAAGCGAACATCCACTGCTATAGGTGTTTTTGTATTATCTTTACTTTTGATTGGCAGTGCATACTTCCTTATGTTGAAATATGGTTTATTTAAGAGCATGAATTTACTCTGGACCAGTGTTGGTCTAGGATCAATCGGTACATTTCTTTTCTTCTTTTCATTATCAGGATTCTTGCTGAATATAGCGAAAAAAAACGAGAAATTATATTACAAGAACATCAATATATTTCTATTAAGACAAATAAATAGTAAAGTGAACTCTACGTTCATTTCAATGACCATTATTTGTTTAATGTTATTCTTTACAATAGGAGTACTCTCGACAGGATTTAGTTTGAAAAATAGTTTGGAAAAAGATCTAACAGTAACTACTCCTTACGATTCCACGCTCTCTTTCTTTAAATATGAAGAAAGTGTTGAAAATCTTGAAAAGAAACTTGAGGAATTAAATGTTAAACAATATGGGGACAACATTACATTTAAAGAATACTATTCAGATGAATCAATTTCCTCGTATTTAAAAGGATATACAGACAAACAAGCAGAGTCTGTTTTAGAAGGCAAAGCATCTGCTCCGTTAACATTAATAAAACGCTCTTCTTATGAAGGCTTAGCCCGATTACAAGGAAAAGACCCTGTAAACTTGGAACAAAACGAAGTACTCATTCTAACCAACCAAAAAGATATGAAAAAAACGATGAAGCGATTTGTAGATAACAATAAAAGTATTAAAATAAATCATAAAGAATATCCACTATCAGGATTTCAATTCATGTCTGTTAGAACAGATAAATCAGCTAAAGACACTATGATTGTAGCATTGCCAGATCAAGCAGTATCAGAAATGGAACCATCCAGAATTTCGCTAAATATACAGTATGAGGGAGAAGCAAACAAAGCAGACCAAGAACTGTATAACTTAATCGAAACGTATAACAAAAACGCTGATAAAAACACGTATTTATTGGGAATGACTAAAACTTTAGTATATGAAGATGCTACAGGTACCTCTACAATGATAGTGTATATAGGAATATACTTAGGAATTATATTTCTAATTTCTAGTGCTGCAATCTTAGCATTACAACAGCTGTCCGAGGCTAGCGATAATAAGGTACGATATGACCTGCTAAAAAAGATAGGCGTAACACAAAAGGAAGTAAATCAATCCATTTTCAAACAAATATTCATTTATTTCATGATGCCACTTTCTCTAGCTATCATTCACTCAATTTTTGGTATAAAGGTAGTGAATAGAGCCATTATGTCTGCTGGAGAATCAAATGTATTCTTCCCTTCCCTTCTTACTGCTGGAGTTATTATAGTAGTGTATGGAGGATACTTTTTAGCAACATATTCTGGATATAAATCAATTCTAAAGAAGTAAATTATAAATTTCCGAGAACTCATCAATGATTAAACCAATCACATACCAGCTAAATTCAGTTTTAATTGTTGTAGATGATTAGTGGAGTCTTCTTTTAAATCCCATACTTCTACTCGGTTAGCTTTTATCCACAATAAATTCTATGATAAGATAATATTGCACTCTTTCCCTCTCCTTTACCTTTTTTTGTCAGCAACACAAGGTTATCAAAAGAGAGAGGAATGAGTGTATTTTTTTGCTTCTTTCTGCGCATTGGCACAATAAGGAGTGCCACCACATTCCTAGAGCCCTATATATAGCCATTTGTACCCAAGTACAGAAAAAGAAGCCGTACTCCAATGGAAGACGACTTCGAACCAGCTAAAATATTTAAATTTAAATAAAAGTCTTACCACAATTCTTACCACGCTGTTTTTAACACTATCACACCAATACTTGTATGTATTTGGTGGAGACGGTGGGAATCGAACCCACGTCCAGAGATATCGCCACTCAGGTTTCTACACGCTTAGTCAGTATATTATCATTCGCTTACTCTACAGCCTACTGACAGGCTTTCGAGCAGCTAGTCTGATTCATTTCAACTATCATCCTCAGACGGTGAATGATAGTATAGCCCGCTTCATTTGAGACCCTTCAAATCTGCCACACGGGCGATAGCAGGAAGGATCGCTTAGCAGTGCTTAGGCAGCTGCTAAAGCAGTGTTATTGTTTGTTTTGCCAGTTATTATTAGGCATAACGTTTTACGAGTCGTAACCTCGACGTGCAACCTGAGCTCAATCTATCCCTGTCGAATCCGTAACGTCCCCATAAAAAGGATGCGCTATGGAAGATTGAGCAACTATTCTTTTTTTGTCCATTAGTTATTATAACATTTGTAGAAAAAAAGTCAACTACCACGAGTCTTATCTATTTATTAACGCATATGATCTTTGATAGCTCGATCCACGTCTCGTTTCATTTGCTTTCTTTTCAAATCTTCACGCTTGTCGTATTTCTTTTTACCTTTTCCTAACCCTAACAGTACCTTTGCATAACCATTTTTAATGTAAATTTTCAATGGCACAAGTGCATACCCTTGCTGTTGGGTTAAACCAATTAATTTATCAATTTCTTTACGGTGTAAAAGCAGCTTTCTTGTACGAGTTGGATCGTGATTAAATCGATTCCCCTGTGCATATTCTGCAATATGCAAATTAATTAATTTTACTTCACCACGATCAATTCGCGCATGCGCATCCTTAATATTTACCCTTCCAGCACGAATCGACTTAATCTCTGTGCCTTGCAGAACAACCCCTGCTTCATACGTATCTTCTATAAAATAGTCATGAGATGCTCTTTTATTTGTTGCAATTACTTTTCCTTGTCCTTTTGGCATCGGTACTTCCTCCTACTTCTTACATGCACCTTATTCTACCAAAATACGAGCCATATTCCAATAAATACATGTATATTATTCTGATGAATTGTATATCTATATGAACCATACAAAACAAAATCTAAAAGCTAAACGATGTAAAACTTGGCTTATAGTCAAATCTTTCTGACGTAAGCTATAATTTTTCTTATACTATAAGTCTTAAAACTCTGAACCATCCTATAGTTTCACAAAACCGCCATCCATATAGAACAGCGGCTGTAAATTATTTCTTTATTCGTTTCGCTTTAATTTTTTTCTTTGGTTTCGTTTCTTCATCGTATACAATGGAAAAATCAACCGTGCGTTCATCAATGTTAACACTTGCTACTTTTACTTGCACTTCTTCTCCAATGCGGTACACTTTAGCTGTTCTTTCTCCAATCATTGCTTGACTCCGCTGATCATAATGATAATAATCATCCGTTAAATAACTAACATGTACCAAGCCTTCTACTGTATTCTCTAGTTCCACAAATAAACCAAAATTCGTAATGGAACTAATTACCCCAGTATATTCTTCACCAATTTTATCCTGCATAAATTCTGCCTTCTTCAAGTCATCTGTTTCTCGTTCAGCGTCGACCGCTCGCCTTTCAGCAGCAGAAGTTTGTCTAGCGATTTCTGGAAGTTCGTCTTTCCACTTCTGCAATGTTCGCTGATCCATCTTTTTATCAATTAGATAAGTACGAATCAAGCGGTGTACCATTAGATCTGGATAACGACGAATTGGAGAAGTAAAATGTGTATAAAAAGATGTCGCTAAACCGAAATGCCCAATACTTTGTGGGTCATATTTTGCTTGTTGCATCGACCGAAGCATTAATTTCGAAACGATCATTTCTTCTGGCTTTCCTTTTACCTCTTCCAACACCTTTTGAAGCGCTTGTGGATGAATTTCATTATTCATACCTTTGACCACGTAACCAAGACCCGCTAAAAATTCAAAAAACGTTTGTAATTTATCAGGATCTGGGTCTTGGTGAATACGATGAATAAACGGCACGTCCATCCAATGGAAATGCTCTGCTACCGTTTCATTTGCCGCTAACATAAATTCTTCTATCAGTCGCTCTGCAACAGAACGCTCTCGTAACACAACATCCTGTGGCTTTCCATTTTCATCTACTACTACTTTTGCTTCTTTGAAGTCAAAATCAATCGCACCTCGATTCATTCGCTTTCTTCGCAAAATAGCAGCTAATGCTTCCATATTTTCAAACATAGGTATAAGATCTTGATATCGTTCTTGTAAAGAACTATCTTTTTCTACCAAGATTTGATTCACATCATGATAGGTCATCCGCTCGTTTGTTCGAATAACGCTTGGGAAAATTTCATGTTTTACAACGTTGCCAGAAGTATCTATTTCCATTTCGCAACCCAATGTCAATCTATCCACTTTAGGGTTCAGTGAGCAAATTCCGTTAGATAAACGGTGTGGAATCATCGGAATGACGCGATCAACTAAGTAAACACTAGTACCTCTTTCAAAGGCTTCTTCATCCATAGGGCTACCTTGATCAATATAATGGCTCACATCAGCAATATATACTCCGAGAAGATAGTTACCATTGTCTAATTGCTTTACAGATACAGCATCATCTAAATCTTTTGCATCTGCACCGTCAATGGTTACAATGGTTTCCTCACGAAGATCCTTGCGTCCTTCCATTTCCTCTTTCGTAATCGTTTCAGGTATATTAGCTGCTTGCTCTAACACTTTTTCAGGAAAGTCTACTTTAATGCCATGCTTATGAATAATGGACATAATATCAATGCCAGGGTCATTTTTATGTCCTAAAATATGAATAATTTCCCCTTCCGCACTTTTCCTTCCTTCTGGATATTTCGTAATATGCGCAATTACTTTATGTCCGCTAACAGCACCATTCGTACTATCCTTAGGGATAAAAATATCATTAGGAATACGCTTATCATCTGCAATAACAAAGCCAAACGAACGATTATTTTCAAATGTACCGACAACTTGTAATGTCGCTCTTTCTAAAATCCGAATGACAGTTCCTTCCGAGCGATTTCCAGAATCACTTCTTTTCTCAATACGGACAAGCACTTTATCCCCGTTCATAGCAGAGCCAAGATCAGAATAATGGATATAAACATCATCGCGTGATTCATCATCTGGGATTAAAAAAGCAAACCCTTTGGCATGCATTTGAATTCTACCACGGACAAGGTTCATCTTTTCAGGTAATCCAAATCTGTTTTTTCTTGTTCGTACGAGCTCCCCAGATTCCTCTAACGCATTTAATGCTTTGATGAGCTCTTTAAATTCTGTTGCATCTTCAATCTCTAGCGCTTCTTCTATTTCATGGACTGTTAAAGGCTTTGTACCATTTTCTTTAAAATATTGTTGAATTTTTTCTTTCATTGTTTCTTCACCCTCTTTCTATTTATTATTCTCATTTGACTGTTATTATAATCATTGTTCCCAGTTTAAAGTTTCGAGAAACTGATAAATATCCTCAAAAACTTGCTCTTTTTCTTTTCCCATTGTAATAACGTGTCCTGACTCTTCATACCACTTGATCGTTTTATGCTCTGCTTCTACATTTTCATAAATATAGTTTGCACTGTCCGTATTAATCATTTGATCCTTTCTAGCTTGAACGACCATTGTTGGCGTATAAATCGTATCTACTTCATTTTTCACTTCAGTAATAAATGCACCTAATTGTTTAAATAGCGGTTTAGAATTTGTTAATAACGTATCTAATTCTTGTTCTATCACATGATCATCTTTACGTTCCAGCTGTTTATATTCTTTGGCAAATAGTCGAAACCCTTTTGTTAATTGCGTTTCATTATCAAAAAACATAGGTGAACACATTGGAATAACAGCCTTTGTTTGTTCTGTGTATGCTAATTTCAAGCCTAGTACCCCACCTAATGATAAGCCAGAAACAGCAATTTCTCTATACCCCAAATCTTTTAAATGCTGGTATGCTTCTAACACATCCTCCCACCACTCGTCTGGTGTCGATTGAATTAAGTCTTCAGGCGGTAACCCATGCCCTCTGTAGATAGGTGCATGACTAGTATACCCGCGTTTTTCTAAATATCGCCCTAACATACGGACGTCTGCAGAATGTCCAGTAAATCCATGTAATAATAATACGGCGCGTGGCCCTGCTTCAAAAGTAAAGGGTTGAGGTTGTTTTATTTTCATGATTGATAACTCCTTTTCCTGCTTTATTACAATTACCTATTTTCGTTTATTGTAAACTCCTTATTGAAACAAGTTACCCCTTTTTAGTAACCTTGCAGTTTAATATACTATTTCATCAACGAGAACTGCATATTTTATTTTAATCAAATTAGAACCCTTTTAACAAAACTTCTGCCTTTTATTAGAAAAAATTGGCTTGCCGCCAAGTCTCATAGCGGAAGCCTTATACTATAATTAATAATAATTTTTATGCTTCCCTATAGTGGAACAAAGGTGCAAGGTTAGCAACATAGCGAGTGGAACAAATCAACCGAGATAAAGGAATCACCTTGGGTGACAAACCGATGATAACTCAGCTTAGGGAGATTCGTGAAGTTGCCTAGTTGCTGAGCGCTTGAACTAGACGTGGTTACTCGGTTAATTCTTCATTCTATACTTTCTTACTTTTCAGTAAAACTCGACTATCGCCAGCGTCTTTATGACGATAGGAAGACTTCATTTTTCTGAAAAACACAAGAAACCAGCATGGTTCGCATTTCGAACCACCATCTATTATGAAAACAATAAATTTCGCAACATGAGCCATAAGACTTTCTAATAATAGAATAAAACCCTTACCTGCCAGGTTAGAAGCGGTAAGGGTCTAAAATATCATTTATTGTAATACATAGGCACTTAAAAATGCTAATACAAAGAAAATGACCGCTGTGACAATTGTTCCTCGATGTAATACAAGATCAATTCCCCTTGCCTTCTGTTTACCGAACAACTGCTCAGCACCTCCAGAAATAGCACCTGATAAACCTTCACTTTTTCCAGATTGTAGCAGAACTAATATAATCATTATAAGTCCGTCAATAACTAACAATACATTAACTATTCCAAGCATAACTCATTATACCTCCTGTAACAGATAAGCAAGCACGTCGTACACTTTTTCCGAATTTACAAGTATGCTTTTAGAGCATACGTAGACTTACGTATAACTTTAGCACAGTTATAGGAAATATAGCAAGCCTTTTTAAGTAGACGAAAAAGAAATCTACAATTATGATAGGAAATAAGAAATGGAGGCTGATGTCTTATGAAACAGCAAACTTTTTGGTACCAAACTGATGATCATACAAACGTATTTATAAAAAAATGGGAGCCCGCTTTTCCTGCGAAAGGGGTTATTCAAATTGCTCATGGCATGATGGAGCATATAGAAAGATATCATGATTTTGCTACTTATTTAACGTCTCAAGGGTTTATCGTTTATGGAAATGATCATAGAGGACACGGAAAAACTGGTGAAAAACAAGGCATGCTTGGTTATTTCGCTGAAACAGATGGCTTTTACAAAGCGGTTCATGATCTGCGCCAAGTATCGGAACTTATTCAGACTGCTCACCCATCATTACCTTTATTCTTATTCGGACATAGCATGGGATCTTTTTTTGTCCGTTCTTATATCCAGTCTTATAGTAATTCCATTTCTGGAGCTATTCTTTCTGGAACTGGATATTATCCTACAACTCAATTAATAGCCGGTCAACGTCTAGCATCTCTCCTTCCGCCGAAAGAAAAAGCCGTTTGGATGAATAAGCTTGTCTTTGGTTCGTTTAATAAAAAAGTAGGTCACGCTCCTACTGGATTTGAATGGTTAACGCGGTCAACAGAAGCAATTGAGGAGTATATCAAAGATCCGTACACTGGATTTATTCCAACCGGACAATTTTTTTACGATTTATTTACCGGTTTGCGAAGTATTCATAACCCGAACAGTTATCTACAAATACGACGCGATCTACCAGTACTATTGATTAGCGGCGATCATGATCCAGTTGGAAATTACGCAAAAGGTGTTTGGAAGACAGCTGAATTTTATACCAATTGCGGTTTAACTCAGATTGTAACAATGCTGTTTGCTAACGCGAGACATGAGCTAATTCATGAATGGAATAAACAGGAAGTATATGAAGTGATTATGCAGTGGACGAAGAAAGCGATTGCTTAAAACGTTATTTATAAAAGTTTTGCTCATGAACACTTTTATAGCCTTTAAACTTACTTTGTTTACACTCCTGAACATTGTCATGTATCTTAATTAGACTGGATAAAAATACATGATGTGGAAATAATACACATAATTCACCACTTTTTGCGCTTGTTTTCGACAAAGTTTTTAAAATCTCTTTTAATTGCTTGTACGTTCCTACACAAGCAGTTAAAATAGATATGATTGATACAAAGAAAGGTTGGAAAATGATTATGGCTAACATTCAAGGAATTGCTGCATCTTCAGGTATCGCTATTGCCAAAGCATACCTATTAGAAACTCCAGACTTATCATTTGAAAAAATCACGACAGCTACCCCACACGTGGAAATAGAACGACTTGACAAAGCACTTGAGATTTCCAAGCAAGAATTAGAGCAAATTAAAGCTCATACGAAAGAAAATATTGGTGATGAACATGCGGAAATTTTTTCTGCTCATTTGTTAGTACTTAGTGACCCTGAATTGATTAATCCTATGAAGAATAAAATGAATGAAGAAAATGTAAACGCAGAAGCTGCGCTAGATGAAGTTGCTACCATGTTTATCGACATGTTCAAAAATATGGACAATGATTATATGCGAGAAAGAGCAGCAGATATATATGATGTAACGAAACGTGTTAAAGCCCATCTATTAGGGGTCACTTTCCCAGACCCTGCATTGATTGATGAAGAAGTAATTGTAATCGCAAAAGACTTAACACCATCCGATACTGCGCAATTAAACAGAGATTTCGTTAAAGGTTTTGCGACAGATATTGGTGGCCGTACATCGCACTCAGCTATTATGGCAAGATCGCTTGAGATCCCAGCAGTTGTTGGTACAAAAGAAGTGACAAACACCATCCAAAAAGATGATTTAATTATCGTTGATGGTAATGAAGGGGTTGTAATTGTTAACCCAACGGAAGAAATAGTCGCAACTTATGAGAAAAAGCAAGAAGAATTTGCCAAGCAAAAACAAGAATGGGCAAAACTAAAAAACGAACCTACATTAGCTGCTGATGGCGAACAAGTAGAACTAGCTGCAAATATTGGTACACCAGATGACGTACTAGGCGTTTTAGACAATGGCGGGGAAGGTGTCGGCTTATACCGTACAGAGTTTTTATATATGGGTAAGAGTCAGCTCCCAACAGAAGAAGAACAGTTCACGGCATATAAATCCGTGCTTGAGCAAATGGAAGGAAAACCTGTTGTTGTTCGTACTTTAGATATTGGTGGGGACAAAGAGTTAAATTACTTAGATCTTCCTAAAGAATTAAATCCATTTCTAGGTTTCCGTGCTATTCGTTTTTGCCTAGATAATGAGCATGTGTTCCGACCACAATTACGTGCATTACTACGGGCTAGTGTTTATGGAAATCTAAAAATTATGTTCCCAATGATCGCTACGTTGGAAGAGTTTCGCCAAGCAAAAGCCATTCTAATGGATGAAAAAGAGGCTCTTTTAAAAGAAGGAAAAGAAGTATCTGATCATATTGAAATAGGGATCATGGTAGAAATCCCTTCAACTGCGGTTATTGCAAAACAATTTGCAAAAGAGGTAGACTTCTTCAGTATCGGTACAAACGACCTGATCCAATATACGATGGCCGCAGACCGAATGAACGAACAAGTTTCCTACTTATACCAACCATACCACCCAGCCATTTTAAATTTGGTAAACAATGTTATTGAAGCTGCTCACAGTGAAGATAAATGGGTAGGCATGTGTGGAGAAATGGCAGGAGATGCTATTGCGATTCCTATTCTACTCGGTCTTGGTTTAGATGAATTCAGTATGAGCGCTACATCTATTTTACCTGCACGTACACAAATACGTGACCTAGATAAAGGAAAGTTAGCATCCTATAAGGACGAACTTCTTTCTATGAGCACTGCTGAAGAAGTGGTCCAATTTATTAAAGAAAAAACAGAATAAGTTAGATAAAACCGCAGGACGCTTTCGTTTTGCGGTTTTATACTACTATTTTAATATGTCTTTTGTCATCGTACAATTGCATATGCGTTTTCGTTTTTCTTCATTCCCTCTCCCTGCAGGTCTACAGTAGTATACAGGGTTAACTTAAGAAACACTATTCGCATCTTGTATTATTCATGCTAACAGCCTACGTAGTACTTTTCATCCGCTCTTCTCCCCTAAGTGAAGAAAATTTTTTAGTAGGACCGATGTTATTACATTTTCCCCCCTCATTCTAGTTGCTTATAACTAACGACTATTCCTTTACGTTGGGAATTAGGAAGATATTTTATGTGATCTAAGATCTTATTAGTCTGTTTTTCTCATTCAAGAAAAATTGTTTTGTTTAAAACAGCGAGAAAAAATAACTTGCATTCGCGTATAATTGCTTATATACAACTTCTAATGGTGCTGCTTTCAGTTGTGACATTTTATGTACTGCTCGATGAATCATAGTCGGTTCTGTCATTTCGCCTGCGAACGGCCCTTCAAAAGGCCACGGCCCATCTGTTTCCACCATCATATGCGTTAAGGGGTACCTTCGTACAAGCTGTTGGATCTCTTTTTCATAGCAAACATCTGGCGTAATCGATATTAAATATTCATTTTCTATCATCCGTTCTACGGTCCGTTTACTGCCTTTGAACCAATGAAAATGTGCTTTTTGAATAGAATGCTTCTCTAATAGATCACATACGACATCTGCATCTTCATAAACGGCATGCAAACTAATTGGTAGGTCAAGTCGCTTGGCTAGCTTTATAAATGCCTCTAGGACTTTGATATAAGCTTCTAATTTTAACTCTGGATCTTCTTGCCGTTTATAATATGGTAAACCAACCTCACCAATAGCGACTGCTTCATAATGGTGCTTTTCGATATACAGCAACAAATCTGCCAGATCTTCCTCTGTTGGAAGAGTTTGCTCAGGATGAAAACCAAACGCAGGCTTCACCCTTTCAAATTGTTTGTGTAAATCAAGATTCATTTTACAAGATGGTAAGTCATAGGACACGCTAACCATTGCTTCTAGTTTCGTTCGCTCTGTTTGCTGGAGGATTTGTTGTCGTTCCTTTTGTTTATACATGTCTAGATGGATATGTGCATCGATAATAGCTACATTCATGCTTACTCCCTCAATTCATAATAAAGCTGTTTTTTATAATCTAAAAAAGATTTGCTTAACACAAGTTCCTCTTCACGTGGTCTCTCAAAGGGGATAACAAGCTCCCTTTGAATCCTTGCTGGTTTATTTGACAATACAAGAATTCGATCGGATAAAAATAATGCTTCTTCAATATTATGGGTAACAAACAAAACGGATCTTCGATGTTTTTCCCATATAGATAGTAACCACTTTTGCATTTCCGCTCTCGTAAATTCATCCAAAGCAGAAAAAGGTTCATCTAAACAAATCATCGATTGTGGACTCTTCATACTACGAAGAAAAGAAACACGCTGTTTCATGCCTCCTGACAATTCATGCGGGTATGCTTGCTCGTAACCTTGTAACCCAGCTTTGGCAATCATTTCCCGTGCTTCTTCTTCATCTGTCTTGCCAAGAACAATTTCTTCCCCAAGCAAAACATTTTGTAAAACCGTTCGCCATGGAAAAAGCGAAGCGTTCTGTGGCATATAGCTAATATTTCCACGTAATCCCGAAATATCCTGTCCATTTAAATAAATAGCACCTGTATCTGGAGCGGTAATGCCACCAATTATATTAAATAATGTACTCTTCCCGCTCCCTGATGGACCTAATATAGACACAAACTCACCATCTTGAACCGAAAAAGAAAGTTGCTGTAACACTTGCTGATTACCAAACGATTTACTTACATTTTGTACGTCTAATTTCCCCATTTCATTCTCCTTCTTCCATATCGCAATGAAAAACTATAGCGTTATTATTCATCTTCTTGAGCAGGCGCTTTTACCACTTTTCGTTCTACAAAAGAAAGCAGTCCAAAAAACAGTAAACTTAACGTGACAATAAACAAAATCGCAACAAATACGCGATCCGTTCGAAACGATGAGGAAGCAAGTGTCATATAATAACCAATTCCCTCACTCGCACCAAGCCATTCGGAAATAACTGCCCCCATTACACTATAAGTAGCTGCGATTTTCAAGCCACTGAATAGGGATGGTAAGGCATGTGGCCATTCTAATTTGAAGAAGATTTGCCGTTTATTGGCACCAGCCATTAGCATATAATGATGTAATTCACGACTTGTTTGTCGAAACCCACCCAAAGTAGCTATCGTGATTGGAAAAAAACAGACGAGTGTAATCACAATTAATTTAGGTAATATGCCAAAGCCGAACCAAACAACGAGTAATGGAGCTAAAATAATGATTGGAATATTTTGTGAAATTATTAATAATGGATAGATCGCCTCTCGTAAAACTGGCACTAAATGTAAACAAATAGCAACTAGGATTCCAACACTACTGCCAATAACAAATCCTATCACAGATAGTTGAATGGTTGCCCAGAGATGATGATTGTAATCGCTCCAGCCAATGATGGTTTCTTGCCCAATAGATGTAGGGGGAGGCAAGATCCATTCCGGAACCTCAAATAGCTTACTTGCTGTCTCCCAAATGATAATCAAAAGGATGAGGACCAAAGCTGGCCGCCATCCTCTTCTCAATACATTCCTATCCATTACCGATATTTCTCCGTTAACGTATCCATCGAAGCCCCTGATGGCTGGAAAAATATCTTCACTTGCGAAATAACGCTTGGACAACCTAATTCTTCCATCCGCTGGTTCATTTTCTCCACAATCTCAAGCAAGTTGGATAATTCCCCTTCCATCGTCGTTTCCAAAGGGCTTACATGATAAGGAACCCCAGAAGCATCAATAATTGCAATCGCTTCATCTACATAAGGAATTACATCTTCCCCGTTTTTCGTTTTTGGTATAATTTGTACACTTACAAGTGCATTAGCCATGACGTCTCCTCCGTTACTTCTGTTTTGAATCTAAGTGTTCGCCACAAAATAATGTGACGTTTGCTCATTTATTGTTTAACGAATCCTTGCTCTTGCTTAGTTGTTTGGTAAAAATTCATTCGTAAACGCTTTTTCACTGTCAAGAGGCTTATCCAGTAAATCATTGTCATACATCCAGGTCGAATAATTTTCCCATACTTCTAGTTTTTGTTCGCCCCATCTAGCTGCATCATCTTGATACTTATCCGCTAACCATTTTTGACTTGCCTTTACTAAGTCTGCGTCCAAATCAGGCTCGGCTTGAATTAAAATCTCGGCCGCTTCATCAGGGTTTTCAATTGCTAGTTCATACCCTTTTGTTACAGCAGCTAAAAATTGCTTAATCGTATCTGGGTCTTCTTCTATCATCGTTTCATTGGTTGCCAATACTGGCGTATAGTAATCTAATTTTTCCGTATAATCAGTAAGATAAACCATATTGATCTCTTCATTTCGAAGTTCCGCTTCAATGCCTGTCCAACCATAAAATATCCAAGCAAAATCAATATCACGTTCTACCGCAGTAAAGAAATCGGTATCGCCCATATTAACAATGTCCACTTTCTCAACGTCAGCATCATCTTGCTTCATCAACGAGCTAATTACTGCTTTTTCAAGGGGGGCACCCCAGCCGCCATACGTTTTTCCTTCGAAGTCTTTAGGCTCGGTAATATCTTTTTCCTTTGGCGAGGCAAATCCAGACGTATTATGCTGAATAACTGCTGCAATTGATACAATAGGGATATCTTGTACTCTTGCTTCCGTAATCCCTTCTTGGTAACTTACACCAAAATCAGCCTTACCAGAAGCCACTAATTGATCAGCACCTGCTTCTCCTGGCATCTTAATATCAACATCCAATCCTTGCTCTTCAAAGTAGCCTTTTTCCTTCGCTACATAGAGTCCTGTATGATTCGTATTTGGCGTCCAATCAAGCACTACAGAAACTTTTTTTCGTGCTTTATCTGCTGATTTTTCTTCTTTACCTTGCTCACTGTCATTTGCATTGCATGCTGTTAGTAAAACAATGAGCAAACTAAGCATAATAAATTTTTTCAATCTGTCTCCTCCTCCAGTATAACTACAGCTATGTAAGGTGCAGAGAATAAGGAAAACTTTATTTCACGATCGACTTAGCTTTCCCCTTCATTGATGGATAAATGACCTGATTGGGAAGTCTAGCAACAATCCATTCTGTCTTAGATTTGTTGTTGATATTGGATGTTTATCATTTTGAAAAGCACGCATGAGTTTAAAAAAAGCCTTAGGCGATTACGTACACCTAGGGCTTTTTCCACATGCAAATGATACTTTCTTATCGACATGTTCCCTACGCTGGTTTTACCCAGATCAGGTTCTAAGAGTCCGTATCTTAAGGATACAATCTCAACCAGCAACACTGGTCCCCCTACAACGCTTGTATGCTATTATATAGTTGTCTTTCCATAAGTAACTATGCCATATTTGAAGGGATTTAGCAAGTTTTAATAGGTCTTTTTGTGCAAGGAAATAGCATTAACTATGTCTTGTTTCCAAATGTTTTTTATTAAACATATCCAATAACTGTAACAAATTATAAATACATAAACTTCGGAAAATGAATGTTTATTGAATAAAAAACTTGACATAAAGAATATAATATTTTACATTATGAACATAATACTTTACTAAGTAATATTTTTAATATATCTTTAAGTCCCTTTAATAATTACGACTAAAGAAGGTGGTCATCATGCTTAGCAATAGAATAGCAGTATGTAGGGCAGAAAAGAAATGGACACAACAAAGACTAGCTGAAGAAGTAGGTATAAGCCGCCAAACAGTTACAGCTATGGAAAATAAAAAGTATAACCCTTCACTCATTTTAGCATTTAAAGTATCAAAAGCTTTAGGTAAACCAATTACAGAAGTTTTTAATTACAAGGAGGAAATTTAAATGTCTACAACCTTAGTGATGATTTTTTTAGTAATTATTATTGTTTCAGAACTTTACAAATCAAACTTTGAAAAATCAGTTGAATCGAGAGATGAAAGAGGTCGACTTATTTTATTAAGAGTTAAGTCACTATCATATAACTTTTTAACTGGTGGAATTTTTCTAGGTATGTTCTTGACAGCTATTTTTAACATCATGGAGTTAGAATTTTTCCCTTTTTATGTCTTAGCGATATTTTTGTTACAAGGTGTTATATCATCCGTCTATTTAGCTATTATTAGGAAGAAAGAAATTTGAAAAGTAGATAGCACAACAAAGAACATGCTCTAAGCTGATTTCATTCTCGAGAAAAAACTAGCAACGTTTTTATACTTAAGCTAGATTTAGACAATACAATTACATATTAATGATGATAATTAAAGCTGCTCGACTACCTTTTTGTAATCGCTATCAAGAAGCTGTTCACATAAATCTTTCAGCTATTTCTTCATTACTATTTTTTTATTTACATACCTTTCTCGGTACTTTTTGCAAGATTATAATATTTACTAGCATTCAGGACTACCATAAATATTCTTTATTTGTTATTAGCTTTCTCGGTTTCTAAACGTCACCCTATACAATTACTACCTTTTTTACACCAATTTTTCATTTACGCTATTTCTCTATTCCCTCCATTATTTTCAGATAGGCTCCAGATCCTAAACAATATGAAATAGATGACTGCACTAATTAAAGCACAAACCATAATAAAGCCAAAAACCTTTATAGATGTTTGGCTGGCGCAGCCATACCTGACCTTCATGTAGTAACACAGCGGAAAGAAGGAAAAACTTGACTTACCAACAAGTCTATATAACGAAAATCATTGTATCTTTTTATACTATAGCCATAGAATCTTAAGCATTTTCTGAAAGCTAATTTGGGATAGCATGAAAAGCTTCCCAATCCTTCACTACACAGTAATACATAACCTCATCGTTTATCTTAAAGTTGCGGGTGAAAAGCCAATTAAAAACCTCCCTATTCGCTATTACACGAACAGGGAGGTCGTTAACTATTTGTTATTTATTCAAGTTGTAAAATGCTGTTTTTCCAGCATATTCGCCCATGCCAGCTAATTCATCTTCAATACGTAGTAATTGATTGTATTTAGCTACACGATCCGTACGTGATGGAGCACCTGTTTTAATTTGGCCAGCATTTGTTGCTACAGCAATGTCTGCAATGGTAGCATCTTCTGTTTCACCAGAACGGTGAGAGATAACAGCTGTGTAACCAGCGCGTTTTGCCATTTCGATAGCTTCAAATGTTTCCGTTAAAGTACCGATTTGGTTCACTTTAATAAGGATGGAGTTACCAATTCCTTGCTCAATACCTCTAGCTAATTTTTCTGTATTGGTTACGAACAAGTCATCTCCAACTAGTTGTACTTTTTTGCCTAGACGATCTGTTAGAAGTTTGAAACCATCCCAATCATTTTCATCTAAACCATCTTCAATAGAAACGATTGGATATTTACTAATCATATCTTCATACCAATCAACCATTTCTGCAGAAGTACGTACAACACCTTCGCCTTTTAAGTTGTATTTGCCATCTTCGTAAATTTCAGAAGCGGCTACGTCCATTGCTAATTTCACTTCTTCACCAGGCTTATAGCCAGCTGCTTCGATAGCTTCTACAATCGTTTGTAATGCTTCTTCGTTAGAGCCAAGGTTAGGTGCAAAACCACCTTCATCCCCTACAGAAGTGTTGTAACCTTTTGATTTCAATACATTTTTCAAGGAGTGGAAAATCTCTGCGCCCGTACGAAGTGCTTCTTGGAACGTTTCTGCTCCTACTGGCATAACCATAAATTCCTGAATATCTACGTTGTTGTCTGCATGTTCCCCACCATTTAAAATGTTCATCATTGGTGTCGGTAATGTTTTGGCATTGAATCCACCAAGATAGTTGTAAAGTGGTACTTCTAAATAGCTTGCTGCAGCGTGTGCAACAGCCATGGAAACACCTAGAATAGCATTTGCACCTAATTTTCCTTTATTATCAGTGCCATCTAAGTCAATCATTAGTGCATCGATAATATTTTGACGCGTTACATCTATTCCTAATAGTTCAGGCGCAATTACTTCATTCACATTTTGCACTGCTTTTAAGACACCTTTACCTAGATAGCGGCTTTTATCGCCATCGCGTAATTCTACTGCTTCATATTCTCCTGTAGAAGCTCCGCTAGGAACTAATGCAGAACCAAAAGCACCTGATTCTGTAAATACTTCTACTTCAACGGTTGGATTACCGCGAGAATCTAATACTTCGCGTGCGTAAACATCTGTAATATATGGCATTCAAATCGTCTCCTTTTTTTCAAAACGTTTGTTAGTTTTAGTATTTTATTAATGATTCGCCAGTCATTTCTTTTGGCTTTTCAATATCTAATAAATCAAGTAAGGTTGGGGCTAAGTCTGCTAAAATTCCGCCTTCACGTAAGCTGATCCCCTCTTTTGTAACGATAACAGGAACCGGATTCGTTGTATGAGCAGTCATTGGCTTTCCGTCTGGTGTAATGACTTCATCCGAATTACCGTGGTCGGCTGTAATAATAGCGTGTCCGCCAAGTTCAATAATTTTATCAACAATTTTTCCGAGGCACTCGTCAACGGTTTCGATAGCTTTAACAGTTGGCTCTAATTTTCCAGAGTGTCCTACCATATCTGGATTGGCGAAATTTAAAATAATCGCATTACGGTCACCAGTTTCGAGTTCTTCTAATAACGCGTCCGTCACTTCGTAAGCACTCATTTCTGGTTTTAAATCGTATGTCGCTACTTTTGGTGAATTAATTAAAATTCTTTTTTCACCTGGAAATTCCGCTTCACGTCCCCCACTCATGAAATACGTAACATGTGGGTATTTCTCCGTTTCAGCTATTCGCAATTGCTTCATATCATGCTGTGCTAAAACTTCACCAACTGTATTATCTAAATTAACCGGCTCATAGGCAACATAGCCGTTTACTGTTTCGCTAAAGTTCGTTAACATCACAAAGTCTAAGTTTTTCGGCACTTTGTCTCCACGGTCAAAGTCATGAAAATCTTCATTGGCAAATGTACGTGAGATTTGAATAGCGCGATCTGGACGGAAGTTGTAAAAGATAATGGAGTCTCCATCTTCCACAGTTCCAACTGGGTCACCAGCTTCATTCGTAATAACGGATGGAATGACGAACTCATCATAGATTTCACTAGCATAAGACTCTTCCACAACAGCGAGTGGATCCGTGTATTTCGGACCTTCTCCGTACACCATGGCGTCATATGCTTTTTTCACACGATCCCAACGCTTGTCCCGATCCATGGAATAATAACGTCCAGAAATCGTCGCAATTTGCCCAACTCCGTATTCTGCTATCTTATCTTGTGTTTGCTTAATATATGTTTTAGCAGTCTGTGGACCAACATCTCGTCCGTCTAAAAATGCATGGATATAAACTTTCTCTAGTTCTTGTTCTTTTGCAAGCTTCAAAAGCGCAAACAGGTGATTAATATGGCTGTGCACACCACCATCAGAAAGCAATCCAAAAATGTGCAGCGCCTTCCCATTTTTTTTCGCATGTTGCATCGATTTTATGAACGCTTCTTTTTCAAAGAATTCGCCTTCTTTAATCGATAAATTAACACGGGTCAAACTTTGATACACAATTCTCCCCGCACCAATATTCAAGTGGCCAACTTCAGAATTACCCATTTGCCCTTCTGGTAAACCGACAGCTTCACCACAAGCTGTTAGCTGATTATGGGCGTATTGATTCCAATAGCGGTCAAAATTAGGTTTGTTCGCATGTTTGACAGCATTCCCTTTTTCTTCGTCACGAATAGCGAAACCATCTAAGATGATTAATGCCGCTAGTTTGTTTTGTTTCATTTGGCACCTGCCTCCACTAATTGCAAGAATGATGCTGGTTCAAGGCTTGCTCCACCAACTAATGCACCATCAATATCGGATTGAGCCAGTAATTCATCAACATTTGCAGGTTTTACACTGCCACCATATTGAATAATGACTTTGCTTGCCGTTTCTTTAGAAGTAAGTTTTGCAACCACTTCACGAATATGCGTACAAACTTCATTTGCTTGTTCACTCGTTGCTGTTTTTCCTGTACCAATTGCCCAAATCGGCTCATAAGCAATAATTGTGTTAGCAACTTGTTCTTCGCTAAGTGCTTCTAGAGCTTTTGTAACTTGCATTTCGACATGATCCATTGTTTCGTTAGCTTCACGCTGTTCTAGTGTTTCACCAACACAAACAATTGGTGTTAGTTCGTGTTTAAATGCAGCATGCACTTTTTTATTCACTGTTTCATCTGTCTCGTTATAATATTCTCTACGCTCTGAATGCCCTAAAACAACATATGTTACACCTAAATCTGCGAGCATTTCAGGACTTACTTCGCCTGTAAATGCACCACTTTCTTCATAATGCATCGTTTGAGCAGCAACTGCTAACTTCGAACCTTTTGCTTTTTCCACAAGCTGAGCTAAGTAAGGAAATGGGGAACAAACGATAGCCTCCACCTTGTCTGATTGAGGTAGTTTTACTTTCACCTCATCGACAAACTGACTCGCTTCACTTGCTAGCTTGTTCATTTTCCAGTTTCCAGCAATTACTTTTTTGCGCATCGTCTCACCTCATACCAATTTATTTGTCAGTTAAAGCAGCTACACCTGGAAGAACTTTACCTTCCATAAATTCCAAAGAAGCTCCTCCACCAGTAGATACATGATCCATTTTATCACTTAGACCAAATTTTTCTACTGCAGCAGCTGAATCGCCACCACCGATTACTGTATAGCCTTCTGTTTTTGCTAATGCATTAGCAACTGCCTTTGTACCATCCGCGAAAGCTTCCATTTCGAAAACTCCCATTGGACCATTCCAAATAATTAATTTAGATTTAGCAACAATTTCAGCATACTTTTCTGATGTTTTAGGACCAATATCCAATGCTTCCCAATCCGCTGGAATTTGATCAATGTCCACTTCTTTTTTATTTGCATCTTCAGCAAATTTGTCAGCTACAACAGCGTCAACTGGAAGAACAAAATCTACGCCTTTGTCTTTAGCTTTTTGCATAAATTGCTTGGCTAGATCAATTTTGTCTTCTTCCAATAGGGAATTACCAATTTCATAACCTTGCGCTTTAATAAACGTATAAGCTAAGCCACCACCAATAATTAAATGGTCAACTTTTTCAAGTAAATGATCGATAACATCGATTTTATCTTTTACTTTCGCACCACCAATGATAGCTGTGAAAGGACGTTCTGGATTTTCTAATGCTTTACCTAAAACGGATAATTCTTTTTCCATTAAAAATCCTGCAGCAGCTGGAAGCTTTTCAGCTACACCAGTTGTGGAAGCGTGGGCACGATGAGCTGCGCCAAATGCGTCATTGACATACACATCTGCTAGATCAGCAAAGGCCTGAGACAATGCTTCGTCATTCTTTTCTTCGCCCGCTTCGAAACGAACGTTTTCAACTAAAATAATGTCGCCTTCGCTTACCTTAGAAATAGCCTCTTGCACTTCCTCACCATATACGGCATCTGTTTTAACTACTTCTTTCCCAATTAAATCACTTAGTCGTTTTGCTACAGGGTCGAGACGTAGTTCTTCTACGACCTTCCCTTTAGGACGACCAAGATGGCTTGCTAAAATGATAATTGCACCTTGATTGGATAAATATTCTATGGTAGGGAGAGCTGCTTTAATTCTTGTATCATCTGTTACCTCTCCATCCTTCATCGGTACATTAAAATCCACACGGCAAAAAACTTTTTTCCCTTTAACATCAAGGTCTTTTACTGACATTTTATTCATGTTCTTCTGCCTCCTAAATGTAGGATATGTAATTATCCCTTTATCGAATTGTTAGGTACAAAGAAATAGAACTATCCAAAAAATAAATTTCTACTTCATTCATTCTTCGTCTTAGCACACCAATCGCTTGTTTTCATTTAAGCTATCGCTAAAATGTCAAGCGTAGTTCTAACTTTTTCAGTTTCTTCATAAACTATACAAAGATCCCTTTCTCCGAAGACTACTAAACATTTTATATCTTTTCTTACAAGGAAAAACGGAGGAGGAATAACCATGCTCCTCCCCCGCTATTTTTTCTTATAGTCCTTTGTTTTTCATTAATACTGCTAAATCAACACAGCGAGCAGAGTAGCCCATTTCGTTATCGTACCAAGAAACAACTTTCACTAAGTTATCTTCTAGAACAATAGTAGACAAACCATCTACAATGGAAGAATGCTGGTTACCTAAAATATCTGTAGATACAAGTGGTGCTTCACTGTATTCAAGAACACCTTTTAGTTCACCGTCTGCAGCTTCTTTTAGTGCTGCATTGATTTCTTCTGCTGTTACATTCTTATCTAATTCAGCTACAAGGTCAACTAGAGAACCGTCTGGTGTAGGTACACGCACAGCTCCACCATTTAGTTTACCATTTAATTCTGGAAGAACTTTCCCTACTGCTTTAGCAGCACCTGTTGTTGTTGGAATAATATTTTGTGCTGCTGCACGAGCACGACGATAATCTTTATGTGGCAAATCAAGGATTTGCTGATCATTTGTATAAGAGTGGATTGTAGTCATTAGTCCACGTTTAATACCAAAGTTGTCATGTAATACTTTAGCGTACGGTGCCAAGCAGTTTGTCGTACAAGATGCATTCGATACAACATGATGGTTAGCTGGGTCATATTCTTTATCGTTAACACCCATTACTACTGTTAAATCTTCGTTTTTACCAGGTGCAGAAATAATAACTTTTTTTGCACCTGCATCAAGATGCTTTTGTGCATCTTCTCTATTTGTAAAACGTCCTGTAGATTCCATAACAATTTCTACACCAAGTTTATCCCAGCCTAATTGAGCAGGATCTCTTTCAGACATTACTTTAATTTCTTTTCCACCAACAACAATATTTGAACCATTGACAGAAACTTCTTCCTTCAACATGCCATGGACAGAGTCATACTTTAATAGATGAGCTAGCATTTCAGCGTCAGTTAAGTCGTTGATTGCTACTACTTCTACATCTTCATTTTGTAGAGCTAGACGAAATACGAGACGTCCTATTCTACCGAAACCGTTAATTCCTACTTTTACTGCCATGATAATTCCTCCTAAAAATGAATTAAATTATATATATTAAAGGGTGGATATTCCCTTTAAAATCTCTTCCGCCGCTGCTTCATCTGTAATGAGCAGGTTTGTTGTTGCTCGTTTGAAATAGGAAGCAATTGCTTGCGCCTTGGAGCGACCGCCAGCAACGGTAACAACAAAAGGAACTTTTCCTAAATCTTCTAGTTGTATTCCGACTGTACGCACCTTATGTACAACATTTCCCTTTTTGTCGAAATAATAACCAAATGCTTCACTAACTGCTTGATGTTTGCGTAGTTTCTCCACAATATCTGCAGTTGTTTTCCTTCTGTATGCCATCGTTAACGCATCACCAATACCATGCATTACAACAGTTGCAGTTTTTATTTGCTGCAATGTTTCTTTGACGCTTGGCTCTTGGATAATCATTTGATAAGCCGATTCACTTAACGGATCAGGGACATAAAGTAGCCGATAGTCACCATGAGCTTTACGAGCCATTTCAGCTGCGATTGTGTTCGCTTGGTTCTCTACCTTTTCACCAATACCCCCTCGAGCTGGAAGAAAAAGGGCTTCATTGCTTTGTTCAAAAGGTGTCATTGCCGCTGCAATAGCAGCCATTGTCGTTCCACCAGTTACAGCAATGGTCGGATGTTCACCAACCATGTTTTTCAAACTGGCTACACAAGCTTTTCCCATTTCTTGCTTGACCCACTCATGATCATCACTATTTCCAGGAACAACGATAACATCAGTAATGGACAGTGCATCTTTTAGTTTGTTTTCTAGTGCGCGCAAGTCCATAATTTCATTCATAAATGTACCTAACTGTTCCAAGATTAATTTACCCGCTTTTGTGATAAACATACCTTTAGCAGTAATTTGAATTAAATCTTGCTCCTGTAAAAGTTCTATTTCTCCTCGTACAGTTCTCTCGGTAACATTTGTGTTATCAGCTAATCCCCTGCGACCTATTGGCTCCAACAAATCTATAGTGCGTAACATTGCATAACGTCGTTGCATCACATCCAACAGATCAGGTAGCAGCCTTTTTTGTAGTTGAATCAAGTTTCTCATTACGAAGGACTCCTTCACCTGGTCTTTTGGAGTCCCGGGTGGAATTAATACGTCCCGGAAGCTGCAAAAAAAAATTTTCCTTGCTTTATGTTTTCTTGCTTACATGTATATTATACCAAATTTATTTATTTACACAACCGATTTAATGTTAAAATTATGTGAAGCAAATTTAATTAGACAAAATATGAAGTAAAACTTGGCTTATCGCCAAGTCTTTATATCAATAATACAGTTTCTTAATTCGATAAACCTTAACACCAAAATAAGTAATTTGGTAGAACCTTTTATTAAATCGTTGACAAAATGAATTTAGAGTCAGTTATTTTCTCTCATAAAAAGCTTTTAGTATTTTCGCTAATTCTCTCGAAGCTTGTTCATTTACTTCATGTCCTGCATTGTCAACCATTTGAAGTTCTGAATTTGAAATGTATTCTGCTAATTTTTTTGATGCTTTTTTGTTTACATGGTCTTTCCTACCACAAACAACCATAGTATCGCACATAATATCACTTAATTTTCCACTGAAATTAAGCGTAGTCATTGTATTTGTTAGCTGAATAAAGTCTTTCTTTTCGAAGCCTATATTTTGAAAGGAAGACTTCGGAACACACTTAAATACCATATTTTGCAATTTCAACAACATTTTCGGCATGTTATATTGCACAGCTATTAATACTAATGAATCTACCTTTTCAGGATAATCAATTGTATAATTTAAAGCTAATACTCCGCCTAATGAGAGCCCACAAAGATGTAACGGTTCGTCAAAATTTTCACAGTAGGTATTGAAACTATCATACAAATTTTGATACGTGACCTCTTTATGCTGAAGCATCGCAGAAAGGTTTGGACTATATATATTACGATATTCGCTTAAATAAGCAATCGTATCCTGCCAACTGGATGCACTTTGCCCAAGCCCATGAATAAAAACAACATGCCCCATATACAACAACCTTTCGCTATTATTTTTAAAAAACTGTAGGATAGTAACTTATATCAGATAAGATTTATGTTCTAATAAGCTCTTCGTACAGCATGTTTAAATATTTTAAGCTTATATCAAATACTTGATGTATTTTTGAAAAAAAGCACATAAAGCACTAGCAAGAAAAATAATGTGCATATCTCATTTTTTATTACCTACATGTTGATCTAAAAGAATTTTTAACGTATGCCAATTTAGTTGGGATGCGTCCAATATTGCATTATTTACTTTTACACAAGGAATTAATAACTGGTATTCCTCTAACCAAAGATCATTCGTATAAATATCACATTCTCGAATTTCGAAATCGTATTCATCTTGAAAAAATTCTAACATAAACTTTGCTTCATTACATAAAAGGCAAGCTTTTTTTGTATAAAAATGGATCGTTACCAAACTAACATTCCTTTCTTTTCGTAGATGATGGTATTTGTAGTTGCTCTCTATATTTCATGACTGTACGTCTCGCAATTTGAATTGTATATTTCTCAGCGATCAATTTTCGTAACTTCTCATCAGACAGCGGCTTATACTTATCTTCCTGCGCTATAAGGTCAGCAATCATATTCTTAATTGCAAGTGCAGAAGCTTTGGTGCCGTTGCTTTGCTTAACGCCAGATTGCAAAAAGAAATTTAATGGTAAAATGCCATTTGGTGTTTGCACATATTTATGAGCAATGGCCCTACTTATAGTGGAAACGTGTAATGCCAATTCTTCTGCAATATCTTTTAATGTTAATGGCTGCATCATATGTGTGCCCTGTTCAAAATACAGAGATTGCTTTTCAACCATACATTGAATAACACGTTCTAATGTATCACCTCGATAAGTAATCGCTTTTTTCACCATTTCTATTTGCGTTTGTTTTTCTTTAATATATTTCTCCGTTTCTTTTCCAACCCCTTCCATATGAAAATATGCCTCATTTAAAGTGATTTTTGGCTTGCTCCACGAATAAAAAGATAATTGCCATTTCCCATTTTCTTTATAAATAGAAGCTTCTGGAATAATGTAATGATCTATCTTCGTATCAAGTAAGTGCCCTGGTTTCGGGTGGCATGCTTTAATTTGTGCAAATAAACCCTTTACATATGTTTCACTTTTACCGTATTCATTGGCTACAGCTTCTACATCTTCTTCCGCTACCCATTGTAAATGATTTTCTAATAAATTATGTACTAATGGTTTATCCGCAGCAGAAATTTTTAATTGTAATATAATACATTCGCTTAAGGTTCTGGCGCCAATTCCAGCTGGTTCTAGTGATTGGATAAGTTTTACCGCTTGCTCTACCTGCTCTAATGTCGCATGACACTGCTTTGCCCAAAGTTGTAACTCAACATCCAAGTAACCGTTTTCATTTATGGAATCAATACCATATAACACAATAGGTCGCATTTTTTCAGGTATATGTAATATATATAACTGTTTTTTCAAAAGGTCGTACATGCTTAACTCACTTGCATTGATTTCTCCAGGTGCTATAACATCGTCCGTTGATGAACCATATGGAAGAGTAGGGTCATCATAGTTTATTTCTTCAATGAGCGGGTTTTCTTTTTCCAATTCTTTTAAATAATCCACCAGTTCTGTATTGGAAAGTTGTAATATTTGAATCGATTGCATTAAGGATTGGTTCATCTTCCACTGTAAGACTTGTTCATTAACAAGTTGTAATTTCATGACCATTCCCCTTTCTCTGCCCTTTCATTTATTGTGCCATAAAAACAAAAATCCTTCTAGAGAAGACCATATTGTCTTTTTAAAAAGAACTTATAACACATGTGGAATCTATTCTTTTACTATCATGAAGTCAACATTGTATCCTTTTCTATCGTATAGCAAAGCATATTTTATAGATTATTTCCCTTTTATTCTCCATCTAAAAGTGATTAACGTGTTTCTACACCATCTTATATGCTATAATCAGCTTACACATAAGGAGGAACATGCGCATGATAGAGGTATATACAGACGGTGCATCCTGTGGTAATCCAGGACCAAGTGGTGCGGGTGTTTATATCAAACATGGACAGAAACATTATAAATACAGCTATTTTTTAGGGGATTTTTCCAACCATGAAGCGGAATTTCATGCAGTTATTAAAGCTTTAATGATCTGCAAAGATACATTCCCTTCTGATATTTTATCTTTTCGATCTGATTCTAGAATCGTTGTAGATACAATCGAGAAAAATCACACCAAAAACACCCTGTTCATCCCATTATTACACCAAATATGTGAGCACGCCTCTGATTTTCCGCACTTTTTTATTAAATGGATTCCGGAAAAACAAAATAAGCAAGCAGACAAATTAGCTAGAATAGCTATTCAGCACCAAACAAATAGGCAGAATAGTTGAGGTTTTTTAAGTTATTCTTGTTTAGACAAGGAGTGTTTACATTGGACCCTGGCGAAATATCTGTTTTAGTAGCAAGTATAAGCATAAGGGAAGAAAAGCATGGATTTACTATTATTAGTATGTCCCCTGCTTTAACGCTTATCGGAAGCGGAAGAAGTGCAGTTGTATGTAAAATCCGATCGACAAATAGAGTAATTAAAGTATTTCCATCAGGTTATGAGCATATAGCGGGCGAAGAAGCTACTGTTTATGAACAATTACAAGATTGTGCTTTATTTCCGGAGCTATACGCAAGTGGTGCTAATTATCTCGTACTCGATTATATTGACGGAGTTACCTTATACGATTGTTTAGTTCAAGGAATCCCTTTTACAAAGAAGCATATTGATGAAGCTGATCAAGCATTTGCATATGCAAAACGACAAGGTCTAAACCCAGCTGATATCCATCTACGAAATATTATTCTTACACCTGCGAATACGATTAAAGTAATCGATGTTGCTAGATTTAAACAGGAGGAGTATGACCAGCAGTGGGAAGATATTAAATTCTATCTTCATTCCATCTATTTCAAGAGGTATTGCCCAAATAGAATACCAATTTTGGTTTTGCGAAGCATTGCGACATTATATAAGAACAAACTAACGAGCAGGTTGCTTGGTAGGCGAAAGCATGTTAGAAAAACTGGTCTAATTGCCAATTCAATGTGGAAAAAGCCGTAATGTTGCTTATGCGATAAATCTTAAAACATTTATACTTTCCCTAGTGAAACCGTTCTATTCTGCTAATCAAAAATATGAGAAAAACTTAGCTTGTCGTCTAATCTTATGTTTTCCTAAAAGTTCAAGAAGTTCAACTCTCTCTATTAGTCGCCAACAACTCCACCACTTTCCACTCTTGTGGATTGCTTGAAGTACTTTAAAAATAACTTTCAACAAGCAAAGCTACATCGTTTTATAGCGAGGTAGCTTTTTATTATTATTTCGAATAACGATGGATCGTTTGTAGCATATATCTTAATTCAACAGCTGTTATTTGTCCGGGAGCAGAAGCTTGTATCGCCGAGCCAAAAGAAGCGGCAGAACCTACAACTTCTCCTCCAATCCTACTTAATATACCTAATGGCCCCATTGCTATAGTAATGAATGGCTTTTGGGCATAGGTTGATTTCATTTTTGCCGCAACTTGTAATAGACGCAAAACATCTTCTTCATTTTGCGGCATTACCGCTAATTTTACAATATCTGCTCCAGTCTCTTGCATGGCTATTAGACGTGCTAACATGTCTCCATTAGCCGGAGTGGTTTGAAAATCATGGTTAGACATTAGAACAATTACATTATTTTGTCGAGCGCATTGTATCAGTCTTTCTGTAATCGTTTGTTCCATGTATAGTTCAACATCAATGACATCAATGCATCCTGACTCTATAACTTGACTTAATAATTCTTCATAGTAGTTAAGCGTTACTTCTTTCCTCCCCCCTTCTTTATAAGTACGGAAGGTGAAAAGCAATGGAATATCATCGATTAACTTTCTAATTTCTGCTAGTGAACGAAGTACTTTTTCTATATTATTGACATGTAAGAAAGCATCCGCACGCCATTCTATCATATCAGGTTTTTCCTGCTTAGCTTCACTTAATTCATGGCTCATTTCTTGCAATGTTTTTCCCATTATTGGAATGATAATCTTTGGCATTCCTTTTCCTAAATGTAAATTTTTAATTTTTACCGTCTCCACACCTAACGCCTCCTCGTATACTATTTTTACTATTTCACCCATTATTACGAACATTTTATGTTTTTCTGTTTGAAATTTTATACATACTTGACATTCGCAAAAAGCGCAAGCTCATGCTCTTTCCGCTGGGAGTCAGCACCTTGGTTCAAGCCTGATCATCATTCATAGACAATAGCAAATCATCTGTTTTACATATCGCCGCTTCTATTAAATATTTATTATAAGTCTATTAGACAGGATTGCCAACAAAAATATAATTTTCCTTGTACAAGTCACTAGCTTTTCGCTTATAATAAATAAAATATAACTTATTGTTTGCTTTTTGTTAAAAGTAATGACTAGCTAGAAGCCGATGCGCCATTATAAAATAAAATAATCTTATTACATGTAATTTTCTCTAATGAAAGATAGCAAAACTTCTTTGATGTAAGGGGCTGTTACACCTCCGCTCCCCAAATTAGAACATGTAAATCATATGAATAACCAAATGAGTGAAGAATAAGATCCTTATTAAACAGAAGACTCGCTTTATTTGCAAGTCAAAAAGAAAGAGGTAACCCAATGTATAATGAAATCCCTATACGTCAAAAAAGCATTGTTTTAATTGGATTTATGGGAGTTGGTAAAACTTCTATCGGTAAATCAGTAGCTGCAAAACTGTACAGAGATTTTATTGATGCTGATCAGGTCATTGAAAACATATTTAAAATGCCAACCACAGATATATTTAAAACATATGGCGAACCGTTTTTTAGAAAAAAAGAAAAAGAAATCATTCGTAGTTTATGTGAACAAAAGTTAAAAATCATCTCATTAGGTGGAGGTGCTTTCCTACAAGAGGAAATTAGAAGCATTTGCTTAGAAAAGTGTATTGTTTTCTACCTTGATTTATCTTGGGATTCATGGAAGGATAGAATTAATTTACTCATTGACAGTAGACCTGTGTTACAAGGAAAAAGCATAGCAGAAATCAAGCAATTATTTCATGAACGTAAAGTCATCTATCAAACGCATCATTCAACAGTACAGACCGATTCTCTCATGATAGAAGAAGTAGCAGATTATATTGTAAAAGCTTTAAAAACAGCTTGGGATATTTACGAACCGCAAACGAAATAGGTAGGATGTCAACAAGTGATATTTATAAACGAAGATACTTTCAAGAGCTAATAAATGTCCATCAGATTTAGAATAATTTGGCTATCGCCAAGCCTTTCTGGCGATAGCAAAAGCATTCCCTTTTTTTATCATACACATAAGGGCGGCCCACCAATTAGAAATGCAGACCAACCATCATACTACTACGTCCATATATCCAACACTTGCCTCCGCTTGATTGCTTTGCCTGATTGCAAATAAAGACACTCATTTGTGATCTGCTTTACCTTCCCTTTGCTAGTTAAAAAATCACGACCATTGAAGTACTTAATTTCAATAACGATACCCTGACGAACGGCAGCTTGTAATTGGACATCCAACTCCTCCAGCTTTTGTTCGTCCAAAATAGGCATTTTTTTGCGCTCAAGCTTTTCCCACATATCCTGAAGTACATCCACATGCTCTGGTAACATCATAGAGGTCCATTTTATCGTCCCTCGATCATATATCTTCATCTTATGCACTTCCCTTTCTTTTCACACGATCACAAGAAAGGATATAGCTAAATTTAAACCTGCGAACTTCTTTACGATAAAAACAAAATGCTATAAATGCGTCTTCGTATATCTCTATCACACGTATGAATCGTTGTGTTATTTGGTTATTTTGATCCATATAAAACAGAACCAGTTTTTGCTTGTTCTCCTTTGACCACTGTAACATGGAGTTCATCGTATAGCCCCCTAAAGAACGTTTGTTCTCATTATACCACAAAAAACCGCACGTGTGTACGTTTTTTAGTCATTTCAAAAGAAATCTACGATTGAGATTCTGTATCTTGCCGATCTTTCGTTAATGCTACCAAGGAAAGTGCTTCTCGAACAATGGAATTAATTTTTTCGTGAACAAGAGCTTCTCCATATACTTGTTTAGCTGCTTCAATTTGCTCGACAACATCATCAGTAAAAGAAATGAGGGGGGGCGTCCGCTTCCATATTGTTATACAGCTCAATAAAAGTATCTAACGCTTTATCAAATTGTTTACTTTCTTCTTCTGAAGCCTTCATCATGCATCACCTTCCATAAGTTTGCCCCAAAAACAAAACGAACAAACTATAAAAAAAGGAAAAGCGCTTTTTCACCCCCTACCCCTCTCGCAGCACATATTCTCGCTCATCCTAAGGCTTTCCATTTAATACGAGCTGCTATTTGCTGTAATATACGCTTATGTTCTAACAATATCGCCTCCGCTTCCACTAAACGCACCTCTTGAAAACGAACAGAAGTATTTGGTCGTGTTTGAGCAAGCGTGGCTAAATCGGCCGAAATAACTTGAGCAATTTTTGGATAACCTCCTGTAGTTTGGCTGTCGGCCATTAAAATAATAGGTTGTCCATTTGGAGGAACTTGGATGGTTCCAAATGTAACTGCTTCGGAAAGCATATCAAATTTTTCAGTCAAGGATAGCAAGTGACCCGTTAAGCGGTACCCCATTCGGTCTGATTGCGTTGTAATGGTATAATTTTCATGAAAGAACGCGTATTTACTTCCTTTATCGAATTGCTCAAATTCATTACCTTTCATAATTCGAATGAATGAATGATTATGAAAGGTAATGAGTGGAGAAGGATTGACTGACCAAGATAAATGATCAGGGGCGCGTTCTAATTGATGCACGAGTGCTTCTGCTATAGGACTCCTATCACCACAAGCAAAAGTATCGCCTTTTTGTAAGGTCCTTCCACCATATCCACCTATGCCAGCTCTTACATACGTACTTTTACTATCCATTATTTTTGGTACATGAATACCTCCAGCAAAGGAAACATAGGCATAGCACCCTTTAATAGCAAATCGAAACTGGAGAACAGAACCTTTTTTCACTAAAATCGGACGCCACATAGGTACTGGTTTCCCATCTAATTTGGGCGTTAAATCGCCTCCAGTAATAGCAATAACATGCGATTCATTAAATTGTAAGGTTGCTCCAGCTAACGCCATTTCTATTACCGCTTCTTTTTCTTCATTTCCTACTAGCAAGTTAGCAATCCGTAAAGAATAAGCATCCATTGGTCCGCTTACAATTACTCCATATTTTTGATAGCCAAATCGACCCAAATCCTGAACTGTTGTATACAGACCTGCCTGGAGCACACGTACACTATTCATTCTCCTTCCCTCCCCATCGATATTGCCTATACTCCTCCAGGGATATGGATACGAACTGTATCGTATCACCAGCTTTTAACAAGGATGGCGGTACTTGATCAGGTAAAAATAAATCAATGGGGGTACGGCCAATAATTTGCCAGCCTCCTGGCGTCGCTAAAGGATATACCCCTGTTTGTGCTCCAGCAATTCCCACTGATCCTGGTGCAATAGTTAAGCGGGGTGTATTTTTGCGAGGAGTAGCAATTTGTTTACTCATACCACCAATAAAAGGAAAACCAGGGGCGAAACCAAGCATATAGACCAAATATTCTTTTTCCGTATGAATACGAATGACATCCTCGATGGACAAATTGTGATAATTGGCGACATACTCTAAATCTGGGCCATAATCACTACCATAGAGAACAGGGATGACAACCTTTTGGCCAATAAATATTTTCCTGTCATCGTTTAATTTATGTAGTAGCCCATTTATGTAAGTCTTTACGATCTCAAAAGGAGATACAGGTGTTATATGAAAAGGCTGCGATTCATACACCGTATAAGGATCATAATAAACAGTCACATTAAGGTAAGCAGGCACACATTCTATAAATCCAACAAAAGGGGTATCTTCTAAAAGAGTTACGAATTGCAATATTTTTTGGTGTACGATTGGGTTTAAATCATCTCCTAATTGTACTATAAGAGCAGATTCATTAAACGGCCAAATCTTTACTTTATTTAGAACACAACTCATTCAATTACCTTCTTTAATCCATTTTTTGAAATAATGATAAAAACATATACTGATTATACGACTTATAAAAATAGTACGTCAATATGACATGTGACAAAATTCTAATTAAACAATAAATAACAATCTTTTCAACATAAAAACAATATGCTACTATTTCTTTATACTAAAAATTTAAAAACTAGTATTAAATCTATTGAAGAGGAAGAAGATAATGGTATATCAAGTAGACTTAAATTGTGATATGGGAGAAAGTTTCGGAAGGTATAAACTAAGTGAACAAAAGGAAATTTTAGCGTATGTTTCCTCAGCTAACATCGCTTGTGGTTTTCATGCCGGAGACCCTACTGTAATGAGAGAAACAGTGCAGCTGGCTCTAGAAAATGGAGTGAAGATCGGAGCGCACCCTGGCTTGCCAGATTTAATTGGATTTGGAAGGCGAGAGATGGCGATCACAGCTCAACAGGCTTATGATATGGTTGTATATCAAATTGGCGCACTACATGCTTTCTTAACTACATACAATGCGCAAATGCAACACGTGAAGCCTCACGGCGCCTTATATAATATGGCCGCCAAAGACAAGGAATTGGCTGCTGCCATTGCGCAAGCTGTAAATGATTTTTCCACAAATCTAGTATTGTATGCTTTATCTGGCAGTGAACTTGCGAAAGCCGGAGAAAAAATCGGTTTGACGACTGCCCACGAAGTATTTGCCGATCGCACTTACCAATCAGATGGCTCATTAACTTCTCGTAATGAAAATAATGCATTAATTACCAACAGAGAACAAGCAGTATCGCAAGTAATTCGTATGGTGACAGAGAGTAAAGTCATTTCTACACAAAACAATGCTGTTCCACTAAAAGCAGATACCATTTGTATCCATGGAGATGGTAAACATGCTCTTGAATTTGCTGCTTATATAACCGATGCGTTCCAAAAACACAACATCCGAATTTCCCCAGTTTAATTGAGAAAGGAAAAACTACATGACTGCAAAGAAAATACATTCTCAACTTGAGACAAAAAAAGTGAAAAAGAAATCTAACAGAAGCATTCTTCTTGGAGCAGCCTTTTTAATGGCGACTTCATCAGTAGGTCCAGGATTTTTAACACAAACGACTGTATTTACACAACAGTTAGCAGCAAGTTTTGCCTTTGTCATATTCGTTTCTTTATTATTAGATGTGTTTGCACAGCTAAATATTTGGAGGATTATTGCAGTAACAGAGCTACGAGGTCAAGAAATTGCTAATAAAGTCCTCCCTGGGCTTGGCATTATTTTAGCAATTCTCATCGTGTTAGGAGGTCTCGCTTTTAATATAGGAAACGTTGCTGGAGCTGGCCTAGGTTTAAATGCTATGCTCGGTTTAAGCCCCATTTATGGAGCAATAATAAGCGCCATTTTTGCTATCTTGATTTTCACCATAAAAGAGGCCAGTAAAGCAATGGATAAAGTGGTACAAGTTGCTGGCTTTATTATGATATTATTAATGCTCTATGTAGCTTTTAAAACCTCTCCACCTGTTGGGGAAGCGATGATAAACACGGTAAAGCCAGAAAAAATTAGCATGTATGCCATCATTACTTTAGTTGGAGGAACTGTTGGTGGTTACATCACCTTTGCAGGTGGACATCGTTTGTTAGATGCTGGAATAAAAGGAGAAAAAAATTTATCCTACGTAACAAAAAGTTCTATAACTGGCATCGTTGTTACAGGTGTAATGCGTGTGGCCTTATTCTTAGCAGTTCTCGGTGTTATCTCACAAGGACTAAGCATAGACCCTAGCAATCCCCCTGCTTCCGTTTTTCAACTAGCCGTTGGTGATATAGGGTATCGACTGTTTGGCGTAATTATGTGGGCAGCAGCTATAACTTCTATAGTTGGAGCAGCCTATACCTCTGTTTCATTTATTCGTTCTTTTAGTCCAGCGATCGAAAAATATCATAATTGGATTACCATTTTATTTATTATCATTTCTACAGCTACATTTGCTTTCATTGGCAAACCTGTTCAGATGCTTATATTAGTAGGGGCTTTAAATGCCCTTATCTTGCCACTTGCTTTAGGAACCCTATTGGTGGCTGCAAATAAGAAAAGAATTGTTGGTTCGTATAAACATCCACTTTGGTTAACAATAACTGGAGGAATTGTAGTTGTGTTGATGGGTTACTTAGGCATTCTAACAATGGTAGAGCAAATTCCTTTGTTTTTTTAGAAAAACTTGGTTAGCACCAATCTTTATAGATCGAGGAGAAAGGAACCTATCTTTTTGGATTGTGTTCCTTTCCCTCGCATATCTGTGTGGGAGTTATAAATGCACACGGATCCTCTCCAATATCTTTCTCAAAATGCAGCTAATCCTTTCCCTTCATTCGTAAGTTTAAAACCCGGATTTCGGAAGGAGAAAGATGCGCAAAAACAGCTGAACGCTTCCCATGTGAACGGCTTATGCTTGCTTCTGCGGTTCGTCCACTTCATTTACAAGTTATTTCCATAATAGATGCTGGCTCGAAATGCGTGCCATGGTAGTTTACTATAGTACAAATTAAGCGTATCCTTGAACCGATAGAGAAGAACCCCCACACCTCAAGCTAAGTTGTAATTAATTTGCCTGTTCTTTAGGACGTATTACTCCAACTTCAACATGAAACTTTCCAGCAAATATAAAACACACCCTCCATTGCTACGAAATGAGCAATAATGGAGGGTGCATACAAAACAAATTCCAAAATGCAAAGAAATACTTTTATTCAGGCTTAGCCGCCCATAGTTCAATTTCAATCTTTATTTCTGGTAAGCCTAATTCAGAGATATAGCCAATCGTCATTGCAGGGTAATTTTCACCAAATAGGCCATCCCACTCATAATATAGATAGTCCCAATCGATCTTTTCTGTAGCCCAAATATTTACTTTAATGATGTTATTCTCATCTAATGCTTCCGATTCGAGAACATGTTTCATATTAATAAAGGTGTTTTTAACTTGAGTGTTAAAATCAATCGGGATATCTCCCTTCATGTCCACTCCAATTTGCCCTGAGGTTACAAAAAGATCTGCTTCTTTAGGTATTCTTGTAATATGCGTATAGTTACCCACTGGAGTGGGCATTGTTACAGGGTTTTTTCTAGTAATTTTTCCGTTCATTTTATTACCTCGCCATCAAATTATTCTACTATTATTCTTCAAAAGCTATTTTGGGCACACTTCACCAATTTATATAACTTTTAGAAAAAAACAGCAGTAGAGTATCCATATCCCATTGATAAATAAGCAAGTATTTTTTTCTTCATGAGCTAGATACTCCTTCCTTAAAGATGACAAAGTAAATTCTTTATTTAATATACCACATTCTTTTTAAATCCACAATTATAGCATTAAGAATTAACCTCATTAGATTTTTTAATTCCATTCATTTTTTGGCATGCTGCACTTTTACTGCACAACTATTCCTTTATAGAAAAAATAAAAACGCCCCTTTTATTACTTACATAGACAGTAATACAAAGAGACGTTTTAGTCATCTAATAAATTATAAAAAATCACAGTATGAGGTACCATAAAAACTTCCGATGGTTTTCTCGGATATAAAATCTTTTTTACGCGCCCGGAGGGATTTGAACCCCCGACTCACGGTACCGGAAACCGTTGCTCTATCCCCTGAGCTACGGGCGCATATTTTTATTTTGAATGAAGACACATAGGATATTATAACCTGTATTCTAATAATAGACAACCCCTTTTTTCTTTTATATGTTTATTTTCATAGAAAACGGGAATAAATGGATGTATATTTGTCAAACTTCAATGTTTATTGTTTGACCTTATTTGACCTATTAGTTATGATAAATATATCGATATCAAAGATATACGAATAGATAGAGGAGGATAATTGTTATGAATTTAATACCAACAGTAATTGAACAAACTAACCGCGGTGAACGCGCCTATGACATCTACTCACGCTTACTTAAAGATCGAATCATTATGTTAGGAAGTGCGATTGACGATAACGTTGCAAATTCCATTGTAGCCCAATTATTGTTTCTAGACGCAGAGGATCCTGAAAAAGATATTTCACTATACATCAACTCACCAGGTGGATCAATCACTGCCGGCATGGCAATTTTCGATACAATGCAACTCATTAAGCCAGATGTTTCTACAATCTGCACAGGAATGGCAGCATCTATGGGGGCATTCCTATTAACTGCGGGTGCCAAAGGCAAGCGTTACGCATTACCTAATAGTGAGGTAATGATTCATCAACCACTAGGTGGAACACAAGGGCAAGCAACAGACATAGAAATTCATGCACGTCGAATCATTCAAATGCGTGAAAAAATTAATCAAATCCTTTCTGAACGAACAGGACAGCCAATTGAAGTCATTGAACGTGACACAGATCGCGATAACTTCATGACAGCTGAAAAGTCTGTAGAATACGGTTTAATTGATAAGGTACTAGAGCGTAAACCTGATTAAAGAACATAGAAAACCACCCTTTTTGGGTGGCTTTCTATGTTTCAGAAACAAACTTTGTTAACCTTTCAATAGCCTGTTCTTCATCTGTTCCGTCAGCAATAAGTGTAATCTCTTCTCCAGCAACTATAGCTATGCTCATTAATCCCATAATGCTTTTTGCGTTCACTTTTTTCCCATTTTTTTCAATGAAAACATGAGCATGAAAACGATTTGCTTCTTGAACAAATTCCGCTGCTGGTCTAGCTTGTAGACCAGTAGAAAGATTTACTTTAATTATCCGTTCAACCAATTAGATCATCCTCTCTCCCTCTACAGTAAGCGTTATCATTCTCCTCTGATATCGCTAGCATCAACCTAAAAGCCTTCCCATATCGCTTTTACTTTATGCAAACTATTACTACAACATGGGAGAGAGGAACCCCTCTCCATGTTATCGCATCTATGCAAAACATTTATAATTTACAACCATTATATCATGGTACATTTTGTAAGCAAAGATTAAGGTACAAACTCGCCATTTCTAATTTTTTCGGCGAAGTCATCGATTTTCTTCAAACGATGATTTACACCTGATTTAGATATCTTACCACTTTCTACTAATTGGCCTAATTCTTTCAAGGAAACTTCTTGGTGTTTCACACGGAGAACAGCAATTTCCTTGAGCTTTTCTGGTAGCTGCTCCAAACCAACTGTACGATCAATGAACTGTATGTTTTCAATTTGGCGAAAAGCTGCTCCGATTGTTTTATTTAAGTTTGCTGTTTCACAGTTAACAATACGGTTAACCGAATTGCGCATATCTCGAACAATACGCACATCTTCAAATTTAAATAGAGCATTATAAGCACCAATTATACTTAAGAATTCTGAAATTTTTTCTGCTTCTTTTATATAAACTATATACCCGTTTTTTCGTTCTAATTTACGAGCATGTAATTCAAATTGGTTAAGCAAATCACAAAATGAATTATTATGTTCCTCATAAATATTAAAAATTTCCAGATGGTAAGAAGACGTCTCTGGATTGTTCACTGACCCACCAGCAAGAAATGCTCCACGCAAATAAGCTCTCTTACAACAAGACTTATGAATAAGATGATCAGAAATAACCCGATTAAACGTCATTGGTTCTTGCAAAATATGGAGATCTACTAAAATTGGTCTTACACCTTCATTCAAACGAACAATATATACATTATTTTTTTTCAATTTCATTTTCTTTCTTACTAATAATTCCACTCTTGTATCATAAGTTGCTTTAATTAAAGAATAAATCCTTCTCGCTATAGCAGCATTTTCCGTCTGTATATCCAAAGTATATTTTTGCTTTGATATTGAAATTGCCCCATTCATTCGAACTAATGCAGCTAATTCCGCATATTTACAGCAATCATCTACTTCGATTGCTGTTAATTCTTTTTTTATTTCGGAAGCAAAGGACATACTTATCCCTCCCTTCTACAGATCAATAGTAGGTGCTATTAACGGCGGCCACCAAGGCTACAGATTACATTGTTTCGTTTTTAAAATAAATTTTTCTGTGAAAGCTATTTCCTTTCTTGCTCCTATTACACTAGTTCTTCAAATACAAAATTGACGTGACACCTTTTTTATCTACAATATTCATTTGTTCAAAAGCGAATGTAGCAATGATGCAATTTTATGATTATCATGCCTTAAAGTAGGCTGTGTCGGATCAATAATATCTCCCTCTATAATTTGCAGGCCCATACCTATTAAACGCTCTATATCATATACCACGGGAGAAGCGTTTTCTTCTGCATACATCTCTCGTATCGTTTTTTCAATGGGTTCATTATGTACGACAATCGCATCAACACTCGCTTCTCCAATATGATCACAAATAGCTTGCACGTGGTCAGCAGCTGTATAACCAGTAGTTTCGCCCTCTTGCGTCATGACATTACAAACATATACCACTTGGCATTTTGCATTTTTTATTGCTTCTGCTATTTGTGGCATAATGATGGTCGGCATGATACTTGTATACAAGCTACCAGGTGCAATAACGATTAAATCGGCATTATTTAGAGCACGTACTGCATTCGGTAATGGTTCAACAGGCTGCGGGCTTAAAAAAACACGTTTTATTCTTTTGTTAGATAAAGGAATTTTCGACTCCCCAGACACGATTGTCCCGTCCTCCATTTCAGCATGGAGCGACATGTTATCATTTGAGATCGGATATATTTTTCCTTTTACATTTAGGACGCGAGAGATTTCTCTAATCCCCATATTAAAATTCCCCGTAATCGAACTCATTGCTGCTAGGAGTAAATTTCCAAGTGAATGACCAGATAAGCCATTACAAACATCAAAACGATGCTGAAATAATTCAATTAACATCGGTTCAGCATCAGATAAAGCTGCAATCACGTTACGAATATCCCCTGGAGCAGGAATTGCCATTTCATTACGTAACCTTCCCGTACTTCCTCCATCATCGGCTACAGTAACTAATGCTGTTAAATGAATAGGTAAATCCTTCAGACCTCGGAGTAGGACAGGCATCCCCGTTCCCCCTCCAACAACTACTACATTCGGACGTTTCTCCTCAGTCATATTATTGTCCCTTTCTTTTATCAATATCACGATGCGTGACGTGTGTAATATAGTCTTTATGCAATTCTTTAGCGAAATGTTCAGCCAGTGCGACGGAGCGATGCTGCCCACCAGTACAACCAATGGCAACAACCAATTGTGACTTTCCTTCTTTTTTATATTGTGGTAACATGAATTGCAATAAATCAAGTACTTTTACGATAAATTTTTGTGTATCTGTCCATCGAAATACATAAGAAGATACATCTTTATTTAAACCTGTTAATGGTTGTAAATTTGTTACATAATGAGGATTCGGCAAAAAACGAACATCGAATACAAGATCGGCGTCAATTGGTAAACCATATTTGAAACCAAATGAAACCATGTGCACAGAAAATACTTCTTGATCTTCTTCTGAATACTTTTGAACAATCTTTTCACGAAGCTCTCTCGGCTTTAAATTCGTCGTGTCAATAATTCTTTGTGCTCTTCCTCTTAGTTCATCCAATATTTCTCGTTCTTGCCGGATTCCATTAAGCGGTAAACCTCCAACCGCCAGCGGATGTGAGCGCCTCGTTTCTTTATACCTACTGACAAGCTTTTCATCTTTTGCATCTAAGAATAGAACATGTTCATCTAACCATTCTTCATCTGCTAAAGTATCCAAAGATTCAAACAAGGAATCAAAAAATTCTCTAGCACGTAAATCCATGACAATAGCTACCCGCTGTATATTGTTTGTAGAATCTCTCATGAGTTCAATAAATTTTGGCAATAATGTAGGAGGAAGATTGTCAACGCAATAGTACCCTAAATCTTCAAAACTTTGCACTGCAACCGTTTTACCGGCACCTGACATTCCTGTAATAATTACTAATTTTGTTTCAAGATTTTTACTCATATTCATTATCTCCCTCTTTCATTGGCTTCCTTGCAGAATGACATTAGAAAATTACTTCGTATCGGACGAACCATCTATTCGATAGGTAATCAAATCATCTTTAGGTGTATAAGTAAAAGTTCCTGATACAACATGTTTACTTTCCAGAATATGCTTATAAATTAACCGGTCACCTTCAGCCATCGGTAACTGTAATACCTGATTCACGGGAACCCATTGCAGCTCTCCTTCTCTACAAAAATCTGCCAGTTTACCGCTGTAGTCTTGACAAGTGAATGTATACATCATCCATTCTTTCATCTGTTGATCATCTTGTAAAACATTGAATGTAAATACCCCAGCTAAACGCGGATTTTGAATAGTCAAATTAGTTTCCTCTTTATATTCTCTAATAACGGCTTCTTTTATCGTTTCACCAGATTCCATCTTTCCACCAGGCATTGCATACCAGCCATGCTTCGGTTTTTTTAATAATAAAATATGGTCTTGTTTTAATAATATGCAATTTGCTACTTGTTGCATTCCTATCACCTCTAAATGAACCGAAACTAAATAAACAAACTTTCTTTCCCTATCTAATTATACTAGTTTTATGTTGAAAATGAAACTTCCTAAAAGCAAGAGAATGACAAGCTATGATATGGAGATGGAAACATATGCTAATGAGGCGCTACTAACGAGAAAGGAAAACAGACTTTATTGCTTCATGACACAGCAAGAACAAATTTCGGGAGTGTCTTCGTTTCTTCTTTTCGCAAAAACTTGTCTATCACCCGGGTGTTTTTAGGAAAATCTTTGTTGTTTTTGTTATACTTTACGTCTAAAAACAGAAAAAAACACAGATACGTGATCTGTGTCCATTAACTAATCTATCTATTAAAAGGGGGTCAATTAGTTATTTTTATTATAACCCATGAATATTGCGCTTATATTACAGCGCGATTAAAAAGCAATGACTCATCGTAAATTTTTCTTAAAAGAAACCTCTAATTACGAATGTGTTGCTTTTAACTCTTCCATTAAATCTTCCACATATTTAATGGCCTGTTCAGCTGCAATACTTCCATCACCAGTCGCTGTAACAATTTGACGTAACGTTTTTTCACGAATATCACCAGCAGCAAATATACCAGGAATTTTTGTTTCCATATTTTCATTGGTTGGAATGTACCCTTCCTCATTGGTAATACCCAACGATGTAAAAGGTTCACTTAAAGGTACCATGCCGATATAAACAAATACACCATCAATTTCATGATCGTAGGTTTCACCAGTGTTATTGTTCTTTAAAGTAACGCTTCCTACTTTCCCGGCGCCTTCGTTAATTTTTTCTACGACAGTATCCCAAATAAAGTCGATTTTTTCATTGTCAAAAGCACGATCTTGCAAAATACGTTGAGCACGTAATTCATCACGTCGATGAATAATGGTTACTTTGTTAGCGAATCGCGTTAAATAAATGCCTTCTTCCACTGCAGAGTCTCCCCCACCAATAACAACAAGGTTTTTATCTTTAAAAAACGCTCCATCACAAACAGCACAATAAGAAACCCCTCGACCGCTAAGCTCTTCTTCCCCAGGGATGCCCAATTTTTTATATTGTGCACCAGTAGTTATAATAAGTGCTCGCGTATGGTATTCTTTTTGTCCAGCAACAATCGTTTTGTACGCTCCATGATCTATTACTTCTTTAATATCACCATACGCATACGTAGCACCGAACTTTTTCGCATGCTCAAACATTTTATTTGATAAATCTGGTCCTAAAATATGATCATAACCTGGATAGTTTTCAACATCCTCTGTATTCGCCATCTGGCCACCCGGTATACCACGTTCAATCATTAGTGTCTCTAAATTAGCTCGAGAGGCATAGACAGCCGCAGTCATTCCGGCTGGGCCTGCTCCTGCAATGATTACATCATACATTTTAATATCAGACATTGTATTCGCCTCTTTTCTCATAAATAATTCAGCCATACTTAGCTTAATAAACAAAACAACTTTCGTCTATTATTCTGCTCAAGGCGCTTCAACACTCATGCCAAGGTGTATTTTCGTTTTTTAGTTCAGGATGTTTTTTACACCCTTCCCTCCAAATAGACATGGCTTTTTCATGGTCTCCTATATGGTATGAAGCTAATGCATAAAAGCGAAAATATGATAAATGCCCATTCAATTTGTCTTTTTTAAGCATTTTAAACCTATCTACAGCAGCTGCATACTGCCCTGTTCGGGCTAATGTTACTGCAATACGTAATTTTTGTTGCTCGTGAATTGGATATACTTTTAGTAATGGCTCGATATAGAAATTATATGCTTCCATTTGACCTAAATAATAATTAAATATAGCTAAATTACTGCATCCATATAGTGAAGTTGGATTTGATTCCATTTCTTCAAGCTCCATATGAACCGCTCGCTGTTCATAACCTAAAAAAAAGAGCGTTTCTGCATATTCATGCTTTATATTTGGTTGATTTGGAAACAAGACAAGCATTTCCTCTAAAATATGCATCGCCTTTTCCCACTCATGATGCTCCATATGGTAAAAAACCGTTTCCTGGTAGATAAGAAGCTCATCCTCTTCTTCCAACTCTTCATCCTCTAGGTCTTCTTCAATTTCTAGTAGTTCTAATAAATGGAGTACTTCTTCTTTAAAGTCGCCATTCGGATCTTTTTCCATATAGAGATGAGCGTACTTTTTTGCATCATTTAATAAGCCTAAATGAGCAAAATTGTTTGCTATTAAATAGTAACAATCGACATTCTCAGAAACCTTTAGTATATTCATTAAAAGGTCATTTGCAGCATGATATGCACCAATTTCCGTATATATAATAGATAATTGACATTGATATAAAGTTTCATCAGGCTTGTGATCAATTGCCTTTTTTACCCACTTGACAGCACTATCAAATTTTCTTTTTTGGAAAGCTTCTATACCTTTTGTAAAATAAAAATCACCTTCAGGAATAAAAGGGAGAACGTTATTTTGTTTTCCTTTCGTTTTACTCGTAACTTGCTGCATAAATATCCCCCTAATTTGTAGACATACAAATTAAATTATACCATATTTAATAGCACGTTGGTATAGGTTCGAATAAGAGTAAAGCTTGAAGCTATCCTACAGGAACAAAGGCGCAAGCGCCCGGTTAGCAACGTAGCGAGTGGAACGAATCAACGAAAGTTTTAGGAATCATGCTCCTGCAACAGGAGTATGCCGGCGCACTCCGGCAAGCACGTCTTTAGTCGGTCTTCCTATTTAGCAACGAACCGATAATGACTTATCGTAAGGTGATTCGTGAAGTCGCCTAAGTGCTGGGCGATGGAGTCGGACGTGGCTCATTCGGTTATTTGGTTATCACATAACATCAAATTTTTATACTTTCTTATCTCTGTACAAAACTCCGTGAACTTTCAACAAAAACGAGCATCTCCTAATAGATGCCCGTTTCTGTTTTTAATTATTTACTACCGGATGAATAGCCTCTTCCATTGCTAAACTTAATTCATCTGTATACTTCTCTACTTCCTCCTTCGTCCATTGTAATACCTTAGCCATATATGAAATAACTTTGTCTTTATGAGCCTTCACCCATTCTATTTCAAAAAATAATGCCCCAGTTCGTCGAATAAAGAAGTCTACAGGCTTATACGCTGCCTCGAACTCTACCGCATATACAAGTTCTGCAAAAAGACAACGTTCAATTCCTTCAGCACTTGCTTCTTGCTGTCTATCACGGTAAAATTCTAAGATCTTATCAAAATTCGATCCATACCTGTAAATTAATCTTCTAGCTGTCGAATCATCCATCCCTTCTGAGACTGCTTCTTCTGTCTTACGAATAACAAATTTGGCAAACCCTTGCGAGCCACCAACTTCTCCACCTGAGATTGGGAGATGTACTGTATCAGATTTAGAATATAAGATACCTTCTTCTTCTTTTAACTGCTGTGTAACTTTATCCACGACATCTTCAGCCATCTTACGGTAGCCGGTTAATTTCCCCCCAGCCATTGAAATCAGCCCAGAATCAGAGACAAATATTTCGTCTTTACGTGATATTTCTCCTGGATTGTCTTTCCCTTCTTCAGCAATCAATGGGCGTAAACCAGCCCAGCTCGATTCTACATGGTCGGCAGTAATATTTAATGACGGGAACATATAATCAATAGCATTCAAAATATAGTCACGATCAGAAACTGTCGTTGTCGGATTCGCGATATCCCCTTTGTAACTCGTATCTGTTGTACCGACATAGGTTACATTTTCACGAGGTATTGCAAAAATCATGCGACCATCTGGGCTATCAAAGTAAATAGCTTGTTGTAATGGGAAAACTTTTTTTGAGAATACAAGATGAACCCCTTTTGTTAAATGTAGGGCTTTCCCTTGTTTCGATCCGTCTATTTCTCTTAACTCATCCACCCATGGTCCACCGGCATTAATCATTTTTTTGGCATGCACTTGATAACGTTTTCCTTTAATTTGATCTTCAATAATAGCACCTGTTATTTGTTTATTTTTATCATATATAAAGTCCACCACTTTAGCATAGTTAGCTGCATGTGCCCCTTTTTGTACAGCTTTTTTCAATACTTCGATCGTTAATCGGGCGTCATCCGTCTTATACTCTACGTAATAACCGGCTCCTTTCAAGCCATCTTGTTTAATCAACGGTTCCTTTGCCAAAGCCTCTTCCATATTTAACATTTTTCGCCGTTCTGATTTTTTTACACCAGCTAGCAAATCGTATACGCGCAAACCAATATTTGTCGTAACTGGTCCAAATGTGCCTCCTTTATAAAACGGCAACATCATCCATTCTGGCGTTGTTACATGTGGGCCATTTTCATACACAATGGCTCTTTCCCGTCCTACTTCTGCTACCATTTTAACTTCCATTTGCTTTAAGTAACGAAGCCCTCCATGGACAAGTTTTGTTGAACGACTAGAAGTTCCTGCTGCAAAATCTTGCATCTCCACTAGCCCTGTTTTCATCCCTCGCATTGTAGCGTCTAAAGCAATACCGGACCCAGTAATCCCTCCGCCAATGACCAATAAATCCAGCTGCTTACTTTCCATATGTTTTAAGTTATCCTCACGTTGAAAGCTTGAAAAAGTATGCATTCTCCATCACTCCCTAAATATTCGACTATTGTTTCTATATATCCATACCCCATTTACAGGATACGCATGTATAAAATGGAACGAAAATATATTTACACATAAAAGGATAAACGAATATTATTCATCAATGCTGCGTTTAGAAAAACTTGGCTAGATGTATACGATAAACCAAGTGTAAAAAAAGAAAGCCACAAAACAAACTAATATAACATATATTAGTTGCTTTGCGGCTTCTCCATATCTCCGTCCATCTATTAACTTACTTAAAGTATAACATATATGTAGACAATCAACAATGGTTTACTTTTACCCTATTACCAAAGATCTGTATTAGAAGTTGAGACTCCCACAGCTCCAGCCTCTAGCGCTTGCCTTACTTGATCACTTGTTTTAATGAGTCCCCCAGCAATAACTGGCAGCTTTGTTTGTTCATTTATCGATTGAATCATAGTAGGGATTAGACCTGGTAATACTTCAATACAATCCGGCTTGGCATTTTCAATCTGCTTTAAATTTTGCTCCAGCGCTAAACTGTCCAATAGAAACACCCGTTGAATAGCCAGTAAGCCATGTTTTTTAGCCATGCGAATAACATTTGCTCTTGTTGATAAAATACCATCTGGTTTGATTTCCCTAAGTACATATTCCATTCCGTAATCATCAGACTTTAAACCTTGAATTAAATCGAAATGAATGAGAATATTTTTATTTGATTTTTTAGTGTGGGCAACGAGACTCTTAATTTGTGCTAAACGCGTTTCTAAAATAACAATGGTCGGGTATCCTGTTTCTAATGCTTTATCAAAGTCCTTCATCTTACGAATAGCCGGCAATATACCAGTCGGAACGTGCAAATCTCTCACCTGCTTTCATTTGAATTATGTTTTTCCTCCCTTTCTTTTTTTGTATGGATTATTTGCATTGGATTTCCACCAACAAATGCTCCTTCAGGCACATCTTTGTGCACTAATGTACCAGCTGAAACAATCGCCCTATCACCAATATGAACTCCCGGCAAAATAGTCGTGTTCGCTCCTATCATGACTTCATCACCGATCCTAACCTCTCCGAGCCGATACTCTGTAATTAAATATTCATGAGCTAAGATCGTCGTATTATAACCAATGACACTATTTTTTCCTATCGAAATCTTTTCTGGAAACATTATATCTGGCATAACCATAAGCGCAAAAGCAGTTTGTTTACCGATTTTCATCGATAAGCATGTACGATAAAGCCAGTTTTTCACAGGTAAAAACGGCGTATATCTGGCTAGCTGAATGATGATAAAATTCCTCATGATTTTCCAAAAGGACACTGTCTTATATATTTGCCATAAGGAATTTGTATGTTGCACAGGGTAACGCTTTGTTCTTCGCATGTTTTACACTCCTGTAAGGCTTAAAAGATCACGCATATCCTCTAGCATAAATGTTGGTTCATATTGTAATAAACGTTCTTTTCCTTTAAAAGACCATGCTACTCCAGCTGTTTGCACACCCGCATTTTTCCCAGCCTCTATATCGTGTGCATTATCGCCGATCATCAATGTTGAATGTTGTTCTGCCAATAACTCTTCCATCGCTTTATATACTGGTTCTGCGTGTGGCTTTGGGTTCTTGACATCATCTAATGTAATCACCGTATCAAAATAAGCTGTTAGCTTTGTAGTAGCTAACCCTTTTTCCACGCCTGATCGCATCTTAGTAGTAACAACCCCTAATTTGAACCCGTTTCGTTTTAGCTGCTCCAATGTTTCTATAACATAAGGAAATACCTTGACATAATTATCATGTTCTTTCATATTATGGCTTCGATACGTTTGCACCATGCTGTCTGCTTTTTCTGAATCGATTGCCTTAAACGTATCTACTAAAGGAGGCCCATTAAACTCAATAATTTCTTCTCGCGTAAATTGTAGATTATATTGCTTAAATGTATGGAAAAACGAGGCAATAATTAACTCATTTGTATCTATTAATGTCCCATCTAAATCAAAAAGTATTGTACGAATGCTCATTTGTTGTCGGTTCCTTCCCTTTATTTTTATCTAGTTTATTCCAAAAATAAGCTATAGTCATCGTTAATACAATTGCTGTTACTAAACGAATGATTAGTAGCGGCCAAACTGGTATGCCTAGCGGAATAAAAACGAGCGTGTCTTCTACAACAGCATGGCATGATACAAGGAAGATTAGCGCAAGCATCATATCCTTTTTCTCTACTCCATCTTCTTTCACAGCCTGTATCATAACTCCAGCGCCATAAGCTAAACCAATCGTTAGTCCTGCTACCATCGTCATCGAAGTATTTTCTTTCATTCCAAGCGCTTTTGTAAATGGAGCAAAGCCTTTGGAAAGTTTTGTTAGCCAACCCATTTCGCGCAAAAATTGCATGACGATCATAAGTGGAATAACGATAAGTGCTAATTGAACTATCGCAATAGCTGCTGTCTGTAAACCGTGTAAAACTATTTCTCCCCAGCCATTTAAATCAGTATCTGAACTGGAAATAAAACCGTAAACAGCTTGTTCAAAACCACCATCCCATACAAGGTTAACGACAATTGCAGCAAATATCGCTAAACCTATACGAATGCCAGAAATGAGCCACCAACTAACTCCTACTCTGGACGCTACTGCTGATTCAATAAATAAGTTATGAGAAAATGACAGCATTATAGCCATAATAAAAACTTCTTTTACCGTAAATTCAAAAGAGACAATAGCTGCTATACCTGCATATAGATTTAGCGCATTTCCTAGCACTAATGGAACAGCAGCTTCTCCGGAAAGACCAAATACCCCCATTAAAGGTGTTAGTTGTTTGATTACCCACGGAAGTACGGGTGTAAATTGTAAAATGGTTACAATTAACGTGATGGGGAAAATAACTTTCCCCAATGTCCATGTCGTTAAAAGCCCTTGCTTTAATCCTCTTTGCGCCGTCCCTTTCATGCTCTTTTTCCTCCTCTTATATTTGGCTAGTGTCCTTTATAGTAAACTAAACGTATTTATGGATAGTACGTGCGTACTACTAATTAACTTTATTTCTTCTTTTTCTTTTTCTTTCCAACTGTTTTGGTTTTCTTTGCTTGCGATTGTCGTTTCATGATATCCAAATAACGAACGTGTGAAGTTTTACGACGGTAAATAATTAGTGCAAGTGCAACGACTATAATTACAATAGAAATTACTTGCGCTTGACGCAATTCGCCGAATACATACAAACTGTCAGTACGCATGTCTTCAATAAAGAAACGTCCTACAGAATACATAATGGCATAACTTAAAAATAACTCGCCACGATGCGGGTTAAACCTTCTAAACAAAAGCAACAATGCAAAAACCAGCAAATTCCATACAGATTCATAGAGGAATGTTGGATGATACATAACGCCATCAATACACATTTGATTCATAATAAAATCAGGCAAATATTGATGGAAACTTTCATATGTAGATGCTGAAATAGGCCCTCCATGAGCTTCTTGATTCATGAAATTACCCCAGCGCCCAATGGCTTGACCTAAAATAAGACTTGGCGCTGCAATATCAGCTAATTGCCAAAAAGATACACGCTTCACTCGAGCATATATAATAGCAGTCAGAACAGAACCAATAAGTGCACCATGAATAGCAATGCCGCCTTCCCAAATAGCAAAAACATCCGTCCAGTTTCCACCAGCATATTGATCCCATTCAAATATAACATAGTACATTCTCGCTGAAATAATAGCTATAGGGATCGCAAAAACTACTAAATCTACCATGATATCTTTTTTCATCCCTAAACGACTGGCTTCACGATTTGCTAATAAAAGCGCTAAAAAGGCTCCAGCGGCAATAATGACGCCGTACCAATAAATTGGGAAAGAACCGATTTGTAAAAATACTCTATCTAATGGTTCTGCTGAACAGCTCATTCAATCATCCTCCTTATAAGTGATCCTCTGTCTCTTGATCAATCATACTCGTTAACCGCTCTGAAAACTCTTCAGCAGCATTAACACCCATGCGTTTCAAACGAAAATTCATCGCAGCCACTTCGATAATAACTGCGAGGTTCCTTCCTGGGCGAACAGGTATCGTTGCTTTTGGTAATTCCACATCCATAATCTTCATCTTGTCTTCATCCAAACCAAGGCGATCATATTGCTTATGTTGATCCCAGTTCTCCAAATTAATGATTAAAGAGATCTTTTTAAAGTTTCGAACTGATCCAGCTCCAAATAATGTCATGACATTAATAATTCCTAACCCTCGTATTTCCAATAAATGTTCAATTAAAGGAGGGGAGTTTCCAATGAGGGTGTCATAATCTTCCTGTCTTATCTCCACACTATCATCTGCAACTAACCGATGTCCTCTTTTAACAAGTTCCAAAGCAGTTTCACTTTTCCCAACGCCACTTTGCCCCATAATTAATACACCTACTCCATAGACATCAACTAAAACGCCATGAATAGCTGTAAAAGGGGCAAATTTGGCCTCTAAAAAGTTAGTTAGTCTACTAATAACTCGCGTTGTTTTTTGCTTGGAATGGAGAATTGGCACACCGGATTCATTAGCAGCATCCATCAAGACTTGAGGAATTTCCATGTTTCTTGTGACAACTATCCCAGGAGTAATATCTGTACATAACTTGTCAACACGATGGGCTTTTTCTTCATCATTTAATTCCAAGAAATATGCCATCTCTGTTCTACCTATTAATTGAAGCCTTTCCTTAGGATAGTATTTGAAGTAACCTGTCATTTCTATCCCAGGTCTAGAAATATCTCCAGTTGTTATCTCTCTAAACAAACCGTCTTTTCCAGCTTTTAATGTTAAATTAAAATTATCCAATAAATCCTTCGTACGAACTGTTGACATTGTTTCTATTTCCTCCTTGTAGTCAAACGGACACACGCTGTAAATTAACCATTTTTATAATTAAGTGCTTATTAGAGAAGCTTCTTGGCTATCATCAAGTATTTAAGGCGATAAAGCGCCGTCGTTTTGCTTATACCTTAACGTTTAAAGTTTTATACTTTGACATGCTGTTGCTTTATTAGCTTATCTTTGCTGCGATCCTTTTAACAAAAAACAAAATTATGTAAAAGCGCTACATTGTTAGAAACACATCGCAACACTAGGTTTTTCTTGTTATAACTTGAAATTTAAAGTGTGTACAAGTTATTTTTGATTTAGAAATCTATTTTCATTATAAATGGTTAGTCACTCCATACCAAATGGCTCCCCATAAAAGAAGCAAAAGTTTTCTTCATTGTAGCACATACCGTAAAAAAATCGTAGACAAATATGCCTACGATGATTTATTTGAATTGGTTGTGCGTATAGAAAATCTTTGCTAGCGTCAAGTCTTTATGCCGAAACGAAGCCTTATAGTGCAAACAAAAACTGCTTTAGCCTAAGGAATCTCGCACTAGACGATTTAATAATACATTGATAACTGAAATAATAATGGAAGCTAAAACAGCTGTACCAAACCCACTAATTGCAAAAGAACTCCCCATAACTGCTTGCGTGATCATAAGTGTAAATGCATTGATGATAAACAGAAATAATCCTAATGTAAGCATCGTAATGGGCAACGTTAAAATAACTAAAATTGGTTTTACAAGGATGTTTAATAGCGATAAAATAAAGCTTGCTAGCATTGCTGTACCAAACCCTTCTAAATGAAACGAATCAAATAGCTGAGCAACGACAATCAATGCAACTGCATTAAGAACAATTGATAAGAGCCATCTCTTCATGCTTAACGTATCTCCCCTTCAGCTGGAATAATCATTGCAGCAATAAGATAAATAACAGCTACCGTGAAAAAGCTCATAAATAACAAAACAACAAATAGTAGCCGTAAGATGGTTGCATCAATATTGAAATATTCTTCTAAGCCACCGAAAACACCTGCTAGCATCTGATTTGAATTTGAGCGATACAACTTTTTCATTATCATAGCCTCCATCCTTATTTAAGAAATAAGTGTCATTGACTTACGTTTAGAAGTTTCAAAAACAATGGTGTTGGCACCCTTTTAGCACGTCACGGCAGTTTCTTATAGTGTAAAAAATGCTTCTTTGCCAAATCGGTCTTTTGCTTCTTGTAAGACTTCTGCTCCTAAATCTTTATAGTTTTTTAATTGTCCAATCATCCCGCCTGCCTGTGATTGGTGACATAGAATAGCATTCATTTTTGTTTCAAACTGATCCTCTACATCATTAATTATATCAGGCTCTCCTAATTCTTTTTGAAATCCTCGAGCAAATGCTTGTGCCCAAATAACAGGACGACGCGATTTTTCCATTTGCTCTACAGCTTGAATTGCAGCTGCACCTAAAGCGTTATGATCTGGATGCACGGCATAGCCTGGATAATGCGTAATAACTAGACTAGGATTTATTTCCTCCAAAATGCCTTGCAAATGGTTAGCGACTGCATTTCGATCTTCAAATTCAATCGTTTTATCTCGATAGCCAAGCATCTTTACATCTATATCAAGCACTTCACATGCATTTTTTAATTCTTGCTTGCGAATTTCTGGTAAAGTCTCACGGTTGGCAAATGGCGGGTTCCCCATATTTCTCCCCATTTCACCAAGTGTGCCGCATAAATAAGTTACTGGTATTCCCTGACTTCGAAATTGCGCAATGGATCCAGCAGATCCAAATGACTCATCATCTGGATGTGGTAATATGATAACGACGTGTTTATCCAATTTCATCACCTGTTCTTTCTTAGAATAACTTAACTTATTACCAGTCTATGTGGTAAAGCTTGTACTTAACCTTATAGATAAACTAGCAAATTACATGTTTCCCTATAGTGTAAATTAATAATCAAAAGGGGTTTCACTTAGTTGCAAAGCAACCATTAATCTTCCTTCGCGATCATGACCAGCAAGTAGCACTTTTGTGTCTTCATGTATCGTCCAATCCGTTAACCCTTCTGCATAAATCCACCCATTGCTTGTCTTTAAGCCAACACGAAAAGCATTCCCTTCGCCAACAATTTTTGCTTGCGTGTAAGTAATCTGTACATTCCTGACATAAGCACCTACATTATACGCTTTGTCATCAAAATGACTAGCATAAGCACCATTTGTTGTTTCTACATGAATATAAACTGACGTGTTTATGAATTTATCCAACCATCTTTGTACTTGGTTAATTTCAATTGGTTTCATTGTGGTTCCTCCCCATTTTCTGCTCCTTTTAGCTTAACGAAAGAAAGAGATATGGTCAAAACATAAACACAGGAGAGGTATTGTTTCTTTTAGCAAACAATTGACCTACTAAAAGAAGATAACAATGGCTACATTACATGGTATAGGAGATGAAAGCTTTTGGCGTGGAAAAGAAAGAAGTAAGAGTATGATGAACTGTGCAATTTTTCTAAGGGTACTCCCAATCAGTGGGGGAGAGAAAAAACCCACTGATTAAAGTATACCTTTAACATCCAATGCTTTTTAAAAATATTTCGAGAGTCTGTAAAAATCACTTTACTTTGTCGCTAACTTTTCTGTCGTTTTAATGAAAGCGCCCATCCGTTTCTGGTCACGCTCTAAAACATTTTTTAAATATTTCCCTGTATAAGAATTGTCTTTTTTAGCAATTTGTTCGGGTGTACCAGTAGCAATAATGGTTCCCCCTCCAGCACCGCCCTCAGGGCCTAAATCAATAATGTGATCAGCTGTTTTAATAACGTCTAAATTATGCTCAATGATAAGAACGGTATCCCCATTTTCGACAAGTCGCTGTAACACATTTAGCAGCCGACTAATATCATCAGCATGTAAACCTGTGGTTGGTTCATCTAAAATATAAAAGGATTTACCATTGGAACGTCGATGCAGTTCACTTGCCAACTTGACGCGCTGTGCTTCCCCACCAGATAGAGTTGTAGCCGGTTGACCAAGCTTTATATAGCCGAGGCCAACATCATAAATCGTTTGTAATTTCCGCTTTATTTTCGGGATATTCGCAAAGAATTCCAATGCCTCCTCAATCGTTAAACCAAGCACATCAGAAATGTTTTTTCCTTTATACTTTACTTCTAATGTTTCCCTATTATATCTGCTCCCATGACACACTTCACAAGGAACGTACACATCTGGGAGAAAGTGCATTTCTATTTTGATAATGCCATCACCATGGCAAGCTTCACAACGGCCTCCTTTAACGTTAAAACTGAAGCGCCCCTTCTTGTATCCGCGCACTTTGGCTTCATTTGTTTGCGCAAATACGTCACGAATATCATCAAATACGCCCGTATATGTTGCAGGGTTAGAACGAGGAGTCCTGCCAATTGGTGATTGATCAATATCAATGACCTTTTCAATATGCTCTATTCCTTTTACTGCTTTATGCTTTCCTGGCTTATGTTTCCCTGTATATAACTCTTTCGCTAACGCTTTATATAAAATTTCATTTACTAATGTACTTTTCCCCGATCCAGATACACCAGTAACGACGGTCATTAAACCAATCGGAATCTTTACAGAAACCTTTTGCAGATTATTCTCTTCTGCCCCTACGATCTCAATAACACGCTTATCCTTTTTCCTTCTTTTTGCGGGTAAAGGGATGAATTTCTTACCAGCTAAATATTGCCCTGTTAGTGATTGTTCATGACGCATCACGTTTTCAGGTGTGTCGCTCGCTACAATTTCACCGCCATGCTCTCCCGCACCAGGCCCAATGTCAATTAGCCAGTCAGCAGCAAGCATCGTATCCTCATCATGTTCTACGACAATGAGTGTGTTATCCAAATCACGCATGCGCTTTAGCGTTCCAATTAAACGATCATTATCACGTTGATGTAATCCAATGGAAGGCTCATCTAGCACATACAAAACCCCTGTTAATGCAGAGCCGATTTGTGTAGCTAACCGTATCCGCTGCGCTTCTCCTCCAGAGAGTGTCCCTGCAGCTCGCGATAACGTTAAATAGTCTAAACCTACATTATTTAAAAACTCCAACCGATTGGATATTTCTTTTAAAATCATCTTCGCAATTTGCTTTTCTTTTTCCGATAACTGTAATCCTTGAAAAAAGGTCTGTGCTTCTGTAATAGAAAAATCGGTCACTTCACTAATATGCCGTTCGTTGATTCGAACAGCTAGCGCTTCTTCTTTTAAACGATATCCTTTACAAGATGGACAGTTTTTCTGAGCCATGTATCTTTCTAAATTTTCACGAATAAAATCCGAAGATGTCTCTCGGTAACGTCGAGCGACATTATTAACGACACCTTCAAACATAATATGATTATCTCGAACATTGCCGAAATCATTTTCATAGTGAAAATGAATTTTTTCTTTACCACTGCCGTAAAGAATTTTATCCATCTTCTCTTTTGGAATATCTTTTACAGGTATATCCATGTCAATATCATAATGGTTACAAACACTGTTTAACAATTGTGGATAATATTGCGAACTAATCGGTTCCCAAGGCGCAAGGGCATGTTCATTTAACGATTTATCCCAATCAGGAATAACTAGGTCTAAATCGACTTCCAAATTTGTACCTAATCCATCACAAGTTGGACATGCACCGTAAGGGCTGTTAAAAGAGAAGAGACGTGGCTCTAATTCTTCAATCGAAAATCCACAAATAGGACATGCATGGTTTTCACTAAATGTAATTTCTTCTTGACCGATTACATCAACAATGATTTTTCCTTCGCCTAAAGCTAATGCTGTCTCTATCGAATCACTTAACCGCCCTTCAATATCCTCTTTAACAACAATTCGATCAATCACCACTTCGATAGAATGTTTCTTATTTTTTTCAAGCTTTATTTCCTCGGTAACTTCTCGCATTTCTTTATCTACCCGAATGCGAACATAACCTTCTTGCTTTAATTTTTCAAATACCTTTACATGCTCCCCTTTTCGGCCAGATACTACTGGTGCTAAAATTTGTATTTTAGTCCGTTCAGGGTATTCCATAATTCGATCTACCATTTGTTCTACGGTTTGCGACGTAATTTCTACCCCATGCTTCGGACAAGTAGGGTGACCAACTCGAGCAAACAATAAACGCAAATAATCATATATCTCTGTCACTGTTCCTACAGTAGAACGAGGATTTTTACTTGTCGTTTTTTGGTCAATCGAGATTGCTGGAGATAAGCCTTCAATAGCATCTACATCCGGCTTATCCATTTGACCTAAAAATTGTCTTGCGTAGGCAGATAAAGATTCAACATAACGCCTTTGACCCTCAGCATAAATCGTATCAAAAGCCAAAGAAGACTTTCCAGAACCAGACAGGCCTGTGAGGACGACCAGCTTATTCTTTGGTATATTAACATCAATGTTTTTTAAATTATGAGCTCTAGCACCTTGGATGGTTATATATTTACTAGGCATTTCATCACCTTCCTGCTTTCAGTTCAAGTATGACATCTCGAAGTTCAGCTGCTTTTTCAAAATCTAATGCTTTGGCAGCTTCCTTCATTTCTTTTTCCATATTCGCTATTACTTTTTCTTTATCCTGCTTTGCTAGCTTTGTAACACTTTTTGTTTTGCTTTCGTACGTTTCTTGGTCTTCAGCAGCAACAGTTGCTCGAATCACATCTCGTACGTCTTTCTTAATCGTCGTAGGAATAATACCATACTTTTCGTTATAAGCAATCTGCTTTTCCCGTCGACGATACGTCTCATCAATGGCTATTTGCATCGACTTCGTAATTTTATCAGCATACATAATAACCATGCCATTTTCATTACGTGCAGCCCGTCCCATCGTTTGAATAAGGGACCTTTCTGAACGTAAAAATCCCTCCTTATCCGCATCTAAAATTGTTACTAAAGATACTTCTGGAATGTCAAGACCTTCACGTAATAAGTTTATTCCAACGAGAACATCATATTTACCAACACGTAAATCACGAATTAATTCAATTCGCTCCAATGTTTTAATTTCTGAATGCAAGTAAGCAACTTTTATACCAAGTTCTTTTAAATAATCAGTTAGATCTTCCGACATTTTTTTCGTTAACGTGGTGACTAGCACACGTTCGTTTTTCTCGGAACGTTTATGAATTTCCCCGATTAAGTCATCAATTTGTCCTTTAATTGGTCTTACTTCTACCTCTGGATCTAAGAGACCTGTTGGTCGAATGATTTGTTCTGTCATGACTGGCGAATGCTCTTGTTCGTATGGCCCTGGTGTGGCAGAAACATAAACAAGTTGGTTCGTAGCTTTTTCGAATTCTTCAAAGCGTAACGGGCGGTTGTCTAGCGCTGACGGCAATCTGAATCCATGATCTACAAGTACTTGTTTTCGCGCTTGATCCCCGTTAAACATACCACGAATTTGTGGGAGTGTGACATGTGATTCATCAATCATAATTAGAAAGTCATCAGGAAAGAAATCAAGCAATGTATATGGTGTCGCACCTGCTTCGCGCAAAGTAAGATGGCGTGAATAGTTTTCAATGCCTGAACAGAAGCCCATCTCATGCATCATTTCCAGATCGTAATTCGTCCGTTGTTCTAAACGCTGTGCTTCTAGTAATTTCCCTTGATCTCGTAACTCTTTTAAACGCTCTGTTAATTCCTTTTCAATATTTTTAATAGCAAGCTTCAATTTTTCCTCTCGCGTTACGAAGTGAGAGGCTGGAAAAATAGCAATATGCTCTCTATCGCCAATAATTTCCCCTGTCAATGCATCCACTTCACGAATGCGGTCGACTTCATCACCAAAGAATTCGACGCGTATACAGTGTTCCTCTCTAGAAGCTGGAATTATCTCCACAGAGTCGCCACGCACTCGAAACGTCCCGCGTTGGAAGTTAATATCATTACGAGCGTATTGAATGTCTACAAGTTCACGTAATAGTTGATCTCGATCCTTTTCCATGCCTGTCCGAATGGAGAGTACTTGACTTTTATATTCTTCAGGAGAACCTAATCCATAAATACAGGAAACACTCGCAACAATTAAAACATCTCGTCGCTCGAACAATGCTGATGTAGCAGAGTGCCTTAGTTTATCAATTTCATCATTTATACTCGCATCTTTTTCAATAAATGTATCGGTGGATGGTACATAAGCTTCAGGTTGATAGTAATCGTAGTAGCTAACAAAATACTCCACCGCATTATTAGGAAAGAATTCTTTAAACTCACTATATAGTTGACCGGCTAAAGTTTTATTATGCGCAATCACTAAAGTTGGCCGATTGATCTCGTTAATTACATTCGACATAGTAAAAGTTTTACCAGTTCCTGTTGCGCCTAAAAGTGTTTGGTGCCTTTTTCCTGCCTTAATACGTTCAACAATTTCTTTAATTGCTTGTGGTTGATCACCTTTTGGTTCATATTTGGCAACTAGTTCAAATTGATTTTCCACTAGCTTCTCCTCCGATCCGTCCATAACTAGTACTTATTTTATCATAAACCTTACATATGTTAACAGAAAAACGAACAAATATTCGTTATTGTAATAAATTCCCTTCAGCTAAAGGCTAACATATGCTTTATGAATTGCTAATCAATAAGTATGTTTAAGCTTCATATTGTAATTAAACGCAGGCTCCTGTGATAATAAAATAAATGCATGATTTGTTCTTTTATAGCAACTTAAACCTTGGAAAATTATCATTTATTACTTACTCCCGCGAAGTAGTAATTGTTTCATATAATCTTGATTGCCTTCATTTTTCTTGTACGCTAAATCACGAAATTCGTATACTTTCCTCAAGTAAAAAAAGCATGCAGATAATATCCTCTCTACATGCTTCAAACATCTTTACTTTTTCCCTAAAAAGCTTACCTATTATCACAGCTAATATCCCTATACTTGACTCGCTATTATTTGCTTGGCTTCATCTATGTGGATTATTTTACGCCATCTTATATATAGGAGATACTATTTCCCCCTTTGTGGTTTGTTTGTTGTGTAATCCGTTTTATAATAGATGCTACAGAATCTTGCTCCCTATTTTCCAAGTAGTTATGCAACTGTTGATACAGTTGTTGTTGCTTGTAATCATTTGAAAAATAATCCATTATTTGCTTGCCAATTGGTTTGTTTTTATCAATTGCTTGTACTAAACCTAAACGTGTTAATTCCTGCAAATTAATTCTTTCCTGGCCTGGTAAAGCGTTGTATATAAACAGCGGTTTCCGCTTCACAAGACACTCGCTAACGGTTACACCACCAGGCTTCGTTATAACAGCATCTATACGGTCATACAATTGATTCATTGTTTGCTTAGAATGCAAATAGCGTAATGGTGTTATATGACAACATTTTTTAGAATGAAGCTTTTGATATAACTGCTCATTTTGTCCGCATAAAACATACAGATGTACCCGAGAAGATAAATTTAATTCATTTAGCAAACATTCTAAATCTCCCGTCCCTAAACTACCGCCAGCTATTAGCATTTGCAGTCCCTCTTTTTGATTTTGATTGCTAGCCGTATAATAAAAACATGGGTGAACAGGGATGCCAGTAACAAATATATTACTTTCCTTTACACCACACTGTATTAAATGTTTTTTCATGGAAAGTGTCGGAACGAAATGATAGTCAATTCCCTCTATCCCCCATAAAGCATTTATAAAAAAATCTGTATACACATTTACTGTAATAGCTTCTATTTTTCTTTGTTGCTTTAAAACACTTGCCATATTGGAAGGTAAAGCATGTGTAAAAAACAGTATCTTCGCTTCAGCTTGCTGTACTACCTTTTGTAGTATTGGACGAAATAAAGTTTCATAATGCCATTGTCTGGTTCTTTTTTTAGTCCCTTGTTTATAAACTAAAAACGAGTATAAACGGTCATATCCTTCCGGGAAATATTTGATCCAAGTTAAATACGTAGAAGAAACTAACTTTTCTATACTTTTATACCCATAACTAAGTATGTCCACCTTTTCATACGGATGATTTGGATAAATGCTTTTGTACTCAGCAATTAGTGCATCTGCTACGTGGTGATGCCCGCTTGGAATTTGTAAAAAAGGAAGAAATAATGCTTCTGATGGTTGGATTTGCCTCATTTGTTTCATCCTATCGTTCGTTTTTAAAGTGAGTTCAATCGCAAAGACTGTATTTCCTACTGTCTAGGCTTAAAAAAATCTATGCTTAAAGATTAAAAAGTAAAATTTTTCATTAACAACGATTCCCGTATTTCATTAATAACTTCCCTTTTGACATAAATAAATAAACAGGTTTTATTGATTTTTTTCCAGTTAAAAAGCTAATCGGGAATAATGTTATTTTCTTGAAAATACGATAAAATTTATTTTGCAAGGCTTTCTCTTCAAACCCTAATTTCTTTCCACCTTTTGATAAATTAGTAATTCCAATTATCCCTTTTACTCTTTCCTGTTCCGCGTGATTTTCAATATATGTTGCTAAACTCGGCATTGCTTTTTTTACACTATGATAGATAATAACCGCTCGTTTCATGTCATTCGACTGTTCCGAGAGTTTTTTAAGTAATTTAACATTATGCAAATGTATCTTTACTAATAAATCATCCTTCTCTATTACGGTCCCATCAGACAGAACCATTTTAGCACCTTTATATTTTGTTAATCGAGCTCGTAATAGCGTCCTTTTTTGGTTTGGCCCAACAATATATGTTAGCCTAGAGCAAGTAAAATAAATTGGGTCGATACTTCCCCAAAAATACAGAAAGCAGTTGCGCATAAACATGAGCCACTCAACTCCAACACTTTTTATATTAGCTTGCAACATTTTTTCAATATTATTACCCATCGGCATAAAAGCTCAATAATCGGGTTAACGCTATTCTTTAATAAGGAGAGGTTTACACCTTATGAGTGTTGACACTCTCACTAACACTGTTCAGGTAACATCTTGAAATAGGCGTTTTACAGCACTTATATTTGAAGTGAAAAGCAACCAGAAAAACCTGACTTATCCCAGCATTAACAAAGAGAATAAGACAGGTTCATGCGATAGCTATTTGGTTCATTCATTTCGATTACGCGTTAAACAAAAGGTTAACATTTAATAAATTATCCTTCCCCATTACTTACATTAAAATGCTCATGATCGTGTGGGGTAGAGGCAAATAATAGTCCTAAACCATGATGATCACCCTCATACCATGCCCCTTGTAGTAATTCTATTTCTCCTTCTCGATTAATAATTTCCAACTTAAAAAAAGCTCCACTCGTTTGCAAGGCGTGATAAAACGATCCAGGTTGATTCACTTTCTTCCCGTTTACTTTAGTGATCAACGTACCTACGTGAATACCTAACCGATCAGCTGGAGAATTCGGAAGTACAGCAAGCACTTTTAACGCTTTATCCGTTGATTGAAAATACCCTGGTTTATTTTGTTCGTTAATTCGAAAACGATAGTTTATCCATTCCCTTCCCAAAATAGCACATATTACCGCTATAAATGAAAACAAGGAATAATACATACTACCTACTGCAAGCGCAGCGACTAGGAAGCTTAATAACAATGTAGATCGCGCTAGCTTTTTAGCAGCAAATGAAGGGTGTTGCGCACGTACAATATGATCAAAACCGAGAATAAAAGGAATAACTACAAGACCGTATGTCTCCCCATTTAACGTAAAATAAGGCCAAAAATCGGCAAACGGAGTTAGTGAACCTGTTGGGACAAGTGTAAAAAACGGAAGTACTGTCAGCTTCTTTAAATGATGCTGTCCGACCCATATTCCCCGTTTACTAAGTGTCAGCTCTGGATAGGTTACATCGCTTCTGGAGCCAAATAATAAGATGCTCTCGGCAAGCAATAACAGGGCTAATAAACTAACTAAACCTGAAAGGTGAACATCTACCTGCATACGAAAAGGAAGAATCTTCTCTACGTCTATCCATTCGGGTACAAACATCAAGATTAAATATGTTCCGCCAATAATATAGCTTGCCGATAGTAAGTTAATTCTTCCCGTTATACTAATCAGTATAGTTATGAAACCGAATAACAATATAACAGGATATGTAAGTGTAACGCCCACACCTAGTGTAAACGCAGAAAGTAACAGTCCTAATACAAACGACATCCAAAACGTATTTTTCCACTCAGAATACAAATCATAAATTTTAATACCAAAGTCTTCTCTTTCCCGTTTTATCCGCTTCATTCCAGTAACAATAATTAGAATAAAGATCCAGTAAAATAACGGGTTTAAAACCATTTTACCTATCCCTTTAGCGATTTCCAATAAGCCTGATTCTAACAAGTTTATCACCCCAATAATCAAAGTCGCTTTCCTACAACTTACTATGATCTTCATCGAGTTAGGTGTCCTAATATATGTTTTGCGTTTATATAGAAGCTGCCAGGCTCTTCATTCAAAAATTTGAAATGCTTGAGGCTGCATAACAGCAGCTACACCAATTTTTGTAAGTGGCCTTAGTCATAGCCTTTGATACGAGGCATGAATATCACCCCAGTAATGGAAGCTTGACTTTAGGTATGCTCCGTATATTAGGCGCAACAGCGCTTCATAACTATAGTTTTTTATTGCTACATTCATATGAGACATTTCAGGAAAATCCGCGAGCAAATACTCGCGGACATAAATTTTTATTGCTTAGAAATTACTTATAAACTTCTTCTAATGCCTTATCTAATTGTTTATCATCTTTCCCATCACGAATGCTTTTAATAACTTGGGTTTCGATCAGCTTAGCTGTCTGCGCATCAATTTCACCAGATGTTGGCAAATCATTATCTTGTTGAAAAGAAATTACTGCTTGTTTTGTTTCTATACTAAAGTAGCCATCTGTACGTCCAGGATCGTAATCTAACCCTTGAAGCATAACTTGGATATTTTTAATTTTATCTCCCGTTTGGTCTTGCTTTAAAGGCTCTTTGATTTCAACAGGGCTTGTATAGTAATATTCAGGCTGTTTTTGGTTAATAGTAGGTTGGACACCTTTCTCATGTATCCATTTCCCCTTTGGTGACAACCATTTAAAAAAAGTGAGTTTAATGGTACTTTCATCCCCTAAAGGAACTGCTTGCTGAATCGTTCCTTTACCAAAACTTGGTTGCCCAACTACGTCATAACCCATTTCTTTCATAGCCACAGCTAATATTTCTGATGCTGAGGCACTTCCTTCATCTATAATGACACTGATCGGATACTTTTTCTTTTCCTTTAAATCGGAATAATATGGTGTTTTGTTACCTTTTTGGTCTTCTACTTGTAAGTAAGGCATATCTTCTGGAACAAATTGTTTTAAAATATCTTCAATGACATTTAACAACCCACCAGGATTTCCTCGAACGTCAATCACTAATCCTTCAATACCATCGTCTTCCATTTTTGTCAGCTGTTCATTGAACTCCTGAGCTGTGCGTTCGGAAAAATTCGTCACTTCTAAAATACCTGTTTTTTTACCGTCTACATTCTTCGTTTTACTGTATACCGTTTCTTGAGGAATAGTGTCTCTTACTATTGTCACTTTAAAAGGTTCCGCAACTCCAGCTCGGCGGATTGTTAACTCCACTTCGGTTCCTTTCTCTCCTCGTATCTTAGCGACAGATTCATTTTGACTTAAGCCTTCTAAGCTTTTCCCGTCAACTTTAAGCACTTGATCATTTGGTCGTAATCCTGCTTTTTCAGCTGGAGAGTCCTTCACCGGAGCTACTATACTTAATACATCGTCTACTTTATTTACCTCTGCTCCTATCCCTTCAAATGAAGACTCAATTTGCTCATTAAATTTCTTCATTGTTTCTGCATCCATATAAGAACTGTATGGATCTTCCAATGTAGAAAGCATGCCTTGAATCGCACCTTCCGTTAACTGCTTATCATCAATATCTTCTAAGTAGTTTTCTTTAATTAACCGAAATGCTTGATCCACTTTTTCCATATCTTGGGTTATTGCTTCATTGGCAGTCGTTTCACCACCTAATTTCATTGACTGTTCTGTAGGCGGAGTTGTTTTCTGAGCTAGCTTCACTCCCGTGTAACCTCCAGCCAGACCAATAGCTAAAGCTAATATAAAAAGTAGTACAATATGTAGCTTTCTTAATTTCATCCTTTCACCTCAACTCATTAAACATAAGAATCTCACTTGTGCAAACCTTCAAACCAACTGTCAATTAGTAACAAACAAGCGTTGTAGGAGCATGCTTCAATATGTTAAAATATTCTCTTGTTATCATAACATATGCAATTCAAAAATTAATTACCATCGCTATTCCGTTTTGGAGAGATTTTTTAACTTTCTTCTCAATACATTTATAAACATACCTATCCATGAAATAGGTAAATCCTAAGAGGCTGCCTAAACTCATCCAATCATTCAGCTTCTCTTTATGATGTCATTATACATGTTATCAGCAAAAAAGGCATCAATCGAATTAGAAATTGATTGATGCCTTTAGATTAAAACTAATTTAAAACTGTCATTGGATCAATGGAATTACTTTTAGAACCATTCCAACCACCGCGATGAACTTCAAAATGCAAATGTGGCCCTGTAGATTGCCCAGTATTTCCACTAGCACCAATAACTTGGCCAGCACTTACAGTTTGACCTTGACTTACTCCGATACTATTTAAATGAGCATATAAGGTTGTATAAGATTGTCCATTTATATTATGTGACACTAAAATAACATTTCCATAACCTGACATCCCAGCTTGAGAAGCCGAATTCGTCATAATAACAACTCCAGATGCTGCCGAACGAACCGGCGTACCTATTGGCGCACCGAAATCTGTACCATGGTGCATTGATCCCCAACGAGTGCCATAATGAGAAGTGATTGGCGCAGAGATAGGATACATCATATCCCCTCCCATATTTTGTTCAGGAGCTGGCGCTGGTGCCGGTGCTGAACCACCACTTGAACTTGAACTAGAGCTACTATTAGCAGAAGATGAATGATTATTGGACTTAGGTTTCGTTTTTTCTTGTTTTGCTTGTTGCGCTGCTTTTTCTTTAGCTAGCTGCTCTAATTCACTCTTTTGTGATTGAGCAAGCTGTTTTGCTTTTTCCGCTGCTTCAGCCTGTTGTGCCAAAATTTCTTGTTCTTCTTCTACACTTACTTTGTATGCTTCCAATTCTTTGTGTTCTTCTTCCAAGCTCGCCATTAGTGTTTCTTTTTTCGACAATTGTTTATCTAACTGTCCTTTTAAAGCAACTAAATCCTGTTTTTGAGCTTGCAAGGATTGTTTTCGTTCTTCCACTTCGGACTTTTTATTTTCTACGTCTACTTTATTTTTTTCCACAGTTATTTTATCTGCTTCATGCTGCTCCATAATCGATTTATCTTGATCCATAATCGTGTTTACAGCAGATGAACGACTAATAAAATCACCAAAACTTTTCGATCCTAAAATTACTTCTATGTATTTCATAGAGCCACCATTTTGCTGAATATTACGCAGACGATCTTTTAATAATCCTTCTCGTTTAGCAATACGTTCTTTAAGAATAGTAATCTCTTTCTTGAGCTTTTGAATTTGTTTTCCTAATTCCTCTATTTGTTGATTGGTGTTACTGATCTCTGTTTCTTTCGTTGTTATTTGCTCTAACGTTTTTTGTAGATCTGTATCAATTGAATGAATTTCTTTTTCAACAGATCCTTGTTTATCTAGGTTTTTATTAATCTTTTTATCTGTTTTATCTGTGTCACGCTGTAACTTACCTTGTTTTTCTTCAAGTTGTTTTTGTTGTTGTTGCAATGCATCAATTTTTTCATTTAAATCTGTCGTTGATTCTGCGGATATGGAAGTCGTTGATAATGTGATGGTAGAAGCTGCAACAATGGTTGATAATAGGACTGGAAACTTTCTCATTGGTCTGTTCACCTTTCCCTCTGTTTTTGTTATGTTCTACATAGAGAGATGTCAAAGGACATCTCAGCATATGCATGTTCATGGTGTCAATAAAAATATTTGGTTAGACTTTTAGGAATTTCCTAACACTCATCAAACTTCCCCAAACACCTATAGCTGCACCAATTGCTAAAATAATTCCCGATAGCTGAAAAGCGAAAGGAGCATAAGGTAAAAGTTCAATAAATTTGTACGTCGTTTGCTTACTTAGAATATCTTCTACGTAATAATACCCAGTAAGCACAATAATAATTGGTATAATCGAACCCATTACACCCAGTAATAATCCTTCCACGAAGAATGGCCACCTAATAAAACCATTGGTCGCACCAACTAGTTTCATAATGCCAATTTCTTTACTTCTAGCCATAATCGTGATTTTAATCGTGTTTGAAATTAAGAATATAGCCGTAAATACTAACCCAATTATTAACACTAAACCAATCGTTCTTGCATACTTGTTAAACTCAAATAATTTTTTCACAACGTCTTGTCCATAAACGACATCTTCTACAGCTGACATTTGTTTAATTTCTTCAGCTATAGCTGATGTATCTTCAGGCTGTTTTGCCTTCACAATATAAACATGGTTCAATGGATTGTCCTGCTCAAACATTTCCCAAGCTTGTCCATCCTCTCCCATGCTTTCAATTAACTTTTTTAACTCATCATCTTTGGAAGAAAAAACAGCAGAATCAATGTTTTCTAATTTATTGATAGATTCTCCTAAAGCTTGGATATCTTCCTGAGTCGCCGTTTGTTCTATCATGACATCAAGTTGGACATCTCTTTCTATGTTGTCTGCCATTTCGTTTAAATTCAGCATTAAAGCTAAGAAAGCAGCAACTAAAATTAATGTCGTTGTCACAGCTGCAATCGAGGCCATTGTCATCCATCCATTACGCCGGATGTTTTTAAATCCTTCACGTATATGTCGCATAAGTATTCTAACCTTCATAGCCGTATTCACCTCGATGTTCATCTCTAACAATTAACCCGTCTTCAATTGCAACAACACGGTTTTTAAAAGTATTGACAATCTCTTTACTATGTGTAGCCATAATGACTGTTGTTCCACGGTCATTGATTTCCTGCAAAACCTTCATAATTCCCCATGAAGTATCTGGGTCTAAGTTACCTGTTGGTTCATCAGCAATAACAATCTTAGGGTAGTTCACAATAGCTCGTGCAATCGATACACGTTGTTGCTCACCTCCTGATAATTCATGAGGGAGAAATCTAGCTTTATTTTTCAAGCCGACTAAATCTAGTACTTCCATGACGCGTGTTCGAATAAGTGATGGATGGGACTCGATTACTTCCATCGCAAAAGCTACGTTTTCATAGACTGTCAGTTTAGATAACAATTTAAAATCCTGATAAACGACCCCAACATTTCTCCGCAGCAAAGGCACTTGCTTTTCTTTTAATTCATTAACATTCATTTCATTTACATAAACCGTTCCTTTTGTTGGCTTTACTTCTCGGAAAATTAGCCGAATAAATGTGGACTTACCTGCACCACTTGGACCAACTATGTATACAAATTCACCACGATCAATATTTATATTTATTCCATTTAGTGCCGAAACACCATTATTATACGTTTTATATACATCTTTCATATGTATCATTTTATTAATCACCTTTATTTTTTTAATGTAGCGTGCCACGTTAAGCATGATGCACATCGTCAAACAGAATAGGAACCTTTTATCATTATGAGGCAATAATATCATATAATTGGCATAACTGAAGGGTTCTAAACAATTTGGATATGTAGACGTAGGTCTTTCTCACTCCCCCTTTTTGCGCAAAATCCACTTTTGAGGATAGTGACTCTAGCACGTTTAAAAATCGAGTTAAGATAACCACTCATAAATGTTTCGAGGAGTGTGTCTACATAATTATAACATCTTTCCGCACCATTTTTAGACACAAAATTATTACATTTGTATTTCAAAGTGAGGCTTATGTGAAATAAATTGTCATATTATAGAAAATCAAGTGACTTTTGTACTATTTTCAGGAGTGGATATACTTACCAATCCCGATTATGTCGTAAGTGAAAAGAAGCAATTGCCGAAGAAGGGCTCTACGCATATTTGGAAGATTTAGATACTTGTTTAAGTAACTTCACTTGTATAAAAGCAAAAATTTAGCATTTTTTTAACAAACAAAAAACAGCAGCAATTGTAAAAGGCTACTGTTTTTTCTTAATTTAAGGTGTAGCAACTCATCGTGAATAATTGTGAACTTCAGCGACTTCTACGTGAACTTCGAGTAACTATTTTGTGAACTTCAGCGATTTTTTATAAAACTCAACCGAAAATATGATGAACTTCAGCGACTTTTCAAATCCGTTTAGAAGTTTTCGTCCATGCAGAGCGCATATATAAAAAGCTTACTTGTTTATTTTTCCAAGTAAGCTTTGTTAATAAATTCATTATTTCTTTTCTGCTAACCAATCAGCAAGTAATTGAACATCATCGCCTTTAGCCATGTTTTCAGGCATACTTCCTTTTCCATTTTTAATAATGTCTGCAATTTCTTCTGAAGAATACTTTGATCCTACATCTGTCAAAGCAGGGCCATTACCGCCAGATAAGTCTGCTCCGTGGCAGCTTAAACAATTATCCTGATAGACTCCTTCAGCAGCTGTAGCATCTACACTTCCACCATTTTCCTCTGTTTTTGTATCGTCCTTATCAGCTGGTTTTTCGGAAGCATTTTCATCATCGCCGCCCCCACATGCGCCCAACACTAATACAGTACCAAACAGCATTGCTAATAACCATTTTTTCATGATTCTAATCCCCCTAACTATGTTATTAATCATATATCAATTCTATTATAACCAAAGACTACTGTTTTAAAACTCTTTCTGTTTCCAAATATTACTACAAAAAAGGCGCTAAAGGTTGATAGGTCAACTCGCAAAGTCAATTATGACGAATTTATGAAAAATTAATATTGCTTTAATTCACCTGTTGTCTTAGATAAGCATCAATAAACGAATCAATTTCTCCATCCATAACCGCTTGCGTATTACCAACTTCTACATTTGTGCGATGATCTTTCACCATAGAATAGGGATGAAAAACGTAAGAACGAATTTGACTACCCCAACCAATTTCCATTTGGTCACCACGAATTTCAGCCAATTCCTGCTTTTGTTTTTCAATTTCACGTTGATATAATTTTGACTTTAGCATTTTCATAGCTGCTTCTCGGTTTTTAATTTGAGACCGTTCATTTTGACAAGTAACAATGATGTTTGTCGGTACATGCGTAATACGTACAGCAGAATCCGTTGTATTTACGTGTTGGCCGCCTGCTCCGCTAGCACGGTACGTATCGATTTTTATATCTTCCGACTTTACTTCGATATCTACATCCTCCGTCATTTCTGGCGTCACTTCACACGAAACAAACGACGTATGTCTTCTACCCGATGAATCAAACGGTGATATTCGTACAAGGCGATGTACACCTTTTTCTGCTTTTAAATAACCATAAGCATTATGTCCTTTAATGAGCAATGTTACACTTTTAATTCCTGCTTCATCACCTGGTAAATAATTTAACGTCTCAACTTGAAATTTCTTTCTCTCTGCCCAGCGCTGATACATTCGTAACAGCATGCTTCCCCAGTCTTGAGATTCCGTGCCACCCGCACCAGGGTGTAATTCCAAGATAGCGTTATTGGCATCATATGGATCGCTCAAAAGAATTTGTAATTCAAAGTCATTGAATTGTTGTCGTAAAGAAGTTAATTGCTGAATTAAATCTTCTAATAGCTCTTGATCATTCTCTTCTTTTACAAGCTCATAAGAAACTTCTAAATTATCAAGCTGTTGCTCAAGCTGAGAAAAATTATTGACATATGTTTTTAAATGATTCATTTCATTGATGACGCCTTGAGCTTTTTCTTGCTCGTCCCAAAATTCAGGAGCAGTCATTTGTAGCTCTAATTCATGAATACGCTCTGTCTTTGCCTCTAAGTCAAAGAGACCCCCTAAAATCGTTGATGCGGCCATTCATCTTATCTAAATCGTTTCTAATATCTACTAGTTCCAATTCAATCACCTCTATGTAATTATTGTTGCCAAAGCGTCAGGAAAGCACTCCGTTTTTGGAGTGCTTCTTCCTTTTTACTTCCCGTGGCAATTTTTATATTTTTTTCCACTACCACATGGGCATGGATCATTTCGACCTACGTTGTTCTGTTTGACAAATGGTTTACGTGTTTTTTTCTTTTCTTCTTGATCGCCAGAAACAGCTTGCGTATTTTTCACAACTTCCTGACGTTGAAGGTTATCACGAATTTGGGCTTTCATGATATACTTCGCTACTTCCTCTTCAATACTTTGAATCATCGACTCAAACATAGCGAAGCCCTCTAGTTGATATTCCCGAAGTGGATCGTTTTGACCGTATGCACGTAAATGAATTCCCTGGCGTAACTGATCCATTTGATCAATATGGTCCATCCATTTAGTATCAACAGTACGAAGGAGAATCACTTTTTCAAACTCTCGCATTTGTTCTTCCGTTAATTCTTGTTCTTTTTCGTCATAACGAGCTTTTACTTTTTCCATAATCCATTCGGTTATTTCTTCTTGATCTTTTCCTTTGAGATCATCTTCTGATATGTCATTAGGTTCAAGCAAGTTACCTGTTACATAATCTACAATTGCTTTATAATCCCACTTATCTTCATCATCGTCTTGAGTATGTGTTGTAACAACACGTTCCAATGCAGACACAATCATATTTTCAATAATTTCGCGTAAATTGCCATCTGCATCAATCACTTCAAAACGCTGTTTATAAATAATTTCGCGTTGTTCACGTAAAACATCGTCGTAGGAAAGAACCGTCTTACGCGCATCAAAGTTATTTCCTTCCACCCGTTTTTGTGCTGATTCTACTGCACGAGAAACCATTTTACTTTCAATTGGTTGCGAATCTTCCATTCCTAAGCGCTCCATCATGGCGCGGAGGTTATCAGACCCAAATCGACGCATCAATTCATCTTCCATGGAAAGGTAAAATTGCGATACACCTGGATCTCCTTGACGTCCAGAACGTCCACGTAGCTGATTATCAATACGCCTAGATTCATGACGTTCCGTTCCTATTACAGCAAGTCCACCTAATTCCACAACGCCTTCGCCTAATTTAATATCTGTTCCTCGACCAGCCATGTTCGTTGCAATAGTAACGGCACCACGCTGCCCAGCATTTTCAATGATTTCTGCTTCACGAAAGTGATTCTTTGCATTCAACACTTCATGTTTAATGCCCGCTTTTTTTAGCATCTTGGAAATGAGTTCGGAAGTTTCGACGGCAACCGTACCGACGAGAACGGGTTGGCCTTTTTGGTGGCGTTCTTTAATATCTTCAACAACAGCACGAAATTTTCCTTCCATGGTCTTATAAATTAAATCAGGCTTATCATCTCGAATAATAGGCTTGTTTGTCGGGATGGCAATAACATCCATATTGTATATATTTCTAAACTCTTCTTCTTCCGTCTTAGCTGTACCTGTCATTCCGGCAAGTTTATTATACATACGGAAAAAGTTTTGAAACGTAATCGATGCCAATGTCATACTTTCATTTTGAATTTGTAACCCTTCTTTTGCTTCTATTGCTTGATGTAATCCGTCACTATAGCGACGACCTTTCATGAGACGACCAGTAAATTGGTCGACAATAACGACTTCCCCATCTTCCACAACATAATCATCGTCACGGTGCATCGAGATATGTGCTTTTAAAGCTTGGTTAATATGATGCGTTAAAGAAACATGATTCAAGTCGAATAAATTATCGATAGAGAAATAACGTTCTGCTTTGTTAATCCCTTCTTCTGTCAACTGAACGCCTTTCGTTTTCTCATCGTAAGAATAGTCATCTTTTGTTAATGTCGATACAAATGCATTTGCCTGTTGATATAAACTTGCGGATTTTTTAGCAGAGCCTGATATAATTAATGGCGTTCTTGCTTCATCAATTAAAATAGAGTCCACCTCGTCAATAATTGCATAATTCAACGGGCGTTGTACCATCTGCTCTTTATACAAAACCATGTTATCACGTAAGTAATCGAAACCATACTCGTTGTTCGTACCGTACGTAATATCTTGGTTATAAGCCTCTCGTTTTTGTTCTTTTGTAAGTCCATTTCCGTTAAGTCCAACTGTTAAACCGAGAAATTCATAAAGTTCACCCATCTCTTTTGCGTCACGACTTGCTAAATAATCGTTTACTGTAATTATATGGACGCCTTTTCCAGCTATAGCATTTAAATATGCAGGCATCGTGGAAGCTAATGTTTTACCTTCCCCTGTTTTCATTTCTGCAATATTTCCTTCATGTAAGGCGATTGCTCCCATTAACTGGGTTTGAAATGGACGCATACCTAAAACGCGTTTTGCAGCCTCTCGCACAACTGCATATGCTTCTACTAGCAATTCGTCTAGCGTTTCTCCGTTTTGATATCTTGTTTTAAACTCTTCTGTTTTTTGTTGTAATTGCTCATCAGATAATTTTTCCATTTCCGGTTCTAACGCTTCAATTTGATCGACAGTTTTTTGAAGTTTTTTCAATTGTCGTTGCGTTCCATCACCAAAAATTTTCTGTAATATACTTGCCATTTACGCAGCACCTCAATATTTATCAAAAATAACAAATTTCTTGAATCCCCTATATCTTAACATGTAGCATACGCATTGGATAATTGGAGATGTGTATTGTTAAACTCGTTTTAATATTTTCATCCATCATTTATCATAACACTTTCTAAAGATAGATGACAACTTGTAGCATGAAATCACACCTAGCAATGTCTTTCTAAACAAAGTGATTACATCCTAAAACTTGTACACACATAAATGAAAAAAGAACAGGTTAGACGGACATATGCTTTTTAATTTCTCAACCAATGGAAGATATACATCCATGTCAGAGGCCGTAAATATGTATTTTCATTATTTTAGCACTTCAATTTTTACCAGTTTCATTTATGCTTAAACGTTCAGAACTGTTTCGCCCCTCTCTTAGAAAAATTTAGCTTGTCGCCAAGTCTTATAGCGGAAGTCGTAGTTTTTCCTATAGTGTTAAAAAGCCATGCTAAAGAACGTCACTGTCTTGAAAAAAGTAAGAAAATATGCAAGCATACGATACTACTTTGCTTTAGAGTAAACGTCATCATTCACTAAGAGCTTATTCTAAATGCTAGTAATATGCAGCTCAAACCATACAAAAGAGTGGTTCGGGGATGAACCACTCTTTTCAGAGAGGATAATTGGGGGTTTTGGGAGTTTACTTATTGCGAGGAAATTTTTACGGAGAAATTTATCGCTTTCGTTCCATTACTCCCTCCTTGTATGTAGCTAATTGTCGATTTAAAACTGCTACAATTTCCACAAGTTGGCTAATCGTTCTCTCATGTTGCTCTATTTTTTGAGTAATATGCTTTAGATAAAGACTTTTGTCACAATCCAATGGCTCACCTCCTACCCTTACATATTTTATATCACAAAAAGCCTTCATGAAGCGAACAGCCAAAATTAGTTTTTAGGCTTACAAACGACATAATTCTGCAATTTTAGGATAAAATACCCAGTGAATGAGTGGGTTTCTACCACATTTCACAACATTTTTACAAACATTATTTAAATTTAGTATAATGGACATCAATTTCCGACAAGATTTTTAGTCTGTTAGTAACACCTTCCTTATTAGCTACGCAGAAAACATACCAACTAAAATCATAGAAGTGTGATAACCAAAACAGCTGTAGGTACAATGTGGTTCTAGATTATTTTAAGAACAAAGGTGCAAGCGCCCGGTTAGCAACGTAAAGAGTGGAACGAATCAACGAAAGTTTTAGGAATCACGCTCCTGCAACAGGAGTATGCGGGCGCCCTCCGGCAAGTCCGTCTTTAGTTGGCCTTCCTATTTAGAACGAACCGATGATGACTTAGCTTAAGGCAATGTAGTGAAGTCGCCTAGTTGCTGGCGCTGGAGCCGGACGTGGCTATAAAACTTAGTTAGTTTATCCACAGCTGCAAAATTTTATAATTTCTTAGACCACTAAAAAAGTAAAAGCCAGCTGTCATAAAACAACTGGCTTTTACTTTTTATAAAATTTTTTATGCGTTTGGTTCAATTAACCCGTACTTTCCATCTTTTCTTCGGTACACAACGTTTGTTTCACCATTTACAGCGTTTTCAAAAACGTAGAAAGAATGACCGAGCATATCCATTTGTAACACCGCTTCTTCAGAGTCCATTGGTTTAAGGTCGAATCGTTTTGTTCGCACAATTTCTATATCGGAAGACTCTTCTTCTTGCTCTCCATTTAAAGCGTCTTTTTCTAATTCTGCAAAAACATGCTTAGGAGATCCTTTTTGTCTAAACTTTCTATTTACTTTTGTTTTATGTTTTCTAATTTGCCTTTCAAGTTTATCGACAACTAAATCAATAGCAGCGTAAAGGTCAACATGCTGTACCTCACCGCGCAATAACAAATTAGTCATCGGAATCGTCACTTCAATCCTTTGTTCATCATTATAGACACTTAAATTCACATGTACATCAGAAGCTAGCGGAGCATCAAAATACCTTTCTAACTTACCTATCTTCTTCTCCACGTAATCACGTATAGCCCCTGTTACCTCAAGATTTTCACCACGTATGTTAAAATTCATATCAGTGTCCTCCTTTCTCCTGCTACTTTCATTATACAACGTTTCCCATTAAATTTCCTGTAAAAACTATTAAAATGTAAAGAAATTGTTACATTAAATCGTTTAAACCTTGATACAACTAGGTTTAGTTAATTTACACTAAAAAACAAGTTAAGATAGCACGTATTTTTGGTAAATTTCTATCTTAACATCGGGGAAAATAATCGGGAGGAAAAAGCACTTTTTTCCTCCGATCTATTTAATAACTTGGCAATCCTTCATCAAGTAATAGAAAATGAACACAATCCCATTGCATAAAATTACACTGCATTTATTTTTTCCGATCTAAATAGATTCCATCTCGTGCTTGTATCGTTTCATATGGATGAATATACTTTCGGTTGGATTGTTTTTGTTTTTTCATTTGGCGCAATTCTACTTTCAAATCATCAAACAGTAACAGCATTCCGTGTTCAATTAACTTGTTTAATTGCATAATTTTTTTTGCTGTAGCTTTTTCTTCCTCTGAAAAAGGCGGTTTTAGTGCATTCATTTGTTCACCACGTTCTTCAATCAAGTCATTTACTTTCGAGATGATCGATTCGCGTTCTTTCGGTTCTATTTCTTGTTGAAGAAGATCATGTAAATGTTGGGTAGTATCATACAAGGAAGTTAACCGATTCATCACACTTGAGCACCTTTAGAGTATTGTTTTTTTCTAGTTTGTAAAATTACTTGCTTCCACGTATCCCGAAACTCGATAACAAAGCTAAGTACTTCTTCCAATGCCGCTTTATCATGTTGTGTGTTCGCCTCTGTTAAGCGGTGATGCATATATTCATAAAGTGACATAAACTGATTGGAAATATCAACTTCCATATTTAACGTAACCATTAACTCAAGAATGATATTTTGCGCCTTTTGGATATTTTTATTTTTAGCTTCAAACTGATCTCCATCTATATCCTTCATCGCTTGTTTAATAAATTTTATGCAACCGTTATAAAGCATTAACGTTAATTCGGAAGGTGACGCTGTATTTACTGCGTTATCTCGGTAAACTTGATGTTGCTTATTAAAAGACATATTGCTCACTCACTCCCATCCTTACATGCCACCACCGAATTGGGACATTAATTGCGCTGACTGTTGATTCATTCTTGAAATTGCTTTTTCCATTGCTGTGAATTGGTTCCAATAACGAGCTTCAGCCTGAGCAATTCGATCTTCAAGCGATTCCATCCGATCATCCACATCTTTCATTCGTTTCCCCAATGTATAACTTTCTAATGAAGGTGTTAAAATACTACCAGCTTTTTCACTGATTTGCTCTTTTGTTGTTTCCAGAGAATCTTCTAAACGTTGGATTAGTCCACGTGAATTTCCTTCGTCACTGTTAGTAAATAAATTTTGTACATCAGCAGGGTTTTCCCGAAGTGCTGTTTTCAGCTCTTTTTCGTTAACTATGAGCTTTCCGCCATCTAAATAGTCTTTGGATGTTTCAATTCCAACCTGTGTCAATGTTGTATATTCTCCGCCAGTATCTACCTTTTCGTACCAGCTAGAGCGCAGATTAAATAAGCCATTAGAAATTGTCGTGTCTCCTCGTAAAAGCCCACTTTTAGCTCTTTTTTCCCAAAGTTCAATTTCGTTCTCCGACATATCCTTTTTTTGTTCAGCGGTTAATGGTGGGTAATCACGATGACGCTCCTCTAACTGTGACTTGTGTAGCGCTTCTACGACTTCATTATACTTATCAACAAATTCCGTTATTCTCTCGTAGGAAGCGTCCACATCATTTGTTACAGTAAGGCTGACGTTTTTACCCTCTGTCTCTTGCTTAAATTCCAATGTCATTCCATTTATCTTATAGGAATTTGTTTTCGATTCCATGATTAACCCGCTATTATTGTATTCAAACTTCGCATTAGTACCGCCTGATTCCTTATCCATATCCATGTGAAGCACGTTAGCTAAAAATGAATTATTATCAAATTGAATTTCTGCACCATCACGGTAATTTCCTGTCCTTGTCGTTTCCATAATTACTTTTTCCGATTGTTCATCATAAAACATACGTACATTATTATCATCTCGAGATATTTTTTTTAATACGCCCGTTAATGTATCGCCTTTTTGAATCGTATACGTATATGGTACTTCTTCACCTTTTTCATTTATCGTATTAAAGGCTATTTCATCACCTTCAACTAGCTGTACATCTGATTTTACAGTATTTGTGCTTACATTAATCGCTGTACTGGCTAATTGATTCACTCTAATTTGATATGTACCATTGGCAACATCCGCATTTGCAGTTGCTGTTACTGCACCTTCTTTGGTTGAACTAACATTTTTTGCGTTATAAGCTACACTCTTCCTCATTTCAAACATTAAATCATCTAGCTCTGTTAGCTTGCTGTTGATTTCTCGAAAAGCATCTCGTTTCCATTCTAATTTCGTGCGGTCTTGCTCTAATTTATTTAATGGTATACGTTCCGCTTTCATTAATTTATCTACCATTGCTTCAATATCCATACCGCTTGCTAAGCCACCAACACGCATGACCATTTGTCTCGCCCCTTTACATTGTATTATTCAAATGTTTTTTTAAAGATTCGCTTTTCGCAAAACCCTTTATGGCGGAAAACCGCCATTATTTTACTTATACTCTAAAATTTTATCCTCTCTCAATAGTACAGAAGCCACTTTAAACGTTTTATATTTTCTCATCGATTAATATCCCCATATATTCCGCCATATCCGCATACATATCTAGCATTTTTTTCGGCGGTATTTCTTTTATAACTTCATCTGTTAATGGATTGACTACTGTCACATAGTATTCATTCAGCTTTTCATGGAATTTAAAACGTAGATCTGTTCGGAGTGGCTCAATAAATTCGTTCAGTTTTTCTACGGCTGTTTTCAGTTTATCTTTTGTCACGACCATGGACGGACGAATAACATCGGTCCGACTTTGATCGTTATTAATTGCCTCCTTCATCACCTTTTGCCGATCGTTACTCTGTTCTTGTAACTTAGGATGTGACCCGGTCCCAATGCGCTCTAATCGCATATTCATTTGCTCCACAACCTTTTTATTTTTATATCGGATTAACTGTACAATTATTTAATCTGTTTAGTAAAAATGCTATTAATGAAGAACTTATAACAATGCGGCAAAATATTTTAGCCTCTGGTTTGTTATGAAAATATCTATGTATTATCTTTTAAAAGATTCACTATTTCATTTGAAATATTTGCCGCTTTATTGTTTTCATGAGTGATGTCTAAATAGAGTTCTTTACGATAGATATCTACAGAAGTAGGAGCACTAATGCCGATTTTCACTTGATCGCCTTCCATACCAAGCACTTTTATCTCAATATCTTCACCGATTTGGATTGCCTCATTACGTTTACGAGTTAATACAAGCATATTTATTCTCCCTTCGCCATTAAAGGATCGTTTACAGTAATCGGCTCTCTCGTGTTGTATTGGTTCGTCTTAATTACAAACTGCTTACCACACCATTTGTTTGCATTAATAATTATCGGAGCTTGCAAATTAATCGTGCTATCCTTAAAAGGCTTCTTTAGGGTGACAATTGATAATACAACGATATCCGTTTCGTCTCTCAGTTTTAATGCTTGTACAATACTGTCGTCCAATTCAAATGCATAATTTGTATACATTTGGTAAGGATTCAATACAATAAATGCTATTTCTCTTTCTTTTGTAGATTGTAATAATTGGAATACAGATTGCTTAGGAAAATCAATTAAAACAAATTCTGTTTCTTGAGGAAATCCTAATATACCAGTTGGAAAATGGATAACTCTAGCAGAATCAATGTCCATCTTCCCAAAATATTTTGTCATTATACGCATAATCGTACTCCTTCCATTTCTTTAACTAATCTAATAGGTTGCAAAACATGATGTTTTAATTAAGTTAGATAACCGTACTGTTACACTTGTGTAGTATGGAATATTACTTTTCTTGCAGTACAAATTTACAATATTCTGTAGCAAAGACAAACCTCATTACATAGTGAATTTCCATTCGTCTAGGTTTCTTCCCCCTATGACCTAAAGCTTTTTCAAAAAAGGGATTTAAGGTGAAGTTATTTCCTAATTAGACTTGTTCAGCTTCTATCTTTTCTTCATGAAGTGCGAGTCTTATAATACCTTATCTTCAGGATAAACGACTTCAATCTGCAAATCTTGGTATTGCTTCATTTTGGTCAACACATCTCCAGGTACATAGTGATGCTCAGGTGAATTTGTTTGCACCTTAATATTTGGCTTTTTTGCTTGTACATCTATATGAAGTTCTGCTGGTTTATAGTCTATTTTCACTGAAAACGGAGAAGGGATAAAAGCTATTCCTAACCGTTTCATTGGTGTATATGCATTCATTTTTGCTTGAGATATTAGAGGATTTCCTTTTTGCTCAATCTTCATTAGTTCTGTTCCTTGCTGCGCACGTCTCTCTATCCCCTCTAAAACGGCTTGTTTTCCTTCTCTTGCAAATTGATCATTTCTTTGGAAAATAGACATTAAATTTGCATCGGCAAATGCCTTTGTTTGATCAATAGTTAACTTACTAGGAGTTGTCCGCATACTCACTTCTGCCTTAGGCTGTTGAATTGATATGTCTGCTTTTGGTTGCCGGATTGTTTGTTTTGGTTTCGTTTGTTGCAGTTCAATTTGAGCCATTTGGGATGTCATTTTCAGTTGAGGAATATTCATGCGTCATCGTTCCTTTCGTATTCATGACGGAAACCCTGCCGCCTAACAAAGGGACAGGGTTATGTTATTATCTCAAGAAATCAACAAGGGTTGGCTGGATAATTCTAGAACCCGTTGATAATGCGGCGCGATGTAAAAATTCCTGCGTAATTAAATTAGTAATGGCTTCACTATAATTAATATCCTCATTATCGGACATCATTTTTGTAGCCATTATTTTCTGATCACCCAGTCTATTTTCCACGAGTTCCAAACGATTCATGCGAGCTCCCAAGCCTGCTCTTGCATCAATAATTTGATTAATTCCTGTATCAAGTTCTGTAATACTTGCACCAATGTCCTCTTCAATACCTTCTTTGTCATAATCATCAAGCTTCTGAATAAAAGAATCGACTTTATTAAATAAACCATTACCGAACACTGCTTCTCCGTCCACGTTAGCTTGTAGTTCCAAACCAGCAGCAATAGGAATGTTAACAGATTCCGTATTAGGTAAAAAATCGCCATTTTGATCAAACGGGGAATTGGTCGTATCCGTCCCATTGAATATGTATTTACCATTTACTTTTGTATCTGCTATACTAATTAAATGCTCTTTCAATTGTTTAGCTTCTTCTTTTATACTCTTATATTCTTCATCATCATTCGTTCCATTACTTGCCTTAACTGCTAATTCCCGTAACTTTTGCATTGCTTTTGTAGCCTGATCAAGTGCTGCATCTGAGTTATCCATCCAATTATGTGCCTCGCCTGTATTCCGTAAGTACTGCTCCGCTTCATTTTCCTGCCTACGATAATTAATCCCCTTCATTGCTACAACTGGATTATCCGAAGGGCGATTTATTTTTTTCCCTGTTCTTACTTGTTCCATATACGTATCCAACTTCGTATAGCTATTGGACAAATTCCGTAACATGTTATTTGAAAGCATACTCTGCGTAATTCTCATACTACCATCTACCTCCCAACAAGACCCATATTATTAATGATACGGTCTAGCATCTCATCAATGGTTGTCATACTTCGTGCAGCAGCGTTATAAGCATGCTGAAATTTAATCATGTTAGACATTTCTTCATCTAAGGAGACACTGCTCACTGACATCCGTTGTTCTTCTACTTGTGATTTTAAGATCCCTGTATTTTCTGTCATTCGTTTAGCTTCTTCGGCTTCTACACCCATTTCTCCAATTAACGAATCATAAAAACTATTAATCGATGTATTCTCGCCTAACGGATTTCCAGCTAATGATTTATTCGTAAATACTTCAGAAAGCGCTAAGGCATTTGCTCCTTCTCCATCCGTGTCATTTGTACTTGCTGCAATGTTATCTGGCTCATCCATAATAAGTTGGTTTACCGTAATTCCAGCAGCACCGCTCTTACCGTTTTTAAAGGCGAAGAAATCAATACCGTCCGTTCCATCCAAAGCTTTTCCACTTTTATGTACACGATTAAATTCCTTAGCCATTTCGGTTGCCATTTTATCCAAATTCGTTAACATATCCGTGTAAGTGCCTTGAATTGCCCCATCACCGTCTATATCATGACCATAAGAATCAATGAGGCCTCCTAAGGTTCCATTTGATTCAAGAACATTAAATGTTTCTCCATTTACACTTATGCCGGTTACTGATGCATACGGATCAGAGCCATACTCCGGATCATCAAACTCATTAATCTGCTGTTGGCCAGATGTTCCGTTTATTAAAACGATATTAGGTTGAAAAGAATTACCAGTGTTATCTACAACTTCAATGGAGGCTATTCCATCAGCTATCTTTGGCGAACTTTCAGAGCTTTTAGAGTAGGTTACTTTTATATTCATTTTACTCGATAATTTATCAATGAGGTTATCTCTACGATCGTATAGATCATTAGGTAAATAACCATGCGGCTCAAGCTCACTAATTTGTTCGTTCAGACTGCCAATTTGCCGTAATAATGAATTTGTTTCTTTTACCGTTGTATCAATTTGATTTTTTAAGTCTGTTCTATGGGAAGATAACGATTTAGATAAATGCTGAAAAGTTTCTGCTACTGCCATGCCACGATTTGCAACAACAGATCTCGCTCCGGAGTTATCGGGATTCACTGCCAATTCTTGCAGGGAATTCCAAAATTTTTCCATTGTACTTGCTAATCCGTTGTCAGATGGTTCATTTAATACTGTTTCCATTCTGCTAAGAGCTTCTGATTTTGAAGTCCAAAAACCTGATTTACTATTTTCAGACCGAAATTGATAATCTAAAAATTTATCGCGTACGCGTTGAACAGAGCCAGCTTCAACACCTGTGCCTATTTGTCCAGGTATTTCAGGACGGTTTCTTGAAGCAGCAGGGTAAGGAGTCGTCGTTTCAAAATTAACCCGTTGCCTCGTATAGCCTTCTGTATTCGCATTGGAAATATTATGCCCCGTTGTATATAATGCTGATTGTTGCGCAAACAGCGCCCGTTTTGCCATTTCTAATCCATGAAAACTACTCATCTTACGGCCTCCTATTAAACCTTTGAGTCAAATAAAGACTGTTTAGATCTTACTTGCTTTTCCTTATTCGTTCCATAATTCATTGATTCAATTGTTGGATTCATGAGATCCAGAGAAAAGTGAACAAATTGTAAAGACTGTTGAATTAACATACGGTTCAATTGCTCTTGTTGTTTCAACTGCGCCATTGTCCTCGTTAGCTCCGTTGTTATTTCGATTAGCTGTTCTTTGTCATTTTCAGATTCTACTTGAGATAGAAGCGTCGTAACAGTTTTCTCTTGCTTCTGAGGCTGATTAGCCTCAAACCAAGTAGCCATATATTGTTGTCGTTCTTTCTCTACTTTCTCCATTTTTCTAGACAGTTTACGTTCTCTAGCTATAATAGATGATAATGTATCCACATCGCCGTTTTTTACAACGTTTGTTTTCGTCTTTGAGAGATCAACGAATTCTACATGTAAATGTAATAATTCTTCTAATATGTCTATAATCGGTTTTAAACTCAAGCAAATCCTCCTTTCCTTCATTACTTTCCAGTAAAGAAATCAATTAATTTCTGCGCTGTTTGATCATAGTTCATTTTATACTCACCAGATTCTATCATTTCTTTTAGTCGATCTATTTTGGCATTTCTTGTATTATTTTCCCTATTGTCCTCATGCAACTGTTTTGCTTCATTTGATATTTCTAATTGGTCTTTTTTCATTGTTTGTTTAACTTCCGTTTGTTTAGGCAGTTGTTGTTTATGGTATGGGTTAAAGTCAGATTGATTAGGCCCATTTATTTTCATTTCCACTCCACCTCTTTTAGAGCAAATTCCAATGACTACTTCTATTATCGGATTACATCATTAATTATTGAAGCTATTATTTACAAGTGATTGATCTATGTTATTAAAACGTGAATCTTCAATCTTGGACGTTTTCTTTCATTGCTCTGGTTAGACTAGGGCAGCAATATTTCTTAATTGGAATTTTCCACACCTATATCTGGCATAAACATATAATACTTAGTACCACATTCCATTGTTATTAATTATCAAACGAGTAATACGTTTTTTGTCTATCTTTTTCTTCTATTCGCCTTTCTTTTTGCGCTTCATACTGTTGTAAGTCTTTTTTTAAATTCTCTCTACAGGAGATACATAAATTGCCTGCAGTAATGCGGTTACCACAATGACTACATGGATAACCAATGTTCGGGAATTCAGATGGCAATAAACGTTTTTCTTTAATAAATTTAATAATTAATTCCTCATCTACACCTGTGTTTTCAACAATTTCAGACATTGTCGCTTCTCTATTTTTTCGTTTGGACATAAATTGATAAACAGTTCGAAACGCTTCCTCCTCTTGTTGGTAGCAATTTTGACAAATTGTACGTGCTCCTTTTAAGAATAAACGATCACAACGAGAACAGTTTGCTAATTCTGCCATAATAGATCCCCACTTTCCATTGAAATCCGCTTCAAGCATTTTCTCTTATTATAACACGGTCATACACTAGCTTCGAATAAGTGTAAAGGAAATTACATTAGGGCAGCCTTGCTCTAACAATACTCTAGCTGCGTGCCTCAATGTCATTCCTGTCGTATATATATCATCGACTAAAATAACAGGTTTGTTAAGCGATTTTTTTAATCTAAAGGGATTTGCGGATTTCATCCTTTCTTCTTTTGATTTTTTTGCTTGTTTTTCACTCCCAATCCGTTCTAAATAATTCGCTTTTGGGATGGGGAGAAACTCAGCTAACATGGCTGCTTGATTAAATCCACGCTCCTCTTGTCTTTCTTCACTTAAAGGAATCGGCACTGCTACATACGCCTTTGAAGTAGTCTTTATCATGCGTTTAAAGTGGATACGAAATGTTTTTTTAAACACATTACCAAGTTCATAATCTCCTTGATACTTCCATTTCGTGATGATTTCTTGCATGAAATTATTATACGGGTAAACTGAATAGTTTCTAGCTAAACTATCCTTTGAAGGAGTTTTTTCCCAATGGATACAATCCAAACAGTTCCCTTTTGTACTCGAACGACTGCATCTTGTGCAACGTGGGCCATCTATTGCCACTAATAACTCATTGCAAGCATCACAAATAACTTTTGCTTCTGGATAAAGCGCGGTTCTCCACGTTACTTCAGGGAGAATATTCTTTTCACAAAGTAGACATGTCATCTTGTATATCCTCCTAGTCGATTCATTCTTTTAATGAAGCGGATGGCTCGCACCATGGCATTTGTTTTTCCATCATGAAAGAAAACGACTTCCCCGTCAGGATCTTCTGCGCTTCTTCCTGCCCGTCCTGCAATCTGAACGAGCGCTGCTTCATCAAATACAGAATGACCAGCGTCTATGATAGCCACATCAACAGAAGGAAAAGTGACGCCTCTTTCTAAAATGGTCGTGGTGACTAATACTAGGAGCCTTTTATTTCTAAATTGAGAAATTTTTCGTTCTCTTTCAGGATCAGATGCATGTACAGAGGTTATTTCTGATGCATCTTTAATTATTTTATGGTTAAAAAGAATAGTATATATTTGACTAGCTACTTTTTCTGTAAGAGAGATCGTTGGAAGGAAAATCAAGAGTTGACGTTGCTTGTTTTCTCGCTGACAAAGCCACCGGATAAATGCGCGAGGAACGGTTCCCTCTTGTAATTGCTTGTGTAGAGAAAAGCACATGCACATCTGAGGAACAGGGAGGGGATAACCGTGATAACGGGTTGGCACAAAAACATGTTTCAACTGATTCCACTGTAGTTTACGTCGTTCTTTACGTCTAGGAGTAGCAGTTAAATAAATCATTGTACCTGAAGTCTTTAAAGCTCTTTCTGTAGCAAAGGCTAAAGAAGTATCTGCATGATATGGAAAAGCATCTAACTCATCAATAATGACCACATCAAATGCATGTTCAAAGCGTAAAAGTTGATGGGTGGAAGCAATAATGATTTGCGAGGAGCCTCTCTTTTCCTCGCTGCCTCCGTATAACGCTTGAATCGGTATGGTTGAAAAAGCTTCTTGTATTCTCGGAAGTAGCTCCCTTACTACATCGACTCTCGGAGTAGCAAGACAAATGCGCATCCCTTGCCGTAAAGCTCCTTCAATACCAGCAAATAGCATCTCTGTTTTTCCAGATCCGCAAACAGCCCATACTAAAAGCGCAGATTCTTGCTGCAAAATAGCATCACGGATTGTTTCAGAAGCCTTGGTTTGCGCATCAGTGAGTTGACCTTCCCAAGTACAAGCCGACTCATGCTTTTGCCAACAAGCTGGCTCACCATTCCACCGATACAGTGGCTCTGTCTCTATTACTCGCCCCATTTGGATGCAATTACGGCAGTATGCAATAAGGCGTTTCTTATTGAAGTCATACATGTTGGAGAATTGAGATTTTTTTCGATTCCCACAACGTCGACATATTTTGATAAATGGAGTTTTTATGATAGATGAAATCGGTGTAAATATGTTTTGACCGAGAAACGCGTGGAATAAATCTTCATCAAGAGGAATTTCTTTTCGGAGCAGTAATTTTCCTTCACAACGTTTGACAAGTTCTAAGTATAGCGAGGTAGTAAGTTTTTCGATCATCTTCATCTCCTTTACTTGTATTAATTATATAAAGTAGGACAGATAGCAATAGAGGTACACTTTTTAGAGAACTTGACTTACCGGAGAACAAACTATAATTACTTATCTGCTCATAGGTGGTGTTCAGAAGGGGGCGTATATAGTCCATCATAGCAAATGAAATAGGGTTTATAAAGTGACAATTGCAAGTTTTCTTTCGCGTAACTAAAAAAGTAAATTTGCTCTAGAAATTTCGTGAAAAACCCTACTTTTTTCGTGCTAGTACAAAATGATACGAACTTTTATAATTTAAACGTATTGAGCTTTTATAAGGAGGATGTAATTATATGTCACAAACCGCTAACCTGCTTAAGAAAATAACGGAAGCTTTAAAAGAAGATTCTTCCTTAATAGATGATATGGATGTCGTTTATCAGTTTAATTTAAAAGGCGATTATCCAACCACTTACCAACTACTATTACGCGGAAAAGACAGTTATGTGGTAGAAGGAGAAGCTATAGAAGCCGATTGTATTTTATTTATGAAAGAAGAGCATTTTCTTCAGCTAGCGACAGGTAAATTAACCGGGACTAAGGCGCTCTTTACTGGTAAGTTGAAAATGGAAGGAAATGTGAAATTGGCATTAAAATTAGAACGTATTCTATCTGCTTATAATCAAAATAAGACCGTTTAAGTTTTAACGACTTCCGAAAGAGGTCTCCCTCTTCAAGCGTGTAAAGGGCTGAGCTCAATGGTAAGGGGGAGTGAATTTCGGTTGGGCGATAGCTTTAAGGTTCTTTTCTCTGACATTTGGTATAATCAGTCTCATAATATAACATTGAAATGACTATGTTCATTTTTCTTCAAAGCACAACCCAACAGTAAATGATCGAATTCATTAATGCCTATAAAAGTGCCAGCTTCAGGTTAGGGTGGTATGTGGTGAGAGCAGTTCACATGATACCTTTTCTAATTGCATAAGCAACCGCCTCTGTCCTGTTTTTCACCCCCATTTTCCGCATAATTGCCGTCATATAATCACGGACTGTATACTCGCTTAAATGTAATTTATCAGCCGCACTACTCGTTGACTCTCCTTCTGCCATCAGTGCTAAAACTTCAACTTCTCTCACAGTTAAGCAGAATGAGCGTTTATCTATAAGCGGTTTTTTTTCGAACTTTCCAATCACTTCTCCTGCACTTTGTCCAAATTTAAGTAAAGCCGTATATGCGTCTTGAGAGATAGAAAATTGGCTATAAGGCCCTTGATCAAGAATAGCTGCACCTATAAGCCTATTATTTGAAGGTTGATACAGCGGAGCTACAACAATAGACTTCAATTGAAATTTATTAATGTATTCAATAGGAAAGCTTTCCTTTGCATCCGTAATGAAAAGAGGCTGCAGATATTTCATCCCTTCTCCAAACAGCTGCAATAACTTCATTCCTTTGTCAATCAAAGGAAGATTTCGTACATCCTCTATTATTTCTTGAATTGCTTTATTATCAAATTGATGACCTAACAAGCCACTTCCCACTCTATCATCTGATGAATAGGAAAAAACACCACATCTTTCAAAAGGTAAATAATTAACGAAGCCTTGTGTAACTAATTTCACAGATTCATCAAATGTTTTTGCTTGAATAATGGATTCATAAAACATAATAACAGAGTCCTTCCATTGCTGTTCTTGACAATGTACCTTTAATCTCCTTGAACTGTTTTCAAATATTTGCAGTATATAGTTTATAAAAGGAATCGTATAGCCAGCTCCTTTTCTATCTATACATATTAAAAGTGTACTATACTTATAGGGTATGGTAATTGTATTTTTGTTATTGGAATATGGCATACTTTTTAATAATTCTTCTGTTAAATTAAAAAAGGTGCTAGCTTTAAAATCATGAGATGGACGGTTCGATTGTTTATTACTCTGAAACCATTTGCTGATGTAAAATACTTGCTCATTTTTTTCCACGACTGCTATCCAATCAATTGGAAATTGTTCCGAATTTACAAGTTGATCAAGAAAATCATCTATAGTAAATAGAAAATCATGTTTATCTTTAAGCATATGGTCCCGCATCTTCATAAACACATATTGAATGGCTTGCAGATCACTATAATCATATTTTGACTTCCGTTTAACTACCCTATGGACAGCAATTTCCATTAAAGTAATAACAAATTGGTTCATGGGTTGACTTACAGATTCTCTCTTCCCAACTTCGTTTATTTTAATTAATAAAGCTTCTTTATCATATTGAGAATCAAAGATTAAATCTGAAAGCATTTGTAATGAAATAGGGATTTTTGCTAACTTCGTTTCACCACTTTCAAAATACCCTGAAACTTGTTTCCAATGATACTCAATTTGTTTTTGGTTTTCTCTTAATAAACGTAAACCATACTGAAAAAAAGTATCCATATATTGGTCTAACCGCATTTCTTTCGCCCCTTTTCTTTTTTAGATAAAAGTTAATAACAATTACCTCACCAACCCCTTTTATGAATGATTATTCATTCATAACCAGACGACAATCCTACAATTATAGGGTGTAGTACTGCTCTTTTTTTGAAATGCTACAATTTTCGGAATTGATTAAACAACAAAAAGAATCTACAGTTACATTAACAACTTTCAGTATAACAGATATGATTTTCCATTTCTGTACTATAACTGAATTTATATTAACAAATAATGAAAAGGTTTACAACATGATGCAAACATCGTTGAAAGGAGCGTGATATCAAAAAACGCATTTAGGAAAGCATTATAAATGAAGAAGGAGGAGATTCTCATTCATAAATTCCCAAAAAAATTAATCATGGTATTGTTGAGTATTTTTATTGTGTTTTTCTATAGTGGTGGGATGAAGACGGCTCATGCTCAAGAAACGACAAAATCATTTAATTATGTATGTACAGCCAATACTTCTTTTGGTGAGATCGCTATTAATATGAACGTTACACCAACTGCCACAGTACCAAACAAAGTACAAGCCAATCAGGAGTTTTCTGTTTCTAATATACAAACTACGATTGGTGTAGACTTAACCGGACAAATCGAACCATTAAAGGGATTTATTAACCCATTTAACGGTCATGTAAATCAATTGGACCTAACATCGTCAAATGAAACAGTGAATGTGTTTGGTTCGGAAGGAGTGGCTATTCCCGAGACCCCATTTGATCCCAACGATACCCAGATTTCCTTTCAAATTAGTGGCAATGATACAAGTTTCAATGCAGGAGAGAATGATGTAAACATTCATGTAGGTGAAATAGAAGCAGAAATTTATGCAAAATTAGGCACGACACCAATTGATCTACCTGTCACTTGTACGCCTCCAGAAGATACACTGTTTACAACAGTAAAAGTGGAAGAAAAGCTGGATAATCAAGCACCAGTTATTACGTTAAAGGGTGATAACCCAATGAGTATAAAAGTTGGTGAAACATACAACGATCCAGGAGTCATGGCTAAAGATGAAATAGATGGGGACCTAACTAAGCAAGTCATAGTTTCTGGTGATGTGAATACTGAAAAACCAGGGGAATACAACATTACATATACAGTAGAAGATAAGGCTGGAAATCAAGCGACAGCTACTCGGACTGTATATGTAGAAGCTGCAGAACCAGATGACGATGAAAAGCCGAGTGATGGTGAAAATCCGGGCGATGGTGAAAAGCCGAGTGATGGTGAAAAACCTAGTGACGGTAAAAAGCCAGGTGATAATGAACAACAGGATGATGGCGAAAAACCGGGTAATGGTGAAAAAACTGATGACGGTGAAAAGCCAGGCGATGATGAAAACCCAGAAGAAAATAATTTAGGTGCAGGAAATAATGACAATAAACCTGGTAATGGAGCAGTGCTTCCAAATACAGCAACGAACATACCGTTCACATTATTAATTGGTGCAATACTTCTAGCTGCAGGCGCTTCCATACCTTTGTTTAGAAAGTATATTTTTAATTAAACATGGAAGTTGGCAGTGAAAATCTGTATTGATTTTCATTGCCTTTTTAGAAAGTGGTACTAAAGTCAATTTCCTAAACTTATAATCTATCGAGTAAATAGATAGAAAATCACAACGACACATCTTACATCAAAATCTATACTTAATTCATGTTTTTTAGAAAATTTGGCTTGCCGTCAACCCTTATTGGAGAAAACTTCTACATACTTTAAAATTCCACACTGCCACTGTACAAAGGAAGTGCCGGCTTACAAGCATTTGAACAACACCTAGAAGCCAACAAGATAATTCAAAGGAGGATATGATATGGGAAAATCAGGTTATATTTCCGCAGAAATAAAACGTATTTTCCAAAATAAACATGTAATTCTTACCGTCTCTTTAGCTATATTCGTCCCACTTCTATATGCAATGATTATGTTGTCACCAAAATGGGGGCCTTATGACAATACGAATAACTTACCAGTAGCAGTAGTAAACAAAGACCAAGGTGCGATGTCAGATGGTGAGCGTCTAAACATCGGCGATAGTTTAATGGCTAGCTTGAAGGAAAACGAATTGCTAGGCTGGGAGTTTGTATCGTCCAAAGAAGCGAAAAAAGGCATGGATAATATGAAATATTATATGATGATTGAAGTGCCAGAAGACTTCTCAACAAAAGCCTTGACCGTTCTGGATGAAGAGCCAATAAGACCTACATTACAATACACGCAAAATGAAGGGCTACACTTCATGGCAGCACAAGTTACTGATAAAGCTGCTGAATCAATAAAAACGCAGTTATCTACACAAATAACCACAACATATGTAGAAAATGTAGTCGCTCAATTAAAAGAAGTATCAGGTGGATTTACAGAGGCCTCAGATGGCGCGAAACAAATCAATCATGGGTCTAATGAACTAAAAAATGGGTCTGAGCAAATTCTCGATTCTTTAAATGAAAAATCCTCCGATATCAAACGATTAGCAGATGGAGCTCAACAATTAGAAGATGGGTCCCAAACGATGAAAGAATCGCTGGTTTATAAACAGAAAGATATCACAAGTCTTGCTAACGGTGCGCGAGAATTAAATATAGGAACAGGCACACTTTTAAGCAACTTACAAAATAAAACAAATGATGTCACAAAATTAGCTGATGGCTCTTCACAGGTACATGAAGGAACGATACAGTTAATGAACGCTTTACAAGAAAAATCAGCTGATATTACTCGTCTATCCAATGGGGCTTCCGAATTAGCAGATGGAGCGAACGAACTGCACACTGGTTCCACAAATTTATTGACAGGCGCAAAACAAGCAAAAGATGGAACAACACAACTGAAAAATGGGCTTAGTGAAAGGATTATCCCCGGAAGCGAACAATTAGCTACAGGAGTTCAACAAGCCCAAGCAGGTGTTCACGATACCATTCAATCCATGCAAAGCTTACAAACAGCGCTGCAAGAATTACCCAACAGTGTTGACGGACTAGAAGATAATGCTTTATACAACATCATTATGGCTCAACTAAATGAAACTTTAAAAACAAGCCCACAAAAACAAAAAGATTTTCAAAAGCTTGTTAACGGAGCAAATCAATTACGAGACGGCCTAAAAAATGAGCTAAGTGTAGGTGTGACCGATTTGAACAACGGTCTTGAGCAACTTGTAGAAGGTCAACAGCAATTTCAAAACGGTATAATCGAACTAGAAGAAGGAGCGAATGAAGTAGCAGCTGGGAATAAAACCGTAGAAACAGGATGGAAAGAGTTACAGACAAACGTAGCTACACTACAGGAAGGAACCAAGCAAATTAAAGACGGTAATCTAACTGTAAAAAGTGGGTGGAGTGAACTTACAGCTGGTACGGAACAATTGTATAATGGCTCCAGACAAGTACGCGATGGAAACAAAACAGTAGAGCTTGGGTGGCAAGAATTGTCTGCTGGTGCAATAGAACTGGAAGATGGTTCTAGTCAAGTACGCGCAGGAAATCAAACTGTAGAAGAAGGCTGGGAAACATTAACAGACGGGGTTACACAAGTAGACGGGGGCCTAGCAGAATTATCGGATGGAAGTGAAGAATTACAAGCAGGTTTAGAGGAAGGCGCTACGCAAACGAACAATTTAAACCTTGCCGAAGAAAATATTTCCATGTTTGCGGAACCTGTTGTTTTAGATGGAGAAGTAATGAATAGTTTTCCTTTTTACCGTGATTCAAACGCACCATACATTTTAACATTAGCGCTTTATGTTGGTATTTTAATTATGTCCTTTGCAGTTAAATATCGCCATCCTGTTATTATTCCCCCATCAGCAACAGCTTGGTTTACTGGCAAAGCGATAAAGCTAATAATGCTTGCTATTCTACAAGCATTAATCCTATCTTTATACACACTCGTATTCCTAAATTTAGATGTACAAAGTGGTGTTTCTTTCGTCTTGTTGTCTATCATGGTAAGTTTAACTTTCTTAATGATTATTTTATTCTTAGTAAGTGCAGCTGGAAATGTTGGGAGATTTATAGCATTGGCATTCGTTATCCTGCAATTGCCCACAACCGGGTCATCTTTACCAATTGATATGCTCCCAGAAGAATTACGTCAAATGAGTACCTTCTTACCGTTCACGTATTCGCTTGAAAGTTACCGAAGTATTATAACTTTAGGCATAACCTCCAATACATGGGAGAGCGTTGGCGTGCTATTCCTATATTTTAGTATTTTCACATTACTTTCTATGATTGTGTTCTATATTCGATTTAAATCTATGAGAAAACAAATGCATTATCAAAATAGTAATGCTAAGGAATCCGTTAGCTAACAATACTGAAAAGAGCCTCCTTTGTAAAGAGGCTTTTTTTACTTAAGAATTTTATACTATCATAGCGTGTAACAAATGCTATTTCTGCTTATACCATGTCACACCCAATGCACCTTCTCCAAGATGTGTGCCAATAACAGGTCCAAAATAACTGATCGTCGTTTCAGCGTCAGGGTATTTTTTTAAAAATCGTTGTTCCAAATCAAGAGCGTCAACTTCATTATTTGCATGAACAAAAGCTACCTTGATTGCCCCACCTTCAGAAGCATCTTTTTCCAGCATATCAAGTATCCGCTGTAGCGCTTTTTTCTTGGTACGAATTTTTTCGTATGGCACAATTATTTTATCTACAAAATGAAGAATTGGCTTTACTTGTAGCACACTACCTAAAATGGCCTGTGCCCCATTAAGACGTCCTCCACGATGTAGATTACTTAAATCGTCTACCATAAAATATCCACGCATCGTTTGCTTCATCTCATCGAATCGACGGATAATTTCCTTAGGCTGTTTTCCTTTTTGCACCATATCTACTGCTTCTAATACATAAAAACCTTGCGCCATACAACTAATTTCCGAATCATATGCATAAACTTCAATTCCGTCTACCATTTCACCAGCACTTACTACCGCCTGATATGTACCACTAATACCACTAGAAAGATGGACGGAAACAACCGCATCATATTCTTTAGCCAAATCCTCTAAAACATTTGTTATATAACCGATCGAAGGCTGTGAAGTTTTTGGCAGTTCGTTCGTTTCCTTTAATTTTTGATAAAACTCTTCCGTTGTAATATCAATTTCTTCCTGAAAAGAAGTATCCGTAAACTGGACACTTAATGGCACCATATGTATATTAAATTTATTCCGTATTTCTTTGGGTATATAGGCCGTGCTGTCTGTCATTACAGCAACTTTCATGCAAACCTTCTCCTCTTTATATAGTCTTTGCTTTTATATACTAGTACAACAATCCTACTATATTCTACATGAAATTAATAAAAAATGCATGTTTTAGATAAAGGAAGTATGCGTATGCCTCAAGTTTTCTAGACATAATTACAACCGCTACATTTCCAGCACTCTATTTATGCACAGTTTTATGCATTTTTAAACCAATAATTATTTCGACATACATGTAAACGGAATATGGCTAGTGGGCGCTACGGAAAAATCCTACACTTTTCGTGTTTTTCTTGTACCTAGCTAACGGTATCGCTCTCACTATATACACTGCAGACTCCCTTCATGGGATGGAAAATCTCATAACTACTTCCTATAGTGCAAAAAAAAGAGGGAGCTGTCAGCAAATGCATTTTATGCATTTTGCGACAGCTCCTTTTTATAGTTTGATTAGCTACAATTTGCCTTGTTGTAAATGGTAGTTTCATTTACGAATAAGTAGAAGCAGTCGAGTGCTTACTAAATCACTTCTACCCACCCTTTACGGATAGCAGCAACAACAGCCTGCGTTCTATCATTTACATTCATTTTTTGTAGAATATTGCTTACATGGTTTTTTACAGTCTTTTCACTAATATAAAGTGTTTCAGCTACAGCTCGATTGCTTTTACCATCTGCCAATAATTGTAATACCTGGCACTCTCTTTTTGTTAGTAAATGGAGTGGTTGCCTATACTCTATACCATTTTCCGCTAATGACGATAGATTGTCTTTTGCTAGTCTACGATACTCCATCACTAAGTTATGTGTCACTTTTGGATGCAGATAAGAACCGCCATCACTGACAACCTTAATCGCTTCGATCAATGCCTCTGAATCCATTTCTTTCAATAAGTAACCTTGTGCCCCAGTTTTTAGAGCGTGGGTAACATAGCTCTCATCATCATGGATAGATAAAATAATGACGCTTGTATTTGGAAAATAACGGACAAGATCCTTGGTTGCCTGAACTCCATTCATATTTGGCATATTAATATCCATTAACACGACATCTGGATTATTTTCCTTTACAAGTTTGGCAGCCATTGAACCGTCATCACCTTCTGCCACTACTTCAAATGCCGATTCAAAATCCAATATTCTTTTTACGCCTTCACGAAATAATTTATGGTCGTCTATTAAAACAATACGTATTTTTCTTTCCTCAGTCATTATAATAGTTCCTCCTGCATCAAAAATAAATTTCTTTCCCCTGGAATTCCTTATGATAGAATCAAATATTATCTATATCTAGACGTACCTACGATGAATAAGCTTCTTCAAGTTCAGGTTTGTTAATATCTTCATTAGAAAAAAACTTCTGTTTCATATCGGAATTTTAGAGCCTTCTATTTTATTATACCGTTATACAGACGTATAAGGAACCTTTATGTAAATAGTTGTTCCTTTTCCTATACTTGAAGAGATATTCATTTCACCTTCAAGCATCTCCACTCTCTCCCTCATACCAATTAATCCAAATGATTTATCTTTTTTTAAAGAAGGGTCAAACCCTACCCCATTATCTTTAATTACCATCGTTAAATCACTTTTTCCTATGTCCAATTTCACTTGAATTAAAGAAGCTTCTGCGTGTTTTACAGCATTTTGTAAAGCTTCTTGTACTAATCGAAAAACAGCAATTTCATATTTTTGATGCAATCGCTTTTTTTCTCCAAATGCATGAAATTCAATTTTCAAATTATTATAGTCTGCGGTGGTAGAGATATATTTTTTCATGGTAGGAATTAAACCTAAATCATCCAAAGCCATCGGACGGAGGTCATAAATAATTCTTCTTACTTCGTATAAGGAGGTTCGTATCATCTCACGCACACTTTTGATTTCTACCAGCGCTTGATCTACGTCTTGGTTAAGAAAAGTACGCTCTACCAGTTCAGATCGCAATAAAATATTCGCGAGCATTTGTGCCGGTCCATCATGAATTTCCCTGGAAATTTTCCGTCGTTCTTCTTCCTGGGCTTCAATAATTTTTAAGCCAAACTCCTGCTTTTCTTTTGCTTCTTCAAGCATTTCATTTACTTGTTTAAAGTCATCATGTAAATAATTAAGAACCACAGATATTTTACCAGCTAACCCTTCAGCCCGTTCAATGGTTTGTGCAAGAGAAACTAATCTTCTCTCTAAATCATCTCTTTTTTCACGCAGTACACTTTCTTCCTGACGCAACATGGCTAGTTTAGTCTGCATAGCATGTGTCTTTTCATATACTTCTCTTATCTCGGCTTCCGTGTATCTATCGAAATGCTTACTCACTTCAGCTAGTCTCCTACGAGAAAAGCGAACTTTTTGTTCCAAATCGTCACCATCATTAATATGTTGTGCTACCCTTATTTTTGTATCTTGCAACTCTTTCACAAGATGTTCATGCTCTTTTCTTGCTTCTTCACTAATACTAAAAATTTCATCTTTACTATTTTGCACTACTTCAATCATCTCATGAATAATATAATCTAAAACTCGATCGCTAATTCTTTGCGCCATCATTTCCCACCAACCTATGTTATAATTATACGCAAACTGTCCAACTTTTTATAGGGTCTTTTAGCATACATAAGATAGACGTAAAATGCATCTTTGTACTCAATTTATAAATATAACCGAATCTCTATTCCTACTTTTAGTTACTATAAAGTGAAGCTTCAATCCGTGTGGTGTTTCTTTAACCCCCACTGATTTTTTAGATGAACAAAGGCTCGGGGCGCCCGTTTAGCAGCGTAGCGACTGGAACGAATTAACTAAAGTTTTAGAAATCACGCTCCTGCAACAGGAGTATGCCGCGTCCTTCAGCAAGCCCGTCTTTAGTCGGCCTTCCTATTTAGAACGGACCGATGATGACGTACCGTAAGGCAATGGACTGAAGTCGCCTAGTTGTTGGATGATGGAGCCGGGCGGGGCCCACTCGTATATTTGGTTATACCATAGCATCAAATTTTACACTTTCTTATCATAGAACAAAGTGGCTGTTATCACCCACTTAGGCTTGGTCAGCTAGCATCTTTTAATGCTTGAAATGGGTGCCTTACAGCACTTTATACCCGGGATAAAAGGACATGTTTATACATTTTTTGTAAACCCGTTTTTTTCCATAGCCTATAAAAGAAAATCTTGTGAATGAAAGATTCACTTTATGATGTATAATATCCCTTTTTCTACCTATAAAACCTTTGTTGTAGGTTATATAATTTTATCGTTAATCTGTTTGATTGCAAGTATTAATACTAGAAAACGCGAGAATATACACTGTTTGTTAGCACTATAATCCAACGGTTTACGAAACGAATCTATCTTATTTTAACACGCAAGTACCAAGGAGGAAATGGAAATTGCTCGATCGTTATTATACTGTAAAACGAAAAGGACAAGACGAAATTGTAATACAAAAATCTCGGTTTATCGGATATGTTAAAAGAGTTGAAACGGAAGAAGATGCGCAAAAATTCATTCAAGAAATAAAGAAAAAACATCATGATGCAACACACAACTGCTCTGCTTATATAATAGGGGAGCACGACCAAATTCAAAAAGCGAATGATGACGGAGAACCTAGCGGAACAGCAGGAGTGCCTATTCTAGAAGTACTGAAGAAACAAAAATTGAAAGATACTGCAGTTGTTGTCACACGTTATTTTGGAGGTATTAAGCTTGGAGCAGGTGGTCTCATTCGAGCATATGGGAGCACAACTTCACAAGCAATTAAAACAACTGGAGTGGTTAAGCGCCAGCGCATGCAAGGGTATACGGTGACTGCGGATTATGGATTATCTGGTAAATTAGAACATGCTCTACGACAAGCGGAATACATTTTACACAAAACAGAATACACAGATCAAGTCACATACCATGTTTATGTCGAAGTAGGAGCAGAAGCAGATTTTGAAGCTTTTATAGTTGAATTAACCAATGATCAAGCAAGAATAAACAAAACAGATACGACTTACCTTGAAATAGACGTATAAAAGCTGATAATTATCCTTCTTACCATTTCAAGGGAGCTCTTCTTTCAAAAGAGTTCCCTTGAAAATTGTTCTAATTAAGACTCATTTCTTCGGAGATGAACATTACCTTGACTCTTGTTTTATTCCTCTCCAGCTTCAAACATTCGCTTACTACTGCTTCATAGTGAGCCCTTTATTAAAGTAACTTACACGCCGCTTCATCTGCTATAATAATAACATTATTATGCTTTTGCAATATGGAAGCCGGAAATTCTTCACTTACTTCACCATTCACTACTCGTTTCAATGCTCCCGCTTTGCCTTCCCCTGAGACAAGCAATACAATTTGCTCACTCTCCATAATGGTTTCAATTCCCATTGTTATTGCTTGCGTAGGTACTTCATCAAGCGATATAAAAAAACGTGCATTTGCTTGACGCGTAGACTCATCCAGTTGCACAATATGCGTTCTGCTTGTGAACGGAGTTCCTGGTTCATTAAAACCAATATGCCCATTTAAACCTAGACCAAGAATTTGCAAATCTATATTACCTGCCTGTTTAATACGTTTTTCATAATTTATAGCTTCTTCGTTAAGATCAAGTGCATTACCATTTGGCAAGTATGTTTGATGAGCTGGTATACCAATATGTTTAAATAGTTTTTCATTCATATAGTAGTTATAGCTATTAATATCTTCTTTTTCTAAGCCTACATATTCATCAAGATTAAAAGTAACAACATGTTCAAATGATACTTTTTCCGCTTTATATTGGTTAATTAAATACTCATATAATCCTTCCGGAGTAGATCCTGTTGCCAAACCTAGTACTGGTTTTTCAAGCGCATTTACTTTTTCAATAACCATTTCTCCGACACGTTCACTTAACTCTCCATAATTACGAACCTTCATTAATTCCATTTTCTCTATCTCCTTTAAATGCTATTTTCCCTCTGCAAAATGTATACTTTATATCTAGCTGTTCATCAACAATGAGAACATCGGCATCTTTTCCTGGTGTGATACTACCTTTTCGATCATATATGTTTATTTGTTTGGCAGGATTTACAGCAGTCATTTCAATAATGTTATGCATGGAAGCTTCTGTTAAACGCAACATGTTTTGCGCACCTTCCTGCATCTTTAAAATGCTTCCCGCTAAAGTACCATTTTCTAATACTGCTCTATCTGTAGAAACATGTACGGGCTGTCCACCTAACTCATACTCACCAGCAGGTAAACATTTTGCCCGCATCGCATCTGTAATTAAAAGTAGTCGCTTACTACCAATGTTTTGATAAATAAGTTGCAGCATTTCTGGTACAACATGAATACCATCTGCAATGAGTTCTGCACGTATCTCTTTTAGTTGCATTGCTGCACCAACTGTGCCAATATCACGGTGATGAATACCGTTCATAGCATTACAAAGATGTGTAACTTGCTTAACCCCATGCTTTACAGCTTGTTGCATCATAGAAAAGGTAGCATTCGTATGACCTGCAGACACATTGACCCCATCAGCAGCTAATTTTTTTATAAACGCTCCATTCGAATCAAGCTCTGGAGCCATTGTAATCGTTTTTATTTTGTTTCCAGATAGTTCCTGCCAGCGGTTGAATACGTCTATGTCGGGATCTTTAATGTATTGTAATGGCTGAGCACCCGCTTTTTTCTTTTCAATAAATGGCCCCTCCAAATGCACCCCAACAACTTCTGCTTGACCAATTTTATTGACGTAATCACGTATATTTCTTAAAGCCGCTTCCGTTTGTTCAGGAGACTGTGTAATCGTTGTCGCTAAATAACTAGTCGTCCCCTCTTTGGGAAGCGTTTTACTCATCGTATCTATAGCTGCTTCCGTAGCATCCATCACATCTGAACCATTCGCACCATGAATATGTCCATCAATAAAGCCTGGGATTACAGATAAACCATTTGCATCTATCACTTGTGTTGCTTCAGGTAAACAAGATGGAAAATCACCATGTTGGTGAACAGAACTAATTTTCCCTCCATCTAAAAGCAAACTGCCATCTTTGATGATTGTCGTTTCTGTGAATATAGTAGCGTTTTTAATGAACATAGGCAAAGTTTTATCCATTTCAGGTCGCTTCCTTCCTTTGACGTAAAATATGTATTCTGCATTAAAGCAAAATCACCATTATCTATTAAAAACATCATTTCTTGCATGAAGCACCATAATAACACAACTTGTGTTATCCTTCACATTTTTTATAATCAGTTATCACTTTGCGATTTGCTGACAAATTTTTGCTATCAACATAATTTATACCATAAATTCCTCAAAAATATAATGCTAATAACATATGAAGAAGTAGCATCCCAGATATTGAAATACTACTTCTTAGTTTTAAGATTTAGGTGCCACTGAACTTGTTAACGTAATACTCCTTAATTCTTTAACAAGCATGTTCACCATTTCTTGTGAAGAGTTTATATTTTGATTCTCTGTTTCTTGAATAACCTTTTTTAATAAATTTTTATACTTTTCCTGCTCACCCATTCATTTCCCACCTCTAAACTTCCATTTTGTGTAAATGAATCATTGACATGAAGCTTCAATAATTTTATAATTTTTTACCAAATCACTATAAATTCTACTAAACTTTACACAGTTATACAATGATTTCGCTATTTTTTTCATAATTAGGAATATACATAAAGTTGAATCCTTATTACTTACTTACTTTTAGCGTTGGTTGAAGTAGCTCATTTTGTGTTAAAAATGCAATCCTCCGTCCCGCTCTTATTTTAAAATAAGAAAAACTTGGCCTATTGCTAAAACTGGCGGGGAAATTTTTACGTTTCTTAGTAAAGGTGCGCCAAATATTTTAGGCACTATATTATATGTCACTAAAATAAAATTGGGATTCCCTCTGAATAAAAACAGCGAAGTACAAGTAAAAACGAAGGAGAAGCATGCGCCATAATCTTTGGTGATAGTTCGATTTTTCCGAAAAATTATTTTATATTATTTCCTTCTGGTACAAAACGAATACTTTATCTACAGGTATATGCACTTGCTTACAAAATTGAAAGGAGAGGAAAAATAGACGAATACGACTAATTTCGATATAATCAAACCGTAATTGGTTTTATAGTTTGCATCTAGACAAATGCAATAAGGTGTAAAATATGAACAAATAACACTAACAGCCTTCTATTATCTTAGAAAAACACTTTCAAATAAGCGCATGTTCAAACTGGCTGTAGTTAAGCCCAAGTTAGATTAAGGTGGCTTTATAATTATCTTTAGAAATACTTTAGTTATCTCTAAATCAATATAGTTTACTTTTTTATAAACGGCACATTTTTTATACTTTATACATTGTTAAAAATTCGTTTCCCCATAAGGAATATAGCTAACTTAACAAGAATAATGATATAGGAGTGAATTTATTGAGTACGAGAATGGAGAAAAGCAAAAAGAAACGGAAATGGCCGCTATGGCTAGGTGGCATCTTCATAGCCATTCTGTTAATTGTAGGAGCAACTATTTTTTACATTTGGAATCAAATTGATAACACAGTTGACACGATGCATAACCCACTTTCACGTGACAATGATCCAGAACGACAAAAAGAACTCGAAGCTATCTTTAAAGATACAAAAGCTGTGAACGTTTTACTGCTCGGAGTCGATGAACGAAGCGGGGATAAAGGAAGATCGGATACGATGATCCTTTTATCGCTTAATCCAAAAACGAATGCAATGAAAATGATAAGTATCCCCCGTGATACATATGTCAACATTCCTGGTAGAGGAAAAGATAAAATTAATCACGCATATGCGTTCGGAGATGTAGAACTATCCGTCCAAACCGTGGAGGAAAACTTTAATATTCCAGTACATTACTATGCCAGTGTCAACATGGAAGGTTTTAAACAAGGGATTGATGCATTAGGTGGAGTGACCGTCACGAATAAGACCGCTTTTTCTCAAGGGGGTTCTAAATTTCCAAAAGGTGACGTGCAATTAAACGGAGAACAAGCATTAGACTACATACGGATGCGAAAAAATGATCCCAGAGGTGACTTAGGTCGTAATGAACGACAGCGCGCAGTAATCATGGCTGCTATTAATAAAGGAGCTAGCTTTTCAAGCATTACTAAGTTTGGAGAAATACTTACCATACTCGGGGATAATGTCAAGACGAATTTGGACATGGATGATATGCAGACGTTATTCAGCAACTATCGAAACACGAGAAATAACATATCCACGATAGAAATGAAAGGGAACGGTCAAATGATTGGTGGGGTTTGGTTTTATGTTGTCCCTGACTCGGAGTTCAGTCGTGTACAGTCTGAGATTAAAACGCATATGGATGCGAAATAGTTTGTAATAAAATAACATGAAAGAACTGTACGTCCATGTTACTTTGCTAATTTAAAATAAAGGGAGGTTACTATGAGAAAATTAATTGTTATCGCAATCATATTGTTAGTAGGAGCTATAACTGCCTGTTCTGACGATAACGCAACACCAAGCGATCGCTTTTCCAATTATATCAATCATTGGAACGAGAAAGAATTCGATAAAATGTATGCCATGTTAAGCAAATCAGCTAAAGAAAATTATCCAACAGAACAATTCGTCGATCGTTATAAAAAAATTTATCAGGATTTAAATGTTTCTGATTTAAAAATTGAAGCAGAAACATTGAGTGATAAAGAAAGTGAAAAAGCGATGAAAGATGGAAAAGTATCCATTCCTTTTTCCGTAAGCATGAAAACAACAGCAGGTCCTATATCTTTTGATTACGAAGCAAATCTAATCAAGCAAGAGGATAAGGATAAAGAAAACTGGTATGTAGATTGGGACACTGGTTTTATTTTCCCAGAAATGAAAGATAGCGGTGAGCTCCGGATTGATTCTACAACACCTGCTCGAGGCGAGATTCGTGATCGCAATGATATGCCTCTTGCGATGAATGATACCATTTATGAAATAGGAATTGTACCTGAGAACCTTGGGGAAGATGCAGAACAAAACAAGAAAAAAATCGCCCAACTACTTGGACTATCTATTGAATCAATTGACGAAAAACTGAATGCCAGTTGGGTAGAGCCAAATTTATTTGTGCCAATAGCAAAAATTACGAAAGAGGATGAAGCGCTCTGGAATGAGCTTGTTGCTATCAATGGTATTACTAGGCAAGAAACGACAGGACGAATCTATCCAGGGGGAGCAGCTACCGGAGCACTCGTCGGTTATATCGGACAAGTAACTGCAGAAGAGTTAAAAAAACAGAAGGAAAATAATTACTCTGCACAAGATACTATTGGTAAAAGAGGATTAGAAAAATTATATGAAAAACAGCTACGCGGCATAAAAGGGAGTACTGTTAAAGTTATAAATGATGGAGAAGAGACGATTCTCACAGAAAAAGAGGCCAAAGATGGCGAGAATGTAAAGCTAACCATCGACATAAATGTGCAGGAGAAAATCTATAACACACTAGGTGGCGATAAGTCTACAACCTCTGTCATAGATGCAAAAACAGGGGAAACGCTTGGCTTAGTATCCAGCCCTTCTTTTGATCCAAATGAGATATTATATGGATCAACAGCAAATATTTGGAAAAAACTAGAAGAGGACAAAGAAAATCCACTCTTAAATCGTTTTTCTTCCACCTATGCTCCTGGATCGGTAATTAAACCAATTACTGGGGCAATTGGAATGAAAAATGGAACGATTGATCCAAAAGAGGGGTTAAAAATAAGTGGTCTTACTTGGAGTAACGGAGAAGGCTGGGGAGATTATGAGGTAACACGTGTATCCGAATCAAACGGCCCTGTTGACCTACATGATGCTATCGTTCGATCTGATAATATCTATTTCGCCATGCAAGCTGTCGATATGGGTGCAAAAGCTTACGTTGAAGGACTGAAAGCATTCGGCTTAGGTACGGATTTCCCATTTGAATACCCGATTACAGCATCTTCTATATCCACTTCAGAAAAGCTAGATGATGAAGTGCTACTAGCAAATACAAGCTATGGTCAAGGCGAAGTAGAAATGAGCTCGTTACACCTAGCTACAGCTTATACAGCATTTTTAAATGACGGGAACATGCTAAAACCAACTTTATTAACAAGTGAAGAGAAGGCACAAGTGTGGAAAGATAAATTAATTACACCAAAGCAAGCGGACATAATCAAAGAAGCACTGCGAGATGTTGTTGTAGATGGAACAGCAAAGCGTTCTGCAAAAAATGCTAAATTCCCTGTTTCGGGTAAAACGGGGACGGCTGAGTTAAAATTAACTAGTGATAGTGACGGTCAGGAAAACGGTTGGTTTGTTGGTTATCCTACAGACGATGAAGACATTATTGTTTCTATTATGATTGAAGAAACAAAAGGCAATAGTGGTCTTTCTACAGAAAAGGCAGTAGAAATACTCCATAAAATGAAAGAATAACTGTTAACGTACTTTGACTACCATTCATGAGAAATAGCGCTTGGTATGAAGAAGGATACGCACATGGGAATATGCGTATCCTTTTCTTATTGTTCTAAAGTTAATTGTTCTTGTTCCGTAAAAACTCTAGATCTCGTTAAAAAACGCTTCCCTTCAGGCCCTTCTAGGGAGAACATGCCTCCCCTGCCATTAACTGCATCTATAATAAGCTGTGTATGCTTCCAATATTCATATTGATCCTTTGATATATAAAATGGCACCCCAGCAATACTCCCCAATAACACATCCGCATCACCGACACGAAACTCATGGAGAGGGTAGCACATTGGTGAGCTTCCATCACAGCAGCCTCCAGACTGATGAAACATTAATTCGCCATGTTCACGTTTCAACTTTTCTAACAATTGAAGTGCTTCTTTCGTCGCTGTTACCCGTTCTACCATATGATCCCCCTTTTAACAAAAAGTCTATAGAGCTCTAAAAGCACTCTCCATTTCCCCATCTCCTATTAAAACAATATAGTTTATTGTCGATTTCTTATCGTGAAATTGGTCTTTTTGGCGCATTTGAAGTACAGAACATTTCCACTTTTTATTGCATTAAAATAATCCTGCCGGCCTTTCGCTATAGCTTATTAGCAAGTTTTTCGTTTGCTGATAGTGGCTAAGCATCATTAAATGGTTCTCCCTACCAATACCAGACTTTTTGTATCCGCCAAATGCTGCATGTGCAGGGTATTGATGATAACAATTTGTCCATATGCGACCAGCCTCTATATTTCGACCAAAACGGTAAGCGGTATTCATATTTCTCGTCCAGACCCCTGCACCTAGTCCATACAATGTATCATTTGCAACCGTAAGTGCTTCTTCTTTATCTTTAAAAGTTGTTACTGACAGAACTGGTCCAAATATCTCTTCTTGAAAAATGCGCATTTTATTATTCCCTTTAAAAATAGTTGGCTCCACATAATAGCCATTTTTCAAATCAGGGTCATCAGCTTTTTGTACATTTCCACCAATTAAAACCTCTGCGCCCTCTTGCTTACCTATATTTAAATAAGATTGGATTTTCTCCATTTGTTCTTGAGATGCTTGTGCACCCATCATCGTAGTAGTATCCAATGGATGCCCTAACTTAATTTGTTTGACCCTATCTATAGCACGCTCCATAAATTCATCATATATCGTTTCTTCAATTAATGCTCTAGATGGACATGTACATACTTCTCCTTGATTTAACGCAAACATCGTAAACCCTTCGACTGCTTTTTCTAAAAAACCATCATCCCGATCCATTACATCTGCAAAGAATATGTTTGGAGATTTACCACCAAGTTCCAATGTTACAGGAATGATATTTTCCGACGCATATTGCATAATTAATCGTCCGGTAGTTGTTTCCCCTGTAAAGGCTACTTTTGAAATTCTACTATTTGAAGCTAGCGGTTTACCTGCTTCAACACCAAATCCATTAATCACGTTCACAACACCTGCAGGAATTAAGTCTTTCACTAGATCAAGCCATACATGAATAGAAGCTGGCGTTTGTTCAGCTGGTTTTAAAACAACACAGTTTCCAGCAGCTAGTGCAGGAGCTAATTTCCATGTAGCCATTAATAACGGGAAGTTCCAAGGAATAATTTGTCCTACTACTCCTAAAGGTTCATGGAAATGATAAGCGACCGTATCTTTATCAATTTGACTAACTCCGCCTTCCTGCGCTCGAATCACACCTGCAAAATAACGAAAATGATCGATAGCAAGTGGTATATCTGCAGCTAACGGTTCACGGACTGCCTTTCCATTATCCCAAGTTTCTGCAACAGCTAACTTTTCCATGTTCTCTTCCATTCGGTCAGCGATTTTATGAAGCAACAATGATCTTTCCGTTACTGAGGTTTGACTCCATATCTTTTTCGCCTCATGCGCGGCATCTAATGCAGCTTCTACATCTTCCTTTGTCGACCTTGCTATCTGACAAAATACTTCTCCAGTTACCGGACTTGCATTTTCAAAATAATTTCCATTAGCTGGTGGAATGTATTCTCCTCCTATAAAATTATCATATTTTTCCCTAAAATGAACTACAGCATTTTCCGTATTTGGATTAGCATACCTCATCAAACTTTCTCCTCCCTTTTAAGAAAGCGTTTTCAAGTAATTGTAATTTTAGTATAACAAATCATTTCGAATAATTGCAAGATTATATCTATTTGTATAGTATGTCTAAGCTTTATCATATCTTGAATGATACGATTCTTATAATATATGAATGAAGGCCGGGCGCCAGTTTTAGCAACGTAGCGAATCGAACGAATCAATAAAGATAAATTATACATGCAAAAAACCCTTGATTTCTATCAAGGGCTAGTAGCAGTGGTTTATATCTTATAAAGAGATACTTATTGGTTCATGCTACTTAAGTTCAGGAAGAGTCCTTACTTCCTTTTGCATAGTGGACTTACATAACGGACATGTTGGTTCCTCCTCAAAACTATACGACTCCCGCATCCAACCTTGACAGTCGTCACTGGTGCATGACCAAATGTTCGTTTCCACTTCTGGAACCGGTTCTTTTGGTCCACGTGAAAAAGACATGTGAGCATCTCCTTTCTTATACTAACTTCTATTATACGCCTATTGTTGCCAGAAGGAAAGCTACTAAGCATACAACTATCGTTCGGTGCATCCCGTCTCTAGGATTTAAAAGGCTATTCTACTTATATTATATGTTAATGAGAAAATATTTATGTATGGAATTACATATGACAACCGTGCACAAGGCATCTTATTGTCACTTGTGTAGTCTAGGTGAAAAATGAAACTTCCCATCACTTCTTGAAGCGATAATCTTACAGCACCCTCCATTTGCTATTAGAAAAACGCTGTCATTTTATTATACTATAAATTTTCCTATACGTATAAAAAGGAGAGAAAGATATCTCCCCTTTTGTTTAACGTTCTATATATTTACAGCGCGTGCCGTCTAATTGCTTTGCCAACTCCATCTGCGTTGTTCACATCTGTAATATCATCCGCAGCTTTTTTTACCGCTTCTTGCGCGTTACCCATAGCAACACCTACTCCAGCTTGTTGAATCATTTTTATATCATTCAAACTATCTCCAACCGCCATCACTTCATCCATTGTTATTCCAACCAAGTTACAAACTTTTTCTAAACCTTTGGCCTTATTTACTCCTTCAGGGTTTACCTCTAGGTTTGTTGGTAAGGAATTCGTCATTTCCAGCCCATCTATAAACGATAACTCTTTAATCATTTTTTCTAAAGTGACTGGGTCATGAGACTCACAACCAAATTTCAACCATTTTAGCTCATGAACATTTTCTGGCAACTCATTACGATATACTTGTTCTGTAGTGATCATCCACGTCGTAAGTCCAAGCCCTGCAGCAATATGGTACATCTGTTCAATTTTCTTAGCGTCAAACAAATGTTGCTCGACAAGCTCTTTGTCTTTCGTCCAAATCTCTCCACCATTCACTGTTACGAGATAAGATTGTAATCCTAAAGATTCCGCAAATGGGTAACAAGATTGCAACCAACGTCCAGTACTTAATACAACATGAATTCCTTTATCCATTGCTTCTGAAATTGCTTGACGAGTAAGCGGTGTAATTTCATGATCCTTTGTTAATAGCGTGCCATCCATGTCTAAAGCGATAAGTTTAATATTCTTTGCTTGCTCCATTTTCTAGCCTCCATTTATCAAGTATTTCTAGTGAAAACGAAACCCCGATCATACATACTCGTTGTTATATAAGGAATAATGAGTAGTGCTAATAAAATAAAGAATAACAATTCAATGTTAAACATATCTACAATAACCCCACCTAATAATGGTCCGACCATCCTTCCTGCGGCACCAATACTATTTACTATTCCTTGATAAAAACCTGTCCTTCCTTGTGGGGCTAAATCATTTGCCAAAGTAGGAACGGCAGGCCAAACAAGCATTTCTCCCACTGTTAAGATTACCATAGCTATGGCAAACATGCTAAAGGTTTCTGACCATAAAGCAATCAGAAAAGATATAAGAAAAATGGTATTGCCAACATATATTTGCTTTTTTTGTGAAGTAACCCTTGTGGTAAGCAACTTTATGAGAGGTTGACCTAATACAATAAGAAAGCCATTAATTGCCCATAAAGTACTATATAATTCTAATGGTATTTGTAAATCTTGCGTATAGGAAGCAATAGTGGATTGCCATTGACTATAAGCAATCCAAGTTATTAAAAAGCCGCCACATAAAATAAGTAAGGAGATAAAGGCTGATTTATCTTTCATCTTTCCTTGCTGTTTTAAAACGGTCGTATGCATCTGGCGATCTACAAAAGCGTCCATTGGTTTAAACGTCATGAAAACAATAAGAAAAAAGCTAAAGAACAAAATCGCATTGCTTATAAAAATATAATTAAACGATATACTTGCTACATAGCCACCGACAGTAGCTCCTAATGCAACTCCAAAATTTTGTGCAACATATATGGCATTAAACGCACGTCTTCCTCCTTCTTTCCAAATCGAACCAGCCATCGCAAACATAACAGGCCACGTTATCCCAGAACCAAAACCTATTAGAATAAGCGCAATAGAATAATACAGAATGTCATGATGCAATAATACCATAACGGTAGAAGCCATCATTGCTAACCCTGTTCCGTAAAGGATCGTTTTATAAGGGCTGAACTTATCAAACAATATACCGCCTAGTAAGTTACCTGCAATAGATGCACCTTGGTTAAGCATTAAAATAAACCCTGCAAAAGCAAGGCTTTTTCCCAATTCATTGTGCATATATATAGTGTTTAATGGCCATAAGAAAGAAGCACCAGTGACATTTACCGTTGTTGCAATTACGAGTAGCCAAATTTGTTTTGGCATACCTATCACCTTCTATCCTATGATCGTGTCTACGTTATTTTAAATCATTTCGGATAGCGAATCAATAAAGTAGCTCTACATATACCGTTAAAATTTATTAACATAGTTGCAATGCTTCATTAGATTTAGTAAATGTTCAAATTAGAATTTTTAGCACCTTCTATTCAAGATAAAGTAGAAATGATTGTTTTTACAGCACGCGTTAAATCGGACTGCGACCAGCTAGGAAGTTGTTTTTTCAAAGCGAGCGCATGAGATGCTGGAAGATGGATAAAACCAATTGGAGTGGATAGAGCTTGCTTCTGCGCAAAATGTAATGCATGATACATAACGTTGTTGCATACGTATGTACCGGCAGTATTTGATATATGTGCAGGTAGCTGTTCGTCATGTAATGCATCAATTATTTTATGTAAAGGTAAGGTGGAAAAATAACCATCTGCACCACCAGTTACTATTTTCTCTCCGTGTGGTTGGTATCCTCGATTGTCTTTTAAACCGTCATTACAGTTTATCGCAATCCGCTCAGGTGTAATAGCACTTCTTCCTGCAGCCAATCCCAAAGCAATAACAGCTTGTGGCTCTACTTCTTCCATATGTGTAATCAATTGTTTTCCTGCCGTCATAAAATCAACCGGCAATTTTCTAGCAACAATTTTATAACTATCTATTACTCCTCCATCTAGTTCTTCCACTATTTTTTCTGTAGGGTTGATTGGATTATCTAAAAATGCTGCAAAACCAGTTAACAACAATTTTTTCATCATTTATAACTCCTTTTCCTATTTCTCCAACATTACAACAAAGAATGCCTTATCATGAACATCATAACATACATTGAAAGTTAAACTCACTCCTATCTACGCAATGAACGAGTTGCTTGCGGAAAAAGTAAAATAATTACCAAATGAAGCGAAAAATTTCTATTGACAATGAAAACGAAATCATCTTATCTTGCTCAAACTATGATAGTTAAATATAATGTTATACATGGGAGAAAAAGGGGGAATATGTATGATTTCGTCAACTTGGAATTGGATGTGGGAGAAACATGACGAATTAAAATCTTTTTTTACATTTTTTGTTCAAGCTAATTCCTCTAGATTATCAACTGGTAGATCCATAGACCCTTCCGATAGTCTAGTAGGAAACAATAATGAGCCGGGAAAAAATCGTAACTATAAGCCTGGGCAGCTTTTTGGTTTAATTGCTGGACCATTATTATTTACCATCACTTTATTATTTTTTTCACCTGAAGGCTTATCTCAACAGGGATTAGCCATTTTAGCTAGTACGATTTGGGTTGCAATTTGGTGGATGACCGAAGCAATCCCCATTCCAGCAACTTCTTTATTACCAATCATTTTATTTCCTTTAACAGGTGGCTTAGATATTGGTACTACTACATCTTCCTATGGAAGCGATACCATTTTTTTGTTTATGGGTGGTTTTATGATAGCGCTAGCAATGGAAAAATGGAATCTACATAGGAGAATTGCACTATCCATTATTTCTGTAATTGGTACGAACACGAACCGTATTATTCTAGGATTCATGGTTGCAACTGGTTTTTTATCCATGTGGATTTCTAACACCGCTACAGCAATGATGATGGTTCCCATTGGTCTAGCTATTATTTACCAAATTTCGGACGCCTTAAAGGACGATCCTTCCATCGACACTTCTAAAGAGAACTTTGCTTTTGGAAAGGCTCTCATGCTGAGTATTGCATATTCAGCATCTGTTGGAGGTATTGCTACACTAATAGGAACACCTCCTAACGCAGCATTAGCAGGCGTCATTAATAAAATGTATGGAATAGAACTATCCTTTGCAAAGTGGATGTTATTTGGCGTGCCAATCGCATGGGTATTTATTTTTATCATTTGGTTTTACCTAATTAAAATAGCTTACCCATTAAAACTAAAACAGCTTCCTGGTGGCAAAGCAGTGATTCATCAAGAAAAGCAAAAGCTTGGTAAACCTTCGGCTGAGGAAAAGGCTGTTTTCACTGTATTTATTCTAGCAGCTTTGGCTTGGATAACTCGTTCATTTTTACTTGTTCAAATTAACCCTAATATAAATGATGCGATTATCGCAATGAGCGCAGCTATCCTCTTGTTTTTGCTACCTTCCAAAAATTATAAAGACACATTTCTATTAGATTGGAATACAGCTGTGAAGCTACCATGGGGGATCTTGTTATTGTTTGGGGGAGGTTTAGCAGTAGCAGCAGGATTTACGCAGTCTGGCCTTTCTGAATGGATCGGAAATCAATTAACTGCATTGCAAGGTATTCATATTTTCATTGTATTGCTAGTTGTTGCAGGACTAGTTATATTCTTAACAGAGATTACTTCCAATACCGCAACAGCAAATATGATGTACCCTATCATGGCGGCGCTTGCTTTAGCTCTAGGAGTCCATCCATTTGCAGTTATGATTGCTGCTGGTGTAGCTTCATCTTGTGCTTTTATGTTACCGGTTGCTACCCCACCAAATGCGGTCGTTTTTGGTTCAGGTTACTTACGCATTCCAGATATGGTTAAAGCTGGCGTGGCGTTAAATATAATAGGCTCTATTTTAGTCACGGTAGCCATTTATTTCTTACTGCCGATGCTTTGGGGAATAAACATTACAGAAGTACCTGATTTTGTGAAATAAACAGAAACAGACAGTGACGTTTGTTGTTATTCATAAACATGTGGGAACGAATAGATTCCCACATGTTTATTTTCATACTATTGGAAAGCAATAAAAAAGATTGAACAATAAGCGTAGCTTTTTTACGTAGTAGTAAATGGCAGATTACTTATCATCTTTAACCTTTTTCTTCCTTTATGTTTCTCATTCGCATGGTGGACTACCACGATATTTTCCCCATAACTACTGGTTTCTTTGCACCAGTTGCCGCAGGAAGATTATTCGTTCTTTGTTTATAGCATTGATATCCTAGTAAAGCGAAAGAGATCGCCTCTTTGGCATCTGCAGGCATGCCAATTTCATCCGTTCCGCAAACAATGACATCCTTAGACAAATATTTAGAAATTAACGTTAATAGCGTTTTATTATATCTGCCCCCACCACTAATAAACACTTCTTTTAAGCTAGCAGATGCGATATATTTATTAATCTCTAAAGCAATAGTTTTTGCAGTTAAAGCTGTTACCGTAGCTACTTTATCATCATTATCAATTTGAAGACGCTCAGCTTCAAGCCATAGCTGGTTAGAGTACGCTTCTCCGAATAATTCTCTTCCCGTACTTTTAGGTGCTGTTAGATGAAAGTAAGGGTGATCTAACAGCTGCGATAGCCAGGTTTCATTGACTGTCCCTTTAGCTGCTATAGCACCATTCTCATCATAATTTTGTACACCGTTTGTAGCTAAACTTGTAAAAGCGTCCATTATCATATTTCCAGGCCCAGTATCATAAGCTAGTACATCCGCTTCTTTACATCCTTTTGGAAGTATGGTTACATTGGAAATCCCTCCAATATTAACTAGGGCTCTTCCGTATTCTTCTTTCCGATACAACTTATAATCCGTGTATGGTACTAATGGAGCTCCTTGTCCACCAGCTGCCATATCTCTCGTTCTAAAATCTCCAATTGTTGTAATACCGGTAAGTTCTGCAATCATACCGATATCCCCAATTTGTAGCGTTGAAACAACTTTATTTCCTTCTACTTCCTTTGGTTCTGGCTGATGATATATCGTTTGACCATGTGAACTAATTAACAAAATTTGTTCCGATGACAACCTAGCATCTTCCATCACTTGTTTCGAAGCATCTGCAAATAACTTCCCAAGATACATATTCATGCTTGATATTTCTTCAATACGTACTGTTTCCGGGTTGCACATGTTTGAAATTCTTTCTTTCATTTCTTTTGAATAGGAAAAGCTAGCAAAATGAAGTAGTTCAAAATCTAATGCATGGTCTTCATTTATTTTGACGATCGCTGCATCAATACCATCTAAAGAAGTACCAGACATTAAACCAATAACAATATTGCTTGACGTCCCTGATTCTAACATTTCCATTATCCTTTCGTGTTCATAAAATGAATTTATATAAGCGTTTTCAGCTCGCTCCATGTTAACTATATCATAATCAGGCGTCTTTTAAAATTACATTTCGTTAATTTTAATTATTTTCGTAACTATATTTCAAAATCGAACCTATATGCATTTGCGTAAATATAACTCACACTTATTTTTTTCGTCGTAAACTCTTCGGTAAATGAAAAATGATGAAAGCTAAACCTATCCCTAGACTAATGTAAGGTAGAATAAGTGTTGGATCTTCATAAATGAAGTAAGCCCCTACACCGGTAAAAATCCAACCAATTAATTCATAAAGCAAATGTTTTAACATATAAACTATTTTTCCTCCTTCCATAATAAAGCAAAGTTCTTTATAACACACAAGAGTTACCTACGTAAGTTTATTTATTCATGTAAGCAGAATTAGAAGTGCTCTGACGACTGCCATGTGGAATAGAGCGAATGATAAGTAAATAAATCATTGGTAGTAGTCCAAGTAACACAGCTAGTCCTTTCCAATGGAAATTCTCCCATATCGGCGCTAAAGCGGAACTACCTAAGGTAACACCTATGTAATAGGAAACTAAATATAAGCTAGAAGCACTCCCTTTATGGTGTGTAACTGTTTCACTGACAGAAGAAGCTGTTAATGAATGTGCTGTAAAAAAGCCAAGACAAGTAATGCAAAGCCCAACCACAATAATAGGTAATGCGTTATGTAGTGTAAACAATATACCAATGCCTAAGGTAATCATACCACCTATGCGAACTTTTTCTAAACCTATGAAACTGGAAAGCCACCCGGCTAAAGGTGAACCAATGACTCCAAGCCCATAAGCCAGAAAAAAATAAGAAATAGTATGCAATGATAATAAAAACGGCTCTCCTTGTAGATAAAAAGGCAAGTAGGTCCAAACCCCTGTGAACGACATTTGCAAAACAATTCCTAATCCAAAAACGAGCAATAATTGGGGATCTTTGAGATGAAATAGAAATCCCTCTATATCCTTACTAAATGGTAGTCGGCTAGGTTGAAAATGTTTGGAATGTGGAAGCAAGAAATGAGTTAGTATTAAAATAAGCCCTCCAAATGCTGCTAGTCCATAAAAGGCAACCTGCCAAGACATAACATCTGACACTACCCCCGTTATTACTCTTCCAGCCATCCCTCCTAGTGCATTACTAGATATATATAATGCTGTTGCAAAAGCGGCACTTTTAGGTTCAATCTCCTCATGTAAATACGCAAGTGCTGCAGCTGGTAAACCAGCAAGAGCAAAGCCTTGTATAAACCGAAGTATAATAAATATGATAAAGCTATCCGTTAGCGGCATAAGAAAAAACGGAAAAATAGCTCCTAATAATGATATTTTAATAAACTGCGTTCTTCCCATTCGATCTGATAAAAAACCCAAGATGATTAAACCTGCAATTAAACCAATAATAGTAAATGACATAGATAAACTAGAGACGGAAACACTAATTTGAAATTCATCAACAAAGACTGGCAATAGGGGTTGAATTGCGTACATACTAGCAAAAATAAAAAAAGATGCTAACGCTAAACTAGCATTAATCCTCCAAAAATAACTATCTTTCACACTATATGGTTTTTTTTCAATCGTTTTATTTGAATTTTCTTCTTTTGTTACATTATTTTTCAAAAACATACTTGTCTCTCCCTGCACCAAAACCAAATGTTACAACAATTACAGAAACGATAATTAACACGACTAATGGAACGTCCCAGTTCTTGGTTTTATCAAAAATAAATCCTATTAAAAACGGTCCAAAAGCGGCAAGAATATAACCAAGGGTCTGTGCCATTCCTGATAAAAAGGCAGCTTGTTTTGCAGTTTTCGCTCGCATACCTAGGAATGTCAATGCCAAGGCAAATGTACCGCTTAACGAAAAGCCAATTAAAATAACACTGATCACCATAATGGAAAATGTTCCTCCGAATAATAAACCAGCATATCCACTAACAGAAAATAATCCTAATGCTAGTACAAGCCCTTGTTGAGAACGAAATTTCTCAGCGATTACTGGCACAAGAAAACTTGCAGGCAATCCAATAAATTGCATAAAAGATAATAGCCAACCTGCTGTTGAAGCACTAACCTCATTTGCCTGCAAAATCTCTGGCATCCATGATATCGTGACATAAAATAAAAAAGATTGAAACCCCATAAACCCCGCAACTTGCCAAGCTAGTGATGAAAGCCATATTCGTTCATTCCCACTGCTATTCCCATGATAAGAAACATGACGCTTCATTTTTTCACGTTTTGTTAGGTAAAACCATACGACCGTCCCAATCAATGCCGGAATGGCCCAAATCCATAATGCCATCTGCCATCCAAGTCCAAGTCCTTCCGCTATAGGAACACTTACTCCAGAAGCTAATGCTGCAAAAATTCCCATAGCTGTAGAATAAAGGCTTGTCATCCATGCTACTTTCGTTGGGAATTTTTCTTTTATTATACTCGGTAAAAGAACATTACAAACCGCAATTCCTAAGCCAATGCATAATGTTCCTGCAAAAACAAATAAAACCACCGAAACACTGCGTAAACTAATACCAAGAAATAAAGTAAGTAGCCCCATGAACATAACCATCTCATTGGAATATCGATAGCTGAACTTCGCTACAAGCGGTGACATAACCGCAAATGCTAATAATGGCAGACTCGTAAGTAACCCTGCACTCCAATTAGCTAATTCTAGTTGGTCACGTATCATACCGATAAGCGGCCCAACAGAAGTAATTGCTGGTCGTAAGTTAAAAGCAGCGACAATAATGCCTGCTATTAATACATATTGATACAAAACGGATTTCTTTTCTTTCATTTGTTCCACTGTCGCTACTCTCCTTTTTAAAAATCTCTTCTCTAATCATAGCACAAAAAATAAGGTTAGCCCCAGAAACAAAACAAACTCTTTAGCATTTTCCGTATAACTTTGCTATAATAACACATATACTAAAAAGACCACAGTGCTAGCTGTGGTCTATGGATAAGCGGTTCTCAAAAGAGGATCGGCTTTATAGGATAGGCCTCTGCGAACGACGTTTTTTAAGAGCATGAGGTCTATTTTTTATTCATGATGCGTACCACTAACGTCAACAGTGTCACCAGAAAGGTGCCAAATGCGAAAATCACTACAAAAACTTCATATACATTCACCTGGCTCACCCCCTTTCATTTAGGGTTTGCCGCCGACTCCATAAGAACGTTATCTGTATTTAGTATGCCATACATATAGAATTCCATACACAAAAATAGAACAAACGTTCCTTTAGACCTATATGCAACCTCAAGCCACTTACTAAAGCTTGTATACTTCATTATATGTTCTTTCCGTGCCACGATGTAATGCATTTGGAATGTATATTAACTAAATAGTTATTTAATACGAAATGCATATTTTTCAACGGTTTAAAAAGCTTACTTGTTAAATTATAGCAACGGCTATCATTTTTTACACTTTCCTATAGGGCATGAGCATGATGAACAAAGGCTCGGGGCGCCCCGTTAGCAACGTAGCGACTGTCGGAACGAATTAACGAAAGTTTTAGGAATCATGCTCCTGCAACAGGAGTATGTCGGCGCCCTCCGGCATTTAGTTCCACGAAATTACAAGCAAGGTACTCTATAATGAAATAACCAATCGGAGCACACTATAAAGCTGGCTACGATTGGTTATTTTCTTTATTCCTCTTATTCTTCTTTATTTTCACTTTCATCTACAATACTTTCTGGACCACCATAGAAATAATCACTTGTATCAACGGCTTCCCACTTTTCATTCGGTGTGTAAAAACGAAGCAGATCGCCATATAGCACTTCATCGGAGAGTTCAAGTTCTTTCATAACTTTCTCATGCATTTCTTTCATTTCATCTGTAGGCTCTTCAATGACTTCTTTTGTTTCACTATCATAATATTCTCCGTCTACATAGCTGTACTCTGGGGACATGAAGTTCCCATTACGGAAAGGAACAACCTCATGATGCTCTTCAGAGAACATATCCGTACCGAACTGAATATAGTCTTTCGCATCAATACCAAGAATATGAAGCATGGTCGGCATGACATCAATTTGACCAGCATATGTTTCTACTGTTCCTTCGCTCTCTACCCCAGGAATTCTGATCATAAACGGAACACGTTGTAAGTCTGCGTTTTTCATTGGTGTAATTTCTTCATCCGTTATTTCTTTCATTGCACGATTATGGTTATCAGAAATACCATAGTGATCACCATAAATCATAATAATCGAATCTTCATAGAGCCCTTTTTCTTTCAAATCATTGAAGAATTGTTCCAATGATTCATCTAAATAGCGAGCTGTTTGGAAATATCGATCTACTGATCCATCGCCCGTTTCAGCAGGTTCAATCGTAGCATCTTCCTCATCAATTAAATATGGGTGATGGTGCGTCAACGTCATCATATGCGCGTAAAATGGTTGATCCATATCTTCTAAATACGGCATGGATTGTTCAAAGAAAGGTTTATCCTTCAATCCATAGTTGATTACATTTTCTTCACTCATATCATAAAAATCTTCATGGTAAAATTCATTAATTCCCAGGTGTTTATATACTTCATCCCGATTCCAAAACGACTTTCCATCACCATGAAAAATAGAACTTGTATAATTTTGCTCTTGTTCGAGAATTGCCGGTAATGCTTGATACGTATTATTACCTTTTGTAACAAAAGCTGAACCTTGTGGTAAACCATACAACGACGTATCCAGCATTAATTCAGCATCCGCTGTTTTCCCTTGCTCTGTTTGATGGAAGAAGTTATTAAAGTACGTAAAACCTTTCTCTTGTTCATGAACTAAGGAGTTAAGAAATGGTGTTACTTCTTCTCCATGGAGTTCGTAATCAATTAAAAATGATTGAAATGATTCTAAGTGAATTTTAATAATATTTTTTCCTTTACCTTTACCGAAGTACTTTTCATTTGGAGCTGCATACTTGGATTTCGTGTAATTTTCTACTTTCGTAATGTCATTACTATCAGCTAAAACACGCCTTGTTGACGTCTTTGCACTTTGAATAGCATCATAAACTGTAAAATTGAATGCCCCCAAATATTTTACTAGATAGTTTCTATCAAATGTACGTTCTAGCAATTGTGGTCGGTCTGCTTCCGCTAGACCAAGATTAATACTAAAAGCTAATACCCCAGCTGCAATTACTAAAAATGGTTTACGGAATTGCATCCGTTGCACAGACCAATTCTTCCTCACAAAAACAAATAACCCGACTAATAAAATAATGTCAATCGTATACAGTAAATCACTCCACTGTGCTAGGTCAGCAATGCTTCCACCTATACTGCCGAAATTATCTGTTTGAAGCATCGTTGGTATTGTTATAAAATCACTATTGAAACGATAAAACACGACATTCGCATATAAAATAAATGTAAGTATCGCATCAATAATGATAATCCAAATTCCAGCTCTTCTACCTTTTGCAAATAACGCTAGTCCTAGAAAAATCAAGGCAGAACTTAGCGGGTTGAAGAATAATAGAAATTCTTGCATTACTCCACTTACCCCTAAGCTGAATTCAAATTTATATATCAAATACGTTTTCACCCAAAAAAGCACTAGTGCTACCGCGAAGAATCCTAATTTACTGGATATAAATTTCTTCACTCTCTTCACCTCAAATTGTTAAATTCATAATTTGTTCTTTTAAATTCATTTAAATTTAATATTAATTTTTCTTAATACGATTGTTAATTATAACGTATTAAATCCTCACGGTCAATTTTTTTATAAGAGTAATAGTTGACTAGTTTTACCAAATTTTGTCGAAAATAATAACTAGATAGAAAAACTCGGTTGACCGCCCTTAAGATGTAGCGATCAACCGAGTTTTTCTAACTGGATAACTTTAGCTGGTGCTTGAAAATCATTAGCACCCAAAAAAACGAATAACTATACGCAAATATCCGCTGTTTTCCATATTAAACTTCATTATATAGTAAATCGTTGCATTAAAGTTTTTAAATTGTCAGCGAGTTTGGAAAGACGATCAGCGTTGGCAGATACTTCTTGCATGGAACTACTAGCTTGCTGAGCAGTCGCAGATGTCTCCTCAATACCAGCAGCAGCTTCTTCTGATATCGCGGCAATTTCTCCTACAGAACCATTCATCTCTTTACTATTTTCAGAAACCCGATCAAAATGTTGTTTAACTTGAGATATGGCATTTGCCATTTCATTAACAGAATGATAAATAGATTCAAATGTATCCTTTGTTTCTTTCATTTGTTCCGAACCATTCGTTACCTCTTTATAACCATCTTGAAGTGATGTAGTTACTTGATTGGACTCCGTTTGAATATCTTTAACTACTTTTGTAATATCATTTAGTGACAAAGATACCTGTTCTGCCAGTTTCCGTACCTCATCGGCAACGACCGCAAATCCTTTCCCATGCTCTCCAGCCCTCGCTGCTTCAATAGCTGCATTTAGCGCTAATAAATTCGTTTGTTCAGCGACTTCACCTATCACAGTTACTAATTTTGAAATTTCCTTCGTTTTTATATCTAAACCGCGTACGCTCTCTACAGCATTCTTTACAATATGATCTATCTTCACCATTTGGTCGTTTGTCGTCCCCATAATATCATGTCCAGATTTTGTTTTTACTAAAACACCAGCAGAGGTTTGCTCTATTTCTGAACTGTTCTGACTTACTTCTTGAATGACATTATTTAAATCGTTCATCATACTTGCTAAATTAGCTGCATGATTTGCCTGATTTTCCGCCCCAGAAGCAAGCTCTTCCATCGTCGCAGCCACCTGCTCTGTTCCTAGTTGCATTTCATCAGAAGCTTGGTTCAGAGCTTTCGATTTGTCATCAACCACACTAGACACGTTTTTAATGGAAATTAACAATTCTTTTAATTGCTCATTCATCTCATTCGTTGTTACCATTAGCGCAGCAATTTCATCTTTCCCTTTTATATCTAGCGGTTCATTAATCAGTTCTCCGTTAGCTATCTTCGTCATTCTTTCTTTTACACGCTTTAATGGTTTTGCTATGGAATGGGCAGTTAGAAAAGCAATAACTCCTCCTAATATTACGACGGATACTGTAACGATTACCCCAAAGCTTAGCGTGAATTCTCCAGCTTGAATAACGTTCTCACCTTTGTTTGTAATATTATTTTCACTCTTTTGTGCTAACTCTTTAAAACCATCAATTAATTGATTTCCAATTGGTTGAATTTCATTCGCCATAATCACCTTGGCTTTAGCACTATTCCCCTCATCCATTTCTTGGAAAAACTTATCGGTAAGTTCTCCCCATTCTATTTTCTTATCCATTAAAAACCGAACTTCTTCCGAATTATTGTGTTTTAAAACATAGTTCTCCAATTCCATCGTTTCATCAATTGTATTTTGGAAGCTTTGTTTATATCGTTCATCATTATATAATAAGTATCCTCGCAAATAGCCGGTTCGTTCAGCCATATTAATTGCCAATTGTTCTTCAGTAACTAATAATTGCATATCTTGTTTGATCATTTCTTCTGTATCCTGATTACTTCCGCTAATGCTTATTACATTTGTAACTCCTAATAAAATAACTAGAATGATGATAATCGAAAAAGCAAAAAAAAGTTTCATCCGGATGCTTTTAAATGTAAATAACTTACGCATGTTCATCTCCCCTTTGTATAAAATCTAGCTATTCCACAATCGGAAAATATAAAATTATAAGGTTGTTAGTATAGCAAAACGACAACATATCCTTGCTAAAGATTTGGCGATAATCAAAGCTTTTATCATAAATAAGTAAATTTTATATAAACATTTAGATCCATATATATTTTTCCCTTCTCCAACGCGGAGGTATAATTATTTAAAACATTGATATAGCTAAGAAGTGAATAACATTAAGTTCCAGCAATGGACTTATTTTTTTATCGGTATAAAGGTACAAACTATGAAGCTTTTTTTATAAAATCTTCTTATTTAATGCGAGGCAAAAACTACCTTACTCCTTTTATATTTCTTTCGTTTATAATCAAGGAAAAAAATGGAGCTATTTATAATTATTGCTATACTTCCGATATAAATAATGAACGTCTTTCTCCTGTGAATGAAAATAACACATTCTTCGCTGTTACTTTATTTAACAAATCCTTATAATGACTTTCTCGTAGAAGAGAAGAAAGAGGTATTAAAAACATATTGAATTAAAAAACAAATCAATATACTTTACAACCTGATTAGGAGTGTGGATAAAATGAAGGAAACAACAGTTGAGCAAATAAATACGCATCCTTTGCTGCAGTCATTTGTTACTGTTGCTCCATTTTTACAAGATTTAATTAACGATGATATTACAATAGGTATTTATGACACAGAGAAGTTAATTATTAATTTTCCGGCTAACACCTTCTCTTTAAATGTACAACCTGGCGATCCGTTAGTAGAAGGGGATATAGTGACAAATGCCATTCGGCAAAATAAAAACCAATCAGCTATCGTTCCTGCTTCGTTATTTGGTGTGAACTTAATTGCTCGTGCTGTACCACTTCATGATGAGACTGGAAACCTTATTGGGGGTGTTGGGGTCGGGCTTAGCGTAGAAAGAGCAAATCAGCTGTCCGAAATTTCTTCCAATTTGTCAACAGTTTTTGAAGATGTAACCAATACCATACAAGATATGGCAGAATCCATTTCCGGTTTAGCAAATAACATGTCCGTCGTTTCAGAAAAAGCTACAGAAGTTACCAAACAAGTAGATACAATCGAAGACGTCTCCAATGTGGTGAAAGGAATAGCGGACCAAAGCAATTTATTAGGGTTAAATGCAGCCATTGAATCTGCCAGAGCTGGTGAACATGGGAAAGGATTTTCAGTTGTAGCAAACGAAATTAGAAAAATGGCGACAAACTCCAAAGAGCATGTGTCTGAAATCCAAACAATAACAAATACGATTAAAGAAGTCATTGCTAATTTGAATAAGCATATTCAAGATACGAATGTAGAATCAGATAGCCAATCAGCGGCTATTGAAGAATTATCTGCAACTGCGCAAGAAATAAATAGTAATATTCAATTACTAGCTCAACTTGCCAAAGAAAATATGCAACTGAAAAATTAATTTATTGGAGGGGTAACTATGTCATTTAAAAAATTGCCAAGTCAATATATTAACGGCGTGTGGAAAGAGGGGGCTTCTCCCCTTATTATGGAAAACAAAAACCCTTATAATGGCGACCTTCTCGCCACATATCGTGCAGGCAGTAAAAAAGATTTGGATGATGCTTATCAAGCTGCAAATGCGGCACAGAAACAATGGGAAAAAAACAACCCTGTTACTAAGCGCGAGGTGTTTGAAAACGCAGTTCAATATATAAACGATAACTATGAATCCATTGTTAAAATAATCATAGAAGAGATTGGTGGGACAAGGTTAAAAGCAGAATTTGAAATAGGACTTGTAACCAACATCATAAAAGAAGCTACCACATTTCCTTTTCGAATGGATGGGAAAATCTTAACCTCCCCTATCGATGATAAGGAAAATAGAGTTTACCGTGTTCCTGTAGGTGTTGTTGGCGTAATCAGCCCATTCAATTTTCCATTTTTCTTATCCATGAAATCAGTAGCAACAGCATTGGCAACTGGTAATGGAGTTGTGCTAAAACCCCATGAACATACACCAATTACTGGTGGAACAATGATTGCATCTATTTTTGAACATGCTGGATTACCAAAAGGTCTACTCAATGTAATCACAACAGAAATTTCGGAAATCGGGGATGACTTTGTTGCACACCCTATCCCTCGATCTATTTCTTTTACCGGTTCTACAAAGGTTGGGAAACATATCGGTGCCATTGCAGGAAAACATTTAAAGGATGCACACTTAGAATTAGGAGGAAATAGTGCATTCATAGTATTAGAAGACGCGGACATTGATTTAGCAGTAAGTGCTGCTGTATTTAGTCGTTTTACACACCAAGGGCAAATTTGCATGTCTGCGAATCGCTTAATTATACATGAAGCAGTTTATAACGAATTTATTGAAAAATATGTAGCGAAAGTAGCTACATTACCGTGCGGAGATCCCAAAGATCCAAACACCATTATTGGGCCGTTAATTAATCAACAGCAAGTAGAGACAACGAAAGCTTTCATTACTAAAGCAATAGAAGAAGGAGCCAAGCCTATTCTTCAAGGAAAAATAGAAGGAAATGTAATAGAACCTGTGATCTTCACAGATGTGACTCCTTCTATGTCTATAGCAAAAGAAGAAGTATTTGCCCCTGTCGTGTCGATTTTACAAGCATCAAACGACGAAGAAGCCATTTCTATTGCAAATGATACCTTATATGGTCTAAGTGGAGCTATTCATACAAGAGACGTTGAGCGTGGTGCAGAGCTTGCAAAGCAATTAGATACAGGTATGATCCACATTAATGACGGGACCATTAACGACGAGCCTCATGTCGCATTTGGGGGAATGAAAAATTCAGGTTTAGGACGTTTAAATGGGGAATGGAGCTTAGATGCCTTTACTACTTTTAAATGGATTAGCGTTCAGCACAAGGCTAGAAACTATCCATATAGTTAAAACTCGCATGTTGAACAACCTATAGTATAAAAAACTGCACCCAATGGGGTACAGTTTTTTTATATTTTTGAGCCGCAATAGTCACGGACTAGCTAAAAAAAGATATAATGTCTTTCATTCTCATTCTGCAAACAGTTTAGAAATATAAGAAAGCAATTGTTTTGCTAAAATTGTAGGATTGTATATATAAGATGGACCGCTAGGATTCACATCTAGGACATAAATTTTTCTCAAATCGTTCATCGATAAGCTAATAGCTACTTCAGACATACTTTCTTGATACGTGTTTTTTAAAGTAGTAGCAACATTTTTAGCAATAGCTATAAGCTCTGATTCCAATAACTTTACCTCTTGATCATCGTATTTTCCTGTTAAATACTCCAGCATATCTTGCCTGTGAACAGTCGGATGGCTTTCTGCTTCAAAATTTTTCGTTTTGACATATCCACTTATGAAATCCCAATCTTCCATTCCCTTGTTCATTAAATGAAGATGTATAGAAACCAAATTATCTCTATTGTCGAAATCTGTAATACGTGGATCAACTTGGACAACATAGCTTCTTTCCTCTAATAATTCCTTTAGTTTATTTGTCAAAGGAAGTTGACTATACACTGTTTTTCTTTTTCCATGAACAAGCAAATATTTACCATGTTCAAGTTCCTTTATAACATGTTCATCATTTAATGCCCCAACTTCAGGCTTTAGTGCAACCTGCTGATGGGTCTCTAACATTCTAAAAATATCTCTCGTTCTCTTTACTTGTTGGAAAGGTAACATATACTCCCTGTCTGCTAGAAGGTTATATAATTCAGATCGTTCGATAAGATCATTCCAATTATTAGTAAAACTTGCTTTCTCAGATAATTCTTCATACAGCCATTGCATCTGTTTACTATTTCTCATCTTCAATCTATCAAACACGATGTCAGGATACTCGATTATTTTAGCAGTCCACTCCCCACCCTCTAATACATAACCGCGGATAACTCTTTCATATTCATCAACATCCTTGGGACTAAATACATAAAAATAAAATTCTTTTTGTTCTGCCAGCTTTGCAAATTCCTCGGTTAATTCATCTCGAACATGTTTTCCTACTAACATACCTATTGTAGTTTTTCCATTCGTTGACGCATTGGAGATATTGGTAACACTGGAATTAAACCGTTGCTGAAGTATCCGATCAGAACGAAATATACCGTTTTTAGCAAGGTATTTCGCATAGGCTATTGTATTAACTGCTCGTTTTTCTTCGTGATAGGCAGTTTGCGGTCCATTATTCGCTTCATGCATCCAGTATCTACCATTTTCATCAATGGCAAAATCCAATCCAAGCTCATCTAATGCAAAGTTGTATAATTTATCTAAATGGCTCGCTACTTCTAAGGAGAGTTGCAAAATATCATGTGCGTACTTTTCTCCAAGTTCCCCGTACTCATGAAGTAAAAATGTATGAAAGTCTTCTACTCTTCCTTCTGTAGCAACATTACTTAAATTACTTTTTCTATTTCCAACACGCGGGTATATGTGAGTAATTATCCAATCCCCTTGTCCATTCTTTTGGACGTGAGAGCGAATATGATACGGTTCATCATCTTTCGTACGTGTATGAATATACCGTTGAATAATAAAACTACCTTTTTTTCTTAAAATATGCTCTTGCAACCATTTTGAAAACACATCTTGATTTAAAATTTTTTCTTTTTTATGCTCCATTAAAATGTAACGGTTACCTTTTTTGGTAACAAAGAAAATATTTTCCCCGCGGTTACTTAATAGTGATTTAAACACTACTTTATTATTTTCTTGTAAAAAGTCAAAAACATCACTTTCCTTTTGACAAAGTCTAAACGGAACGAGTAAATCAGCATATTTACGGTACTTAACCATTCGTTTAGGCAAAGAAAATTTGTTACCTACATGATAGCTTGTAAAAGGGATTTTCCGTCTTAATTCCCTTTCGACATGGGAAGGTCTAATTGTTCCTATATTATTAATGACATCTGGAAAAGGAGCAGTTATTCTCTCCCAGTTTCCATTTACATATGTATCAGCTTCTACCTCATTATTCTTTAGGTCGACATCTGTTTCTGTAAAGAATAGTAAACGGGCATGTTGTTGTTGACTTTCTTTAACTAAAGCTTGAAGCCTTGGTTGAGGTAAGAACTTTACAGGATTCGCCTGTGGGGAGAAGACACCAATTGTATACACTTTTTCAGCTTTATTTTGCCCATCTATTTCTTCCATATAGGATAACATTCTCTTTAGAAGTGGCAAAAATGAAAATTGAAGTACTTCTGTAATCTTAATGAATTTATTTGCTTCCAATAATTGAGCGACTTGCAATAGATAGTTTTCTAATTTACGCTTGTCATCTCGTAAAAACTCGTCATTCTCAAACGTCTTACTTACGGATTGTACACCTTCCACAATAGAACTAAATATAAAGATTGCCTGATGGCTTTCCTCTTGCTTTACTAACTGATAAAAATATTCTGTTGCCTCAACAATGGTATGTAATATGTTGTTCGCTTGTGATAGCTGCTTTTGCGATATTGCCTCCATATGAACACTCCTAAGGGTTTAAAAACTCTTCTTTATTGTTATTATCGGATCAAAATAGAAGTAGTTTGAGAAAATATTTGGATTTTTAATGCAGAGCACATCAGATTTGTTCCAACTTCCCCGCCTCTTCATTTATTTTTAATGTCCTGGATCATATCTTTTACTAGCGCTTCTTGATAGCCTGCTTTTTTCATTCGTTTCATTTCTTTTACAAGTGGCAATAGCGTAGTGTGTTCCATGCGCTCTAGTTTTTTTAATCGTTCTTTATCGATTGGTTTCACAGGATTACTTTTATGATATGCCGCTACATCCATTTGCCATAGACGCAACTGGGGTGCATAACGATGTAATAATCTTTCCGCCATTCCCACTCCTTCTGGATCAAAATCACTCGCATAATGAATGATACAATCTTCCTTTGCTAGTAAATCGAATACGATCCACGCTGCTAGCTTAAATTGTCCATTCGTACTAATTATTGGTGTGCTTGGTAACACATCCAATAAAGCAGAACATACACCAGAATTTTCTACTACCCATACATGCTTACCACTTGCAGGGAACATTCTATCTATAGATAACAGATCTCGCAATGGTACATTTTGTACGCTATTCATTTCCACAGCTGCTTGCCATACTGGATGTAGCATTCCTTCTTTCGTTTGAGCTTGTAAGCCTGAACAAGTAACAAAATTCAAGAGATCATCACGATAAATGCCATACATTCGTAACAGCTCATTAATCGACTCTGTTGTTTGTGGTACTTCATTATTAGGCCAAGTAGGATGGTAAAAAGTTAGCACCTCCAGAAGCAACTTCCCTAAATCTGTATGAATGTCAAAAGCGTGAGGATCAGCAGTTATCCGTTGGCTAAACATAGGTAAACGTTCAGGTGTAGAAGGGAGCTGTTCTCTTGCTTTCGCTACTTGCTTTATTAAATAATGAAAGTACGTAAAATCCTTTTCCACTATACGAGTTATCCACCTTTTTTCTTTTGTTACAGATTGTATATAACGAAACCAGTCCTTAAGTGACGGGTAAGACCTTTCTAACTCTTGTAAAAGAGATCTGAGTTGTTGTTGTTCTATTTCCTTACGTTGTTTCTTAGAGATTATTTCCTCATCAAAATAATTGTCTAATAGTTGCTTTAACCCTATTGCAGCAAATTTTGTTTCTTGTAATTGCTTTTCAAATTGCACAACATGAATCACCCCCTTCTTCACTAGCGCTTGTTTTGTCGTACCATAAAAACGTGCAATTACTTCTAATTCATGCGCAGAAAATAGTCGAACCGGTACTGTCCCCCCGATTCGGCCTAGTGATTCATATTTTTTTCGAAACTGTTGGAATAACTTATCGTATGCCTCTTCACTTTTAAAAAATGAACAAGCTGCTTTTAAAATAGCTTCCGTTTTCATATGTTGTACACCACTTTCTTACATTTCTTGTAATTACCTTGGTTATTCCTATGTGTGGCAACAATCCACCGACTAGAAAGTCGATAATAATTTCCTTGATAAAAAAGAAAAAGGAGCGTTCGGTTAAAAAGCTCCCTCTTCACTGCAAACAACGGGTTCTCCCCATCTTCATCCCTATACATGTAACGTAGTTGTTTTTTCTTCTTCTGTATCATTTATAACTAATGAGCGCCTATTCCCGTCCCAATGGTAACGAATAACGGTTACAAAGTCTTGGTTTTTGGGACGAACGAGCTCATAGATGGCGAGATTAGATATTGTTTCATAATCTCCCCAAAGCACCTGAGAGTTCATCATATAGTTAAAACCTAATTCTTCAACTAAACGAAACATGACGCTAATATTAGCTTCGTCCACACCTGCAAAAGCTTCATCTAATGAGATAATATAAGGCGCTGTATTGGCAGCTTCTTTATATCTGGAATAACAAGCTGTAAATAATGGAATATACATCGCCATCGCCTTTTCTCCACCACTAAATTGATAAAACGCATGGTTAGAAAGCTCTCTTTTCGGTTCGCCTTTTCGTTTGTAAGATAATACAAACGAAAACCAGTTACGATAATCTAAGACATCTTTTAATACTTGTAAAAGCGTACTTCCTTCGCCTTTTATTTCAACTAGTTCTTTTGCTCTAGCAATTCTTGATCGAAAGTGATCCATTACTTTTAGCATATCTGTTTCTTTCAATAACCTAGAATCACGACGCAATAAATCGACTAACTCTTTTGTATCCAGTTCCGCTTCTGATTCTGCTGTACGAGGTTTCCATTTAATTGAAAAAGATAACCCTGAGGAAGAGTCGCTTTCTGCCATCAGCTTGTCCATTTTTTCCGTCCATTGCTGTGCTCTACTTATACGGCTTCTCAGTTTTTTGCCAACAGAATCAAATAGGATTTCCTCATATAACTTGCGATCCTGATCGTCCAATAAATGCTGTTGTTGCAACCGATCCTCTTCTAGTTTCTCACTTACAACATACGGGTCAACTCGTTTCCCTTGATAATCAAGTTGGATGAGTCGCCTTGTAGCTTTCTCCTTCCAATATTGAATTTTTAACAGTTGTTCATCGGTCCAATCATGATCCATCCAAGGGTAATTTTCGGCTTGAACTTGTACATCCGACATACGATACTCCATTAAATTAGAATGCTGCTCGTAATATACACTTGTTAATTGACCTTCAATCGTCGTTAAATTCTTTTCTTTTAACCAATGCTTATAATTTTGGAGAATCCATTTTGCACAAACCTCATTCGTTTCATAGGACGCAGGAAAAGCGATGAATTGATATTTCATCTCTTTAACAAAGGTATCTTCCCAAGCTTCCATCATCTTTTCTAAAAATGTGAGTTGCTGTTTTCCTACTTGAATTTGTTGCTGAAGCATATCACGTGTCGCTTCTTTCTTAGGAATACTCGCTTGATTATCAAGATATTCTTTCCCTATCTCTTGCAACGATTGCTGCACTTCGCGGATTTGCTTCCGAACATCTGCTACACCGTGCATATCCAATTGTTGTTCAATCTGTTTTATGTTGCCAGCTACTTTTGCCTTTTTATCAGCTAATACATTGAGCTCTCCATTTAATTCATCTACTTCAGCTATCATTTGACTTAAACGATCTTTAGCCTGAAAAATACTTTCTTGTTGTAGTAAAAAGGTTTTATGAGACGTAACTAGTGAGCTTAGCGTCTTCTCGTATTGACGCATTTCTTGCTTCGCTTCTATATAGCCTTCTAGAGAAAAGGTAATATTTAAGTCTCTTGTTTTTTGATCAAGGATACGTTTTTTCTCTTGGTAATTTCGATTCGTTCCTTGCATCTCCGTATCCATTCGTTCTAATTCTTTTTGCAGTTGCTGTCGTTCAAACTGCTTTTCTTTCATTTTTGTATAACTTACTTGTAAATCTTTTTCGTCAGGGAATCGATCCATAGCTACTTGTGCTTTAGCAACACTTTTTTCCGAATCGCTTATCTTTGTTTCCAGTTCTTGCATTTGCTGCTGTAAATCTTGTATCTCTTTTTCAATTTGCGCTATCATTTCCTCTCGGTAACGTTTACGGGCATTTTTCCCAATATAACGAACGACATCTACAGGTTCCGTATGTCCCTCCAGCAATCCTATTCGATACTTTCCGTCTTCACTGATACTAAAACTTCCCGTTTCTAGTTGTTCTTCAAATACGATACTGCGAAGCACATCATCTACTAATTGTTCCGATACCGATTGCTCATGATCAATATCAGGCTTTAAATAGTCAGCAAGTGTATGAGCCATCATTTGTGGGTTAGGCTGAATAATACGGTCATGATGTAATGGTGTTCCGTGCTCTGCAATTAAACTATTTAGTATACCAGCATCTAGTAGAATAGCCTCCAATTGTTTACACATTTCTTCCGGTACATGATCTTGAAATTCAACCACTTCATAGAAAGGAGCAAATGCATATTGATTGTCTTTTAACTTTTCTCTTGCTTGTTTCGTTTTTTCTTTCTGATGAGGTGGTTCAGGATCACGTTTGTTTTGCCACATTGCTCTTTCTATTTCTTTTTCTTGTAATGCATCCTGTATAAGCGACAAATTTCCTTTGTACGTTGCAATGCGTTCGTTTTTTTCCATCTGATAAGCGGTGCTTCTTTGTACATACAATTGACGTATATCTTCAAACGTATTTTCTTCATAAAGCTGTTCCATCTCTCGAGCTGTCTTTTGTAATGTTTCCTCTTCTATCGCCAAAAAGTCATTTGCTTCTGCCCACTGATAGATGTCGGAAAGTTTTTTCTGCTTATCCTCTTCAAATACATTTTGCCAATCTTTTTCTTCTTGGCGAACGGTATCCAACTGCAGCGACGAGTCAGCTAAGCGCTTTTGAAATTCTACCAGCTGTTTTTTTAATTGTTCGTACGTACGAACTTCTTCTGTAATCGTATCTAATAATTGATAATGTGTTTCTGCTTCTTGTCGCCACACAGTAAAATTAAATGCTCTCGTCTCGTACCGTTTAAAATCCTGTTCGTTCACTTCATGCTGTAAAAAAGAGGCTGCTTCTGCTGCAAGCTGTAAATCTTCTAGTGCATCTTTTATTTCTTCTTTCACAACTTCATTTTCTGCTTCTAATGCAGTAATTTTATCTCCTGTTTGCAATTCCAAACGTTTTTTTTCGGAGACATGATTCTGTTTACGCGCTACATCTGCATGGATCTCTTCTAAAACCTGTTGCTCATGTGTTAAATCCTTTTCTAGATTCCACACCTTATGATGACGCAACCGTTCTTCTTTCTTTTCGAGTATGTCTTTTTCTTGTTGTAATATTCTATTTCGTTCGTGAAGCTGGCTAATTTCTGTTTCTAACTGCCCTTCTACTTGCTCTTTCTCTTTCATTTCATTCATTTTCTTCGCAGATTGCTTCTTCGTATCCATATACTCATGAGCAGCAGCGGTAATCATATACGTATTGTAATCATCATAACGGTTAATTAATTTGTTTAAGGCTTGCTGCTCGCGCTCTAATTGTTCAATTTGTTGCTTTGTTTGATCCATATGCTCAATCGTATCCGATAAATGGCGTAAGTCTTCATCCGTTAACGGCGGTAATGCTGCTTCTAATATTTCATAAATAACGGTTGGCTTAAAATCCTTAGACAGCTTCGGACTTCGTAATTGAATTAATAGTTTAATTAAATCTTCAAATGCATCGATTTCTTCAAAACCGAATATATATTTATTAACAAGTTGCATATACTCCGTTTGCGTACGCACAACATGTCCACCCTCACCTACTCGATTTTCCAACTGCACACGAGAAAGCGGGATTTGTTGTGTTTCGCCAGCATGGCGTTCCGTTTCATATAAAAATATATCTTCATTTATACGTCGATTATCCGTGATTACAAAATACCATGTATTCATGGATTTATGCCTGCGAGCTTGCATACCTATGCCTGTAGTAATGTATTGACCTGTATTTTTTCGTTTATATTCAATAAATAAATAACCCGTACGTTCATCTCGGTCGACGATATCTTTTTCTCCAAGCAAATAATCTTCCATCTTGCGCGCTTTCGATCCAAATGGATCTAGTCGATCTGGGGACTTTTTTCCATCTAATAAAACGGGTAAAATACTTTGCATGGTCACTGATTTCCCTGAACCGTTACTACCGCGAAGCAAAAGCTTTCCATCTGCAAATTGAAAAATTTCATCATCATAATACCAGAAGTTCAATAAGCCTGCCCGATGTAATTCCCATTTATTTTTGCTCATACAAAGACATCCCTTCTTCCACATACTTTTTCGGGTACTTTCCAACGACACGTCCTAACAACGGTCGGACAATATAATCCTTTGTAAAGGTATCCTGCTGCAACATTTCCCAGCTCTTTAATGTTTCAGTTAATTCTTTTTGCATTTGCTTTATGCTACCTTCACGATACTGTTTACTCCAACCAGGTCCATATTGTTCATGAAGTGAAGACAGCAAACTTTCAAAGGCAACCGGGCTAATGCGAATATTGCCAAACGTATCAGGTTGAAAATCATCTTCATGGTCTCGAAGGTAAGCCGCTAAGTGCAGCGCTATATCCATAATCGCTTTTTGATCAGGGAATAATGTAAGCTCCTGTTTTTTCTCTTCCGCTACAAGCAGCGCCACATTTTTAAAAATCTCAAACCGGAATAACGTATGCTCCTCCAGGTCATCACGCAGGCGATTACGGTAATTACGTATATAAGCAAAATCAGGGTCATCCTCACTCTGTCTTTGAACAGCAGGTGATAAAAGTAATTTACGGTAGACACGTTTTCTCCTGCCATCTACTGCCTCGTGCCTATCCCATTCACCTTGCAATATCTCTTCTTTAGATTGATAATGTATCAAATCTTTTGGATAAGAACGCATAAAGTACCTTGCGTATACCGTTACTTCATACAATACTTCATGTTCTTCATTTAAGGCGAAATGATCCACTTCCCCTTCCACAACCGCGAGTATGGATAACTTCTCTAACTGCTTTATTACTCGAACGAGCGATCTACGATGATGATAATTCGTCCAATCAAGTGGTAGATCACCAAGGTAAAGATCTTTTATATCTTCGCATATTTCCGTTAATAAAAATTGTTCATCAACGGTACGATTTTCTGTAAAGGCTAATGCACAACAAAAAATGGCATAATCTCGTGGTTCTTGAAAATCTTGTATTCCCATCCAACTTTTTGTTTCTACAGGTATTTTTTCTAATTTAATAAAATGTTGATGCACAATTAAATCAAAGCCTAATTTATCGGATACATAACGCTGAATAACCTTTTCCCTTTCCCGAATAAGCTGATATGCTTCTGGGTGTTTGGATCGCAATATCCAAAAGTGTTCGAGCAAAATACGCATCGCTGTTTGCGCTTTTTCATCAAACTGATTATGCTCCATGACGGTTCACCTCATCTAGAAATTCAAATATTACAGCAGGCATTTCCATCGTCCCATCTTCAGCTCGTAATGGTACACGACGTTCGGAATCCAAATGTACCTTCACAACCCTCCCATGCTCCGTTTTAAATGTACGATCCTGCTTCGCCATTGCTTTTCCAATCCAACTGAGCAACATTTTTCTAACATTTGTTTCAATAATCGGTAGCTTTTCTATCATGATTCTATTCCCATCCATATATTTTTCAATAGTCATTTGTTCGGCAATTTTTTCTTGTAAATATTGCTCTCTGACCTTTTCTTTTGCCTTTTTTTGATCTACAATTGCCCCTGCTTTCGTCTTCTCTCGATAATTACGGATGCGTGGATTTGTTTCGTGCTCAATAGGTTTTTCTTCCCAAGTATCTGTATATATATCTTCTGAAGGTATATGATCACTATATAAATGCCGGGTATGAAACACACCAAAAGCGACAGCAGATAATTCATGTGCTTCGTTCACATCATCCATGGAAGCGAACCAACTTGCTAAATGTAGATAGTCTTTTTTGCGACTACGGAAATAGTGGTGGCGTTCTCCCAATCGCTGGACGACACGAGTAATACGACGAATTTGTTCATTCGTTCGCGTTTGTAAGCTATCTAACTCACTTTCTCGATAAGCATCTCCTAAAAACCAGATTGTTAACGTCTGCCACTTGCCTTCCATATCTTCCATTAATGCTTCATCTTCTGTTACATCTTCAAAACGTGGCACATGTTGCTGATGAACGATGACTTGCTGCATAAAAGCATATAACTTTTCCTTATCGATCGTCCGAAGTAATTGCTGTGTTTTTTGCGCCGTATGCTGTAACCCAACGATAAAATCCCTTAAATAAGTCGTAAATTGATCTTTAAACACGAGAAAAGCTTCCGTATGCATACGTTCTTCTGCTTGTTCACTATTTATATGTGCAATATAATCTGAGGTGTTTTTAGTAATGGAGCGAAAATAGGTGAAAATGTCATTCCACAGTTGCGAACATTCATCAGCCGCTGGAAAGAATGACTGTTGAAGCATCTTTTCTAGTTCGACTAATGATTGGTACAACCGTTCGAATTCTTTTTTCTCCAAAGATCCACCAAATACGTCACCACCTTTTTCCATTTCAACGAGCATTCGTTCAAATTCGACTGTATAAGGTGTACATTGATAACGAAAACGTTTCTTTTTAAATTCCTCAATTGTATGTGCTCTTCCCATTTCTTGTCTAGCTAATAAATTATTCCATTTTACCAATTGATCTAAATCTTGATGGAGTTGTTCTTCTGTATAATCTTTGAAATCCGCTGATTCTTTTAAATACGTCAATATTTCTTCTGGAAATAAAAATTCACGCATTCGTTCATGTTGGATATAAAAATAACGTAGAATAGCTCGATAACTCCAAGCTTTTTCAGCCGTTAAATAACTCGCTTCGACAACCTTTTTATACGTTTGCATATCTACATTCTCCTAGTTTAAACGTTTCTTCACTTAGAATGTACTTTTATCATAGCTAGTGAATCGCCTAAGGTATTTTATATTACAAAAATCGACTTTTCTTATATTGTAAAGTCTTATAATCCACAAGTCCAATCGTACAATAGAGAGGGGGGGGCGTATCTGTCTCAAACAATTTCCAGCACTTCATTTATACACACTTTTACTGTTTGTTTCATGCGGTAGTGGCCACTGCGGAAAATTTTTTACAATTAGAGGGGGTATCACTTACGTAATGAAGGGAAATATCATCTATATAATTATAGAATAACTACATGCGTATTTATGCCTACATCCTCTTAATAAATCCTTCCAAATGCACTTGTTCATCTTACGATTGCTTGGTATTCTGATTACCGTCGCGTTTGTAGTGAAATGTAGAAAATTTTTAGAGGTTGTTCAAAAAATGCATTGAAAAAACTTAGCTTATCACTAAGTCTTATGACGAAAGCCTTTGTTTTTCTTATACGATAAACCAAAAAAAATTATACTTTTCCTATAGTGCTAAAAAGTGACTCATGGAACTTCATCGTTGCTTATTTAACGGACTGCATACACTCCACTACTTCAAACTTCACCGTCCAGAACTGTTATCCTTTTTATCTATTTTTTGCACATGCGCTTTTTTATATGGTTATCTTCATGCTAAAGGGGGAAACGAGGCTTGAATCAAAAGCAGATAAATGATTTATTATCCACCATGAATGATTTGCTGGAAGAATTGGAAGAAATACGAGAAAAAAGTAGGCAAGTGGATAATCAGTGTAACGATTTAGACATTCGAGCAAGTAATATGAAGGGAAATATAAACCAATTAGAACAAGGGTTACAATCCTTAGAAGGGCAATTTAACTTAGTCACAACAGGTCACGAAAATGAGATCTTTTCCAACACTTCTTGGCTTTAGCCAAATCATCAGTAGGTAATAACCGAGCAAAAGTTTACGCTGCTAAATATTATTAATATTTTACAATAGGGGACTATTCCTGAAGAGGAATCCCCTATTTACATTTTAGAAATTTAATTCTACAATTAAAGAAACATTAGATTAATTTCAATAGGAGGAATTGCTGTGTTTCTAGGAGATTTGTTGTCACAACTTTTCGTCTATGGATCAATAGTTTTAATAATATTGATTGTCTTTTTAATATATCGTAATTCGAAAAATAATTAACACATAAAAATCTGTATCCCTTCATAATAATATATTTTATGGTAGTTGTAGCATAAATTATTAAAAACATACCCATTTGATAAAAATAATTTTGCCTATTTTAAAAACAAACCTTCTTAAAGGAGATAAATAAAATTAAGAAAAATCGGGCAAAAACTGAGGCCACTGAAAAAGCCCAAAAAGATATGATTTCCAACTTTATCATGGGAATCATGTCTTTTTAGATGCAGGAATGTAAGTTTGTAAAGCTGGACATATGGCGATTCGCAAAGCACGCCAAGGAAAGAAAAGTGTCGCGAAGAACCAAACAGATACCTATTATTTTGACGTGGAAAAATGTAAATTTTGTCCGTTCAGAGAAGGCTGTTACAAATCTGGAGCTAAAAGCAAGAGTTATTTCGTAAGCACCAAATCGAATGAACATAATGAACAGGCGAAGTTCCAAGAAACGAATGATTTTAAAGAGAAATCCAAAGAACGCTATAAGATTGAAGCGAAAAATAGCGAGTTAAAACACAGACACGGATATGATTTTTCAACATCTTTGGGTCTAGTTGGCATGGAAATGCAAGGAGCCATGGCAATATTCTCTGTAAACCTAAAACGAATATTGAAACTAATGGGTTAAAAATAAGCAAATTGAGTGCATAAATCAGTAAAATGAGGACTTACACTAAGAAATCATAAGATTTTCAGTGACCTCTCTTAGGCTGCCTTTCTTCTAAATTTAAATGGGATTGGTACCCTAATTTTTCTTGAATACGTTCTTCATTATAAGGCTTCATAAGTATTATTCCTACACAATTTCTGATCTCCTGAAATGATAACGAATTGTATTTAATTGGAATTCTTCCTATGTTAATTAGCAAACACCAATAGTTATTAATACACTATAAATAACGCACTGGAAATATAAAAGTTATAACTATGTCGAGAAAAACTTCCACTCCTTTAAAAGCAAATGACCATTCTATTCTAAAAAGTGGTAAAATAAGAAACAAATACTTTGTCACGGAAAGGAGTTTACTTCATGACAAACATTCCTATTTTGGATGGTCATAATGATACATTATTAAGATTACACAAGTCACATGAAAGTGAAATGATTTTCTTTAATGAAAATACTTTTGGGCATATTGATTTGCCACGTGCAAATACAGGCAAGTTTGCTGGAGGCTTTTTTGCTGCCTTTACTCCAAATGAGAACTACAAAGTCGATCCAGAAAAACATGTAACTAAAACAGGATACGATATGCCCTTACCACCACCTATTGATCAGCCATTTGCATTAAATTATACGAATGCCCTGGCAGCAACTCTTTTTAAGCTAGAAGCCGCTTCAAATGGAAAAATAAACGTCGTGAAAAGCAAGAAAGAATTGATCCGTTGTCTGAACAAGCAAAAATTGGCTGTTATTTTCCATATAGAGGGAGCTGAAGCGATTGATCTTGAGTTCCATGCGCTTCACGTCCTTTATCAAGCTGGATTGCGATCATTGGGCATTGTTTGGAGTAGACCTAATCGATATGGCGACGGTGTTCCTTTTCGCTATCCATCTTCTCCTAACATCGGTGATGGGTTAACAGATGATGGAAAACGCCTCGTAAAGGAATGTAATCAGCTCGGCATTATGGTTGATACAACACATTTAAACGAGAGGGGATTTTGGGACGTTGTTCAGTTAAGTGATGCTCCTATTGTAGCAACTCATTCAAACGTCCATGCTATCTGTCCAATTTCAAGAAACCTTACCGATAATCAACTCAAAGCAATTAAAGATAGTAATGGAGTAGTAGGCATTAATTATGCAGTAAATATGTTACGTCCTGACGGTCAATTTGATACAAATATTCCATTAGATACCATTGTAGAGCATATCTCCTATATAGCGGATAATTACGGAATTGATCATGTCGCTTTAGGATCCGATTTCGATGGCACAACTGTACCAGATAGTCTAAAAGATGTGACAGGTTTACCTAAATTACTAAAGAGGCTAGAAATAGCGGGGTTTGCAGAGCAAGAAATTGAAAAAATTGCTTATAAAAATTGGATACGCGTATTAGGGGAAACTTGGAAGGAGTAAGGTCTATAGTTAGCATTTCAAAAATTAGATATGTAGGGAGTTTATCCTAATAAAGTGATACTACAGGCAGTAACCGTTTACCGTTCTTCTACTTCATGTTTTCCAGCTTATTCAAGGAGATGACCTAAAGTAATAGGTGCTGTTCTCTTCCACTTAGACTTGTCTAGCTTAACATTTTCCAATTCTTAAGCCGGGAGTCCTACAGCACCTTACATCCGTTAAACTCTAATTCTTAGTTTGCACTTGCCTCTTGCATCCTTTTTATCATATCAGAAGTAACTTTTACATCAAGTTGTATAAAACCGCCTACAATGGATCCATAAACAGGTAAGAGAGAAGGAGTTAAAACCCGAAAATGCTCATCCTTTTCCAAGTTCCTATGGACAATTGGTAAAACTCCATCCACATCGTTAAAGATGCCGCCACACAATACCACTTTCACTTCTTCCCTATCTGTAAACAATTTACGATAAAGCGTTACGATGTGGTGTACTATTTCAGTTGCAGCATTTTCAACTATCTGGCTAGCTACACAATCATTTCTTTTATAGGCATTAAACACAATTTCGGATAAACTTGCAATCGTTCTCTTCATATCTTGCGCAAAATAAATATGGTCAATGAGAGAGCGAGCATTATCTACACGGAAATGTTCATAAAGCATATCCAATAGTATTGTTTGATCTCCTCTTCCATCTTGGAATTTCAAAGCGGCAGATACACCTTGCCTTCCTATACTGTAACCACTACCTTCATCACCAAGTAGATGCCCCCACCCCCCTACTCTATCTTCATTTTGCTTCTTGTTTATTCCATAAGCTACAGATCCGGTTCCTGATATATGAACGATCCCCGGATCACCCAAAGTTCCGGAATATAACGCATTTAATGCATCAATCTCCAAATAAACTTTGCTGTTCTTAGGAACTAATGATGATATAATATCTGTTATTTGCTGTTTTATTTCAGCGCTCCCTGCCCCAGCTATACCTGCATAAACACAGACTACACGTTCAAATTCAACTGGTGCCCGATCTTTTATACGTTGGAATATAAGTTTAAATATCTCATGTAATTCCTTGTTAGAAATGACATTTGCATTCGAAGGACCGACTGTAAAATTAATTACTGTATTCCCTCTCATATCAACCATTACTACCTGTGTTTTTGTACCCCCACCATCAATACCAATGATATATTCCATTTTCCCCCTTATTTCCCTTCTCTTTGTATATCCATAATGGCTTCACGTAAATTACTACTGTTTTCCTGTAAAATATAACAGGCCTCATCTGACTTCAATTGAAACATGCTAATAAGAATAGCTGCCTTTAAATTAAACTCAGATTCCTGCAAAGCTTTTTTTGCTTCATGTTCTGTAACATTGGCAATGTCACATACTATACTAACAGCTCTATCTCTTAATTTTTGATTCGTTGCTTGAACATCAACCATATAATGATCATATACTTTTCCATTTTTTATCATAGAAGTAGTCGATATCATATTTAAAACCAGCTTCTGAGCCGTGCCTGCTTTCAAACGAGTAGAACCTTGAATAACTTCTTCTCCTACAAGAAGTTCAATAGGATAATCGACTAATTGACTTATTTTCGTATTTTCCTTACAGACAATACAAGCAGTAGGTACATGTTGTTTTTTTGCTTGCTTAATTCCACCAATAACATAAGGTGTTTGACCGCTTGCTGCAATAGCGATTAGAAAATCTTTTGATGATAGATGCTGTTTCGCATCCTGTTCCCCCGACTCTACACTATCCTCGGCATTTTCAATTGCTTGTCTGATCGCATTTTCCCCTCCAGCAATCAAAGCAGTGAACAAATCGGGTTGAACCCCAAAAGTTGGTGGACATTCCGATGCATCTAGTACACCCATTCTTCCACTTGTGCCTGCCCCCATATAGATAATTTTCCCGCCATTCTTAATCGTTTCGGTTACTTTTTGAATAACGGGCTCAATCTGATGAAAAGCTTTTTCTACAGAAACAGGAACCGTCTTATCTTCTTTATTCATATAAACCATAATTTCTTTAATAGACATTTGATCTAAACCCATTTAAAAGAACCTCTCTTCAATTTTGAGCTACATTCGTTTAACATCCATGTAAAGCTAGTAAATAATTTTTTCAAAAGCTGCCACACCAAATGGATGTAACTCAAATTGTTTTCATTTTTCTTCGAAGCCAAACTTATCCCATGGTTGCAGATGGTCAAGAAGGAATACTTCTTCCTCACGTATTCTGCCAACAACATTGGACTTACCTGAATTCTCCATATCTTGCAATGCTATTTGTAACTCTCCTGCATATTGCTTATATAAATCACTTTCAATAATAATATCCCCGCGCTTTATATTCGGTGTGTGATGCACAGGGAAAGAATGCCCTCGATACTTGACTCGACTTTGAGTAGAACGAATTAAATAATCGGATACATCCCCACGATAGAAATGTGGTTCATCAAAAATAATTTTCCTCTCCAAGTCAGAGATTCCTTCTTCTACTTCCATTGCAAAAATAATTTTTTCACGTTGTAGCGTACCTAGCTTCTTTAGCTCTTCTTCGGATGCATAAGCATTGCCAATAATCACATCGTCAATTAAATTGGTAGCCCATAAATGTTTTGCCTGTACTTCAATAGGTAATGTACGGTGCATTTCCAAAGTAGGAAGGCCTTCCATAATCGGCCATGGTCCATAAGTCGCATCGGAAGAAGATACAAATGCTGCTGTTCTTAAACCGTAATCTTTAAATTTCTTACTACACTGTATAAAAAAGTCATAAGCAAGACCTGAATACCTATGTGGATAAAAATTATGACAGCCTATTAACTTTTCTTTGTTAGGACGATAACTCATGATATTATCTAAGTATTTCGTTGCATTACTCATATTTATTTCTACCTTTAAACCATACGGATTAAAAGTCATCTGCGCTTCTTCATTTCCAGTAAAGCCGAGATCTAACCGAATCCCATCAACACCTAATGCATTAAAAAAAGATAAATCATTATATGAAATATTTAATTCTGAAAAAACTCTTGGATTTATATCACAAATTACTTCCATACCTAGTTGTTTGGAGAACTGAATGGTTTGTTTAAAGTGTTCAATAATTTTCTCAGCATCACCCTCCATGGATAGAAGGCATGTAAAAATACGAGTAAAACCATATTTATGAGCTAATTCAATATACGCTAGATCATCTTCCACCTTTGAATGGTTCGGATATATAGAAATCCCCAAGTTTCTCATCTAATCACCTCTATCATGATAATTTTGTTTCTAAGCAATGAATTCGTTGTAGCATTTTTATCATCTGTTCAATTAAAGATATTTCACTAATGGATGTCATGAGATGGTCTTGGGCATGCACCATTAATAATGACATCTTCACTGGTTCATCATTTATTTCTGCTTGAATTAATTTCGTTTGCGTATTATGCGCTTTCGTTAATTGCTCTTGTGCTTCCTTCAATTTTTCTTCTGCATCGGAAAATGCGCTCTCATAAGCTAACTCCAGAGCTTTGTAGGCAGTAGCTTTCGCGTCACCACCGTGGGAAATAATAGAAAAAATATCCATTTCTACATTCATGATATAGACCTCCTTAGCTATTTATCAACATCATATCATACTTAAAATAAAATTTTAAGTTTTATTTTTTTATATTGAATTTTTCTTTCACATACTATATAATCAATGTATGTGAAACCCTTTTCACGTTTTCACGATTTATACAAATTGAGGAGGTAAGAAAATGAAAGTGTTATTTGTATGTTCTGGGGGAATGTCTAGCGCAATTGTAGTTAAGGCGCTAAAGACGGAAGCGAAAAAACATGGGCATGAAATGGAAGTCCACGCTATTGGAACAAGTGAGGTTGAACAAGAAATGCAAAAAGGGTGGGATGTTTGTATGGTCGCACCACAAATTAAACATCGCTTTAACCAAGTCAAAGTGCATGCGGACGAAGCAGGAGTTCCTTGTGGAGCAATTCCAGCACAAGCTTACACGCCATTAGGTGGTCCTTTACTATACAAAACTCTAAATGAACTCATCAAGTAAAGCGAAGGGAAGAGATTACCTTGAGTAAATTTGTAGATTTTATGGAAAATAAACTGTCGGCTCCTATGGCACGTTTATCGGAACAACGTCATTTATTAGCTGTTCGAGATGGGGTTATTTCTGCATTACCTTTTATTATTGTTGGATCATTCTTTTTAATCTTTGCTTTTCCGCCATTACCAAAAGATTGGGCAATTACACAATGGGCAACAGAGCATGCTGCAGAAATTTTAATTCCATACCGAATGACCATGTTTATCATGTCATTATACATAGCATTTGGTATTGGCTATAATCTAGCGAAGTCCTATAAAGTAGACCCTTTATCTGGAGCACAAATTGCTGTTGCGGCTCTATTATTAACCCTAACGCCAACTGCTCTTGATGAATTAGGGTTTGTTCTGCCAATGCAATATTTAGGTGGACATGGACTATTTGTTACCATTATCGTATCCATTCTTGCTGTAGAAATATTTAGAGTTTGTAAACAAAAACAAATTACCATTAAATTACCTGAGCAAGTACCATCTTCGGTTTCTCGCTCATTCGAAGCACTTATTCCCGTTGCCATAGTAATCATCTTAATGTCAACCATTACCGTTGTAATGGGAGTAAATCTACATCATGTAGTCGATAAATTAGTTGCTCCATTAGTAACTGCAGGCGATAGCTTATTCGGTGTATTAGTACCAGTATTTCTCATCACTTTCTTCTGGTCATTCGGTATACATGGGGTTTCTGTCGTAGGTTCTATTGCAAGACCACTATGGGAAGTATATCTCGTTAACAACTCTCAAGCAGTGGCAGATGGAGCTTCCACCATTCCGCATATCGCACCAGAAACTTTTTACCAATGGTTTATTTGGATAGGTGGTTCTGGGGCTACATTAGGTCTCGTTATTGCGATGTTGCTTTTCGCAAGATCTAAATACATTAAAAATTTGGGTAGAGCTACGATCGTTCCTAGTTTGTTTAATATAAACGAACCAGTTATTTTCGGGGCACCAATTGTTCTTAATCCCTTATTGATTATTCCGTTTATTATTACGCCAATTGTTACAGCGATTATTGCTTATTTTGCAACATCTATAGGATTAGTAAGCCCGACATATATTATGCCACCATGGACATTACCAGCTCCAATTGGTGCATACTTATCCACTGGTGGTGATTGGCGAGCTGTTGTATTAGTACTAATAAATATAACCATATCTGTAACAATCTATATGCCGTTCTTAAAGCTATATGATAAAAAAATGATAGCTATGGAACAAGGAGAGGAATAAAAAAATAACATTACAATGGGACAGGCATCCAAAGCATTAGGCTCCCATTCATTATTATCGGAGTGTAATAATATGAAAGAATTTGGACTGCAAGGTGAAACGCAGCTATATGGGATCAATTTCATCCTTGCGTAAGACGTTCATTTTTCCTATGCAGCAATGAAGAAAAGAGAATAGAGGGTGTTCTCTTTTCTTTTTACTCTATAGATGAGGTGAAAATATGATTCAATCCAAAGGCATCATCCCTAGAATTAGTTTTAAAGGGGTATTTGTGTTTATGTCAATAACCATTTTAGGGTTATTGCTGTTTCCCACCCTTTTCATGACTTTAGGTATTACTAAAACAGCTAGTTTTTTTATCGCTTGTACTATTTCTTCATCCATTGGTAGTATGCTCGTTTTAACTAAAATTGATGGTAAACCTACTGAAAGAATCTATTTCAGAAAAAGAATGGCGCTTTCAATGATTGTTGGCCTTTTATCAAGTGCACTCATTATTTTTGTTTTTGGAGGAGATATTTTTGGATACTAAAGGTATAAAACTTGTCACTATTGGCGGTGGATCAAGCTATACACCGGAATTTGTGGAAGGCATTATTAAACGGTATAACGAATTACCAGTCAAGGAGCTCTGGCTTGTCGATATCGAAGACGGCAAAGAAAAACTTGATATTGTAGGAAACCTAGCTCGAAGAATGGTTAAAAAAGCCAACATCCCGATGGAAGTACATTTAACTTTAGATAGAGAAACTGCTTTACAAAATGCGGACTTTGTAACTACACAAATTCGAGTCGGATTGTTAGATTCAAGAATTAAAGATGAAAGGATACCAATTAAACACGGAATGATTGGCCAAGAAACAAATGGTGCTGGCGGATTATTTAAAGCCCTTCGAACCATTCCAGTATTAATGGAGATTGCTGAAGACATGCAAAAATTATGTCCAAACGCTTGGTTAATTAATTTTACAAATCCAGCAGGTATCGTTACGGAAGCATTAGTAAAATATAGTAAACATAAAAAAGTGGTTGGTGTTTGTAATGTGCCAATTAATATGAAAATTACTATTGCAGACCTTTTAGGCGTGCCTGAAGAAAAAGTTCAGATTGAATTCGCAGGTTTAAACCATATGTCTTATGGTACGGATGTATTTGTAGACGGGGGATCAAAATTAGCGGAAGTGATTGAATTATTGGCTAAACCTGAAAATCAACTATCTATGAACAATATAGCACCTCTTCCATGGGAAGAAGAATTTATTAAAGCACTTCATATGATACCTTCTCCTTATCATCGTTATTATTATAAGACGAAGGAAATTTTAGCTAATGAACAAAACGAATACCAAGAAGGAAAAACAAGAGCAGAAACAGTCAAAGAGCTGGAAAGTAAGTTATTTGAACTTTATAAAGATCCAGACCTAAATATTAAACCACCCCAACTTGCTGAAAGAGGTGGCGCATACTATAGTAATGTCGCTTGTAATCTTATTTCATCTATTTATAACAATACAGGAGATATCCAAACGCTTAATGTTGTGAACAACGGAGCAATTTCCAGTCTTCCTGACAACACTGTAGTCGAAGTGAACTGTACCGTAACAAATAAAGGACCAATCCCTTTAGCTGTCGGTGCTTTACCATCTCCTATTAATGGACTTATTCAACAAATCAAGTCTTTTGAGCTAGCTGCGATTGAAGCAGCTGTAACAGGTTCTTATGAAAAAGCATTGTTAGCATTATGTATTAACCCTTTAATTACAGATGATGGAAAAGCAAAAGTAATTCTTGATGAATTACTTGAAGCACATAAAGAATATTTACCACAATTTCAATAATACTTAATAAAAAAACTTGGCTTGTCACCATGTCCTATGGCGAATGCTGTAGTTTTTCTTAAACGATAAAAACCATACGTCAAAAATGAAAGATACATTCTGGCGCATGGTTTTTATTTTTATCTTTCCCCTACAGAATCCCGATACACAATTTCATGTGGAATAATGATACGTTTTTCAGGGACAAAATCCGATTGCGTTTTTTCAATTAAAGCTTTCGCAGATTGTACACCCAGTTGATATATTTGAATGTCAACAGTTGTTAAAGCTGGACTTGTCAGTTCAGATAGGTATACATTGTTAAAGCTTACCAATGAAATATCAGTAGGGACATCATACCCTAATTTTTCCAAAGCACTTAGCACCCCTAGACTCATTAAATCATCACTTACAACAATTCCTGTTGGCGGATGCTCTAATTGCAGCAACTTCTCTATTGCTTCTCTCCCTCCTGATTGAAGAAATTCACTATGAATACAATAAGCTTCACAAACTGGTAGATCCGATTCATTTAAAGCCGCTTTATATCCGTTTTCTCGATCCATCGTTACAATAAGATCTCTGGAACCACCAATAAAAGCAATATGCTCATGGCCTTGGTCAATTAAATAATTTGTTATCTCTTTTCCTGCTTTATAGTTATCATTATCGACATGTGTAATTTCACTTACATAATCATACGGTTTTCCTACAATTACAAATGGGAAATCTTTTTCACGCAAAAAATTTGTTATTCGGTCATTCATACGTGAGTAAAGTAAAATGATTCCGTCTACATAACTGCCATAAACCATACGTTCTACTTCAGCAAACATCTCTTCTTCTGTTCCACCACTTGATAACATCATCGAATATTGCATATCATGGGTAACCGTTCCGATACCTCGCAACACTTCCGGGAAGAACGGATTTTGTAAAGACTTATCAGCAGATGAAGGCATCACAACGCCAATCGTTTTGGTAGATTTAGCAACTAAATTCCTAGCATTTACGTTAGGGTGATATCCTAATTCCTTCATTGCCTTTCGAACCTTCTTTTTCGTATCCAGACTGATTCTCGGATTATCTGCAATTACTCTAGACACAGTAGAAGGTGATACACCTGTCGCCTTTGCTACATCTTTTATTGTTACCATTTTTTACATCTCACCCTCTACTCCATCATTTGTATCATTAGTTAGTATATAATGTTATAGGTTTATCGTTGTTTGCTTTCCACTTTTCGCTCCATTTATTATAACATGCTGCCCTTCGCTAAGACCAATTACATTCACTTTTATGTCCTGATAACTTGGCTGATACGTACCCTCTTTGCGTTTCACTTCAACGGCTACTTGATCCTTTGTCGAGATGATCTCTAAGTCGAGTTTAAGATAAGTACCATTCTCAAAAGCAAATGTTTCTCCATCATCATCATAAAGCATACATGTATATGTTGCATCTTTCTGGCTTGCGAAAATATGCATGGTCATATCGGTTCCTTGTTTTTCCTTGTTAGAGATATAAGGATTTTGCAACACTGCTGTTCCTTTTTTAATAAAGATCGGTAATTGATCCAGTTCTGCATGAACAAGGTGTACTTTACCCCCTTCAAATTCTTTTCCCACAATGAAGTCTACCCAACCACCTTCTGGAAAGTATACAGCACGATCTGTAACTGCTGGGGCTAAAATTGGCGCGATCATCACATTATCCCCAACCATAAATTGATCGTTTAGATTATAGGTCTTCTCATCAGTAGGATACTCCATGAATAACGGACGCATAACAGGCAAACCTCGTTCACTTGCTTGACGAAACAACGTATACCATTGTGGCATCCATTCATAACGCATTTTAATATATTTTCTTATAATATCTTCATACTCTTCCCCAAACTGCCATGGCTCTTGATACAGCGTTCCGATAGCTGAATGATTACGGAAAAACGGTGTAAACGCGCCAACTTGCGTCCAACGAACCAATAGTTCTGGGTTTGTATCATGGGCAAATCCACCTACATCAGGGCCAGCAAAAGCAACACCAGATAACCCTAAGTTCATTACCATTGGCAGACTCATTTGTAAATGTTCCCAAAAGCTCCGATTATCGCCCGTCCATACTGTAGCATACCGTTGTACACCAGCGTAACCGGAACGAGTAAGCAAAAAAGGACGTTTACCATTTAATTGTTCTTTTAATCCTTCGTAGGTTGCTTCCCCCATTAATAAACCGTAGACATTATGCAATGCACGATGTGTTGTAGGATTGCCATCATTCCGATGCATGACAGCGGTATCCATTGTTTTTGTTTCATTAAATACAGCTGGCTCATTCATATCATTCCAGACACCTTCTACACCCATATCGCTGTAAAACACATGCTTATCGCCCCACCATTTCCTTACACGTTCCTCGGTAAAGTCAGGAAAGGCGCTTTTACCTGACCAAACTTCTCCAATATAAATATCATCTTCAAGATACTTACAGAAGTTGTCATCTCTTACCCCTTCTTGGTAAATGGTATATTCAGGATCTTTTTTCACACCTGGATCAACGATTGGCACAACACGAATTCCCATATCTCGAAGATCCGCTATTAATTTTTTAGGATCAGGGAAACGATTTTTATCAAACGTAAATACACGATAACCATTCATATAATGAATATCTAAATGGATGACATCAACAGGAATATCTTGCTCCACAAATTTTTTCGCTAAAGCACGAACTTCTTCTTCCGATTCGTAGCTATACCTTGACTGATGATAGCCTAATGCCCACTTTGCTGGAAGAGGCATTCTTCCAGTTATGAAAGTATATTGTTCTAAAACTTCTTTTGGAGTGGGCCCTGCCATGACATAATAATCGACTTGTCCCCCTTCTGCACGAAAGGTATACATATTATTATAGCTTTTCATATCAAAGGTCGTTCTAAATGTATTATCAAAAAAGATACCATGTGCTTTTCCTTGGCGTAGTGTCATAAAGAAAGGAATAGATTGGTACAAGGGATCTGTTTCTGGATTATGCGGTGCATATACATCACTATTCCACATCTCATATTTTTCTCCGCGTTTATCTAAAAAACCACTTTTTTCTCCAAATCCATAGTAATGATCTGTAGTGAATTTCTCTTTACATACGATTACTTCTCCGTTTTCTCTAAAAGCCATGCCACGTTCTTTTTCTCGAACAATAACGCGTCCGTTGATTTCATGAATAGAGACACGAAATGGCTGTTTACGTATAGCAACTTCAAGCTCCTCTGTTTGTAACAAAATCGTATCCGACATTTCCTTTTCAGTAATTGGCATGTTTTTTGGCTCTACTACCACTGATTTCGAGTCATTTAAATCAACTTTTCCTGTAGGATTCATTACAATCCTAACAATGGAAGGATGATAAAAACAAACAACGACATGTACCTTTTCACATCGAAAAGAGTAGCCTTGGGAATTTCTCTTAAACTCTATTACATTCCCAATATCGCAGAATCGAATTGCTTCTGTCGCTGTATTATTTCCTGGATGAATAGCAAAACTAGTATCCTCTAGCACGGTAATACCTCCTACTGTCGATTTTCGAACCGAAAAAAGATATGTTGCTACCCTTTCGTCGCTCCTGAGGTTAAACCAGAAATTAAGTAACGTTGCAATAATAAGAACACAAGCGCAATTGGCACAGCAATAAGGATGGAACCAGCAGCAAATCTAGTGAAATTTGTTGAAAATTGGTCATTGATAAAATTAAATAACCCTAGTGCTAATGTATATTTTTCAGGACTTGTTAAAACAATTCTAGGTAATAAGAAGTCCATAAATGGCGCCATAAAATTAAATAATGCGACAACGGCTAAAATAGGCTTGGCCAATGGTAACATAATCGTCCAAAAAATTTTCAAATGACCTGCCCCATCTATTTTTGCCGCTTCGTCCAGTTCTTTAGGTATCGTATCAAAGTACCCTTTCACCAACCATGCGTTGAAAGGGATTTGACCACCAAGATAAATGATCATTAATCCATAAAGAGAATCGGTTAAGCCAATTGTATTTAATAGAATGTACAAAGCAACCATCCCCATTAAAGCAGGAAACATTTGTAACAATAAAAACATATACAAACCATATTTTCTACCAACAAATTTGTATCGTGAAAATGCGTATGCAATTAACGATGTAATGATAACCGAACCGACAGAATTGACAACGGCAACATAAAGGCTATTTTTATACCAGATGACATAATCACTATTTGGATCAGTAAACAACCATTTATAATGTTCTAACGTTGGGTTTTTTGGTATTAGCTCTGTAACCATCATGTTAGAACCCGGATTTAAGCTCATCATAAATGCCCAAAACAGTGGGTATGCGATTAAAACAAACATAACAAATAAAAAAATATAGATAAACGTTACTTCTATTTTTGATTTTTTCTTACGCGACATAGCCATTAGTAACGCCCCTCCTCTTTAAACGAAGCCGTTTTTCTAAACTGATAAAAGGCAAATATAGAAACAACTAACCCCATAATTATCGTGATTGCAGCAGCCATATTGTAGTTATTAGATTCAAATGTTAGTTTATACACCCAGGATATTAGTATATCTGTTCCCCCAGCGTTTTGACCACGAACTGCTGGGTTACCTTCATTAAATAAGTAAATAATATTAAAGTTATTAAAGTTTCCTGCATATTGCATAATTAACAATGGCGCAGTTGCAAATAAAATATGCGGTAATGTAATGTGTCGTAATTTTTGCCATCTTGTACCACCATCCACATCTGCTGCTTCGTACATATCTCGAGGAACGCTTTGCAATACACCTGTAAATAAAGCAAACACAAACGGAAAACCTAGCCACGTTTGAATCATAATTAAAGCAACCTTTGTCCAAAATGGATCAGATAACCAAGGCAACATAACATTAAACTGGCTTAGAATATCACGATTAATGGCTCCAAAAGTAGGATTAAATAAGGCCGAGAAAATTAAGATAGAGACAAACGCCGGAACCGCCCAAGGAAGAATTAGTATCGTCCGTATTGCCCGTTTAAATTTTATTCGTGTATCGTTTACTAACAATGCTAATATTAACCCTAAAGCAATCTGCAATGTAGTGGCAACAACCGTCCATACTATCGTCCAACTAAAAACACTAAAAAATGTATCTTTCCAAATATCAATATGAACTAAATCAACAAAATTAGTAAAACCCACCCAATCCAACAGTTTTCGGGGAGGGGCATTATATTGATTGTAGTTTGTAAATGCTAACGCAAACATAAATAGTAAAGGTACTACAACAATAAATAACAACATAATTAACCCCGGCATTATCATGAAATAAGGGAAACCGTTGTTATAAAACCCTTTTACACCCTGTAACAAAGTTGGTTTAGGTCGATTTGCTTCTCTTGCTATGGCGTCAGAACGAGCATCCATAAAATTATAGATGTATATTCCAATACCGAATGCTAATACAATTAATGAAATTAAACCTTGAATAAGTAATTGAATAGAATGGTGTTCCCTAGGTATCGTACCAAGTGTAAAAAGCCCCCAAATACCTATATCTATATAATCCCAAGTTGTAATTAAAAATGCAGTTGAAATAATTAAAAATATAAAACCTTTTAAAAAACGTCGATTATACATTTGTCCTAAACCAGGTATAATAGATAAGATTACTGCTAGTGTACGAGGTTGTATTTTTCGGGTTTTAGATACCATCTTTTCTTCAGCCATCCCGTTTCTCCTCCTCTTGAAACATACTGTGACAAAATTTATCGTAAGCGATTGCGGTATAATCGCTCTATACCGCAATCATATTTTAATTAGCGCCAGTAGACTCTATTTTTTGTTTAATAGACTCTACTGCCTCATTTAAAACTTCCTCTACAGGTTCACCTTTAGAAATAAAGTTTAAAGCATCATTAAACGGCTCCCATACTTGCTGCATAGCCGGTACACTAGGCATAGGCTCTCCATATTTAGTCTGTTCAGCAAATGCTGAGTAAAGAGGATTTTCAACAATTTCCGGGTCTTCCATGGCATCTTTACGCGCAGGTAGTTCTCCAGCAATATCGTAATAAAGTAAAGAACTCTCAAAATTAGTCAAATAAGCCATTAAATCTTGAGCCCACTTTTTGTTTTCTGAATAATAAGAAAGCATATATGACTTAATACCTACAAATGATTTAGGGTGTTCCCGGTTATCTAAAACAGGAATTGGAGCTGCACCTAAATCTTCTCCTAAATCTTCTTCATATTCTCGAACCATCCACGGTCCATTGATAACTGCGGAAACCTTACCTTCTTTAAATAAACCATTCAAAATATCAGGAGTTAGATCTTGTGGAATATATTCTTTTTCGTACCATTCTTGTACTAATTCTCCACCTTTGATAGCGCCTTCATTATTTAAACCGATATCCGTTGTATCGTATTTCCCATTTTCATTTCCGAAAACGTAAGCTCCATTTCCTGAAAAGAATGGATATACAAAATACAAATTCGCTGCTTCTAACAAAAATCCATATTCATCTTTTGCAGGATTAGTATCCTTTTCAGCAATTTCCATAATCTGTTTCATTTCTTTCGGTTCTTCTTTTACACGAGACTTGTTATAAAACAGAGCATAAGTTTCCGAAACAGCTGGATAACCCCAATACTCTTCCTCATATTGCACAGCTTTCAAAGCATTCTCTGTATATTCTTCTTCTTTTTCTCCAAGATCAATTGGCTCTACCAATCCTCTAAGGACTAAGTCGCCTATTCTATCATGAGGTTGGTAAATAACGTCTGGTCCATTACCTGCAGGACCCTCTACATCCAATTTTTCAATTTGTTCTAACATACTAACTGGAATCATTTCAACTTTAATCCCTGTTTCTTCTGTGTACTTTTTGGTCATTTTTTCTAAGGCTTCTCTTTGTTTTTCTTCATCATTTACCCACAGCGTTAAAGTTTCTGGTTTTTCTGGCATTTCATCAGTAGTTTTGGCATCTTCTTTTTCACCTGATTTTTTACTATCATCAGGCCCACAAGCTGCTAAAAAGCCAATAAGTAAAAACATTGCAAGTAAATACATAAAACCTTTTTTCATATTTGACCCTCCTAAAAATGAAGTTATTCACAATCAGCACATTCTGTGAAAACGTTTGCGCTTTATTGTATTTTTATTATACATCAATTTAAGTAAAATGCAATATTAAATATAAATTGTTTTCTTTATTAAGGTAGTATGGTTACGTTTGCAACGAATTACATTTTATTCTCATTAATTAGCGCAAACGTTTTAATGAAGGGTAATTGAATTTTTTTATTAATCCTTCACTTTTAGATTGACATTTTAAATTAAGCGTTTAATAATTAAATTATATACTATGTTAGACAGCATAATTTGAGGGCAATGCTTTTGTTTATCAAACAACCCCGACTTTTGATGAAGTCGGGGTTGTTTTTTTTGAAGGGAGGGTAATTGTTGCTAACTTCTCACAAAATTATAAGGAGGATGTATTTATGAAAAATATTTGGAAATCGCTTGCATTAATTATTTTTATTTTTTTCGCCACACCCAACCTCATTTCAGCTGTTCAAAATGAAATGAGCACAATTAATTACTCTAAAGATGTTATTTACCAAATTGTAACAGACCGCTTTTGGGACGGCGATAAAAATAACAACCCACCAAGTGATATATACAGCGCGGACTGCCAAAACCTTCATAAGTATTGTGGAGGGGATTGGCAAGGAATTATAGACAAAATTAATGACGGTTATTTAACAGACTTAGGCGTTACAGCTATTTGGATTTCTCAACCAGTTGAAAATATACATGCTTTGCATCCAAATGGCTATACATCATACCATGGTTATTGGGCTAAAGATTATAAACGAACAAACCCTTATTACGGAGATTTTTCTGATTTTGATCTTTTAATCAATACTGCACACCAAAATAATATTAAAGTAATAATGGATTTTACACCTAACCACTCTTCTCCAGCTTTAGAGTCAGATCCAAATTATGCTGAAAACGGAGCAGTATTTGATGACGGCTCATTATTAGGTAGTTATTCCAATGACCCTGAAAATATTTTTAACCATAATGGAGGAACTGATTTTTCAAGTTACGAAGATAGTATTTATCGAAACCTATATGACTTAGCTGATTATAATTTAAATAGCGCCAAAATGGACAACTATTTAAAAGATTCCATTAAGTTATGGCTAGATAAGGGCATTGATGGTATCAGAGTAGATGCAGTAAAACATATGCCTCAAGGATGGCAGAAATCACTAATGAATGAGATTTATACACATAAGCCTGTATTCACTTTTGGAGAATGGTTTTTGGGTAAAGGAGAAATTGATCCAAAAAACCACCATTTTGCTAATGAAAGTGGTATGAGCTTATTGGATTTTAGATATGGACAAACTATTCGTTCTGTTTTAAAGGATGGTACAAGTAATTGGCATCAATTTCATGAGATGATAAAACAAACAAAAAATAATTACAATGAAGTAAATGATCAAGTAACATTTATTGATAACCATGATATGGCTAGATTTACATCTGAAAAGTCTTCAAAAACATCTACAGATATTGCATTAGCAGTATTATTAACTTCTAGAGGCGTACCCACTATCTATTATGGTACGGAACAATATTTAACTGGAGACAAAGACCCTGAAAACAGAAAACCAATGACAAAGTTTGATAAAACTACGAAAGCATATAAAGTCATCCAAAAGCTATCAAACTTAAGAAAAACAAATCCAGCTCTTGGCTACGGACGTACAAAACAAAGATGGATAAATTCAGACGTATATATATTTGAAAGAAAATTTGGTAACAACGTAGTGATAACCGCTGTAAATAAATCAGATAAAACGTATACAATTTCTAATCTTAAAACATCCTTTCCAAAAGGAAAATATCGAGACATACTAAACAGTAACTTAGCTGGAGTAGATTTGGTTGTTCAAGATAATGGAAATGCGGATAATTTTGATATCGAACCAAATTCAGTATCTGTTTGGGAATGTACTCAAAAATCTGAATCACCCTTAATAGGACATGTTGGTCCTATGGAAGGACAATATGGAAATACGGTTACAGTTTCTGGAGAAGGGTTTGGAAAGGAAAGAGGTACCCTAAAAATAGGGGATGAAAAGGCAAAAATTATAAGCTGGGATGATTCAAAAATAAAATTCCAAATACCGAAGATGTCTGGCGGAAAATATGATATTTCACTTAAAACATCTCAAAAAATAGAAAGCAATACCTATCAAGATTTTGAAGTTTTAAACGGAAAACAAGTAAGTATTCAATTTGTAGTTAATGACGCCTATACAAGTATGGGAGATAATATTTATCTAACCGGTAATATAAGTGAACTTGGCAATTGGAAAACCGAGGAAGCCATTGGTCCTATGTTCAATCAAGTTCAGTATAAGTATCCTAAATGGTATTATGAGGTAAGTGTCCCTGCTAATAAAAAAATTGAATTTAAATTTATAAAAAAAGATCATACAGGTACTGTAATATGGGAAAGTGGAAAAAATCACACATATACTACACCAAAACAAGGGACCGATACAATTAAAGTAGATTGGCAGGAATAACTATTTAACTCACTTTAATGGAAGGTGGCTCGCGCTCTATGCGAGCTGTGGTGGTTTCTGACTCTAGTAACAAAGGAATTTTAAAACAATTTTAGCGCAAACGTTTTAATTAAGGAGGTAATAAAAATGAGGAAAGAAGCAATCTATCATAGGCCTAAAAATAACTTCGCTTATGCCTACGACAAAGAAACACTACACATTGTTCTACAAACAAAGAAAGACGATATGAAAACAGTACAGCTTATATTTGGTGACCCATACAATTGGAAAAATGACGAGTGGCAAAGTGAAACGAATTCAATGGTTAAAACAGGTTCTACAGATTTCCATGATTATTGGTTTATTGCCATTCGCCCACCATATAAACGATTACGCTATGCTTTTATTTGTAGCAATGAATCAGAAACGTGCTTTTATGGGGAAAGTGGCATTTTTGACAACCCTCCAAAAGATATCGCTAACTATTTTTGCTTTCCGTTTTTAAATGCAGTCGATGTATTCCAAGCACCAGATTGGGTGAGAGATACGATTTGGTATCAAATTTTCCCCGAACGCTTTGCAAACGGGGATAAAAATCTAAATCCTGAAGGCGCTTTACCTTGGGGGTCTACCGATCCTTCAACAACAAACTTTTTTGGCGGGGACTTTCAAGGGATTATGAATCATTTAGATCACCTTGAAAGTTTAGGAATAACAGGCATTTATTTTACGCCAATTTTTAAAGCGTATTCTAATCACAAGTATGACACGATAGATTATATGGAGATTGATCCGCATTTTGGCGATAAACACACTTTCAAAAAGCTCGTTCAAGCTTGCCACGATCGTGGGATTAGAGTAATGCTTGATGCCGTCTTTAATCATAGCGGCTATTACTTCCCACCGTTTCAAGATGTATTGGAGAACCAAGCGCAATCTAAGTACAAGGATTGGTTTCATATTTGGAATTTCCCAGTCGTTACAGAGCCACAAGCAAACTACGACACATTTGGATTTGTCGCATCGATGCCTAAACTAAATACGGAAAATCAGGAAGTAAAAGACTATCTATTAAAAGTTGCACGTTACTGGATAGAGGAATTTGACATTGATGGTTGGAGGCTAGATGTCGCTAATGAAGTAGATCACAGTTTTTGGCATGATTTTCGTCGCACCGTTAAAGAAGCAAAGCCAGATGCTTATATATTGGGTGAAATTTGGCATGATTCCATGCCTTGGCTGCAAGGCGACCAGTTTGATGCTGTTATGAATTATCCGTTTACAAATGGGGTCATCGACTTCATTGCCAAAAATACAATAGCTGCAACTACATTTAAAAATGTGATTACAAAAGTATTGCATATGTACCCAAGGAATGTAAATGAAGTGGCATTTAATTTATTAGATAGTCATGATACACCAAGAATTTTAACGATAGCTAACGAAAATATCGACCGTATTAAATTGCTTTACCTTTTCCAGTTTTCCTTCTCAGGAACTCCATGCATCTATTACGGAGATGAAATTGGTATGAGCGGAGGGCATGATCCAGATTGCCGTGCTTGTATGGAATGGGATGAAGAAAATCAAAATCGAGAGCTATTCACCTATGTACAAGGACTGATTCGTTTACGTAAAACGGAGCCTTTATTCGGAAATGACGCTTCATTTCGTTTTTTATATGCCGATGATAACACCAACACGATTGCCTATGAAAAATATGATGAACAAAAACGTCTTATCTTTCTATTAAATGCAGGCGAAAAAGAAGCTAACGTCTCAAATACTTGTATTTTTAAAGCAACAGAACAAGTGAATGAATGGAGCATTTCTTCCCTTTCAAATGGTGTAAAGAAAGAATGTATAAATATATCAGAACCACTAACTGTACCAGCTCTTGCCTATCGTGTTTTCGAATCTAAAAAATAATATCGCAAAGCCTTTTGAGGTGGTTTCTCAAAAGGCTTTTTCGTACTATAGGATGGCTTCCATGTTTCGTATATGGCTGATAGTATCTTAAGATAACTCGATTTGTCCACCTGCTTTATGCAACAGAAATGAATGAATTTGTTGTTTGTGGTGATTATCATGCCAAATAAATGCGGCAATATAATTAAATAATGTGTGTGGATAACCTGAATATTAATCCATTTTCTCGCCGTTTAATGTGAAGTTTGTAAAAAATTCAGCTTCTGTTTTCTGTTTTACAGCAAAAACTAGTTTTTCACGCATAATCATTTTTTGCTCTATGAGATGTTTTGCAGATACACCACTCCTTGCATACGCAGAGGCTGGCGTGTTGATTATTTCAAAGTCCACGCTCTGAATAGTAGCATCTTGCTTCATTTTTGGAAGCATTTCTTCAAGAATGTACCTATCCCAAAAAGTCATATGACTAATGATCTCTGCTGTTCACCATTTTCCTTTTGCAATTGCTTGAAACATGTCCTTTTCAGGCCCTTTGGTTAGTTCACTGACCCAATTATTGCATGCAGCAAATGCATGTACTAACTCTTTTTTTCCATCGTTCTTCCTCCCCACTCCCCAGATAATTCGATATAATTTTTTTATTTTGTATAGGTAAACCATTAGTACCCAAACGTCCATCATACATATTCTCCAAATTTACACAAAAGTCCTTCTTTTGGGATTATTATTTCTATGAGGAAAAGGGTTGATGAATAAAAATGATAGGAGTATTATATTTTATGTAATACCTTTGCTGGTGTAGCACAGTTGGTAGTGCACTTCACTCGTAATGAAGGGGTCGGAGGTTCGAATCCTCTCACCAGCATATTTGGCAAGTATTGATATAATGCTGTTCTTGAAAAATTCAAGAACAGCATTTTTATTTTCAATCATTTTTTTGCCGACCAATCTGCCACCTAAATCTATACTAATTATGGTAATATTGGATTTATTAGATTACTGTAAAATAAACATTTTAAGTTAAAACTGATTAAAAAAATGTGCATAAAGCATACTTTTCGCAAACAAGACATAGCATATTAGCCTTTGTAATTTGCTATGTCTCATTTTTTCCTAACTTAGCTGATATAGATAATACTTATAAAAATCCCACCACAGATGATTTCTCTATTCCCAATAAGCTACTGAACGCTTGTGAAGCATCTCTCGAAACTGTTGCGTTGTTTTTTCCAAAACAGTGTTTGTTGAAAAATCAATAATTACGCCATATTGACGAATTAAGTCTAATTTCCCTATTCCCCCCTCTCTATACTTTATAATTACATTTTGTGGGTCTTCTGTTAGCCACGTCTTTCTATTTTCTCTTATATAATTGGCTTTCTGCTGGTTTCTTCTTGTAAAATTTCATAATGATCAACATCAGGATCAATTTGCCTTGATAACCACGCCATAATCTTTTTCTGCACGAGCAATAGAAACGTAGCCTCTTTAACATCTTCTAATACCGATTGTGGATTACGTTTTAGTGGGTCACCAAGTCCGCCTTCTCCAGCTGATGGTCTTGTAAAACTATCCCCTTCTTTCAGGAGTTTCTTTACCCTCTCCGTCTTTTTTCATTACGCACTTCCTCCCTTCCTAATTCAATATGTACAAGGCAGAACCTTCTCTAAGCCAATGGAAAAAAGCATTTTTGGCTATTCATATTAGCTAACAAATTTATACAACCGCTTCCTTTTTTATGATAATATTACGTGGAGGAGGAATTCATATGGCTATAATCAGTACATTATTAGGTACAATCGCATCATTGGGGATCATTGCTGGCATTATCCTACTAATCGTAGGTGCTATTAAAAAGAAAAAATACAGAGGCGGCTTGATAACACTCGTTTCCATCGTTTTATTTAGCATAGCATCCTTTATGATGCCTGACGAGTTGAAAGAAAAGTATGCAAACCAAGAACAAAGCAAAGCTGAAACCCCGGATAAAGATAAACGAGTAATTAATGATGATTACGATGACGAAGAAGATGACGACGAATACGACGATGATAAACGCAAAAAGAAAACGAACGCGCTTTCTTCTCAACAGAAAAAAACGATAAAAGCAGTACAAAATTTCCCTACTTTTACGAAAGAATACAAAAAATTAAGCCGTAGTACACAAAAGAAAACATGGGATAAGCATTTATCTGGAAAAAAGGTAACTTGGAAAGGTTACGTAATGGAAGCCAAAGGAAAAAAGGTATACGTCTGGGGAGGAGCCAGATACAACGGGCAAAAATGGTCTAAAGTTAAATCAAGTAAGAAAAATGAGGCCTACCAAGTGTTTCTTGCCGATTTTGGAAGAAGTACTCCAAAGAAAGCATTGAAGCCTGGGGATAAAGTAACGATAAAAGGCACACTGATGTCCAACGGTGACCCGAAACAAAATATGCATTGGAAACTACATAACGCCAAAATTGGGTATTAGAAAAACGTAGCTATCGTTAAAGTCTTATGACGGTAGCTACGTTTTTCTTATATTATTGTTTCCCTAAAATACGATCGTTTTATTTTGATACACAATGATTCGATCCTCCAGATGCCATTTGACAGCTCGCGATAGTACAACCCTCTCGATTGCTTGGCCAATCTTCTTCATTTTCGCGATATTATCTCTATGATCTACTCTACCGATATCTTGCTCAATAATCGGACCTTCATCCAGATCATTGGTTACATAATGAGAGGTAGCTCCAATCATTTTTACACCACGTTCATACGCACGTTCATATGGCTTTGCACCAACAAAAGCTGGTAAAAAAGAATGATGGATATTAATGATTCTGTTCTCATAATTTTTAACAAAGTCACTTGTTAATATTTGCATATAGCGCGCAAGCACAATAACATCGACCTCGTAATCTTTCAGCAATTGAAGTTGCCTTTCCTCTACTTGCTTGCGAATATCTTTATTTGCTGGAATGTAATAAAAAGGAATTCCCAGCGACTCAACTGTTTCTCTAGCTGTTTCATGATTGCTAATAACAAGAGCGATATTCGCCATAAGACCACCGCTTTGATATTCCCACAACAATTCCATTAAACAATGCGGTTCATTAGAGACAAAAATCGCTACATTTTTCAATTGACTAACATAAACGAATTGCCAATTCATCGCAAATTGTTCGCCAATAGGTTGAAATGCCTGCTCAATCTGCTCTGCCTTTTCACCTAATTGCGGACAATAAAATTCAATCCGCATAAAAAACTGACCGCCGTCAGGATTCAATGTATATTGATCAGAAGTAATAATATTTGCTCCGTTTCGATATAAAAAATCAGAAACAGTGGCTACTATTCCAGGCTGATCTGGGCATTTAATTAACAGACGTGCCTTGTTTTCATTTTCCGTTTTAAAGTGGTCAATACTTTTCTTCATGAAGTGATTCATAGTTGATACCTCAATCATTTATTTTTACATAATACAATATGCTATTTTAACCAATGAGTCAATACTATTCGTTCTATCACTTATAGAATTCATGCAAATAATTGTCACTATCGAAAATATCTTTTAACAATATTTATTGTTCTTATATATGGAAAAGTACCCAAGTCTGGCTGAAGGGAGCGCATTCAAATGCGCTAGGGTGTGTAAGCGTTGGTTCAAATCCCACCTTTTCCGTTTGATATTCACATGTTAAAAATACCAACAATTATTTGTTAAGCTGCATATATGCTACTTCGATCGAGATGAGCTTCCCTCCTTCTTTTAAGCCCCATTTCTACAATAGCCACTAAGCTTACTAAAATGCATGAATGATGTTAGCTTCTTTCCTTACAAGCTTCTATAAACGCATGAAAAATATTTTTAGAGACAGCATCTTCTTCTATCGCTAAGTTTTCCGGATGCCATTGAACTCCTAATAAGAAAGACTCTTCTCTACTTTCTATTGCTTCAACGACGCCATCACTTGCCATACCACAAATTTGCATACCCTCTCCAAGCTTTCGGTTAGCCTGATGATGCCTACTATTCACTTTAATTTTTTCCATACCGGCAATTTCTCGTAATACAGATCCCTCTTCCACGTAAACATAATGGGAAGCATGACCATCGGGAGCATGTTGCTTATGCTGTAACAATTCCCCTTCCATTTGTGCATAAATGTCTTGATACATATCGCCGCCTAAGGCAATATTTAAAATTTGACACCCTCTACAAACTCCTAATATGGGTTTTTGGTGCTTTTGTATTTCTTGTATTAATGCAACTTCGTATTGATCACGTATCGGATTAATTTCCCCTAACTTTGGATGCGGTTCTTCAACAAATAATGTAGGATCAATACTATTACCCCCTGTTAAATATAACCCGTCAATTAAACTGGCAATTTGTCTTATTTGCGTTTTTGAAAGTACAAAAGGAAGAATTATTGGGGTACCTCCCGCTCCCTCAATTGCCGATATATTAGCAATACTTACAAAATGCATATTCGATGCATTTTCTACAGATGGCGTTACTCCAATAACTGGCTTCATTGAAAACACACTCCCTAGAGAGAATTTTCTGTCTATAAACCCGACTTCTAATCAGTATACGGATAATTTAAGCAAGTTGCCACATATTATTTACCGTTACCATCAAAATAACCCCTAACAAAATAATGCCTACTCTTTACCAATCTCTAACACTTAAAGCGAAAATAAGCGGTGTTCCTATTCCTCCAGCGCCAATGACACCTAAAACTGCCGCGGCACGTACATTTACTTCAAAGCGATACAATATGAACGAGAAAAAGTTTGGTAATACTGGTGGTACAATGGCAAAAATAAATGTCTTTACTGGATTTGCTCCAGAGGGATATTAATGCTTCTTTACTACTAAAATCTACATGATCCATTTTAAATATAAGGTTCTGTTATTTAATCGAGATTTTTAATCGCCAGAATTGAATGATCCTGAACAATGCCTGTTTCTGAAAATCCAAATGAAGCGTATAATGCTTTAGCTATGAAATTACTTCTGTGATAAAAGAGTGCTACATAGTCTGCTTCTCCAAAAGGCATTGTTTCAATATCCATCAACATTTTTTCAAAGGCAAGTTTGCCATACCGTTTCCCCTGATAATGCTTGTCGATCATAATATGCCAAATAAAATAGCCTATCTTCCTGTAAAAAACTTCATTTTCAAATGATTTATGATCCAATATATCATAAGTATACATTAAAAACCCCACCACAACATTATCAGCATAAATAGCGAAGGGGATAGCTGGTTCGCCGTCTTCGTTCAACACATAAGCGTCTGCAATGCTTCTGAGGTTAGTGGTTGCTATAAATTCAGTCTGGTTTTCTGCAACCTCAAGAGCTATTACTTCATCTATGTTGTCCTTATTTATTTTTCTCAATTCAATCATTTTATTCTCCTCTCCGAAGACAAGTCTCCTCTAAACTAATTTATTTCTAAAAGTGAAAATAATGAATGCTTTTCCTCGCTCACCAAAAATTTTGGGATAGAAGGACTGAGTCAATTTTAACACTTTGTATGAAACTAAAATCTTACTCCCCTCCTCGCAACAACCCAAAATCAAGTTCCCTCCCTTATCACTCCCCATCCTGCATCGTTGCTAATTTGCGCCTCATTTACTTTTTCCTTTTATATTCATGATATAATGGATATACATTTAAGGATAAAAAGGAGTTATAAATTAATGAAGGTGAAAATGAACGTTCAAACTGCCTACCACGGAGACTTACTACGTGCAGGAAAAGTATACAACGTTGATGACGAAACAGCGAAGCGTTGGATTGCCAGTAAATTAGCTGAAAAGGCAGAAGATCAGTCAATCAATTAAGCGATAGATTTAATATGATAAAGTGCAATTTTTACCTAGGGGCTTTCTTGCACCCCCACTAATAATTAGAAAACCAATTCGCTATCGCAGAGGGAGAAGGGGATAGAACATATCAATATTGGAAAGATACGCATGAAAAGTTCTTCAAACAGGAACTTCAGAATGTAGTTCTTGCATATTCTGAAGATATGATGTTGGTATGTGAACGTTTTACATTAATTGATGTCAAACAGCAGTAAAAGGCTCTACTTGGCTATCACCAAGTCTTTATGGCGATGAGCCGTCGTTTTGCTTACAGATTTAATACTTTCTAATAATAGAAAAACAAAACGCACCTCCCATTGTTAACTGACTTTCAACGATGGGAAGTGCAATTTATGAACAAGTATTTTTACCACCTAAAAGATATTTCTTTTATTTAAAAAGTAGTATACCAATGAATTTTTTGCTTTTTCTTCTCGTCATTTATTCGCAAAAAATTCTTCTGCTTTTTCTAGAAAGACTTCTTGATCAGCAGTTAGATCATATTCTTCTTCAATGGCATCTACAGGGCATACTGCTTTACAAGCGCCACAATCAATGCAAACATCTGGATCAATATAAAATTGATCAGGACCTTCTTCTATACAATCAACAGGACAAACGCTAACACATTCGCCTGACTTCTCGCCTCGGCAAGGATCTAAAATAACAAAAGCCATCTATATTAACCTCCCTTATATCATTAAACCAAGCTTACTTCTTATTTAATGATACATGAGATCATGATTGCAAGTAAACAGCTTTGAACAAAAACTTTAAATCTAGTACGTATCCACTCCAATTGCACACACCATTATTGTTGCCATCTATTTTTATGATTCTTTTTCAAAAGCATGCAACGTATCTATCGCTAACTGCGCTAAAAAGGATGTTCCGATAGGTAAAGCACGTTCATTTATTTGAAAGCGCGCATCATGGAGGGGAGCTTGTTTATTCGTTTCGTCTAATTGCGCCCCTAACCAAATAAATGCACCAGGGTAACTCTCTAAAAAGCGACTAAAATCTTCACCAGCTAAAGACGGATTTATTTCAGGTGTATCTAGTTTTAATCCATTAGCTGTTTCCCTTGCTAGACTGGCCCATTTTGGTGTATTAATCGTAGCAGGATAACCATCTTGATACATAATATCTGCTTTCACTTCAAAAGCTTCTGCAATCTGTTTCGTGATGGTGAAAAAACGTTCCTTCAGGCGAGCTCGTATAGATGGCTCATAGGTACGAATAGAACCTTCCGCTTTTACTTTGTTAGCGATAATATTCGCTGCCTCGCCTCCAGTAATTTTGCTTATCGTTACAACGGATGCCTCCAAAGGATCAAGACTTCTACTAACAATGGTTTGCAAACTAGTGATAACATGACCTAAAGTCACCATTACGTCCGTGGTTTGGTGAGGCATGCTGGCATGTCCGCCAACCCCAGTAAGGGTGATTTCAAATCTATCCGAAGCCCCCATCATTTCTTTATTTCTCACACCAATTTGTCCAACAGGCAAATCCGGCCATACATGTTGACCGTAAATGACATCTGGAACATATTCAGAGAATATACCCTCATCCATTAATCGCTGGGCTCCTCCTTCTGGCGCATCTTCTTCAGCAGGCTGAAATACGAGCAATACCGTTCCATTAAATTCATGACGTAATTGTTGCAACACATAACCCACTCCTAACAGCATAGCCATATGCGCATCATGCCCGCAAGCATGCATTTTATTTTTGTATGTTGAACGGTAAGCGTGGTCGACTAATTCCTGAATAGGTAATGCATCCATATCAGCTCGAAGCGCCACGGTTTTTCCTGATGATTTACCATGAATAATACCTAATACACCATGTGTTGCGTATCCGGTTTCAAAAGGGATTTCAAACTGCCGTAATTTTTCTTGAATAAAAGCTGAAGTTTTATTTTCTTCATTGCTTAACTCCGGATATTGATGGAAATATCTACGTATAAATTCCACTTCTTTCTCTATCTTTTGGACTTCATAAGCTAATTTCGATTTTTTCATTATTCCCTCCAATATAAACACTGTAATAATAATTTATTTTAGCATAGATTTTATTTTTTTGAAAATTCTATGAAAACCCCAGTTTTATCGTTCATTTATTTAAGGTGTTTAGAGCAAGTTGAAATGGGGAATTTCTTTATATGCTAAAAAATAAAAGGGCGATAATACATCAAAAAGGAGGTTTCATTTTGAAAACATATAGTGTAACACCGAATGTAGATGGAACAGGGTGGTTTGTAAAACTTGAGGATGTTGCGCCGGAAAAGTTATACGGAACAAAAGATGATGCCATTGAAGTTGCAAAACAAATGGCAGATGAAAATAGGCCTAGCAAGGTGGTAATACTCGATAAATTCCATCAAGTACTAGAAGAAAAGCAGTTTAACTAAGTGTTGAAGAGCCAAAAACCTTGTGATACAAGCCATCACAAGGTTTTATACTTCGTTTATTTCTTCAAGTTTAGTTTTGCCAGTTGTTCTGCTAAAGCGTTATTAGCAAATCCATCATCATCCTGCTTTTTCAAGTATTTATTAACTTCTTTTCTCGAAACATTATGCTTTTTCTCTCGTTCTTTTCTTGTCTGGAACGTAGATAATTTTTCTCTATGCCCACATTTACAAGTGAAGATTTGCCCTTCTCCTTCTCCACGAAGTTCCAGACGTTTATGGCAGTTAGGGCAACGAGCATTTGTCTGCTTGGCAATATTCTTTCTATGCCCACATGAGCGATCTTGACAGACTAACATTCTCCCTTTTTTATTGGATATTTCCAGCATGAGTTTTCCACAATCTGGACATTTTGTTCCCGTCATATTGTCATGTTTGAATTTTTCCTGACTGGATTTAATTTGCCGAACAACTTGTTTTGTGTAGCCTTTAATTTCAGAAATAAACTGCTCTTTCTTCGCTTTTCCTTCTGCAATTTGACTAAGTTTTTGCTCCCATTCGGCTGTCAATGCCGGGGAACGTAAATCTTCTGGTACGAATTCAAGCAGTTGTTTGCCAGTTGAAGTTAAATAGATATACTTTCCTTTCAACTCCATGTACATGTTATGAAATAATTTTTCAATAATATCTGCGCGTGTGGCGACCGTACCAATCCCACCCGTATCTTTTAACGTATGGGCTACCTTTGTATCATACGTATTCATGTAACGAACAGGGTTCTCCATTGCTTGTAATAATGTACCTTCTGTGAATCGTTCTGGTGGTTTCGTCTCTCCTTGTGTTAACGTATAACGAACAGGGTGAAGTTGCTGTCCCTTTTCTATAGTCGGTAATTGTTGTTCATCTTCTTCTATATCATCCGAGAAGTTGCGCTGATATAATTCCTTCCAGCCTTGTTTCTTAACCATTTTCCCTCGTGCAACAAACTTTTCACCCTTTGCTTCAGCGATCATTGTCGTTTGTTCATATTCATGAGGATCTGATAAAACTGCCAAAAACCGCTTTACAACTAAATCATAAATTTTTCGTTCTTTATCATCAAGATCCGAAAGCATAACAGATTGTTCGGTAGGAATAATCGCATGGTGATCTGTTACCTTCGCATTATTTACAACTGATTTTGGTAATTTTAAATCTTTACGCAAAATCTTGTTAGCATGACGAGCGTAAGCATCTACGCCACACGCTTTTACGCGATCTTTTAATGTAGAAACGATATCTGTTGAAATCACACGTGAATCTGTTCTAGGATAGGTCAATACTTTATGCTGTTCGTATAGTTTTTGCATAATAGACAAAGTTTGCTTACCAGAAAATTGAAACATTCGGTTAGCATCACGTTGTAATTCTGTTAAATCATACAATTGTGGTGCAGATTTTTTCTTATAATTTTTCTCAACATGCACAATTTGTAGCGCTTCATTGGTTATTTTCTGAATTATTTTTTCAGCTGTTTGTTTAGAGAAAAGTCGTTTATTATTTTTTTCATCTTGCCAAAGAAGCGAAAACCCTTTATTCGTTTTTGCTTCTATTCCATAGTATGTTTTCGGTTGAAACGTTTTTATTTCCTTTTCTCTTGAGGCTACCATCGCTAAGGTTGGTGTTTGCACACGACCAGTGGATAGTTGGGCATTAAATTTTGTCGTTAAAGCTCTTGTAGCGTTAAGACCAACATACCAATCCGCTTCAGATCTTGCGACGGCTGAAGCATATAGATTTTCGAATTGTTTCCCCGGTTTTAACTGTTTAAATCCATCTTTAATTGCCTTATCCGTTACAGAAGAAATCCATAGACGCTTAACAGGTTTTTTCACATTTGCTTTTTCCAACACCCAGCGAGCTACTAACTCTCCTTCTCTTCCAGCATCTGTAGCAATAACAATTTCATGAACATCTTTTCGATGAAGTTGTGTTTTTACAGTTTGAAATTGTTTCCCTGTTTTTTTAATTACTGTCAATTTTAATTCTTTCGGCAGCATCGGAAGGTCTTCTAATTTCCATGTTTTATATTTTGCATCATAAGCCTCCGGATCTGCTAACGTCACAAGATGCCCTAGCGCCCATGTGACGATATATTTTGAACCTTCTATAAAACCATTTCCTTTTTTATCGCATTGCAATACACGGGCAATATCCCGTCCTACAGAAGGCTTTTCTGCTAATACTACTATTTTACTCATATTTAAAATCCTCTCTAACGTTACCTATTTTTCATCATAACATAAAAGCGAGTTTCTTTTACACTCCAACCCTTAAAGGCATAGGCTTCGGAAAAATGTGTACTTGCACAGCTAGTGAGGAGAAAAGTTATTCGTCTTAGAAAAACTTGATCTATCTCCAAATTTTATGGAGAAAGCCGTCATTTTTGCTTAACCTATAAATCCTAAAATTTTTATATTCACCTGTAGCGTAAGCAAAATATGCAGTGAATATAAAGCATATGATTTATCACGAGGCATGCAGAAGTTGGATACGCACAACAAATAACATCGCACATACAATATTTTTAGAACAATGCAAAGGAATTGATGCTATGCTATTTTATACAGGGTTAATTCTATTAGTAATTGCGGTAAGTTTAGACAGCTTTAGTGCAGGAGTTGTTTATGGTATGCGTAACATTCGTGTTCCTTTTAATGCTCTTTTCATTATTATGGTATGTTCTGGAGTTATCGTATTTGTATCTATGACTATTGGTAGTATGTTTCTTACTGTCCTTACACCAGACATTGCCAGTATGCTCGGAGGAAGTATCTTAATTGTATTAGGTTGCTTTGCCTTTATTAACTGTTTACGTTCAAAATCGGGCACGTCGAATCAAAACCAGAAGCGGAAACAAAATATCTTAACAACTGTTTTATCTACACCTGATAAAGCTGACTTGGATCGTTCTGGTATCATTTCACCAAGTGAAGCGATATTGCTTGGCTTCGCTTTAGCTCTAGATGCATTCGGCGCGGGGATCGGTGCATCTATGCTAGGATATGCCCCTATTGTAACCGCTTTGTTAATTGCTTGCATGAGTGGCGCTTTCTTATACCTAGGTTTAACAGCAGGCAGAATACTAACGAAAAATAGGCATATGCAACGACTCACCTTTCTCCCCCCGCTATTACTCATTACACTTGGCATAACAAATTTAGTTCATTAACTTTAAGATGATTGTCAAAAGCAGATGATTTTTAAACACTGTCGTTATGATAATTAATGGATTCATCCGTTACGGAAAATATATGTCGCTTTTACACGAGTGGCGGGTGACCCAGTTCGTTCTAACGCATTGTTGGGTCTCACCGCCACCTATAGAAGTCTACTTATGTGTATACATTGCCAATTACCTCTGAGGTTGATAAATCTAAACCGTCACACTGTAGCTTGTCTTTTCTATGAATATTGCTGTAAATCCAAACTTAGGTGTACTTGTAAATGGGATCCATACATGTACTTTTTCACTTGGATAACAATGACCTGATTGACTTCGTAAATTTTAATTCAGCTTTCCTTTCGCAGTTCAAACAGTCTAGTTTGCGTGTAGAGACGTCATTTATTTTATCTACAATGCTTTTACAAGGCCACCATCTACGATTAAAGCTTGACCTGTAATATACGTATTTGCTCCGGAAGCTAAAAATACAATTGCTTTAGCAAATTCCTCTGGCTTACCATAGCGCTTCATGGGAATATTTTGTTCAGCTTTAGCCATGATATCTTCTGGCGATGTTTCCAACTTCTCTGCCTTTTTCTTATTTAAATCAAGCACCCGATCTGTTTTCACAGAACCTGGACCCACCGTATTAATTAATATATTGTCTTCACTTAGTTCTTGAGCTAACGTTTTGGAAAGACCAACTATACCTGGTCGCATTGTATTGGATAAAACTAGATTATCTAGTGCTTGCTTAATTGAAGAGGAAGCAATATTGACAATCTTCCCGCCTCCATGCTGTTTCATATGCGGAACTACTTCACGAATTGTTCTTACAAAACTAAGTAAATTTAATTCAAATGCATGATACCAGCTTTCATCATCCATGTCGAGAAAACTTCCTGCTGGCGGGCCTCCAGCATTATTAATGAGAACATCTATCTTCCCTTCTCTTTCTACAATAGAGAGAATCATTTGCTTAATTGCATCCGCATCTTTCATATTGCATACGTAGTATTCCACGTTTGGATTAGCCGTAGCTTCTTTTATTTCTTTTACAGCCTTCTTTAAGTTTTCTTCATTTCGGCTACTAATAAACACAGTTGCTCCTTCTTTTGCAAACTCTGTAGCAATTGCATTTCCTAACCCTTTACTTCCAGCAGTAACTAACACGGTTTTGTGTTGTAATTGCATATCCATTAATCATGCTCCTTTTTATCATGGCTTTTAAGTATTAATCCTAATTTCCCCACAACAATGGGTTACTTATACAAGTTTTCCTCTTTCACTACACGAAGAAGCTGTTTGTATAAAAATAAGCTACAAAATGTCTAAATTATAGTATACCTAATATGAAGCTACTTTTCCTCTTCTGGATCATATAAAAAATCATTTTTCTTAGAGTCATCATTGACAAAACAACATTACTATGATAGTATTTATTAATTGTAATGAAGTGGCATATAAGCATTGGCATTCTACTATGTTTTTGACCATGCTTATTCACACTGGCGCGACTTCGGGGTCGCAAGGACGTAAGAGCAGGTAGGGCTTACGTTGCTTAATTTTTTATAACTATAATTTGATGTAGTTGAGTTAGAAGAATGTTGATGCTACAAGGTTTTTAATCAAACTATGAAATTTTAAAAACGCAGGATAATGCACAATGACGAATTTATTTGGGGCTGTTTCTTGGGGCTAAATAAATTACGTTGAGGCTAAATTATAACAATAAATTTTAGGCGTGGGTAGGCGTATAATGATATATTAATTCAAGGTCATTTAGGATAGCTTTTCTCTTTTGAGGAAGGCTATCCTTTATTTTAAGAGAAGGTTTTTCATGCCTTCTCTTTTTGTTTTATATAGATATATTATCTATAAACTGATACTATTTATTTAATACATGATAAAGGGGTTAGTTTCATGGTAATGAAAATAGGAAAGAAAGTTAAAATTATAAGTAAAGAAACAGGAGAATCACTTACAGGCGTTACCACGTTCGATACAGCGGACAAAATATCAATAAAGCTAAAAGATGGCGTCGAGAAAACTTTCATACGTAAAAAAGTGGATGTAGAATACTTAAGATAACCTCAACAACTGTAGTTGTTATGTTATTCGTAATAATAACTTTAAATAATCAAATAGACATGCCTCAAATACAACGAGGCATGTCTAGAAAACTTCATATACTTTTCATCTAGAAAGCTTATATGTTTGATTTTGAAACGCTAAAATTTGCTTATTATCCAATTCCACTTTCCGTTGTCGATAGTATTTCATCGAAGTTATGAAAAACAAATATAGTGAAGCCATACCGTAATTCATTATTTCTTCATCACTTAGAGGGGCATCTAATCCGTTAGCTAACATTCTTGGTCTCACTATTTCAGTTATATAAGAAAGCGTATGTTTTGTATGAGGGTTACTCCTATCACGCATATATCTTCGTGCTAATCCTCGCAAGAGCCTATCAAAACCTGGCCACCTTACTACTGGCTGTCTTGCAAATAAACTTAATGAATCAGTTATCAAATTTCTGATTTTATCTGTTTCATACTGGCCATTTCCAACAATTAAATTCTTCCCATTGCTACTATCCATAGAACTACCAAACATGTGAATGTCAAGAAAGGCAAAAGGTTTTTCAAAGTCCATCACTCTTTTAACATTTTGCGTCTCAGATTGTGTAAAATCACTAAAATCTCTATTTAAATCAACACCGTTAACGTTATACCTTCCAACATTATTACTTTCATTATGAGATGTTCTATCAAAACCATATGGATTAACAACCGGAATATATACAATGTGGAAACTCTTTAATAAGTCAGATCTAAATGCCTTGTCTGCAAATGTATTATCTCTTATTTCTTCCATAAATCTCATACTATACAAAGCACCCATCCATTCTGTGCCATGCATACTTGCTATTACTAGAATAGTTGGTTTATCCGTGTTTCCCATCTCAATTTTGTACATATTGTAGCTTCCACTTTCATCTTTACCAATATTAGTAACATTACTAAAACCTTTAATTCTACTCTCCATTTGCCTATATGTTGGCAATGTTAACAAGGCTGAAAAATCATAAGGAATATTAATCATATTGATTCTCCTCCTACAATATTCTGTAAATAGCTTTGAAGGTAACGTTATCTTCTGGTTTGGGTGTACCATCATGTTTAAACGCTAGTTTGGAACCACCTGGTAGTATCATCGGGGTTCTAAGCTGAAATTTATACTCTTTTGAATCACTATCATAAGAAACAACTTCAAAATTGCAGTGACCATCGTTTGCAATGCGTGAAGGAATAGCTTTCCACCTACTGCCATTTGGATTAACTGTTTGAAAAAGTTGACCATCAAAATTGTAGTTAGGTTTGGTACTATCTATATTCAAAACCGGAAAAATGCTATTACTAGAAACAGAGTACTCCAAAAAGTCTAATATAATATCTTTGTCCCATTCTTCATAAACTTTAACTGTATCGCTTTCCATAAATTCTGCTCTTAATTCATTAACTAGTTGTATTGAATTGCCAATCATAAAAACATCTCCTTTTTAATTATCATTCGCCCTTAACGAGAACGTATGTTCTTATTATACGCGAACTTTTGTTCGTTTTCAAGGTGGGAAGGAATTTATTACTCACTGTCGAATTAGTAAGTGCACTGCGGAGTGTGTAATGTAAAACTGAATCAAACTGACTATGTGTACCTTGACGAATTTCACACAGTCACCCACCACTATTGTTTTAAAAATAAATCAGTAATCATTGCTGTGGGAAGCTTTAAGGAGATTGTTGATAGGTTCGATTTTTTTAAGTAGCTACTTCAAGTGTTACTTATACTCCAAGCCTAGCATTTTATTTTCTTTCATGGTAAATTTACCTTAATAGTGGTTTCGTTTATAATGTTAGCAGAAATTTTTTAAACGTAATTTAACTGAATAGCGACTTTTAATTAAGATAGAATTGGTGGTGCTACCATGAGGGGTTTAATGTTTATAATTTCTTTAGGCATACTAGGATTTTTTTACTTTAGTTTGTCAACCAAGGATTTAGGTACAACCGAACTTATTAATATAGTATTGTTCCCTGTTTCGCTTCTCACTCTTTATGTTGCCCGTTTACAATACCGAGCGAACCACTCTCCTGTTATAACTGTTAAAATTGTTAAAGAAAGAATCATAACAGATGTTGAAACAAACGATTTTAAAGTTATTGTTAAAAATCTAGGTAATGGAGTTTGCATTGATTCATTTCTGGTGTTGAAAGAAAAGACAACTGATAATAAAAGTAAATATTACCTCTCTAAGCCAGTAAGAGAAATCCATCCTAAAACAACTGTTGAATTTGTTATTAATAAAAGTAAAGATACTAAAGACATAACAAGATATATGCTAATATATATGGATTTTTTAGGTTACTTATATATAGCGGGGGATGCTCATAAAGGGAAAACAGACAAAGACAATAAACATTTGCACAGACTCACAAAGCCTACTAAACCATTATTTTTACTTCATCCTACCAACATAAAATTTCATTGGTGGAAGTGCAGAGCGATTAAACAAAATAATACATACTTAGGACAAATAGAGAAAAAAATCAAAAACAATAAAATTATTGTTAAGGAACATATTGAAACTTTAAATAGGGAATCAACAGAAAAGTAAGCCTACCCCAATATAATCTGTACCCTTTGTAAAGGAGTAGGCTTTTTTAATATTTTGCTAGTCCACCCAAAAAGTAAACTTTTCATTACCCCATTGCTTCGTATCGGTATACCAGAACTTCCATTCAACTTTTTCAGATGTACTAAAGAAAACAATTTCATAAGGTCTTGCTGGGTGATTCCAGTTCACCCTATAACTACTCCTTCTATCAATATAATCATCAAACTTTTGCCAAGTTTTCTTTCCGACAACTCCGTCTGTTCTTAAACCATGATCTCGTTGAAAATGTATAACAGCTTTTTTAGTATCAGAATTATACTTACCAGTAATAGAACCTACTACACTACTATACCCAGATCCATGCAACATTCCTTGCAACAATTCAACATATGCTTCTCTTCCAGAATAATTTTTATGCCCTATAGTTGGAAAATCAGACCAATCATCTAAATCTGGTTTTGGAATAGAATTATTACTTTTTCCTAAGTAATCTAAAGGATCTACTCTATGACTTCTTGAAGCCCACATATTAGTTGTGCCTTTTAAAATTTCAAAATGCAAATGTTGTCCAGTAGAATCACCTGTATTCCCCATATACCCTAATACCGTTCCTTGGCTAATATTTTGCCCCGCTGAAACTTTTAAACTACTTCTCATATGAGCGTACTTAGTAATGTATGTTACTCCACCAATTGAATGTCGAATTGCAACAAGATTCCCATAATCCCCTGCGGTGTTGCTGCTATGATACTTAGCGTAGATAACTTTACCTGGAGCGCTTGCTTTAATGGGTACCGTACCACCTTTTGCAATATCTAACCCATTATGAAATGATGACAGACCTCTTGTAATCGTATAACTCCCCTCTACCGGCCAAATAAAATTACTTGCTGCATTCACCTTGTAAGTCGGCGAAACTGGTATAAGGATTAATATTAAAGCAACGGTCAAAAGTAATTTAGTAATTTTTTTCATAGTCTCCCCCTACTAATATTCTACTTTTACTATTTCGACAACATTTTCTGATATCCTTCAATATTTACCAAAACTTTACATCAAATAATAAAACCCCACCCAAAACACCCCAAACATTAGGTTTTTTCTCTAACATTTGGGGTGAAGTATCACTTCGGACGGGGCTTTTTAAAGCTATAGACTTCCAGACACTTTATACATATTTGGTACACCCCTAAGAGCGTACGGAGGTAAGATGCCAAATTTATTTGGGCTGAAACCTAAATTATAGCCAGGGCCATAATAATAGCTTTGCCAGACCAGTTTACTACAATATGTCTTATTTTTATTTTTAAGAGTCCAAGCAGCTTTTCCTGCCAAGCTATAAGGAGCTATAAAAGTTGTTTTATTGCCATAGTATCTAACAAAATCCATAGCTTTATTACCTGCTTTATTAGCTGCTATTTTATGTTTATGCCTCCAGATTTCAGTTTTAGGGTAAGCTCTCTCCCAACCACTTAATGATATTTTTTGAATAGGTTTATTAGGTCCAGGAATATGCACAGCATAAAGCCTACCGTTTGCTGATCTGCCTACTATTCCGGCATGACCAGCGAATTTAAAACTCGTACTACTCGTAACTAAAATGTCACCTGCCCTATATGAAGCTGCGCTTGCTTTACTGGTAGAAAACAACATAAAACCAATGAAGATTAAGGCAAATACAAAAACAAACATCATCTTTTTTCTAAATCCAATAACTGTTGTCATTTCGATTAATACCCTCCTATACTTTTCTATTAAATTTACTATCCTCCTTTCTATTTAAATATTAGATTGTTTTTTCCACTAAAACCATAAATTAACTGTTTTTTTACAAAAAATTAATAATTAGTTATTAATATACAACTGAACACCAATTCCTCTTATGTATTGCCCCTCAACCAGAGGAGCTTCTTAAATTAATACACGTCCGATTTACGCACCCAAGACATAATGCCATCGAGTAACACACGATCTGATTTAACCTGTTTAACCGTGTATGATTTACCCTTAACAAAGTCAGCAATCGACTCACCAGTCGCAAAGGTGCTTGCTGATTTTTTAACCGTTACTTTTTGGCCAACAGAAAATGATTTTGATTTTTGTTTGCTGTATACGGCTGATTTACCGGTCAATCGTCTGTTTACCTCTCGCTTAACTTTATTATAGACTGATGAGCTGAGACCTAACGACTTACGCCTATTAGCATGTCCATTACCATGCTTGCCGTCAATGACCTCTTGTGCCATCTGTGCAACAGTTTTACCTTTAGGTTTAGATGCTGTTTTAATGCCCGATCTACGGTTAACCTCTTTGCGCACCTTGTCATACTCAGCTTGAGTAATCCCTAGTGATTTACGTCTAGCATCATGACCGTTGCCATGTTTACCAGTAATCACTTCTTGTGCCATTTTAGAGATGGATTTACTTGCTGGCTTGCTAGGCTTAGATGGCTTATCAGCAACAGCCGTTCCATCCAAATCCTTAAATTTAACCCCATAATAACGACAAATAGCCTTAGCATGTACTCTTGCCATATCTTTTACATACTGCTTTTGCTTACTACCGAAAATCAATTCAAAGTCCTTGTCACCAGACATAAAGCCATTCTCGGATAACACGGCTGTCATATGCGTTTCTCTACAGATGTGCAAATTTGTCCAAATATTAGGTTTAGATGCATGTAAGCCGTTGCCATGCGTAGAATAACCAGCCTTTTTAACCTCGTCCACAATAATATTAGCTAACTCTTTAGCATCATTTGCTGTATGCCAATAAAACACACAACGCCCGTTAACATCGGGGTTACCGTTGTAATTAGCATGTAAAGAGTAAACTAAATCAACTCCTTTTGCGTTATAGTAATTGGTACGTGTGGTTAAACCTACGTCAGGACTAAAAGGCTTTTGTTTCATGATTGTTTTAAATCCGTTGTGCTTTAATAATTTGTCTAACTCGACTCCCACTTTTGAATTAAAATCATGCTCCGCATAACCTTTACCACCAATATATACGCCCTTGTTTGGTGGAAACGTATCAGAACCGTGTCCAATGTCTATTGCTACTACTTTTGTCATTTAGCCACATCCTTTTAAGTTTTTTGCAATATAAAAAAGGCACCCATTAAATGAGTGCCTTCCCTAATCACTACGCTTCAATAACGTAGACCGCATATCCAGGAATAATATCTCTTAATTTAGATTGAGCTTCTTCAGCTTCTTTCAAACTATTAAAAGCAGCCCCTGTAATAATACGGTAACCAGGGTTCCAATTTAAACTTTCCGGAACTTCATACAATACCCAATTAAAATTCTCTTTAATAGCTGTTTTAGCCGCCACTAAATCCTCTGCAAAATCAAATTTTCCTGTTCTTAAACGGTACTTCATCCTACCATCTCCTTGGTTATATAAGTAATTTGCTATTGCTTTTGCATGGGCTTTTGCTACTGCGTTGATCCAACTTGTTTGTTTCATTTTAGCTGCATCTTTAGCATTATCAATAAACCCGTTTTCTGTTAATACAGAAGGCATATCGGATTCTCGCAGGACATGAAAATCCGCCTTTTTTTGCCCTCTATCCCGTAATCCATTTACTTTTATAATCTCTTCGTGCAATGCGTCTTGCAATTGGCCATCTATTGAGTTAGTTGATAGGGTCTCGTGGATATAATCTTCATACCCACTAGTGCTTTCATTAAATGAATTAATGTGAATAGAAATAAAAACACTAGCCCCC
>NZ_FQXD01000016.1 GCF_900129865.1 Virgibacillus chiguensis
TGGAAAGTAACGGTAGCACTAGCAGATACAATTTTTATAAATTAGTTAGAATAAAATAGGCGGAAAAATAACGCCTAAACATAATATACGAGAGGAGAACAGCAATGAAAAAAGTATGTACTTATTGATCTACTTACCACTTATCTTAGCTTGAAGTGAGAGCTTTTTCGTTTATTGGACTCCCTGAATATCATTCAGGGAGTTACGCTAACGCTTAGGTGCGTCTAATCATGTAAGGTGGATTTCAGGTAATAACGTCATTAAAGATTACTCCTTTATCAAACTGGATTAATTTAAGTCGATTTGTTTCTTTAACAAAGATGGACTTATATTCTTGTCCATTGTCCTTGGTTTTAATTTTAATCACGCGCTTGTGTGGATTATCTTCTACGATAGTTGCTTTATGGTTAGAAATAGAAATTTCCTCTTCTAAGACACTGTATTCTTCTAGTTGATTTATGGAAGAAATGGTGTCCTCTGCATTGGTTTGGATTTTCTGTTCACTGTTATTTGAAGCTGTTTCGTTGGTGCAACCTATCAACATACCTGCAAATAAACAGATTACTGTATACTTTTTCATATCTTTTCCGCTCCTCCTTCAAGGAAAATGGTTGTTAAAAGAAATGATAACCGATCTTTCTATATAGGAGATAAGTAGAAAATTAGAAAATAATGAGAAAAACAGAAACAGATCACGGAGTTTGTATGTCGAAAGCTTTCGTTTTACTTTTTAATAGATGTATACCCGAATGTTTTAGATCTCTCAAATCAGCGCAGAAAAATGAAAGGTATGGAAGCCGATAAAAATAAGCCAAATAGAATAGTATCTATATGACTTTTGCTTCATGTATGCGCCTGTATTTTTGGGGTTAGGAATTTCGCAGCTTTTTCATTACTTAAAAAAATGATGATGAAAAAAAGGAAATGAAATTCAACTCAACTGCAGCAGAAAATCCCTGGGCTTTTCGTAGCTGGCACATAGACGCTTCGTTAGAAAAATTTGGCTTAACGACAAATCAGATGTGCGCAAGCTTTTGGTTTTTTATATACTATATAAACTAAAAGAACGTTATATTTATTTGTGCGTTTTTCTACTACGCTTTCCACCAAAGTGCCGTGTTTTTCCTCTGCTATCTCCATCCTTTTATTCTACCTGTAAGTTTGGCTTCGCACTATCCTACTTTCCGTTTAATACAGCTTAACTTATGATAGTTAGGCCAATGTACACAATAGGTCATGTTTGATGCGGTTGTAAAAACGATTTAATAGCTGGTGGCTCATATTGACGAAACTTTTCAATTAATTCTTTTGCATCGGTATCTGACAAGACAACATCGAGATGCTTTTGCTCCATAAACTGTTGTTCCTTCATATGCTGGAAAAAATGAAGTAGTTGGTTGTAATAGTTGTTTACGTTTAAAAGCCCACATGGTTTTTGATGTAACCCTAATTGCGCCCACGTAAATACTTCGAAATATTCCTCAAGTGTACCAGGTCCACCTGGTAAAGCAATGAAGCCATCCGCTAGGTTTGCCATTGTCATTTTTCTTTCATGCATGGAGTCGACGATGATTAGTTCCGTTAGATTTTTATGATAGACTTCCTTGCTTTTTAGAAATTCTGGTATAACCCCAATTGCTTTGCCTCCTTCATTTAGTACGGCATCAGCGACAGCCCCCATGAGACCAACACTTGCACCACCGTAGACGAGCGTAATATGTTGATTAGCGAGTTCTTTCCCGAGCTTTGTAGCTGCTTCTAAGTATGTCGGTGAGATGCCTGGTCTGGAACCACAAAACACAGCGAGTTTATCCATTTACTTATCCCTCCTTAATAGTATAAGTATATAGAAACCTGAGCGCTTTGTTAACCGCTTCTTCAGTATGTAAATAAAAATTAAAATCGTTGGTTGCCTGTTGTGCGTACATAAAATAGAAGAAAGAAATGACACAATTTTAAAATATATAAGGGAAATGTCCATTTACACAAATAATAGCCGATATAAATAAAGAAAAGATTATTTTAGTGGAAAGGGATGACCAAATGAAAAGATTCCTACGCTTTAACTATGTTAAAAATAAATTAATTATTGGTTACGTTTCTATTATAGTTGCACTTATAATAACAGCCGTTTATCATTTTTATACAGCGAAGCAAGTTCATGAGGAAGTAGAATCAGTTATAAGTACGGAAGTAGTGGCTGTTCAAAAAGTTGAACGTCTTCATGCAAATCTATTAGAGCAACAGGCATTAGCTATGGGGTTTCTATTAAAGGAAGATGATACGATCCGTAAAGACTACGAACAAAGGCAAGCGGAAGGGAAGCATTTAATAGAAGAAGTACAGACGATGGCATCAGCTAAACAATGGCACGAACTAAGCAATAAACAAAAAGAATGGCAGCAAGAAGTCAAAAAGCGATTGAATAAAATAGATGATAGGGAAACGACAAGTAACTTAGCCAATGCAAACGTTCAAACGTTAGGTTCTGAAGTTAGTTCCATCATGCAAGAAATGGTAGATAACCAAACGAAGAAACTGGAAAATATACAAGAGCAGGCTGTTTCTAATGCAAAAGAATCACAAACTTGGTTTGTCATACTTACTGCTAGTATCATTTTATTTATAGTTGCCATTAGTGTACTAACTGTTCGATCCATTACCATACCAATCCATCAATTGCGGGCGAGGATAAAAGGTATTGCGGAGGGAAACGTGCAACCAGAGCCATTGCCAATAAATACAGGTGGTGAGCTTGGACAAATGATGGAAGCGACTAGTACTATAAGTGAAAACATTAACAATTTTTTGGGTAAAGTTAATCACGTATCAAATACGATAAGTAATTATGGTCAATCTTTTACTCGCTCGGCTCAAGAAGTGATGGAGGGAGCAGAGCAAATAGCTACAACCATGCAAGAATTAGCCGTTGGTTCAGAGACACAAGCAAATCGAGCAAGTGATTTAGCGATGAATATGGAAACATTCAGTACGAAAATGAGTGATACAAACGACCAAGGAAAGTTAATCGATCAAGCGTCTCAAGAAATTTTGACGATGACCGAGGAAGGGCAGCAGATGATGAAATCTTCCTCAGAGCAAATGGATCAAATTGATAAAATAGTGAAAGAAGCAGTAGATAAAGTGAGGCAATTGGATGAACAATCGCAAGAAATTAACCATTTAGTCGAAACCATTCAAGATATTGCGCAACAAACGAATTTACTTGCATTAAATGCTGCGATTGAAGCTGCAAGAGCGGGAGAGCATGGAAAAGGCTTTGCGGTTGTAGCAGCTGAGGTAAGAAAACTCGCTGAACAAGTAAGCGATTCTGTAACAAATATAACTGGAATTGTTACCCATATTAAGCATAACTCCAATTTAGTTACGAATACGCTAGAAAATAGTTATGAGGAAGTGGGAACGGGTACCAAGCAAATTCACGCAACACAACAAACATTTGATGGTATAACCATGTTTGTCAATGAAATGGTTCAGGTTATAAAGACAATTTCTTCGCACTTAGAAGAAATGAAAGATAATAGCAGCAAAATGAATACAGCTATTCATGAGATAGCTTCTGTTACAGAGGAGTCATCAGCTGGTATTGAACAAACGGCAGCTTCGGCCCAACAGTCCAGTGCAGCAATGGGAGAAGTTGTTGATCAGTCCAAAGATTTGGACAATCTCCGGCATGAATTACATGAAATGGTTCACATTTTCAATAAAGGTAACATACATGAAGAGTAGTGGTTTAATGGAATAGGAAAATTATGTACTTCCTAACTTGTACTATAGGAAAGCATAAAGTTTAAAGGATTATCGTAAAAAAAACAAAGACTTTCGCTATAAGACTTGGCGACAAGCCAAGTTTATCTAATCATTTTACTGAGAAAGAAGTGAAGCGTTCGTAGAGATCTGCGTACTTTACATACCCTTTTTCTCATTCGACAAAGATAATACCTTAAAAAAACTTACTGCTCATTGTTAGCAGTAAGTTTTTTGCATGATTTATAGATAAGATAAGTCCTTCGAATATATCGTTATCGTTGCTTACTTTTCGGATCAAAGGCATCTCGCAATCCGTCACCGATAAAATTAATTGCTAGAACGGTTACTAAAATAGCTAATCCTGGAGGTATCCATGCTTCTGGGTTATTTCGCAATATGCGAATGTTTTGCGCCTCTGAAATCATATTCCCCCAAGTTGGTGTTGGTTGTGGGATACCAAAACCGATAAAGCTAAGCCCCGATTCTACAATAATGTATGTTGCCATCATGAGCGTAGCATTTACAATAATCGGACCAATCGCATTGGGAATAAAATGTTTACGAATAATTCGCATATCACTTGCGCCGATAGCCTTAGCGCCCAAGACAAACTCCTGCTCTCGGAGGGATAAATATGTAGCTCGGATAATACGTGTTAAATTAGGCCATGATGTTAAAGCGATAATGGTAACAAATATTCCGATTGTTATCTTATCAATAACTGCGATAATCGTTAGCACAAGTACAAGAAATGGTAGCATAAGCATAATATCTGCTCCACGCATAATGATACTGTCTACTTTGCCGCCATAGTAACCAGCGACGGATCCAAGCACAACGCCAATGACTAACGTAAAAAACATGGCACTAAAACCGACAATTAAAGAGATTCTTCCGCCATATAATAAGCGGGCGAAATTGTCTTGTCCTTGTCCGTTCGTTCCTAAAATATGCTCATCGGTAGGCCTTTTTTCAATATTTGTTACGTCTGTTTTTATTGGGTCTTGACTCGTAAGTAATGGGGCAGCAATACAGATAATAACAATAGCTAAAAGTACAAAAATGCTAATAACAGCTAACTTATTCTTTTTAAAACGGTTAAATGCTAACTGAAATGGTGTCTTATGTTGATGTTGTTGATCAATAGGCTCATTTTCCGGTCCTGTTGGTAATGTGCTTTCCGTATTTGTTTGCATTATTATTCACCTCAATCGTAACGTATTCTTGGATCAATAATGCTGTAAAGAATATCAGCTATTAAATTACCAATTAAAATGAGAATACCTAGTATGAGAGCAATCGCCATTACAACTGGAAAATCGCGGTTCATAACAGAGCTTAAAAATAAAGTGCCTAATCCAGGGTATTGAAAAACTTGTTCCGTGATTACAGCACCACTTAATAACACGCCAATTTCAAATCCCATTAAGGTGATAATAGGAATAAGCGCGTTTCGTAGCGTATGTTTATAGAGGACATTACTTTCCGACATACCTTTTGCCTTTGCTGTACGTATATAATCGCTTCCTAATACGTCTAGCACTTCGGAACGCATATAGCGCATATAAGTTGCAGTGCCTGCTAACCCAAGTGTAATACCAGGGAGAACCATGTGATGAATACGATTCATAAATGCTTCAAATCCCGTAAGTCCAGGAGTGGATAATGTCCCTTGCGAAGGGAACCAACCTAAGTTAATCGATAGGACGTAAATGGCTATTAATCCAAAGAAAAAATTAGGAATAGCTAATCCTAAAAAACCAAAACCAGTAGCCCCATAGTCCAGTAATGAGTATGGCTTTCTTGCAGAATAAATGCCAATAGGAATAGCAACAATTACCGTAATAGCTAAGGAGAAAAGACCTAAATACAATGTGTTAGCAAATCGAGCTTCAATTAATTCAGCAACAGAACGACCATTAAAGAAGAGGGAATTTCCAAAGTCGCCTTGTGCTGCATCACTTATCCAGTTCCAGTACTGTACATAGATAGGATCATTTAAACCTAGTGCTTGACGACGCTCTTCAAAAACTTCCGGGTCAACATTTGGATCATTAAGCATTTTACTTGACAAAGCGTCTCCAGGAGCTAACTGTGAAATACCAAATACAATCACTGTAAGGGCAAACAGCATCGGGATGAATATTAATATTCTACGGATAATATATTTGTACATGGTGCTCACCTCTTTGCATGTTAATAAAATGAAACTGTTATTTCATTATAGAAAAGTACAAGGATTAGAAGAAAAACGAGCTTTTGCATATAGAATGGTATGAAGCTATGTTTTCTATAGTAGAGTTTGTTGCTTTATCTCTTCTAAAAGTTAAGTAAATATAAATGTTTTTTTGCATTGGTCATTTAGGTTACGCAAATTTAATTCGTAAATTATCTATCAGCGCCCTCATTTGATGATAAAGCACGGAGCTTGTTTAAAAAAGAAAGAGGCTGAACCAAACTTTTAAACCTTGTATAGTAATGACAGAGACGATACCTCATTTGTGCTACGGAAAAATAGGCTGTTTTCCGTGGGCGTCAAGGAGCCTCCGAAGTGATGCATTTCGAAGGCTCATCTACGCCTTACATCATTTGTTACATACCGGAAAGTAGGAAGTTTTAAGGTTTGTAATATAAGAAAACCGACAGCTTTCGTCATTGAGATTTGACGGTAAGCCAAGTATTTCTAACAAATTGTTCTAGCCTCTTTATAATTTCTTAGGTCGTTACTAATTACTCGGCTAACCACCAGTTTTCTGGTTCATTAATAAAGGAATATGGCATTGGATTTACACCATTTAACCGTTCGTTAAAGGCATAAATTTTGTTTTGAGCATAGAGTAAAATAGCTGGCAAATCTTCTGAGAATACTGCTTGCCATTCACTATACTTTTTAGCACGGTAATCTTGTTCAAATGCTTCAGGTGCTTGCATCGCTTCTTCCAATAATGTTTCTGACTGTTCATTGTTCCAACGCTGATAATTATAAGCAGCGTCTGCTCCCCAAAGCCCTGAAGGATCTGGATCAGCACTTGCTAAACTCCAGCCTAGAAGGAATAGATCCCAATCGGAATTATCATTAGTTAGCTCTTCGACGTATGCGGTCATTTCCTTTGGTTGACGTAGGTCAATGTTTATTCCTACATCTTCTAAGAACTGTTCTATAATTGGCGCAGAGTCTTCACGGAGCTTATTTCCAGTTGGATAGTTTAAGTTGACCACCCATTCTTCTCCATCTGGAGTTTCTCTGAAGCCGTCATCGTTTGTATCTTCATAGCCAGCTTCATCTAATAGTGATTTTGCTTTTTCAGGATCAAATTCAAAATTTGTTGTTGCTTCTTCATCGTAAGCCCAAAATTGTTGTGCTATTGGAGCATTAATTACAGAACCATGGCCATACAGTAAGTTATCAACAAGCGCGTTGCGATCAATAGCATGTGCCATTGCTTGGCGAACCTTTAGTTCACCCATATCTTCATTTGGTACCCAGTTGTCCGGCTCAATGGCACCGGCTTCTACATCGGCATCCGTACGGTGATTAACTTTAAAGCCCATTAATTGATACCCAAAGTCGGGTTGTTCAATAATTTCAATATGTTCTAGTGCGTCAACTGTTTCGAAGTCAGGTGCTGGTACGCCAGAAGGATCAGCAATGAAGTCAATTTCCTCACTTTCTAGCAGACCTAGCATGACAGACTGGTCAACCACACGCCATACAATCTGATCTAAATATGGCTCGGATTTCCAGTAATCTGCATTCTTTTCCAGAACGTATTGCTCACGTTCTAGCATTTCTGTAAATTTAAACGGTCCAGTACCGATTACCTCACCTGCGTTTAATGTTGCAGCGTGTTCAGGTATCTCACTTACTGGTACATCTGCAAAAATATGCTCAGGAATAATGGCGAAAGAGACGTCTTTTAAAATCGTTACATTAGGCTCGGCGAATTTAAAAGTTACGGTGTAATCATCTTCAGCTACTACCCCTTCAAACTCATCCGTTTCTCCACTGTTGAACGCTTCATACCCAAGCAATCTTACAACGTATTCTGTACGAACTCCGCCAGCTTCTATATAGCCAGGACTAGCTATCGCTTTGTACGTATAAACGACATCATCGGCAGTGAATTCTTCTCCATCATGCCATTTTACGCCTTCCTCCAGTTGTAAGGTGATTTCCGTTTGGTCTTCATTAATTTCCCACTCTTTAGCTAATTCGGCTTCAAATTCTAATTCTTTTGTTTGCCCGACTAACGATTCGTGCGTAAAGTCAAGAATATTTGCCTCATAGGATTCCTCGTAAAAGATCGGATTAAAAACCCCTGCTGGGGCTGTATCCATTGCTCCAGTCAAGGTGCCGCCTTTTTGAGGCTCGCCACTTGCTTCATCATCATCTTTTGCTTGGCTTTCATTTCCTTCCTTTTCGGAGGTGTCATCCCCATTACAAGCTACTAATACAAATCCAAAGAATAACATAAGTACGAAAAGTAATACCCATTTTTTGTTAAACACGCTTTCATTCCCCCTTATTATTTGCACAGATTTACACGCATTGATCTTTCCTTTTTGCACTACAGGAAGATAAGAAAAACATCAACTTTCGCCATAAAGACGTGGCGAAAAGCCAAGATTTTCTTTTTCTGTGATTGTTACCACCCCCTTCAAGTGTATGTTTAGAATCGGAATAAAGGACGGATTATTCTGAATAATAACAACGTATGTAACATGTTATTTTAGAATGAGAGATAACGAGTAGTTGTACCATGAGAATGTTTTCGAGAAGTCTGCGTGTTTTTATCTCTGGTGCCAGTGTCCTTTTATTCATTGATAACTTTACAGAAGTATAAACCATCTCCTTAGCTTAGAAACTCCGTTCTCATGATTAATGATGTGCCAAGAGGAGCATCTCTTTATTCGTACAAATGGCATGCAACAAAATGCCCCTTCTCCATCTCGCTTAATGCTGGTATTTCGCTTATGCAACGGTCGTGTGCCATAGGGCAGCGTGTACGGAAAACACAACCAGATGGTGGATTCGCTGGACTTGGTAAATCACCACTAAGTTTAATTTTCTCTCTCTTTTCTCTTACATTTGTCGATGGCACAGATGATAGTAAAGCTTTTGTATATGGGTGAAGTGGGTTTTGGTAGAGTTGTTCTTTCGGTGCAAGTTCTGCAATACGTCCTAAATACATGACAGCTACACGATCACTAATATGTTTAACAACGCTGAGGTCATGCGCTATAAATAAGTAGGTAAGATGATATTCTTCCTGTAAGTCCGCCATTAAATTTAGCACTTGAGCTTGAATGGAAACATCGAGTGCTGACACTGGTTCATCACAGATAATGAATTTTGGGTTAAGTGCAAGCGCCCGTGCAATACTAATTCGTTGCCGCTGTCCTCCAGAAAATTCATGCGGATATTTTGCACGATCATTCGCTCGTAGACCGACTTTCTCTAGCAATTCAACACTCATTTGCTTACGTTCTGGTTTAGAAACGGAAGTTTGCACGAGTAAAGGCTCTTCAATTAGCTCTCCGACACTCATTTTAGAATTAAGTGAAGCAAATGGATCCTGAAAAACAATTTGCATATGTTTTCGATATGCACGTAATTTTCGATTGTTTAAATGGGAAATGTCTTTGCCCTCAAATATGACTTCACCTTCTGTAGGCTCTAAAAGACGAAGTAACACACGCCCAAGTGTTGATTTACCAGAACCAGATTCTCCAACAAGACCAAGTGTTTCTCCCTTTTTTATGGATAAAGAAACATCGTCTACAGCTTTTACATGACCTATTGTATGTTTGAAAATACCACCTTTGATGGGGAAGTATTTTTTTATATGACTTGCTTGCATAATGGTTTCGTTATTTTGTTCTTGTTCAGATTTTTTGTTCTGCAGTTGTTTTTGCTCGATTGTCATGAGAATGGCCTCCTCCTAATTCATAAAGATAACAGCGTGCTTTATGTGTGGGTGCTATGGATAATAGTTCAGGATTTGATTCTCTGCATTGATCCATTACATGCGGGCAGCGGTCGGCAAAACGACAACCTTTAGGAAATAGATAGGCTGGAGGGACAGAACCTTTAATGGCACCGAGCCGTTTTACTTCTTTTTCTAAACTTGGTAAACTTTCTAATAGCCCAATGGTATAAGGGTGTTTCGTTTCTTCAAAAATAGCTTCGACAGTTGTTTCCTCAACGATTTGACCACCATACATTACCAGTACGCGATCTGCGTATTCGGCTACTACGCCAAGATCATGCGTGACTAAAAGGATGGACATATTTAAACGTTCTTTCATTTCCATGAGCAGGTCTAAAATCTGCGCTTGAATGGTTACATCTAAGGCTGTAGAAGGTTCATCAGCTATGAGGAGTTTTGGATCACAAGATATGGCCATAGCGATCATTGCCCGTTGTCTCATTCCACCCGATAATTGATGTGGATACTCGTTCATAACTTCTTTTGCTCGTGGAAATCCAACTAAGTTCAGTAATTCAATAACTCTTTCCCGTGCAGCATGCTTGGAGAGGTTTTTATGTTTTCGAATCGTTTCAACAATTTGGCTACCAATAGTATAGACTGGATTTAGTGCTGTCATCGGTTCTTGAAAAATCATTGCAATATCATTGCCACGTATTTTAGTCATCTGTTTACTGGATTTTGTTAATAAATTATCTCCTTCTAGGCAAATGGTTCCATCTACAATTTTTCCAGGCTTATTTATCAATTGCATAATCGAGAGGGAAGTGATACTTTTTCCACTTCCTGATTCGCCAACAATAGCCAACGTTTCACCTTGATGTATTGTGAAATCTACACCATCTACTGCGCGAGCGACAAAATTATTTTCTAAGTAAAAATACGTTTTTAAATTGCTTACTTCCAATACTGGATTTTCCTTCATTCGCTTCACCTCTATGTAAAATCAATCTAAACCAGTAACATCTTAATTTGATTATACACTGATTGTTAGAAAATTTTCAATAATATTTTAAAATTAATATTCTCTATAAACAAAAGAATCAAATTATTTTTCGTTTAACTAGTCTAAGATTTCATATGGTTGTTTATAGTATAAAGCATCTTATGGTTGTAATATTTGCTTTTTCAATTATATAAATGAAGTACAATGGAGGTGTGTATCTTAGCATTTTTAAACCCTCATTTCTTCCTGAAGACTTGGCTTGTCGCCAAGTCTTCAGGAAGAAATGAGGGTTCGTTATTTTTTAGTATAAACTTTAAGTAAAATCCATTGAATGAAAGCCCCTATGCTAAGTCCGATAGGCAAGAATAGCATTGGTAGCCACATGGGGCCAATTAAATATCCAAACACATGAAGTTTGGATGAAAAAATTAGCCCAATCGTGACAAAGTATGCAGAAAAAACGAGTGGTAGGTAAGCAAAAGGTCTTTCCCCTCCGCCAGCATCTTTGTAGGCGTCCCAGATGGCAAAAAAGTATAAACATGGATAAAACATCAGCCATAAATAATTGGTCCCTTCGATAGCTTCTTCAATCTTAAATTGAAAACTATAAATGATGATTTTATTAAAATTTCCCATAACATTAATGATAAATTCTAAGCCAATTAGTAATAGCCCCTTTACATACTTTTGATTTAATAATTGGCCAAATCCCGGCAAGGCAATACTCCATAGTATAGCTGCTAGTTTTTTACTTTTTTTGCTTAGGTTTGTATCCATATAGACAACCTATTCCACTAAGTCATTTCGATTAGCGGCCATGGGAGGTTGTTCGAGCCATCCATGACGGATAAGGATCTTCATACCTTCGTTGGCGTACTTTCCTACTTCTGCCATTAAACGTGCATATTGCACACTTAGATCATGTCTGGGGCTTCTAGACATAGAGACGCTATATTGTCCAATACTGGAAGCGATGAGGTTCGCAACGAAGGTCACCATGAGTCGATCGGAAAACGGAGCAGTTGTAGAATCCGTTACCTCTGAAGTTCTTAAAAGTGCTCCATCGGATAAGAAATCTTCATGAAGAATAGATGTAAACACTTCTAAATGCTTACCGGATATATCTCTTCCTTTTTGGAAGAATTTCTTCACTTCATTGGATTGAGCTACTTGACTAAACCCTGTAATCATAGCATGGCCTAAAGCATTGCGTTTAGAGTGAAAGACTAAGTTAGTTACTTCTATACCTAATAAAGGTCTGCGTTCACCGAGCCACCCAGTCATGTAATTTTTATCTTCTACAAATGTGATGGTTTCTGAATGAGGTATTCTTGGAGAACGAATGTATATTGCTTTTTCTTTCTCTAGTTCTTTTGCTTGTTTATTTAAAGAAATAGCAGCTTTTAAATTTTTAGCGTAGTAATCGTTGACATCTTTATGATCTGCGACGGAAAGAGCTAAACTGTATGTGTCTAACATAAAAAATGTCATATTAAAAATATACTCTAAATAAAGGGTGTCCGAGAATAGACGAGGTGCATTTAAATTAATATCTTCGTCTGTAAATCCTTTAGGTATATGAAAATTTGCTTTTTTAAATAGCTCTTCCATATGATGAATATTTCTTTCAATTAACTGTAATGTTTCTTGTAATATGTTTTGAATATCAGGATCCTCTACATGTTGAAGAAAATGTTTCATGCCGTATTTTATAATCGTATCACTTTCGTAAGTGTCCCATAACGTCGAAATATCTGAAGCTGTAAAATAGTTCGTGTATAAATTATTCAATAATATAACTCCCTTCCTGTTCGATTTGTACTATGGTGTATCACGTGAAAAAATAATCTCTCATTTCATTCAATCAGGATAATCATAAAAAAAACGTTATTGAATAACTCGCTTTCTCTATGTGACGATTAGTTTTGTCAGATCCTAGAATTTTATACGGATGAATAAAAGGAGGATGTGAAGGGCATAAGAAAAAGGAAGTTCATAAAAGGGATGTGATGGCATGGGAAGACGAGTAATAAAAAGAAACAATCAAAACGCACAAACAGATGATAATAATTTCAATACATATTTGACATCTTCTTTAAAGGAGAATCTCGACAGTATTCAAAAAATGCTCGGAAACCCTGTTGATTTAGTTATAAGGAACTTCTATTTCGCAAAGCACGCCTGTGCCATTATCTATATTGATGGACTGAGTAACAAACAGCAAATTGAAGAAAATGTGCTAAGGGAATTGGAGAGATTGGAGCAAAGTGATCAAACAGCAGAATTAAATACATCGAATTTATTAGCTATTATTCATGAACAATTAATTAGTATTTCTAGCATAAAAAATGTAGATACCATGGATAAATTATCACTTGGACTATTGTCAGGAAGTTCTGTGCTTTTGCTTGACGGTGTGGAGCGTGTTTTGTTATTAGAGACCAAAGAATGGGAAAGTCGCGCGATACAGGAACCTGTATCAGAAGCACTTATTCGTGGCCCAAGAGAAGGGTTTGTAGAAAACTTAAACACCAATATCGTTTTAATCAGAAGACAAATACGTGACCCTAATCTACATTTCAAAGAATATGATATAGGAAGAAGGTCAAAGAAAAAGCTTGTATTAGCTTATATATCTGGGATTATTCATCCAGAGCTATTAAAGGAAGTTAAAAAGAGACTATCCTCCATTGACACAGATGATGCAATGGAATCAGGATATATTGAGCAATGGATTGAAGATAGTTTCTTGTCTCCTTTTCCACAAATATTTAATAGTGAACGACCTGATAAAGCAGCTTCTGCCCTCATAAAAGGTAAATTTATTATCTTGCTAGATGGAACACCTTTTGTTCTCATCGCACCTACAGAAATAGGTGGAGCATTTAAATCACCAGAAGATTATTACGAGCGTTGGTTAATTAGTTCATTGATAAGAGTGTTACGTTATTTAGCAGCTTTTATAACCATGTTCCTACCTGCTCTGTATATTGCTTTAGTTTCCTATCATCAAGGGATGATTCCATCCCAGTTAGCTTTTTCAATTGCATCTACAAGGGAAGGTGTGCCATTTCCTGCTTTTGTTGAAGCTGTTTTAATGGGAGTTACTATGGAACTGTTAAGAGAAGCTGGTGCGCGATTACCAAAAACAATTGGGCAAACCATTGGTATTGTTGGAGGGTTAGTTATTGGGGAAGCAGCCGTTTCAGCAGGTGTTGTAAGTCCAATTATGGTTATTGTAGTCGCTTTAACAGCAGTGGCATCATTTACAATCCCCATGTACAGTGTCGCTATTTCCTTTCGAATGGTTCGATTCGGATTTATGGCAGCAGCGGCTTTTTTAGGCTTGTATGGCATTATCCTCGCCTATATTATGGTCAATATTCATATCGTCAATTTAAAAAGCTTTGGTGTTCCTTACTCTACTCCATATGCGCCGACGTTTATTAGTGATTGGAAGGACTTGGTTTTACGTATGCCAGCACCAATGTTAGGGAGAAGACCGGAATACTTACAAACGAAAGATAAAATATCAGCAAAAAAACGGAGGAGTAAATGATGTATCAGTTTAAATATGCCGATGATAAAATTAGCGACAATGAGTTAATGATTACCATTCCCTCTATAACCATTGGTGTAGGTGTACTCAGCTTACCAAGTTTAATTGCTGAGGATACAATAGGATCTGACGGATGGATTCCAATTATAAGCGCTGGAGTTTTTTTTGTCGCATTAGCTTGGTTAATTGTTAAAGTTGCTTCGATGTATCCGAACCAACCCTTTATTAGTTTTGCATCCGTTTTACTATCAAAGCCAATAGCTACTGTACTAACTATTTTACTTGCTTTACAAGGCTTTTTTATTACAGCATTTGTTTTACGAATTATTGCTGATCTTGCGAAAGAATATTTATTTGATCGTACACCGGTAGAAGTGATTTCCCTTTGCTTTCTCCTCGTAGTAAGTTATGCGGTTTCTGGATCAAGAGTAGGTTTGTTTCGCTTAAATATGATGTTTTTTCCGATCATTATTTTTATCATTGTGTTTGTCGGCATATTTTCTATTAATTGGTATGATGCCAGCAATTTTCTGCCGGTGTTTCAAACTGACTTCCGAGGATACCTAAATGCATCCAGGAATAGCTTATTTTCCCTAACTGGATTATTTGTTTTATTTTTTTACACGTCGCTAGTACGTAAACCAGATAAAGCCCCTAAAAAAGCGGTTTATGGTATGACAATGGTTTCTATATTTTATATATTTATTTATTTTATGTGTATCGGTGTGTTTGGCTATGCGGGAACAGCTAATGTCAATTACCCCATTGTTGAAATCGCGAAAGAAGTTGAAATACCCGGAGGTGTTTTTGAAAGGTTCGATTCTATTTTCTTTGTAATTTGGATAATGGCCGTTTTTAACACGGTTACAATGGCTTTTGATTCTTCTTTGTATGCTTTGAAGTCTGTTTTTAATTTGAAAAAAATCCACTATATATTGTTTTTAACGCCGGTGTTGTTTTTTGTGGCGATGATTCCTAAGGATGTAATAGATGTTAGAGAATTCGGTGATTTCGTAAGTTTGTATGGTCTAGTAATTACAACACTAACAGCAATCGTGTTATTTACGATTGCATCTGTGAAAAAAAAAGTCAGTTCCGAAGCAAACACTTCTAAAAGGAGGAACTCTAAATCATGAATTATTGGACAGAGTATTTACCTAATTGGAGACAAATTTACTATACAGCGATTGCCTTTGTAATTCCATTTTTGTTGTATCAAATAAATAAGAGATTACACCACTACGGTGATCCATCTTGGAAAAAAGATAATGCAGACGAAACGCCGCGAGAAGATGAGTAGCAATTTGGTAATAACTATTTATTAATGTTAGACTAATGAAAAATGGGTATTGAGGTGCAGTAGTGAAAACGAGCGAATTTAGAAACTATGATGCAGTGAATTTAGCTGATTTAGTAAAGAAAGGCGAGACGACAGAAGAAGAACTTTTGCTAGCTTCATTAGAACAACTTGCACAAGTAAATCCTACTTTGAATGCAGTTATTTCCGAACGTAAGGAAAAAGCGCTTCAAGAATGGAAAGATATGACGCAAAAAAGGCCGTTTCGCGGTGTGCCTGTTTTGCTAAAGAATACGGGGCAACAATTAAAAGGGGAGCGGACGACCTCAGGCTCCAAGTTATTGAAACAGTATGCTTCCGTAGCAAAACAAGATTCTCATTTTGTGCGTGCTTTTCGTGATGCTGGTTTTCAATTTATTGGTCATACGAACACACCAGAGTTTGGCTTGAAAAATATTACGGAACCTGAAACAGATGGTCCAACTCGAAACCCTTGGAATGTGGCCTATTCACCAGGTGGGTCAAGTGGCGGTTCGGCAGCCGCGGTTGCAGCTGGCATTGTTCCGTTGGCAGGAGCTAGCGATGGTGGGGGGTCGATTCGCATTCCTGCTTCTTTTACAGGACTGTTTGGTTTAAAGCCAACGAGAGGGAGAACACCAGTAGGTCCGGGAGCAGGTCGCCAGTGGCACGGCGCTGCGATTGATTTTGTCTTATCAAGAAGTGTGCGAGATAGTGCGGCAATGCTGGATGTATTACAGACAAGTCAACCTGAAGCTGCCTTTCAAGCACCGCTCTATTTGGAAAGCTACTTGGAAACGATGAAGCAACCGCCAAAAGAAGAGCTTCGCATCGCTTATTCTGTTACATCACCTGTCGGTACGCCTGTATCCAATGAAGCCAAAGAAGCGGTCATGAAAACGGTTCAATGGTTGGAGCGGTTAGGCTACCAAATAGAGGAAAATGATCCTCCCATTAATGGAAAGGAACTTATGCGAAACTATTATTTAATGAATAGTGGAGAAATCGCTACTGTCGGTATGCAGTTAGAGAAAATGATTGGAAGAAAGATTACTAGTGATGATGTGGAATTGGAAACTTGGCTGTTGCATTGTGCTGGGCAGTCTGTATCAGCAGCTGCGTTTTCCTCAAGTATTGCTTCATGGGATGTGGCAGCAGCTGCAATGGCTCATTTTCATAAAGGCTATGATTTCTATATTACCCCTACTACTGCTTTCACAGCACCTAAAGTCGGAGAATTATCGTGGGATACTATAGAGAAAAAACGGTGGATAGCAAAAATGGAGAATGCCAAAGCACATGAGCAACAAGAGATTATTTATGATATGTTTTTGCCGAGTCTAACCTATACGCCATTTACACAATTGGCTAATTTAACCGGACAGCCTGCTATGTCTCTACCACTTCATGTAACAAGTGAAAATATGCCTTTAGGCGTACAAATTATGGCTAATAAGGGAGAAGAGCATAGGTTATTACAATTAGCTTATCAATTGGAAGAAACCGACCTATGGCAAGGAATGAAAGGAAATCCATATTACAATCCTATGTAATAGGCGTGTGCATGATACAAATTAACGTGAGTTCATTCCTCTTAAAAAAAACGGGTAATTTAGATTTTGTGTTACTTTTTAAGAGGAAACTAGACTCTTACATGGTTGAATTTGTATAAGATGATGTACTTTTTGCGAAGTTTGGAGAGCTTCATGTGATAGAATATTGAAAATAAGGAGGAGGCATGCTTTCCTAATTTACTTTGATTTCAAATTAATTTTTTTAATCTTGTTAAAAATAACATTAGTAGGTTTTATTGATTTCCTATTTTCAAGCGCACCAATCACATATATAATAAATAGTATGCGTTTGCATTGTAATTATATTTTTCTAAATATTATATCACATGCAGACGTTTCGTTTGTTCACGTAGCAATAAATAGAAAATACCATGTTGCTATTGGAAGCTTGACTTTATTCATTTGGTGTATGCCATTCACTATCAAGTATGCTCTATCCCAAGAACCTTATGACTTTAGTCAGGAGAGGTTCAAATTTTTCACGTATACTATTGGAAAAATATACGTAAAATAAAGCCTTTCGCCATAAGACGTGGCGATAAATCAATTTTTTCTATATTTGGAAAGGGGAAAAAGTATGGGGAAGAAAAAAGGAATATTCCAACGATCGTTGGATGGGGTAGAGGTAGTAGGTAATAAATTACCTCATCCTGTCACATTATTCGCAATATTATCGTTGTTGGTATTGCTTTTATCTGCAGCCCTGTCTTCGCTGGGTATTAGTGTTGAGCACCCAGGTGAAGAAGGAGAAATGGTTGAGATAAAAAATTTATTAAACGGAGAAGGAATCAACTATATATTTTCAAGTATGACCGATAACTTTATTGGTTTCGCGCCACTTGGCGTAGTCCTATTGACGATGCTTGGAATTGGAATTGCCGAGAGAGCAGGGTTAATTAGCGCCATATTGCGTGGATTCGTGCTAGCGGTTCCCAAGCGATTTATTACATTAGGCTTAGTATTTGCAGGGATCATGTCAAGTGTCGCTTCTGATGCAGGTTACGTCGTACTGCCACCGCTTGGAGCATTATTGTTTGCCGCTGTTGGTCGCCATCCATTAGCCGGGCTAGCTGCTGCTTTTGCAGGGGTCTCTGGAGGCTTTAGTGCGAACCTAGCGTTATCAGGTACAGATGCATTGTTAGGTGAACTTACCATTGCAGCAGCTACCATCGTTGATCCTGCTTACGCTGAGGGTATGAGTATTGCCATGAACTGGTGGTTTATTGGTGTTTCAGTATTTGTATTAACACTTATTGGCGCATGGGTAACCGAACGAGTTATTGAACCGAGGTTAGGTACATACAAAGGAGAATATGAAGAAACAGTTGAAAAGCTAACAAGTTTAGAAAAGAAAGGTCTTGTATGGGCTGCGGTTTCTGTAGTGGTGTCTCTTATTTTAGCAGTGCTACTCGTTGTTCCAGAAGGAGCTCCAATGCGTGGAATAGGAGAGCGACCAATTATTGAGTCGCCATTTATGGATTCACTTGTACCTATTATTGCGATTTTATTCTTTATTCCAGGTCTTGTTTACGGTATTGCAACGAAGGCAGTGAAAAATGATAAGGACGTTGCTTATAAACTTTCCGACACAATGGCTTCCATGGGAATGTTTATTGTACTAGCATTTACTGCTGGTCAATTTGTCGCTTACTTTAACGAGTCTAATATGGGGTTAGTGTTAGGGGTTTACGGTGCGGATTTTTTGCAAAGTATTGATTTGACAGGTATCCCTCTAGTTATAGTATTTATTATATTAGCAGGGGTTATTAATATCTTTATAGGAAGTGCCTCTGCAAAATGGGCGATGATGGCGCCGATATTTGTGCCAATTATGATGCAATTAGGTTATTCGCCAGAGTTAACGCAGATGGCTTATCGTATTGCTGATTCATCTACAAATATTATTTCACCACTTTTAACCTATTTTGCAATCATTATCGCTTTTGCACAAAAATACGATAAGAAAATGGGGATAGGTACACTTGTTTCTACGATGATTCCTTATTCTATTTTCTTTCTTATTGGATGGACAATTATGCTTGTTATTTGGATGTTAATCGGAGTTGAACTAGGCCCTGGTGCGCCAATTTCTTATTAATAAAGATGATCACTGATGTGACAATATGCCATGAAAAGAACCTCGTATTCAATCTAATTGGGTAGCGAGGTTCTATTTATTTGGAATTTAGTGGGAAGTTGTTGAATTGATAAGAAAGTCGCTTGAATAGATACGAAAGCCGCTAAAATTCACTGAAGTTCAAATTTTTTCACAAGATCCTACTTACATTTTGGACTCTTTTCTGACCATGTGTAGTACATAAACCTGGCTTTTCACTAAACTTTAAAGATAAAAGTCTGTGCTTTACTTATAGGATAAACTCCAACATTTTTATATTGTTTGAAAGGTGTATCGATAGTATCTTGTTCGTTTGCAAGCTATCGTATAAACTATGAATATGTGGATATACTAGAAATTGGAAATCTATGTGATGGAAGTATAGAATTTTAAATCTATTAGCATCTCCTTCTTTAGCTTGCACTACTTTTCTAGTATAGTTAGATTAGGGAGAAAGATGATGAAATAAATTTGACTTATTGCCAATGTTAGGGCAATAACCGCCGTCGTTTGACTTACACTATAAATCCATCCTTTCTTATAGTGTAAAAAAAGAGGCATGAACATCATTATCGTAGGAAGAAATGGTTGTTATAATGTATATAGAAAGGGGCTTATTTTATGGAGAGTACAATGTCATATAATGTAAAAGTAGAAAATGTTTTACAAAATATAAGAAAAGTAATGATCGGCAAAGAAGAACCTGCTGTCTTAAGTCTTGTTGCTTTATTAGCACAAGGGCATGTGCTATTAGAGGATGTACCAGGTGTTGGGAAAACCATGCTTGTAAAAACGTTGGCGAAGTCTTTAGATTGTGACTTTAGAAGAATTCAATTTACCCCTGATTTATTACCTTCCGATGTTACAGGTGTATCGATTTTTAATCCAAAAACACTAGAGTTCGAATTTCGTGGTGGACCAATTCTCGGTAATATCATATTAGCAGATGAAATCAATCGAACTTCTCCAAAAACACAGTCCGCCTTGCTAGAAGCAATGGAAGAAAACCATGTCACTGTGGATGGTAATACGATTCCTCTAGCTCGTCCTTTTTTTGTCATGGCTACTCAAAATCCAATTGAATATGAAGGTACGTATCCATTGCCAGAAGCACAATTAGATCGATTTATTTTAAAATTACACATGGGATATCCGACGTTTGTGGAGGAAATGGAAATGCTTACACGTACTTCGCAGGTGCATCCTATTGATTCTATAGAAGCTGTTCTAACAAAACAAGAATTAGAACATATCCAAGATGAAGTAAAGCATGTGTATATCGATAAAAATGTGCAACATTATATTATCGATTTAACAACAAGTACGAGAACACACCCGCAAATTTATTTAGGCGTCAGCCCAAGAGGGTCGATTGCTTTGATGAAAGCGGCAAAGGCATATGCCTTTATTTTAGGACGTGACTATGTTTTACCAGATGATGTGAAATATTTGGCTCCTTACGTTTTAGCACATCGAATCATCCTGCGCTCGGAAGCAAGATATAGTGGAGAAACTGCTAGTGACGTTATTGCAATGATTATCGAACAAACGGAAATACCAATACGAAAGGAATTGCTTTAATGAAATACCGCTTTCGAATGATCGTAAGCAGTCTGTTTCTGATTACTATCCTTTTGCTGTTATTTTCTTATGCTATGTTTCAAGGCGGCTTTGTCAGTTGGTTTTTATTTTTTAGCTTTCTTCCTATATTGTTATACGAAGCAGTTGTTTTACTATATCCAATTCGCAAATGGCAGGTTAGTAGAAAGCTTTCCCATTATATAACCAACGCTGGTGGAGCGGTTACGGTAAAGGTTAAAATAAAACGTCGTTTTCCATTTCCTTTATATTACTGCATCATAGAAGATATGTTAGCAGATTCATTGAAAAAGGTGGACAACGGTAAAGAAAAATATCAGTATATGCACCAAGCTGATCAATTGTTTATTGGACGGAGAATGAAGCGGGTTCTGTTTCCAGGTTTTAAGCGTACATTTTCTTTTTCTTATCGGTTAGAACAAATTCCACGAGGTGTACATTCCTTTCCAAAGGTACGGATACGGACAGGCGATTTTTTTGGGCTTGTGAAAAAAGATCATATATATGCTGTAAATGACTCGCTCGTTGTGCCTCCAATTGCTCGACCATTCCTATTAGAAGAACAAATTCGTAATCAGCAAGAAGGAAATGTGCTCAGCTCATCGTTACGACTTAACAATGTCAATCTAGCGACAGGGATAAGGGAGTATTTACCTGGCGATCGTGTGTCTTGGATTGACTGGAAGCAAACAGCAAGAAAAAATACGATGATGACAAAGGAGTTTGAGCAAGAAAGAGGAACGAGCAGAATCATTGTCCTAGAAGCTTGTAATATATCAAATCCGATTGTTTTTGAAGGAATGGTGGAAGTAACGTATGCTTTGCTTACTCATTTTAAGAAACAATCGTTAGAATCTGGATTACTTACCGTCGGAAAAGACACAAGTTTTTTTGCATCTATTCATGCGCAAGGAGACTTTGATCGATTAAAAGAACATATAACCAAACTACAGCCAAGTAAAAATGATATGTTTTCAATGGGCGTTGAGCACCAATGGTCTAAGCTCGTGAGCGGGGGTACCCTCTTATTCGTTGTAGGAAATATGGAGAAACCGTTCGTAGAGATGATAAAAAAGGTGAGGCAAAGAGCGAAACATATATGCATTTTGTTTATTCGGCCTGCACAACAACATACCTATTCGACTCCGTTTGTTCGTCAGTTACAAGCTTTTGGCGTAGATGTATTTGAAATGACAGAGCGTGAACTAATGAAAACCCCGTTAGAGGTGAAAAGAATATGAGTACGCAAAAGTCGAGTCCTGCTACTTTTTATACGTTGATTCTTTATATATGCGGGTTCATTTTATTTCTAGAATGGTTCTACCCTTTACAGGAAGTGACGGATACGACAAATATTAGTATGTTTATGCTTTACGGCGTTCTATGCTTTCTTCTTTCTTTTATGCAGGTTAGATGGTGGCTGTCGTTTATCTTGAAGGGGGTAGCATTACTATTCGTGGTAAATAATCTTTTTTTTACGACGAGTTTTTTAAACCCGTTATGGATCGGAGAGTTATTGCAAGCTAGTATCGTAAACATGCAAGCATTGTTTAACAAAACATGGTATGAGTTCACGCCATTGTTTCGTAGTACGTTGTTTCTTATTTTAATCTGGTTAATGAGCTATTTACTCCATTATTGGTTTGTTATCAGAAAACGTGTCCTTATGTTCGTATTTCTGACGATTGCTTATTTGGCAGTGTTAGACACGTTCACCGTTTATGATGGCACTGCTGCGATCATTAGATCCTTCATCATATCTTTGCTTGCTTTAGGGTTAGCCCATTTTATGAGAGAGATGGACCGAGAAGCGCTTCGGTTTACATTAGCTAAGAAATCTGCGGTTTGGTTGCTGCCATTAGTTGCGATTGTTTTATTTTCTTCAGCTGTTGGATTAGCTGCACCAAAATTTTCCCCACAATGGCCTGATCCCGTACCGTTTATTCAAAGCAGTGCAGAAAATGCAGGCTTCTCTGAAGAAGGAAATGGCGGAATTCAAAAGGTAGGCTACGGAGAAGATGACAGTAGATTGGGAGGTTCTTTCGTACAAGATTATACACCAGTTTTTGAAGCGGAGGCGGATGAAGAACATTACTGGCGTGTAGAGACAAAAGATGTGTATACAGGAAAAGGGTGGGAAAAGAGCCGTGATTCTTACTATACAGAATTAGGTAAAATACCTCCAATGTTTCAAGAAAATGTTAATTTAGAAACAAAGCAAGCTACGATCGAATTTCAAGGTGATGAAGCACTTGATAAGCTCGTTTATCCGTACGGTTTCGATCATGTAGAGGCACCAGAAGGGGAGCCATATTTTGATATGTCATCGGAAGCAATTCGGTTAATGGATGATGCCAACGATCCGATTACATTAGAAAATTATACGGTTGATTATGGATATCCTACGTTTCATATTGAAGCTTTGCAACAAGCTTCCAGTTCAGATAACTCTATGGAAGCATATACGCAAATTCCAGAAACGCTCCCAGATCGAGTAATTGAATTGGCAAAAGATATTACTGCTGAAGAAGAGACGCAGTACGATAAAGCAAAGGCAATTGAAAGCTACTTCTCCAGCACCGATTTTACGTATCAGACGACAGATGTTCCTGTGCCCGAAGCAAATGAAGATTATGTGGATCAATTTTTATTCGATTCTAAGGTAGGATATTGTGATAATTTTTCCACCTCGATGGTTATCATGTTACGTTCGCTGGATATTCCTGCAAGATGGGCGAAAGGATTTACTGGTGGTGAATTAGTGGATGCGGGAAGTGAAAAAAACACCTATGAAATAACTAATTCCAATGCACATTCATGGGTAGAAGTCTATTTCCCTGGTTCAGGATGGGTTCCATTTGAACCAACAAAGGGATTCTCGAATTTATCCGACTTTCAGAATGAGCCTTTACGTGGAGAAACGGAGCAACAAGATTCCTTGCAACAGTCGGAACAGGAGACAGAGGATGAGGAGCAGTCGGAGGAAACAACGCCTGAGGAGGAAAAAGAAGAGGAGTCCGAAGTCGCATCAGCTGCTGCATCTAACTCGGGTCCAACTACCACGGAATGGATGTTGCCAACTGTTATCGGTATCGCGCTTTTACTCATTGTCTTTATTTTTATTTACAAAAGTAGGCTTCGCTTACAATCTAAATGGGTACGTCGTAAATTTACAGCGGATAATAATGTTGAAAATCAACAGGAAGCGTATCACTTTTTGATGAAAGTGTTACAAAAACAAGGGGAAGCAAAACGCCCTGGGGAAACGTTACGAGAGTATGCAATGAAAATTGATAAAAAGTATGAAACGACGGATATGCAGAAGCTTACGGAGCATTATGAACGGCTCATTTACAGAGATGACGATAATCTTGCTTCTAAAACAGAGGTGGCGCAATTATGGAAAAATTTAATAAAACGAATATTGTCTTGACCAGCATTCGTTTTGTTATGTAGAATAAGAACATAACGTAACGAGAATAATTGTTTGCCGTTCGTATATCCTCGACAATATGGGTCGAAAGTATCTACCAGAGCACCGTAAATGCTTTGACTATGAAGGCAGAACTTCCAATACAGCTGGATTCTGCCTTTTTGCATGTTGTTGTCGCAAAAAGTAAGGATGCAGCTTTTTGTTTTTGCTCCTGGTTTGCTTTTCTTGCTCGGACGCAGGGGTATTGTATAAGCAAAACGACGGCATTTCCTCGCCAGAAATTTTGCCGATAGCCAAGTTTTTCTAATGAGGGGTTGCAACAAGAGCAGGTTTGTTTCAAATGATGAACAGGACAGGTAGAGGTGTGTCTGCTTACTAGTTTGTAGGGGAGCAGGCTAGTGATTATGCAGTAATTGTTTTAAAGGAACTTATAGTAAGTGGGATTATTTTATAGATAGGAGTAACGTACATGAAGACAAATGAAATGATTTTAGTATTGGATTTTGGTAGCCAATACAATCAATTAATTACACGACGCATCAGAGAATTTGGCGTGTATAGTGAGTTGCACACTCATAAGTTAACAGCTCAAGAAATTAAGGAAATAAACCCGACAGGTATTATTCTTTCTGGAGGGCCACATAGCGTATATGATGAAAATAGTTTCCGCTGTGATCCCGCAATTTTTGATTTAGGTATCCCAGTATTAGGAATTTGCTACGGCATGCAATTAATGGCTTTACATTTTGACGGCAAAGTAGAAAAGGCTAAAAACCGTGAATACGGAAAAGCGGAAATGGACGTTCAAGGAGAACCAACGCTCTTTGCAGGTACACCGAAGCAGCAAACTGTATGGATGAGCCATGGGGATAAAGTGGTAGAAGCTCCGGCATCATTCCAAGTGGATGCAACAAGTCCTTCGACACCTATTGCAGCTATTAGTAATCAGGAACAAGGGCTGTATGGTGTACAGTACCATCCGGAGGTACGTCATTCCGAATATGGAAATGATGTGTTAAAGCAGTTTGTTTTTGCGGTGTGTGGCAGTAAGGGTGACTGGACGATTGAGAATTTCATTGATATGGAAGTGAAGAAAATTCAAGAAAAAGTCGGCGACCGAAACGTATTATGTGCTTTAAGTGGTGGCGTTGATTCTTCTGTTGTTGCAGCACTTATTCATAAAGCAATTGGCGATCAGTTAACTTGTATTTTTGTCGATCACGGGTTGCTTCGTAAAAATGAAGCTGATGATGTGATGAAAGTATTTGCGGATGATTTTCATATGAATATTATTAAGATTGATGCTAAGGATCGTTTCTTAACGAAATTAAAAGGTGTCGACGATCCAGAGAAGAAACGTAAGATTATCGGAAATGAATTTATTTACGTGTTCGATGATGAAGCGGCGAAGCTTAAAAATATGGACTTTCTAGCGCAAGGAACGCTCTACACAGATATTATTGAAAGTGGGACAGAAACAGCTCAGACGATAAAATCACATCATAATGTTGGTGGACTTCCTGAAAATATGCAGTTTGAATTAATCGAGCCGTTAAACACATTGTTTAAAGATGAAGTTCGTGAATTAGGAACACAGCTAGGTATACCTGAGCGTATCGTTTGGCGCCAGCCTTTCCCTGGTCCGGGACTAGCTATTCGTGTACTAGGGGAAGTAACGGAAGAAAAATTAGAGATCGTTCGTGAATCCGATGCTATTCTACGTGAGGAAATTGCGAAAGCTGGACTAGATAGAGATATTTGGCAATACTTTACAGTGCTACCGAACATTCGCAGTGTCGGTGTCATGGGAGATGCCCGCACGTATGATTATACGATTGGTATTCGTGCGGTAACGTCCATTGATGGTATGACTTCCGATTGGGCGCGTATCCCTTGGGACGTCTTGGAAAAAATCTCAACCCGTCTCGTGAACGATGTAGCTCATATTAACCGTGTAGTGTATGACGTAACGAGCAAGCCACCTGCTACGATAGAGTGGGAATAATTCACTAAGAGCATTTGAAGTGAAAACGTTGATTTGACTGCATTTCGATGGTATGTAAAATGGATAAAACAACTAAAAATGAATAGGTTCTCCGCCAAGATTCCGCCAGAGGAAACGGAGAAAGAAGAGGGATATTGTGTAAAAGCAATATCTCTTTTTTTTATATTTCTTGCATTTTGAAGGGTTTTCCACATTAGTTATCAGAAAGAGGTATAAAGTATTAGAAATACTATTAACATATCTAAGCGTCCTTTCAAGGCCTATTTCCGCGAAAAGGGTACTTTATTAGGATTAAACCCTAGAGTGGTAGAAGGTGAAATATAATATTATCTATGCCTGTTCATTGACATATTTACCGCTTTATTCAAAAAAACATGTGAATTCATAGTGTTGATGATGATTTGTTGTTAAAAACTAGTAAAAGGATATACAATTATAATAACAACTTTGTTTATAACGTTATTATAATTAGGAGGTATATCGTGTCTACTGTAAATGAATTATTGGAAGTTGCTAAAAATGAATTAGCTAAAGTTAAGCCGGGCGAAATATTTTTAATACGTGATTTGTTTAAGGGATATGAATGGAATCGTATTTCTCGTAGTGATAGATTATTATTGGGTACATTATTTCTCAATTTTATTAGAAGTGTTGATACAGATGTGGATATTATTGAAAAAACTTCTTCCGGTCAGCAAAAGTATAAAATAAAGTTATAATAGGGGGTGTTTTAGATGACTTTTCAAACAGATCAAAGTGGTATTAATAGTTTAGCAGGATTTGCTTACCAAATTAAAGTATTTGCTTATTATGCCTTCGACTTAAAGGAGGATATGCAAGTAGAATTTGAAACCATAGAAGATGTAAACTTAAAAGCAATTGCGCCTGAACAAATCGACAAACATAGTCATAAATTTGTTTGTAGGGTTACTGAGAGTGGAGTTAATAAAGCTATTCAAGTTAAGCATACATCTATTGGTAATGCAGTTGCTCAACAAATGCTTCTCAATTGGATATTATTAGAACATAGTTCACATAATGTGGAAGAATATATACTATTTACGGATAAAATTTATCAAAATGATGGTGATATTTTCAATAAGGATGCAGAAACATTACATAAAATTGTAGTAGAGTCCGATATGCAAAGAAATGCTACTATTTCTAAAGTTAAGTGTTTATATGAAGCAGATTATAATGGATTTGAAAAGGTATATAACCAAATTCAAAGTAAGTTTGAATTCATTGATTTGGAGGATATTGATGCTAAAACAGATGACAAGGCCTCACTTCATTTTAGAAAAGCTGCAAACCTAATCGTATTTGGGCAAAGGATGAATGAGTTTTTGCAGCATATAACATTTAAAATTTTGAATGCTATTGAAAATAAAGAACCATATATTTTAACATATCAAGAATTCATAAATATGGTGGAGGATATTTCCAAGCGATTTACACAAGAAGTTACGACTCCCTCCTATTCTAATTTTAAAAAAGTTAATAGAATTGATTTAAAGGACAGTAAACTTTCAACTTTAAGAGAGTTTATGCAATTAAAATCGTGTGGATTACCAGATTATTTATTAAAGCAACATCTGTTATATGGCATGTATTATTATGAAACCGCATTAAAATATATGGAAAATAACAGAGTAAACAAGATTGACGAGATCGAAGAAACTACCTTTGAAGGCTTTCAAAATGTGAAGTTTACTTTGATGAAAAATGAAACAGATACACCATATAATAGACTGGAAAAAACACAAAAATACCCCAATTCTTATGCGGAAAATGACCAAATAAAATATGGGTCCTCGATTCATCTGACTAAAGAAGGCATCGGAGAAAATCAAATTTCATGGGAGGATGATGAGAATGCGCAATATTAGAGTACAAACAGAGTCTATTCAATTAAGTATTTATTGTAATATTATCTGCCAAACATTACAGCGTCATGAAAAATTAAGTATATGTAAAATAGTAACCTTTTCTTATTTGATTAAGCAAAATCGTTTCTTGGGTGGAACGATATATACCGCAAGGAATACACAAGATATTATTTATAAGGGTATCTCTCTTTTAGCTGGAGATTTTGATGGTTTTTGTAATAGCGTACCATATATTTTAAAAGCGTTACATTTGTTAATAAGTAAAGGAATAGTTGATTCTGAAAATGGTATATTGCATCTAACTACCAAACAATTAAAACTAGATTCGATATATGAAGAAAATAATTTCATGAAAAAAGTCATTGAAGAAAGTAAGACTATGACAGATAAGCAATTTATGAAAGAGGTGATTTACAATGTTTAAAATAACAAAACTTATAATGTTTGATATGAATAGTAAAAGCTATATCTATAAGTTTAGTGAAGGTATAAATTACTTTAAGGGTAAGAATAGTTCGGGTAAAACAGAATTCTATTTGTTCATTGATTTCATGTTTGGTTCTTCAGAAGATATTGTAAAGAAGCCCTGGTACAAAGATTCATTAAGTAAAGCGACCATGGTCTTTGAATATAATGAAAATACTTTTAGTATCACGCGTACAAGGAACCCAAACCAAAATTATCTGCATTATGCTGATGAAGAAAATTTAGAAATGATTGATTTACGAGAGTACAAAAATAAATTAAATTCCATTTTTGCTCAAGATTTTCAGTTGTTAAAGGACATTAGAAATTTCACTAATGAAGAATTAACATACAGAACTTTTACAATGTTTAACTTTTTAGGAGAAAAGGGGCAAGGTAAGATTCAAGATTTCCTAGATAAATGCAGTGATATAAAATATTCTGTAAAACTTAATCCGATTTTAAACTTTATTTTCAACAAACATCTTGAACAAATATATATATTACAGAATGAATTAGATGTTCTCCAACAAGAAGTTAAGAATTTGGAAAATAACTCTCAAAAGTATGAATTTGTTATCGATCAAGTAAATGCTAATTTACAAAAAATTGGTGGAGATATTTGGTATACAGGTAGAAATTCAGATGATGTTAAGGCATATCTTTCTTCTGTAGTTGAAATGCAAAATGTAGAAAAAAGCTCTAAAAAAAGAAATATTGCAGATTTAGAAGTTATGTATAATAATCTATCCGAACAAATAAAGGTTTATGAAAACAATACAGCCGATGCGAAACAATTCGGGAGGGATAATGAGAACAGGAGAAAACTCCTTTTGAAATTACAGGAATTAGTTGATGAGAATACTGATTTTGATTACTTAGTCCAACCTATGCAAAATCTACTCGATGATGTCGATAATACAATTTTCTTTAGCGATTACCTGATTAATGATAATACTATAAAAGAGTTGAAGAAACAACGTGAACAAATCAAGACAGAAATACGTAGAAATGATTCAAGGTTTAAAATTTATAATTTAGAGGAAAAATCTAAAGCTATTGCACTTATTAACGAATATTTATCTGTTGAAATTGTTTCTAATGATGACAACATCAAAGAAAAGAAAAAGAGAATCAAAGAGATACGAGAAGAGTTAAAAGCTTTACGAAACTCAGATGATTTGCAAAAAATTGATGAATTATCTAATTTCATAACAGAATTATATTATTCTGCTAAAGATATATCTTCAGTTGTATCTGATGATATTCAGCAAAAAGGATTTGAAATTAAATATTTAAAAAAAGGAAATATCCTACAGCCTGTGATACTTTCTGATGGTGGTGAAACATCGGGTTCTAAAAATCGTGTAAATTACTATATCGGAAGTATGGCTAGACATACTTTAATTCAGCTGTGTGGTTATCTTGCATTTTTAAAAATACTACTAGAGAACAATAGGTATCCTATCATACCCATTTTGGTAATCGATCATATTTCAAAGCCGTTTGATGCAAAAAATAGTAGTGCTATCGGCAAAATTTTATCGACAGCATATGAAACAATAGGTAAAGAAAATTTACAAACATTTATCTTTGATAATGAAGATTCTGTGAAACTAGCTATAAATCCAGAGCATTCAGAAAATCTTGTTACTGATTCTAAAACAGGGTTTAATCCATTTTACTTTCCACCCATAGCAGATGATCAAACAGAATAATTTATACTGCATTCGAAACCGTTTGCTGAAAAGTAGGCGCTTTTTCTATATGTGTGCCCGGCATGAGTTATCGCTAGGAAGTGAAGGTTCGTTCGCTACAGAGTTGGGTGGGGAAGTTGTTAATAAGAAGGCAATGGTGTTCTTCGTGAGAAGGAATTTGGAGGTTGTACTTCCTTGCAATTACTGCAAATTTAAAACCTTACTTTTTTGATTGATGAATCTGTACAATTAATTCCAATTTAATCACCTTCTGAATCATCCAAAACCAATTATTTCATACTTTTCTAGCGGAGTCTGTTCACTTTATTCTAGCAGTTACATTCGGTGGTAATTGTTTTGGGGTGTGGGGACACAAGAGGAAAATCTATACTAAATACTGTTTTATAGACGTTCAATTAAAATGAGCGTCTTTTTTTGTGCCTAAAAACGAAGAGTAGAGGTGAAATATGGCTGGACTAACGTAAGCGTAAAACAGCCCACACCTATTATGTAGATGTGGGCCTATGTTAAGATTTACTTAGATTTCGTTGCTCGTTGTTTTCCGTATTTGTATTAATCATCCCATTCATCTGCACGTCCCTCCAAAAACCGCAACCCTTTTAAACGACCCAAGTTGTTCCGGGTTGCTTCTACAGCGCTGTCCTTCAACTTCTCTACAAAGTGTTTAGGTGGCTTCTCTTTCTTGCTTTTTTCTGCTATTTCCATTGTCAGTTCAAGCATACCCTGTAGTGTCTTAATCTCAAGTTTATCTTAGCAAATCACGCACTCTCACCGCTATGTGCCCGTCCAAAACCTTATATCTATACTTTGTCACCCATTTGACATGATACTTGATACGTTTGTTACTAAGGATTTACTTCAATATGTTAATTATTCGATTCATAGGTATCATGATTGCAAGTTTAATCATTTTTTTAGTTACTAATATTTTTCATGTATTACCTCACGATACGGTATTTCGTTGGGAATCGATCATTGTAGGTGTTGTGCTATTCTTTATAATGGATATATTATACACTTTGCCTATGTTATTTATTAATCAGAAGAAACAATTAATTAAAATGATGAGGTAGTAAAAATGCCAGTTCAACTAAAATTTGCTTTAGGAGATATATGGAGAAAAAAACTTTATTTCATTTCATTTTTTATTCAAATTTTGCTTATCATATTATTGATTACAGAATGTTTTTCCTTGATACATAAAAAGCAAGAGGCTTTTTATCATTTATCGAATACATTTGATACATCCAATGCTTTTTATATATCATTGATAGAGAAAGAAGATTTTGTAGGTGGGGAATATGAAGAAAATATAATGAAAGATTTATATACTTATATAGATAAAAATGATAATTATATAAGTTTTTCTAATATTGAAAATTATATAGAAATAAAAGATATTCCTAAAAACTCACTTGCTGTCGAGGTGGAGCAAGGCCCTAGCAAAATTTGGGCTAATAAAACGCTATCAGTTTCATCCGATTTTATAAATGTATTTGATATTTCCTTATCAAAAGGAGAATTTTTTGATGCGAGTTGGGAGTATGTAAGCAATAAAAGTATACCAGTTGTGCTTGGTTATTCATATAAAAAGTATATGGATATTGATGATGAATTTACTGACGTTGACAATCAAAAATATAAAGTTTTTGGTTTTTTACAAGATGGGCAAACTTTTGTGGATATATCATTTGGCGAAGGTGTTATCGGGTTAAATGATGTTATATTAACACCGATTGATGTTACAGCAGTTGACAATTTATTTATGAATGGAAATTATGATTATGAAACCTATATTGAAAATTCAACGATTATACTTAAGAATAGAAACGATATAAAAGAATTACAAGATATTGTGGAGCGTTCAAACACATATATTTATAATTTTAACACTGTGGAAGGCGTTTCTGGCTATATGGAAAAATCCACACAAGAATCAGTTAGTATATTTTTATTTTTATCAATATTAATTATTATTTTTGCTTCATCATTAGTAATTATTAATACTCTGGGATTTATTAGAAGGAATATAAGAAATTTTAGTATTCATATTTTTTGCGGGGCGACCAAGAAAGATATTGCACTACGGATTTTTTTACAAATATTTATTGTTTGGTTACTTTCTTTTATTTATAAAAAACGTGGAAATTCCGCTTCATTATAGTAAAAACAAAGCCAATAAAAAAGAAAGAATATTAACTTTGCTTGATACGCTTGGTATGAAGGAAAAAGCGTCTGAATATGCATATAATTTATCGGGTGGACAACGGCAGCGTGTAGCAATTGCGCGCGCATTAATTAATAATCCAGATATTATTTTAGCAGATGAGCCGACAGGTGCATTAGATCAAGAAATGGGCGAGCAAGTATTATCTATTTTTAAAAGGATAAATAAAGAACAGAATAAAACTGTTTTAATCGTAACACATGACGTCAAGATTGCGAAACAATGTGAGGGAATAGTAAATATAGTAGACGGAAAAATATATTGAAGTTTATGCAAAGCTTAGGTTTCTCACCAGAAAAGGTGTGAAATCATTTTATGCACGACATTTCAATTATTAGAGAAATCACTGTGTCTATTATTGAGTAGGAGTAGTAGGAGGAGAGCTAGAAACCTTTTCGTATCAAGGGTTTTTGGCTCTCTTTGATTTTTCATTGCACACCGTAAAATGAACAACATCAACAGTATATTTAGAAAAAAACCGTCAACCAATGCATAATATGCAGTTGAAGACAGTTCAATGTGATTTATATCTATGATTCTGCTGTTTGTCAGTCTGTAAGTGATATATTATTTTTGGAGCGCAATAAGCGAAGTCCATTTAAAATGACGACTAAAGTACTGCCTTCATGGATGATGACACTGATTGCGATATCCGTTAATCCAAGAAAACTCACCACAACTAAAAAGGCAACAACGGACATGGAAAATATAATGTTTTGCCAAATCACCCGGTTCATTTTTCTAGAAATGCGGTGAGCATTTACGAGTTTCGATAGATCGTTTTTCATTAAAGCTAAATCAGATACTTCTACTGCAACATCCGTCCCATCGCCCATCGCAATACCAACATCGGCGTTAACTAAAGCAGGCGCATCATTCACACCGTCACCAACCATACCGACAATTCCATAGTTTTCTTTCTGCGAATTAATGATGTTTGCTTTATCATCTGGCATAACATTCGCAATGACTTCATCTATACCTAGCTTTTTCGCAACGGCTTTACCTGTCATTTCAGAATCACCCGTAATAAGAGTGGTGTGGATATGGAGGCTTTTGAAGTAATCAATTGTTTTTTTCGCTTCTTTATTAGGAATATCCATTAAAGCAATAATCCCAATTACTTTTTCATTTTCAGCTACATATACCACTGTCTTACCTTCAGAGGCCCATTCATCATTTAAATCTGCGATGTCATTTGGTACATTATGAAAAGAAGTTGGTTTCCCAATGCGATAATTATTTTGATTATAATCTCCGGTTAACCCTTTACCAATTTGATTTGTGATGTCAATGTCTAGTTTATTTTGAACAGTAAATTTATCTAAAATTGCGTTCGCTAAAGGGTGGTTAGATCCTCTTTCTAGAGCAACTACAATATCAATGATGTATGTTTCATCTATGGAGTCTAAGAAGAAGTAATTGGTAACTTGCGGTTTTCCTCTTGTTAAAGTGCCTGTTTTATCAAAAGCGATGGCATTAATATTTGCGAGTTGTGAGAGATAAGACGCTCCTTTTGAAAGTACACCACGTTTGGCGAGGTTTGACGTAGCGGACAGTGTGACTGACACAGTTGCAGCAGCAAGTGCACACGGTGCTGATGCTACTAATAAGACAAGTCCTCGATAGGTACTTTCATACCATGACCAATCCAATAGGAATGGTGCCATTACTATAACTAACAGTATGGCAATTAAAACGAAATTAACATACTTTGGCTCGAATTTTTGAATAATGCTAGCAGCTTTTGTTTGATTACTTTGGTTTTGATTTACGAGTTGCAGAATTTTTGAGAAAACCGTGTCTTTCTCTTCTTTTGTTACTTCCATAGTAAAAGTTCCTGTACCGTTGATGGTACTGCCGAATACTTCGTCACCTTTTGACTTTTCTTTAGGTATACTTTCACCGTTTATGGATGATTCATCAATAGAAGTGCTACCAGATAATATTTTTCCATCAATAGGTACTTGATCCCCATTTAATACTTGTAAACGGTCTCCAACTTTTAAGTCGCTAACTTCAACGAAGGTGGTATTCCCACTATCATCCATTAATCGCGCAGTGGTTGGGTTCATTTCAAGTAATTTGGTGATTTCTCTTTTACTCCGTCCTTCAGCATAATCTTCTAGAAAATGCGCACCAGAGAAAATAAGAATCAATAATGTCCCTTCCCAAAATTCGCCCAATAAGGATGCACCTAAAGCAGCTAACCCCATGAGGATGTGGGAATTCGGTGTAAATCTTCTTTTACGTTTCGTATTTTCAATTGTCTCACCGATACCTTCAATAATAACGACATGGTACCCTGCGATGATTGTCGCAATCGACAAAAGAATATTTTGCAGCAATAGATAATTATCATTAAGAAATAAAGCGATAATTGCCACGATCAAGCCAATAAAATAAAGAATAATTGGTGCTTTCCCGTGATCATGATCGTGAGTGTGGCTGTGTTCATCGTTATGATGATGATGTGCGTGATTTTTTTTCATTTAAAATTCCTCCTTCTGCCTCTCGTTAAAAATAAATCAATCGCTTTTTGCATAAATAATTTTAGTAGTTGAAGGTACATTCATATGATTATTTATTCATATGAATGTAATTACATATTAACACATGCACGAATCATGTCAATACAAGTTTATAAAAAAACCTTATACGATAATCAAATATCGTATAAGGGAGGGTTCTTCATGGTTAAATTTTATTTTTGAATCGTTTTTTGGTGATTTTTTATAGCGTAAGAAAGCATAGGCCTAATATAACAACGTGACAGAATAAGCCACGTCCGACTCGAGCGCCCAGTAACTAGGCGACTTCACTAATCGCTTTAAGATAGGTCATCATCGGTTCGTGCCACTAAAACAGGGGGTGTGCCGCCAACGTCACCATTTCCCTATTTTTAGTCGCTTGATTTGATTCCTAAATCTTCTCACGCTATGTTGCTAACCGGGCACTTGCGCTTTTACCAAGCTTACAATTATTCAGTATCCGTATCTTCTTTGATATGAGCGAATACTTGATCTAAAATTTCATAAATGTGATTATCGTCTGGAAAATAAACGACTGATTTTCCTTCTCTTCTTGATTGGATTAATCGATGGTCTTTTAATATTTTTAATTGATGAGAAGCATTTGATTGTTCAATACCAATATGGTTTACAATGGTTGAAACATTAGCTTCTGCTTTAGAAAGTAAATGAAGTATAGAGAGCCTTGTTTCGTCTCCTAAGATTTTAAACAAACGAGCAGAGTTGTGGATCATTTCTTTATCGTTCATGGTTATATCCCTTCTTATCATACATAATATGGATTATGTTTTTATACTATCATGTTTGAAAAAATAATAGAAATAATGGAACTACACATTGTTTCCTCTTCTTCATATTAATCATCTTCCGGGATATGCTGGAAGAATAGAGTAGGGAGTAATAACACAATGAATAAAAAAAGCTTCTCATATAGAAGAATAACGTATCAAACCCCACTTATCATGGGGCAGGAAGAAGCATAATAATAGTAAGGTTTATCATATACAATATGGAAAAGCCAATGTTGCGTTGTTGTATATAAGAATTCAAGAGGGAAGTAATATATGATTCAGTAGCAGTATTAAAAAATAAATCGTAATAATTACTATTTACAAATCGAAATCGTTACGATATAATCGCTAATGAATTTAAAGGAGGAGAAGAAATGTTTAAAAAGTATAAAGGTGTATTCATCCTATTTTTGCTAATTTTCGTAATAACTGCATGTTCCCAAGGCGAGGAAGCCAAAAAAAGTAAAGCAAGTGACGACTCCGAGAGTTCAGATAAAGTTATAACTTTATTTACTACCGTGTACCCTCTTCAGTATTTTGCTGAACAAATTGCAGGGGATGAAGCTATCGTTGAATCTATTTTACCGCCGGGGTCAAATCCTCATCATTATGAACCAAGCTCAAAAGAAATAGTACAAATTGCTGAAGCAGATGCTTTTATCTATAACGGGGCAGGCTTAGAACCTTATGCCAAACAAATCTCAGATACGATACAATCGGAAGACATAAAAATAGTGGAAGCTTCAAAAGGGATAAATTTTATAGAGCATGCTCACGAACATGAAGAAGATAGTCATGCTCATGATCATGAAGGTGATGTAGAAAGTGATCATGCGCATGAACATGAGGGGGAAGATGACCACACGGATGGAGACGGACATGCTGGACATGACCACGGAGATAAAGATCCGCATGTTTGGTTAGATCCAATCCGTTCTATCCAGTTAGCTGAGAAGATAAAGGATGTCCTTGTAGAACTTCAACCTGATTCTAAAGAGACATTTAATAGAAACTTTTCTGAGCTAAAAGAAAAACTTGAAAACCTAGATAAAGCGTTTCGAGACAAACTTCAGGATTTACCAGGAAAGGAGATTATTGTATCGCATGCTGCTTATGGATACTGGGAGCATTCTTATCATCTTAAGCAAATTCCTATATCTGGCTTAAGTCCAACAAATGAGCCGTCACAAAAAGAGTTGAAACATATTGTAGAAACTGCGGAGAATCATGGATTGAAATATGTGTTCTTTGAGCAGAATGTAACGCCTAAAGTAGCGGATGTTGTTCGCGAGGAAGTGAATGCGGAAGCTTTACGTATCCATAATTTATCTGTTTTAACAGAAGAAGATTTACAAAATGATGAGGATTACTTTACACTCATGCAATCTAATTTAGAGGCCTTAACAAAAGCATTATCGGATTCTACGGCAATTTCTGATGAACCTGGCAAAGTGGAAGAGAACGAACATGAGCATCACGATCATAGTCATGCTCATGATGAATAAATGTTGAAGGGAATTATTACTTGTTGAAAAAAAATAACCTTTTTTCAATCACCATGTATTTCAGTATGCTTAACTATATAAAACAAAAAGGATAAAAGCATGTAAAAGTTGTTTTATAATTTAGATTGTGTCTTTGCTCTAAATGGAAATAGAGTGTAAAATACCTTATGCAAGAGAAAGCATATCATACCGCGAACGAAAGAAATTGTCTTAAATCGTGATAGAACAATAAAAAGCAATGAATGTTATGAAGAATGTTAAATGTTAACTAGAAGCAACGTTGCTGGCATTACGCCAGCAACGTTGCTTCTTTTAACCACTATAGGAAAGAAAAAACTGTTCGATCAACAACTTTACAAACATTCACTGGTTAATTTTTTCTTCTCTTCTATTCAATTTAATAGAATTCAAACTTGGTTAGTTCAATTATTATCCAGATTCTACGGCGATGAAGTTTATGTTATATATTGCTGCTAAAGATTGCCAAAAATAGATGCCTCGAACTTTTAATATTAGTTGGTTTAGAAGATGTAAAGCATAAAAAAATTAAAAAATATTCTGGTGGAATGAAACAACGGTTAGGAATTGCCCAAGCAATGATGAATGACCCAGAAATATTGATCTTGGATGAGCCGACAGTAGGCTTGGATCCCAAGGAACGTGTGCGCTTTCGAAATTTAATTAGCTCATTCTTTCCACTCATATCGTTTCAGATGTGGATTACATTGCAGATGAAATACTTATTCTAAACGGAGGGAAACTTGAAAATCGAGGTGCTTCCTCTGAATTAGTAAATACAATTAACGGATATGTATGGGAAACGGTGGTTGAAGCAGGTCAACTTGATGAGATAGTAACAAAACATATGTTAGCAATCAAAATAATGAACACAAAGGTACCGTATTAAGAATGGTTGCAAAAGAACAGCCAACTCAACAAGCAAAACAAGTTCAACCGACATTGGAAGATTTATATTTATACTACTTCAGAGAGGATCATAGAATATGACAACGATGGTGAAGTATGAAATTGAAAAAATACTAAAAAACAAAACATTTATTGGAGCAATGGTCGTATCTTTATTTGGTACCGCATTGCATGAGCTATGTAAAGCAATTTATAATGAAGACACTGGTTTGTGACCCAGTTGAACCTGGAGATAAAATTAATCTTTGTTTTTAATCTCCATTCGTAACTAGATGTAAATTGGTAGCGGATGTAGGTGCTGTTATTATTTAGTTGGATTTCTTAACCACATCTTCTATTAGCAGTGGAAGGATACAGCACCTTATTTCATTGTAGATATATATTAATCCGTTTTTCCGTTTTCTTTTCGAAAAAACTGCCAATAAGCTGAGTAAGGAATCATCGTTCCAATGAACAAAAAATATTTATTAACGATAATATCTGCTTCTCCTTGCGCGTTAAAATGAATGGGAATTTCTTGAGGTAAAAACAAACAAATAACGAATATAACGATAAACATGCTTAGAAAAACGACAATATCTTTTAATTTCATCCTATTTCCCATCCTTTCATTTAAATATATGTTGCTTTGCAAGCTTTTTGATACATAATGGCTGAGGCGACGATCATAACAACGGCAATTCCCCATAACAGAGGTTGTAGAGGTAAGGGTAAAATCCAGTGAAGCATAATAGGTCCGACAACTGTTAACATGCTAATTAAACTAGTTATAATTACTGGTAGGCTCTGTTTTACAATGATCATCTCATTTTCCCAAGTGAAGTTCGGGTATTTTTTATTCAGAAAGAGCCCCAGTGTAATTGAAAATAGAGAAAATGCTATAGGAATAAGTAATGTGCTAATGATTTGCAATGTGTCCATTTGGACCCGGGTTGTAAAAGCTAGAATGGCAAGACAATATGCAATAGCATGCAATGTTAGATTCATAGCCAGCTTACTATTTAAAATCTTTTTAATAGATACGGGTGAACTTTGCACGATCCAAATGTTTCTCCCCTCCAAAGAAATAGCGAATGCAGCAGGACAACTTAGTGAGAGCATAGCGGATATAATTATTGGTCCATATATAGAAAGAAAGTGATGTATATTATCCATACCGATATATTTTCCTAATTGCTCGGGGGATGCAAAGATTAGAAAAATGCTGAAAACGGACAGCGATATAACACCAAGCCCAGCGTTTAGTACAGCTGTGTAAGAATGGAAAAATTGTGAGACTTCTTTTCGATAAAGCGCAACGAAAGGCGACCTATGTTTTAGCACTTTTTTCTCGTTTGACCTATATTTGGAAGATGTGCTTGCAATGTCGTTGAGTGACCTGAACTGTGCTGAAACAAATTTTATAAACAGGTAGAATACAACAGTTGATATTCCAATAAAGCTCGCCAAACGAATGGGGGCGGAAATGCTTGAATGATCTAGAAAAAAAACTGCTGGAGGATACAGTTTGGTAATTTGATTTGCAAGCATAACTCCTATATTTGTAATTCCTTCTCCCGAATGCATATTAACATTCGCCACATATACTATTAGTCCAAGGCTTATAAAGGAGAATAGAACGGCAAAAATGTTACGGTTTTTAAAAAAAGAGCCGATGTATACCATGCATAACCCAAGCAATGAAGCAATGCACATTGGAATGAAAGGAACAAAGAACAAGGAAATAACATATAGCGCAAATGGAAAAATATCAAAAGGTGTGTGTAACATCCACACAACGCCGCCAGAAGTCATAAATGCAAAAGCAACTAAGAAGTTGAGTACATACATAAAAAGGAATTTACTACTAATAATTTCACTGTGTTTGATAGGTGCTGTTAACAATAAATCTAAATCGTGACTTCCGTATAAAATCCCATTCGAACGAAGAGCGGTTAAAAATAATATGGCAAAACTTGATACAGAAACCATATAAGCAGGTATGAAAGCTTGCTTTCCTAATTCTACTAAGGCGAGCGCAGTAAACCAATTGTACGTACAGAGTAAAAACATGAGGGTTACAACACCAAATGCTAATGTGATCGCTGTCTTCTTTTTCTGTCCGGATTGTTTCATTTCATTAAGCGCTAAATAGTTAATGATTTGAATTCGGAATAGCAAATAAGTTTTACTCATATGTTTTGTACCTCCATAAAGAAAGCTTCTAATGATTGATTGCCTTTAACAGTTTCAGTAGGACCGCTTGCTATTAATTTACCATGATGAATAAGGGCAATTTTGTTACATAGTTTTTCTGCAACATCAAGAACATGCGTTGAGAAGAAGATTGCTCCACCGTTTGCTACACATTCTTGCATAACTTGTTTTAATAAGTAAGATGCTTTCGGGTCCAGTCCAATAAATGGTTCATCTAAAATGAAAAGTTTTGGTTGATGAACTAAAGCAGAAATAATGGCAGTTCGTTGCTTCATCCCGTGTGAATAGGAAGATATAGCATGGTTAAGGGCTGGCGTCATTGCAAATAAATCACTATATTTTTGAACTCGTTGTTTTCGCTTAGAAGTGGGTACGTTGTATAAATCGGCAATGAAGTTAATGTATTGATACCCAGTTAAATGTTCATATAAATTTGGATGATCAGGAATATATGCAATTTTAGATTTGCAGGTCAGCGGTTCCTTTATAATAGAATGCCCATCGATGAAGATTTCTCCCTGGTTAATATTGTGAATGCCTACTACTGCTTTAATCGTTGTCGTTTTTCCTGATCCGTTGCCTCCGATAAAACCAAAAATATCCCCTTTGTCCACTGTAAGTGTTAATTGATCAACGGCCTTCTTCTTATTTTTATAGATTTTCGTGAGATTTTTTATTTCTAAGATAGCCATAAATTTTGCTCCTCCTTATACTGACATTTTGTCAGTTGGGTTGTGAAGAATAGCCAATGGTAGGGCACCATTGGTTTTTAACACTATAGTAAAGTAACATCTTTTTTAGGGTTATTATAAGAATAACTACGGCAATAGTCATTAAGACGGGCGTTTTAGACTAAAAAATCTTTGTTTTCGCCCCTAATGTTTGCTCTAATAAATTTTTGTATGCTTCCAAGTACAGCAATTTTTTATCGTTAGGCAACGTACTTGTGTCGATGGAAACGAATACATATCCATTGATAAGAAAAGAGGCTGTTTCCTTTGGTTGGGGTACATGAAAAACCCCTTCTGACATTCCTTGCTCCATAATATGAGTTAAATAAGTTGTGAGTATCTCAGAAATTTTATGAGCAAAACGATCCATCAAATAGCGATTTTGTTCCAAATCGATGATACTTTGTAATGCAATCATATCAGCTGTTGTTTTGTCTGCCGTAATTAAAGTAGCTTGTATAAAGGAGCGAATCTTTTCAATTGCTGATGTGTCACTATAAGTGACCTTATATAATTGTCCTACCATTGGTTCTGAATATCTTTCTACTAAGTGATAAAGGATAGCTTCTTTGTCTTTGAAGTGATAGTATAGTAAACCTCTAGATATGTTAGCTTTGTCTATAATATCTTGTGTTGTCGTTTTTAAAAACCCTTTTTTCACAAAAAGATGCAATGCAGCTTCCATGATCTCTGCTTTGCGAATTTCAGGATCTTTAACATCTCGCATATTTTCACCTCTTTGGTAGTTAGTATACGGATTAACTGACAAATTGTCAATTGTGTTTTTTTGAATGATCTTTGTGCCATAGCCTGGCTTATCAGGATCAGTTTCAATTAGATAAGGAAGAACTTTAGGTTGTAACGGTGTTGCTACTAAAGTACCTTAGTAATTACTTTGCTTGGTTTCAGGCATTAGAAAGCATTCAACATCACAAAATGAAGTTATTATGAATGACTTGATGATCAGAGTGTATTTAATTAAAAATCGTAAAAATATGATATGATTAGATAAACTAAATTTGTGATGAAACATGTAACGGCATGGAATAGAATAAAGAAGATGAAAGGAATTTAAGAAAAGAGGAGGGGGAAGCGTTGGATGTATTACGCTGGGCGGGTATTGGTTTTATAATAATCGGCTTTGTTGTTCTCATGTCTATGAAAAAAGGTATGGAAAGTAAGCTCGCTTTTATAACAGCAAATAAGGAAACCGAGGAAAGTTCAACAAAAGCTCAATCCATCATTTGGTGGATAGTGAGTACGACAGTTTGGGGAGTAGTAAGTATAATTGTTATTGTTTGGTCGTTTCATAATTACTTTGGGTAACGATCGGTTTCCAATGTACGTAAACGAACGAATAAAATGAAGAAAATGATACGAAGAATTATTCACAGATATAACTTGATAACTACTAAACGCTTACCTAAGAAGGAAGAAAATCAATTTGATCTTGCAGCAAATAAATGAAAAAGAGTACATCATATTTTGTTTTATCGAACAAAAAACAAAAAAAACAAGATAATGTTCGCGTTTGGTTGACATGTGTCGGAAAAAATCGTATGATAATCCTGTGTTATTTAAATAGAGGCGTATAATTTGAGGATATGGCTCAAAGTTTCTACCAGACTGCCGTAAATAGTCTGACTACGCAAGAGATATATGTGATCACAGGATAAGCAAATGGATGGTTCTATTTGAATATCTCTGTGAATGAAACAAGCTCTTGGGTGCAGACCTGAGGGCTTTTTTCGTTTTCATGTCTATTTTATGGATATTTTATTGGATTAAAGTCAATGGAAACTTATCAAATGGATATAAGTTGCTGGCAGACTACCATTTTAAGAAATAGAAAGCTAGAAACTGAACAAGTCGTTTAAGCCCACTTTTCGTCATCTAGGAAATTATAAAATTTTGCAGCTGTAAATAAACTTACTAAGTTATTTAGCCACGTCCGGCGCAAGCGCCCAGCAACTAGGCGACTTCACTCCATTGCCTTATGATAAGTCATCATTGGTTCGTTCTAAATAGGAAGGCCGACTAAAGACGGGCTTGCCGGAGGGCACCGGCATACTCCTGTTGCAGGAGCATGTTTTCTAAAATTTTCGTTGCTTCGTTCCAGTCGCTACGTTGCTAAACGGGCGCCCCGAGCTTTTGTTCTAAGAGATCTATAGGTCGTATCCAAGAAGTACTAGCACTCAGTGGAGGATAAAATAACTTCTACTAATTCAAGACGCACTTTATGGAAAGTTCATCTAGTAGTAATAAGGTAATCAACTTAACGTATTGCGCAGTTGGCATTACTACAACAAATGCTTGCAGTACGAGCAGACAAAATGAGAGGGGAAACATCATGAAAAAGTATTTTAGATTTGACGAACTGGGTACGAATTACCGTACTGAGTTTATGGCGGGGTTAACAACCTTTCTAGCAATGGCTTATATTTTATTCGTTAATCCTTCCACATTAGCATTAGTCGGAATTGAAGATCTGCCTAGTGGAGTGACTCGTATGGATCAGGACGCTGTATTTGCCGCAACAGCAATTGCTGCAGCGATTGGTTCTTTATTTATGGGTCTGATTGCAAAATATCCGATTGCACTAGCTCCGGGAATGGGATTAAATGCATTTTTTGCTTATACAGTAGTATTAGGATATGGCATACCTTGGGAAACAGCTCTAAGTGGTGTATTGGCTTCAGGACTTATTTTTATTGTGTTAACACTAACTGGGCTACGTGAAAAAATTATTAATGCTATTCCAGCGAATTTAAAAATGGCTGTAGGTGCAGGTATTGGCTTTTTCATCGCTTTTATCGGTTTTCAAAACTCGGGTATCATTGTAGCTAATGAAGCGACATTACTTGGGTTAGGTGATTTAACTTCACCAACCGTACTTTTAGCTGTTTTTGGCTTAGTGATATCGATTATTTTAATGACGGTTGGCATTCGTGGTGGTATTTTTTACGGAATGATTATTACTGCTATCGTCGGAATGGTTGTTGGTTTAATTACTCCGCCATCAGGCGTGGATGGAATTGTAAGCAATGTTCCTAGCTTGGTACCTACCTTTGGACAAGCGTTTGTGAATTTTGGTGATATTTTTACATTGCAAATGCTGGTCGTTATTTTAACGTTCTTATTTGTTGATTTCTTTGATACGGCAGGTACATTAGTTGCCGTTGCGAACCAAGCAGGGCTTATGAAGGATAATAAGCTACCACGGGCTGGGAAAGCCTTGTTTGCTGACTCGGCAGCTACAGTAGCGGGTGCAACATTAGGCACCTCGACAACGACAGCTTATGTGGAATCAACGGCTGGTGTTGGAGCTGGTGGACGAACAGGGTTTACAGCCGTAGTTACCGCTATGTTTTTCTTACTCGCACTATTCTTTTCACCATTATTAAGTGTCGTAACAGCAGAAGTAACGGCTCCTGCATTAATCATCGTTGGTGTATTAATGTCTTCTGCATTAAAGAATATTGAATGGGATCAATTTGAAATTGCTGTTCCGGCATTTTTGATTGTCATTGCGATGCCATTGACATATAGTATCGCAACAGGGATTGCCATTGGATTTATCTTCTACCCAATTACGATGCTGTTAAAAGGGCGAGCTAAAGAAGTTCATCCTGTCATGTATTTCTTATTTGTGATATTTGTATTATATTTTATGTTCTTAAGTTAGAAAATTAGAGAAGAAAGAGAAAGTGCCTTTCCCAAGTGGAAAGGCACTTTAGCACTTTCATTTTCTACATCGATAGGAAACACGGAATGATCTGCTACCATTATGAAAATCATTACCTCAACTAAGCGCGTTTTGTAGATAACAAATCATTAAATTGTTTCAAGCTAGCAATACACCTAAAAGAATGGAAGTGTCAAATTGCTTGTTCTAGTAGTGTTAAAAGACGTAAAACTTCATCGGAAGCAGTAGCAAGTTGCTTGAAATAGCTTTTCGCTTCTGTGCGTTCTCCTTGTTCATAGCTTTGCACGGCTAACTTTGCATAATGATGTACTTGGCGATGTGGTTCCTCCAACTGCTGGAAGATAGAATTTTCTTTAAGATAGGACGGTAAATTTCCATAATACCACTCACCAAGCCGGCATGCTTGATGCGAAGCGACTTGGTTAGAATCAATTTCTTCTAAATCAAGTAGCATGTTATATACACGCCATTTCCAAAGCAAATGATCGGTTTTTGCTGCTTTTAATATATCTTTTGCGTGAAAACGAATACTATCAAAAAATGTCAGGCGATATGCATCCATCTGTTTGCTTAACTCTAAAATGATTTTAGCTGTTTCTTTGGCGACATCTTGGGTTGCATTTCCCATGTCAAACATAGCCGCGTTTCGATCAGCAATTTCGGTTACTGCTGATGTTTGTTCTTCTGTCATCGCCGCAATTTGTGAGGTGGAACCGTTAATGGCTTGTATAGCTGCTATAATATGTTTCAGTTCTTGCTCTCCAACTTGTGATTCTGACACTGTAAGTTGCATACGTGTTTCCGTGTTATCCATTTCTGTTGTAACATCGCTAGCTACTTGTTGTAGTGACTCCATATTTTGCTTAATTTGTATGGTTTGTTCTTTTGTATGTTCTGCCAGTTTGCGAACCTCTTGAGCGACGACGGAAAAACCTTTCCCATGTTCACCTGCGCGTGCAGCTTCGATACTTGCATTTAAAGCGAGTAAGTTTGTTTGCTCCGTAATATCTTCAATGACATTTACAAAAGAATGAGTTTGCTTTATTTCTTCATTTAAACTTCTTATTTGCGTGGCTACCTCTTTATAAACCTCGCCCATTTGGTTCATATCTTCAAGTGCTCCATGGATTACTTGTTTACTTTTATTTACAGAAACAACCGCTTCATCTGTTTCTTCAGCTACTTTGGTAGCATGTTCAGCTACTTCATTAACAGAAGCACTAACTTCTTCGGTAGCAGATGTTACATTGTGGCTCTCTTCGACAATACTTTCCATTTGGTTAATTAATTGCTCTGTCGAATCTAACGTCGTCACACCATGAAGTAACTCTGAAATTTGACCTAGAAAGGATTTAAATGTTTCTTCGATATGTGCTTGTACGATAAGTTGCTGATCGAAGGCAGTCAATTTTTGTATAGCGAGCGACAATGGTATGGTTTGTTTTTGTTTGCGGCGTGGTTGTTCTAGTAATAAAGAAATGATGTGATGAGTGAGTAAATGGTGGACAGCAATGTATTGTTCCACAGGTATATGTAACTGACTGAGTTGTTTACCTATTTCCATACGCGAGCGTATGTAATTATCATCCACAGTTGCTTTTAACAGTTCTTCTACATACGTTTCAACAATGGTTTCTAATTGTTGCTGTGAAATGGATTGCTTATTTTGGTTTGAAATAGATTCAAAATAATTGTAAACGACAGAAATACATTCTTGCTTATATGGTGATATGATGGGTGCGGCTTGTCTTACTAAATCTAGTGTCTCTTCTGTTATTCCCATTAGCTTTCTATGTATAGAGCTGTTTTCCAGCTGATTTGTTTTATTAGGTATCGTTTTTGTATGCAAAGCTGTTCCTCCTATTGGTAATGAAATTTTGCCACATGTTTACGTTTAGTTAGCCTCATCAATTTATTTTTGCACATAGGAAAGCATAGAAGCTTAAAGGTTTATAGTATAAGAAAAACTGCGCCTTTCGCCATAAGGACTTTGGCGACAAGCCAAGTTTTTCAAATGGAAATAGCTAATTTATGAAGCTGGTAAGCGATAACAAACTGTAAAAAATTCAATAAAATCGGGCTTTCAACCCGTGGGTATTTTTCCTCCCTCGTTCCTGGTATCTAATTGAATATGTTCTAAAGGCTGTTCAAAGTAGGTGTTATCTTCCATTTAGAATGGAGCTAACTTGTGTGGAGTAGAGTAATATTTTGGTAACATGTAGGTCTTAACAAAAATAATAGTTCTTATTACCTTAAATGTCAACAAAAAATAGACATTTAGAACTAGTAAATACGAAATAGGGTGGAGTCTAATAATGAAAACAGATTGCCATACTTTTTTTAACGAGTATGGCAATCTGTTTTGCGCTTTAGGAAGCATAAAATGGACAGGCTTATCGTATAAGAAAAACGTAACTTTCCTCATAGGCACCTGGCGATAAGCTAAGTTTTTCTAAGCTTTGTCATGTATATACGTTTCTTTTCCGTATGGAAGCAAGTGGTAAATTGTAATTAAAATGGTACCAATGAAAGCAATGATTCCCATGAAATTGTATAAGGCATTTCCACTAAAGGTATCAATCATGGCACCTCCAATTAAGGAACCAATAATCCCTGATACACCAAAGAATGTTGCAAAGAAAACAAGATGTCCCGTTGATTGTAATATTTTAGGAACAAGTCGTGATATATAGTTAAATGAAGCTAAATAGAACGTACCAAAAGTTAATCCGTGCATAAACTGTAAACTAATGATGTGCCAAGGGTTATCTGCTGCCCCATAAATAAACCAGCGAATACTATATAAAATCCCAGCAATAATAACGAATACGAGCGGGTGATATTTTCTGAACCAGTAGCCAGCGGTAGCAAAGACAAGCGCCTCGGTAAGTACGCCGACAAACCAAGCCACTCCAACTAAACCTTCACTTCCACCTAGTTGCTCAATATACAAACCAATAAAACTATCATTTGCTCGGTGCGTCACACTTAAAAACATGATGAAGAAAAGAAAAATAAGAAAAGGTTTACTCTTAATGAGCAAACTGACATCCCTTAATTTTACAGGCTCTGACGTTACGTTAACGTCCACTAGCTTAAAACTAACAATAAATGCCAATACCCCGAAAAATAAGTAAGGAATAATCATATACTGAATGCCGGCTCTTGTAAGGATTTCTCCAATAACAAGCGAAGAAGTAGCAAAACCAATTGAACCCCATAAACGTATCGTTCCGAATGAAACGCCAAGATCATGGGCTCTTCGTTGTGCAAGACTATCCCCTAGTGCCCCAATAGGCGTTACGAAAAAATAAAATATAGCTCCAACAATGAGTATTGGTAGTAGTGTATTCATTTGAAAAAAGATCACACTCATGACTAGTAAGCCGATGAGACAGACTTGAATAACACGTTTTACCGTTTTATATTTATCACTCATATATCCCCAAAACGGTTGCGCTACAATAGAAGCTAAAGGACCAACTGCTAGTACATATCCGATTTCTGTACCATCCAGTCCTTTGTATTTTAAATACAAAGGTAAATAACTAAGAATAATCGTATTCGTAGCATGGAAAGCAAATAACAACATTTTTAAAGGTGTTAACGATGGTTGATTTGACAAATATCTCTCTCCTAACTTTAGAAAAAATTGGCTTATCGCCCAGTCTTATGGCCACATAAACCCAAAAAATCATATACTTCTCTATCGTGTAAATAAAGTAAAGCTATATCCAGTAGCAGTTTACGTTCTATTACATAGAGGGAAAACAGCTTAAAAAAATGAAAAGCTACTTGTAATGACCTATCATGTAGTCAAGTGGAAGGAGAGGCTTATCCCCTCACTATTTGTTTTGCACGATAACTAACTGAATAGCGATCATCGGTATGTAGAATCGCTTGCTAACTTCAAGTTGTTTTATAGCAAAACCTTCTTGCTCTCATCTAAGAGATTGTAAAATTTACCATCTGGGGATAAATTTACTAAGTTATTTAGCCACGTCCGGCTCCAGCGCCCAGCAACTAGGCGAATTCACTCCATTGCCCTAAGCTAAGTCATCATCGGTTCGTTCTAAATAGGAAGGACTAAAGACGGGCTTACCGGCATAATCCTGTTGCAGGAGCATGATTCCTAAGACTTTCGTTGATTCGTTCCACTCTCTACGTTGCTAACCGGGCGCCCCGAGCCTTTGCTCTTACCTTATCAGGAAAAATGAACTAAACATTCCTATAGTGTAAAAAACCGACAGCAAATTTTATCTAGTAGGGTTCCAGAGGTACATGACAAGCGAATATATGAAATGCCATACAAATAGAACTTCCAAAAATGAAATAGAAAACAGGGAAGTTATCGTCGATTACTGGCTTAGCGGTATGTTAGATCGAGTGGGTGATCACACATGTGAAAATAATGAAGAACTACTAAAATGTGCTACCGTTACCGTGTGAATAGTAGGACATATTTTATCTGTTTGTTAATTGCCTATGATCTCCACACTTGGTTAATAAATGCATCCCTACCAGATTTGGCGCGATCTTCTTCGTAGGCAGCTGTATTTTTTCGATAAAAGTTTTGATGGTATGCTTCAGCTGGATAAAAAGCCGTAGCTGGCAATATTTGCGTAACAATCGGGTTAGAAAATTTTCCGCTCTCTTCAAGATGTAATTTGGAGGATTCTGCTGCTATTTTTTGGTTTTCATTATGATAAAAAATAGCAGTTCGATAGGAGTCACCTCGATCATGGAATTGTCCTCCGTCATCGGTAGGGTCAATTTGCTGCCAGTATATGTTCAATATGGTTTCATAGGATAAAACATTTGGATCGTAAATAATTTCAACTGCTTCATAGTGCCCCGTTTTGCCTTGTTTTACTTCTTCATATGTCGGGTTTTCCGTATGACCACCTGTATATCCAGAAATAACACTGTCTACGCCATTCCATTGGTCAAACGGCTTTACCATACACCAAAAGCATCCGCCAGCAAAGGTTGCTCGTTGTTTTTTCTTCATGAAAGAATCCCTCGCTTTTCATAAGGAAGTTTGCAAGTTAGTTTATTTTTATTAGAATAAAGATACTATAACATATTTTGCTAGTAGGTGACAGAATGGCAGAACCATATATTCATAAATTATTTCATAGAAAAAAACTAGATCAGCAAAATCAAGAAGAAAAGGGGTCTATGGCTTATGTAAATGAAGAGGTGAACGGTTCTATTTATGTAACAGATCAAGGGTTAACGCTGGAGAAAGACGGAGATAAAGCATTGTTTGTTTACCCGTGGAAACATTATTATGATTGGGCTGACGTCTATGAATTAGACACGATGCAAATAGGAGATATTGGGGAAAATCTATCTGTCTTAGAGATGGATGAGTACGCGGTGTCCATCGGAGATACCTATCGACTAGGGGAGGCGATCGTTCAAGTTAGCCAACCTTATTTACCATCTTGGAAGTTAGCGAGGCATTTGCAAATAGATGATTTTGCATTACAAATGCAACAAAGTGGTCGTACAGGGTGGTATTTTCGCATTCTTCAAGCAGGGAACATACAAGCAGAACAAGATATGGAATTAATTGATCGTCCCTACCCGCAATGGTCGATTGCTGCATGCAATGAGGCAATGCACAAGTTTAAAGAAGATTTACGTTTAGCAGACGATTTATTACAGTGTGACGTGCTAGGGAGTATGTGGAAAAATATGCTAAAAAAAAGATTGCGGGGCATTCCGTTACGAACTAAAAGGCGTCTATTTGGCCCTGAATAAGAGTAAGCTTGGCGGTGTTTCGTTTACAGCTTAGAAAGCTTAGCTCTTCTCGGCGGGAAAAGCGCCGTCGCTTTTCTAATCCGATCGTATCGTGTAAACAAATTGGATTTTACTATTGATACGTTCATTTGAGGCTATATATCTATAAAACCGCTAATCAGTGGGTAATGCATTCCATACTGAAAAGCGGTTTTTTCCGTAATTCGTACATTTAGGAATTTTCCAATACATGAACATGAACGCGATTTTTTCTGCTTGTTTCGGAAATAAGGCGATGCAATTGGATATAGACAAGGCCATTTTTGTAAGTTGCTTTTATTTTATCGGAACGAACGGGAAAGGGAAGGGTTATTTTTCTTTCAAATACACCGTGTAGAATTTCTTCTTTCACTACTGTTCCATAAGAATGGTCAATATCAATGGAACCTTTTAATTCCAATGTAGTATAGTCTACGTAAACATCAAGCTTTTCCAAATCACTTAGTCCGGGAACACTTGCAATACAAAATAATTCATGGTCGGTTTGATAAATGTTTATTTGTGGTATTGTAGGTTTTATAAGACCTTCAAACTCGTTCCAAAAACGATCACCGAAAAAATGATCCATATTCTTTTTCCAATCGGACATTTGCTGAAAAGGATCCATACACGTATCACCTCGTTTTATCCTGGCCATCTACGTATGTAATGGATAGCCAAATTTTTTTAGCGGATATAAGGTGCTGTAAGACTTTTGCTTCAAGAAAAGGAAGGTATAATGGAAATAGGGAAAACAGCACCTACATCTTACATCTTCCATTCATTTAGAGGCGCCTTTAGGACGTCCCCGTAGTTGCTTAACAACCTATGGGGATATGGGAGGAAACCACACCCTCACGGATGGAAGGTTCGCTTTATTTGTTACTAAATGAGTAGTAAGGGACAGTTTGCAGCCGAAAAATTTTAAGTTCAAGTCACTACATGATAGCCTATGCTGTCGTTAGTTCGATGTGCATGTCATGTTTGTAAAATACGCATGAAAATAAAAATATTTCATAAATATGAGAAATGAGGTAAGCTTAAAGAGTGAGTTGAAAAAGGGTTGATGAGCTGATATGTATACTGTTGTCAATGGATTAGTCTCATTGGCTTCAAGCAAACAGATGAGACTATAAGTATATGTAAATCATCGAACTTTGAAACATCCTCTTAAATCAAGGTATGGGAGGGCTTGATGTTGTTAAGTAATGCCATCGTTATGGTTGTTATTATTTTAGTTATTAATATCGTATACGTATCCTTATCTACTGTACGCATGATTTTAACATTAAAAGGAAGGCGTTACATTGCTGCCTTCGTTAGTATGTTTGAAATTGTTATTTATGTACTTGGTCTCGGGCTTGTGCTAGATAACTTAAATGAAATTCAAAATTTAATTGCTTATGCCATCGGTTTTGGAATAGGTGTTATTTGTGGTTCCATGATTGAAGAAAAGCTAGCGCTAGGGTATATTACCGTCAATGTGATTTCATCAAATCCAGATATCGCTTTTACGAAACAATTACGGGATAAAGGGTATGGTGTTACAAGCTGGTTTGCTTACGGGATGGAAGGTGATCGTTTATCCATGCAAATCTTAACCCCTCGTAAGTATGAGTTGAAACTCTATGAAACCATTAAACAAATTGATCCGAAAGCGTTTATCATTGCTTATGAACCGAAGCAAATACATGGCGGATTTTGGGTGAAACAAGTGCGAAAAGGTCGGTTAATGAATCCGAAAAAACGTACGGAAGAAGAGAGAAAACACCAGCAGGTAAAAGCAGATGACCAAGGAGAATTACACCAATAAAGCAAAGAATAATGTATAATCGTAAAATAATGGTAAAAACCGAACGTTGTTATTGTTTTAATAAGTAATGTTCGTTATTTTATTGACAGTAAGACAATATATTGTTATTCTTAAATCGACAATAAAACAACGGAACCTCATATAAAACTGAGAATATGGCTCAGAAGTCTCTACCCAGCACCGTAAATGACTGGACTATGAGGGAAGTAGGATCGTGCTATGCTTAACGAAGGCACGTCTGTTTCCATATATATTGAAACAGATTTATTCTCTTCTCTTATAACTATGAGAGTAGAAATAAATCTGTTTTTTGTTTTACATTATAGGGGAGTATACACTCTCTAACGTTTTGCAGGATAACAAAAATGGTTGCTGTCGATAAAGACTTGGTAACGGTTTTTAGGAAATTAGTTGACGCAAAGATCATTACATGTAATTGGTTTATGTTATTTATTCAAGGAATTATCGCATAAGAAATTAGAAACAAGGTGGTTGAAATCATGATAGGGGTAATTATGGGCAGTATTTCTGATTGGGAAACGATGAAGTATGCTTGTGATGTATTAGATCAACTGCAACTTCCATATGAAAAGGAAATTATGTCCGCTCATCGGACACCAGACGATATGTTTACTTATGCCAAGTCAGCTAGGGAGCGAGGGATCAAAGTAATTATTGCTGGTGCTGGGGGTGCAGCTCATTTACCAGGAATGGTAGCATCACAAACGAATTTGCCTGTCATCGGAGTTCCGGTTCAGAGCAAAGCGTTACAAGGGCTTGATTCGCTTTTATCGATTGTACAAATGCCAGGTGGTGTTCCGACAGCAACGGTTGCGATTGGAAAAGCTGGAGCGAAAAATGCAGGGATACTTGCAGCACAAATGATAGGTGCGTTTGATGACAAAGTAGCTAATAGATTGGAAGATTTTCGCAATGAGATGAAGCAGGCTGTTGCAGAAATGAGGGATGAACTTGCAAAAAAGTAACCTTATCTTACCTCCAAAAACGATTGGAATTATTGGTGGCGGACAACTTGGTCGCATGATGGCGTTGGCAGCTAAATATATGGGATATCGTATTGCAGTGCTTGACCCAACTGCTGACTGTCCGACAGCGCAGGTTGCTGATCATTCGATTGTTGCCCACTATGATGATATGGATGCAATTAAAGAATTAGCGAATGTATCAGATGTTGTTACGTACGAGTTTGAAAATGTGAATTTACAAGCAGCGGCTTTTTTAGAACAACAAGATAAACTCCCGCAAGGCGCTTATGCCTTAGAAGTGACGCAAAATCGCGAAAAAGAAAAAACAGTGATGCGCGAGCTTGATTTACCAGTAGCTGATTTTGTTGTTGTGAGAAACGGAGAGGAATGTTTACGAGCGTTACAAGATTTCTCCTTTCCTGTAGTGATTAAAACGTGTAGTGGGGGATATGATGGCAAAGGTCAGTTAAAAATAGAGGATGAATCAGACATTGATACAGCTTGTCAGTTTGCTGATAAGTACCGACATTGTATTATAGAGCAGTGGGTACGTTTTGATAAAGAGATATCCGTCATTTTTACACGTTCGCATGCTGGGGAAATTACTTTTTTCCCTATTGCAGAAAATGAACATCGCCAGCATATTTTATACCAGACATCTGTACCAGCTACGGTTTCGACAGAAGTAGAGAAGCTTGCGATCCAGGCGGTAGAAAAGCTAGCGCATCATATGCATATCGTTGGAACCTTTGCGGTGGAACTATTTGTTCAAGGTGATTCTATTTATATGAACGAATTGGCACCACGACCACATAATTCGGGACATTATACGATAGAAGCATGCAATGTTTCCCAATTTATGCAACATATTCGTGCGATTTGTGGTATGCCGTTACTAGAAGTAAACCTTCTACAATCTGCTATCATGGTCAATGTTTTAGGGCAAGATCTAGAGCATGTTATGCAGTGCTTACCGAAAGCAACAGCAGGCTTTGTTCATTTGTATGGAAAAGAAGCAGCGAAAGCCCAACGGAAAATGGGGCATATTACTTTTACTAGCGATACGCTACAGAACGTACACCAGCAAATGAAGACATTTTGGGAGGCAAAATAGATGATAGAACGTTATACAAGAGAAGAAATGGGAGCTATTTGGACGGAAGAAAATAAATTTAAAGCATGGTTAGAAGTTGAACTATTAGCGTGTGAAGCATGGAGTGAATTAGGTGTAATCCCAAAACAGGATGTGCAACAATTACGTGCGAAAGCATCGTTTGATATGGACCGCATTTATGACATAGAACAAGAAACTCGCCACGATGTTGTTGCTTTTACAAGAGCAGTATCCGAAACATTAGGAACCGAGAAGAAATGGGTGCACTACGGCTTAACCTCTACCGACGTTGTCGATACGGCACTATCGTACTTAGTGAAGCAAGCAAATACGATTATTCGTCAAGATTTACATGCGTTTATTGAAATTTTGCAACAAAAAGCGATCGAACATAAACATACGGTTATGATGGGAAGAACGCACGGTGTTCATGCGGAGCCGACAACTTTTGGATTAAAACTAGCACTTTGGTACGAAGAAATGAAACGAAATTTGGAACGATTTGAAGCAGCAGCAACTTCCATCGAATTTGGTAAATTGTCTGGAGCTGTAGGTACATATGCAAATATTGATCCATATGTGGAACAGTATGTATGTAAAAAATTAGGTTTAGCGCCTGCACCTGTGTCTACACAGACATTGCAGCGAGACCGTCATGCTGCTTATATCGCTACATTGGCTTTAATTGCTACATCCATTGAAAAGTTTGCAACAGAAATTCGTGGTTTACAAAAAACGGAAACACGAGAAGTAGAGGAGCGTTTTGCAAAAGGTCAAAAAGGTTCTTCCGCAATGCCGCATAAGCGAAACCCGATCGGTTCAGAAAATATGACTGGTATGGCAAGAGTGCTTCGTGGATATGTGACAACAGCTTATGAAAATGTTGCATTGTGGCATGAACGAGATATTTCCCACTCTTCTGCGGAAAGAGTTATTTTACCAGACGCGACCATTGCACTTAACTATATGCTCAACCGCTTTAGTACTATCGTAAAGAATTTAACGGTGTTCCCTGAAAACATGAAGCGTAACATCGACAAAACGCATGGCGTTATATTTTCACAGCGTGTATTACTTACTTTAATTGACAAAGGAATGAGTCGAGAAGCTGCTTACGATACGGTACAGCCAAAAGCGATGCAAGCATGGGAGACAGGAACACATTTTAAGCAGCTCGTTCAGGAAGACAAAACAATTACGGCGCATTTATCACAAGCTGAGATAGAGAATTGCTTTGATTATACGTACCATTTAAAGAATGTGGATCAAATCTTTGAAAAAATTGGCTTAGCGTGAGGTGGATAACATGAAGGGTGCCTTACTTTATGAAGGGAAGGCAAAGCAAGTATATGAAGCAAAAGATGCAACTGGAAAGCTCATCCTTTCCTATAAAAATGACGCAACGGCATTTAATGGTGAAAAAAAATCAGTATTTCCAGGTAAAGGTCGCTTGAACAACGAAATAGCAGCACATATTTTCTCTATGCTACAGGATCAAGGAGTAAAGACACATTTCATCGAGCGTTTAAATGAAACAGAACAGCTCGTTTGGCAAACGGAAATTATTCCGCTTGAGGTTGTCGTTCGTAATGTTGCCGCTGGCAGCATTACGAAGCGCCTTGGGATTGAAGAAAAAACGGTCTTGGAACCGCCAATTGTGGAATTGTTTTATAAAGATGATGCGCTAGGTGATCCGTTAATTAATGATGAGCATGCATTACTCGTTGCGTCTATTACACAAGCTGAATTGCAGGAAATTAAAACAAAAGCGCTAGCGATTAACATCCATTTGCAGCATATTTTTCAAGCTATTCGTATTCAATTAGTGGATTTTAAGTTAGAATTTGGCAGGCTCGCATGTGGCTCCATCGTGCTTGCAGATGAAGTTTCCCCAGATACGTGTAGACTTTGGGATGTCGCAACATTTGAAAAATTGGATAAAGATGTCTTTCGTCAAGGAACGGGTGACCTGCTCACTGTTTATGAAGAAATATTAAACCGACTGGAGGAGCAAAAATGAAAAAAGTAAAGGTGCATATTACGCTTAAAGAAGGGGTGCTGGACCCACAAGGAAAAGCTATTCAACAATCTTTACATGCGTTAGGTTACGAAGAAGTAGAGGAAGCGCGAGTGGGGAAAATGATTGAGCTACAAGTAGAGGAAGGACCTCATATAGAAGCTCGTATTAAAGAAATGTGCGATAAATTATTAGCGAATCCGGTCATTGAAAATTATCAAGTTACGTTGGAGGAGGCTGTTCAGTCGTGAAATTTGCTGTCATCGCCTTTCCTGGTTCAAACTGCGATCGAGATATGTACAGGGCAGTAGCAAACGTTTTAGGAGCAGATGCCGACCTATTATGGTATGAAACTGCTAATCTAGATAACTATGATGCCATTCTTCTTCCTGGCGGCTTTTCTTATGGAGACTACTTACGTACAGGGGCAATTGCAGCAACGTCAAATGTGATGCAACAAGTGAAAAAACACGCCGCAAAAGGTAAGCCTGTACTAGGTGTTTGTAACGGTTTTCAAATTTTAACAGAATCTGAGTTGCTTCCGGGGGCATTATTGCGCAATAAAAATCTTTCGTTTATGTGTCATCAAGAAGTGCTAACGGTAAAGAACAATCAAACGATGTTTACAACGGCATATAATGAAGGAGAAACAATTCAATTACCCATTGCGCACGGGGAAGGAAATTATTACTGTGATGAAGCGACATTGCAAGAATTAATAGAACATAAGCAAATTGTGTTTACCTATCAAAATAATCCCAATGGCTCTATAGAGAATATTGCTGGAATTGTAAATAGAGAAGGGAATGTTCTTGGAATGATGCCGCACCCAGAGCGTGCTGTGGAACAATTGTTAGGCAGTGCGGATGGCTTACGTTTATTTCAGTCATTGATTCATAATTGGAGGGAAACTTATGTTGCAAACGCATGAAATAAGCCCAGAGCAAATTGAAAATGAAGCGCTTTATAAAGAAATGGGTTTAAATGATGAAGAATACAAGATGGTGAAGCATATTTTACAGCGCAGACCGAATTATACGGAAACAGGGATTTTTTCCGTCATGTGGTCCGAGCATTGTAGCTATAAATCGTCTAAACCATTATTGAAAAAGTTCCCAACGAAAGCCCCGCATGTGTTGCAAGGTCCTGGAGAGGGGGCAGGGATTATTGATATTGGCGATGAGCAGGCTGTTGTTTTTAAAGTTGAAAGTCATAATCACCCGTCTGCAGTCGAACCGTATCAGGGTGCGGCAACAGGCGTTGGTGGCATTATTCGTGATGTCTTCTCTATGGGCGCACGTCCGATTGCTCTCTTGAATTCGCTGCGGTTTGGTCCATTAACAAATGAACGGACGAAATACTTATTTTCCGGTGTTGTTGACGGTATCGCAGGATATGGGAATTGTGTCGGTGTTCCAACAGTTGGTGGGGAAGTGCAATTTGATGACTGTTATCAGGAGAATCCATTAGTAAATGCCATGTGTGTCGGTTTAATAAAGCATGACGATATTCAAAAAGGGGTTGCCGCTGGTGTGGGGAATACGGTCCTTTATGCTGGAGCGCCAACAGGTCGGGATGGTATTCATGGTGCGACATTTGCCTCCGATGATTTGGCAGAGGATTCCTTAAAAGATCGTCCTGCAGTACAAGTTGGCGATCCATTTATGGAAAAATTACTGATTGAAGCATGTTTAGAAGTAATCCAGTCAGATGCGCTCGTAGGCATGCAAGATATGGGTGCTGCTGGTTTAACCTCTTCTGCTAGTGAAATGGCTAGTAAAGCTGGGACAGGTTTGGAGATGAATTTAGATCATGTACCACAAAGAGAAGCAAATATGACAGCGTATGAACTAATGCTTTCTGAATCACAAGAACGGATGTTGCTCGTGGTTAAAAAAGGACGTGAACAGGAAATTATCGAAGTATTCCGAAAGTATGGCTTGCAGGCAGTAGCAGTTGGTGAAGTCATTGAGGAAAAGACCTTTCGTATTTTCCAACATGGCAAATTGATGGCTGATATTCCAGTTGACGCATTAGCGGAAGAAGCTCCAGTGTATCATTTACCTGCTAAAGAAGCTGCTTATTTCCAAGCTTTTCAACAAATGAAGCAAGAAGTGCCAGTTGTTAAAGATCATGCACACATGTTCAAGCAACTGTTACAGCAACCGACGATCGCTTCTAAAGAATGGGTTTATGATCAGTATGATTCTATGGTGCAAACAAATACAGTCGTTACACCAGGTTCTGATGCAGCGGTAGTGCGTATTCAAGGTACGAATAAATCGTTAGCAATGACAACGGATTGTAATTCTCGATACATTTATTTAGATCCTGAAACAGGTGGAAAAATTGCCGTTGCAGAAGCGGCTCGTAACATTATTTGTTCAGGTGCTAAGCCACTCGGGTTAACAGATGGATTGAACTTTGGCAACCCAACGAATCCTGAAGTGTTTTGGCAAATGGAAAAAAGCGTGGAAGGCATGGTAGCTGCTAGTGAAACGTTAGCTACACCTGTAATTAGTGGAAATGTATCCTTGTATAACCAGTCAGGCGGAAAGGCGATTTTTCCGACTCCTGTGGTAGGGATGGTTGGGCTACATGAATCACTGGATCATATTACGTCGAGTTTCTTTCAACAAGCAGGAGATCGTATTTATGTTATTGGAGAAACGGCGTGCGATTTTGGGGGTAGTGAGCTACAGCGACTTATGCAAGGAAAGTATGCAGGAAAAGCACCGCAAATAAACTTAGACGTCGAGAAAAAACGGCAAGATCAGCTATTAACAGCAATCCAACAAGGGGTCGTATCATCAGCACATGACGTTGCTGAAGGTGGTTTGGCGGTCGCTTTAGCGGAAAGCCTGTTTGCTGAGCATACATTGGGGGCAACTGTACAGTTATCTGGTGACCCGACAGTGATGTTATTTAGTGAAACACAGTCTCGATTTCTTGTAACTGTTCCAGAAAACAAACAAGAAAATTTTGTGCATATCGTGGAAGATGCCGTTGAGATTGGGAAAGTTACAACGGATAAGCATCTTACGATTTCTATCAATGAGCAGGAATATGTGTCTGAATCTGTTGCTTTATTACAAGCACAATGGAAAGGAGCCATTCCATGCATGCTGAAGACAAAGGCATAAGGGAAGAATGTGGCGTGTTCGGTATCTGGGGGCATGAAAAAGCGGCAGAACTGACGTATTACGGGTTACATTCCATGCAACATCGTGGTCAAGAAGGTGCTGGTATCGTTGTCAGTGATGGACAGCAATTAAAAGTGCATAAAGATGTCGGATTAGTGAATGATGTTTTTAAGCATGCAGATTTTTCAATGTTACAAGGTGATGTAGCGATTGGACATGTCCGTTATTCGACACAAGGTGCTAAAACGTTAGAGAATGTGCAACCCTTATTGTTCCATTCCCAAAAAGGGAGTATGGCGCTTGCACATAATGGCAATCTAATGAATGCCTATGCTTTGCGAGCAGAATTAGAAGAAGAAGGAAGCATATTGCAAACTTCATCCGATACAGAAGTATTGGCACATTTAATCAAACGTAATGGGAACCAAGTGTCGAAGGTTTCCATTACAGAAGCATTAAATCAAGTACAAGGTGCCTATGCCTATTTAATTTTGACGGAAAAGCAGCTGTTTGTTGCGCTAGACCCGCACGGGATTCGCCCATTATCGATTGGTAGATTAGGAGATGCCTATGTCGTTGCTTCGGAAACATGCGCATTCGGGCAGATTGGCGCCACATTTGAACGGGAAGTATTACCAGGTGAGCTCATTACGATTGACGATCATGGCATCACGTCGACACGATTTGCTATGCGAGAACAACGAAAAATGTGTGCCATGGAATATGTGTATTTATCCCGACCAGATAGCGATGTAAATTTAGTAAATGTGCATGCGTCAAGGAAAAACATGGGTATGGAGCTTGCCAAAGAAGCTCCGGCAGATGCAGATATCGTTGTTGGCGTGCCTGACTCTAGTACATCAGCTGCGATTGGTTACGCTGAGGAAAGTGGGCTTCCATATGAGATGGGGATTATTAAAAACCGTTATGTTGGTAGAACTTTTATTCAACCTTCCCAAGAATTACGAGAGCAAGGGGTGAAGCTTAAGCTATCCCCAGTTCGAAGTATCATTGAAGGAAAGCGAGTCGTTATGATTGATGATTCCATCGTCCGTGGCACAACGAGTAAGCGGATTGTGCATATGTTAAAAGACGCTGGTGCAAAAGAAGTGCATGTGCGAATTGCTTCCCCGTCTATTCAACATCCTTGCTACTACGGGATTGACATGTCGACAAGAAAAGAGTTAATTGCAGCAAATTATGAACAAGATAAAATAAGAGAAATCATTGGCGGAGATAGTCTAGCGTATTTGTCAGAGGCAGGTATGGAAAAAGCAATCTTAAAAGATAAGACGATCCATCAAGGCGTTTGTACAGCGTGTATGACTGGTAAATATCCGCTCTCCATGGAATCGGACAAACAAGTGTCTCCTTTTATTTTCCTATAGGAAAGTATAGGTTTAAAGGTTTATAGGATAAGAAAAAAGATAGCCTCCGTCATGAAATAATCTAGGTTAGAGTGAAGGCTTATGCAGCATTAACTTTAGATGATAGAAAAGGAGAAGTGACCATAGTGGCAAATGTATATAAACAAGCTGGCGTAGACGTTGAGAAAGGCTACGAAGCTGTGGAACGAATGAAAAAGCATATCGAGCGAACGAATAAAAAGGAAGTGCTAGGTGGGATTGGTGCATTTGCCGGTCTGTTTGATCTGTCAGGCTTTTCCTACGAACAGCCAGTACTTGTATCAGGAACAGATGGGGTAGGAACAAAATTGAAGCTTGCGTTTGCTATGGATCAGCATCGTACCATTGGAATTGATGTTGTGGCGATGTGCGTCAATGATATTGTTGCTCAAGGGGCAAAACCACTCTTTTTCCTTGATTATATTGCTTGTGGAAAAAATGATCCGAAGCAAATAGAACAAATTGTAGCTGGGATTGCAGAAGGTTGTGTTCAGGCAGATGCAGCTTTAATCGGTGGAGAGACAGCTGAAATGCCAGGGATGTATCAAGCTGGTGAATATGATTTAGCTGGCTTTACCGTTGGCATTGCCGAGAAAAAAGAACTCATTACAGGAGAAAACATCCAATCCGGAGACGCTATTATCGGATTGCTATCAAGTGGTATACATTCTAATGGCTATTCGCTCGTGCGTAAGTTAACGGCCGATTTAGCTTTTGATCAATCTTATAGTTTACGTGAACCTCTAGGAGAAGCATTACTTACGCCAACACGTATTTATGCGAAGTCGATACAAAGCGTTTTAAAAACAGGGTATATAAAAGGTGTAGCTCATATTACAGGTGGAGGTTTTTACGAAAACTTCCCACGCATGGTACCAGAAAATCTAGGAGTGGATATTGATACAAAGGCGTGGGACATACCAGAAATTTTTCCGTTTTTACAACAACAAGGAAAGATTGCGACAGAGGAAATGTTCGGTGTGTTTAATATGGGGATCGGGATGGCAATCGTTGTTGCAAAACAGCATGTGTCAGAAGTTATGGATCACTTAGAAACAGCAGGGGAGAAGGCCTCTATTATTGGTTCGGTGACGGAACAAAAAGGAGTGCACATACGTTTATGAGTCGGGTGAAGGCAGCCGTATTTGCTTCCGGGGCGGGCAGTAATTTTCAAGCCATGCTTGACGAAAGTGACTTGGCTTGTGAGATCGTTTTATTAATCTGTGACAGACCTGGGGCAGCCGTCATAGAAAGAGCAAGGAAACATCAAATTCCTGTCTATCAGTTCGACCCGAAGCAATATGCCACGAAAGAAGCGTATGAAAGAGAATTGGTGACTGTATTAAAAAAAGCGCGTGTAGAGTGGATTTTTTTAGCAGGATATATGCGTATTGTAGGTTCCTATTTACTACATGCGTATCAAGGTAAAATCGTGAATATCCACCCTTCGTTGTTGCCCGATTTCCCTGGGAAAGATGCGATTACGCAAGCTTTTGCAGCGAAAGTGGACAAAACAGGGGTAACCATTCATTTTATCGATGAAGGTATTGATACAGGACCGATCATCGCTCAACAAACAGTCGATATGTATCCAGATGATACGATTCGTTCATTAACAAAACGCATCCAGCAAGTCGAGCATAAGCTATATCCAAAAATAATTAAACAATTAGTACAAAATGAGGGAGAACTATGAAAAAACGAGCATTAATAAGTGTATATGACAAAGAAGGAATTACATCGTTTGCAAATGAATTAGTCCAGGCAGGATATGAGATTATTTCAACAGGTGGAACGCTCCATACATTACAAGCAGCTCATATTCCAGCAACTGCTGTGGAAAATATAACTGCTTTTCCAGAAATATTAGATGGTCGGGTTAAAACATTGCATCCAAACATTCATGGTGGATTACTTGCAAAACGGGGGAACAAAGCACATCTGAAAGAGCTTGAAGTGAATGCTATTACGCCAATTGATCTTGTTGTTGTTAACCTTTACCCCTTTAAGGAGACGGTAACGAACGAAGCTGCTTCTCATGAGGAAATCATTGAAAATATTGATATTGGTGGCCCTTCGATGTTGCGAGCAGCGGCTAAAAACTATCAGGCGGTAACCGTGGTTGTTGATCCAACCGATTACGAAAGCATACTCCAAGCATTGCAAACTGGTGAAGTTACGTTAGAACAACGTCAGCAGTTAGCTGCGAAAGTATTCCAACATACAGCAGCATATGATGCACTTATTGCCTCATACTTTACAGAAAGCACTGGAGAAGCATTTCCAGATCATTATACGATTACATATGAAAAGGTACAGACGCTACGTTACGGAGAAAATCCACACCAAGCAGCTGCTTTTTATAAGCAACCGGTTACGAAACAGCAAGGATTGGCTACAAGTGAACAATTGCATGGGAAGGAGCTTTCCTATAACAACATCCAAGATGCGAATGCGGCTTTAGAGATTTTGGCAGAATACAACGCACCTACAGCTGTTGCGGTAAAACATATGAACCCATGTGGAATTGGAACGGCAGATACGCTTGCAAAAGCATTTGCACATGCGTATGCGGCAGACTCTGTTTCCATATTTGGGGGAATTGTTGCTTGCAATCAAATAGTAGATAAGGATACGGCGCTGCAGTTAAGCGACATCTTTTTAGAAATTGTCATCGCACCAGGTTTTACAGAAGAAGCACTACAAATATTAACAGAGAAGAAAAATATTCGTCTGATGAAATTACCTCTACAAGCAGATAAAGTAATTGAAAACAAATATACATCGGTTGTTGGTGGTATGTTAATTCAAACGAAAGATGAGGAACAAATTACAGCCTCCGATGTTACTGTTGCTACGAAACGAGAGCCCACGGAAAAAGAGAAGGAGCAATTACTCTTGGCGTGGAAGGCAGTCAAACATGTGAAATCCAATGCGATTGTGTTGGCAAAAGAGAATCGAACGGTCGGTATTGGTGCAGGACAAATGAATCGAGTTGGTGCTGCAAACATTGCCATTGAGCAAGCGAAAGAGCATGCAGTAGGAGCAGTTATGGCTTCGGATGCATTTTTTCCTATGCCAGACACGGTGGAAGCCGCTGCAAAAGCAGGAATTACTGCTATTATTCAGCCAGGCGGTTCCAAGCGCGATCAAGATTCTATTGATGTATGTAACCAATATGGGATTGCAATGATTTTTACGGGCATACGTCATTTCAAACATTAATTTTGGAGAGGAGCTTTTCGTTTCATGAACATTCTAGTCATTGGTCGTGGTGGTAGAGAGCATAGTATTGTAATGAAATTAAGGGAAAGTGGACAGGTTACTCAATTATATGTAGCTCCAGGAAATGGCGGAATGGTAGAGCAAGCTACTTGTGTCTCTATTGATGAAATGGATACCCAAGGGTTAATAGATTTTGCTAAGGAAAAGGCAATTGATTTAACAATTGTCGGCCCCGAAAATCCATTAAATAAAGGCGTTGCGAACGCTTTTCAAAGAGAAGGATTACGTATCTTTGCTCCAACAAAAGAAGCTGCTCTCCTTGAAGGAAGCAAGCAATTTGCGAAACAATTTATGGACAAATATCATATACCAACTGCTGTTCACGAAACATTTACAGATGTAGATAAAGCAAAAGCATATATTGAATTAAAAGGAGCCCCTATTGTCATTAAAGCGGATGGGCTTGCTGCCGGTAAGGGAGTTGTTGTAGCTGAAACGAAACAAGCTGCATTTGCCGCTGTAGAAGAAATGTTAGTCGAAAAAACGTTTGCCGATGCAGGGACAACGATTGTTATAGAAGAATTTTTACAAGGAAAAGAATTCTCCTTAATGGCTTTTGTTTATCACGATCAAGTGTATCCGATGGTTCCTGCTCGTGATCATAAACGCGCCTTTGATTTTGATCAAGGACCGAATACTGGGGGAATGGGTGCTTTTGCGCCGGTGCCAGACGTAACGCAAGCAGACTTGGGCTATACGTATAAACATGTTTTACAGCCTACAGTGAACGGACTTATAGAAGAAGGAAGGCCATTTATCGGTGTGCTTTATGCAGGACTTATGAAAACGGAAACTGGCCCAAAAGTGATTGAATTTAACACTCGATTTGGTGATCCAGAAACGCAAGTTGTTTTGCCATTGTTAAAAAATGATTTGGCACAAGTATGTGTAGATGTAATAGACGGTAAGGATCCGAAGCTTGAATGGGAGCAAAAAGCTTGTGTCGGTGTCGTCGTAGCTGCTAGTGGTTATCCAAATGAGTATGAAAAAGGAATAGACATTCCCGCATTGCCAGCTACGCCTGCGGAGATTGTCCATGCAGGCACAAAACAAATTGGTGAACGGATGGTGACAAACGGTGGTCGTATTTTAGTATCGGCAGCTGTAGCGGATACCCTTGATGAAGCGGTTTCGTTTGCTTATGAGCCTCTCCAAGTGTTCAAAGATCGAGATGAATTCTTTTATCGAACGGACATTGGGAAATAGGTAGCTGGTCATGTTGAAGAATGGTTCTACACATCAGAAATGATGGTGGAGCCTTTTCTTTTTTCTTTTCACTATAGGAAAGGTAACATTCATATTTTATAGTATAAGCAAAACGACGACATCAGAAAGACTTTGGGTATTCTTTCTGCGTTTTATGCCTAAGGCTATTTTATTACAACACTTAAATAATAATGAACGTTTACAAAATTGAAACAATATATCATGTGAAAATATGGTAAAATGAAGTGCAGTTAACCATCTTTGTGTAAGGTAAGAAGTTCGTCAGTTAAAGACGTATGTGTCTGTCACGAATTTAGAAGTAGTTATTTAAGCTAACATCAACCGAAAGTAAGGCGTTATCAATGAATCATGGTATTTTTTTCCTTTTTACTTGTTCCTATACTAGATACATGTTAATGTACAAGAAAGCGTGTGTCACTTTTTTTTACTATAGAAAAGCAAAGGCTTTCTCCAAGACACGTAGCGATACGCCAAGTTTTCTAATCGTATAAGCAAAAAGCAGATTCGTTATGGAGAATGAACGACATAAAATCTTTGCTTCATGCTGAAAATACAAACACTTAAATAACTTATTGGTTTACAACAGATGAAATGATACTGCCTGGTGTTTAAATAACCACGCATTGAAACTTCAGATAATAAAAGCAAATGTTACGTTTATGGGGGAGATGTTCATGTTACGAAATGGATTTTATTGGAGGAACCGTGAGATGAGGCAGCATGTCAGAGTCGTCGATGGAGAAGTAGCTCCAACGATCGTGCTAGAAAACGCGACTTACTTGAATGCGTATACGAAACAATGGGTAGAATCCAATATTTGGATGTATGAAGATCGGATTGTTTATGTTGGGGAGCAAATGCCAGCTAATTTACACGATACAGAGATTGTAGATTGTACAGGGAAGTATGTCGTTTCAGGTTATATTGAGCCACATGCCCACCCCTTTCAATTGTATAATCCGGAACAATTGGCATGGCACGCAGCTAAGACAGGCACAACAACATTAATCAATGACAATTTATTATGGTTATTTATGTTGAACAAAAAGAAAGCGTTTTCGATTTTGGAGGAGTTTAGCAAGCACCCTGTGTCTATGTATTGGTGGGCTCGATTTGATCCGCAGACGGAGTTGCAGGGGGAGCATGGTTTATTTCAGACAGAAGACGTTTTATCGTGGGTAAAACATCCTGCGGTCGTTCAGGGTGGTGAACTCACTTCCTGGCCAGACCTTCTAGCAGGTGACGATATTTTATTATATTGGATTCAAGAAACGAAAAATCAGCGTAAACCTGTGGAAGGACATTTCCCTGGGGCTTCTGAACGGACCTTAACAAAAATGAAACTACTCGGTGTTAATGCGGATCATGAATCGATTTCTGGAGAGGAGATTTTACGGCGTCTACTACTAGGCTATCATGTAGGCTTGCGATATTCATCGATACGCCCCGATTTACCAAATTTGATAGAGGAAATGCTTGCAGCAGGGGTGACATCCTTTGAAAATGTAACCTTTACAACAGATGGAGCGACACCTGCTTTTTATGAAACAGGGCTTATTAATCAGTGTATCGACATTGCTATAAAAAAAGGAATACCTATTGAAGAAGCTTATTTAATGGGTAGTTTCTACGCTGCTAAGCATTTACGAATGGAAGAACAGCTAGGAAGTATTACACCGGGTCGATTTGCCCATATTAATATTTTAACAGAAAAAGATAATCCTCATCCAGAGAGTGTACTGTCAAAAGGAAAATGGATTGTAAAACATGGCGAACAGCAAAAAATGCAAGCCCAAATCCCGTGGTCAAAATATCACATCAAGCCACTAGATTTAGATTGGGAAATAAGTTATAAAGAATTACAATTTTCCGTTCCAATCGGTTTGGAAATGGTCAACGATGTAATTATGACGCCATATCCAATTGAAGTGGATATAACCGTTGAAGAACTTCCTGCCGAAACAACGGATTCTTTTTTAATTTTACTTGATCGACATGGCAAATGGCGTGTGAATACGACGTTACGGGGGTTTACGAATGAGCTAGGTGCTATCGCAAGCTCTTATTCCGTGTCTGGTGATTTTGTATTTATTGGAAAACGAAAAAGCGATTTGTTACTTGCTGGTAAACGTATAAAAGAGTTAGGCGGGGGGATTGTTATTGCCCATCATGGAGAAATATTATTAGAAATTCCGCTCCAACTTGGTGGGATGATGTATGCTGGAGCGATGGACGAACTGATTAAACAGGAAAAAGAATTAAAACAGATTTTACAATCATTTGGGTATCCATTTTCTGACCCTGTGTATTCGATATTTTTCTTATCCTCTACGCATTTACCTTATGTGCGTATTACGCCGCAGGGAATTATAGATGTGAAGCAAAAGGAACTCCTATTCCCTGCAACGATGTGTTAGCGTATAATAAACGAGGCAGCTTGTCAGGTAAAAGAAGCAGTGTCTACGTATTAAAAATTAGAAAAAATCATAAACAAACGCACTGCGGTAAGCTCGGGACTTCATTTTACTGTAGGAAAGCAAAAAAGTTTAAAGGTTTATAGTATAAGAAAAACTGCGGCTTCCGCCATAAGACATGGCGATAAGCCAAGTTTTTCTAATAAGTGTAATACAGTGCTGACCAAACTTTTTATAGGATAAGAAGTGGCATTACTCGTACTGGGAGCATATGATAAGGCCCTTTCGAGTATGTAATATGAAAAAGGCAATCGAAGGAGGAAATAGTATGCGAAAAGTTTTATTCTTAGTAGTCATCATGGTATTTATTTTTATTGCAGGTTGTAAAAATGAAGGGGATGTGGGGAAGGATAACGAAAAAGATGATGATAAAAATGCTGCATATGCTTTGACAGGTCTTTCTGCCGATGGAGCAACAGATAACAGAATGGTTGCTGTCATGGTAAATAATCATCCGAAAGCAAGGCCGCAAACGGGTTTATCACAAGCAGATATTGTTTTCGAAATGCTAGCTGAAGGGAATATTACGCGGTTTCTAGCGCTTTACCAAAGTGAGCTACCTGATGTTATTGGCCCTGTTCGCAGTGCGCGGGAGTATTATTTTGATTTAGCCCAAGGGTATAATGCTATTTACGTGCATCACGGCGCTGCTGATTTTATTAATCAAAAGATAAAAGATAAAGGAATTGACCATCTGAACGGCTCGCTTTATGATAATGATGGTAACTTATTTAAACGAGAGACTTTTCGTAAAGCGCCTCATAACTCGTATTTACAAACCGATGCGATATATGAAATAGCGGAAGATAAAGGGTATGATGTAACTGCTACATATGAATCATTGCCATTTCTAGAAACGGATGCTGAAATTGCCGGTTCTCCTGCACCAAAGGTTACCGTTAGTTATGCAAATAATTCAAATGAAATGATACAATATATATTTAAAGAGGACAGTGGAACGTATAAGCGCTATAATGGAGAGCAACAAACTGTAGAAATGGATACGGAAGAGCCAATTGAAATAAATAATGTATTCATTATCGAAGCAAGTCATCAAGTAATTGACCAAGAGGGACGCCGAGCAATTGATTTAGAATCCGGCGGTGAGGCTTATTTATTACAAAACGGTGTGATGCAAGAAATACAATGGGAAAATCGAGCGGGCAGAATCATCCCCGTAAAGAATAATAAGGAAGTACCGTTTGTTCCGGGGAAAACATGGATTAATGTTATTCCTCAACAACCTGGATTGCAAGACATTGTAACGATATCAAGTGATTAATGGGGAGGAGGCCGAGATGTGCAAATTGATAAATTACGTGGACAACATTTAGATGAACTATTTGAAGCTATCCTATCATTAAAAGATAAAGAAGAATGCTACCGCTTTTTTGATGATATAGCAACAATGTCTGAAATTCAATCGCTGTCACAGCGCCTGCAAGTAGCTAAAATGTTAACACAAGGTGCTACGTATAATGCGATTGAAGAAAAGACAAATGCTTCAACGGCTACTATTTCACGCGTACGGAGATGTATTAATTACGGAAGTGATGGTTATAAAATCGTGCTTGATCGGATCATGGAAGATAAATAGGTACTATTTTATAGAAAAATTCGTCACCATTTTTTGGTGGCGTCTTTTATTGCGCTTTAGGAAAAAACAGCCCTCTTTCCAAATAGGATAAGTACGTATAATAAATTTCATGCTATGGGATAACCAAATAACCGAATAAGCCCCGTCCGGCTCCAGCGCCCAGCAACTAGGCAACTTCACTCCATTGCCCTAAGCTAAGTCATCATCGGTTCGTTCTAAATAGGAAGGCCGACTAAAGACGGGCTTGCCGGAGGGCGCCGGCATACTCCTGTTGCAGGAGCATGATTCCTAAAACTTTCGTTGCTTCGTTTCAGTCGCTACGTTGCTAAACGGGCGCTTGCGCCTTTGTTCATTCCATAAAGGTTTTTTGGTATAATGAACTAACGGATAAACAATATGGAGGATTTGAATCGTGACTACGTTATTAAAGCAATGGAAACACATATTTAAGCTTGATCCAGCAAAAGAAATAACGGATGAGGATTTAGAGAAAATATGCGAGTCTGGTACAGATGCAATTATCGTTGGTGGTACGGATAATATTACCTTAGACAACGTATTAGATTTACTATCCCGCATTCGTCGATATACAGTGCCTTGTATTTTAGAAATATCATCCATGGATGCCATTACGCCAGGATTTGATTATTATTATATTCCCATGGTGCTCAATTCAAAAGAGAAAAAATGGATGATGGATATGCAACATCAGGCCATTAAAGATTATGTAGATATGATGGAGTTTAGCGAAATTTTCTTTGAAGGGTATTGCATTTTGAACGAGGACGCAAAAGCCTTTACGTATACGAATAGTTATTTACCAGATGAGGAAGATGTCATCGCTTATGCGTACATGGTGGATAAAGTATTTCACTTGCCTATATTTTACATGGAGTATAGCGGGAAATATGGCGATCCAGCCTTAGTTGCTAAGGTGAAAACGCAATTACAGCATGCCACTCTTTTTTACGGTGGAGGTATAGAAACTGCTGCCCAAGCGAAGGAAATGAAACAGTACGCTGATGTCATCGTTGTTGGCAACAGTATATATACGAATATGAAGCAAGCTTTACAAACCGTTTCTGCGGTAAAAGAGTAATCAGTTAGGCGGTGATAGAATGAGTCAAACAAAGGAAACATTATTAAAAGGATTGAATCAACAACAGCGAGAAGCTGTGATGCATACAGACGGCCCACTGCTCATTATGGCTGGTGCTGGAAGTGGAAAGACACGTGTATTGACGCATCGAATTGCTTATTTATTAGCAGAGAAGGACGTTTCTGCTCGTAATGTGTTAGCTATTACATTTACAAATAAAGCAGCTAGAGAAATGAGAGAACGTGTGAAAAGGTTAGTTGGACCTGAGAGTGAGTATATGTGGGTATCGACTTTTCACTCGATGTGTGTACGCATTTTACGTAGGGACATTGACCGCGTTGGCTATAACAGTAATTTTACCATTTTAGATAGCAGTGATCAGCTATCGGTCGTCAAGCAAGTGCTTAAAAATTTGAATATAGATCCGAAAAAAATGGAACCAAGGGCGATGCTTGGTCAAATTAGTGCTGCCAAAAACGAACTCATTACACCAGAAGAATATAATAAACGTGTAGGTAACTTTTTTGAACGGCAAGTAGGACAAGTATATGAAGCGTATCAAAAGATGATTGTAAAAAACCAATCGCTTGATTTTGATGATTTGATTATGCAAACCATTCATTTATTTAAACGTGTGCCAGAAGTGTTGGAATACTACCAACGTCGTTTTCAATATATTCATGTTGATGAGTATCAAGATACGAACCACGCACAATATGCACTTGTAAAAATGCTAGCGAGTCGTTATCAAAACTTATGTGTTGTAGGTGATTCCGATCAGTCCATTTACCGCTGGCGAGGTGCTGATATTGCAAATATCCTAACCTTTGAAAAGGATTATCCGACCTCAAGAACCATTATGTTGGAACAGAATTATCGCTCTACAAAGTCTATTTTAGCGGCTGCGAACCATGTGATTGATAATAACACAAGCAGGAAGCCGAAAAAACTATGGACAGAAAATGAGGATGGCAAACAAATTCATTACTTTCAAGGTGCAACGGAACAAGAGGAAGCTTTATTTGTCACGGAAAAAATCCAGCAATTAACTCGAGAAGGGGAATACTCCCCAAGTGATGTGGCGATACTATATCGAACGAATGCGCAATCTCGTGCTATTGAGGATACCTTGGTGAAATCGAATATGGCGTATCAAATGGTAGGCGGTACGAAATTCTATGAGCGCAAAGAGATTAAGGACATTATTGCGTACTTGCGTTTAATTGCCAATCCTAATGATGATTTAAGCTTTGAGCGTGTTGTCAATGTGCCGAAACGAGGAATCGGGAAAACGTCGGTGGAACGTTTACGCGAATATGCTGCTCTTCACGATATTTCTTTCCACGAAGCAGTGAAGGAAGTCGATTTTACGGGCGTATCTAAAAAAGCAGCTAACGCGCTTGCTGCATTCTCAAGCCTCATTGAATCTCTGTCGCAACAACAAGAGTTTTTGACAGCTACAGATATGGTAGAGGCTGTATTAACGCGAACCGGCTATGAAACGATGTTAAAAAACGAGCGATCCATCGAGGCGCAAAGTCGTTTGGAAAACTTAGAAGAATTTATGACGGTTACGCAAGACTTTGAAGCAGGTAGTGAGGATAAAACACTTGTTGCCTTTTTAACAGATTTAGCCTTAATTGCTGATATTGATCAAGTAGATGAAGAGGAAACAGAAGCAGAAGCTAAAATTACATTAATGACGTTACATGCAGCAAAAGGATTAGAATTTCCAGTTGTATTTTTGATCGGTATGGAAGAAAATGTTTTTCCACATAGCCGTTCCATGTTCGATGAGGAAGAAATGGAAGAAGAACGCCGATTAGCTTATGTCGGTATTACGCGTGCTGAAAAAGAGCTTTATCTCACCCATGCGCGTATGCGAACCTTGTTTGGGCGAACGAATATGAATCCTATTAGCCGGTTTATTAATGAGATACCGGAAGAATTAATAGCAGGTATTGAAGTAGCTAACGATACGATGTTTGGCAGAAGCACAGAACCGAAGCCGAGCAGAGCACAATCGATGAAGCGTAAAGCACAGCAAATGCAGAAAACATCCGGTGCTGAAAATGAGACGTGGTCACCTGGCGATAAAGCGAACCATAAAAAATGGGGCGTGGGTACGGTTGTAAAAGTAAGTGGAGAAGGTGAAGCAATGGAGCTTGATATTGCTTTCCCTGCACCAGTCGGCATTAAACGTGTATTAGCAAAATTTGCACCAATTACGAAACAATAAGGGAGGTGCTTGGATGGACAAACAACAAGCACAAGAGAAAATAAAACAGCTTACGGCGATTTTAAATCAATATAACTATGAGTATCATGTGCTAGATAAGCCATCTGTGGAAGATGCGGTTTATGACCAAAAAATGCGCGAGCTTCGTGAACTAGAAGAAGCATATCCAGAGTTTCAAGAGCCAGATTCTCCTACACAGCGTGTTGGTGGAGAGCCGCTGGAAGAATTTCATAAAGTAGAGCACCGCATCCCTATGCTTAGCTTGGCAAATGCTTTTAATGAACAGGATATTCGCGATTTTGTTAAAAGGGTGAGTCAAGGAACGGAGGAGCCAATAAGCTTCGTTTGTGAGTTAAAAATTGATGGATTAGCAGTTTCTTTAACATACGAAGATGGCAAGTTTGTTCGTGGAGCAACACGTGGTGACGGAACAATAGGGGAAGATATTACAAGTAATTTACGAACAATCCGTAGCATTCCATTAACGATTAGAGAAAATGAAACATTGGAAATACGTGGAGAAGCGTTTATGCCACATAAATCCTTTTTAGCTTTAAATAAAGAACGAGAAGCGAAGGGGGAAGAACCGTTTGCCAACCCGCGGAACGCAGCGGCTGGTTCTTTACGCCAGCTTGATCCGAAAATTGCCGCGAAACGAAACCTCGACATTTTTTTGTATGGGGTTGGCGAATGGGAGAATAGCAATGTAACGAAACATAGTGAACGGCTAGAACGGTTAAAAGAATTAGGTTTAAAGGTTAACCCAGAATGGAGAAAATGTGACTCCGTAGAAGAAGTGATGGCGTATGTGCAATATTGGACGACAGAACGACCACACCTAAATTATGAAATTGATGGGATCGTTATTAAAGTAGATGACATTAACCAGCAAGAAAAATTAGGTTATACTGCAAAAAGCCCGCGTTGGGCAATTGCTTATAAATTTCCGGCTGAAGAAGCGGTAACGAAACTGACTGATATTGAATTAAGTGTTGGTAGGACAGGTGTAGTTACACCGACAGCGATTTTAAATCCAGTAAAAGTTGCTGGCACAACTGTTCAACGTGCTTCTCTTCATAATGAAGATTTAATAAGGGAACAGGATATTCGTATTGGCGACACGGTCGTGATTAAAAAAGCGGGAGATATTATTCCTAAAGTAGTCCGAGCTGTGGTAGAAGAACGAACAGGAGAAGAGCGAGAATTTCATATGCCAGAGGAGTGCCCTGCATGTGGCAGTGAATTAGTCCGCTTAGAGGAAGAGGTTGCTTTACGTTGTATTAACCCAAATTGCCCTGCGCAACTAAAAGAAGGGCTTATCCATTTTGTATCTAGGAATGCTATGAATATTGATGGGCTTGGAGAGAAAGTAATTGTTCAACTATTCCAAGCAGATTTGGTGAAAACAATTGCTGATATTTACCGTCTGGAAAGAACAGAACTCTTAAAACTTGAACGAATGGGAGAAAAATCAGTTACCAATTTATTAGAAGCAATTGAAGCTTCGAAAGCAAATTCACTGGAAAAATTATTATTCGGTCTTGGTATTCGTTTTGTTGGAGCAAAAGCTGCCAAAACATTAGCAATGGAATTTGAAACGATGGAAAAGCTACAACAAGCAACATATGATGATTTAGTTGCGATTAATGAAATTGGCGAAAAAATGGCTGACTCCATCGTGCAATATTTTCAAGAAGAACAAGTAATTGATCTTTTAGAAGAATTGCGTAGCCTTGGTGTTAACATGTCTTATTTAGGAGTGAAACCTACAGAAACAGCTCAAACAAGTGTATTTAGCGGGAAAACAGTTGTGTTAACAGGAAAAATGGAAATTTATACACGAACCGAAGCAAAGCAATTTATAGAGGACTTAGGTGGAAATGTAACCGGGAGCGTCAGTAAAAAGACAGATTTAGTCATTGCTGGTGTCGATGCAGGTTCCAAGTTAGCGAAAGCAGAGGATCTTGGAATTGAAGTCTGGGATGAATCCCAATTTCAACAAGTCGTAAAAAACGAGGGAGTGGAATCGTGAAAAAGACAATGATTTGGTTCATAGGCGCACTATTGTTGCTCACGAGTTGCGCCCCCAATATGAACAAAGATGAAGTGGTACAGGAAAAAGAATCAAATTCAAATGAAGAGCAGGCGATTGTTCCTAGCTATCAGCTTTCAGAGGATAATTATAAAATGATTCTCCCGTTTAAACCTGGTAAAGCAAGAGGTGTGATCGTAACGCAAGTGGCTAATCGTCTTGATATAGATGAAGTGGAGGAAGGCTTACGGCGACATTCTAAATCGGTGTTCGATCCAAAAAAGCATTTATTTCAAGAAGGGCAATACATTGATGAAGAAACAGTTAACAAATGGATTGATGGATTAAATCCAAAGAAGAAAGAAGGGGCGCCGGAGAAGTATTATAGGGATAACCCCCGCTACCTATCTCATATTCTAGAGCAAAATTATTTAGTCAAAAAGGACAATAAGGTATCACTAGCAGGTATTTCGATCGGGATTGCAATGAAATCCACCTACCAATTTCAAACGGAAACGGGCGGTCCAACGTACGAAGAGGATATTAGCAAATCAGAAATGATGAAACAAGCAAATAAAATTGCTAATAAGCTTCTTGAAGATATACGTAAAATCGAAGGATTAGAAAATGTTCCGATTATGATGGCAATTTATCGTGAAGAGGACCAATCTTCTCCTGTTCCAGGTAATTTTGTCGCTAAAACAAATATACCAGCAGATAGTTCTTCTGTTGGAGAGTGGGATTCCATTAAAGAAAAGTATGTATTATTCCCGTCAGAAGAAGGAAAAGAAGATTATTTTGAAGATCATGAACTAGTGACGAATTTCGGTAAGGAAATCGCTAGTTATTTTCCGAATTATGTCGGTGTTGTCGGTGAAGGATTCTACGTAAATGATGAATTGCAAAAGATGACGCTTGAGATCCCAATTGAGTTTTATGGGAAAGGAGAAGTCGTTGGCTTTACTCAATATGCTTACGGCTTAGTCCAGGAAATGTTTTCAGACCATTACGGCTTAGAAGTCAAAATAACATCCAGTGATAAACTAGAAAGTATCATCTATCGAAATCCTGGTTCGAAAAAGCCAACAGTGAATATTTTATAATTGTTAGGTAAAAGCACTCCTTGATAATAGATGACGAGCGTTTAGTCATGCCGTTTTGTATGATAGACCTTCGCGTGTACGATTAATTCCTAACCCAAGCAATTACGGTTCTTATGAAATTACCCAAGGTAAACCTGCATGGAAGAGGTTTCTCCCATGCAGGTTTTTAACAGTTTGCCAGATAAGAATGGTATTCGTAACTAACGATTGATAAAAGCCAACGTGCATCCCGGCCCAACTGTAATTTGAAGGGAATTGGAAAAAGAAGAAAGTGGATTACTTCTCAATTTAGACTAGGGGAAACGCTTGCTACATAAAGTTTTTTTTGATGACGTGCATTTTTTTAAGGTCTTATTTCCTAAAAAATTTAATTTGAAGGTAAACAATGGACGGACAATATCATTTTTTCTACGCATAAAGTATTACTTCCTATTACGTTGTTTTTTACAACTTTATACAACAACTATACAGACTTTCTTAAATGAAGAAAAAGAAGAAAGATTTCAGCCTATTTTACAGTAGTAACCCCCGCAAAAACGAACTATTTTCCCAATATGAATTATCTGAATTTATGTTATAATGAAACTATACAAAGTTGAAAATCTAAGGAGATGGTGGGTGGGAATTTGGTAGACGTTGGTCCTTTCATCAAATTACAACGAACGAAGCGACAAATGACGCAAGAAGAATTGTCGGAAGGAATCGTTTCATTGTCTTATTTATCCAAGATTGAAAATAAAAAGACGAAGGCAAGCCCAGAAATCATTCAATTACTTTGTAATCGATTAGGAATTGAATTTGCAGAAGAAACGAATTCCCACATCGAAGAGAAATGTCAACAATGGTATGAAATGCTCTTTGACCACTGTGATAAACAAGAAATGACCGACCGTTATGAAGAATTGCAAGTAATCATGAATCAGAGTATTAATGAAAGTTTTATTATGTTTGAAATACATCAAATCCGTTATTATAGTGTTTTACGTGATTTTAGTAAAGCGCTAGCAAAAATTAATGAGCTACATGAATTAGTAGATTCTTTTAACCATAAACATGAATATTACTGGTACAAGTTTAAGGGCGGTTATTATTCGCTTCAAGACAAGCATGCTAAAGCGATGAAATTGTTTAAGCAGGCTCAAGAAAAAATCCCGCTTGCCAATTTAAATGAGGTAGAAATAGCTGACCTAAAATATGGATTAGCTGTCACTCATAGTCAACTATGGCAACAGTTGGAGTGTTTGGATTATACACAAGAAGCAATGGAAGTATTTCAACGCGAATATAATTTTGATCGCTGTGGTCAATGCCATATTTTATTTGGCATCTCTTACCAAAGGTTTAAGAAATATGAAAAAGCAATTAAAAACTTTCAATTAGCAAAACATCTAGGCGAACTGTGTGATAACCAAGACGTGATTAGTTTAGCACATCAAAATTTAGGTTATCTGTATTCGACTACTGGAAATTCGGAAGAAGCAATCAAAAATTATTTGTTAGCTATTGAGGATAAAGATGTAGATACTGATAACCTACTATCCACTTATACTTGTTTAATTGAAGAATATTATCATGTTAAACAATATGAGAAAGTGGAGCAAAACTTACGAGAAGCTAAAGAATTATTATCAAAAGTCACGTATTCTGATTTGTGGAATCTTTATGATTATATTATTAAAGTGTATACACACTTAATAAATGAAGAATTTGATAAGTTTAAAGTGGTATTAACAGATCACTTTATACCGTACCTTAAACAAGCAGGCGAACATAGTTACTTGGTGTTTTATTCTAAGTTACTAGCCAACCTTTTAGAGGAATGGGGAAAGTATAAAGAATCTGTTCAATATTATAAGTTAGCAAGCTTAAGCTATGAGGAATTTGTCAACATGTAATTTAAATAAGGGGGGATAAATTGAAAAAAGGATTACTATCCGTACTATGTGGTGCCTTACTTGTTGGCAGCCTTTTCTTTACAGAGCAGCAATTTTCAGAAAGTGCTGGGAAGGGCGCGCACCCTGGAGTGTCCAACCATAACGAGCAGTTTTAATTGATTTATATTCTTTTCAATCTATTTTAACTTTTTTACCCTATTATGATAGAATCTTTCCCAGAGTGGCGTGGAACCCGTTCTGGGCCTTTTTTTGTGTGAGCGTTTATTTCAACCGCCCGCGTTCATCGTAAATGCGCTCGTGCTCGTCCGTATTCGCTCCCGTTCCTCGGAAAATCGCTCGTGCTCGTCCGAACTCGCTCCCGTTCCTCGTAAATGCGCTCGTGCTCGTCCGGACTCGCTCTCGTTCCTCGCCAGATCGCTCCTGCTCGTCCCAGATTCGCTCCCGTTCCTCGGAAAATCGCTCGTGCTCGTCCCGAACTCGCTCTCGTTCCTCGCAAATCGCTCGTGCTCGCCCCGAACTCGCTCCCGTTCCTCGCCAAATCGCTCGTGCTCGCCCCGAACTCGCTCCCGTTCATCGCAAATGCGCTCCTGTTCGTCCGTATTTGCTCCCGTTCCTCGTAAATGCGCTCGTGCTCGTCCGGTATTCGCTCCCGTTCCTCGGAAAATCGCTCCTGCTAGTCCCAGATTTGCTCCTGTTCCTCGCCAATTCGCTCTCCCCGTCGAAAATTCTCGAAATAAGGTGTCCTTTTGTTTACAGTTTTGTCAAAAATGGTACTATATTATTACAATATTCTTTTATGAAAGAATATTTGATGTATTGAGGAGTTGTTTTGCATATTGTAAAGGTAAAAGAACAAAGGGGGAGATAGAAATGGAATACGCTATTCAAGGGGCGACTTGGTTTTGGTTATTTGTTCCTATGCCTGTAATACTTATTTTATCTTTTATTACTTTATTTACAGAAGGGAGAAAATAACCGTTGACTACAGCGACGCTTATCACATTTATTGTTTATTTAGCAGGAATGTTACTTATTGGTATTATGATGTACTATCGCACGAATAATTTATCGGATTATGTATTAGGAGGTAGAGGGTTAGGCCCAGGGGTTGCTGCTCTAAGTGCAGGGGCTTCCGATATGAGTGGTTGGCTACTACTCGGTCTGCCTGGGGCTATTTATGCTTCTGGTATGTCAGAAGCGTGGATGGCGATTGGCCTTGCTACTGGTGCATATTTAAATTGGCAATTTGTCGCAAAAAGGTTACGTGTTTATACGGAAGTTAGTAATAATTCCATTACAATTCCAGATTTTCTAGCCAATCGTTTTAAAGATCAATCACATATTTTACGTGTGATTGCTGCGTTAGTCATTCTATTATTTTTTACGTTTTACACTTCATCTGGGATGGTTGGTGGTGCAAAACTCTTTGAAGCGTCGTTTGGACTTTCGTATGAAACAGCACTATGGATTGGTGGTATTATTGTTATCTCTTATACATTATTGGGAGGTTTCTTAGCTGTGGCTTGGACTGATTTTGTGCAAGGGTTACTCATGTTTCTTGCATTGCTAGTAGTCCCCATTGTCGCGCTAACACAAATGGGAGGATGGGATGCGGCTGTGCAAGCGGTCGGCGAGATTCATCCATCTCACTTAAATATGGTGGAAGGTGTTGGGATAATGGCGATTATTTCTTCCCTTGCATGGGGTCTCGGTTATTTTGGTCAGCCGCATATATTAGTTCGGTTTATGGCTTTACGCTCGCATAAAGATGTCCCAAAAGCGAGATTTATTGGAACTGCATGGATGGTGCTCGGGTTATATGGCGCTATTTTTACAGGGTTTGTTGGACTTGCATTTATAAGCACCCAAGAAGTGCCGATGTTATCTGAATTTGGCATTCAAGTTGTAAATGAAAATGGAATACAAATGCTAGCCGATTCGGAGAAAATTTTCATTGCGTTTTCGCAAATTCTATTTCATCCAGTTGTTGCTGGAATTTTATTAGCAGCTATTTTATCAGCTATTATGAGTACGATAGATTCCCAATTACTTGTGTCTTCTTCGGCAGTCGCGGAGGATTTTTATAAAGCTATTTTCCGCAAGCAAGCGACAGACAAGGAACTCGTATGGGTTGGTAGACTTGCTACGGTAGTTATTGCATTCATTGCCCTTATGATTGCCCTGAATCCTGAAAGCTCTGTGTTGGAATTAGTTAGCTATGCGTGGGCTGGGTTTGGTGCAGCTTTTGGTCCTATTATTCTATTATCATTATTTTGGAGTCGAATTACACGTAATGGTGCGCTTGCTGGTATAGTAGTTGGTGCTGCAACGGTCATTATTTGGGGAGAATTTTTATCTGGGGGGATTTTTGATCTTTATGAAATTGTTCCCGGGTTTCTATTCAATTTAGTTACGACGATTGTAGTTAGTTTATTACAAAAGCCAAATGAGGATCTTATTGCTGATTATGATGAAACGGTGAAGCAATTGAAAACGTAATCACGTTCATGCAAAAAAAATAAATGAGGTAAGTCATATGGATAAACCATGCATGGCATATGGCTTACCTTGTTATTTAAGTTGGAGATGAAAAATCGGAAAACGAGCTTGTATTCTCCAAAAAGTTTGCTATGCACCTTTTTTTACAGGTCTATATGTATCCATTGCACTCATTCTCACTGTACTACTCTACTTTAGTTGCTTAGTCATAGGGTATTCTGCTATTATCAATAGTGTTACGAGCGTTTCATTTGCGTACGAAGATTGTGAATTTTAGCTAAGCAATAGCAACATTTATATTTAATAAAAACGTAGCCGTTGTATTATCCTATATATGGTTGCCCTTTCGCTTTACGCGTTTCTACAGGGAGGATTTTCTTTCATTCGTAAGTTAGGAGCTTTTAGAAAAACTTGGCTTGTCACCAAGTCCTATGGAGGAAAAACGAAGCTTTCTAATAGGACAAAACTGGATTTAGTTGCTGTTAGCTCTTGTTTTGACTGATCCAGCAACATCTTCCATGCTCGAAGTCACTTTATAGTTGTAAAGCGGTTGTTGGTAAAAGCCGTCTTGGAAAGAAAGTACGATGGTAAATTTAAATCATGCATACCTTTGAAGTGTGCAAGCTATATATGTAGTTTGGAGGGAAATAAATGGAAAAAATATCAAAAGATCAAGTGAAGCATGTTGCCCATTTAGCGCGTTTACATGTATCAGAAGAAGAAGCTGCCATGTTTACGGAGCATTTAAGCTCTATCATTACTTACGCAGAACAGCTCAATGAACTGGACACAACGAATGTAGAACCGACGACACATGTACTGGATATAAAAAATGTGATGCGTAAAGATGAGCCAAAGCAATGGATTACACAAGAAGAAGCACTGAAAAATGCTCCAGATCACAAAGATGGTCATTTCCGTGTACCATCCATATTGGAGTAAGGAGGGAACAACATGGCGCTATTTGATTACACGATCAAGCAGTTAGAAGAAAAGGTACATAATGGTGAAATTACGGTAGAAGAGTTAGTAAATGCTTCGTATGAACGCATTCATGAAGTGGATGATGAGGTTCATGCATTTTTAACGTTAAATGAAGAAAATGCGAGAGCCCAAGCAAAAGAACTGGACAAACAAGCGGATAAAACAGCTGCATTATTTGGAATGCCGAGTGGTATTAAGGATAATATCGTAACAAAATCGCTGCGTACGACATGCGCGAGTCAGTTTTTGGATAACTTCCATGATCCTTTATATAATGCAACAGTCGTTCAAAAATTGAGCGAACAAAAAGCAGTTACAATTGGTAAATTAAACATGGATGAATTTGCGATGGGTTCATCAAATGAAAATTCAAGCTATGAACCGACACGTAATCCTTGGAATACGGATTATGTTCCTGGGGGCTCTAGTGGTGGTTCAGCAGCAGCTGTGGCTGCCGGTGAAGTGTTATTCGCATTAGGCTCAGATACAGGTGGATCGATTCGTCAACCAGCTGCATTTTGTGGTGTAGTAGGATTAAAGCCAACATACGGTAGAGTATCCCGATTTGGTTTAGTCGCTTTTGCGTCTTCTTTAGACCAAATTGGACCATTAACACGAACAGTAGAAGATAATGCTCGCGTGCTAGAAGTAATTGCAGGTCACGATGCGATGGATTCAACGAGTGCAGATATAGAAGTTCCTGCGTATACGGCAGCATTAACAAATGATGTAAAGGGACTAAAAATTGCGGTACCGAAAGAATATTTAAGTGAAGGTGTTGCTCCAGAGGTAAAAGCGTCGGTCATGGAAGCATTAAAGGTATATGAATCTTTAGGCGCTACGTGGGAAGAAGTTTCCCTACCACATTCTAAATATGCTGTTGCGACTTACTACTTGTTATCTTCATCGGAGGCGTCGGCTAACCTTGCTCGCTTTGACGGTGTTCGTTACGGTGTTCGTTCGGAGAATGCAGATAATATGATTGATATGTTCAAAAAATCACGCAGCGAAGGTTTTGGTGAGGAAGTAAAACGCAGAATCATGCTTGGTACGTTTGCTCTTAGCTCGGGGTATTATGATGCGTATTATAAAAAAGCGCAAAAAGTACGTACCTTAATCAAACAAGATTTCGAGCAAATTTTCCAAGATTACGATGTAGTTATTGGGCCAACAACACCTACACCAGCGTTTAAAGTTGGAGAAAAGGTAGACGATCCATTAACGATGTATGCAAATGATATTTTAACGATTCCCGTTAATTTAGCTGGCGTCCCTGGTATTTCCATTCCGTGTGGTTTCGCAAAAGAAGGATTACCAATTGGCTTGCAAATTATCGGAAAACACTTTGACGAAGCAACGGTTTATCGCACCGCACATGCGTATGAACAAGCGACCGATCATCATAAACAACGCCCTCAGCTAGGAGGTGCCAAGTAATGAACTTTGAAACAATTATTGGCTTAGAGGTACATGTTGAGTTAAAGACACAGTCAAAAATATTCAGTCCTAGTGTGAATGCTTTTGGTACAGCACCGAATACAAATGTTAATCCAATTGACCTCGGTTATCCAGGTGTATTACCGGTACTAAACGAAGAAGCAGTTAACTTTGCGATGAAAGCAGCGATGGCTTTAAATTGTGACATTGCAACAAATACGAAATTTGACCGAAAAAATTATTTCTATCCAGACAATCCAAAAGCGTATCAGATTTCCCAATTTGATCAACCAATTGGTGAGAATGGTTGGATTGAAATTGAAGTACATGGAAAGAAAAAACGGATTGGTATTACCCGCCTTCACTTAGAAGAAGATGCTGGGAAGCTAACCCATGGTGATGATGGTTACTCTCTAGTCGATTTTAATCGTCAAGGAACGCCTTTAATTGAAATTGTTTCCGAACCAGATATGCGCTCTCCAGAAGAAGCGTATGCCTATTTAGAAAAACTAAAAAATATTATTCAATATACTGGTGTATCTGATGTGAAAATGCAGGAAGGTTCTTTACGTTGCGATGCGAACATTTCTTTGCGACCAATTGGACAAGAAGAATTTGGTACAAAAACGGAACTAAAGAATTTAAACTCCTTTAGCTTTGTACAAAAAGGGTTAGAATTTGAAGAAAAACGTCAGGAAAAAGTGTTACTTTCAGGAGGGCAAATTCTGCAAGAAACACGCCGTTATGATGAAAAAACGAAGGAAACGATTCTTATGCGTGTGAAAGAAGGCTCGGATGATTATCGTTATTTCCCAGAACCGGATCTTGTTCCGCTTTATATTGATGATGCTTGGAAGGAACGCATTCGCAAGGAAATTCCTGAACTTCCAGATGCGCGTAAAAAACGTTATATGGAAGAATTAGACTTATCAGAGTATGATGCTACGGTAATGACCAATTCCAAACAGATGGCTGATTTCTTTGAAGAAGCGATCGCTCACGGTGCAGATATGAAGCAAGTTTCTAACTGGTTGATGGGTGAGATTTCTGCTTATATGAATAAACACCTAAAAGAGCTAGATGAATTAGCGATTACGCCAGAAGCACTTGCCAAAATGATTCAGCTCATTGCTGATGGTACAATTTCTTCAAAGATTGCGAAGAAGGTATTCGCAGAGCTAGTTGAACACGGCGGCGATCCAGAGAAGATTGTTAAAGAGAAAGGTCTCGTGCAAATCTCTGACGAAGATCAGTTGAAAGAGATCATTTCCAACGTGCTTGATGAAAATGAACAGTCCATTATTGATTACAAAAATGGGAAAAATAAAGCGGTTGGCTTCTTAGTTGGTCAAGTGATGAAAGCAACGAAAGGGCAAGCCAACCCGCCAATGGTTAATAAAATTTTATTAGAAGAAATCAACAAACGATAAGCTAGCACCTGGGCTATTCAGATTTAATGAATAGCCCAGACTTATATATGGAAGATGATCGTGCTGTAAGTCGCCCACGAAATGGGAAGCACGCTTGCTCCATACATGGCAGTGCAGATAAGAGAGAAAGAAAATCCTTCTTCTAATGTACATAAAGTGCTGTAAGGTTTCCGTTTGAAGAATATATCCTGTAAGCTGAAGGGAATAACAGGCTTTGTTAAGAGAAGAGTCACAAGCCCTTGTGAAAGAAACCTACTCAAGGATTTAGTTTCTCTTTAGAAAGAATAAACTAACTTGAGAAAAGAACTATTTACAATGTACAGTTTTGGTGAAGAGAGGTTTGTCATACAATTGTTCATAAAAAGTTTCCTAAACAGCTCTTTTCAAAATGTTGGAAAACGGCTATGATAAAGATTGGACTTATTAATGAATTACGTTTGATCATTTTAAAATAAATCATGTTAACACGCCTAATTTGGAGAGAGATAAGTAGGAATAACGTTTCTTAGGTCTTTAAACGATGCCTTTGCATGATACGAAGGTAGGAAAACTTCACCATAAAAGTGGTAATTAGCCATGTTTGTACAAGTCATATGGTGGAGCTCCTATTTTAAAATTTTTCTAATCACATGCTTTTGTCATGATTGAATTTGAATGCACGATAGGGAAGTATGAAAGTTTTAGAGTTTATCGTATTACAAAGCGAAGGCTTAAGCAATACAAATTTACCGATAAGCGAAGCTATTGTAAGCGTCTTTTAAAATGAAATGGCATGGATAAATGTTACGAAGGTCCTGTATACTGGTGCCAAGCGGAGGGAAAGCAATGAATAAAGCACGTATTATCTATAATCCTACGTCCGGTAGAGAAGCCTTTAAAAAGGAGCTACCAGCAGTATTAGAAAAGCTAGAAGTAGCCGGTTATGAAGCTTCTGCTCACGCAACGACTTGTGAAGGAGATGCCATTCAAGCTGCGCAATTAGCTGTTGAACGAGGGCATGACCTTGTGATTGCTGCTGGTGGAGATGGAACGATCAATGAAGTCATCAATGGTTTAGCAGAGCGAGAGAATCGTCCCAAACTTGGAATTATACCTGTGGGGACGACGAATGATTTTGCTAGAGCTTTGCATATTCCACGGGATATCCAAAAAGCTGTTGATGTAATTGTGGCTGGACAATCGATGTATTTAGATATCGGCAAAGTAAACGATCATTATTTTATGAACATTGCTGGTGGAGGTAAACTTACTGAACTGACTTATGAAGTGCCAAGCAAACTAAAGACGATGCTTGGGCAGTTAGCTTATTATATGAAAGGTATTGAAATGTTGCCTTCCTTAAAGCCATCCAAAGCAAAAATTGAATATGATGGCAATGTCATTGATGATGACATTATGCTTTTTCTTATTTCCAATACAAATTCCGTTGGTGGTTTTGAAAAACTAGCGCCCGATGCAGATATGCAAGACGGATATTTTGATTTAATCATATTAAGAAAAACGAATTTGGCCGAGTTTATTCGAATTGCCACTTTAGCATTGCGCGGAGCACATTTAGAGGATAGTCATGTTATTTATGTGAAGGCGAAACATATCAAGGTGACAACGGATGAAAAAATGCAATTAAATATTGACGGGGAATATGGCGGATTGCTTCCGGGAGAATTTGAAAATCTGCAACAACATATTGAATTTTTCGTTCCAGCGGAATTTATAGAAAAAAATTAACGACTGCTTTTTTGAGTTACACGACAAAGTTTAGATGAAAACGTCTAACTTTTTAGTGTGCCTCTTGGAAGCAGTTTTTTTATGTGTAGAAAATTATTGTAATTTAATTATAGTATAGAAAACAAAGGCCTTCGGAACGATTGAGTCTGTTTTTATGTTGCTTGATGAGCTGATGCTGAGACTACTGGAAAATGGAGCGCTCCATATGTTTTAGTCAAATATAAAGATAATGCGAATGGAAAGTGGCAAGTTGTAACAATTAATATTTACACCAATAACTTTCAGCCACACGTGTGTGAATTTCTGCCGGAGAAATTGTGAACATTAGCGAAAAAGTTGTGAACTTCGGCGTAAAAAATGTAAACTTCAGCGACTTTCGTGAAAACTCAGGCGAATTTCTAGTGAACTCTTCCTTTAAAAAGAATAGAAGGAATGATAATATAGTGAATATTAGAAAAATTTTAGGGGGATTTTTGTGGAGGAAGAATTTTATGTTGGTTGGGGAACATTGGCATTGATTAATGCTGGATTAGCTCAAGGAAAGAATCGTACAGGGTTCAATTGGTTTGTGCTGTCTTTATTCATAGGACCTATTGCAACACTAAGTTTGTTGCTCGTTGAGAAGTATCCAGAAGACGAATAAATGGTGTGCTGGCTTTACTTCTATGATAAGATAGGAACACAAACTAGTGTATAAAGGAAGAGAAACATGGCAAAAAAAGCATTACCCGTAAAAAAGAATGAAACGTTGACGCTCACATTTGAAGATTTGACCCACGAAGGAAACGGCGTGGCGAAAGTGAATGGCTATCCTTTATTTGTACCGTATGGATTGCCAGGCGAAAAAGCGCTCGTGAAAGTCGTTAAAGCGAATAAAAATTTTGGCTTTGGAAAAATTTTAGAGGTAAAGCAAGCGAGCGCGGAGCGAGTTGAAGCGCCTTGTAACGTCTATTATAAATGTGGTGGCTGTCAATTACAGCATATGAGCTATTCATTACAATTAGAGATGAAGCGAAACCAAGTGAAAAATGTAATGCGGAAAATAGCGCATATGGATCATATTCCTGTTCATCCTACATTAGGTATGACCGATCCATGGCGTTATCGTAATAAAGTCCAAATTCCAGTGGGGGAAAAAGAAGGCGCGATAATTACCGGCTTTTATCAAAAACGCAGTCATCGTATCATAGATGATATGGATACTTGTGTCATACAGGATGAAGTGAATGATCGCATGGTAGAAGCAGTGCGCAGAATTGCCTCGCAGTTAGGAATTTCTGCTTATGATGAATCGACACATCGCGGAGTATTACGTCATATTATGGTGCGTACAGGAAGAGAGACGAAGGATACAATGATCGTCCTAATAACGAGGACGGAAAATCTGCCACAACAAGATGAACTCATTCAAGCATTGACAGAAACGTATCCTCACGTCAAATCTATTATTCATAATGTGAATAAAGAAAAAACGAATGTGATCCTTGGCAAGAAGTCAAAAATTATTTGGGGAGAAGCTTATATTTACGATACAATCGGCGACATTCGATTCGCTATTTCCGCCAAATCATTTTACCAAGTTAATCCGCCTCAAACAAAAGTCCTTTACGAAAAAGCGTTGGAATATGCCAAACTGAGCTCATCCGATGTGGTGATTGATGCATATTGTGGTATTGGTACGATTTCCTTATTTTTGGCACAACAAGCGAAAAAAGTTTATGGAATAGAAGTTGTTCCAGAAGCAATTAGCGATGCTAAGAGGAATGCGGAACTAAACGGAATTACCAATGTCGAATTCGTTGTAGGTGAAGCGGAAAAAGTAATGCCATGGTGGAAAGCACAAGGATTGCGCCCCGATGTTATTATCGTTGATCCGCCACGCAAAGGCTGCGACGAAGCGTTTCTTAAAGCGATGATCGAGATGGAACCAAAACGGATTGTGTACGTTTCCTGTAACCCATCTACATTAGCTCGGGATTTAAACATATTAGATGCAGGCGGCTATGAAACGAAAGAAGTGCAACCAGTTGACATGTTTCCACAGACGAATCATGTGGAGTGTGTGGCGGTGTTACAAAGAGAAGTTGTCTAACTAATTTAGATAATCCCGAAACAAAATAAACATTACCGATTAAGACCCCGATTTCGTGAAAATAAACACTTCCAATTTCCGGGTCTTTTTCATGCTCATCCCTTGTCTTGTCTCGGTTTTCTCGTGTTTCCATTACGCAACATTCTCGGAGAACTTTATTTTAAAACAGAAAAAAAGGTGATAAAACAGACGTATTATAAGGGGGAAATGGAGTATTTTTGAATAAAAAATCCTTCAAAATGGGGGTTCGGTAGGAAAATTTTATTTAACTCGAATAGTGGAATGGGAGGGAAGATTTGAGGGAAGATTTTTTAACGTCACAGAAATTGTAGCTAAACAATAGAAACTGACAAAATAGCCAAAAATTAAGAAAAAAACGTGAAAAAGCAAGGGAAATTTGAAAGAATCCCTTTTGTATTGGGCTTAATAATTATGAGTTGCAAAACTCTATTATCACCTAATAATAAAGTCTTACAAAAAACGTGAATCAAAAGGTAGGAAAAAGTTTTATAAGCGTGTTTAAATACTTTTGTTTATAGAAATTAATGAGAACTACTTAATGTCACAATTATAATTGTGTAAAGATATTTACAGACTTTTACTCGCGTTCTTATTTTTTGCAGTATCTCCATGTCTGAATCCCTCAATGATTCCGTTGAATGTAATAGAGATAGACAGTATCTATTACTAAATAATTTGTTTTGACCAATCAATACTTATATGTTTTATGTGGTAGAATTAGGAGTAAAAAATGTATGGGGGAATAGTATGTTTAGAGGCAATTTTGAAAAGGTGTTGGGGATAAGGAGCTGTCGCAAAATGCATATTATGCATTTGCTGACAGCTCCTTTTTATATATGAGATTGCTCGTTTTAAGATGCATTATTTTATTTATGGTGATAAAGGGAAATTTAATCGGTTTTTGACGCACTTAAATAAGCCTCGCCTTTTTTTATTTTTTTAAGCTGTCTTTAATGGATGATAATACAGGTTTAGGCGATTAGCTTGAATTTTCGTATGTATTTTATTGAGATTATAACCAAATGCCAGGATTAAAAGTTCGTTTCGTACATTACCTGTTCCTCGCGTACGAAATTTCTTCAAATGATAATCTTCCTTCAGTACGCCGAACGTTCCTTCCACTTGAATGGAACGATTCATACGGTACAGTGTGCCTGTTTCTGTTAGAATATTTTCTTGCGCTGTTTCCCGGTATGCCAGAAATTCCTTGGCTACATGCAGTTGGCGATTCCCTTTCGCTTTTGTACATTTTTCTTTGAGCGGACAACCTGTACAATCTTCACATTCGTAGACGGTTACCTTAGATTGATAGCCAGTCTGCGAGGTTCGCGTGTAGTTTCTAATGGCATGCAGCTGCTGGTTATTGGCACAGGTATAGGTATCTGTGCTTTTATCATAAGCCATGTTTTCTCGGTGTCTGATGTCCTTTTTGAAAGAAGCTTTTTTCTTGCGTTCATGATTTTGCGGCTTGATATAGGCCGTCTGTTTTTGCTTCTTTAAATACACGTAATTTTCTTCGCTTTCATATCCAGAATCTGCGACGATGTTGCGATAGGTAAAGGGAAGATGTTCCTTTACGTATTGAAGCATTGGAATCAATGTTGTTGTGTCGTTTCGATCGGAAAACGCATTGATCCCAACGATAAATTCCGCATCCACGGCAGCTTGGACATTATAAGCTGGTTTGAGTTGACCATTCCTCATATGATCATCTTTCATTCGCATAAACGTGGCATTATGGTCTGTTTTAGAATAACTGTTTCGTTTCTCTCCCATAATCTGATTGGAAGTATCGTAGTGTTCTTTACGTTGAAGCATTTCCTTTACTTGTTCATGATAACGTTGAAGGACCGTTTTTCTTTTCCCTTTTCCATAAACGAACGTGATGTTTTCTTTCGCTTTTACTTTCTCCAGGAAAACAAGCACTTTTTTCAAATCTTCTAAAAAAGTCTCGTAAGGACTGGTGAAAATCTGACAGTATGTTGTATTAATCTGTTCCAGCAGGGCTTGCCATTTGGTATACATCTTGGCTTCATGTTTGGTGATTGCCTTTTTCCATACGAAAGAATATCGGTTGGCATACG
>NZ_FQXD01000021.1 GCF_900129865.1 Virgibacillus chiguensis
AATAATACATGAGAACAGGCCCTTTGTGGTCTGTTTTTTTGTGTATACACAAAAAAGCTGTTACACAATCAATTACTTGATTGTGCAACAGCCCCTTCAATTTTTTCTTTTTGTTGCATATTAATAATTCAATAGGTGAAAAGCAAGAACGATTGGAAGGAAAACTTGTTGTACTTAACAAACAGATACAAACTCTACAGGAAGGCAGTCCTAAAACAGAAAAAGGTAATACTGATAGTACAATTGATTTTCTAAAACAGGAGTATGCTAATTACAAAGACTTTGCAAATAGTAATCGAGAAAGTTTTATTAATTTAGTCAGCTTGTTTTTGGTGGCATTAGGTGTGTTGGTAACAGGGGGAACAATAGTACTTTACTGGATTTTTGGTCAAACAAAAACAGAAGTCAAGGAGAATGCTAATTTAACGATAAAGTCTTCAATTAAAGAAATTGAAGATGAAGCAAAAAGTAAAATTAAAAGTTTAATTGATCCTAAAATGGAAGACTTTGAGGAAAAATACAGAGAGTTAGAAAGATTTATGGAGAATCAACACGCTCTTCGAAAAAGCAGAGTCTTGGTTTTAAGCCCAGAGGAAAGAAAAGACGAGATGGAAAGACTCGAATTAATGAGAATACGTGAAATAGTAGGTGAAGCTCAATTAATTACATTAGATAATTTCGATGAATTTGAACAAAAATTAGACAACAAAGAAGTTGATATTCTTATTTATAGATACGAAAAAAAAGAGAAGGATAAGCAAGAAGAAACAATAAGAGCATATATTCAAGCATTAAAAGACAGAGATTCAAAAATCCCTGTAGTAGTGTATGCTCAGCCAGGACATTTGGTTGATAAAAAGGATGGGGAGATTGTTAACTCGTATCCTTATGCAGTTATGGCTAACCTTCCAACTACTCTTACAAGTAATATGATTTCATTGGCTGGAGTTTTATCATATGAGAGGAGTTGAAAGGGTGACAGTAACAGAGCATCTTGAATTTATTGCTATATGTTGAAAAAAATTAGTGAAGATGAAAAGGAGGGCATTTGTGACAAGGTTAAAACGTTGAAATACTCAAGTCCTAACAATGTGTTTTTACAGTATTTGGGTATGTTTGCGTTATCATTTATTCTATCTGTAGAATCTCCCGGTGCAACTGCAGCAGGCAGTTTATTCGGTCTTACTCCAATCTTATCAGCAATATTTAGTATAGGTGGTGGAAGTTAGGTTTCAATCATGTTTGTTATAATACCTTATAAAGTTCTCGTTAAACTCAAAAACGTAAATTAAAGAAAGAAGGCTTTATTCATAAGCGGTCAAAAAAATCAAGGGAAAGATATTGAAAAATATGGAATGCCAGGTGTTGCGCTTATAGATCCATTCGTATCTATTCCACATATCGGTGCTGGTGCAATAAATGGAAAGTTGTTTTTTGACAACTATTAGTATTTGTGTGGTTTGACTATTTATAATTCTAAAGGGGCTGGTGATTATTGTGAAAGTAGCACTTATTCATATGGCTTATTTCATAGCACTTATTATCCTCTCTGTCTTATCCTTTTTCACAATATTTGGTGCGGGATTTGTAGGAGGGATTGACTTATATACTTTAATTATTCCTTTTATATTTAGTGTGTTGTGGCTTTGTGACTACATATGGCGTATGCTAAGTATGAATCCAAATAAGATACAGTTAATTCGTCCAACAAAAGATTGGGCATTTATCAGTTTATTCCTATCGGGGATATGTATCGTTTTTAGTTTATTTTTATCAACATTGCTTCCAGTACTTGGAATTTCCATCATATTGCTTCTTAGTTGGTACTTCCTGCTTTATGGATACATAAAGAAAAAAAGTAAGGATGCTCTAAGGGCTTTAGGTTCGATTCTGTTTATCGTTTCTTTGGTTTTTGCTTATCTAATTTGTAGATATTATATGACAATATAAGTAAATGAATTTCATAATAATCACCCCTTATCTCACAAGGGGTTAAAATGATAAAAAAGGAAGCACCTCCCCAAATCTTATATAATGGTCATAAAAACAAAACCATAAAAAGATAGCAGGAGTGCTGCTTATGCCCATGATATGACAAATGAAGCTATTTGGCATCCAAGAATTATACGATATGGAACCTATCCAAAATATGAAGCCATTTTTTCTGCGATAGATTTGGATAAGATAGATCGCAGAGTAACGAAGAAATCACGACGAGGTGCGCCAGAAGAATTGAACTATGAAGCCATGATTTTTTCCTTTGCGGTGAGATATGTGGGAACGAATCTCAACGATAGAGGATTTAAATGAAAAATTTTTTTAAGTATTGCCCTCAGAAACTTTGGTGTATCATTTCTATAAACCTGCTATAGGCACTTGTGATAAAGGCATCTTTTCTTCGTATAAACACTGTTTTTACAGTGGAGTATTTCTCGGGAATCTCGTGGTAACAGAGCTTGTCATCCATTTTATGGTGGCTGACAAGTGACTTTGTAGTTATAGAAACCCCTAATCCGGCTTTTACGCATCCGATGATTGCTTCTAATGTTCCGAACTCCATAATTTTTAAGGGGAAAATGCCCTCATCATGAAGCCATTGTTCTAGACGTTTTCTGTGAATGCAATGGGGGCGTGTTAGCAATGTCCGTTTTTTTAAATCTGTTAAAAAAGTGAATGGGGCTTGCAGATTGTCTGTTATAACAACGAGTTCTTCCTTCAGTATTGGTGTCTGAATAATGTCAGGATGTTTAACGGGTCCTACCACAAACGCTCCATCTAGTTTGTAATCAAGAACATCACTGATAAGATCTTCTGTTTCACCAATGTTTAGGGACAATTCTACTTCAGGGTAGTTCTCATTGTAAGAAACCAAAACAGCAGGTAATCTAACAGATGCCGTTGTCTCATTTGCACCTATAGATAGTGGGCCATGAGGGGTTTCAGAATCTTGAATAGCTTTTTTCGTTTCTTCCATTAAGTTTAAAATTTTGTCTGTATACGCTAAAAGCAATTTTCCTTTTGAGGTTAACGAGACACCCCGCGGATGTCTGTAAAACAGTACGGTTTGCAGTTCTGATTCTAATTTTTTTACTCTCCCTGTGACATTAGATTGAACATAATTTAATTGTTCAGCGGCCCTTGTGATATTTCCTTCATGAGCTAAAGTTTTAAAGATAACTAATTCCTTTATGTCCATCCTAGACTCCCCTTATCATTTAAAATGATCGATTCAATCTTATTTAATCATTTTTATTATAAGTCTAAAGGTATTATGATGAATAGTAAATAGGAGATATTTTCTTCTTCCTAAAGGTTTTTAGCGCTGTGTCTATATTAAAGAAAAAGGGGGTGAGTCAATCTGAGAGATGTTCGTCGTTTGAGGGCGAGATTGTCTGAGGAAGAAAGTGATTTATTTACCAATGACCAATCTTTTTTGTAGAAATTGGTCTTAGAAAATTTAGAGATGCAGTTAAGTGACACACCAATAGATTCTGATTCAAGCGGAAACAATGAATTAATACAAATATTGATCCTAATGATTGGCAAGAAATGAAAGGTAAGCTGACAGTGATTCAAGAGAATATAAGAAACTTAGTGAAACAATTGAATTGTGAATTCATTTGAAAAGGCTAATTGGGCAATTAAATATTGAGAATCACCAAATAGTTCCCTGGATTATTAGGCAAAAAAGAGGAAGCAGATTATTGGGATTAACAAAGCGAGTATTGTTGTTGCAGGAAATAGCAGATTTTATGCAAAGCATGGATAGGCTTCAATTGTTGCTAAATTCGACTCCAGAACAATTAACAGAAAAATACGATATTATACACTTAGGAGGAAGCAAAATGGATTTCGAACCAAACACAGAACAAAATGATTGGATTACAAGAATTCAACAATTTCTTGTAAAAAATGATCTGGAAAACGCAATGAAAAGTGAATCTGAACGTTTGCCATGGCATATTCGCGAGCTTGCTGGACAGGAAAACCTAATAGGATTAGATGTATCGAAAGAAGATGGTGGTCACGGGGTATCTGATTTGACTATGGGACATATTTACGAAGTGTGTGGACGCTTCGGATTAAATACAAGAGAGCTTTTCGGAGCAGGTCATGGCAGATTAATTGCGAACTATGGAACCAAAGAACAAAAAGAAAAATATCTTCCCCCACTCATGAGGGGTGAGATTTTAATCGGAGCAGGTTTGACTGAACCTACTGGTGGTTCAGATGTAGGTGCGTTTCAAACCACAGCTAAAAGAGTTGGATCCAGTTACATTATTTCAGGAGAAAAAGAGTGGGTCAATAGAATAAGGGAAGCAAAGGTATTTGTGGTATTTGCAAAAACAGATCAGGAATTAGGTGCCAAAGGGTTATCGGCCTTTATCGTAGAAATGAACGATCCAAACATTAAAAAGTATGAATACGATGCACTAGGGCTAAAAGGGTTCTCTTATGGCGGTTTTGAACTAGATGACGTAGTCGTACCTACTGAAAACTTACTGGGTGAAGAAGGACAGGGGTTTGCAATTGTTAATCAACATTTTAATTTTGTGAGAAATTTAGTTGCGTTAATTTCCATTGGTAGTGCTCAAATGGCACTAGAGCAGGCTATAGATTTTGCTAAGAGTCGACAAGCATTTGGTGGACCAATTGGACGATTTCACTCGGTAATGCATAAAATTTCTGAAGGAGAAACAACACTTGAAGCAGCACGATTACTTGCTTATAAGTCCTTAGTCTATTTGGATAAGGGTAAACCAAATGCAAAAGAGGCATACATGGCAAAATGGTTTGGAACAACATCAGCTTACAAGGTAATAGATGATGCTTTACAGATACACGGTGCTCGGGGATATATTAAAGACTATGGTCTTGAACAACGTCTTCGTGACGTGAGAGCGTTTTTAATTGCTGATGGTTCAACGGAGGTTATGAAGTCTGTACTTGGGAGAGAGTTGCTTGGAAAAGAGGTTTATAATGCCTCATATGGTAGAATGACCCCAAAGAGAGAGAAAATAGTATGATCATGTCTACTGATCTCGCAGATGTTGCTGTAGCAAAGACAAAATTATGTTTTATAGATGGTGACGAAGGTTTGCTTGAGTACAGAGGACACGAGGTAGGAAAGTTAGCGAAAAACCATGTATTTGAAGAGGTTGTCCACCTTTTATTGATGGGGCATCTTCCCTCTGTAGAAGAATTATCTAGCTTTAAAAATAAAATGGCACTTTATCGTTCGTTGCCGGAACCTGTAAAAGAAATCATCAATACTATTCCTACAGATGTTGATATGCTTAGTGTACTTCGAACGGCAATTTCAACCTTAGGGGAATTCAGTTTTCCTCCAACGGTAGAACAGTCGTTATCAATATGTACTAAAATACCTTCAATAATAGCTTACAGATACAATCGTGTTTGTAAAAGAAAACCTGTCGAACCAAGTAATCATTTAGGTCACACTGCTAATTATCTATACATGATAAAGGGCACTGAGCCCAAATTAGAACAAGTTCAAGCACTAGAGGCTTATCTGATTTCAACATTGGAGCATGGAATGAATCCTTCGACTTTTACAGCTAGAGTGATTACATCAACCCGGGCAGACATTGTCTCATCAGTATCTGCGGCTATCTCTGCATTGAAAGGACCGTTGCACGGTGGTGCTTTATCACAAATTTCTATGAATCTACAAGAGATTGGCTCAAAGGAAAACACGGAACGGTGGTTACGAGAGAAAATCGAAGCTGGAAAAAGAATCATGGGGTTTGGCCACCGAGTGTATAAGTACCGGGATCCGCGAGTTTTACCATTAAAAAATATTGCAATCAAACTATCTGGAAACGACAGCAAGTTGGATTTGGCCACTCATGTTGAGGAAATGACACTACAATTGCTTAAAGAATATAAACCTAATAAACAATTTATAACCAATGTTGAATTTTATGCAGCTGCGTTGCTAAATGCTGTTGGTTTTGATAACAATTTGTTAACTGCAACTTTTGCGGTTAGCAGATCGGTTGGGTGGTGTGCACATTCAATAGAGGCTGCTAATGGTCCCTTGATTTATCCCCAATCGGTTTATTCAGGACCGCGAATTGGTTTAAGATTGTAAATGTTTATGTTTTTCATCTGTCTGTCTATTTTGATTAGGCAAACTGAAGTTCTTATATTGTTGTTTCTATTTTACCAAAGCAAATTAAGGGATGTTTATTATGTCTTTTACAGATATTTTTCTAATCCTAATTACAGGTTTTATAGCAGGTTTTATTAATACAATGGCCGCAGGGGGATCTCTTTTAACCCTACCTGTTTTAATTTTTCTTGGTTTACCATCCGCAGTTGCCAACGGAACTAATCGGGTTGCTATAGTGGTCCAAAGTATTGCTGCGACAACGAATTTTTATCGAAAAGGATACTTTGACAAAAAACTTGGTTTCTTGCTAAGCATTCCAGCTATTATAGGGTCAGTAATAGGGGCCAACCTTGCCGTCTCTATATCTGATCAATTATTTAACAAGATACTTGCTGTTATAATGGTAATTACAGTTATATTTATTATCTGGAAACCGGAAAAGAAAATTTCAGCGATTGGCAATGGAGACTATTCTATCGCTCGTAAAGTGTTGGGTATCACTACTTTCTTTTTTGTGGGGATTTACGGTGGATTTATTCAAGCGGGAGCTGGTTTTTTTATAATTGCTGGTTTAACAGCCATTTTTGGAATTAGTCTTGTTAAATCAAACAGTATTAAGGTTTTTGTCGGTGGAATTTACATTTTGGTTTCTCTTTTTGTATTCATTATTCATGGGCAAATTAATTGGTATCTTGGTTTGTCCTTGGCGGTTGGAAATGCCTTTGGGGCCTGGGCTGGAAGTCATATCGCCATATATAAGGGTGATAAATGGATTCGGGTTTTTCTTATCATCACCGTATTTTTCATGGCAGGGAAGCTTTTGGGTTTTTTTGATTTTTAGAATATTTATAAAAATCCTGGCTGAACTTTTGACGCATTGCCCTTATCTTTCTGCTATCTCGCAGCATCGTTAGTGAATCTGGACGGAAGTTTGGGTTTAATTATACAAAACAAGAACAGCTATTGGGGCAGAATGTAGTTCCAGTAGCTGTTATCTCGTCTAATTCTATTAGATGGTGTCCTAATAATAATTCCCAAATGATGTCTGTTGAAGCAACTGTGGCACTGAATCATCCGTTTTGGACTACATATATTTAGTTGATTTTTTATGTTTTATATGATTTTAAAATATGATTCTGCAGTCAAAAATATAGACAAAGAAAAAATATAACCCCACTTTTAAAAAGTGAGGTTATATTTATATATTTTTCTGTACGAATTAACGAAGTAATTGAAGTACGCCTTGTGGTTGTTGGTTAGCTTGTGCAAGCATAGATTGAGCAGCTTGTGTAAGAATGTTGTCCTTCGTAAAGTTCATCATTTCTTTCGCCATATCCACATCACGGATACGTGATTCAGCTGCGGTTAAGTTTTCAGCAGACGTACCTAGATTGTTAATGGTATGTTGCAAACGGTTTTGTACTGCACCAATTTTCGAACGCTCAGCAGATACGTTGTCAATTGCTTCTTGAATAGTAGTAATTGCTTCGTCTGCTGAACCTTGCTCAGTAATATCGATTTCATTAACATTTAACGATTCAGAACTTGAAGACATATCTCCAATTTCTAAAGAAAGGTTTTGCCCTTCGTTAGCACCTACGTGGAATGTTGCCTCAAATGAACCATCAAGCAACTTTTGTGTGTTGAATTCTGTGTCTGTAGAAATGTCATCTAATGCACTTTTTAACTGATCCACTTCTTTTTGCAATTCTTTACGGTCTTGTTCTGTGTTCGTGTCGTTAGAAGATTGAACAGCTAATTCACGCATACGTTGAAGGATAGCATGTGTTTCATTCATTGCACCTTCAGCAGTTTGCGCTAAAGAGATACCATCTTGTGCGTTTTTTTGTGCCATTTCCAATCCACGGATTTGACCACGCATTTTTTCAGAGATTGCTAGCCCTGCAGCGTCATCTCCTGCTTTGTTAATTTTAAGACCAGAAGAAAGCTTCTCCAATGAGTTTTGTACAGCGCCGTTGTTGTTAGAAAGTTGACGATGTGTGTTCAACGCTGCAATGTTGTGATTAATAATCATAATTTTTCTACCTCCGTGTGTTTGATTTTTATACTAGCGGTCCTTATCCTTTTGAGTTGCTAGTATGTAATATATAATAATCTCCTAATAGTAGGAGTTATTATCCAAATTTATTCGCACAATCCTAAAAGCTTATGGCGCTTTAATAGTTCGTGCATTTATATCATCTTCCTAGATGATCTATTATTTATATCGACCATTGTTTTTTAATGTTAAGCTAAAAAGTAATTTTTAATAGAAAAATATAAATTGCATTAGTCTTTTGGAAGTAAAGTTAAAAAAACATCTCGTTCACTTGTTTCTGTCTTTCATATACATAATTTAATATTCTATCGAAATAAAAAGGTTATATGGACAATATCAATTGCCTTGGTAGGTCTACTTAAAGATGTATAAAGAATGCTTGCCATAAATATAAGTGATAAAATGTATACCAATAATGACTGGTATACAGAAGTTGTTTACTTTAATAAATACTGAAATCAATGTTCAAATTTCCAGGCATCAAAGATTATTAAAGCAATCGCGTACAAGGAACTGTTTTTCTATACCTAAGGAAGTATTACAAATTATGTAAAGAAGCTGCTTCAAGATTAGTAACTGAAAATAATGATTCTTAGTGAATATCTTATATTTTTCGTTTTGAATACTGTATAAGACAACTAGGGAATTAAAAAATAGTATGATTAGGAAGTCAAAAATATAGACAAGGAAAAAATATAACCCCACTTATAAGAAGTGAGGTTATATTTATATATTTTTCTGTACGAATTAACGAAGTAGTTGAAGTACGCCTTGTGGTTGTTGGTTAGCTTGCGCAAGCATAGATTGAGCAGCTTGTGTAAGAATGTTGTCCTTCGTAAAGTTCATCATTTCTTTCGCCATATCCACATCACGGATTCGTGATTCAGCTGCGGTTAAGTTTTCAGCAGACGTACCTAGATTGTTAATGGTATGTTGCAAACGGTTTTGTACCGCACCAATTTTAGAACGTTCAGAAGATACGTTGTCAATTGCTGTTTGAATTGTTTCAATTGCATTGTTAGCTGATTCTTGCTCAGTAATATCGATTTCATTAACTTTTAATTCTTCAGAACTCATGTCTCCAATTTCTAAAGAAAGGTTTTGCCCTTCGTTAGCACCTACGTGGAATGTTGCATCAAACGAACCATCAAGCAACTTTTGTGTGTTGAATTCTGTGTCAGTAGAAATGTCATCTAATGCACTTGTTAACTGTTCGACTTCTTTTTGCAATTCTTTACGGTCTTGTTCTGTATTCGTGTCGTTAGAAGATTGTACGGCTAATTCACGCATACGTTGAAGGATAGCATGTGTTTCATTCATTGCACCTTCAGCAGTTTGCGCTAAAGAGATACCATCTTGTGCGTTTTTTTGTGCCATTTCCAATCCACGGATTTGACCACGCATTTTTTCAGAGATTGCTAGACCTGCAGCGTCATCTCCTGCTTTGTTAATTTTAAGACCTGAAGAAAGTTTCTCCAATGAGTTTTGTACAGCGCCGTTGTTGTTAGAAAGTTGACGATGTGTGTTTAACGCTGCAATGTTGTGATTAATAATCATAATTTTTCTACCTCCGTGTGTTTGATTTTTATACTAGCGGTCCTTATCCTTTTGAGTTGCTAGTATGTAATATATAATAATCTCCTAATAGTAGGAGTTATTATCCAAATTTATTCGCACAATCCTAAAAGCTTATGGCGCTTTAATAGTTCGTGCATTTATATCATCTTCCTAGATGATCTATTATTTATATCGACCATTGTTTTTTAATGTTAAGAGAAAAAGTGATTTTTAATAGAAAATTTTTCATTTAAAATGGGTTTTATAAGCGAAAGATTGAGCAATAGCCTCTAAGCTACAATTCATGCAGTCATGCAAGTGTATTTCTTTTACAAAATAAGTTAAATCATAAAGACTAATCAATATCCTGTGAACGAACTAAAATCCTGTTATAGCAATTTATTTTGGAAGTGAAAGGAGTTACCTGGCTGCATTATTATGTAATAAAAGAGGAAAATAAATATAAATTTCTTTACGAGTAGTAACCAAAATCTACAAGCAATTGCACAAGCCTCACGATACTAGCACCCGCAAATGAGAGTGAAAGATTCTAATTCGAGGGTCTTTTTTAACCTCGTAAATTTATCCTATATTATAGGAAACCATAATAATTTTTGGTCTAGCCAAATGCAACTTATCCACCAAAAAATAGCCCAAGAATGACATACGTTTCATTACCTATAAACGTCATTACACTTCCCATTTATCCCAACAAAAGTGTATAATAATCAAGGTTTACTATCATTTGCTACAACCAATCATGCACGGTATAAGGGTAATAACTACAAGTATAAAATGCCCCTGCTGCATACGAATGGGTTATTGCACTTGTATGAAAAAACATACAGGCTTTTACCAAATAAGCAACAGGAAGATTGTACTTCCTGAATGGAGAGCTACAAAGCTGGGTAAGTCTAAGTGAAAGAAAATAGCATCAGAGGCTTTTAAATCATTCCCGTGAACTTCTTCTAACAATGCGTAGGTGAAGAAGACACCCACGGATTGGGTATGCACTTCGGCAATCAAAACCACTAGCAGGAAATAGCAGTACCTAAATGCCCCGTAACATGTTAGACTTCTCTTAGGCTACAAAACTCATTGCGAGTTCTGCAGACAACATCTTTGATCCATTCAGCCAGATGTTCCAATAAATGCAGCTCAACATCATGGCTATATGCCCAATCTCGCTCAAAAAATACAGGATAAAGCTTTATTTTTTTAAAATAGCAAACGAGAGATTTCTCCGTTTTTTTATAGTGAAAGGATTTGTTTGAATATGACAGATAATTTTTGGCGCAATTTACCAAAGCCGTTTTTTGTATTAGCACCGATGGAAGATGTGACGGATGTTGTATTTCGTCATGTCGTTAGTGAAGCTGGAAGACCAGACGTTTTCTTTACAGAATTTACAAACTCGGAGAGCTATTGCCATCCCGAGGGGAAATTTAGTGTACGTGGACGCCTAACTTTCACAGAGGATGAACAGCCTATTGTAGCCCATATATGGGGCGATAAACCTGAAAACTTTCGCCAAATGAGTATTGGTATGGCAGAAGAAGGATTTAAAGGCATTGATATGAATATGGGTTGCCCTGCACCTAATGTTGCAGCGAACGGAAAGGGATGTGGGCTTATTCGACGTCCAGAAGTTGCTGCAGAGCTGATTCAAGCAGCAAAAGCAGGTGGACTTCCCGTAAGTGTGAAGACAAGGCTTGGCTACACCCAAGTGGAAGAGTGGCGAATTTGGTTACGTCACATCTTACAACAAGATATCGCAAATCTTTCTATTCACTTACGTACGAAAAAAGAAATGAGTAAAGTAGCTGCCCATTGGGAGCTCATCCCAGAAATAAAGAAACTTCGTGATGAAGTAGCACCAAATACTTTATTAACCATTAATGGAGATATTCCTGATCGTCAGACTGGTTTGGAACTTGCCCATCAATATGGTGTAGATGGGATTATGATTGGTCGAGGTGTATTTAAGAATCCATTTGCGTTTGAAAAAGAGCCGAAAGAACATACCAGCGAAGAGTTGCTTGACCTTTTAAGATTGCATCTTGATCTTTTCGATAAGTATACAAAGTTGGAGCCACGTCCATTTAAGCCGCTTCGTCGCTTTTTTAAGATATACGTCCGTGACTTTCACGGGGCGAGCGAGTTAAGGAATCAATTAATGAGTACAGAAACGACAGATGAAGTACGTACATTGCTGGATAACTTTGAGCATTGCAAACAACCAGATGCCCCAATTTAGGGGGTCTGGTTGTTTGTTACCTATTTCGTTTATGCGGAAAAGTGATATACGCTAAACGAGCGTTATTTCTCGGGAAAAGCTTAGACACTTCGGCAACAAGCCTTTGTCTATAATAGAATCAACTTGTGCACTCGCAGAACAACTTAACAAAGCAATGCCAAGCCATCCTATAGAAGTTGAATGAAAATGAAATATATAAAATCTGCGAAATATGATAAATTGCTTTTAATGAAAACATGATGGATCCAAATAGTATGAAAATACTTGATGAACTAATGCAAGTTGTTCCATTAAAAAGCGGTATGCGAGTATTAGACTTAGGTTGTGGGAATGGATTAACGTCTATATAGTAAGATTTGATGATAAGCCAAACGTTTCTAAGATGTGCTACTACTTGTATTTCTAAAAGCTTACATATATTACGTATACTTATTTTTTCTTTCATTCAAGTAATGCATTATATATGGTATGTAATAATTATTTATTGATATTCAATAAATAAAGAATTATAATAGAGATAACGATAAAAAGTGAGGTGTTCCTATGAGACGTGTAGCAGTACAAATCTTGAAGATTGCTATTTTTGTAATTGGCATCGTGGTATTAGGCTTATGTATTTTCGCCTTGCCTCCGTTAGCAAGCAGTTCAGCAGAGATGTTTCCGGAGTTTTCTTATTTACAATATCCTATTTTAATAGGCTTGTATGCGACAACAATCCCTTTTTTCTATGCGTTATATCAAGCGCTTAATTTATTGAATTATATGGAGAAGCAGCTTGCTTTTTCAACGTTTGCGGTGCGGTCATTAGCGCGTATTAAGTACAGCGCGATTGTCATCAGTCTATGTTATATAAGTGGAATGATTTATCTTCTAACGCAAAGTGCGCTTCATCCTAGTATTGCAATTGTAGGATTGGCGATTCTTTTTTCTGCCATCGTTATCATGTTGTTCGCCGCGGTTTTACAAGAACTTTTGAAAAATGCAATGAAGATTCAGTCAGAAAATGAGTTGACGATTTGAGGTGAGTACATGGCAATTATAGTTCACATTGATGTAATGTTAGCAAAAAGAAAAATGAGTGTAACGGAGCTTTCGGAAAAAGTAGGTATCACGATGGCGAACTTATCTATTTTAAAAAATGGCAAGGCGAAAGCAGTTCGTTTTTCTACGTTAGAAGCCATCTGTAAAGCGTTAGATTGTCAGCCAGGGGATATTTTAGAATATCAAGCTGACTTGGAGACAGAAATTAAAGAAGAGAATCATAGGCAAGTGCAATAGAAATGACGTTGTACGGAGGTCGTGTTACAGGCCGCTGCCTCCGCATATTTTATCAATTTTTCAAGCGTTTTATCAATCTCATTGTAAATAAATGAGTTGCGATGAAAGCATGGATTTTGCAAAGTTAACGAACCGACATATTTGAAAGCCAAACCACCTCATTCGTGTTTTAGTCATGAGAGGCTCCATTAAATTGAAATAGTCCGTGCACTTCCCTTTTCTAATGCTTCTTTAGAAGTATTGGCATCCCCTGCAAATGAAAGGGGATTCTTTATTTGCCAAATCAACTTCTACTTCCACGCCATCATACCCCTTCTTGTCAAATATATACGACTTCATCCCTCGTTGTAACTTAGTTCTTGCTCATTGCTCCGTTTCATCTTCCCCTCTTTTTCTGCTTTTGTTTACAAGCGTACGCCATTTATCTTTACTAAACGATGCACCAATATTCGTTGCAATTTTTTCAAAATAGTCATAAAGCCACTCCGAATCAGAATGGTGGACAGAGATAAAAATTCTATTTACGATAGAAATAGAAGAAACAATAAGGATGAAAGGATGGTTATTTTGAAAATTCTTGTTGTAGGAGCAAACGGACAAATTGGTAAACATCTGGTGAAACAAATTCAAGCTAGTGGGAAACACACAGCAAGAGCGATGATTCGTAAACAAGAGCAAGCGAGCTATTTTAACGAATTAGGTGCAGAGACAGTCATTGTGGATCTTGAAGATGAGGTAGCAGCGATTACGAAAGCGGCTGACGGTGTTGACGCTGTCGTGTTTACAGCTGGTTCAGGACCTAAAACTGGAAAAGACAAAACATTAATGGTGGATTTAGATGGTGCAGTCAAAACGATGGAAGCAACGAAAGTAGCTGGGGTAAAGCGTTTTGTGATGGTAAGCTCATTTGACACGAGCAGGGAAGCTATCCAACAATCATCAGCTTCTTTTGCCCCATATGTCGTTGCTAAGCATTATGCAGATGAGTGGCTCAGAAGCACCGATTTAGATTATACAATTGTCCATCCTGGATTATTAACGAATGATTCAGGAACGGGGAAAGTGCAGGCAGCAACGAAAGTGGAGCGAGGAGAAATACCTCGTGAAGATGTGGCAAGCGTTATTTTTGGCTGTTTAGAAGATGAAACAACCATTGGTAAAGAATTTCAAGTTGTAACAGGGGAAACAGAAATCAAGCAGGTGTTACAACAGTTATAAGTAACTCTCCAATCAGTAAGGGAATCTGGGTACCCTTCGCTGATTGGAGTTTTTTTACATTATAGGAAAGTATAGAGTTTTAAAGATTATAGGATAAGAAATACGACAGCGTTTTTCTCTAGAAATATTTTCATGATAAGCAAAGTATTTCTAAAAATAGAAGATTTATAGTACAAGCAAGCTACAGCGATAGCCAACTTTTCCTAATAACTAGTGATAGTATGCAATTTTAGCCATGGCTACAATAGAGAAGTCACCATCTAATTTGAAAAAAGCACTTGCAGGCGAGTTTTACCTACAAAAAATACAAACTTTCTCCCTTAAACTTGGCGCTAAGCCAAGTTTTTAATCTACTGATATTCCATTTAGACGATAAAAAAACCCTCAAATGAAGGCTACTACACCTTATGTACTTTAGCAAAAACAATTTAACGCTTTTATCGATAAAAGCATTCATCGATTTATTAATAAACTAAACAATGCGTCACCCCGTTAAATAACAAGATTTTATAAATGTTAAATAAACCCTTTTAAATCAACGTTAAATTATGTATTGACAAAACAAAAAAACAGGCGTAAACTTAGGATTGCAAGTTAACTTGTGAGTGCTTTCACTAAACAGCAATCGATGAGATATCTTTTTTACGTACGATAAAAAATGCGTATTGGAGAGGCATGATGACTGAACTTTAATTCACGTTTTGAATTATATGTGAAACATCAAACATTTGCTGTTTCCATGTGTAGTTGTTAGTCAGAGATAACGGGGAATGATTTTGTTCATCCGTTCTCTAAGTAGAAATTCTTTCATTTTGATATGAACTTCCTAGGTATACAGTCATATGAAAATGAGATGCATCTTTAAGTAACAAGTTGAAATAGGAAAGAAGGAAAATTTATGGCTAAAACAAAAAGCCTAACACTTTTTGGGCTAATCGGTATTACGATGGCTTTTTTTGGTACGGTACGTAGTGTGCCAACACTTTCTATAACTGGGTGGACACAAATTTTTTATATGTTAATTGCGGCAGTTCTATTCGCATTGCCGATCGCCTTGATGTCGGCGGAACTTTCTACAGGTTGGCCGGAGGAAGGCGGGCCTACAGTTTGGGTGAAGAACGCATTAGGTGAGAAATGGGGATTTGTTACCTCATGGTTACTATGGGTTCAAATGTTTTTTGGTATGGTCATGGTTGCGTCTACAGTAGGTGTGTTATTTGGATATGTTGTTAATACACCAGAGCTATCTTCAAACAATTACTTTATTTTTGCAGTTATTTTAATCTCCTACTGGAGTGTGACGTTACTAAATCTGAAATTTGACATGGTAAAAATAGCTGGTAACTGGGGAGCCATTATCGGTGTTTATATCCCATTTGTTCTCCTAGTTGGTCTAGGTGTTATCTATATGATTAAGAATGGTATTCAGCCAAATAGTTATTTAGGGGATTTTAAACCGAGTGACCTTGTTCCGAATTTTAAAGACTTAGGTAGCTTAACTTATTTATCTGGAATTATCTTTATTTTTGCAGGTGTAGAAATCTCCTCTGTGCATGCAAATAATATCCAAAACCCTAAACGTAATTATCCAATTGCGGTTATAGCATCTGTTGTTTTGTTGGTTTTCTTTAATATTGTCGCTGGGTTAACAGTTTCCAACGCAGTACCAGTAGGTGAATTGGAGTTAGCTAATATTACACAACCATACAAGATTTTCTCTGAGAACTTGGGTATTCCATCTATTTTCGTGAATATCATTTCATTGATGATTTTAATTGGGGTGTTAGTACAGTTAAGTGCATGGGTACTTGGCCCAAGTAAAGCGATGATAAAAATTGCCGATGAAGGTAACTTGCCTAGATTCTTTCAAAAAAGAACGGAAAAAGACATTCCAATAACCTTTGTATTAATTCAAGCAATTGTTATTTCTCTCGTATCTTTCTTGTATGTAGTTGTTCCTGATGTAAATAGTGCCTTTTTAATTATTACAATTACTACTACTATTTTATATTGTATCGTGTATGCATTAATTGCTATTTCAGCAATTCGCTTACGCTATAAAATGCCAGAAGTTGTGCGACCATTTAAATTAGGCAATAAAGGTAATGGATTAATGTGGTTTGTTTCCATGCTGTCTTTAATTAGTGTAGTAATTACGCTTACTGTCAGTCTTATACCACCATCTATTTTACAACCTAGTCAGTACACAGGTTACATTATTTATCAAGTAGCGGCTACAGTAATAATGGTTGGTATAGCACTTATTATTCACAAATGTAAAAAACCAGAATGGAAGAAAGAAACAACAACCAATCATAAAAAATGTAGCTAAAGAGAAAATAGTTGATTTCGTGACGATAATTGGAGGATTAGAAAATGAAAACTGAATTACAAGACCACAATTTAAAAGCTTTATTTTTAGGAAGTAAAGGGGAGAACGTAGACTTATTTAAAGAACTATTATTAAAAATGATTGATGAACATGTGGGATGGCGTCAAAACTATCAGCCACAAGACTTACCAGTAATTACGCCACAAGATAAAAGTTCAAAAAGTTTCCAAGAAACTGCTGATCATGTACGTAGTGTACTGAATGTTTTATCTTCTAAGCTTCGTACGAACTCCCTTCCGTGGCATACAGCGGGCCGTTTTTGGGGACATATGAATTCAGAAACATTAATGCCATCTATTATTGCTTATACAACTGCGATGTTATGGAATGGAAATAACGTAGCATATGAATCATCCCCAGGTACTTCACAAATGGAAGAAGAGGTTGGTCATGAGTTTGCTGCTCTTATGGGATATAAAAAAGGAGAAAGCTGGGGACATATTTGTGCTGATGGTTCTATTGCCAACCTTGAAGGGCTTTGGTACGCAAGAAATATGAAATCTCTTCCTTTAGCTATTAAAGAAGTTGCTCCTGAATTTGTAGCAGGTAAAACAGAATGGGAATTGTTAAACATGTCTACAGAAGAAATTCTAGATATTTTAGATCAAATTCCTGAAAAAATAGACGAAGTGAAAGAGCATTCTGCACGCAGTGGGAAAAACTTGCAAAAACTAGGTAAATGGTTAATTCCTCAAACTAAACATTATTCTTGGTTGAAAGCTGCTGATATTATCGGTGTAGGTCTTGACTGTGTTGAAGCGATTGATGTGGATGATCATTATCGAATGGATATTGATAAATTAGAAGCAAAAATCCGTGAATTGGCAGCTGAAGAAATTCCAGTTCTTGGTGTGGTTGGGGTAATTGGAACAACCGAAGAAGGACAAGTCGATCGTATTGATAAAATGGTAGCATTGCGAGAAAAATTAGCTAAAGAAGGCATTTATTTCTATATTCATGTAGACGCTGCTTATGGTGGCTATGCCCGTGCGATATTCTTGGATGAAGATAATAACTTTATAGATTACGCGAAAATGGCAGAAGTACATGAAAAATATAACGTTTTCACAGAGAAAAACGAATGGCTTACCGAAGATATTTATCATTCTTTCAAAGCGATGAGTGAAGCGGAAACCATTACCATTGATCCACATAAAATGGGGTATATTCCTTATTCTGCTGGTGGTATTGTTGTTAAAGATACGAGAATGCGTGACGTAATTTCTTACTTTGCCACTTATGTATTTGAAAAAGGTGCCGATATTCCAGCTTTACTTGGTGCTTATATGCTAGAAGGATCGAAAGCAGGTGCTACTGCGGCTGCAGTATGGACAGCCCATCAGGTGCTACCATTAAATGTAACGGGGTATGGTAAATTAATTGGTGCAAGTATTGAAGGTGCTTATCGTTTCTATCATTTCTTACAAGGAAAACAATTCAAAGTTGGCGATAAAACCATTCATGTTTATCCATTAACAAAACCTGACTTTAACATGGTTGACTATGTATTTAATGAAGAAGGAAATACAGACTTAGAAAAAATGAATCAACTTAATCATGATTTTTATGAACAGGCTTCTTATGTTAAAGGTGGACTATACAATAACGAGTTCATTACTTCACATACAGATTTTGCGATTCCAGACTATGGAAACAGTCCATTGTCATATGTTAAAAGTTTAGGATTCAGCGAAGAAGAGTGGGATCGTGAAGGGAAGGTTACGATACTTCGTGCTTGTGCTTTATCACCGTATGCATATGACAAAGATGTGTTTGAGGAATATGCTAGCAAGATAGAGCAAGCAATTCAAGAAAAACTTGAAAAAATTTATGCTGTTGTAAATGAATGAACTTCTATTAAAGAATCAGTTTATAAATAGTAAATAGGTTGTGGGAGGCTAGAGGGGATGATTTTATCTTGCTATTAATCATCCCTCGGCTCCAATTGATTTGGAAATCTTCTCTTACACTATAATCAAGTATAAAGTTGTAAGGTTTATAGTATAAGAACATCGAAAGTGTTTTCCGCCATAAAGATTTGGCGGTAAATTTCTTCAATGATTATTGATGATAGCTAAAAATGTAAATGTTTACCTTTAAAGTAAATGACAAGTACTAGACTACCTTCTGTAAACAAGGTAATCTCAATAATGGGAAATAATAATAGTGCTTACGATCTTTGACAACCATGATATATAATTTTAATACCTTTACGTTTATAGTATAAGAAAAGTTTGGTGACAAGCCAAGTTTTTCTAAATAGGTTGTTCTAAGTATTGTTAATAAACCTTGCTATTTGCAAATATATGGGTCTATTTGTGAATTGTTTAACAATTACATGTAACGCGTTCGGCATATCGAAAATCTCTATGAAAAGTTACAAAATACGATATGCAGAAAGCTGTTAAGGAAGTGAAAAAATGACAATTAAAAAAGTATTAACGATTGCAGGTTCTGATTCAAGTGGTGGTGCAGGTTTGCAAGCCGACCTGAAAACATTTCAAGAATACGGAACTTTTGGCTGTACTGCTATCACGAATATCGTCACGATGGATCCGAAAAATAATTGGAACCATCGGGTGTATCCCGTTGATGAGACGACAGTTCGGGAACAATTGGAAACAATCTTCTCTGGTAGTCCGCTACATGCTATGAAAACGGGGATGTTAGGCTCTACAAGTATGATAAAGCTGGTAAGTGAAATGATTGATCAATATGAAATGAAGAATGTTGTCATTGATCCGGTAATGGTTTGTAAAGGAGAAGATGAGCCTTTGCACCCGGAAAATGGGGTTGCTATTCGCGATTATCTTTTACCGAAAGCAACGATCATAACGCCTAATTTATTTGAAGCTGCTCAACTATCTGGTATGTCTACAATCCGTACAGTTGCTGATATGAAAGAAGCAGCGAAAAAGCTGATAAACATTGGCCCAGAATATGTTGTTATTAAAGGCGGAAAAAGTTTAGATGGCAATAAAGCAATTGATTTACTTTATGATGGGTCTGCTTTCACTTTTTATGAAGTAGAGAAAATTAATACGAATTATAATCACGGTGCTGGATGTACATTTGCAGCTGCTATCACAGCAGGATTGGCAAAAGGCTTCTCTGTAAAAGAATCGGTAGCAAAAGCAAAAACATTTACGACCGAAGGAATTAAGGCTGGATTTGCCTTTAATACTTTCATTGGACCAGTTTGGCATGGAGCCTATAATAGAGCAGGTCTATCTGAGTAGTTCTATGATTTTACTGGAGGATTTAGAAGGGGAAAGAATTTCGTCTTGCTTACTAAACTATCTCCTGCATATATCACGCTGTAGAACAGTTGCCTCTTAAGTTGAAAAAACGCTGTTTAAGTAAGAGATACCAGTGCTTCCATCAGCTAAAGCAGATTCGGCGTTGGAGGCAAATGTCTATGGACTGATACGTTACATTATCATCCTCTTTTGTTAGGCCATGTTCTATGAACATGGCATCTATCGTTCGCAATAGGAAAGTGTGCAATTTTAGAGTTTACATTATAAGTAAAACTGCAAATTTCGGAAGACTTAACTAGAAACTAAGTTCTATCCTGTTTATGTGAACTAGATAGCTTCCGATAGTGTAGGGTATTACTCATGGGGTAAATTCAATGCTTTTTACTTTAATCAATCAACGTGCCAATGTCTTTAAATGTAAAAGAAAACAGGATTGTGCTAGTACTAATTAAATGATTAAAAGGAGTAATTCTCAGATCTTAAGGTCGTAAGGAGTTTATCATATGAAAAGAGATATAACATTAAAAGAAAGTATCTTTCTATTAGTAGTATTATTATTGGTTATAGGTATTAGTATAATAGGCTTGGATTTGCCTCCGCAAATTCCGATTTTATTCGCAGTAGGAATTGTTATCCTTTTTGCTAAGATGAAAGGTGCTTCATGGGAAGTTGTTCATAAGGGAATTGAAAATGGAATTATACCTGGTCTGATCCCCATCATTATCTTTATGCTTATTGGTGTTTTAATAAGTGTTTGGATTTCAGCAGGAACCATTCCAACTATTATGGTTTATGGGTTAGGAATTTTATCAGCGAAATTTTTCTTACCTTCTGTGTTTGTTATTTGTGCACTTGTTGGTATTTTAGTAGGTAGTTCGTTTACAACCATTTCAACTATAGGTATTGCGTTTTTAGGTATGGGACAAATGATGGAATTTAATATGGCAATGACTGCTGGCGCTATAGTGTCAGGAGCTTATGTCGGGAATAATATATCTCCTTTATCTGATACAGCCAATTTGGCTTCTGCTATAGCCGAAGTGGATTTATTTGAACATATTAAAAATATGTTGCGAAAAATTGTTCCTGCTTTTGTTATTTCACTTATCTTTTTTATTATAATTGGACAAACAAAAGCGGGAGCAACGGAAAGTAATATTAATGAATTAGTAGATACATTATATTCTAATTTCAATATTTCTATGGTGTCACTAATACCAGCGCTTATTTTATTTTTGTGTGCGTGGAAAAAGATACCTGCTATTCCAACACTTCTAATGAGTATTGCGGTTACCGTTGTTATTCAATATATATATTATCCACATACCAGTTTTTCTAAAATCGCTAGCCTTATGCAGGATGGATTTGTTTCGAATACAGGAACAGAAACGGTAGATGTTTTGCTTACCAGGGGTGGTATGCAAAGTATGATGTGGTCTGTTTCGCTAATTATCCTTGCTTTGACGTTAGGAGGATTGTTAGTAGAATTAAAAATTGTTGAAACGTTAATATCAAAAGTTCAAGGTCTTGTTAGTACAAAAGGAAAATTAATTTTAATGGCTGGATTAAGTGCTATAGGTATAAATATCGTTCTTGGAGAACAGTATTTATCCATTATTTTGCCAGGTAAAGCATTTAATTCGCAAGTGGAGGCAATAAACCTTGATCCCAAAAAACTCTCAGCTATTTTGGCAGATGCTGGGGCAGTAGTTAATTCACTAATTCCATGGGGAGTAAGTGGTGTGTTTATTACTGGAACATTGGGGGTTTCTACACTAGAATATGCACCATTTGCTATCTTTTGCATAGTTGCTCCAATTATAAATGTATTATTTGGTTTTTTTGAAAAAGAGAAAGGATTACCTTCTCTCTCTTGAAAAGCTATGGAGCAGAATTGTTACAAGATTTATATTTTGCTCCATACTTAACCTATAATATCATAAGCCCCATTTACGCTTTTCTTGTATGATAGAATGGCAAAGGTTTTATAGTAGAAGCAAAACAAAGGCTTTTGCCAAGCCAAGAGTGCCTTAAGAGGGCAAGAAGAATAAATTAATTCGTAAAGGGTTGAATGGGAATAAAATATAGAAAAAATTACCAGTGTATTTTAGTGCTTAAAATAAATCCAAATACCCTAAATGGTGTTATAATTAAATGTCGTTTTCTTTTATTATATCATCATAATTGACTCTAATCATACCTATTTAAACTGGGAAATCTCTTTGGCGTTATTATAGGTAGCCATGAAGAATGATATGTAGTGAACTATTAGTCATTTTGAAATGTTTTTCTAACACTATAGGAAAGCATAAAATTTTAAGGATTATAGTATAAGAAAAATTAATTCATCCGCTATGAAATTTGGCGGCAAGCCGAGTTTTTCTAAGCTGCTAAACTGTTGCTTTTAATCAATAGGTTGAAAGCGTGAAAAGGTTTACGCCATAGGAAAGAATAAATTTCTAAGCTTTATAAGTGAAACGAAGGCGTTTTTTTCGCCATAAAGAGTGACGATAAGCCGGTTTTTTTGCACTATAGAAAAGAATAAGTTTTTAATCGTTTATAGTATAAGCGAAACGATGGCTACCGTCATAAAGGCTTGACGATAGCTAAGTTTTGTTAAAAGTTTTTCTTTAATCCTTTGACGTGTTAATGATATTGGGAAAGATATAAACGGAGGTAAAAAAATATGCTTATAGATGAAATACGTGGAGAAGAATTAGATGATTTTTTTTGTGCGTTTTTAGAACTTCAAACAATAGAAGAATGTTATTGTTTTTTTGATGATTTATGTACAGTCAATGAAATAAAGGCAATGCTTCAACGATTTAGAGTAGCAAAAATGCTTTATAATGATCACACATATTGTCAAATTGAGGATGAAACAGGGGCAAGTACAGCAACTATCTCTCGTACAAAGCGTTCATTATATCATGGGAATAATATGTATGATATTCTTTTCAGTCGGATGAAGAAAAGTATAGAGACTTAATAGAATTAGCGTTAAATGGTTGCCACATGAAACGAAAATATAAATAATTACCGTACCATTTTATAGACAAAGATAATTATTTATATTATGCTTAGAATGAGTTATGATGATATACTTACTTGTGAACGTATGAACAAATGATGACTTTTAATTTTAAAGGGTTATATTCATTGCTATTTTTTTAGGGAAGTATAAGCGTTTACACGTAAAAGTAGGAGGAAAACGATAATCGGCAAGGTTTGGAGTTACGTCCAATTCTTCTGATCAAATGTAGACAATAGCGAGGTCTCGTGTACGTATGAAACAAAAACGTTGACAAATAATTTTTTATTCACTATAATGTTTTTAATCTTATACGATGCATACGATGAAGGAGCCTAGTAGCAAGCTTGTCACTGTTATTTAGAAAGCTAGGGGTGATGTGACCTAGTACAAACAATCTTGTGAATTACACTTTGGAGTATCTTAGCTTAACTCTAAGCGGATTAGCAAACGATATCATTGCTGAGAGAGGTATCAATAGTTACGTGTATTACTATTGATGCAATTTGGGTGGTAACACGGTTAGAATCGTCCCTATGTCTTTATGAGGCATAGGGCGTTTTTTATTTTTTAAGCTTATATTAAGAAACTACAACTAAAGGAGTGGAAAAGCATGAATCTTATTGATGAGTTAGAATGGCGTGGAGCTATAAATCAACAAACAGATGCGGAAGGATTAAAAGATTTAATTGAAGAGAAAAAGATTTCTTTATATTGCGGTGTTGATCCAACTGGTGACAGTATGCATATTGGTCATTTAATTCCATTTATTATGATGAAACGGTTTCAATTACACGGTCATCAACCGGTTATTTTAATTGGAGGAGCAACAGGAACCATTGGTGATCCTAGTGGACGCCAAACAGAACGGCAATTACAAACGTTAGAGAAGGTACAAGATAATGTTGATAAGCTAACGAAGCAAATGAAGAAATTATTCTTTGATGGTGATAGTGAACTTAGGATCGTAAACAACTACGATTGGACACATAACTTAAGCATATTAGATTTCTTACGAGATTACGGTAAAAACTTTAGTGTGAATAATATGTTGGCAAAAGATATTGTCGCTAGCCGATTAGATAGTGGGATATCGTTCACGGAGTTCTCTTACCAAATTTTACAATCTATGGACTTTCATCACCTATTTAAAGAAGAAAATGTACAATTACAAATTGGTGGTAGCGATCAATGGGGAAATATTACAAGTGGATTAGACCTTATACGTAAAAAAGAAGGTCAGGACGCGAAAGTCTTTGGTCTAACCATTCCACTTTTATTAAAAGCAGATGGAACAAAGTTTGGCAAAACAGCTGGTGGAGCAATTTGGTTAGACGCAGAAAAAACGACACCATACGAATTTTACCAGTTTTGGATTAACGCAGATGATAAAGACGTCATAAAATACTTGAAATTCTTTACGTTTTTAGGGAAAGAGGAAATTGATGAATTAGAGGATAAAGTGAAAACAGAACCACATAAACGTGAAGCGCAAAAAGTGTTAGCAAAAGAAATGACAAAGTTTGTTCATGGTGAAAAAGCATTAACGCAAGCAATGAAAATTACGGAAGCACTTTTTAGTGGAAATGTTAAATCATTAACAGCAGATGAAATTGAACAAGGATTTAAAGACATGCCTACTTTTCACGCTTCCAAAGAAACAAAAAATATTGTCGACTGGTTAGTTGAGTTAGGTATCGAACCATCTAAACGCCAAGCGAGAGAAGATATTAACAATGGAGCTATTTCCATGAATGGAGAACGAATAACGGATGTTAATACAGATGTAACTGCAGAAAACGCATTCGATGGAAAGTTTATCATTATTCGTAAAGGGAAGAAAAAATACAGCTTGGTAAAATTAGCTTAATGCATTTCAAGCCTACTTCTGTTGTATAAAGGAAGTTTGTCGGCTAATACAATCACTGCATATATAGATAAAAGAACAACATACAAACATCTTCCCAAAAATCTAAACAGGTTCTAGGGAAGATGTTTCTATATCATCGATCAATAAAATGGAACATTTTGAATGATAACAAGCTTCATTGGATGATTTCGATGATTATATTTTGTTAATTAAAGGAATTCAGATGGATGAAAGGGATGTTTCAGGATGCCTTCTTCATGGAAAAGGTCATTAGAACTAGCGTATACGAATCATTACATTATTACGAAAGTGAATGAACAGAAACCAGTTAATTGGTTACTACTAGATGTAGGTTTAGAAAATGTGACAGAAGAGCATATTAACCAATCCTTAGATAATTTGCTCATTGGATTTAATCGATTGTTTAAGTATAAAAGTGTAAAGCAAGCTACATTAGGTTATTTTCGTATGCTGGATATAGTTAAACAAAATGATAGGTACCATCCTAAAATTCATGTGTTGCTGCCAACGATGAAAAGTTATTTTCAAGGAAGATACTATATTAAACGTGATAAATGGTTAGAAATGTGGGCAAAAGCTTTAGGAGTTAATACGGATCTATATGTAAAGGTAAAAGTGATCCAACCTGAGGATAATAGTCAGCAAATGGTAGAGAAAATGGAACAAGGTTTAGCAGTACTTTTGGATGTACAAGAAACAAATAGGCCTAAAAAAGACAAGAAAATTATTGAGACACGAAGGTTAATTGGGTACAGTAGATTATTAAAAAAGGAAGCAGACCAACTACCTCCTGATTCAGATTTTTTCCTAGATATAGCTCATTTACGTACAGACGATAGGATTGCAAATGTTGCTTTTGCCAACATGCTCACCTGGCACCCTGGCTTAAGAACAGAAAAAGAAAATCCTTTTATTTGAAGGTAATGTCATAAGATAGCGGCTGCCTTCAATCTTTCTTGTTGGCTAGGAATTTATAAAATTTTGCAGCTGTGGATAAACTAACTAATTAAGTTATTTAGCCACGTCCGGCTCCAGCGCCCAGCAACTAGGCGACTTCACTCCATTGTCCTAAGCTAAGTCGTCATCGGTTCGTTCTAAATAGGAAGGCCGACTAAAGAAGGGCTTGCCGGAGGGCGCCGGCATACTCCTGTTGCAGGAGCAGGCTTCCTAAAACTTTCGTTGATTTGTTCCACTCGCTACGTTGCTAACTGGGCGCCCCGAGCCTTTGTTCCGCTAAGAAGAAGGCATAAAATTTTACGGTTTATTTTGGATATAAGGTGCTGTAAGACTAGCCACTTTTGGGAGATGCAAAGTGGAAAGGCCTTAGTGATAGATAACAGCACCTAAAACCTCGATTTGTTAACTTCATAATTAGTGGAAGAAGAGTTGGCATGGGTGAAATGATACCGCACTATCTACCAACAATACTAATTTATCCTTCCATATTGGAATATAAATGTCCCCTTGAAAAATAATAAATGAGTAAAATATCAATATAAAGTAATGAAAGGCTTGTAGGGAATTCCTCGCTGTTTTAATGCCCATCACCTAAGAATGTAAATCTTTACCTACATACCTTGTGTTACGATGTATTATGTGTTACATTATATTTGAATAATAAGATAAAAAAAGAAGGTGCTGAAATGGATAAAGAAATTATGAAAGGAAGTATTGATATCCTGCTATTGTCTCTCCTCCAGAATCGTGATATGTACGGCTATGAGATGGTTAAGGCGTTGAAAAAAAATAGTAATGAATTGTATAACATGAGTGAAGGAACCTTGTACCCTGCTTTAAAGCGACTTGAGAAAAAAGGTTGGCTTCAATCTTATTGGGGAGATTCGGAAAGTGGAGGCAGACGGAAGTATTATCAAATTACCCAGCAGGGAAAAAACGAGCTAGGTAAAAAATTGCAAGAATGGAATCAAATTAGCCATTTAATTAAAGTATGTTCGGAGGGATTAGGTTGGAGTCAACAATCGAAGCCTACATTCACAAAATTGTAAGTGAGTTACACTGTGGGGAAGAAGAAAAAAAGGACATGATAGATGAAATAAAAGATCATTTGTATTTGTTGATACAAGAATATAAGGAAGATGGGTATTCAAATGAAGTAGCCATAAATAAAGCGTTAGAAACGTTTGGCGAACAAAAGCAATTAGCAAGAGGCTTACAGACATCTATTTCTCCTTTTCATAAAATATGCAAAATAACGACAGGCATTTTTTTCGGATTATATGTCCTTATTCTATTTTTAAAATTCTTTTTGGAGCGCATGATTTTGACAGCGACTATAGCTAAAAGTGGTGACTTTTTCAACCCACATGTGGCTATTCCGGAAAATTTTACAGGCGTATTCGATATCGAGTACATTCATTTAAATGCTAATTTTTTGCCCTTTAAAACGACGTTACAATACATCATGAATGCAGATTCATATAACGTATCCATTATTATTGAAAACACGATTGGGAATGCCCTTGTTTTTTTGCCGTTAGGAATCTTTCTGCCGCTATTATTCTCGAAGTGCCATTCCCTATTAAAAGTTTCTATAACTGTAACGATCATTATCTTGGTGATTGAAAGCTTGCAATTATTGTTATGCGTTGGTCAATTTGATGTGGATGACATTATCTTAGGAACGATTGGGAGTAGCATAGGATTTTTTTGTTTCCTATTTTTCCGGCGCATAAAGAATGAAATAACTGCCATACGACGTATAGAAAAAGAATTATAATATAAAGAATAGTGAGTTGTAGATGATGAAAGCCATTATAAAAATAGGTTTATTTCTAGTATTATGTGTGTACGTAGTCATATTATCAAAACTTGTCTTGTTTAAGTACCTTTCTTTGCATGAAATTCTAGCTCACTTTGCATTTCGTTATGAAGGTCCTACTTGGAATGAGCATAATTTAATTCCTTTTCAAACGATATTTTTCTATCTATTTTCTACAGATATTAATTTTTCTATAAGGGTTGAAAACTTGGTTGGTAATATTATAGGTTTTGCGCCTTTTGGTTTCCTCTTACCATTTATTTGGCGGAAATTTCACAAGTTAACTAACATTGTCCTTGCAACATTATGCTTAAGCTTTACGTTCGAGTTCGTACAACTGATTTTCAAATTTGGTAGCTTTGATGTCGATGATTTGCTGTTAAATACACTTGGAGGAGTAATTGGCTATCTACCTATTTTAATATGTAAAGTGGTTATCCAGAATAGACAACAGCATAAGCTTATGGGAAGGGGAATTAAATAAGTGTAGTGAAGTATACTGCACACCAAAGAGGAAAGTAGGCAATTCTTGTTGAAGGATAAAATGAAAGCATTTTATTTCGTCTCATTCATGAGCCTTTATAAAAGATTTAATTTCCAATCGTAGAAACAATGCGGGATTTTTTGGATAAATATCATACCTATTAAATAAGATTAAGATCGCAAATATTTTTGATAGATGGGCAGAATGAAGAACATGGAAATGCCAGAACGTAATATAAAAACGAATCGTCTACCAGATGTAGAAGAGGGAGCTAGCGATGAGAAGATTAGTAGTCATAACTGTCGGTAAAACGCATAGTGGAAAATCAACATTTGCTAAGGAGTTAGAAAAACAGTTGAGCAATTCGCTTATTATGGATCAGGATAACCACGCAGCATTTATTCATACATATTATCCGAAACTTCAACCAACAATAGGGCTAAATAAGCTTAAATATGCAATATCGCAATTAATTGTTGACTACACAAAAGAGAATACAAATTTTCATCTTATTATATGTAACTCAAACCGAAGTAAGGCAGGAAGGAAATACTTGCTTGAACAACTGTTTCCTAAGGGGCAATTTATTCGTATAGTAGTTCATTTTCATATTCCAGATGAGGTACTGCAAAAGCGAATAAAAAGCACTCAGCGAAGTACGAATATATTAAGAAGTGCAAAAGATTTTGCAGAAGTACTTGCTCGTCAAAACGCTCTTTCTATTTATGAGGATACAGCTGCCCCTACAGCAGATGAAGCAGATTATCTCTTTACAATGAAAAATAATGAAGAAGTTGATGCTATCATCAAGCGCATTGTTCAGCTTGCTTCTGGTTAAAAGGAAAAATAAAAAGAAAACAAACAGATAAAAGCTTTTTAAAATCTGCATGTATTCAAAGGTGTTAGACTGAAAGCTGTATGGAACAATCATTAATAATCATCGCATAGGTAAATGGTTATGTTCTATCTTATTTTCGTCTCATCATTCACTGGCATAAGCTAGTTGCTCATTTCGAGGAGAATACTATGGATTATCCCGATATAATTGGCGTTTCTCCAAATAGTAATTGCTTTTAGTTCAGGATATTTTCTCATTAAAAAGTGAAGGAGTTCATAGCCAATAAAATATCCTAAACGAGAGTAACCAAATTGAGTTCCACCATATATCGAAAACCATTCTCGATATATTCGGTCTTCATGACATGTTTGCATATCTGACAAAAAGGCGCGAATGATTTCTCGCTTATGTTGTTTTGAAAAAGCTAACCACCTTTCTCCAGTATCATCATATGTGAAATAAGCGCCTTGATTCTTGGAAATTTCTAGTTGCTTCGATAAATAGGTTGCACTTCCTTCTTGAAATAAAGTTGTATATGGATGGAACCACGGTATAGTCACCCAGTCTACCTCTCTTTGCTCTGATAACATATGATGTAGTACATGACCGAATTCATGGGCAATAATAACTTTTAAGTGTTCATCAACTGGTGATAATTTCTCTAAGCAAAAGGTGACATCTGGTATAGGTTGACGATGGGTAAATGCATTAGAACCGTATAATCCAACAATAATATGTACGTTATTGTTAAAAATAATAGGATATTTTTGTTCATACGCAGACGTGATCGTGTACAGATGTTTTTCTATGTTTTGATTGGCTATTTTCATTGTATTCATATGACTTGAGTACTTTTGCAGGGCTGTTTTTCTTTTTTGTTCCGGGTTCTTACAATGATATAAAAAATATTCCTTAAATTGTAGCGGATAGGTAGCATGATATGTATGTAAAAATGATACATTTGGTTGATAATTATTTATGAAATATGGCGCTGTATTATAAATGTTCATGATAACATCCTCCCTACAATTTTTTGGCTTACAGGATAGGAAAAAAAGGCTGTCGCCATAAGCCCTGGCAACAAGGGATGTCTTCTAAAATTTTCATCCCGCTAGTCCTCCAATTAAAAGTGTAAAGTGTCCTCACTAGATTGCCTTTACACATGATTTCGACTTTTATTTCCATTATCCTGCCTGTTAGTAAAAAGTAGTTTTCCTGTGCGTTGTAAACCGGAAATAAATTCGTTAGTATAGACATGTACTTTTTTAGTATGCAATGAAAAAAATAATTGCTGTTAGAAAAGGTATAGTACATATGGAAGATGCGACGTGGGTGCCTGGGGATACGCTGTAGAAACTTGGACATTAGGGATCGATTCAGCTGATCGAGAGGAATTTGAAGATAAATTAAATGAATACGAAAAACAAGGTTGGGAATTAGTAAACGTTTTCCTTCAAATTGGAGGTAGTATGAGGGATATTAGTGTGAACTTTAATCAAATCTTTTTAAATGAAAAGCGATATAAAGAATGTAAAATGTAGAAAGATGTTCAAATTATATTTAAAGGAACTCCCCGTCATTGCTCTGATGGGAGTTCCTCTCTAAATCAAAACTTGTCAGCGGATGATATTTTTAAAAATGCTTATCCAACAACCCTCTAAGCCTTGGAGCGGTATTCTAGATTATGTTTTTTCAACGTTTTGTCAGTACCAAATAAAAAGTGCTTTTCCATATTTGGCGAGTATTTGGAATTAACCGTTTCTTTACCGACAGCTTCTGCAACAGCACGTAACATTGCAGGCGATGCGCCACAGCATAGACCAATATAGTTCACACCGATGTCTTTTGCTTTTTTCGCCCAAGCTGCTAATTCGTAGCGGTTGTGGTAAAGTGGATCAAGTGCCGTTGGGAACGTCGTTTCTGTAGGTAAATGGCAACTGCAGCCTCCATCCGGCAAATTGAAAAAGGTTGGGTGTGCCTCTGTTGTTCGATAAGGTATTGGTAATGCCCCAATATAACCTTTGACTGCATCTCTTATTTTAGCTACAAAGGGCTGGATGGTATCAGGGCCACGGAAGCAATTCATTCCGACGACGAGCGCTCCTTTTTCAGATAGTAATTGGCAAGCTTCCTCCACGGTATACCCGTCCCTTAGAATGTTTTCGCCCATAAGACCAAAAGTGATGACGGCAGGAAGATCTTGTTTCGTAATTTCTTCTAAAGCGATTAGAGCTTCTTCATAATAATAAAATGTTTCTCCGTTTACGAAATCAACACCTTCTTCTTTACACCATTGCACCATCTCGGCGAAAATACTCCTTACTTGCTCTTTGGAAGCTGGGTCATTCGGATCGAAAATATTCGTGTTAGAAATATTTCCAGCAACGAGTGCTTCTTCTACAGGATGTTCTTTGGCGACTTCTTTTGCTAGCTGAATGGCGTTCCTGTTTAACGGCTCGAGCAATTCTTCCTTACCAATGATTCGCATCTTCTCTCGGTTTCCGTTGTAAGTAAATGCGAGTACGACGTCTGAGCCTGCATTCTTAAAATCGCGATAAGCTTGTTTCAGAGCTTGCGGATTATCTAATGCGACTTCTGGTACAAAAGAACCTGCTTGTAAATATCCTCTGCGCTCTAATTCAAATAAATAACCTTCCCCAACAATAACCGTACCTTCCTGTAATCTTTGTTGTAAGCTGCGTTTCATGTTAAACTCCTCCTTTTATTTTGAAACCTTTGCTTCGTAAAAAATGTGGTACAAAGTATATAGCAAGAGCCACCACTTCGATATTTACTTCATGGTAAAATTACCCCCCCTTTCATTAAAAAATCGTTTTTTTAGCTGCTTCACCTATGTGAGCTTCCATCGCGAATTATTGGAACATAAAAACCCCCTTCTTATGAATAAGAAGAGGATAGATTCCAAATGGCGACTCTTCTTATCTTCAAGCGTTACGCTTCTGGAATTAGCACAGTGCAAAAGATGCCTGTTGCTGAGGTATCAAAGGGCCAGTCCCTCCACCTCTCTGGATAAGATAAATCCTATAAAGTTGTGGAATAATAAAGATTTACAGTTGACGGTTAAAGAAACCATTAAATTGAAGTTTGTAAATTATTATTATTCTGAATGTAAGTTATACTATAAACGGAAAAAAATTCAATGTCAACCTATTTCGAAAAAATAGTTATGGTTAGCTTTGGGTGAGAGCTAGCACCCTATTTACTATGAATTAAATAAAACTTTTGTTATAAAGTCCCGGCAAGCCCAAATTTAAAATGCCTGTAATGCGTTCTGCAAATCATGTTTTAAATCATTCACATGCTCTATTCCGACAGAAAAGCGTAATAAACAGTCATCAATGCCACGCTTAGTACGTTTATTAATGGGAATATCCGCATGCGTTTGTGTTGCTGGATACGTGATAAAACTTTCCACACCACCTAGACTTTCAGCGAAGGTAATCAGTTGTAATTGCTGTAAAAAAGGATCTACACACTTGTTATCATGTAAACGAAAAGATAACATACCACCTTTACCAGGATAAAGCACCTCTTTTACTGCTTGATGGTTGTTTAAAAAATCGGCTAACTCTTGGGCATTTGTTTCGTGCTTTTCCATACGCAAGGATAGCGTTTTTAATCCTCTAATTAACAGCCAACTGTCAAATGGAGAGAGTACTGCCCCAGATGTATTATGCATTATAGCAAGTTGTTCACAGATCGGTTCATCGTCGGTAACTACTAAACCAGCTAATACGTCATTGTGCCCACCAATATACTTTGTTGCACTATGAATAACAATATCAGCGCCAAGTTCTAAAGGGCGTTGCAAATAGGGTGTAAGGAATGTGTTGTCAACAATAAGCAATAGATCATGTTTTTTAGTTAGATGAGCAATAGAGGTAATATCTATTTCCTGCATTAATGGATTTGTCGGTGTTTCAATAAATATTGCTTTTGTTTTATTCGTTATATTTGTTTCCGTTTCTTTGAAATTGGTAAAGGGATCATAACAGATGTTAAAATGGTATGCTCTTGTGTACTGTTCCAACAAACGATACGTCCCACCATAAATATCTTCTGAAGCAATGATTTCATCACCAGCTTGAAAAAGGGAAAGAACAAGCTGTATAGCTGCCATGCCTGAACTACAAGCAAAAGCTTGCTTACCAGATTCTAACTTCGCAACACCTTCTTCTAACAGGGATCGAGTTGGATTTTTCGTGCGACTGTAATCATACCCGGTTGACTGTCCAATGCCATCATGTTTGAATGCAGTTGATAAATAAATAGGTGGATTAACTGCTCCAGTACGAAGATCACTTCGGTTTCCTAGTTGCACCATGCTAGTTTCACGTGTTTGTTGTAACACTTTATCATCTCCTTAAAAATGGTTACAAGGAGAGGATGCAAAAAACCTCTCCTTGAAATAAGAAGAGGTTTCCTAATATGTTGAAAAGGATCTTCTTCTTATCTTCAAGCGCTATGCTTCTGGAATTGGCACAGTACCGCATGCGGTCTGTTGCCGAGGTATCAAAGGGCCAGTCCCTCCACCTCTCTGGATAAGAAAATTTTTATTAAATTTTAAAAGATTGAATTTTAGAATACAATGAAGTTCCATAAAAGTCAAGGGGATTTTGTCTCCACAATTTAAGGGTTCGGCTTCTTCCAACTGTGGTGAATCTTTTTTGTGCTCGAAACGTAGCCAGAATAATATAGTTTTTGCGGAAGGTTCTCATCGTGGTAATCATTCACCAAAAGATTATGAAAGATGTATAATTGGAGGAATGAACTTGCGTAGCCAATGTATTTGCTCGTAGAATAAAAATAAAAAGGTTATGCTCGTCGCAATTACGCTCTCTCCCGCGCTGGAAATCGCTCATGTTCGCATGAAATACGCACGCTCCTGTCCGGAATGCGCTCATGCTCGTCACAATCCGCTCTCTCCTGCGTTGAAATCGCTCCTGCTCGTCGTAATTCCGCACGCCCCGCGCATAAAATCGCTCATGCTCGTCACAATCCGCTCTCTCCCGCGCAGAAATCGCTCATGTTCGTCGCAAATCCGCACGCCCCGTGCTTGAAACCGCTCATGCTCGTCGCAAATCCGCACGCTCCGCGTTGAAATCGCTCATGTTCGTCGTAATTCCGCACGCCCCGCGTTGAAATCGCTCATGTTCATCGTAATTCCGCTCGCCCCGCGTTGAAATCGCTCATGTTCGTCACAATTACGCTCTCTCGCACTGAAATCCGCTCATGCTCGTCGTAATTCCGCAAGCCCCGCGCTTGAAATCCGCTCATGCTCGCATGAAATAGATGTAAGTTCTACATAAATATTGTATGATGAACTCCGTAAACACTACGGAGTTCATCATACTTACATGTTTTCCATTAACCGTTTAGCAATTTTTTGATAATCATCTTTATCAATGCCAGGTGCAAATTGTTCAGGAAGATCTTCTAAATTAGGGATAGGGCCTCCTTTTGGTATTCCTTCCTTGACGATTAGCTTCTCTCCATTCTCTGGATTGTCTCCTTTCCAAATTTGTCGGATATCGTTATAATCTCCCACATCATTCCACGTGTATAAAACATTTGCTAACCCTTGTTCTTCAAATTTTCGAGCATGATCAAACTTCGTGTTCGATAAATCAGGAATTGGGATAAGCTTTTTAACGTCAACCCCTGTTGCGATTTCTAAGGCTTTCGCATAGGCTAGCACATGTGTACCTCCACGAACTAATAAGTAACCAATCATTTCTCGTGCTGTTTCATGTTCTGTCATTTCGTAAACGCGCATTTTATGTGTACGAGCGCCGACTTCAAGAAAGAAATTGTGTAGTAAATCTAAGACAAGATTGCCGCTACTAAAGACATTATCTCCTGTCCATGCTCGACCCATGGAGTCACCTACAAGTGCTGTTTGAGCAGTGGCGATAAATTGATACGTATTGCGGCTGTCTTTTCCTTCGCGTAACGGGGTGACATCTGGGTTTCCAGTGTAAAAGGTGTTTCCTTTTGAGAGGAGATTAATTGTGTTCGTAACAAGTTCGACATGGCCGAATTCTTCAGCTGTTATACTTGCTACAAGATCGTAAAATGGTTTAAGCTTATCTTTTTGGCGGAAATTGAACGATTGAAACATATAATTATTTAATGTAGACATTTCGCCAAATTTCCCACCTAATAATTCTTGAACCGCTGCTGCAGCATTAGGGTCGCCGTGTTCAGGAACAGGCAGTTCAATTAACATGCGGTTTTCACGTTTAAACATGATAAGCCTCCTTCTTTAGCTTTTCGGAATCACCCAAACAATCTGTTGAATACGAATATAGAATGAAGATCCGCCCGATTCTAAAACGATATGGTCAGGCATTACTGTTTTTAAGCTACCTGTCACTGTTCCTTGTGTTGTTTGTACAATGAGCGTGGCACCTGTTATTGACTGTAAAGTTTGGTATACGTAAGGGTCAAAAGCACTTGTAAATGATGGTGTTTGTGCGTTCATTTTTCAGCCTCCCTTTATGATGGATACTCACTACAACTAGGCTATGACGACAAAAAGTAGGTTATTCGTTGGACAAGTTGAAAAGTTGCTGGAGTTTATTAAAAATTGCTTGAATTTCATGAAAAGTTGCTGAAGTTTATTAAAAATTGCTTGAATTTCATGAAAAGTTGCTGAAGTTCACAATTATCCACGAGTTGCTACAGTTTAAGCAAATCCAGCACGAATTACCCTATGATAAGTCATCATTGGTTCTTGGCTAAGAAGAATGAAGGCAGACTAAACAAGGGCTTGCCGCTCGACGTCGGCATACCCTTGTTTTAGTGGTATGATACCTTTATCACCGTTGATGCTTTCCGGTCGCTACGTTGCTAAATGGGCACTTACGCCTTTGTTCCACTATAGGAAAGCATAGAATTACTATTGATTATAGTATAAGAAAAACTAAGTCTACCTCTAAATGGATTGGCAGTAAGCCAAGTTTTTCTAAATGAACTTAATTTGTGAAATCTTTTGCCATAGTGACAAACTCACGTACGGCATACGGCAAATATTTATCTTTTTTCCAAATAAGTGCCAACTCCAGATGAAGCCTTGGTTGTTTGAAAGGAATAGCTTGAACATCGTGATGGAGCAGTTGTTTACAAATTTTACTAGGGAAAAGAGCGATGCCTAAGTTTGCTTCCACCATTTCGATCATGAAGTCTCGCTGCGAACTTTTACAGACGGCATTTGGCATAAAATCGTATTGTTGGCAGGCTTCTATAATCCGGTCATGTAAAGAGAAATCTTGCTGATATAAAATAAATGGTTCATCCTGTAAATCTGGCAATGCAACAGATTTTTTAGAAGCAAGAGGGTGATTGTTTTGGACAACGACCATTAAAGGGTCTTTTAACAGGTTTATGGTAGAAAAGTGGTGTTTTTCTACTGGTAGATTACAAATGAGGCCAACATCTAACTCTCCTTCTTTTACCCCATGTTGAATTAAATTACTACCCACTTCGTTTAGTTCAATATGAAAGGAGGGGTGCGCTGCTTTGTATTGACTAATTAATTTAGAAAAAAAAGTAGCGCCAATAATGGGAGGGATGCCAATTTTTATTTGTCCTTTTTTTAATTGCACCACGTCATACATTTCCGTTGTTAGATTTTCATAAGCTTCGATAAATTGTTTGGCGTTCCCTAAAAACGCAGCGCCCGCATCTGTCAGTTCAATCTTTTTTCCACCTCGATAAAATAAAGTAACACCGAGCTGATTTTCTAAATTTTTAATTGCTTTACTTAAGGAAGGCTGGGAGATGTGAAGCGCGGAGGCAGCTTTGGTGAAATTTTGTTTATTGGCTACAGCAATGAAATACTCAACTTGACGAATGTCCATATAATCCGACCTTCCGTTTGTTAAATTCCTGTTTTTCATTATTATACTAAAATCAATAGCTAAAAGGAATAACACTTATGCAAAACGGATATTTCAATTTTATGATTTTTAACATTACAATAGAGTAAATAAAGCATTACAGAGGGGGATAACATTGACAGCGTATATAACGAAAGGAAATCTGCAAATTGCTACAGAACTTTATGAATTTGTTAACAAGGAAGCATTACCAGATACGGGATTGAATCAAGAGAAGTTTTGGCAAGATTTTGATGAACTCGTTACCGATTTGACACCTAAGAACAAAGCATTATTGGTTGAAAGAGAGAAAATGCAACAAAGAATAAATGACTGGCTTCAAACAAATGATTTTGAAGATCAAGAAGCGTATACGTCATTTTTAAAGGAGATTGGCTATCTAGAGCCAGAAGTGGATGATTTTACGATTACAACCGAAAATGTGGATGATACGATTACAAAGCAAGCAGGGCCGCAATTAGTTGTCCCTATTGATAATGAACGTTATGCGCTAAATGCTGCCAATGCGAGATGGGGGTCGCTTTACGACGCATTGTACGGTTCAGATGTGATCTCTGAAGAAGATGGCGCGGAAAAGGGGGCGTCGTATAATCCCATTCGCGGTCAACGGGTAATCGAATTTGGGAAAAAGTTTTTAAACGATCATTTTCCACTGCAAACAGGGTCTCATGCAGAAGTGACTCGGTATTTTGTAAGGGAAGGGAATTTGCATATTAGCTTAGAAAATAGTGCAACAACGGCATTAAAACATACGGCGCAGTTTGTTGGTTATCAAGGTGATGTAGCATCGCCAACAGCTATTCTTTTCGTTCATAACGGCTTACACGTTGAAGTACAAATAGATCCGTCGCATCCAATAGGTAAAACAGATGTTGCTGGGGTGAAAGATATTGTATTAGAAGCAGCGACAACGACAATTATGGACTGTGAGGATTCTGTAGCTGCTGTGGATGCAGAAGATAAAACGCTTGTTTACCGAAATTGGTTAGGATTAAATAAAGGTAACTTATCCGCCACATTCACCAAAAATGAAAAAGAAATCACCAGAACGTTGCATGCGGATCGTACGTATAAAGGTCCAAATGGAGAAGCGATTACATTGTCTGGACGAGTGCTGATGTTTGTGCGAAATGTAGGGCACTTAATGACAACGAATGTGATTCTCACGAAAAACGGAGAAGAAATCCCCGAGGGGATCATGGATGGCGTGTTCACTTCACTTATGGCAAAACACGATTTATTAGGAAGCGGGCGTTATCGAAATTCACCAGCAGGTTCAATTTATATTGTAAAACCAAAAATGCATGGCTCAAAAGAAGTTGCATTTGCGAATGAATTGTTTCATCGAATTGAAGATATGTTAGATTTAGAGCGATATACGATTAAAATCGGGGTTATGGATGAAGAACGAAGAACATCATTAAATTTAAAAAACTGTATTTATCAAGTAAAAGAACGCGTCGTATTTATTAATACGGGATTTTTAGATCGAACAGGTGATGAAATTCATACATCTATGGAAGCCGGTCCAATGATTCGTAAAGGGGAAATGAAGCCATCGGCTTGGTTACAGGCATACGAAAAAAATAATGTGCAAACAGGGCTGCAAGCAGGGTTACGAGGGAAGGCGCAAATTGGTAAAGGAATGTGGGCGATGCCAGATTTAATGGCTGATATGCTTAAACAAAAAATTAGTCACCTTACAGCAGGTGGGAACACGGCTTGGGTACCGTCGCCAACAGCAGCGACATTACATGCATTGCATTATCATGAAGTGGACGTAAAAGCAGTTCAAGATCAGCTTGCCAAAGAGAAGCAAAGTTATCAGACTGATATGTTGCAAGTGCCAATTGCTAAGCAACCAAATTGGTCGCATGAGGAAATACAAAATGAGTTAGATAATAGCTGTCAAACATTGCTTGGCTATGTCGTTCGTTGGGTAGACCAAGGCGTAGGATGCTCGAAAGTTCCTGATATTCATCATATTGGTTTAATGGAGGATCGAGCAACGTTACGAATTTCCAGCCAAATGTTAACTAATTGGTTGTATCATGGTGTTTGCACAGAAGAACAAATGATGGATTCCTTAAAAAGAATGGCAAAAATGGTGGATAAGCAAAACGAAGGCGATAAAAATTATCATCCGATGGCTCAAGATTTCGATCGTTCGATTGCCTTTCAAGCAGCTTGTGACCTTATATTTAAAGGAAAAGAACAGCCTAATGGATACACCGAGCCTATTTTGCACCGTAGACGTCTTGAAGTGAAACAAAGCGAATTACTATCCAAACAATAAAAAGAAATGGTTTTCATAAAGAGAGGAAAGGTGATTTTTTGCCTTTCCTTTTTTCATGGTCTAGCAAATTTATGGAAATATTAAAATTTGCAGCTGTAGATAAATGAACTAAGTTATTTAGCCACGCCCGGCTCCAGCGCCCAGCAACTAGGCGACTTCACTCCATTGCCCTAAGCTAAGTCATCATCAGTTCGTTCTAAATAGGAAGGCCGACTAAAGACGGTCTTGCCGCCCTACCCGGCATACTTCTGTTGCAGGAGCATGATCCCTAAAACTTTCGTTGCTTCGTTCCACTCGCTACGTTGCAAAACGGGCGCCCCGAGCCTTTGTTCCTATTTCACGGTTTATCGTATAAGTAAAACGGTGGCATCCTCTTTTGTAACTATAGAAAATCCGCTGGTAATGAAAGAACAGCATATGTATACCTTGAGCGTGTACTATCCTTTACGTAACAAGAAAAATTAAAAGAGTCTACGTATGTTTTCTTGCAGCAATTTTTTCGTAGCCTTGAATATGGAATAACCAATAAGAGGCAAAAAATAAAAATAGAAAGATAAAAAAGTCATAAAATGTGGACCAGTTTTTTGGATTGTAAAATTCTAATGCGTTGAAAAGGTTCATTCCACCAAAAGCCGCAATAGCTGCAAAAATACTCCCTTTTATAAGGGCATTTGCTTTTGGTTTGATTTGCAACACAAACATAACAGCAACAGGAGCTAAAGCTAAATGATAAGGGAGAAAAAGAATCGGTGAGATAGGTGAAAATTTCATAGGATAAGACCATAATCCGTAAGATAATGAGACTAAATCAATTAGTAAAGATAGCGCAATGGTTAGAAAGGCGCAACCTAACAAACGTCCTGTACTATGTTTCGTTCTAAATATAACCCAAAGTATCCAGGGAACGACAAATAAAATAATGCCTAACCACCACTGCCATGAGAATAGAAAAGCTTGGAACACGGCATCTGTAATTATTCGATTAATTTCAATTAATTTTTCTGCTGCTGCATCTGATTGTTCTAAACCCTCTTTAACTGTCATAGAATACTCCTTATCATTTAAGCTGTTTTTATTATTTGTTTATAGGAAAAAAATATGTATGGGGGAGGGAGAAGCGTCTCTTTTAATCAAGACTCCCAATTATCTCCAACTGATTAAAGATTCTTTTTATCCGCTTTCTGCAATAATAGCTTCTTCTCCACGTATAAAAAACCATACAAAAAAAACCAACAAAAAACTAACGATCCCCATGGTTATATAACTGAAATGAATATAGTGGCGCATTGCTAAAGATATAACTGGGGGACCTAAAGCGACACCGATAAAACGTGAAGAACTATAGAAGGCCGTAATCGTTCCTCGCTCTTCTTTATCAATTCCTTGGGTAATCAGTGCGTCTAATGTAGGCAGTACAGCGCCAATAGCAATTCCTAAAATGGAAGAAACGCTTAACAATAGATACAAGTTATTACTTGAAAAGCCAATGAACACGACAGTTACTGCGACAATAGGCAAACTAACTAATAACACACGTTTCATCGTCGCTAAGTCCCCCTTTATTTTCCGCCCAGTAATAAACGATGCGAGGCAAAGTCCAAACAACGGAATAGCTAATACAAACCCTTTTGTCACTCCAAATAGTTGATGCTGTTTTTCGAAGATATCAGAGAGAAAAAACAAAACACCGAATAGGATAAGCATGAAATGAATTCCAATTAAAAACACGGTATATAGCCATTTACCTTCTGTTTTAAAGGTGTTTTTTGTTCTCTGGATAAATTTTCGCAGAGGTTCTACTTCGTCTGCTTGTTTTGGTACTTTGATAAAAAAATAAATGAGCACAGTAGAAATAATACTAAAAACAGAAATAGAGAAAAAAGGTATATACCATAAAAAAGCGGCAAATAGTGCGCCGAGTATAGGGCTTAGTACTTTTCCGAGCGTGTTCGATGTTTCAACAATACCTAAGCAAGCGCTTGTTTTCTCATCATCGCCTTTAAATAAATCTCCTACTAAAGGCAGTACAATAGGGAAGGCCCCGGCTGCTCCTATGCCTTGGAGAATACGACCAATAATAATCCATGTGAAAGGTTCTGTTAGTTTCCACGAGGCAAAACCGGCAATTAAACCACCAATAAAAGCGAAAATTAAACTGATTAAAATAACGATTTTTCTACTGTAGCGATCCGATAAATAGCCTGCTACTGGAATAAGAAAAATGGCAGCTATCGAGTAGCTTGTTATGACCATACTTGATTGAAAGGAGGTAATCCCTACTTCTTTTTCAAAAATTGGTAGTACAGGGATAAGCATTGAGTTTCCTAGTGTCATTACAAGCGGTATGGAGGCAATGCTAATAATACTCCATGTTTTAGGTTGGTTTGTCATGTTTACATGCTCCATTCATTGCACTTTTTCTCTTATCATGCCAAAAGCAAATTTTCTTATACAGAAAATAATGGCTGGAGCATATAGATTATAAAACTTTGTTTCTATAATGGATGAGGCATAGAGAAAAGGAAGGAGAGTAAATAATTTTAGAGGGTTTTATCCCAAAACTCAAAGAATGGGGGAAAAGACTATTTGGTGTTTAGAAAAATTAGAAAAAAGTCACGTCCGGCTCCATCGCCCAGCAACTAGGTGGAATCACGAAATCGCCTTAAGCTAGGTTATCATCGGTTCGTTCGTAAAAAGAGGAAGGCCGACTAAAAACGGGCTTCAACTCGATGTCGGCATACCTCTGTTTTAGTGGCAGGATTTCATTATCTCCGTTAATTCGTTCCACTCGCTACGTTACTAAACGGCGCTTGCACCTTTGTTCATCCTTAACTTTTGCTCGAATTGCTAAAGGGAATCGGTTATATGTTTCAAAGCAGATTGATAAACACGAAAGTCAGCTTCGGAAAAGAGCACGATTTTAACTTGACCAAATGTTGCTGTCTGCAAATAGTTCGTAACTGTTCTTATAGCTATTTCTGCTGCTAATTTAATAGGAAAACGATATACACCAGTAGAAATAGATGGAAATGCAATGCTTGATAGATGATGTTCTTGAGCAAGTTTAAGTGCATGCAGGTAGCAGCTTGCTAACTGCTTGTCTTGGTTTGGATGATGGTCATCCCAAATGGGTCCTACCGTATGGATTACATAGCTTGCAGGTAAATGATACCCAGCAGTTATGACAGCTTCTCCAGTTCCTAAAGGCTCGCCTTTTAGCTGTTGTTTACGGATTGTACGACAAGCTTGCAATAATTCTGGTCCTGCTGCTTGATGAATTGCTCCATCAACACCACCGCCACCCATCAGCGAGCCATTTGCTGCATTAACGATTGCCTCTGTTTTTTCTTTCGTTATATCTCCAATGGTTAACTCCAACCTATTTTCACCAATTAAGATGTGCAATCCAACTCCCTCCTTTAATTTAGAGAACTTCCACTTTTATTCTGGTTGAAAAAGACGATATTGTCCACCTAAGAGATCGCTTCATTTACATGATGGGTAAGTATAAGTAGATGAAGGCGTTTTATCGCTATCAAGACGCGATGACCGTAGTTTTTCAATTTATAAAGCGTTAACAATAAACTATTACACGAAAATGTTTAATAGTAAGATAAAAGCAAGACCACTTACAGAAATAACTGTTTCTAACATCGTCCACGTTAAAAATGTTTCTTTTATTGTTAAACCAAAGGACTCTTTAATAATCCAAAAGCCAGTATCATTGACATGGGATGCGATAAGACTACCAGCTCCTGTAGCTAATACCATTAGTGCCAAATTAACATCTGACCCTGCCATTAAAGGAATAACTAGCCCTGCTGTCGTTAATGCAGCGACGGTAGCTGACCCCTGAGCAATTCTTAAGACTGCTGCAATTAACCAAGCTAAAATAATCGGCGAGATGGAACTACCGTCAAATAAAATAGCAACATAATCCCCAACGCCACCATCAATTAAAACTTGTTTTAAAGCTCCACCTGCGCCAATAATTAATAGCATCATCGCAATAGAGCGTATAGAACTTTCTGCAGCGCTCATTAGCTCTTTCATGGGAATATTACGTGCTAATCCCATCGTATAGATGGCTAATAAGACAGACAAAAGCATCACGGTCGTCGGTGAACCAACCATTGTGAAAAAATTAAATATAAAACCTGATTTATCGCCTTGGAATAAAGAGATTATGGTAGATAACATCATTAATAAAACTGGAAATAAAGCTGTAAATGCGCTAATACCAAACCCTGGTGTTTCTTCTAATTTAAATTGCTTCGCTTCTCCAATTTCTGCTAGGCTACCGCTTTCTAATTTATCAAAAGCAGTAGGAGCCCATTTTTTTGCAAATCTAGCAAAAAACGGTCCGGAAATGAATGTAGTTGGTATAGCAACAATGATTCCATAAAGTAAAACCATGCCTATATTTGCATTATATTCTTGTGCAATGACGGTTGGCCCCGGATGTGGTGGTAAAAAACCATGTGTGACAGACAATGCTGCCACCATTGGTAGACCAAGGGATAAGAAAGAAACCTTTGTTTGCTTGGCAATTTGATACACAATCGGAATAAGTAATACTAATCCTACTTCAAAAAATAATGCTATACCAAGAATGAAAGAAGCAATGACGACTGCCCATTGAATTTGTTTTTCGCCAAATTTTTCAATCAGTGTAATAGCAATCCGTTGGGCACCTCCTGCATTGGCTATTAACTTACCAAGTATGGCGCCTAATCCAAAGACAAATGCGATACTTCCTAGCGTTCCTCCCATCCCGCTTTCAATAGATGCAACAATGTTTTTAAGAGGCATTCCTAGAGATAAGGCAATCAAAAAAGCAACGATAATTAAAGAGATAAAGGTATGTATATTCCATTTCATAATCAGTATCAGTAGTACGATAATTCCTAAAGCGACAATAAATAATGGCATAGATTTCTCCTTCTTTCTAGTTTAGTATAGGTATCTTCAAGTTTGCAGGAGATTAATGATGATGTTTTCTTTCTTTTTCAAGCATATGGTGCGTGTTAAAATTGTTTTCAACTGCTTTGGAAATAGAAACTTTATCCTTATCTTGAATCGATTTCAGCATGAGTTTATGATTTTGCACAATTCTATCAGCATCCTTTGGGGCGTCTTTAAACCTTCGTCTCATTGACAATAAAATAAAGCTTTCCATAGTTGGACGCATTTTTGACCACATGAGTAATATTCTCTTATGATTGATAGATCGAATGATTGTTTCATGGAAATCCAAATCTTGAACAGTTAAACTCTCAGCATCTTTAAATTTAACTGCAATAGACATCATGTCGATAATTTTAATTAACTGTTGTTCGAGAGCATCCGTATCTAACTGAATGATGCGTTCAAGCACAAATTGTTCCATTATTTTTCTTATATCATAAAGCTCTTCAATATCTTTGTCTGAAAAGTCTAAGATTACAGTCCCCATCTTTTCAAGTTGGATGAAGCCTTCAGAAGCGAGAATTTTTAGAGCTTCTCGTACAGGGGACCGGCTCGTATCATATTGTTTAGCAAGCTTATTTTCGGATATTATGGTATCGCTTCCAATTGTTTTGGAAATAATTTGCATGCGAACTTCGGCAGCTATTTTCTCTCCTGTTGACAAGTTATGTAACCATTGCTCTGGATAAAGCGCATTCATTTTCATCCTCCTTATACGCGTTTGATAGTATACTTGTATACAAGTATACTATCAAACGTGCTCTGTATATGTAAAGGCTTTAATATCGTATTCTATGAAAGAGACACGATCATTTGTAACGATTAACCAATTCCAACACAAAAAAGTAATCCGCCCTGCCGGTCAAGTAGGAAGTAGATTACTTTTTATTTCACACTATAAAAAAGTACAGAATTTTTAGGGCTTATATAGTGTCTCATCGCTGTGTTGGGTTTTGCACGCAAAATCCGCTTTGTATCTAAGATGTTTTTAAAGTTTTCACACGTTATCATTTTACATCATGTTCTTTGTGTTTTTAGTTTCTATAATGCTTTTACATCAAGCGTTTCAATAAACTGGACGAATGCTTTTACAATGTTGAGCTTTAACGTTTCTTCATGATAGTACATCCAAGTTTTTCTGGTCACGGATTCACCCGACGGTAAATGAATGGGTCTAATGAATAAATCGGTGTGTGGACGAACGACAAGATTGGCTATAACGGCATAACCAAGTCCATGAATGACCATTTCTTTACATGTTTCCACTTGATTGACTTGAATATTTATATTTGGATTTTGTTTATAGGTGCTATACCACCATTGATCGACAATACTCCTCATTTTCTCATCTGTATGGTAATCAATCCGAGGTAATTGAGGAAGATCCTCCCATTGGAAATCCCACGGAGAAGCAATACAAATCTCTTCTTCATATAGTAAATGTTTATTTTCATTCCAAATATAATCCCCTTTGATGAAACCAATATGTACATCATGATTTAAAATAAGGCGGTGCATTTCGCTACTCCACCCTGTGACTACTTGAAATTCCACATCTGGGTAATTTTGCTTAAATAAGCGTAACAATTTCGGCATTTTATTCAATGCGAAAAAATTTGATACGCCGACTCGAATCGTGCCAGCAAACTGATCTTTCATATTATGAAGCTGCTCTTCAATCCTTCTTTGTTCATATAACATTTTTTGTGCGTGGAGAGCCAATTGTTCTCCTTCTGGTGTAAACGTAATGCCCCTCTGTTTACGTATGATAAGCTGGACATCATAATACATTTCCATTTTTTTTATACGAGACGTTAACGTCGGTTGAGATAGAAACAGCCGTTGCGCAGCTTGTGTAATATTTTCCGTCCGATATAATTCCGCTAACATTTCCCAATCTTCCGTTCTCATAAAAAACACCCCGTTTTCTTGCATTCTGATATTGAAAAATTTTATGTCTAGTAATTAATATTATATATTTTCCTAATCTTCAATTCAATTCTATAATATAAATAGAGAAAATAAAGGAAATTATCGAAAAACCTAGAGGAGGATGTTTATGAGTACGAAGCAGCAGTTTGTTCCTGGTTTAGATGGCGTTATTGCAGCAGAGACGGCTATATCATTTCTTGACACAGAACAAGAAAAAATCATTATTCGCGGGCATGAATTAATCGATTTGTCGCAAAATAATGACTATATTGATGTTGTGCATCTTTTGTTAGATGGTAACTTACCAACTGCCTCTGAAAAAACGGCTCTTGAAAAGAAGTTAACCTCTAATTACGATATACCAGATCAAGTGATGCAAATTTTATCTCTATTGCCAAAGCAAACACACCCGATGGATGGATTGCGGACAGGATTGTCAGCGCTTTCTGGATATGATGGAGATATAGATAATCGTTCTTTAGAAGCGAATAAAAGTAGAGCGTATGAGCTATTAGGCAAGTTGCCAGCTATTACGGTAAATAGCTTTCGTCTCATTCATGGGCAAGAGGTTGTCAAACCGGATCCAACACTTTCGTACAGTGCAAATTTTTTATACATGATTACAGGGGAGAAACCAACAGCGTTTGAAGCGGAAATATTTGATCGTACATTACTACTTTATAGTGAGCACGAAATGCCAAATTCAACATTTACTGCTAGAGTTATCGCTTCGACAAATTCCGACCTTTATGGAGCCTTGACAGGGGGAGTTGCCTCCTTAAAAGGAAATTTACATGGTGGTGCGAATGAAGCGGTAATGTATATGCTAAATGAAGTGAAAACTGCCGCTGCTTTTGAAGAATTAATTCAAAGAAAGCTTGCCAATAAAGAAAAAGTAATGGGTTTTGGGCACAGAGTGTACATGAAGAAGATGGATCCAAGAGCGTTAGTGTTGAAAGACGCTTTAAAGCAACTATGTGAGAAAAAAGGAGACTACACATTATTAGAAATGTGTGAAGCTGGAGAAAAAGTAATGCGAGAGGAAAAAGGTTTATATCCTAATCTCGATTATTATGCAGCACCTGTATATTGGATGCTTGGCATTCCAATCGGTCTTTATACGCCGATTTTCTTTAGCGCACGTACAGCGGGATTAGCTGCACACGTCATAGAACAGCATAACAACAATCGCATATTCCGTCCGCGTGTTCATTACATTGGAGAAAGTTATTAATCTAGATTGAAGGAGCGATCATGCATGGTACAAGTGAAAGATGAAAGAAAGACAGATCAACTATTAGAAGACATAGCAGATTATGTGTTAAATAAAGAAGTTACTAGTGAAGAAGCTTTTTCTACCGCACATTATGTGTTAATCGATACATTAGGTTGTGGGATATTAGCTCTTAATTACCCAGAATGTACGAAACATCTTGGGCCGATTGTACCCGGGACAGTAGTACCAAATGGCGTGCGCGTTCCTGGCACTTCCCATACATTAGACCCTGTGCAAGGAGCGTTTAATATTGGTGCGATGATTCGTTGGCTCGATTATAATGATACATGGCTTGCTGCAGAGTGGGGGCATCCATCTGATAATCTTGGAGCTATTTTAGCAGTGGCTGATTTTATTAGCCGCCAGAATATAGCGAACGGAAAAGAGCCGCTTAAGGTGAAAGATGTATTAGAAATGACAATTAAGGCACATGAAATTCAAGGAATTCTTGCTTTAGAGAACAGCTTGAATCGTGTCGGACTTGATCATGTTTTATTTGTGAAAATCGCCTCTACCGCTGTCGTAACGAAAATGCTTGGTGGTACGAAAGAAGAGATTATTCATGCATTATCCAATGCTTGGATTGATAATTCTAGTTTACGTACGTATCGTCATGCACCGAATACGGGCTCTCGTAAGTCTTGGGCTGCTGGTGATGCAACGAGCCGAGCTGTCCGATTAGCGTTAATGGCTTTAAAAGGGGAAATGGGTTACGCAACGGCGTTAAGTGCTCCAGGTTGGGGCTTTCAAGATGTGTTATTTAATAAACAAGAGCTTGTATTAAAACAGCCTTTAGATAGTTATGTCATGGAAAATGTACTTTTTAAAGTATCTTATCCTGCTGAATTCCATGCCCAAACAGCAGCAGAAGCGGCGATTGAGCTTCATCCTGAGATAAAGGAACGCTTAGATGAAATTGATCACATTACGATTTCTACCCATGAGTCAGCAATTCGCATTATTGATAAAAAAGGACCGTTGTATAATCCAGCTGACCGTGATCACTGTTTGCAATATATAACAGCTATCGGTTTATTAAAAGGAAATATTGTGGCAGAAGATTATGAGGATGATGTTGCTGCTGATCCAAGAGTGGATATGTTGCGTGATAAAATGGTTGTTACAGAAAATAAAGCATACACAGAGGATTATTTAGATCCAAATAAACGTTCCATTGCAAATGCCGTTCAAGTTCATTTCAAAGATGGTACGCAAACAGCAGCAATTGAACGTGAATATCCATTAGGGCATCGTTTTCGCAGAGAAGAAGCAATTCCAAAGATACTAGACAAGTACGCAGCTAATTTGGCGACACAATTTGCTAGCAAACAGTTGCAGGAAATTGAATCTGTTAGTTATGATTATGGTAAGTTAGCGGAGATGGATGTAAACGAATTTATGGAATTATTTGCGAAGTAACGAGGAGGACATCAAAAGATGGCATGGATTGTCGATGAACCGAAAACACAAAAAGAGTTAGCAGAACAATTCAAAGCGCTCATGTACGCAGAGGAGATTTTACAAATTCCTGGAGCCCATGATGCGATGGCAGCGCTCGTTGCTAAACAAACAGGTTTCCATGCGCTGTATCTATCTGGGGGAGCGTATACGGCTAGTAAAGGCTTACCAGATTTAGGAATGGTAACATCAACGGAAGTAGCTGAAAGGGCTAGAGACTTAGTTCGGGCTACGAACTTACCAGCTTTAGTAGATATTGACACTGGTTTTGGCGGTGTGTTAAATGTAGCTCGGACAGCTCAGGAGATGTTTGAAGCGAATGTTGCTGCAGTGCAAATAGAAGATCAGCAGCTACCAAAGAAATGCGGTCATTTGAACGGGAAACAGCTTGTCACAAAAGAAGAGATGGAACAAAAGATACAAGCAATTAAAAAAGTAGCTCCTTCGCTAGTAGTCGTTGCTCGGACCGATGCTCGAGCTAATGAAGGGTTAGACGCTGCCATTGAACGAGCGAATGCATACGTAGCCGCTGGAGCAGAAGCGATTTTTCCCGAAGCGTTACAAACGGATGAAGAGTTCCAAGTGTTTGCGCAGAAAGTCAATGCACCACTTTTAGCAAATATGACTGAATTTGGAAAAACACCTTATATCACTGCTGAAGAATTTCAACGTATGGGCTTTAAAATGGTGATTTATCCAGTAACTTCTTTACGTGTAGCAGCTAAAGCATATGAACGAATCTTCAAGCTAATTAAAGAAGAAGGTACACAAAAAAATGGTGTTACAGATATGCAAACGAGAAAAGAACTGTATGAAACCATTTCATATGATGACTTTGAAGCATTAGATAAAAATATTGCGAAAACGGTGTTAGGAGAATAATTGAGAGCAGGCTTTACTGTGTTAACAGTAGAGTCTGTTTTAGTGTGGGAAGATTCTAAAAACGGTTAAGGCAGATAAACGATGGTAAATGATACATGTGATTTTTAAAGAAGAAGTAATGTTTATCTGCCTCATCTATATAGGGTAAAGAAACAATAGTGACACCTTTTTGTTTCACAATTAATGGAATCATCCATTCATAGATAACTTCGCCAATACAATGAGTGATTATTCATTCATTGTATGCATTAAGCTAGAAAATAAAGAAATGTAAAGCTAGCTACATAAAAAGGTCTTAAACTATTGTGTAAGTTTAATAGCTTGTCAAGCTGTTGACTGCATTTTACAGTTCTTCGATCAGTTAAGCCGTACTTTAAACCTAGTGTAATCATTTCTTGCTTTTTGTCATGAATACTTGCAGCCAATCTAGATGGATCTGGGTCAATCACTTTCATGGTTACAAATCTTCCTTTCTAATTTGAAAATTTTTAGGTGTTATGTCGGAAACACACAAAAATAAGTATGCTCATTTATTTGTTAAATTGCAATACTTTCCACAAAGGTTGTCAAAACATCTGAAAATATGACAAAATTATTTATAAAAACGATTCCTTATCACCCAATTATTATAGCAATATCAATAGTATGATTACTACCTAAAATGTCCTAGTAGTAATTTTTTAAAAGCTAATGAGTCTCATTTTTCAAGTCGTGCAGCCTCGTTTATCATGCATCTAGTACATGATAAACGCTCCGTTCCAATAGATTAAATCACCACAGGATAACTACAGAAAGGATTCTTATACTTGTCTCCTTTTCCGCAGCGGTCACATTTGATTTTTGATAAATAGTCATGCCTCCTTCTACATTTTTTAATGTTGAAAGACCAAGGGGTTCGTTGTCTAAAAATAGACAACGTTTTCTAAGGAGTGGAGTCATCTATTGCGAAAAAACTCACATGTTTTCTATTTTGTAACTTATTTTAATTCATAGCAGTACGTTTTCATGCATTCATTGTGAATTTTGTTTCTTGGCTACTGTAAAATGCCTTACAGCTTCTAAGGGCAAAGGATATCTATGTAATTATTTGTGTAAGCTGTTACAATAAAAGAGTGTAAAGATAAATGTAAATGAGGTTTCGATAATGAGTAAAATAAACGAAGTAAAAGCGGTGCTACGTACAGAATCAGGCAAACGGGAAGGAGTAACAGCGAAAGATGTCAGCGGACTTTTGCATATTGATCGTTCTACGGCGAGTCGCTACTTAAATGAGTTAGTAAAGCAAAAGGATGCCGTAAAAGTACCAGGAAAACCAGTGAAATATATCGCAAATATGCACGCGGAAGAGACAGGCTTAAACGATGCAGATGGTATTGGCAAAAGTTTGCGTCCTATTTTAGAACAAGGGATGGCAGCTTTATTATATCCTTCGCGAAATATCCCGATTTTACTTACGGGGGAAACAGGTACGGGGAAAACGTATCTTGCAGAAACTTTATGCAAATTAGCTAGAAAACGGATGAGCGATCAAGGGGATGTCCCATTTGTAACATTTAACTGTGCAGATTACGCACAAAACGCAGAGTTATTAGTAGGACAAATTTTCGGGGTGAAAGAAGGCGCATTCACGGGCGCGAATGAAGATCGAACTGGTCTTGTAGAGAAAGCTGATGGAGGTATCCTTTTTTTAGATGAAATTCACCGCTTGCCTCCTTCTGGTCAAGAGATGTTGTTTTATTTAATGGATAAAGGTGTTTATCGTGTGCTAGGAGAAGCGACGAAAGATCGGTATGCTACGATTACGATTATCGGAGCGACCACCGAAGATCCGCATAAGGCATTACTTCCTGCTTTAGTTCGGCGGTTTTCGATTAAATTGACATTACCGTCGTTAAAAGAGAGAACTTGGGAGGAAAGAGAAGAGCTTGTTAATTATTTCTTGCGCCAAGAAGCGAACAAAATGGATACGAGTTTAGCTATAACAGATCAAAGCCGTGAAGCGCTGCTCTTATATCCTTGTCCGGGAAATATAGGTCAATTAAAAAGTGACATTCAAATTGCTTGTGCACACGCTTATTTACGTTACTTAAATAAACAGAAGGAAAAAGTAACAATTCAAATAGCAGATTTACCAGATAATATTGCCAGCTTCGGTAGCTCTTCTTCTTTAGAACAACGGGAAGTAACTTCTACCATTGAAAGGGAAAAAGCGATTAGTGAGCATCTCCCTAATATTTATCAAAAAATAGCTAAACAAGCGGATCATCAATCAATTCATACAACCATTCAAAAATATATTGCTGATTTATCAAAGAAATATCGTCAGCCTGACTTTGTGCAGCAAGGGTGGCAACAATTAATTGATGAGGATTTGTTTCATGCTTTATTAGATGCTAAAAATCGACTATCTGATTTGCCTGTCCAGTTTAATAATAATCAATTGTACGTGATTGGTTTGCATTTACAAAATTATCGCAACCATCAACATGAAGCAAGGGAAGAACTCCCCATTGTTGTGCACCCTAACCCAGTATACCGAGAAGCGGCGCAACAGTTAGCTACCCATTTACATACAACGATAGGATTAGCATTACCAGAAGAAGAAATTGCCTTATTGGCTCACTTTTTAACGGCTAACGAAAGCAATGTGCTTCACGCTGAGCAATCGATCGCGGTTATTTTAGTTACACACGGGGAAGCTACTGCTTCTTCCATGGCCGAAGTGACAAATACGTTATTAGGAAATGAAGTCATTCAAGCGATTGATATGCCATTACATGTTTCAGCTACAGAAATATACCAGCAGGTAAAGCAAAAGATAAGTACGATGACACATATAAAAGGTGCGCTCTTACTTGTAGATATTGGCTCTTTAATAACGATGGGAGATGCGATAAAGCATGATTTGGATGTGGAAGTAAAAACCTTATCGAGTGTTAATTTACCAATGGTACTAGAAGCGGGGAGAAAGTCACTTATTTCCAATGTGCGTTTAGAAGAAATGTATCAAGCTACGAAAAAAGCAATGACTATTTTTGTGAAAGAGAAAACAAATTATTCCCCAGTAGAAAAAAAGCGTATGATTACTACCGTTTGTTTTACAGGAGAAGGGGCTGCGCAATTACTAGAATCGTGGATTGAGGATCAATTAGCAGAAGTAGATGAGGATGTTCTCATTCGTTCTGTGCGCATTGATCCGACTACAAAAGATGCCTCCATGTTGGAGGAGTTAAAACAACATTATGATATTGTCGCTATTATTGGAACAGTTCCTGTTACGATAGAAGGAGTGCCTTATATTCCTGCTTGGGAGCTTTTACAAGAAGAAGGCATTGCGAGAATGACTAAATTATTAGAAGTGACGCGAAAATCTCCGAAATTACGAGAAGGAGAAATAAAGCAGAATGAAGTCTTTCCACTTGTGTCTAAAGGGCTTGCGGAAATTGTCACATTTATTAATCCGCAATCATTAGTAGCAATTTTAAATGATTATATGGAACCTATTGCAACCTACTATCATTGGGATGTAAATAGGAAGTTAGGGATGTGGATGCATCTTGGTAGCTTAATGGATCGTTTAGTAGGTGCAAAATTGCAAAATAATATGGAGCAGTTGCTTGCTTCTGTACCAATTGATCGGCAGTTTACAGTAGCAGAAGGAGAAAAGGAAATTTGGGAGCCACTGTTTACCAAGTTAGAAGCAAAATACCATCTCCCAATTTATGAACCGATTCGCAATGCATTACAAAAATTGTCGCGTTAATGTGTGCAGAAATCTTGCACACATTTTTTAAAATGACTGAAACCCTTGATTTGAAAGGGTTTGTTTGTGTTGGCATGATTTTTGCATATATAGAAAGTGAGAGGACACAAATCAGAGAGGAGGGAGGATAGTGAAGAAGTTTTTAACGATGTATGCCGTTTTATTTACAGCAATATGGGTTGGGTACGGCATATATGCACTATGGACGAATCAAGAATCTGCAAATCTCATTTTAGGATTTGGTATCGCTTTTTCAATCGTCATTTGTTTAGCTTCATGGTTTTCTTATTGGCTTATGCGCCACTATAAAAGAGTGGATAGCATGGCGAAGAACATTTTAAGTCATGCGAAAAACAAAACGAAATAATAGATGGGAGAAATGGAAAATGGAAAACAATCAAGAAATCAAATTAATTATTTTATGTAGTTGGGGAGCAACTTCCAGTCAATTAGCGAAAAAAGTGCAAGAGGCAGCAGAGAATCGAGGTCTGTCTGTAACGGTTGACGCAGGAGGGACAGGTGAATTTAAGCAAAAAGCGAGTAATTATAATGTAGCTTTACTCGAACCACAAGTTCGCCATTTGAGGAAAGAAGTGACCAAAACAGCAGAGCAATATGACATCCCAGTTGACCTAGTGGATCAACGTGCCTTCGCATTAATGGATGGCGATAAAGTATTGGATCAAGTTTTAAAATTGATGAATAAATAGGAGGCGTGAACAATGATTGAATGGTTAGAAAATCATTTAATGGAACCTTTAGGTAAAATCGCGCAAAACAAATATTTACAAGCAATTCGTGATGCTTTTGTTATTTTTGCTTTACCGGTTATTATAACAGGAGCTATTTTCTTAATTATTGCCAATCCACCATCAGCTATCGATTGGGGACCTATTCAAGCATGGGAAAGAGCAGTGTCACCGATTCAAGCCGAACTGTTATTTCCATTTAATTTAACATTTGGTTTAATGGCTTTAACGGTATCATTTGGTATTGGCTATAGTTTAGCAACGAGACATGATATGGATGCGGTGATGGCAGGGATACTTTCTATGTTGGCCTTTTTCATGACTGCTTTTCCTGTAACGGACATTACGAAAGTTCCTTTTGGCGATATTTTAAATTATTTAGGTGGACAAGGATTATTCGTTGCCATCATTTTAGGGATTGTTACGACAGAACTCATGCGATTTTTAATTAAGAAAGGCTTTACGTTTGAAATGCCAGCGGGAGTACCGCCATATGTGATGCGAACATTCCGAGCACTAATTCCATTTATGATTATTTTACCGCTCGTTTGGATTATCGCTTGGATCGTTTGGGCGAATTATGAAGTAACACTACCGCAATTAGTACTGGATTTATTCAGTCCATTAGTTAGTGCATCGAATTCGTATTGGGCAGCACTTGGTATGATACTTTTAATGCTTATTTTATGGTCCATTGGTATTCATGGGATGAACGTTGTTTCTTCTGTTGCGTATCCATTTTGGATGACGCAGCTAGCGGAGAATGCGGATGCTGTGAAAGCAGGTACAGAAGCATCTGGTATCGTTACAGAGCCATTCTTCCATATGTTTACACATATTGGGGGGTCTGGTGCTACGCTCGGACTGGTTATTTTTATGCTGTTCTCAACTTCAGCGCAATTAAAACAAGTAGGGAAAACAGCTATTATCCCATCGCTGTTTAATATTAACGAGCCAGTTATTTTTGGAGTGCCAATCGTGTTGAACCCAATTTTAATCATCCCATTTGTTTTAGGACCAGCAATTATTGTTACTGTGAACTACATTTTATTTGCAACTGGCATCTTGCCACCGGTTATTATTCAACCACCATTTACAGTACCTATTTTCCTTGGCGGATTTATTGCCACAGGTGGTTCATGGTTAGCGGGATTAGTGCAAATTATGAACGCCATTATTGCTACGGTGATTTATTATCCATTCTTTAAGAAATATGAAAAACAATTAACTATGCAGGAAAAAGAGGAAGAACCAGCAGCAGTAGGCAACTAAGAGGAGTGTTAGAAATGAACGGAGAAGAGATTATGATGCAGCTCATACTGCACGGCGGCAATGCCCGCGGTGCAGCTTATGAAGCATTAGATGCGGCAGAAGAATATGATTTTACGGAAGCAGAAAAGAAACTGGAAGAAGCGCATGAAGAATTTGTTCAAGGACATAAATATCAAACGGAATTGATTCAAGGGCAAAGTGAAAGTGCGACACCAAGCTTTTTCATGATCCATGCACAAGATCATATTATGACAGCTCAAGCGGAAATTCAGTTAATTAAGCGTATGGTTACGCAGTTGCAAAAAACAGAGAGTATAGAGAAGCGATTGGAAAAGCTAGAGAAGAATTAAAGAAGTTTACTACTTTATCCCATAGATCCAAAAGGTTTATGGGATAGTTTTTTGACTTGAATTCACGTTAGGTCTATAGGATGACATCGTAGTTAAATGAGGCATACTAAAAAATACTAAACGTAATGCGTTTGCTCTTTCTTCCCTCCATTCATATTTTGCTATCTTCCAATGATTACAGTATGCTACCTTATAACCAGCTTTTCATGAAACAATTAACTCATCACCCGTTTATAAAACCATTGAAATAAGCTATAACATAGTCCAATAAATATCCAAAAACTAATTAAATAGGTGATTGTATAGACGTTAATCTCCCCTTGAAGCCAAAATAAGAAAAGGGAGGCAGGGAACAAAACGAAAGGGATGACATACTTGAAAGCACGTAATGTTTGCACTTCTAATTTTCGCCACTCTTTTTTACAGAATAGATGAATAATAGAAATAGCTACCCCAAGCATACCTGCAGTTAACCTGCCAAGATCATAAATATCTAGTAATTGTGCAAGTAAAGTCCCACTTGCCGCACTCCATAAGCCAATAATAAAAACAGATATAGTAAGTTGATCGAAATTGCTCGTGCTAGAAGGCGTTACATAGGATTCAGCTAAAACATCAGGAGAATGGAAAGTTTGAAGTACAAGGCGCTCGGCATCTTCTTTGCTATTACCTTGCATTGTTTCTTCCATGATGGCATTGGAGAAATGATCCTCAATTTCAGCTACGATAGCTTTTCGTTCCTCTTTCGGTAATTCTATCAGCTCTTCTTCTAATTTTCTTAAATAAGTATCAGTGCTTTTGATCTTCATCATTCGTAACCTCCTTCTGTAATTTCCATAACAAATCCATCGATTCTTGAAACAAGTTTAATCGTTCCGATAAAACTTGCGCGCCTTTTTTAGATAGTTGATAGTACTTTCTGCGTAAGCCCGTATCTGGGTTATCCCAATACGTATCTACTAGTTGGTTAGCTTCTAATCTTTTTAAAAGTGGATAAATAGACCCATCCGAAAGCTCAAACATGGGATTGGTTTTTAATGCTTTCGTAAGTTGGTATCCATACACAGCACTGTCTTTCATTAGAATCATAACAGCGAGTTCAGCGAGGCCTTTTCGAATTTGAATAAACCATCTATCATGATTGGTCAATATTTCTACCTCCTTCCTTACCTATAGGGAACTGCATTGAGTTTTGCGAATTTTGTATGGGGAAAAGAGTTTGTATTCTTTATTCTAAAAAATCGGTAAAATGGATGGTTCACTATGAGATATTATTACAACAAAAATAGGTGTTAATACTACATATATATCTTTGGCATCTATTACAACATGAATTATTCGAAATTTACAGACAATTCATAGGGGTTATAGGCGGAGTCCTTGATGTACAATTAATTATTTGAAGTTCCTAATTTGTTAGCTTCCAGAGTCGCACTACAACTTTTTAACGTTTTTAGCCAAGAAGTCTCCATCTTCAAGCGTGTGAAGGGTGAAATCCCAGCGGTAAGGTGGAGATGAATTGGCTTTCGGTCAAGTACGTCTTTAGACGTGCTAATTGACCGAACGCATGTTACCATAAGAGCATGAAGTGTTCTTTGAAAACTGGATATATGAGGTTGCATGGAGAAACTAATAATGCGAAAACCAAGCGAATCCTTCCATGCGTAAAATATCCAAGGTACGAAAGAAACTCCGATTCGTCGGACATCTAGGGCAGGAACTTCCCGAAGTAACGCTCATGGAGACGAAAGGTTGCTTTCGTCGTGGAAATGAGAA
>NZ_FQXD01000039.1 GCF_900129865.1 Virgibacillus chiguensis
ACCATGTCAAACGGCCAAGAATTACGGTAATAGTCAGTTAGCCATACTACGTTATCCCTGTTAATCACGTATATATCAGCTGGTGTGTTTAAAGCTCTGATTCGTTTTGTTTGGCTTCCAAGTACAATGGAAAAACGTAATAGTTGCAGGTGATCCCACTTTTTAGCCTCATTTGTCCAAGTACCTTGGGCTACCTTTTTAGGTGCAATCACTAAAACCTTATTCACTGCGAAACGGTTGTATTTTAAATCGTTAATAGCAGTTAGTGTAATTACAGTTTTGCCTAAGCCCATATCAAGCCATAAAGCAATAAAAGGATCATTTAATATTCGATTGATGTTATATCTTTGGTAGCTGTGTGGTATAAACTTCATCAGAAAACACCTCCTTTTCACTCCATGAAGATTGAGTTTTTGTTTTAGGCATCGCTCTCTTCTAAGCCGTACACTGTTCTATTTATAAATTCTATAAATTTATCTACCTGCTCCTTGCTGTCCATTACACTTACACTGCAGTTAAAATCTTTTAAATCTCGCATCTGCTTTAATTGCAAAGGTCTTGGCTTCTTCCCAGGTGCTTTTAACTCAACAAAGTAAATATTGTTACCTGGGAAAACCACCAATCGATCTGGAACGCCGTCATTTCCCGGTGATTCAAACTTATACGCTTTTCCGCCAGCTTCTTTGGCTCTTTTTCTTAGGTACTCTTCTATATCTTTTTCTCGTAATATTTTGCTCAAATCATATTCCTCCTCGTAATCCTCTTTCTCCCACGGCTTGGGTTTTCTTATGAAATCCACGTCCTGCCAACTCTCTTTTACCAATTCCATAAATTCTTCTGTTCTTTCGAAATCTGCATAAGTATAGCCTTTGTCTTTAAAGACCCGCCTAACGTAATCCCTTGGCATCGGTCCGTTGTTTAACAGTAAAAGCATTTCAGACATAAAAACAATCCTTGATTCTTCCCAGTCCACGCATTCACACCTCCGTAAAATTTTCAATATCACTTTTAAAGTTCTCGCGCGTACACGTATAGTACATAAACAGGGCGTTTAGGCGTATATAGTAATTACCTAATACCTCTATTTATCTATTTATTTACTTTTATATATTTAAGGTATACAAGGTATACAAATAATAATAACTATAGATATAGTAAGGGTTTATCCTGTATACTTTCCCGTATACTTTGAACTTTTGGGAAGTATACAAGGTATACACTTCCAAATTTTAGAAAGTATACAAAATTGATCAAAGTATACAGACAAAGTATACAAACCAACAAATTATTTCTGTCTTACATACCCACCTTTTACCAAACCATATGGTCCGTATCTAAATGGATTGGACTTCTTTTGCCATCCCGGAATGCCGTCTAGGATATCGTTAATACGCATGGTTTCAGAACGTTTCAAACGGTTTACCTTTTCGTTGAAGCATTCCACCCATATTTCAGCAGCACACACACGGTCACGTTCGACTGTTTCTGTGTCACTGCTTCCGAATTCACCCGACCAATAAAGCTTCCTTGTAGCTATGTCCTTTTTATTCCAATCTAATGGTACTTTACGTTCTACAAATTCTTTAATAATACTTTCCCAAGGATCTTGTTCTGCGTGGCCTTCCTGTTGTCGTTTCGCCTCTTCCAAAAGGTCACCAGTCAGAATCAGTGACTCGCCCAGCCGCCAATTCATAACAGCTTCTGCCCACAATTGATCAAC
>NZ_FQXD01000037.1 GCF_900129865.1 Virgibacillus chiguensis
TGGAAAGTAACGGTAGCACTAGCAGATACAATTTTTATAAATTAGTTAGAATAAAATAGGCGGAAAAATAACGCCTAAACATAATATACGAGGAGGGTGGCTATGAAAAGAAAAAAGATGTGGGTTATTATAGCCAGTGCAATAGCAGTAGTTGGCATTGGTTTTACTGTTGTTTATTTTGGAGGTACTGCTTCCAAAGCGGCTATTACGAAGGTGGAAGCAGAGAAAATTATTTCAAGCCAATACCCTGGATCGCTAGAAGGAGATATTCAAAAACAAGAAAATAACAACTACTATGTTGCAAGTATAGAGCATAAAGGAAAACAGTATGAAATAAAGATTCATGAAAAAACTGGAGAAGTTATCCAATTAAACGAAGTATCTACGGGGAACAAAGACGACCGAAAAGCCTCTGAGCAAAAAGAAAATAACGATACAAATGGAGCCGAAAATAGTGAGCAGGCGAGTGAACGAGACAAAAAGCAAGATAATAATGCTGGACAAAGTGTTGTCATAAGTGAAGAAAAGGCGAAAGAATTAGCTTTGGAGGAATTTGCTGGTACGTTTGATGAACTAGAACTAGATGAAGAAGATGGACGCTTTGTCTATGAAGTAAAAATTGTTCATGGGGAAGATGAAGCTGAAATCACGATTGATGCATTTACAGGGGAAATCTTGTTTACCGAAATAGAAAGAGAAGATTAACTTATATAGGTAGTGCATTAGCGTGAACGAGGTAGGTATGCTAAAAAACGCAAAGGGAAAATGTATTAACAAATTATCTATGAAAGAAATCGTTTGCAGTTCCAGCTATGCTCTATAGATACCCATTCTTCTGATAGGGAATTGACGTTATCAAATTTTAACAAGAAAAATAGCCCTTACCCATTTGGGAGCGTATTAGAGAGAACAGGGGGCTATTTTTTTGTGTTTACACTATAGGAAGTATAAAAGTATAAAGGTTTATAGTATAAGAGAAACTATGCCATTCGCCATAAAACTTGGCGACAGGCCAAGTTTTTCTAGAAATAGAGACAACAACTGCTAATAACACGAATTTTCTACTATTCCTTAGTCGAACAGACTACGATTTCATATATCTAGCTTGTCTTTGCAAAGCCCTTTATTCATGAAGAACATTCGATACGCAATTAAAAAAAGTAATCTAGTGGTCTTTAGCACGACAATTAAATTCACTAGTAATTAATTCTTTTCTTAGCAAATTCTAATCTTGTTCACAAGGTTCTCTTATTCCTTATGGTTATGATAGAACTAACAACAAACAAGGAGTGGATAAGAATGAAAAAGAAATTAGGAATTATTATCGGAACAATAGCTGGTGCTGCGATTTTGGGTACTGGAGTATATTATTCTAATGCAGATGAAGCAACCCCAAAGCTGGATGGAGATAAAATTAAGAGTATGGTGCAAGAACAATACGATGGTCAAATCACTGAATTTGAATTAGAGACGGATCGCCATAAAGCAGTGTATGAAGTGGAAGTAACAAACAAAAATGTGGAATATGATTTAGAGCTTGATGGGGACAGCGGAGAAGTGTTGAAAGAAAACAAAAAGGAAATCAATCAAACGAAAAATGGGAATAGCGAACAAGCGCAAATAAATGCTGCTAAAGAAAAGTTGATATCCATGGAAGAAGCGAAAAGCATTGCCAAGAAACAATTTGATGGCAAAGTAATGAGCATGGAACTAGATGGAGATGATAATCAATTTATTTATGAAATAGAGCTTAGAAATGGAAAGAAAGAAGCGGAATTTGAGATTCATGCTGAAAATGGAGAAATTCTGAAGCAAGAAATTGAAATAGAAGATGATCATGACTTTTAGGAGACATGTCTAATGGATAAATGGAACAAAAAAGCCACCAAAACTTGTGTGCTATCGTTATGTTTATCGTCAAAGCTTTAACTTGGCTTAAAATGCTTATATCCCTAAAGAAGGTGCTGTATGACACCCGCGTTTCTAGACAACGCTAAGAGGTAGATAACAGCACCTAAACTTTTTAACGTTTTTAGCCAAGAAGTCTCCATCTTCAAGCGTGTGAAGGGTGAAATCCCAGCGGTAAGGTGGAGATGAATTGGCTTTCGGTCA
>NZ_FQXD01000022.1 GCF_900129865.1 Virgibacillus chiguensis
GCATTTGCTAAGTTACGATGGTGCACTGCAGCTTTTTCGAATTCGCCTTGAGCCACATAACGGGCAGCATGCATAAAGTTGTAATCATAAACAGCAAACTGCTTGTCCGCTTTTTCTTGGTCTCTTTCAAGAAACATTGATAGCTTTGCCATAATGATCTCCTTTCTCTTCCTCACTTTTGGTAAAATATCTACTAGAAGGGAGGTTTTATGATATGAACTTTAAAGAATGGCTTATGCATTTTAGAAATGTTGATAGACCTATCGGCGACCTTGCAAAAGACGTAGAAAATGATAAGTGCTTTCCTGATACTAATGATGAAGATGAGATAAGAGAGCATCTTGAAAGTCATAATGCAATGGATGCCGCACTAGATACTTTTGAATATGTTTACTCTTTTTATAAGGAAGACACTAAACCTTAGTATTTTTCATATTTCCTACGATCAGTTTTTCTATTAGCAAATGCATCGCTATTGTAAAGTTTTGTTTGAGGCTGTTTGCGACACAGTCTCTTTCTAATCCATTCAATAAGTTTCACACCTATCTCCCTCCTTCAAAATCCCTTGCATAACTAACTTGCCTATAAAGCTTCATTACTTCCGGGTTGTTGAACGCATATGCTGCTGAATACAGCAACGGAATGCTATACGCCCTTTCCATATCCTCCATCAAAGTAACTAACCGTTTGTTACGTATCCGTTTAGGTGCTTGCATGATGTTGTCGAAGCGATCACGGAATGACTGCAGTTCTTGTGTCATTTTGGTTTACCTCCTTAACTATCAGATCCAAAGTGTGCGAGGATGACTTTTGCTATACAATAAAGGTCGTTCTCATCCCAATCATGCTTCTCAGCCATATTAATCACTTTTATAACTTTAGGTATTACTTCTGCAGGTTCAGAAATAAACGTTTTTTCATTTTCTATTCCTCCTTATCATCCCTGTATTCCAACGTCTACCCACGTTTAATTTTTATTACCATTCAGATACAATTTCTTCTATTGCTTTAAAAGTTGGTTCGGCAATCCACCAACGTTTTCGGTTTTTTCTTCTTTCGTAAACCTTAATTCTTGGATCACATAAAATCTCTTCTTCCAAATATCTAACGGACATACAAGTTAATTCTGCAAGTTTGTTAATATCGACCAGTAATAAACGTTGACTTATTTGTTCTTGCAATTTACTTTCAATGAATTCCTTTACCGCTTTCTCGTTGATATTCACTTGCACATTTGCGGGGATCAAATCAACAACTCCTTTACTAAATCCCTAATATTTTCTTAATGTGATTAGCGTGTTCTTGCGCTTTTGGTCCTGTTTTTCTACCGTTAATAATGTCACTTAAATACACAGTAGATATCCCTAGCATTTCAGCTAGTTGTTTTTGGCTCATTTTTCGCTTGAATAATTCGGATCGAACCTTTAACGCCATTTCTTCAGGCATATCGCTCACCTCTTTTCACGATCGTTAATTTATAAGCTAAAATGTTAGCTAATTGTATTGACCTACATTAGCGTATATGCTATTATGAATGCATAGCTAAATAAGACTTTTGAAAAGCCTGTAAATAAACATTTATTGCGCCCCCCAGCGAAAAAAATGTATTTTAATAGGTCGGGTTTTTCATTGCTTTTTTAGCTAACGAATTAGCTTATGGGTACAGTATATTAGCATTTACGCTATTTGTCAATAATATTTTAGCGCGAATATTAATTATTTATTTCATAAGCCTGTGAAAGGTTGATATGAGTGAGTTTGGTAAATAAAATAAAATTACTTTGCGATGAGAAAAAAGTAACTTTTGCGGAGGTTGAAAGGAGTGTAGGAATCTCTAACGGACAAATACGCCGTTGGGATAATTCTTCTCCTAAGATTGAAAACGTTAAAAAAGTAGCCGACTATTTTGATGTATCTGTTGACTACCTTCTCGGTCGTACAGAAAAGAAAAGATACTATGATTTAACAGAAAAGGACGAACAAAGCATACAAAAAGAACTTGAAAGAATGATCAATAACATGGACAACGAATCTGGATTTGCTGCGTTTGACGGAAGCACTATAGATGAATTGGATGAGGAAGATAGAGAAATGTTGATCGCTTCTTTGGAAACCTCATTACGCATCGCTAAGAGAATAGCTAAAAAGAAATTCACCCCTTATAAATATAGAGATTAGGAGTGAGACAACTGTGGATATTAAAGATAAAGTTGATTCTCTCATCAAACAATACGATACGAATAATCCTTTTAAAATAGCTGAAGCAATGGACATAGTTGTTAGAACAATACCTCTGGGGAAGATATTGGGGTTTCACACTAGACATAGTCGTGTGTCTATTATCCACATCAACGAAAACGCATCTACAGAACAACAAATTTTCACATGCGCTCACGAACTTGGTCATGCAATACTGCATCCAGGTGTTAATACCCCTTTTTTGAAATTTAATACATATTATTCGACTAGCAAAATAGAGGTGGAAGCCAATACGTTTGCAATTAAATTGGTGTTTAGAAATGACATGTCCACCTCCATCACTATAAAAGAAGCTGCAGAAAGTTATGGCGTTCCTGAGCAAATACTCATTAAAAATTTTTACGATTAAAACAGAACACACGTTTCTTTATAGGAGGTGGTGCACTCATTTATCCTGAAAAACGTCTACCCACGTTAAAAAGGGATGATAAAAATGAAATTAAATAAAACGAAAACTGATGATGAGATTTATTACTATGTATTGAAGTCAGGTGAAAAGCGTTATATGTATCGCCATAAATACTACGATACTTTAGGGAATAGGAGAGAGAAGAAAAAGAGTGGTTTTAAAACAGAGAAAGAAGCTCTTAAATCTCTTTTGGGAGTAAAGGCTGCATTTTTAAATGGAAACGCTAAGCAAGTAGAACACGATCAAATAACCGTATCGCATTGGCTAGATATATGGTATGCAATGAATGAAAAATCTTGGGGAGTAAAGACAAAAAAAGATAGAAAAGCGCTCATTGACAACTATTACAAACCATTATTAGGTAAATACAAATTGCATCAAGTTGATAAAAACACTTATGTAAGGCAATTTATTAATCGGCTACACGATATGGAACTTTCGCCAAACACAATTGACCTTTACCATAATATTTTTAAGATCGCTATTAATGCTGCTGTGGATGATGAAATAATTGACAAAAACAGGGTTAAAAAAGTTGTAGTTAACCGAGAAAAGAAAAAGGACAACTTTCTAAAACCAGAGGAATTAACATTATTTTTAACCAACGTAAAAAAGCATGGAAATATTACAAACTACACTCTAGTACAACTTTTAGCTTATACGGGATTAAGAAGTGGAGAAGCCGCAGCATTAAAATGGTTAAATATTGACTTCAAAAATGAAACTGTTACAGTAGAACATACTAGGGATAAGCTGGGTATTAGACCTCCCAAAACAAAAAACAGTTACAGGACTATCAAAGTTGACAAAGAGGTGATCGACCAATTAAAAAAATATCGAAAATGGTGTGCTGAGGTAAAGTTATCTTTAGGAAAGAAACATAAAGAAAACGACTTAGTTTTTATTACGCACCACGGAAGAGAAATAGGTCACTATTATCTTGGTCAATTTCTCAGTGACTTTTATAAAAAAGTTGATTCTGATGATATTTCTTTAAAAAAGATAACTCCCCATGGATTGCGCCATACTCACGCAACCATCCTTATAAGTTTAGGTGTACCACCTAACGCAATAGCTGAACGTTTAGGTAACACAATAGAAATGGTTAATAAAACATATGCTCATTTCTTTGAAGATCTAGACATACAATCAGCTATAGTATTCGGTAAATTTTTAGCAAGTGGGGCTAAAATTGGGGCTAGGTAAAATTGAATACAAATTAACCCTTATATACAAAGGTTTAGCAAGAAACACAGGGCTTACGTTGCTTAAGTTAGAGAACATCCAGTGGAAAGATTACCGCGGTTATAGATGAAATTAGCATGTATCATATTTTAAATGAGTGACGTAATAGTTGTTTAGAATTGGCTTCCATGAGCACATTGCTTCAACTATCGCATCTTTTAGTTGGATAGTTACCTTCGTACGTAACATCTGATGACTATTCAAACGTACTGAAATTAATGATGAATTTCTCACTCGATTCCTATCGAGTTATTATAAGACTTATGTGTTACTTTGTAATATAAGGGGTACTCTAAGATGGGTACCCCTTTTCCAATACATATCACAATAACTTGCCTTATGGCAAATCTTTACGGCGAAGCTAATACGATAAAACCCTACAAATTTATATTATAGTGGAAAAAAGGAGTTAAAATGATGCATCATTTAACTGGAACTATTCAGAACTTGCTAGTTGAAAGAATGATTGATACTGGTTATGTATTAAGCTACAAACAGAATGAGGTTTTATTACATCATCAAGAAACAAACAAGGATTTAACGCCTGGGGAAGAAATAGAAGTATTTTTATATACAGATAAAAAAGGGAAGGTTGTAGCTTCAACACAACTTCCTCACATACAAATGGATAGCTATGGATGGACGACTGTCAAAGAAGTAATACCTAATCTTGGCGTATTCGTGGATATTGGAACAACAAAAGAAATACTTGTTTCTAAAGATGACCTCCCTCTATACGAAAACGTATGGCCACAAATTGATGATTGCTTATATGTAACGTTGGGACGAGATAAAAAAGGAAGGTTACTTGCTTTTCCTGCTACAGAATCCGTAATTTTACAAGACATAGAATCTGCTCCAGAAGAATTATGGAATACTCCTATCTCTGGTACAGTGTATTTCACTAGCAAAGAAGGTTCAGCAATAATTACACCTGAACATTACCGAGGTTTTATTCATTACACCGAACGCAAGCAAGAACCTCGATTAGGACAGCTTGTTACAGGAAGGGTAATTGAAGTAAAGACCGATGGAACGTTAAATATCTCCCTTCGTCCAAAGAAAAAAGAAAGCATGGAGGAAGATGCAAAACAAATTTTAGACCATCTTCAAGCAAATAATGGCTCTATTCCATTTGATGACAAAAGTGACCCAGAAGATATACGAGCTACTTTTCACATTAGTAAGGCAGCTTTTAAACGGGCACTCGGCAGGCTAATGAAGGAGCACAAAGTTGAACAACGTAATGGCTACACTTATTTGGCCCAAAAAGAAGTATAGATAACCTTGCTTTACGGTGAAAGCTACACACTAAACCCTAAGAACATACTTTTCTTTGTATAAACAAAAAAGAGCGAAAAAATATCGCTCTTTTTTGTTACGCTTTTACATTTGCATACGTGTCAGTTAACGCTGTAATAATGAGGCCAATCGCTGCAGCAAATAATGATGCAATGCCCCATCCCCCTAAACCAGCGCCCATGATTTCTACTTTTCCGATTACGGAAGCTAACATAAGAAAAACCAACCCAGCTAGCCCTATTAAGATACCTGGGAAGTAACCTGTATAGCTTTCCTTTGATGTCGCTTTTAGTAGTATCAGACTAACTGCAACTACTGCAACTACTAATATTGCACCAATTGTAAGCACCGATTGAAACATTTCTCTCACCTCATACATAAATAGCTACTGAATATAGTCTACAATTGAACAGGTATAAAGTCAATAAGTCTAACTCTTTTTTAGAATGCGTTTCCATATAATGGACGTCTTCAATTAGTCAAGTTTTTTCTAACACAATTAATGTAAGTTACATCTTTTATATTACAAGAGTAGTTTCGTTTTCATTCTAATAAGTAGGTTTCATGAATGAGAATAAAAAGCTTATGGGACAATTATATTAACAGCATCTTAAAATATTTCCCAAAGTACTGTGTACATACTATTTTCAGTACCAGGCTTATGTATCGTTGACAAATAATAAAATCATTTCAATAATAGATAGGATGATACCTTTAAAAATTCATAAAGGAGAAATGAACCGATCATGACATACAAAACGCTATTCTTGGATATTGATGGAACTATTTTAACCCCAAATCATACTTACACTGCCTGTACAAAAGACGCAATTAAACAAGTACAGCAACAAGGTATACTCGTCTTTATTTGTACCGGAAGACCGTTACATGAAGTAAAAGAATTAGGTGAGGAATTGGGTGTAGAAGGATACATAGGCTACAATGGGGCTTATGCAATTTATGAAAACCACATACTTGTTAATACACCAATAGATAAACAGGTATTAGAACAGTTTTTAGCTTTAGCACAGCAAAATCACCATGAATTAGTTTGTTATACAAAAGATAAAAACTATTACACTTCGCTGTCACATCCTGCCATCAAGAATTTTGTAGACGTTTTTCAACTTAGAAACAACCAACTTTTAACTACAGATGTACACGATCAAATTCTAGGTTCCTCTATAATTAATGTCTTACCAAGTCAAGTACAAGCTTATGAAGAATTAGATGCAGACATCTACTTATCAGAAGTAACCGTAAATAATATATCAAATTGCTATGATATCATTCGTCAACAAGTTAATAAGGGAGAAGCAATAAAAAGCGTGCTGCAACATTTAGATGTAGAGCCACGTCAAGCAATCGCTTTTGGTGATGGAATGAATGATAAGGAAATGTTACAAGTTGTAGGAGAAGGATTCGCGATGGAAAACAGTAACCCTGGGCTATTTGCTTATGCTAAGCACAGAACTACTTCTGTAGAAGAATCAGGTATATACAATGGGCTTAAACAGCTGCAACTTGTCCGATAGAAGGAGGGTTTTCTTATCTTATAACAAAACCCTTCGTTGTGCTTAAAGATAAAGTGAATCTTCCATAGAAAGTTTAGGTACTGTTAGCTCCCACTTTCGTTTCATCCTGCAAAACAGCAACCACCAGTTCTTGAAGTGGGAGGCTTACAGCGCCTTATACTGACGCTAACGCTCTGTCCATCATACATAGCTTGCAACACAAACTCATGCTATGCTTTTATAACAAAAAGCCTCCATAAACCAATGCACCACCAATAACAAATGCGGGATGCAATTTAAATTTTTCCATTAATAGATAACTAATTACGCTCAACAGTGCTGTTTGGAGCAAACCTATGTTAACGTAAGATTCACTAAAAAATCGCCAGGCCATACCACCAAGCAAGATACCGATAACTGGTCTAACATATAAGGTCATCCGTTTTACTTTCGGAGAGTCTTTATATTTATATAGAATGCTTAATAAAATAATAATCAAAATCAAGGAAGGCGCTACAGTTGCAAACACTCCAACAAATGCACCCAGCGGTCCACCTACTTCATATCCTATATAACCTGCCATTTTTGTAGCAATAGGGCCAGGTAACGAATTGCCGAGTGCTAAAACTTCACTAAACTGTTGAACATCCATCCAACCGTAACGAGAGACGACCTCATTTTCGACAAGTGGTATAGAAGCAGGACCTCCACCGTAGCCTAAAATCCCTGGAATAAAGAAAGCCAGAAATATCTCCCAATATATCATGATGAATCACCTTCTCTTTCCGATAGGTGCTTTTTCTTTTTTTTACGATCTTTTTTTACAATCGCTAAGAATAATAAAACTCCAATAAGAATACCAGGATGAATGTTGAAGAATTCTAATAGGACAAAAACGACAACGAGCATAGCTCCTGTTGGAACCCACCCCATACCTTTTCCTGCTTTCTGAATGAATTGCCAGGTTAATACTGCAAGCATTACTCCAACTACTGGAATTACAGCTGCTGTCATCCCTTGTACCCAATCATAACCTTTAATAGATGAAAGGGAAGATAGTAATAAAATCATGAAAAAAATCGTAGGCAAAATCGTTGCAAGTACAGCATTTATGGTTCCTAAAACACCAGAAACACGATATCCAATATATCCCGCTAGTTTCGTTGCGATTGGTCCAGGTAATGTATTGCCAAGTGCTAATAAATCACCAAATTCTTCATCACTCATCCACTTATATTTATCGACCACTTCTTTATGAACAAGCGGAATAGAGCTAGGGCCGCCGCCATAACCTAATATACCTACTCTGAAAAAAGCTACAAAAATATTCCATTGTAATTTCATAAGTCACGTACCTTTTTGTAAAATTAACCTCCGACTCATACAACCAGCTAAACTATATGATGAGAAGATTGAAATATCTTACGGAATCAATCATCGCTTACTAACCGCTAGCTAAACGAATAAGAACTTTGAGTGCTGTTAGTAGTTTGCTCTCCATTCTTGAAGCGAAGTCTTACAGCGACTTAAATTAGTATAAAATGAACCCATGTTTTTCTACCTCTATTTTACCAAGCAGCTATCGTTCCATCCGCCCTCGATTCTGTACCACCAATCAACACACCAGTGTCTGGATTTCTCCAAATAATTTGCCCTCTTCCAAAGTTATTTGGTTCTAGCTGCACTTGAATACGATGTCCTTTTTCTGCTAATTCCAAAGCAATATGATGTGGAAAACGATCTTCGACTTCAACTTGCTTATCTTTTATCCACTGCCACCGCGGTGCATCTAGTGCGACTTGTGGGTTCATTTGAAAATCAAGCGTATTCATAATCACTTGCACATGGCCTTGCGGTTGCATAAATCCTCCCATCACCCCAAATGGTCCTACAGGCTGATTATCTTTAGTCATAAAACCAGGTATAATAGTGTGATAGGTTCTTTTCCCACCTGCAAGAGCATTTACATGGGAAGGATCCATCGAAAAATTGTGACCTCTATTTTGCAAAGCAATCCCTGTGCCAGGAACTACAATACCAGAGCCAAATCCCATATAATTGCTTTGTATAAATGATACCATATTCCCTTCCTGATCGGCAGTAGCTAAGTAAACAGTACCGCTTAGAGCAGGCTCTCCAGCTTCTGGTTGTAGTGCATGATCTCCTATTAACCCTCTCCGGATCGCCCCGTATTCTTCACTTAGCAACTCACTTACTGAATACCTCATATATGATGGTTCAGATATATGTTTCTGTCCATCTGCAAATGCTAGTTTTATAGCTTCGATTTGCTTATGATATGTTTCAACATGATCTTTCTCTTCAAAATGAAATCCTTTTAAAATGTTCAATGCTTGAAGAGCAATAATCCCTTGACCGTTCGGTGGTATTTCCCAAATAGAGTAACCTCGGTATTTCACATGGATCGGTTCCACCCATTCCGGATAATAGCTAGCTAAATCATCATTTGTTAGAAAACCACCAGTTTGCTTAGAGAATTGATGAATACGCTCTGCTAATTCTCCACGATAAAAAGACTCCCCGTAGCTATCTGCTATTTCCTGTAATGTCGTTCCATGGTTTGGTGCGTACCATATTTCACCTGCTGCAGGTGCTTTTCCTTTAGGTGCAAAAGTTGTAAACCATTCTTTAAATAAATCATCTGTCAGTTTCCGTTTATAAACTTGATAGGCGTTGTTCCAAAACCTACTTAATATTGGCGAAACCGGAAACCCTTCATATGCATAATGAATTGCAGGTTTTAAAACTTCTTGCAACGAAAGCTTACCAAACTTTTTAGATAACTCTGCCCAAGCACTTGGAGCCCCAGGAACAGTGACTGGAACCCATCCATATTCTGGGATATCCTTATAACCCAACTCCTTGACAGCATCCACGGAGATATGTTGAGGTGATTTACCACTTGCATTTAAACCATGTAACTTCCCTTTTGTCCATACTAATGCAAACGCATCTCCTCCAATACCATTCGATGTCGGTTCAACTACAGTTAGACATGCCGCAGTTGCAATAGCAGCATCAATCGCATTGCCTCCTTGTTTTAATATTTCAAGCCCTGCTTGTGCGGCTAACGGCTGCGAAGTTGCTACCATTCCTTTTTTTGCATATGTAGCTTGACGTGGGACAGCATAAGGATAAGTTTGCCTTTGAAAAAATTCCATAAGATTTGACTCCTTTTTCATAAATGTTTTTAATCTTGCTAAATCGATAAAAAATGAAGTTTCATCCAGGGTATAAGGTACACTAAAACCCCACATCAAGAAATGAAAGAGGTGAGCTGGACAAATCTAAGAGAAGGATAGCAGTTTGAAACTTATTCCTAAGATCTTGAGGTAATATCATCAAGGTGCTGAACGATCAGCGAAAAGATTCACTTTATACGAATGGAGCAATTTTACTTTTTTTAAAATTATTTAAATAATAATAAACAATAATTCCGTTGTCAAGCCAATTACATTCATTAATAAATTTTTTAACTATAATTACAAACATAAAAGGTGTAAATCATAATAATAACTTTCATTTCGTTACATCTATCACTATATATAGGAACTCATTACACAACGTAATTTTCTTACGTTGCTATTTTTGTTAAAATAAATAGGAATACAAAAAATGAGTAGGAGCTATGATATGAAATTGGATCATATAGATAAAAAATTACTAGAAGCTTTAACCGAAGATGGTAGGTTATCGTACGTTGAATTAGCAGAAAAAGTCGGTCTATCACGAGTAGCCGTAAAAGACCGCATTCAAAACCTAAAAGATAAAGGAGTTATTGAAAAATTTTCGGTTGTTATTAACTCCGAAAAATTTGGCAAGCAAGTCTCAGCTTTTTTTGAAGTAGATGTAGAACCTATGCAATTACAAGAAGTTGCTCAAAATTTAGCTGATAATTCTCAAGTAGCAAGCATCTATCAAATGACTGGTCCTAGTACATTACATATGCATGTACTAGTTGAAGATTTCCAAAAATTAGAAGCTTTTATTAATGAAGAATTATACTCTGTAAGCGGTATTACTCGTGTAGAAAGTTCGATTATTTTAAAGCGTTTTAAAAGCCGAACTGGATTGAAACTGTAGTTTTGCTTATTATATCCTATAGCATAAAAAGCAGTTCACCTTTCACATCCAAAACTTAGGGAAAATCAAAACCACCTAAAAAGCAGTAAAATCACATCACCACCATTGCTTAAGCTTACAGTTATTTGTGAAATTTCCAACATATCGTTACAAATGAAAAGAGGGACTGCATGTTTGACCTACTAGTTATGATGTTAGAGCGCCTCGGTATTATTGTCATGATCGCTTTTTTACTTACACGTCTACAATTTTTTCGCAATATGATTTCACAACATACATTAAGTCAAAGCCAACAATATAAGGCTATGCTTTTCTTTGGCTTATTTGGCATTATTGGTACATACACGGGATTAATTTTTAATACAGGTACTTCTGAAATTGAACGTTGGCGAATTGGGATTGAGCCAGATGAAGCAATTGCGAACTTTAGAGTTATCGGCGTCGTTGTAGCAGGACTTCTAGGTGGTTATAGAATTGGCATAGGCGCAGGAATTATTGCTGGTGTTCATCGTTTTCTACTAGGAGGCTATACGGCGTTAAGCTGTGGAATTGCTACCATTATTGCAGGTTTTTTCTCCGGATATTTTCACAAAAAACAAAGCCACCATTCATTACCAAAAGTATTTACAATTACCGCAACGGCAGAAATCATCCAAATGTTGCTTATTCTGCTTTTGGCAGGGTCATTTGAACAGAACATTCCTTTAGTAGAAGTTATTGGCTTGCCTATGGTAATTGCAAACGGTTTGGGCGGCGCTTTATTCATGCTCATTATTCAAATGGTCATTCAGGAAGAAGATAAAGTTGGCGCAGTTCAAGCGCAATTAACTTTGCGTATTGCTGATAAAACGCTTGCCCATTTAAGAAAAGGACTAAATGAACAAACGGCGCAAGCAGCCTGTAACATCCTTTATCAAGAGATGAACGCTATTGCTGTTTCCATGACGAATGATAAGGAAATTCTCGCTCATGTAGGGTTGGCTGATGATCATCACAAACAAGGAAATCAAATCCAAACACAAATTACAAGGGATACCATTCATTCTGGAGAATTAATCGTTGCTTCCGGACAACAAATCCATTGTAGCCATGATAATTGCCCGTTAAAAGCCGTCGTTGTCGCTCCATTAAAACAACGAGGAAAAACCATTGGCACGTTAAAATTTTACTATCATTCCAAAGAAGATATTAACCGTCTAGTAAGAGAAATGGTAAGCGGATTGGCAAAATTGCTAAGTAATCAATTAGAGATTGCCCGTGCCGAAGAAGCGTTGCAATTAGCAAAGGCATCGGAAATTAATGCGTTACAAGCACAAATCAGACCCCACTTTTTATTTAACACATTAAATACGATAACGTCTCTTGTGCGAATTGACCCGATGAAAGCAAGAAAATTACTTGTATCGCTTTCCCACTTTTTACGACAAAATTTAACTGTAACGACAGATCAAGAAGTTACCATCGATCAAGAATTAAAGCATGTACAAGCCTATTTAGATATTGAGCAAACACGTTTTCACGATCGCCTACACGTGGGGTATCACATTGATGACGATTGCTTAAAGGAAACAGTGCCTCCATTAATTTTGCAACCAATTGTTGAAAATGCAATGAAACACGGCTTAAAAGATAAAAAAGAAAACGCAAATATTATTATACAGATTTATAATAAGAATAATGCTACACATATATCTGTTACAGATAACGGAAAAGGAATATCGAATAAAGAAATGGACCGTATTGGTCAAAAAGTGGTTCCATCTAAATCCGGTACAGGAATGGCTTTATATAATATTAATCGCAGACTAACCATGAAATTTGGCCCATCAGCGAAGTTAGTCATCACTAGCAAAATACATGAAGGAACATGCGTGCAATTTTCAATTCCAAGTACAAAGGCGCAAGCGTCCGGTTAGCAACGTAGCGAGTGGAACGAATCAACGAAAGTTTTAGGAATCATGCTCCTGCAACAGGAGTATGCCGGTGCCCTCCGGCAAGCCCGTCTTTAGTCGGCCTTCCTATTTAGATCGAACCAATGATGACTTAGCTTAGGGCAATGGAGTGAAGCCGCCTAGTTGCTGGGTGCTGGAGCCGGACGTGGCTACTCGATTGTTTTGCGGTAACAAAGCGCCTCATTTTATAATTTCTGGACAATAAGAAATAGACAGACGGAGGAATAATTATGAATCGCATCATTAGAACTTTAATTGTAGATGATGAAAAATTAAATCGAGAAGAGCTTATTTATTTACTAAATGACTTCCCAAATATTGAAATTGTGGGACAAGCAAATTCTGGGGAAGCATGCATCATGGAAACAATGAAAAAGAAACCTGATCTTGTTTTTCTTGATGTAGAGATGCCTGAAATGGATGGAATGGAAACAGCTGCTTCACTAAAAGAACTTAAACACCCTCCATTATTAGTATTTGCTACAGCGTACCCTCAATTTGCTGTCCAAGCTTTTCGATATGAAGCCATTGACTATTTATTAAAGCCGTATGATGAAAAACATTTAGAACAAACGATTTCTAGAATTGAAAAAACGTTATTTCATGTAGAAGAAAAGGAACAAGAGGTTGCTAATAAATTGGGGATTGAAAATGAAGATGGTGTTATATATGTAGAACCTACTGAAATACTCTACTTGCAGAGCGTAGACAAACAAGTCAAAATCGTGACCAAATCTAAAATATTTTTTTCTAAAAAAACGTTAAAGGATTTAGAAAAAAGATTAAGCGCCTTTCGTTTTTTTCGCGTTCATAAAAGTTATGTTATTAATCTTCATTATGTAAGCAAACTCACTCCATGGTTTAATGGCGCTTATAATTTACAGGTCTTCGGCAGAAATGAATCTTTACCAGTGAGTAGAAATTACGTAAAATCCTTACGCGAACAATTAGAACTTTAAACAATTTTATTTTTGTCACCTTCTCATAGAAAGTGAATCTTCAATCAGCAGGGAGAATTGTTTATAAACGCACAAGCGAAGGTAGATAGTAGCCGTTGCGAAAAATACTACGCTCTCGATGGACTTGCTCAGCGTCCTTGTTGGAAAACTTGGCTTGTCGCAAGTCTTATGGCGACAGCCTTTGTTTTTCTTATACTATAAAACAAAAAACCTTATACTTTCCGATAGTGAGAAAAAGCAGTTCGCTTTTTTCCTGCGGGATCTTACATTGCCTTACACTAAGGCATGTCTGACTATTACCAAACGTCTATATCTTCTTTATTATTCTTAACATAGTTTACTTGATTATACTATTTCCTCATCCTCCTCTTACGTATTTCCTAAACTGTTCATCTTTTTCACGTTAATCTAAAATCAAAACATGTTAGCTAAGAAAACTTGCATGTTATCCAGAATTCTCCCTTTAAAAACGGTTTCATATTACATTAGGAGTGTAAACGAATTCAACGAGAAAGGGATGACGTGATATGTTTACATTTTTAGGAGGAATTATATTATTAATTGTAGGTTATTTCACATATGGTAAATTTATCGAAAGAGTTTTTGGAGTTCAACCAGACAGACCAACACCAGCCATTACGAAACAAGATGGCGTGGATTATTTGCCACTAAAACGGAATAAAAATGCCATGATAGAGTTAATTAGTATTGCAGGCGTCGGCCCCATTTTCGGGCCCATCATGGGCGCTTTATATGGACCAGTAGCATTTCTTTGGATCGTTATTGGCTGTATTTTTGCAGGAGCAGTGCACGATTATTTAACAGGAATGATTTCCATTCGTAATGGCGGAGCACATCTACCACAACTGGCTGGAAAGTTCTTAGGAAAATATATGAAACATATTGTTAACATATTTTCCGTTCTGCTTCTACTACTAGTCGGTACCGTTTTTGTTAGTTCTTCCGCTGGCCTAATTTTTGATTTAGTAAATGGATCGATTGCACTTGTGGCACTTATTGTCATTATCTTTGGATACTATATCCTATCCACGATGTTACCAATCGATAAATTAATTGGGAAGCTATTTCCGATATTTGGAGCATTTTTACTTATTGGAACATTAGCGTTAGGTATTAGCCTTGTTATCAATCAAGCACCAATTCCAGAAGTATCTTTAACCAATTTACACCCTGAAAATACACCCGTATTTCCGTTATTGTTTCTAGTTATTTCATGTGGTGCTTTATCTGGATTTCATGCAACACAATCACCTATTATTGCTAGAACGACAAAAAATGAAAAAGAAGCAAGAAGTGTCTTCTATGGCATGATGATCGTAGAAGGAATTATCGCTATGGTATGGGCCGCCGCAGCTATGAGTTTATTCGGGGGGACCGTTACTTTAAATGAACTCATTAACACCATCGGAACGGGTGGTATTGTAAGTGAAGTTGGCACGATGATGCTCGGCTCCATTTTGGGATCTGTTCTTGTATTATCGATTATTTTTCTTCCGCTTTCATCTGGTGATACGGCATTTCGCAGTGCACGCATGATCATTGCTGACTACTTTCATGTATCACAAAAGAAAATTACGAAACGTTTAATCATCGCTCTACCGTTATTTTCAATCTCTGTTATTTTAACCAATATGGATTTCACCTTGCTTTGGAGGTATTTCTCTTGGGCCAATCAATCTTTAGCGGTTATTGCATTATGGGTAGCCTCCATGTATTTATTTATTGCCAAAAAGAATTATTTCGTAGCCATGATTCCAGGCATTTTCATGACGTATGTAACGACAGCTTATATTCTCAATGCTCCAATTGGGCTTAGAATACCAATGAATATAACATATATACTAAGCGCAATAATCACAATTGGAGTAATCGGCTTATTTTATAAATATGCACGGCAAAATGCAAGAAATGGAATGAAAATTGAAGAAAGCGTTGCTAGTTCTCCATCAAAAGCAGCTTAATAGTTTCATAAATGATTTTAGAACCCGTATTTCTAAATAATACGGGTTCTTTGTTAAACACAATTCATTTTTAAAATCCAACATATAAATTTTGAAATCTAAATATGCCCTCTTTACTTTACTAAGCAAGAGGGCTAAAAGAATATTTTATTTATTTTTCAGGGAAAGAACTGCGTACAGCTTCATAGACATCATCCACGTTTTTGCCCATACCCGATTCTACTGCGGCAACATATGCTCCTTCTACAATTGGCGCTTCGACTAATTTAATGTCTTCTTGGTCAGCTATTTCCATAGCCATTTCAGCATTCATTTTTGCACTACCAAGATCATAAAATAATAGTACGCCGCTTCCGCTATTTGCTTTTTCTATGGCACTGTTAATTTTTTCAATACTCGTACCTATCTCATTGTCCTCCGTTCCTCCAGCCACTTCAATAGGAACTTCTTTCATCACTTGACGAATCAATTCTTTAGCTCCTTCAGCAATTTTATGGCTATGAGAAATCAACACAATACCTACATAACTCATGCTTTACTATCTCCTTTCCACACTTCTGCTAGAGCTTCAAAAATAAAATAAGTAGAAGCTGAACCTGGATCTTGGTGTCCGATCGTTTTTTCTTTAAAATAGGCTGCTCGTCCCTTGGTTGCGGTCATTGCTTTAATTTTTTCAAGTGCAGCATCTGCGCTTTCCATGAGCCCAGCAGGTGTTGAATGCTCATTATCAGTAAAATAATGTGCGATTGATGCCCACATATCAACCATAGTTTTCTCGCCTTCTTCTGCTTTACCACGTTGTTTTAACCCATTTACTGCTTCATTTAATGCAGCGCCGAAACTAGTTTGGTCTACAAGTTCTTCACCTTTTAATTTCATTGATAGTTTAAGAAAAGCAGTTCCAAACAAAGGACCTGAAGCGCCGCCTACTTTTGACATTAACGTCATTGCGACATCTTTGAACACTTCCGATACATTCGTATAAGTAGTTTCTTCCAACTTTGAAGCAACTTCTTGAAACCCTCTAGCCATATTTATTCCGTGGTCACCGTCCCCAATAGGCTGATCCAACGTTGTTAAATAATCTTTGTTTGTTTGCATTTTTTCATTTGCTTTTTGCATCCATTGAACTGTATTGGTTACATTGAGTTGCATTTTTATTTCCTCCTAATTGCGAAATGCAGGTGCTTCAGACGGAGCTTGTAGTAAAGATTTTAATTCGTCATCTACCTTTAGCAAAGTAACTGAGCAACCCGCCATCTCCAATGATGTCATATATTCTCCTACAAATGTTTGAAATACTTCAATACCTTTATCTTTTAACAGGTTTTGCACCTTTTTATTAAGAATAAATAGTTCCATTTCCGGAGTAGCACCTAAACCATTAATCATTACCACTACTTCTTGTCCTTTTGGTATGTCTATATCGGTGAAAATTCGTTCTACTAATTCTGTAGCAATCTCATCAGCCGAAGCGATGTGCTTTCGTTCAATTCCTGGTTCTCCGTGGATACCTATTCCTATCTCCATTTCATTATCTTCTAACTGAAAACTTGGCTTTCCAGCGGCTGGGACAGTGCCAGAAGTTAACGCCATACCCATGGATCGCACATTGGCTACAACCTTATCAGCAACACGCTTTACCTCTTGCAATGAGGCGCCACTTTCAGCCATAGCCCCAGCTATTTTATGAACGAGTACGGTACCAGCTATACCCCTTCTCCCCGTTGTAAACGAGCTATCTTCTACAGCAACATCATCATTTACAATTACTTTTTCTACTTGAATACCTTCTGCTTCAGCTAACTCTGCAGCCATTTCAAAGTTAAGTACATCCCCTGTATAGTTTTTAATGACGAGAAAGACGCCTTTTCCTCCATCTGCTGCTTTAATTCCTTCAAATACTTGGTCAGGCGTTGGTGATGTAAAAACTTCACCTGCAACCGCGCAATCTAACATACCTTTCCCAATATATCCCGCATGAGCTGGTTCATGACCGCTCCCCCCACCACTCACTAAACCAACTTTACCTTCTACAGGAGCATCTTTACGAGCGATGACAAGCGTCTCAGGAATTACTTTTAATTTGGACGGATAAGCAGCAACTAGACCTTGCACCATATCTTGTACAACTTCATTTGGATTATTAATAATTTTTTTCATTGCTTCATTCCTCCTTAACTCTATTGTAGTAAAATTTTTTTACACTTGGAAGGCTTTGGAATTTTTGTTTTCAACAATCTTGTGTATAAGTACTTCCCTGAAAGGGTATTACTTTTTACCTTAGAAAAAATTGGTTTGTCGCCAAGTCTTATGGCGAAAGCCTTTGTTTTTCTTATACTATAAACCCGAACAAAGGCTCGGGGCGCCCGGTTAGCAACGTAGCGACTGGAACGAATCAACTAAAGTTTTAGGAATCATGCCCCTGCAACAGGAGTATGCCGGCTCCCTCCGACAAGCCCGTCTTTAGTCGGCCTTCCATTTAGAACGAACCGTTGATGACTTAGCTTAGGACAATGGAGTGAAGTCGCCTAGCTGCTGGGCGCTGAAGCCGGACGGGGCCCATTCGGTTATTTGGTTACGCCATAGCATCACATTTTATACTTTCTTATCTTTCAAAAAATCTTATGCTTTCCTGTAGTGTAAAAAGAGGTCATGCTTACCCTTAAGATAATCCTGACCTCCTTTTTTATACATTTTATACGATTATTTAAAAACTCTTGTTGCTTCTACAGCCTTTTGCCAGCCAGCATATAATTTTTCACGTTCTTGTTTGCCCATGTTTCCATGAAACGTTTTTTCTACTTCCCATTGACTGGCTATTTCATCTTTGTCTTTCCAATAACCTAACGCTAAACCAGCTAAATATGCAGAACCTAATGCTGTCGTTTCTTGAATGATAGGACGTTCAACAGGTACTTCACCTAAAATATCACTTTGAAATTGCATTAACAAATCATTTTTAACGGCTCCTCCATCCACACGTAGCGTTTTTAAATCTAATTGTGAATCGGCAACCATGGCATTAATGACGTCTTTGGATTGATACGCTAAAGACTCCAATGTTGCACGTATGAAATGACTTTTTGTTGTTCCACGAGTTAGCCCAAGTACAGCTCCTCTAGCATCACTATCCCAATAAGGTGTGCCTAAACCTACAAAGGCTGGGACCATATATACGCCATCCGTGTTTGGAACATTTTTGGCAAATAGCTCACTTTCCGGAGAATCTTCAATGAGTTTTAACCCATCTCGAAGCCATTGAATAGCAGAGCCAGCCACAAAGATACTGCCTTCTAATGCATACTCTACTTTACCGTCTGCTGCACAAGCCAACGTAGTTAGTAAGCCATGATCAGAAGCTACACCCTCTTCACCTGTGTGCATAAGCATAAAGCAACCTGTACCGTACGTGTTTTTTACCATTCCTTTTTCAAAGCACGCTTGCCCGAATAATGCTGCCTGCTGATCTCCAGCGATACCTGCAATCGGGACTTCTTCACCAAAGAAATGATAGGATACCGTATGTGCGTATATTTCTGATGATTGTTTCACTTCAGGTAACATACTTTTCGGGATGGTTAAAATTTCTAATAATTCATCATCCCACTGGAGATCATAGATATTAAACATCAATGTACGAGACGCATTCGTATAATCGGTTATATGTGTGGTTCCAGCAGAGAATTTATAAACGAGCCAGCTATCAATCGTACCAAATAGTAAGTCTCCATTTTCCGCCTTTTCTCTTGCACCTTCTACGTTATCCAAAATCCATTTTACTTTTGTACCAGAAAAATAAGGATCAAGAAGCAATCCTGTTTTCTTTCTAAACAATTCATTGTGTCCAGCTTCTCTAAGTTCCTTACATATATTTTCTGTTTGACGAGATTGCCAAACAATGGCTCGATAAATTGGTTTGCCCGTTTTTTTATCCCAAACCACAGCCGTTTCACGTTGATTTGTTATTCCAATACCGGCAATTTGATTCGCTGCTAAATCAGCTTTACGTAATACATCTGCTATACAAGCTAATACGGATGTCCAAATTTCATTTGCATCATGTTCCACCCAACCTGGGTGAGGAAAAAATTGCTCAAACTCCCTTTGCGCCGTCTCGACAATCTCTCCCTTTTGATTAAAAATAATTGCACGAGAAGTAGTCGTACCTTGATCAATTGACAAAATATATTTATTTTCCATTATTATCCCCCTAAGCGCTATGATTATTTATTTTAGCAGAACGTTCTCCCTTCGTCTCCATGCTAACTGCCCCTATGATAAGTAATGCAATAACAACACTTAATATCCAGAAAACAGCAGTGAATTCACCGATAAATAGGGCATCGTAAAAAAATGCTCCATATATTCCTCCTACAATTGGACCTACGATCGGAACCCAAGCATAGCCCCAATCGGAAGAACCTTTTCCCGGAATCGGAAGTAAAGCATGAGCAATACGTGGTCCTAAGTCACGAGCAGGGTTAATAGCGTAACCCGTTGCCCCACCTAATGACATCCCTATTGCTATAATCAATACCCCAACTATAATCGGATTTAAACCTTCTGTAAATTCATTTGCTCCAATAAACAAAAGCCCTAAAACGAGCACAAATGTACCAACGATTTCACTCAGTAAGTTTGCAAGCGGACTGCGAATTGCTGGTCCAGTAGCAAAAACACCTAGCTTCGTAGCTTGATCCTTTGTTTTTCTCCAATGGGGTAAATAATTAATAAAAACGACCGCCGCACCAATAATTGCCCCTATGATTTGTGCCGTTACATACATCGGTACTTTAGACCATGGGAATTCTCCAATAGAAGCGAAACCTATCGTAACAGCAGGGTTAATGTGTGCAGGAGAGTAATTCCCAACTGCATACACCCCAAATGCAACTGCCAACCCCCAGGCAATCGTAATAACGACCCACCCCGATCCTTCTGCTTTGGATGACTTTAAAGTCACACCACCAACAACACCACCACCAAGAATAATGAGAATCATCGTACCAATTAATTCAGCTAAAAATTCTGATTCAGCCACCATAACACCCCTTTGATTTAGACTACATTAATTATGGGCTTTAAATATAAATTTCTTTTAGTGAGAGCTTCTCTCTAGTTGTATACTTCTAATGTTGCTACCTTACATTCACTCAGTCCATTCTCATGACGAAGTATACTGGTAAGCCTTTTTCCAAACAATTAATAGAAGCACTAGCCTTTTCTAGCTCTCCAACCTTAAAAGTCAGAATTATTTTAATTTTACGGCAAACGAAAAAAATCCACACCCTTATATGCATATCATTCCCTCAAGAATTATACTATCATAAAGTGTGGATCTCCTATTCTCCGCCACATAATTAACTTATAGGTTTATATTACTTCACAAAGAAAGCGTTGTCAATATTTTTTACTACTTACCTTGATTATAAAAGAGCCCACTTATCGTTCTTTTTTGACATAAACTCATGTTTTACAACATTACATAAATATGTAAAAATAACCAGTTTCAGGCATTTGGTTATTAAAGTTTATTCCCCGGGAAATATTATTCATTTATGGGTACAGTGTCAATTGCTCTCCTGTCATACTATCCAAATAGGTTGTATGATAATTTCCCTCCACCCAATCTTGTAATTGATCCTGATACCACCGACTTTTCACGTGACCTGACTGTCCAGGTGCAACGATATGGTAGCCTTTCGATGGCATTTCCATATCTATTACAAACCGCCAAGAAGCGCCATGATCTACAATCCCTGTCTCTTCTTCAAAACTTGCTGCCATTGGCGTTACATTGCTTCCATCTACTGGAATAGGAGCTTCTTGATTAAAAACATACTCTAAAACAGGATGAACGTTGGAGAGAGGGTGTTCAAAGTAGACGCGATGGTAATCGCCCCATTTCCACTCTGATATAGGCTCCCCATATTTCCTTTCTAACTCCGTAATAGATTGTTGTAACGAATCCAATAATATTTGTTGTAAACCTCCATAAGTTTCTAACCATACAGACGATTCTCCTTTTATTGCTTTTCTTAATAAAGCATCTGTCGTCTGTCCCTTCCCCTTAAATAGATCTAACATGGAATCTGGTATTTCTTGATAAATGATCTTTTCAATATTTTTATACCAATGATGAAATAGTAATGGCTGAGTAGCAGAAGCATCATCCTTATAATCCCATTTATCTAACAGATGGAGTGCTTCTGTAGCTTGTTTGGACAGTTCCCTCCCTTCTAATAATTGTAAAAATGCAGGTGTGAGTTCTTTTGCTTGCATGTTAAAGCTATCCATTTGTAAATCCTGCATGCCTTGAACTGTTATTTTCTCCACACTCTCTAATACTTCTGCAATGCGTTCATAGCGATACGGTTGCGCCCATACATTACTTATATGGTACGGATACTCTTCTGTCGTTATTTTGTTGTTAGCAGTCGCAATATAACCTTTTTCTGGATTAACCATTGTGGGAAGCTCATCAAACGGAATATAGCCACGCCATTCATTTTCCCTTTGCCAACCTGGAAGTGGGAGCAAGGCATCTTTTCCGTTTTCATAAACTGGAATATTCCCATTTGCCTTATAAGCTATTGTTCCGCTATTAGAAGCAAAGACAAAATTTTGCGCGGGGGCTAAGAACTTTTCCAAGCCCTTTTCAAAAGATTCCCAGTTCTTCGCTTTATTTATTTGTAAAATAGCCTCCAATTCTGTCGTTGCTTCTAATGCAGTCCATTTGAGTGACAGAACATTTTCCTCCCCACTATCTTCAGCAAATTCGGAGATAACAGGACCATGCCTTGTTTCGACTACTGCATAATCAATCGTTGCTCCGTCTTTCACGGCAATCGGTTCCTGAATAATCCTTGCTTTTTCCCACTTCCCTTCAAATAAAAACGTCGCTTTAGAATGAGGCTTTCTTTTTTCAAGGTATAATTGCTGCACATCTGGTCCTGTGTTGGTTACTCCCCACGCAATTTGTTCATTATGACCTAATATAATTCCTGGAACTCCTGCAAAAATAACACCGCTTACTTGTTGCGTTTCGGTTTGCAACTGCATTTGAATCCAGATAGATGGAGTCGCTAAGCCCAAATGTGGATCATCTGCTAACATAGGGAACCCAGAAGCTGTTTTTTCACCAGAAACGACCCAATTATTGCTCCCATTAAATGCTGGCGGAATAATTGCTTGAGATATTTTATCTTCTACAGAAACATATTTTTCTTCCATAATAACAGGCTTTTCTTGAGGATAAGATGGAAATAACTCATATGCTTTTTCTTCTCCAAATTGTTGTAGCAAGTAATAATTGAACGCTTGCTGCTCCCAGTGACCACCCAAATCAAATGCCATGTATTTACCAATGGTTAATGAGTCTAGCGGTGTCCATTTTTCTGGTTCAAAGCCCATTAATTTAAATTCAATTGGTAAAGTATTATCTTCCTTCGCTTGTTGCATATAAGCATTGACTCCTTTGGCAAACGCCTCCAATACTTCTTTTGCTTCATCAGAGTAAAGGTCGTAAGATTTCTCAGCTGCTCTTCTTAGTCCTAATGTACGAAAATATTTATCTTGATCAACGGCTGCCTCACCTGCTACCTCACTAATCGTACCGGATGCCTGTCTGCGGGACATATCCATTTGAAATAACCGATATTGTGCTTGAACATACCCTTGTGCTACATATAAATCATGTTCATTTTGCGCCTGTATCTTTGGCACGCCATTGGCATCCGTGATGACGTCCACCTTCTGCTGTAAAACGGAAAGTTCGATACTTCCCTCTGTTTTTTCAACCAAACGATCCAAGTACATAGTAACAACAAAGAGAGCGATTACAAATAGGAGTGTTATCATTCCAAAAATAATGATGGTTATTTTCGTTTTCTTTCTTGTTTGCTTTATGGGCTTTTCCTCCATTCTTTCTTCCACTTTCCTCCCCTGCCTTCATTTAAGATGTAATTTTTTATCTACTAAAAAATATAAAAATAGTATCATAAAAAAATCAATAGACCTTTCAAGAACATGTTTTCCTTCGTCTACTACACGACTACATGCACTTTTACGCTAACGTGCATCAACAAGTCATTCATTAAGTACTTGATTTTAAGAACATAACGTCTTGCTATCCATTGATACGGCAACTATCCCCCCCTATATTTAAATGCACGAAGCGACAAACTCCTTCTAAAAGCTGTTGTACATCAAACGCCGTGGTCTTCGTGCAGCCACGGCATGTTTGTTCATACATGTTTATTTAAGAACAAAGACAAGGGGGGCACCCGTTTGGCAACGTAGCGAGTGGAACAAATCAACGAAAGTTTTAGGAATCATACCACTAAATTAGGGGTATGCCGAAAAGCGTTAGATGAAGAATCAATCCTTACTCCACCACCTTGACATCATACGTTCTCAACCAGTAATCTATTTGGCAAAGATGAGCAATGAGTTGTGGTCCTTGCATTAATTGTCCATACCATGGTTCTTTAAATTCTTTCCCTTCACTTACTAAAATAGCCTCTACTTTTTCCTTATTTAAGAACTCAAATAATCGAGCATCGTCATCGTCTACTATTTCCCGCATCCATTTTTTCACTGCATTTGTATATGCTGGTTGAAATGTTTTCGGAAAAGGACTTTTTTTACGATAAAGAATGGTCTCTGGTAGAATGCCTTCCATTGCTTTTCGTAAAATACCTTTTTCTTTCCCTTCCAGTATCTTCATTTCCCATGGTATATTCCACACGTACTCTACTAAACGATGATCCGCATAAGGCACACGAACTTCTAAACTCGCTCCCATACTCATCCGATCTTTTCGATCCAATAACTGAGCCATAAACCAATGCATATTTAAATAAAACAACTCTCTTCTACGTGCATCCTCCTCTTTTTCTCCATCCAGGCGTGGTGTTTCATCGATTGTTTCCTGATAACGGGCATACACATATTCTGAGAGCTGTAACTTCTCCTGCCAGTGAGGATGGAGTAAATCAATACGTGATGACAAAGATCGCATCCATGGAAAACCTGCTTCTTCATCCGTTGGTGGGTGATGAAACCATGGATAGCCACCAAATATTTCATCCGCACATTCTCCCGATAAGCTCACCGTAGTTTGCTTTTTAATCTGTTGACAGAACCAGAGTAATGACGAATCTATATCCGCCATTCCAGGCTGATCTCGTAATTCGACAGCCTTTTTTAAATGGCTTGCTAATGCTTCACCAGAGATAACTTCATTATGATGATTCGTTTGAAAAACGGTTGCCATCTCCTCAATAAATGGCTGATCCATGGACGGTTGAAATTTGCTTGCCTTAAAATAATCTGCATTTCCTTCATAATCTACAGAAAAAGTAGTGAGCGCCCCTTCTCCTCGTTCCTGAAAATATTGTGAGGCAATTGCTGTGATAGCACTCGAATCTAAACCACCAGATAAAAAAGTGGATATAGGAACATCAGAAACGAGCTGCCGTTGCACTGCATCGATACATAGCTCTCTTACTTTACTTATTGTCTCGGTCATAGAATCTGTATGCGGACGACTGTTTACATTCCAATAGCGCCATTTTTTAAGACCATTTTTTGAAAAAGTTAATGCGTGACCTGACCGAAGCTCATGCATATTTTTAAATAGGCCATGTCCTGGTGTCCTAGACGGACCAAGACCAAATATTTCTGCTAAACCAGAACGATCAATTTCCGCTTTTACTTCTTCGTGAGCTAGGATAGCTTTTAGTTCGGAGCCAAAGATAAACTGCCCATTTTTTTCTTGAAAAAATAACGGTTTAACCCCCAAGCGATCTCGAGCTATAAACAGTTGTTCTTTTTCTTCATCCCAAATTGCAAATGCAAATATTCCATTTAAATAATCGACGCATTGTTCTTGCCATTCCAAGTAAGCAGTAAGCAACACTTCGGTATCAGATGTCGTTTCAAAATGATAGTTTTTCTGCCTTAAATCGCTACGTAGTTCATCCGTATTATATAGTTCACCATTATATATAAGCGTATAAGTATGACGGTTTTTCGCTTTGTGCATTGGTTGCTTTCCACCTTCAATATCAATAACTGAAAGCCGCTGATGCCCAAAAGCAACATGTTGATTCATCCATGTATTCGTTTCGTCCGGTCCACGATGTAGCAATGTGTCTGTCATCTGTTCAAGCATTTTTTCCTTTGCCCGCACATCTCTATTAAAATCCACATAACCTACTATTCCACACAAATTAAGTCACCCTCCCTAGATGCATAGAGCCTACAGAACAGTTTATGAAAAGATGTAGCAAAATATAACTTACATCTTACATAGTGAAGTGATTCCGTAAAGTTTTTTATTCCTAGCTCAATGGAAGTAGCTCAAAGTGAACAGGGATGTAGACGACCGTTATTTCTCATCTACACTCGTTCAGCACGCACTTTTTTCCACAATTCTTGAAGTTGAAATGTTACAGCATATACTATCTAAGATAATCGGTTATGTATCATTAATACACTCCATTCGCTACCACGATCACCACCTTGCTTTTCGCAAACAGTTCCTACCGCAAACACGTTAGCGGCCTTTCGCCACCAATTTTTCTTCCTTTTCAAGGAGTACAAAAAAGACAGCCTGTGAAATAGGTTCACAGACTGTCTATCTAAATGCTTTATTCAGCTTTTACTGGTTCTTCTTGCGTTACCGCAATTTCATAGTAATTACCCCAGTTATGTGCTACAGAGTAATTCAATACGCGCTTATTCACAGGAACTAATTTTGCACGATAATTGGTAGGAATGACCGGAACTTCTTCGACCATTAATTCTTGCCATTCTTTATATACTTTCTGACGGTACTCTAATTCCATCGCATCTTTAGAGACTCCTTGCTCTAGAAGCTTATCATTTTCTTCACTTGCATAGCGAGAGAAGTTAAAAAGAGCGTCACGTCCATATAATCCTGCTGGGTTGACGTCTGTTGCCACGCCCCATGCTGCTGCATATACGTCGACTTTCGGATCATCGTCACCACTTTGTCCAATTCGATCATAGAATGAATTAAACTCTTGTAAACGACCATCTAATAGTTGTACATTTAATCCAACATTTTTCCAAGATTGAATGTAGTAGTTTGCAACTGGCTCAGCCGTTTCCCCACCAGACATAGAAGCAAAATTAATCACCAATTCTTCACCATCAGGATTTTCACGCATACCGTCTCCATCCGTATCCTTATAACCCGCTTCATCTAACAGTTTCTTGGCTTGTTCTGGGTCATATTTGATGCCAGGATTGTCTTCATCATGGAAATCTGGATGTGATGGCGGAATTAATGTTGTCGCATTCCAGTGTAAGCCATTGTAAAATTGCTTCCCTACAGCTTCATTATCAATGGCGTGTCCCATTGCTTTACGTAAATTCACGTCCGCCATTTTTTTATTTGGATCCGGTTTTACTTCTTTCTTCTCTTTATCCCACGTTCCTAATTTAAAACCGATGTAGGAATAGGCCATGTCCACATTCCCTATAAATTCCACATTGGACATATCCGCATTATCTGGATATTGATCTGTAGGAAATTTATGAACCGTATCTACTTCTCCCGATTCTAAAGCTTGTACAACTGTTTTTGGATTCACGACTTTAACTGTAACTTTATCTAACTTTGGTTCACCTTGCCAATAATCTTCATTTTTTGTGTATACGACAGCTTCTCCTGGTGTAATACTTTTTACTTTATATGGTCCCATGCCGATTGGTTCTTTTCTGACAGCGTCAGATTTGTCCATTTCATCTACAGGGATATCTTGAAAGACATGCTTTGGTAAAGCGTAAGGCCAAATTCCGCCACTTAATAAAGAAGGGGATGCTTCTTTGTACGTAATTTTCATCGTTTTCTCATCTACCACTTCAATACCGGAAATAGAATCGGCTTCTCCGTTATGGTATTCCTCCATCCCTTCAATAACTGTAAAATCATCGCCATAACGAACGCCAGGATAATCAGGGTGACCAATCACTTCATAAGCATATGCCCAGTCTTCAGCAGTTACCGGCTCCCCATCATGCCAATTTACATTATCGCGGATCGTAAACGTAAACACCTTCCCACTATCATCTACTTCAAATGTAGCAGCACCATCTTGGGTGAAATTATGCGTTTCATCAGCAGATAATAAAGATTCATCAAACCATTTAATAAACTCAACATCATAAGCTCCTGAGTAGAAGTTAAAATTTAACAGCCCTTCGAAAGCTGTATCTGTGACGACACCAAATTTCAAGTGCCCCCCATCCATCGCTTCGCCTTCATTTTTCGTTTCTACATTAAAATCTTCAATTGAGTATATTTGATCTCCATCTTTTCCAGACTTCTTATCGCCCGATTTATCTGACTTACTCTCGTCATCTCCGCCACAGGCAGCCAGTGTAAGTACTAAACCTAGCAAAAGTGCATATAATAAAATACGCCAACGACTTCCTTTCATGTAAAAACCTCCTTAGTTTGTTTATACGTCATAGACGCGATCTATACTTAACATCATGTGATGTAAGCAACATAACCATTTAACCTCTGCGCTGTCTTGCATCTGTAGCACGCTTCAATGCTTCACCAACATTTCGGACTGCTAACATTAATAAGAAAACCATAATCGCTGCCGGCACCCAAATCCACCATCTTAATTCTAAAGTTTGTGGATTTCTTGCATAACCAAGTAATGTTCCAAGACTTGGCGTATCTTCTGGAAAACCAAATCCTAAAAAGGACAACCCAGACTCTAAACCGATATTCGCAGCCAAGTTTAACGTCATCGTGACAATAATTAATGAACTTAAATTCGGCAAAACTTGAAAAAACATAATCTTCCAGTTCGGAGTCCCTAGCGTTTTGGAAGCCTGTGCATAATCAAGTTCTCGCTCTTGTAATGCCTTTGAACGAATTAACCGAGCAATTCCCATCCACAGGAATGCTGTCATAATTAAAGAAAAAGACCATATGCTATATTTAGGCACAATCGCAACAAACACAATAACGATCATTAAAAATGGTAAAATTAAAAAGAAATCAACAATACGCATCATAATGTTATCAACTGTACCGCCATAATAACCAGATACAAGCCCGTAAGTAATACCGATAATCCCTGTCATAAGCGTCACTAAGATACCTATCGATAAGGAATTACGCGTGCCAATAATAAGCTGACCAAAAATATCTCTGCCCCCATAATCCGTTCCTAGCAAAAACTCATTAGACGGCGGCTGATTAATCGCAAATAAATCTACTTTAACAATTTCATCTTGATTTAAAAATAAAGATACTCCGTAAACAAGGCTTGTAATAACAATAAGAAAAATAAAAGATATAAGCGCTACTTTATCTCGCACAATTTCTCGCCAAATTACTTTCGCCATAGAAGGAGCTTTTTCTTGTTCTACCTCTACTACTTCTACATTTGAATACTCCATTTATGTGTCACCTCCATGATAACCTATTGTTTATTTTATTCGAATACGCGGATCTACGAGACTTAAAATAATATCCGATAATAATGCGCCTAAAATAGATGCGATTCCGAATAACAAGACAACAGATGTTACGACACTATAATCCCGTTGTAGCACAGATTCCATAAATAACAATCCCATACCTGGATAGCTGAAAATTGTTTCAATAAAAACGGTCCCACCAATAAGTCCCGTAATTTCAAAACCGAAATAAGCAGCAATTGGTAATAAAGAATTGCGGAAAATATGGCGGCGATAAACGCGTGATTCAGAAGCACCTTTTGCTCTTGCCGTAATGACAAAGTCTTTCTGTTTTGTATCAATGATTTCACTACGCAAATACTGCACCGTATTTACAGTAGTAATTAATGCCATCGATATGGCTGGTAGTAATATGTGATTAACTTTACTCATAATATACGCAAATGAGCCTGGTTCTAATCCTGGATCTACACTTCCGCCAGTTGGGAACCAACCTAAACCATAACCAAACGCCCATAACATTACTAAGGCAAAGATAAATAATGGCGTGGCAAAACCAATATACGTGTAACCATTAATTAATTGATCTCGCAATGTATCATTATAACGTCCACTCGTAATACCTAATGGGATGGCGATGAGATATGTAATGATTAACGTCGCTAAAGATAACCAGAATGTATTTACAAGGCGCTGGCCAATTAACTCAGAGACAGGCATCTTAAAGCGAAAAGATTGTCCTAAGTCGCCTTGAATGGCTGATGTCACCCAATCTTTATATTGCACGTACCATGGATCATTTAGCCCGAGTTTCTCTCGTTGCTCTTCAATCGCTGACGGATCAATATTTGGATCGATTAAACCAGACAACGCATCCCCTGGCATTAGTTGTGCCATAATGAATACTAATATACTTAGCAAAACAACTTGTGGCATCGTAATTAACAGTCGTCTAACAATAAATTTCCACATGCTATCAACCTTTCTGCGGTAAAGCTACTAAATGGGAGTCGGATATATGGCGTAATGTATACGCTAGACCTTCTTGATCAAAATAATCATTATAATTTTGCTGATACTCTTTCTCTACTTCTTCGCGGTATACTTTCTGCTGTTGACGGTTAACTGGATTAATATCTGGAATAGCTGCTACTAAGCGTTTCGTATAAATATGTTGTGGGTGATTAAAAATATCCGCTTTCGTACCCGATTCCACGTAACGTCCTTTATACATAATGCCAATCTCATCACACATATGCTTTACGATGCCTAAATCGTGGCTTATAAATAAATACGTCAAATTTAAATCCTTTTGAATATCTTGCATAAAGTTAAGGACTTGTGCCTGAACCGAAACATCTAATGCAGAAACAGGTTCATCAGCAATAATGAGTTTTGGCTTTAAAGCAATCGCTCTTGCAATGCCAATCCGTTGCCGTTGCCCACCAGAAAATTGATGCGGATATTTTATAATACTTTCAGGGCTTAATCCTACTTGTTCAAGCAATTCTTGTACACGTTTCTTTTCTTCTGTTTTCGTTAAGTTTTCAAAGTTTCGCAACGGCTCTGCAACAATATCAAGTACTCGTTTTCTGCCATTTAATGAAGAATAAGGATCTTGGAAAATCATTTGAATATCTTTTCGAATATCAGACTTTTTGGATGTAAAGCCTGCTAAATCTACACCATCAAACTTCACCGTTCCTGAAGTAATATGATTTAAACCGATAATCGCTTTTCCGGTTGTTGTTTTTCCCGAGCCAGACTCTCCTACAAGACCATACGTTTTTCCTCTTTCAATGGAAAAAGATACGCCATCAACAGCTTTTATTGCACCTATTTTACGATTTAAGATTCCCCCTCGAATGGGAAAATGGACCTTTAAATCGTTTACTTCAAGAAGTGCCATGACTTGATTCCTCCTCTACCTTTTCTTCCGGAAAATAAAATTGCTGATAACAGGTACAACGGACGAAATGTCCTGGCGTTACCTCATGCAGCTCAGGATTTTCTTCATGTGCATCCTCACTAATCCACGGAATTCGTGCTTTAAATCGACACCCTTCTCGAGGAAGATTTTGCAAAGATGGAACAATTCCTTGTATGACATGGAGTTTGTCATGCACACTATCTTCAGCCGGAATGGAATTTAATAGGGATCTCGTGTATGGATGAAGCGGCTTTTGAAATAACGTATAAACATCCGCAATCTCTACAATTTGTCCTGCATACATAACGGCTACGCGATCCGCCATTTCAGCGACAACACCTAAATCATGGGTAATTAAAATAACACCTGTATTCATTTGTTCTTTTAAATCGTTCATTAACCCTAGTATTTGGGCTTGAATCGTTACATCAAGCGCTGTAGTAGGCTCATCAGCAATGAGTAGTTCTGGTTTATTGGCAATCGCGATGGCAATCATCACTCGCTGCCTCATACCACCAGATAATTGATGTGGGTACTGTTCACAAGTGTACTCCGGGCGAGGAATACCAACTTGATTTAACAAGTGAATCACTCGTTCTTTTCGTTTCGTTTTCGATAACTGTCGATTATGTAATAATAAAGCTTCCCCAATTTGATCTTCCACTGTCATCAACGGATTTAACGCTGTTAATGGATCTTGAAAAATCATCGCCATATCATTGCCTCGCAACTTGTTTAATTTTCCAGCTGCTATATGAACAATATCTTCACCTTTAAATTGAATGCTTCCATCTATTTTGGCTTTTGTATGTAATCCCATAATAGAAAATGCTAAGGCGCTTTTTCCAGAGCCTGATTCACCAACAATGGCTAACGTCTCATTCTTATTCACAGATAAAGAAACATCATCCACGGCGGCATAATAGTCATCATTAATACGAAACGATGTTTTAAGATTTTTAATCTCCAGTATGTTATTACTCATGTTGACCTCCTTCTAAATTCCAATCAAAAAAGAAAGAAAATTCTTTCTTTTTAACTTTCAAAATTTGATGGTTTCGTTGTTTTAATTTTTCTGACATTTAATCTAGAATTATGGTGCTTAGTAATTCACATTTAACGTCACGGATGAACTCTAAATTATTGTAAACTAAAATAAAATAATTATTTGTATTATACGGTAAAAGACCTGCCTAATCAAGTTTTTAATTAAAGGGAAAATTTTTTATTTTATAAAATTTCGCGAACTTATTCTTATTAAACAAAATATTCGGTCTTTTTTCTTAAACATAGAACACATCATACTATTTTAACTTATTGCCTCTTTTGTGTCCGTGCTACTATTGACATAAAAACTCGGTTTATTAGCATATATTCACGACAAAAAGCACTGTTGTTTTACTTACACGATAAAATGGCATCTGTGGAGATTTTCTTTTATGCCTTTCAAGTAGTGCTATACTTATGAAACGAAATCAAAAGAAAAAAGAGCGGTTAGCCCCTAATCTAGAGGGTATAACAGCTCCTATTACGCAAGAGGAATTATTTTTATTCGTCATTCAGATAGATAGACAGAATCAACCACTGTCCGTTTGAAAGGCGATCCAGAAACTGTCTCGCCTTTTATATCCATCGTAATATTGTAACTTCGATTCTTTTTTAGATGTGAAAATTCTTTTGATAATAAAGGTAAACCTTTTGACGTTGCAGTCACTACAGGAATTTGCTTCCCTGACTCCACGATGGTATAGTGTGCTTCTATACTCTTTTCTTTTACTTGCTGTTTATTCGTTCTCCATTTGCTATCGCTTCTACCATCTTGTGTCTCTGATAGAATTTGCTTTTGCGTTGCTTTATCATATTGACCATGCAATAAATAGGCGTTTTTCTTAGCACTACGCATTTTTAATGACCATTCTCCAGCTGAAGGTTGATGAATTTGTATGTGATACCCCGTCGCTCCAGCGAAAAAACCACCCTCCTGCTGCGTCACTTGCACATCGTCATAAACGTTTCCATTCGGATCAATAAGTTCTACACGTTGGAGTGGAGTAGCTGTGTACAACTGTATATTTACCTTGTCAATAGCGTCTTCAATAGGAAATAAATGCTTTTCAGCTTTGTTATTCCTTAATGCATCGCCGTGTACATATTGCTCTGGTTTTGCAAGCTTTGAAATTTGTTCCTTATAAATCAAATGATCGCGACTCGGGTTATTTTGCTGCAACACATTGTCTTGTATAATAGGAAAGATGCGATTACTTCGGATAGAAGTATGGTTCCAATCCCCAATTGCTACTTCTTCTCCTTTAGGCAAACGACTGCTCACAGTTGTTACCACGCCATCATTATCACCATAACTGGATAAATACATGCCTCCAAACCATGTTGATGAAAATGTCGACCCCCAATCCGTCCCACCTAAAGTGTAATAATCATTGACATAGGCATAGGTTTCTTCATCCGTCAAAGAACGAAAATGTTCCATATATCCGGTCTCAACCGCAGATGTTCCTTCACCTCGCATCCCGAGTAATTCAGCTAGCCAACCAGCCCAACTACTATTAGCCAAGTCCGCTAGTTCCGATCCATGATGCGGACTAGATAAAGTAATAATACGATCTATATATTGCCAAGCTCCGTAATAAGTTGCCGCAGCTTGCGCATCAACGCCACCTTTACTATACGCAATAATCGTAATTGGCTTCCCTTGAAATTGATCTGAAATTTCCGTAATTTTTTCAGCGAGCAATTTCCCATTATCCCACATATCGGCAGAAGCGCCACCTGCATCATGAAGCTGGATAAAAGCCGTTTCATATCCCGCTTCAAAAGCAGCTTCATACAATCCACCATCCTCCCAAAATACTTGTGCCACATTGTTTAAACCAGGCACAAATAAAAGCAAAGGGGCGTCAGGTATTGGATTAGTCGGCGTCTCTCCTACAAACCACTCCCCTGGCGTTTCATCGTTTCCGTTATCTCCCTTTCCCATTACAGACCATTTTGTTCCTTCATGAAGCTGTTTGGCCTCCGACAAACTTTGCGATTGTGCAATAGCATAAGATGGAGTGGACAATAGCAATAAACCGAACAACAACGACAGAAATAAACGTTTCGTCATTTTTTCTCCTCCATTTTAAATTTGTCATCTATAGAAACATCATTAGACAATGATGGGATTTGCAAAATGTCTGAAAAGCTTTTCATTCTAAGAAAATAACATAATGGATGAAGTCGGGATGGTGGGTTTTCAACATGTATCGTCATAACTATCTTGAAACGCTATTATAGAAGAAGCAATAAGAAGTGTGATCCTCTTTCCTATAAGTACTGATTTCCAGTTTATAAATGGGGGTTATATGCTGGACAGCAGGAAATAAGTACTTATTTGCCTTTTTTCAAAGAGGTCTTTCCCGTCTTACGCAAGTTGTAGGAACAATTCGCAATGAAATGTATTCTTGAATTTGGCTTTATAAGATCAATGTACATGATTTTCTATAATTTGAACATCGGTTATTCGTCCCGTGAAAATAATCCTAGAAAATTTATAGTAATGGGATGGAGCGTTGAAACGTGCTTTTTACTTGAGTAAGATCGCCTACAAGCGCTTTATACTATACCATTATGTTAACTTGAATTAACATAATGGTAAATAAACTTGACATTCTATCCACTATCTCATACACTATTTGTAATATATGTATGAAGAAACAACTCGCGCATTGGAAGTTCTCTAGGAAGGAGATGGCTTTCGTGAAATTAAACAATCGTGTAAAAGAACTACGAGCGCGATTTGATTTAACGCAAGAGCAACTCGCCAAAAAAGTAGGCGTAACCAGACAGACCATTGCTGCCATTGAAAAAGGCGATTATGTACCATCCTTACTTTTGGCATTAAACATATGCAAAGTGTTCCATCTTCCTATGGAAGAAACTTTTTGGTTATTGGAGGACGATTAAAAGATGAGATTAAAATGGGTGTTCTTTATTAACGTATTGTTATTGTTGCTAGCTGCTTGGGGATTTATCCCTATTTATTCATTTGCCATGCATGTAGCCAATGTGATTAAAGGTGAGAGCACAGGAGAATGGATTAATATTACACCGACGATCATTTTTTTATTCATCTGTATCGGGGTTGGCAACTTGATGTACAGACATAATGCAAAGAAACATAAGCGTATGCTGCTGAAATTATTCATGCCTGCAGAGTTTTCTGAACAAGATGAACGTGAAAAAATGATTAACGCTCACGCCTGTCGTAAAGTTTATCTTTTCATGCCATTGATTTTTGGGATAATCCTTTTTTTAATGGGCTTGTATCCATTCTTAGCTGACACGTTTCCTTCTTATCCGATGTTACTTTTATTCATCTTTCCGATTGCACAAATTACAATCTACTATTTATCCGTACGTAACAAATTTTAACTCCTAGTTATAAGAAACACATTTACATTGTACAACAAGAAGCCGCTCTGCCTGCTTAAAATGCACTTCCAGGCAAAGCGGTTAATGGGTGCGTTATTTGTTCGTTCTCTGAATAAACAAGAATCCAATTACCCCGAACAGCAATTGCTTATACTGTTGAGATAACTTATCAGAGACCTCGACAATATCATTATTTAAGTCGTGAAACAAAGTAGTGTATTCATGTGGAAACCTTCCATTATAAAAATAGGCCCAGCGATGATGATGTTCATCGATCCATGTGAAATCACCAGTCATAGTAGACCCATCAATAAAAAGCATTTGCTTTCCTTTCTCATCAAAGAGCTTCCCTTTTAGTCGCAAGACACTTTTAAAATCTTCCTGAATATAAGACCCGATATAATTGTCACTTGCATCGTAATACGTAACTGCCGTTTTCTTCATGCCTTTTCGCTTCAACTTAAATATCAGTTCTCCAGTGTTAGAGATAAATGCAAACTTTACTGGTAGCCAATTTATGAACGAACTATTATAAATGAGCAAAGGATAGCACCAGAACGAAACGTGCATAAGTTGAAAAGCGCCAACATACTTGCCCGTTTTTTCAAAACATAATAAACGGGGTAACAAACTAGCATCCTTTTTAAGTACGACATGATCAAGTTGCAAAATAGATGCTTGTGAAATGCCTATCTCTACGTCTTTTAATTTCTGATAGCTTATTCTGCTTCGAATAATAATTATTATTAAAAATAAAACGGGTAAACCTATAATGGATACTTCTCCCCACTGTTTGGCTCCTGTTGGCGTCCAAATCAATATATACCCAAGAACTACAACGATAAATATAGCTAAAAATATATACCCCATTTTTTCTCTTCGTTTATACATTTCTTGTAACAAATTTCCACCCCCTATCAACGATGTTTCACAAATGTTTTCGTCCATAACCAACGTCCAATTGAAATGACAATAATAACGATCGCATACGTCGTAACGATACGTAAGAAGCTATTACTAATCTTATTCACAAGCCAACTACCAGGATAATAAAAAATAATAGCAGATAGAACTGAAATAATGATAAATGCCAAAACAATATATACCACATGCATAAGGGATATATCTTCTATATCGTTTATTCGTTTATATAAAAGGCATATGATGACAATGAAACTTGCTATTTCTACAACCCATTGCAATAATAATTCCTCCTTCTTAAATGAAGTACGAAGAGGTACTAGGCACAGTTTCATATTTTATCAAAATTTTAAGCATTCCCCCTTATAAAACCTCACTAATCGCCAAGCCTGGATCGGACAAATGCAAATATCTTTTTCTTCTATAAATGCTATATTTTCTGTTATGTAGAAAACATGTATTGCGACAAGTGTTATGCGATAAGTCAAGCTTTTCTAATACTATAAACCTTTAAACTTCTATGCTTTCTTATAACAAAAAAGCACCCCATGGAGTGCCTTTAAACTTATACTATTATTTATTTCTTTTATTCATTAATAAACCCTTGCAGAAATCGTTGAAAAGAATGATTGTCTTTAAACACTCCTGCATCTTGTAAAATACGTACGAACGTATTACCGACTTCTTTACGCACAATTTTTCTTGCTTCTTCTGTAGTTTGTACATCTGGATACTGCTTTTTTAAGTTGTCCGCCCAAACGCTATGATACTCCGCTACTTGCTGCTGTCCATGTAATAAATAGCTCTCTATTTCAGCTAATTCTTGCTTCAAACGAGCTGGTAATACAGCTAAGCCCATCACTTCAATTAATCCTATATTTTCTTTTTTAATATGATGTACGTCTGCATGCGGATGAAAAATACCTTGAGGGTATTGCTCTGTCGTTCGGTTATTCCGCAAGACAAGATCTAATTCATATTTGTCCTTACGTTTTCTAGCAATTGGCGTAATGGTATTATGCGGCGTTTGCTCCGTAAAAGCTTGAATATCCGCTAATTCATCCGAATAATCTTTCCAAGAGGCTAAAATGTCATCTGCTGCTTCTACTACATCAGCACGATTGCTTCCTACTAAACGAATAACGGATAATGGCCATTGTAGGACAGCACAATGCAATCTTGGATACTTTTTCCACGAAAAGGAAAACGCTTCTTTCGCATTCGTCATAGCAAATTCATACTTCCCTGCCTGATAATGATCATGACTTAAGATAGAACCACCAACGATTGGTAAATCTGCATTGGAGCCAATAAAATAATGCGGGAATATATCTATAAATGCTAAGAGCCGCTTGAATGTTTGCTGATCGATTTTCATATTCCGATGTTCACCAGCTAATAATATACTATGCTCATTATAATATACGTACGGAGAATATTGAAAAAACCACATCTCGTCTTGTAAAGGCACCCTTATCATGCGGTGATTTGCCCGAGCTGGATGATCTATTCGCCCAGCATAGCCTTCATTCTCGATACATAATAGACATTTCGGATACGTCACATTTTTAACGTTTTCCCGCTCTAGCTTTATTTGCTCTGGGTCTTTTTCCGGTTTGGATAAATTAATCGTAATATCCATTGTCCCATAAGCCGTGTCCACCTTATAGCTTATATTTTTCGCAATTCGATTCATTTGAATATAATTACTATTTTTTGATAAAGCATAAAAGTAATCCGTAGCTTCTATTGGTGATTGCTTATATTTTTCATAAAATGTCTGGTTAATTTCTGAAGGGCGCGCGATAAGACAATTCATGATATGAGCCGTCAGTATTTCTTTTTCACTTAAAACGTTGCGAATAATTTCATGCTCCAATGCATATTCAATCAAATGCTCTATTAAATTTGGGATGGAAGTATCTCTTGCTGGTACCACTCCATCTGGATATGCTTCTAATTGCAAGACATTCATAATTTGGTTCCTAGCATATACTTTGTCAGCTTGTGCAATCATTTCTGTGGTGACTGCTTTTTCAATAAGCCCTGCTAAATAGGGATACACCATCCTTCATCACTCCTTTAAGATCCATCTTCTACAATTTCACATAACATCCACCTAGGTAAGCACACACGCTCTTAGCCCCGCACCAATAATGCCTTGGTGATTGTTCAGCTTACTAATCTCCATATTTTCCAGGATATGGATTTGTTCAGCAAGCAAATACGTTTGGAGTTTTACTTTGATTAGCTCTAATAACCAAGGATTATGGGTAACTACACTCCCTCCAAAAACAATTTTATGTGGATCTAATAAACTACTGACAATATAGACACCCTGTGTTAGAACAAATACCATTTCTTCTATCAACTGCTGCGCTTCTTCATCACCTGTCAAATAGTTAGCAAAAATATCTTTCGTTATGACCTGATCATCTGCATATATCTTTCTTGCCTGTAGTTGCATTGCTGGTCCTGAAGCAGCATTTTCCAGTCTTTGTAAGGCTTCGCTGTTTAATTTAGAATAAACTGGAATTAAACCTAATTCCCCAGCAAAACCAGCACCACGTATAAATTCACCATCTTGAATAATAGAACAAGAAATACCAGTACTAATTGTGATATAAACAAGCAATTCTTGATTAGCCATTTCTGCTTTTTTCCACTCTGCAAACGCAGCCATATACACATCATTATCAATGGCAATTTTGTCAATACCAATTGCTTTTTGAAGTCGTTCCATAAATGGAAAGTTATCCCAAGGTAAATTATTTTGATAAACAGCAATCCCTCGCTCACGATCTACCTTCCCAGGAACACCTGCACCAATACCATATATTTCATGCTTTGGAATACTAGAATGATCCAGCAGTTGTTCTACACATTGCACAACTTTAGCAAACATCGTTTCCTTATTTGTAGGATCACTGCTCACTTTTACCTGTTGAATTAAATTGCCATATTCATTTACAATTCCTGCCGCCACTTTTGTTCCACCAATGTCAATCCCAATGCTGTATTTCATCCTTATCCTCACCTTTACAACACATGGCTTAAGTTACTCTTTATAGATAAACTTAGATATCGCCAATTCTTATGGCAAAAGCCGTCGTTTTGCTTATACTATAAACCTTAAAATTTTTATGTTTTCTATAGTCCAAGAACGAAGCCTGCTTTTTTAATCTTCCGCACACAGAGTAAAGACTGCGCTACTCCTTTATACAAATTTCCGATTATAGTTCCATAGTAAAAATAAAAGACCTGTTAAGCCAATAAGTTGAAGGAATAATTCGAATTTACCAACGGTTTGTTGTCCATAAAATATGAGAAACAGACAAAATAGAAAGAAAACAACCTTTACAACTACGAAAATTTTATCCTTCATGTGAAGTCCTCCCATATGATTTCGCTTGCTTCTAACTCCATTCGACGTTTGTTTCCATTGCCATCATAGACATCGGTAACTTGCTTTTCGGTAGAGTTATTAATAATGGCATATTTTTTTCTTTCAGGGTATGCATGTACTTCACAATGCACATTTGAAGCAAACCATTTTCTCATTTCTCCTTCTTTATGGGCTGCATAATACATGGCACGTAATAATAATCTCGTATTCTCATGACTATACGGTAAACCTGCGATATATACGCCTCTTCCCTTTCCGAAACCGGAGCTAGCAAGATGAACGCCATCATTAGAATATTCGATAATCTCTGTTGCTTCATTTAATGCATAGATGTATTCCATGCTTTCACCAAAATCAAATGCAACCATATCTTCAGTAATAAAATGATTATCGGTTACTTCTGTAAAATATTTATTTGTTGATAAGCTAAAACCTAATTCTTTATCTACTCCGAAAACATTAGCAAGCTGAAAATAGCGCCCTTCATGATGATAAGCAGTTGGTTCTCCTATACCAACGAAGCCGCCCCCCTCATATATCCATTTACGAAGTATGGAAATTAATTGAGGGTTCTTCCATTTTTCACCGCCAGAAAATGCAGTTCCTGCATCACCTGCATTAATAATCACATCTATATCTTCAGGTACTCCTTTTGCGATTACATCGTCAAAACTAATAAAAGATACATCCACTGCTGATCCACTTAATGCTTCTAATACACCATGATAAGAATACGCTTTTTTATACCATTTTCCGTGCGCAACAATATGCGTTTGCCATGTTCGTAATTTCCCCCACGCATTTAAAACGGCCACTTTAAGACCTGTATACGGTTGAATACCGTGAATATTGTCATAAATTTCTCGGAATTCATCTGTAACCTTCTCCACATAATCAACAAATTTAGGAAACTTATATGCTAAACTTAAATAACCGCCATAACCAATTCGATCTAAAGGTTTGCGCATTAATGCTCTTCTTGCTGTTAACCAATTTTCGTTTGCTTCAATAACCGGATCATTGCCTTCATAAAATGTGTCAGGAAAAAAATAAGGTAAAAATCTTCCTTCCGTATATTGCACACCTGGAATGTCAGCAATAATTCGTAATGTCGTCCCATCACCAACGCTACCAACTACAGCGTCCATGCCGACAGATGGAAAATAACTACCATAAGGTTCTGTTCCAATCCAGTTATCGCCTAAAAACATCATCGCTTCTTTATCATGCTCATGAACGATATCAACTAATTCCTTCACTTCCTTTGCAACGAACTGCTGAATAAAATCAATATAATCTAAATACGCTTGTGAAGGAATACGAAAAGTCGTGTTGTAATAGCCTTTATCCACAATATCTTCTGGCCTTAAACGGTAGCCTTTCTCTTTTTCAAACGCTTCAAGCGCTGCAACGGAAACACTCGCACCGTAGCCAAACCAATCCACAAACTTCTCCTTACCTAAATCATTAAAAATGAGTGTGAAATGATAGAAAAAGGTCGTAAAGCGAACAACGTCTGTATCTGGATTTTCCTTTAACCATTGTTGTAAATATGCTTTTACATACTGATTAGAATAAGGTTGACGGACATCAAACGGGATATCATGCGGTGTATCTCCCCAATCATTTGTTATATGATTATACATTTGCGTCGGATCCCATTTCATATATGCTAAAAAAGAGACCGTATATTCATGCCACTGTTCAACTTGTTTCATCGTTACACAATTCGTTGCCTTATCTACTTGCCAATAGTCTGGTGAAACAACCTCACCCGTTGTTCTGTCGATTACTTCCCACCAACGCTTTGGATCATGAATATAATCCGGCGTTATTTGTTCTTCAAAATAACCCTTTAAAAACGGAATTTCCAACGTGGTTTCTGTTGCTGTATAATAAGGAGACATTAAATATAGTTGCTGCATTTCCTCTAGATGCTGTTTAGCAAAATCATTATGATTTCGCGCCACAAAATACGTCGTATAAATTTTCGCATTTAATTGCTTGATCTCATCATCCAACTTCGTTCCATCGCTATCTCGCAGTGCGTCTGCACCCCAGCGCTCCATCAATTCCTTCGTCTCTTGTAAAAAATGTTGTTGACTTGGTAATGTAACTCTTCCTGTTGTTTTTTTCATCTCTCACACCTAACCTTTCACTCCACCAACTGTCATTCCTTGTGTTAAACGTTTTTGAACCAATATATATAGAATTAATGTAGGAAGCATGACAATGACCATACCTGCATACATCGGTCCGTAATTTACTGCTGAACGTTCCGCAGCCATTAAATTCAACAATCCAACTGGCAACGTTTGATTTTCTGCCGGCATTAGCGTTAGCGCTAATATATACTCATTCCAAAATAATAAGAAATTAAATAAGATAACGATCACAATACTCGGTGCAGCCATAGGAAACATGACAGAAAACATCGTCCGATAATAACCAGCACCATCTATACCCGCTGCTTCTTCAAAATCAGAAGGTAATGTTTTAAAATAACTTGATAATAAATAAATCGTAAATGGTAAAGCTGTTGAAGCATAAATGAGCGCCAACATAAATCGATTATTCAGTAAAAACTCACTGCCTACAATCGTTCTTAAACCTGTATCCCAATCTAAAAGCATTAGGAAAATTGGTACTGCAATATAACTAACGTTAATGAACAAGCCCGCTTTTACCATGCCATTAATGAAACGATTTCCTCTAAATTCAAATCTAGACAATACATATGCCGCTGGTAGTGCTACAACTAATAAAATGATTAAGGCCGTCGCTGTAACAAGTACAGAGTTTAATAGATATTCACCCATCTGCGCTTCTTGGAATGCCTCTGCAAAGTTAGCCAAATGAATACCTTCCGGAAGCGCCCAAGGACTTTCATAAAACTCTTTATTTTGCTTGATCGATGCTAAAAAAACCCATGCGACAGGTACAATAATGGAAACCGCTAACGTGATTAACGCCACATAAATAAATAATCGCATTAAACCATCTAAACTCAATTTCTTAGAATTTTTCATTAGAGACTCAAACCTCCTTTAATACTCTAATACATCGCGCTTCGTTATCCTGCTAACAATCGCTGCTAATAAGAAGGAGAACAGAAACACAATAACCCCAATAGCCATTCCGTAGCCGAAGGTAGAGTTTCCATACGCTTGATCATACATATAAGAAAGAAATACTTCTGTCGATCCATCAGGTCCTCCACCTGTCATCGCTTTTACTAATAAAAAGCTCAAATTAATTGTACTTATAATAAAGAAGGTTAGTGTTGTGCGAATGTTATTCCATACTAGAGGTAATGTAATACTCGTAAACTGTTTTATTTTACTCGCCCCTTCTAAAGAAGCTGCTTCATAAAAACTTGGCGGAATACCTGCCATACTTGACATATACATCACCATATAATAACCAATCGCTTGCCATATAAGAGCTGCAGCCAAACTATAAATAACGATCTTTTGATCTCCTAACCACATTTGTTGTAGATTCTCTAAGCTGAATATACCTAGAATGCTGTTTAATAGACCACTTGAAGGGTCATAAACGGCTGAAAATATCCCCGCAATAACAACAATGGATAAAATATTTGGGATGTAGAAAATAATTCGAAAGAAATTTCCGCCCTTTACGTTTTCTTTCGTTAAAATTGCCGCAAAAAAGACGGCAAACGAAAATGTAACAATCGCGACGACAACGATTAAGAAGATGGAATTTTGAAAAGAACGAATAAACGTCATATCATTCCAAAGTAGCTTAAAATTATCTAAGCCAACGAACTGTTGCGTGTTAGAAAAACCACCCCAACGGTAAAGCGACATCCGAAACACCTCGAATGTTGGCATAAACATAAAGACGATTAATAAAATCAAAGCTGGCGCAACGCATAATCCAATAAATAGATTACGTGACCTCGTTTTGCTCATTTTCTCACCTCTCTCCAATACAAAACCATCATGTAACATGAATTTCATTCAAACGCTTCTTAGAAATGCCAAAAGCTATTTATAGGTATGTTTATTAACATTTCATTGTAATCATCTTGCCCTGACTTGTATATCCATGGAAGGCAGCCAATTCCTGAAATGCTGTTCTTCCTAAAACAACATGCATGCAGAGGAGACTGCCCTGTAAATCCATTTATTGATTCATCCAATTATTTGTTAAAGACTGAGCGAATAGATTTGGAACGAACAATAATCTTTCTAACGTCCATTTGATATGATTAATTTAGAGCTGGTCTAAGCTTATCACTTACTTCTTCTATTTTCTCTTGCCATTCTTTAAACGTCATATCGCCACTAATGACACTATCAATACTTCCGTATAAAGTATCACCCATATTCGCCCCAGGAACTGGTTTTGTAGAAGCAAAAGTTCCCATAGCTGGCAGCACACCTTCCTCGTCATAAATACTATAGAAAGTTTGTTTTTGGCCATCTAATTGTTCGGTAATACCTTCAATTGGCTGTACTGCTCCTGCTTCTAAGAATGTATCTGCTGCTTCGTCTGAATACATATACGCAATAAAATCTTTCGCTACATCTTTATTCTTTGCATCTTTTGGAATCCAAATTTGCTCGAAGAAAGTAAATGCATAACGGTCACCATCATCTTCAAAGGCAGGGATAGAAGTCATACCCCAAGCAAAGTTTTCAGCACGTGGTGCTTCCTTCATTTCATCGACAACCCAGTTACCATTTGGCATAAATAAAGCTTTATTATCTAAAACTAATTGCTGGTTTTTTGTAAAATCATTTGGATTAGCATTTGCTACTGTATTCGGATGTACATAGCCTGCTAGTTTTTCGACGGTTTCTAATGCTTTAGTTGCTTCCTCGGATTCCCAAATGCCATCTTCATAGGTCATAGCAGAGCTGTAGAAATCTGCTCCACCTGCAGCATATAGCATGGATCCAAGTAACGTATCAAAGTAGTTGCTCGTTGGATACGTAAATAATGAAATACCTTCTTCTTTTGCTTTATCTCCTAATTCCCACATCTCATCCCAAGTTTTCGGTACTTCCCAACCTTTTTCTTCAAATAAACCCGCATTGTAGAATAAGCCAGTTGGACTGTAGAACATTGGCGCTAAATAAGTTTCTCCATCAGCGTATGGGTTAGTAGCTAGTGTATCGGTAAAACCTTCTAAAAGTTTTTCATTTACTTTTGTTTCTTCTCCAGGTACTTGCATATCAAAAACATCTGTAATGTTTTCTACACCATCTTCTTTAATTAAGGTTTCCGTTAAAGCTTCTTCTCTGTTTGTAGCTAGTAATAACACATCTGGGTAATCCCCGGCTTGCATATTTGGTCGTACAACTTCTTCTAAGTTCTTTTCCATTTGCAGATCAACCTCTACATTTGGATTTACTTCTTCGTAAGACTTCACAACATTTTCCCACATTTCCGTACCATATGCAGATTCTAATGCAGCTACTTTTAATGTTGTTTTCTCGCCGCTACCTTCTTTATCTGCTGATTTTTCTTCCTTCTCTTCTCCATTGGAACATGCTGCTAAAGTAAAAATAACGAGAATGATAGAAACAGTTAATAAAAACTTCATTTTTTTCATTATTGAAGCCCCCTGTTTTAATTGTTTTCTTGCTTACCCTTATACTACAATGGTTAAAACGCTTTCACAATAAACATCTTGTCTACTTTTTTAGGTTTATTGCTTTTTGCAAAAGCCCCCTATAAAATAGTACGTATAGATGCATAATATGAAAATATTCGTAATTAGAATTCTTTTGGCGAAAGCGGTCGTTATGCTTAAACTATAAAGGCTATCGTGTATACAATGAAACTACCTCCTTTGCATGCACCCACTCCTAGTTAGATATAAAAATGTAGTAGATTTTCTATATAAAAAACAAATAAAGTGTAGTTCAATAGTAACATATACTTGTTTACCATTTCACGAGCTTATAGATGATAGAAAAGGGGTTATAGTAAATGTCCTATAAGGTGTACCAAATGAAAGGTGCAAAGCATGAAAAGCCACCGTTCAAACTGCTATATATTACTCATTCCGAATATGATAAAGGCTGGCATAGCACGCAACACACCCATCATTTTTCCGAATTATTTTATATTGTCAAAGGTAAAGGCTCATTTATACTTGCTGACCGAGAAGTTCCCATTAAGGAAAGTGATTTAGTTATTATTAATCCGAATGTCGAACATACAGAAAAGTCTAATTGGGATGATTCCCTTGAATATATTGCTTTAGGGATAGAGGGATTGTTTTTCAGCCAAGCGGATCATAAAAGCCCACACTCTAGCTTATACCGTTTTCAAGTAGATCGAACTAACATTCTGTTCTACTTGAACCGAATATTAGAGGAAATACAGGAGCATAAAGAAGGACATGAATTAATTTGTCAAAACATTATCGAGATAATGATTATCAAGTTGCAAAGAGACAAAAAACTTACCATCAATCAAACGGAGTCACCAAATATTAATAAAGCTTCTGCGTTTGTCATGTACTATATAAATCAAAACTACCGTGATGACTTAAACTTAAATAAATTGGCTGAGATCGGCCATATTAATAAATATTATTTAGCACATACATTTAAAAAAGATATGGGTATATCACCAATTGAGTATTTAAACAGAGTCCGAATTAAAGAAGCAAAGCTTATGCTCGAAACAACCGATTACTCTATTGCACACATCGCTGCTTTTACTGGTTTTTCATCCCAATCTTTTTTCACACAAGCATTCAAGCGCTTAACAAAGCAAACGCCTTCTAAATACCGGAAGGAAATGAGAGCGAATTCATAACTAAGATTTGTAATGATAAAGTTCATACAATCAGTCTAGAGATGCTTACTTTAGAGTCTTTGGTTGGATTTGTAAATTGCAAATAGTAATCGCCACTGCTTAAATTCCGTTCACTACCTATTTGATCTGTTCGTTTCACATGAACTGATTTTTTATCGCCAGAAACCTTCGTATGCTTCGTTTTCAAAGTTCCAGCATTGAAGCCTGTATCACTAACGTTGGAGTTTTCACTCCATTCTTTTACTTGCACGCCTTTCGTTTGCTTCGCTTCAATAACGTATGGTGTAGTTGGTTGAGCGTTTCAGGTGATCTGATTATTTTTAACGTTTATCTTTTGTTTTTTGGATCTGCCTTAATCAGTTAATTTATACACATATACCTTTAAAACACTTTTTCAACAAAGTTAAAAATTTGATTTTAAGCAAAGCTATAATTCTTGTGCCACAAGAGCTTAACGAATTAATTATAAATAATTAATATTAAAAGAGACTTACAAAATAAAATGGGTCACATAATTATCAAAGCAAACGTTTGTCTAGCACAATTCGATTAGGAAAGCATACTATGACTTTGAATAAACATTTTAATATTAAAAATCTATGAAATAGGAGTAGTGATATAATAATGACTTGTAATTTTTCAGCAAAAGATGCAGCCTGTATCGGATCTAGAGAAGATAGAAGTACGGCTGAACTTCTTAAAACAAATCTCTGTTTACCACTTCGTCAGCCTTGTGATGATATACTTCGTATAATCTTTATCTCAGGAGCACTTCCTATTATAAATGGTATTTTCACTATAAGTAACACAAGTCTTGATTGTGTCATGACAGTTGAAGTCACAGATGCTAATGGAGCGGCAGTAGGTTATACTATTCTTTCGCAATCTTCTATTGCAATTTCAGTAGAAAGCCTTACTTTAATTCAACTTAGCTGTACTGGAGAAACTGGACCAGATCCTTCTATATTTTGTTCAGGTGCTTTTGAAGCGAACTTAAACTATTGTGTGAGTTGCTAAGTAACTAGTAAGAATGAATCTTAAAATACCCTTAAGGAATAACGAAAGTGCTTAACAAACTTTTAACTTTGTGGAAAAAGTGTTTTAAAAGTATACCTTAACAATAGCAATAGTCATTCTTTCCAGGTAAACGGAGTAAGATGATGTTGAGTCTGCTTAACGAATTGGCTCCGCAGCCTCTGTTTTCCAGAAAAACAATAAAGTATGTAAATTCAAACCTTAATATGAAGATGATTAAAGTCGCTAGTATGTTGGTTAATCAGGGTGATATTTGATCTTTAAGCTATTGTCTAACTTTGTGTACTAATCCTTTTTCTGGAAGGTATTACAACAAATCGAAACTTTACAGTTAGAATAAATCATAAATCATGGAGATAGCGTAGTGCTTTGCCGCAGGGGTTGCATTTAATTTTAATCATATTTTCCATTTATCATTTTTAAAAAATGATAAAAAGACCAAGGGATTCCTATACCCAAAAACAAGAGTTTTTTAATATTGAAAGCATCTATTGAGCTTCCATTTTATTTGGCTTATTTTTGTTGAATATCAATTCTTTTATTTTTTATGCGCTTAATTTAATGGTGTGAATAGTTCAGGTATAATTAATTATATGAAAATGAGGTGGGAAAGTGTCTAAGATTGTTTATAAGAAAATGAGGTGGGAAAATGCCCCAGATTATTTATAAGAAACATGTTTATAAGAAAGATATTTTTAAGTGTAAGGATTATCATATGTGTAAAAAAAATTATAAACCTGCTCCCTATCCCCAGAAATGTAATTGCGAAATAATATGTGGAGAAATTTTATTAAAACAAGACAGTGATTGTGTAATGATTTTAGGTGGAGACGTACTCTTGAGAAATAGTACAACAATCATTATCTTTAATTCGTCCTCAAGTGTTGCTGATATGAAGGTAATTGTATGTAGAGATAAATGTTGCCCAGTAGAATATATTATACCTCCAGGGAATACAGTAACGAATATTTTAAGCAATGTTACTAAGATTTGCATAGAACAAGAAGGCCGCAATCATGTACAAGGTGAATACGAGTTAAAAATATGCCCACCCAATAAACTAAGTAAGTGATTGTACACGCATTACTGGAGGGTTTAGATACCAATGATTTTACTAATATATACAATAAAGAACACAGAAAATATTGTGGGTAAGTTAGTTATTACTAAGCTGTGTTAATCTAGCAGAAGGCGCAAATATTTAGTTAAAACTGCTTCCTTACATTATACTCCAAAAAGAGATCTCCCGACTTTGTGTAGTAGACTTTGCCCTAACTCTCCAACTCCCTTTAATGACATTTTTTTCATTATTAGATTTAGGCTGAATGACTTGATAAATATGTTATTTGAAGATTTTCTATGAATAAAATAATAATTCAGATTGAAAAATTTTTTGTATTTCCCTTATAAATAGTTTCTTGTGAAAATAGGGAGGAGGTATGAACATGCCAGCAACAATACAAGGGACAGTGTTTGAAGATGTGAATCAAAATGGAACGTATAACCCACCAGGCGATCCTGGCATTCCGAACGTAACGGTAGTGTTGGAGGACCCAAATGGAATTTGTACAACAACTATGACGGATGGTTTAGGGGATTATAGTTTTTCAGGCTTAACGATTGTAGGAACATATACTGTGTATGAAACAGTTGCCGACCCAGGTATGGCTTGTCCGCCGACTTTGTTTACTCAACCACCTGGCTACACTACATCAACAACTTCTAGAGTTAGGACAATAGACGTAACACAGGCTGACATAGATACTAATCAATCCTTTACGGAGAACTTTGGTCATGAAGATGTCGAGTCATTTGAATGTTCAGCTAATGGGTTGCAAGTGGCGTTGAATCCATCTCGTTTATTTGAGATAAATTTAGTAACGGGTGCATCAACATTGCAAGGCTTTTTAAGTCCTGCTGCTGTTTATAATGCTATAGGATTTAGTGTCGTAGATAATGCCATTTATGGATATAATCAAGACTCACGTAATGTAGCTAGAATTAACCCAGATTTAACAGTAACTAATTTTGGGCCAGTTCCAAATTTACCTGTACAAGGTTTTAATGTAGGTGATGTTGATTTTAATGGTCATTTATACCTTTATAACTCAAATAATACGAGATTCTATGTAGTAGATGTTGACCCTGATTCGCCCACCTTTTTACAATTAGTCGACCCGACAGCAGGGTTTATATTGGATACAGCTCCATTTGGTACTGCAATAACTCCTTTACCAATTACCGATTGGGCATTTAACCCAATTGATAATCAGTTATACAGTGCCAATAATGCAACATTAAATGTTGTAAGGGTAAATCCCTTAACAGGTGGGCAAACAGTAATTCCAACAATAGGATTAACACCAGGAGGTTATGGTGCGGTTTTCTTTGACGCGCAAGGATTTTTCTATGTACTAAATAATAATACTGGACAAATATTTAGAATTGAAATAATTGGGCCAAATGCTGTAGCAACCTTTTTTTCTTCAACTGTTCCAGCATCTCAAAATGATGGCGCCCGTTGTGCTTTCGCTTTATTAAATTTATTAGAAATCGCAAAAAGTGTTGACCCTACACTTGCCTGTCCTGGTGATATATTGATGTATACAATTGAGGTTGAGAATATAGGTACAATCTTAGATGCGGAAAATGTCATCGTTATAGACGATATTCCAGCGGGAACGACATTTATACCAGGAAGTGTCACAGTTAATGGAATGCCGACAGGAGATGATCCGAGTGTGGGGATTTCGCTTGGGGATATACCACCAGGCGGAATGGTAACGATAACGTATGAAGTAGAAGTAGACG
>NZ_FQXD01000004.1:0-30943 GCF_900129865.1 Virgibacillus chiguensis
CCCGACGACATGCTTTTTCTATCCCTCGGGAAGAGTAGATTTTTTGCGAGGCTGCGTAGGTAATGACCTTAAATAGAATGACTGGATCGACTGCTGGTTTTCTCCCTTTGGAAGCGTATGCCTGTAGTAGTTCTCTATAATCCATCCTTTCACATAAGAGGCAGTGGAGCCGGACCGAATCATCCATAGGAATCATTTCTTCTACATCCATCGGTAAATATAATTGATAATTTGCTGCAGTTTGCGTATACTGGGTTTGTGTTATTTGTTTATTGGTCATAAATTAATAATACATGAGAACAGGCTCTTTGTGGCCTGTTTTTTTGTGTATACACAAAAAAGCTGTTACACAATCAATTACCTGATTGTGCAACAGCCCCTTTCTCGCTATGCTAATAATCGCAATTGTGTGGGAATATAACAGGACATTGTGGTGGCATAGATGGAGTTGGGCATGGAGCAATTGGAAGACTATCTCTTGGTTCACAGAACTCTGCTATAATTTCTAGGGTAACGTCATACGTGGATTGGATGCTTTGACAAAGACGAACTTGTAGCGTAATATCAATTTGGTTTGGATGTGTTATCTGGTCACAAGTAGCAGTACATACAAAACAATCTAAATCTATGAAATATACATCAATATCTGTTCCTTCAGGGGCGCAAAGAACTACCTGTTCGCAACGAGTGAACTCTGCTTCGCATACTTCAATTGTTCCTTCTCCTAATTCTGAAATTAAATCTACAAAAACTGTTACCTTAAAATTTTTTTGGATATTTATTAGTTGTAGCGTTACTTCAGTTCCATCAATTATAAAGTTTTGGTCTACACGGCTTAAAATAGATATTGGTTCCACACAATTAGGTGTAACTTTACATGTTACAGTGTCTACATCAATATCTTCGCATGTTAAATGTTCACCAGTATTCGGATTTAATGGCAAATGTAAATCCATTAATTTCAAATCAAATAAGGATTCATTTAAAATCCAGTCATATACTTTCTCTGTATTAATACATAGGAGCTCCTGACCTCCAGCTATATTATTTTCCTGCATCGTAGCAAACACCTCCGAGTAAGGCTTCTTTTAATGTAAATAAAACATCAAATAGGTTATCTAGTTTCAAATGCGAAAACGGTGATAAGTTGCTACAACTAAAAATATTTTTTAAGTCTTAATAAATCCGCATTTGTCATATATTAATGTTTCGTAAATAGTATATTAATGTGCTGAAAAAGGGTGAATAAATTAATACTTTCCCCGTATTTTTTACAACACTACTAACTTGATCAGCTGATTTGATACTGGTGTTTTTTTGCCAAGATTCAATTTATTTTTTTAAAATCAGCAAAACCCCCTCTAGATATCCTAATGCTTAGAAACTAGTATCCATCATAGGATATCTATTATTTTTTTTGTCTTTCGATGTGTTTTCACATAAAATGATTGTTATTTTTTGAAGTTTTGAGTCGGAATCACAGACTGCAATATTAAAATATAAAGTTATTTCCCATGTTATTTAACAGGTATATGTTTTAATTCTAGTGCTAGTAGACGCGCGTACATTTTTTCTATTAAAAACACATTCATCCACTCCAATTTATTGCACCACTCATAAAATATGATGAATACAAAAAGGAGATGGTATATGATGGCGCAATTGGGACTTTGTAATAATGATTCGGTTTGTTGCACGATTTCTTTAGAAGATACAGCTACTACACAATTTCTGTTTGGGAAAACGCATCTACTTTTATCATAAATGGAACTATTGTAATTGAGAACAATGGATTGGTAGTTGGATCACCTACAGCAGAACTATATGTAAATGGTGCAGCAGTTTCAGGTTTTGTGGTGGATCCTGGTGAGTGTCGTTCTATAACTTTAGAGGGAGTTAATTCTATTGGGATTGTAGGAAGCGGAACTGGTAGCTCGAATGTGAAAATATCCTTTTCAATTAATTATAAATTTTAATAATCGGATAAAATACTTAGTTTTGAAAGGGGGCATTTTTGTCGATGTGTGCTCAAATACCGTTTTGCAATGATAAATCTAATTTTACAAATAAAGATGTTACGAATAACTCTATGTATGCTTCCAATACTACTGGAACTACAATTGTAGTAGTTCTTGGAGGGACCCTTGTATCTTTGCCAAACAATCAAGATCTTGATGGGTTTGTAGTAAATGGGGCAAATACTATTTTTACAGTACCGGTAAGTGGCAGATATTATCTAACCTATCAAGTAAATACGACGGCAACCCTTCTTTCGAATACGAGATTAATAAGAAATGGAAGTCCAATACCAGGTTCTATAATTTCACCCATTATTTCCACTTCCAATTTCAACAGTGATGTCATACTTTTTTTAAATCAGAATGACACTATTTCATTGCAACTATTTGGGATTATAGGTGTTGCTACCTTATTAGGAGGAGGAGCAACAGGCGCTTCGCTTTCTGTTATTCGATTATCATAAAAGGCTATTTATGAAGGGTGTGATAATAAAAATGTCTTGTTGTTGTAGCAGTTTTTGTTGCTCATATAGTTGTGAAAAAGAACCCTCTACATTTGTGATGGATCGTATATGTACAGGTTGGAGTGTACCAGAAGCTAATAGCCAAGATGTATATGTTTCTCCAAATGTAAAAATTTTTGCTTCGGGTTTTTTAGCGTATGATGAAGGGAACTCAGATTTTGTTATATTTAAATTTTTTAATAATAATATACAAGTCGGTAATTCGTTAACAGTATATGAAGGAAGTAGTGTAGGGTTTACTAGTAATAATTTTACACGTATTGAAGTTACGATACCAATAGGCAATCCGGGTAACATATCATCTGGGCAAATCTGTATTACTCCTCGCTATGAAATAGATAGCAATTAAAAGATATGAGTATGTATTCAATAAGGTTTTAAAATAATAAACTTTGACAGAGTATTATTTTTTGAATTTTTTAAGAAATATGAAGTTCAAGTCTTTGATTTACTTCACTAAGGGTTATGAAGGGGAAGGCTAAAACAATGTAAATACAATTATTTTCAAATAATAAATGCTCTTAAAACGAAAAAAGAGGTGATTTGTTTGTCAAATATAAGATTTGATAATAGTTACTGTGGTGGTTGCGTAAGAGGACCTAGAGGCCCCGTCGGTCCAACAGGAGCGACAGGCCCACCAGGAGCAACAGGAGCCACAGGTCCAGCGGGAGCAGATGGAGCAACAGGATCCACGGGTCCAGCAGGAGCGACAGGAGTCACGGGTCCAGCGGGGGCGACAGGAGTCACGGGTCCAGCGGGGGCGACAGGAGCGACAGGAGCGACAGGAGCCACGGGTCCAACAGGAGAAGTCATTACTGAAACGTCAGGATTTGCAGCAAATACCTCACAATCATTAATTGCCGTAGTACTTGGTGGAACGCCGGTTCCTTTACCAAATTCTCAAAATTTAAATAATATTACGGTAAATGGTGCGAATACAGTTTTTACAATTCCATCCGTAGGGCGTTACTATATTTCGTACAATGTAAACTTTACCTTAGCATTATTAATAGGTGCACGTATACTGGTAAATAACGTTCCTTTGACTAGTTCCCAAAGAAGTCCTGTTGTATCAGTAAGTAGTTTAAGTGCAGATGTTATAACAAATTTAAATGCAGGCAGCACGATTACACTACAGTTATTTGGTTTATTAGGTGCAGCCACATTGCAAAGTGGTCAAGGTGCAGCCTTGACGATAATCAGGATAGATGACACTCTTGTATAATTTAAAACAGAGTTAGTTGAAAAACAGCCATTAAATAAATTGGTTAGAGTCTCAAAAGGATAATTTAAAGTAGTTGCTACCCAAAACAGCAAGATGGGTTTACTGAGATATTTTTGAGGTTATCATAGAAATAGATTTGCACAACTTTTATGCAGTGTATCATTCATCATATGAAAGGAATGAATTCCCCCAAGGAAGAGAATATTCCTTCCTTGGGAATTTTCAACAAATAAACTTGATGAATGTTGTAAAGTGAAGAATGTTAAGAATTCTATTAAATATAAAATCCTTACAAAATAATCATAAAGAGGATTCTTAAAATGGATAGTCTACTGCTAGTTACCACAAAGTATCAAGTCATATTTTTCATTATAAGCTTGGATTTATTACCGAATTGATATAAAGTCCAATCACTAAAATTCTTTAAATAATAGCATTAGCATAATTTTGAATATAATTTATTTTTAATGGATTTGAAAAAATTGCGGTGATACGTCAAATATAAAATATTTTAATATGAGGTTATAAAGTTGTGACCTGAATGCTTTAAAAAATCAACAGGTAACAAAAGCAGTAATAAAATATAAATTGCTTAAATTTAATGAATGGATATAAAAGTTATCTAACCTTCATATATTTACGCTTTCCTAACATTTAAATTTGATTCGTCGTAGTAGCGCATTCAATAGAGATATAATTTTTGCACTATATAAAGTGTAAGATATTCATAACAAATAAAATGTGAAAAATAGTGGGCGAAATCTACCGTCTAAATATACTATATGAGAGGAAAAGTAAGATGAGTTATCAACCTGATTTACAATGTGTACGTGTAAGTAGGGTGTATGATTGGATAAGTGAGCTAACGAACATTAAATTAAAAGAAAAAGTACCCATTAAAAAGGGAATGTGTATTCAGGATAACATCTGTTTCAAATTTAATGTTCCTAGTGATGGAACAAGGTCGACTCTTTGGAGTGGTGTAGAGTTAAAAGGCGTCCTTAGCACATTTGTAGTTGTCATTGATAAAAAATGTGAAGGAGAAATTGAACTATTTATCAATGGTGATTATAAGACTACGTTAACTGGTGGGCAATCAATAAGTGCCACAGTATGTGATTTACAATTAATTGAAGCACAATGTAAAGGCGATACTGCAATTAATTATTGTAAGGGAAATTTAGATATTCAAATTGTATATAGACCTGAAATAGCCGAAAAAGAATGTGAGCACATAAATTGTTTTTTATCTGATCATGAAGGAAACCCGTTAAATATTTTGGAAGAAGGAGCAATTAGTTGTACGGAGCATTCAAACCCTTCTAAACGTGAGAGCATAGAAGTAATAATGAATGGGCATATTGTTAAACTACAAGAAGTAGAAATTTTAATTCAAGGTTTTATAACACTGGAATTTTTAAATGAAAAGGGAGTACGATGCGGTTGGTATGTTTGCCCTTTTTGGGAAGTAGAGACTTTTTATATGTGCGCTCCAAATGGAACAGACATTTCTTGTAATGTTTTAAAAATGAAATGCAAAGCAGAATATATTTCTCATGAACAAAATTGCAAATGTTGCATGGGGATCAGCATACGTATAGCAGTTTGTTTAAATATTTATGCTTTTTCTGATGTGACGATTGAATTGTTAGGAAAAGAGTGTGAGCCACGATTTGTTTTTAAGGCCCCTAAGCCTATTTCTGCGTCATATCAAAAATGAATACTCCCCTCACAATGTTATTTGAATCACTTCAAAATTTCTTGTGTGTTTAAAGGTTAGCATGTATGAACTATTCCCTCTTAGCTTGAAGATGGTAAGTTTCACGACGAAAGTAACCTTCCGTCTCCTTACGCGTTACTTCGGAGCGTCTTAACCTTAGATGTCCGCTTTTGGTACGCTTAATCTTTTACGTAGGAACTGGTTTTTGCACTCTATTTTCTTTCTACAAGCTTTAACGCTTGTAGAGGGGTTCGGAATTACGTTAAAAAGTAAAAAAAGCTTCAGAAAATACACCTTAGCAAAATGGTAAATGGATGGTATATGAAACCTTCAACGTACCTACAAGGTGTATTTTAATGTCAATAAATTTAAATTAGCGAGTAGGGAGCTATCTTTTTTTAAAATCGGCTTACGTTCTGCCAAGAAAGAACTGTACAGCTTATTAGACCAATATGAGCTGTATTTTGCACAGCTGAAAGAGCTGGTTTAGACCCTTTTAGAAGGCATGCATACCCAGGAGCAAAAGAAATGCAGCCATCAAAGAAATGGTTGTCACAACACGGATTTCACCCTTCACACGCTTGAAGATGGAGACTTCTTGGCTAAAAACGTTAAAAAAGAAATGTTAGGGGTATCTACAAGAAAATATCTTATGCTACCGTAGGAGTGGTAAAAGAAGATATTTTGAACCTCTCATGACTTAAGTCACGATAGGTTCAAATCTATGTTTATAATTATCTTAATGTACATAATATGTACTTCGGAAACGTTTATGCAGTTACTCATTCAAATTCTACATACTTAAACAGTCATTTTTGTACATTGTTGGAGTAGCATCTATAAGCTATTCTCAAAGACATTTATCTTTCCCATTCTTTACATTCATGAAATAATTACGATATATTAATGTTAATGAAACTTGTAGAAACGTATAAGGAGTGAAGTCTTTGAAGAAGCAGGATGAAAAAATCGCCAATCGAGAAGCGTGGATAGGCGTAGGTTTGGTTATTTTTAATTTTATATGGTGGTTTGCTTTCGCTTATGGCTTGGGTAAGAAAGAACCTAATCAATATACATATATTCTCGGCTTTCCTGCATGGTTCTTCTATAGCTGTATCCTTGGGTTTATGGTTATGGCGGTGCTCGTAACAGTCATTGTAAAGAAATATTTCGTAGCCATTCCATTTGATGAGGAGATGGAAGAAGAATGAATTGGGAATCACTCATACCGCTAATTGCAATACTTATTATTATTTTTGGAGCAGGAATATGGGCAGGCGGCTACTTAAAGTCATCTACTAATTTTGCACAGGATTACTTTTTAGGTGGCAGAAGTCTCGGGGGATTCGTGCTCGCTATGACAATGACTGCAACGTATGGGAGCGCAAGCAGTTTTATTGGTGGACCTGGAACAGCTTATAATGAAGGGCTTGGTTGGGTGTTACTCGCCATGTCGCAAGTAGCAACTGGTTACTTTGTTTTAATGATTTTGGGAAAGAAATTTGCTGTTGTTACAAGAAAGTATAAAGCTTTAACGATGGTGGATTTCTTAAAGGCACGCTATCAATCTAAGTGGGTCGTTATTTTCTCGGCACTTAGTATTATTATTTTCTTATTTTCAGCGATGGCTGCGCAATGGATTGGCGGTGCAAGATTAATTGAATCGCTTATTGGAATTGACTATACGAGCGCATTATTCATTTTTGCTGTAGCTGTATTAATTTATGTTACGGTTGGCGGATTTCGAGCTGTAGCATTAACAGATGCGATTCAAGGAAGTATCATGTTTGGTGGTACACTTATTTTGCTCATTGCAGTCATTATCGCAGGTGGTGGAGTCCCAGCACTTATTGCTGAATTAACTGCTGAAAACCCGAATCTAATTACTCCTTATGGTTCCGAAGGGCAATTAACACCTACTTATGTATCCTCATTTTGGATTTTAGTTGGTGTAGGTGTGGTTGCTTTACCACAAATTGCTGTACGAGCTATGTCTTACAAAAACGCTCGATCGATGCATCGTGCAATTATTATTGGTACCGTTGTAGTAGGGTTTATTATGCTTAATATGCATTTAATCGGTGTTTTTGCTAGACCTATCTTACCAGGCATTGAAGTTGGTGATAAGGTGATGCCATTAATTGCTTTAGAAGTGATGCCAAATTGGTTAGCAGGAATTGTACTTGCTGCCCCTATGGCAGCGATTATGTCAACGGTAGATTCGTTATTACTTCTAGTAAGCTCAACGATCGTGAAGGATGTGTACTTAAACTATGTGAAGCCAGATGCCTCTCAACAGACGATTAAACGTTTAAGCATAGGGATTACGGCTTTACTTGGTGTAATTATCTTCTTGATGGCTTTAAACCCGCCTGACCTAATTATTTGGTTAAATCTATTTGCTTTTGGTGGCTTGGAGGCAGCATTTATTTGGCCGATTGTGCTTGGATTGTATTGGCAAAAAGGCAATAAATATGGCGCGCTTGCATCCATGGTTACTGGCGTAGGATTGTATATCATCTCTGATCTATTCTTTCCACAGCCATTCGGTCTCCATTCGGTGGTTATGCCAGTCGTCATTTCTTTCTTTGTTTATGTCGTGGTTAGCTTACTTACGCAAAAGCAAACAGCGAGGATGCGTGTGTTATAATTGCTAGTTAGATTCGCGTGTTAATCCCTTGCAAGTGGCTATCAAGAATTAGCCCCCTTATTTTATGGTTTATAGTATAAGAAAAACAAAGGCTTCGCCACAAACTTGAAGACAAGTCAAGTTTTTCAAATAGATAAGGGGGCTTATTTGTTTAAATCTTCATTTTTTCTTTAAACTGAAAGAATGCATCCAATGCGCTTGCATTGTGCAAGGATCCTTTGTTAACAATTTGTTCCATTGGTTTTCCTTGTAAAATCTTCTTTACGGGAATCTCTAGTTTTTTACCGTTTAACGTTCTTGGTAATTCTGGTACTTCATAAATAGCAGTAGGAACGTGACGTGGAGAGCAATGGGCACGAATATGTTGGTTGATTTTCTGTTTTAGGTCGTCTGTTAATAGGTATCCATCTTTCATAACGACGAATAAAGGAACAAATGAATCACTGTCTGGACTAGGAATATCTACAATTAAACTATCCTCAATGTCTGGAATGCGATCAACTGCTCGATATATTTCACTCGTTCCAATTCGAACGCCACCGCGATTAATAGTTGCATCTGATCTTCCATAGATGACGCACGTGTTTCGTTCCGTTATTTTTAAATAATCACCATGTCGCCATATACCTGAGAACATGTCAAAATAGCTATCTCTTAAACGTGCCCCATCTGGATCATTCCAAAAATAGATTGGCATGGAAGGAAAAGGCTCTGTTAAGACAAGTTCACCAACTTCCTCAATAAGAGGCACACCATTATCATCAAAAGCTTCAATTTTAGCTCCTAAGCCACGGCACTGCAATTCGCCAGCATAGACTGGTAAAGTAGGTACGCCCAGAATAAACGCCGTACATACATCCGTACCACCGCTGGCAGAGGCAATCCACAGGTCTTTTTTTACATTTTCATAACACCATAGAAAACCTTCAGGTGGAAGTGGTGATCCGGTAGAGCTTATGTTCTTTAAATGGCTCAAGTCATATTGTTGATACGGTTTTATAGCGTCCTTCATGCAAGCTGTAATATAACTTGCACTTGTTCCAAACACGGTCATTTTCGTTTCTTCCGCTAATTTCCATAATCTTTCTTTGGAAGGGTAAGCAGGATTTCCATCATATAAGATAATCGTACTTCCAGTCAGTAGACCACCTACTAGAAAGTTCCACATCATCCATCCCGTTGTGGTAAACCAAAAAAAGCGGTCACTTTCTCCGAGGTCAGCATGAAATGTCAATGCTTTAAAATGTTCTAATAAAATACCGCCTTGACTGTGAACGATCGGCTTCGGTTTTCCAGTCGTTCCAGAAGAAAAGAGTACCCATAAAGGATCATTAAACGCAACATGTGTATATTCAATATCACCTTTGACTGCCTGGCTGATTGCTTTTTCCCAATGCACAACATGTTTTAATGAAGAAAAGGTAGCCTGATCATCTAAATAGGAAATAGCGATCGTCGCTTTTAAGGTTGGCAGACTGGATTGAATTTCTGCTACTACGTCTGTTCTGTCAAATATTTTACCGCCATATTGGTAACCGTCTACCGTTAAAAATAACGTCGGTTCAATTTGTTGAAACCGATCAATAACACTTTGCGTGCCGAAATCTGGAGAAGCACTCGACCATACTGCTCCGAGGCTTGCAGTAGCTAGGAAGGCAACGACAGCTTCATAAATATTTGGTATATAAGCAACGACACGGTCTCCTTTTTGAATGCCCTGCCGTTTCAATGTTTGTTGTATAGCTATTGTATCTTGATACAATTTGTGCCAAGAGACTTCAGACACTTTTCTACGTTCAGAGGTATGGATGATAGCTGGTTGATCCGAATGGCATCTATTTCGAAAAATGTGCTCTGTATAGTTCACAGTCGCTTCAGGAAACCATTTTGCTCCTGGCATATGATGTGAAGACAACACAGTTTGATAGTCTTTTTTTGCTTGCAAATCGAAATACTCCCAAATACTTTCCCAAAATACTTTTATTTCTTTTACAGACCAATTCCATAAACTGTGATAATCCTGAAAATACAAATTTTTATGTTCATGTAGCCATTGCATGTAGCTGTTTATTTTTGCGGCTGCTTTTCTCTCTGAACTTGGTTCCCATAGTAATTCCCCTTCTTTTACTTTCTTCATCATGCCCCTCCTTGTTCCCCTTTTTGTATTGCTGTAAGGCTTCCTTTTTCCAAATTCTGAGGATAAAGTGGAAGCAAAACGGCCTTCTACGTTCAATTCGTTCCATTAACAAGACAAGAGATACTAGATTGTCTCTTTCTAAATGTGACATTGATTTTATCAGATGATTCTTTCTTTCATTATATGGAAACGGTTTCTTTGTGTAAAGTGTAGATGAATAGGAAAAATACTCCTGTATACCGTATTTGGTTCACAGGAGTATGCATAGTTTATCTTATTAAAAACAATGTACATGTATTCCGAATAGTGCGTGTTGTAAAACTCCCACTACAAGCTTCAGAAGATGTGTGCTGGATAAATCTTGTCTAAAAGAACGAAGGCTGCTTTATTGGTTTTTGTCTGCTAAAACATCACAAAATGTCTTCATATAAGCTGGTAAGTCTGGTGGTCTGCGACTTGAAATGAGGTGGCCGTCAACAACGACAGGCTCATTTATCCAAGTAGCTCCTGCATTCATCATATCATCTTTAATGCCAGGAGTGCTCGTCACTTTTTTATTGGTTAAGATGTTCGCTGAAATCAATACCCATCCAGCATGGCAGATTTGTCCGATTGGCTTTTGTTGTTCATTCATTGCTTGTACCATTTGAATTACCTCTGAATAGCGTCGCAATTTATCTGGTGCCCAACCTCCAGGGACTAAAATAGCATCATAGTCGTCAACGCAGACGTCAGAGAATGCGAATTCGGAAATAGCTGGTACACCATATTTCCCATGGTATACTTTTTCAGCTTCCTTACCTACTAAATGAACGGTTGCTCCCTCTTCTTGTAGACGCAGGACTGGATACCAAAGTTCCAAGTCTTCAAAGTCATGATCTACAAGTGCAATGACTTGTTTGTTTTTTAATCGCATTGTATCCCTCCGTATCCGTATATAACTATTGTAGCAAACGATCCCCGTTACAAGAAAGCTGGAGCTATTAAAGAGAAAATTGGGGCAACCATCATGCGTAAGTATATTGGATAAATCACTGACTACGATGAAAATAAACAGTTACCTTGCATAAAATTTTTTAGAAACGATAGCGTTTTCTCGCCATAAAAACGTTGACGACAAGCCTTCGTTTTCTAAAGATAGTTTTTTATTCCAGACATAAGATGCACCATTTCGAGAGTGTGGATGTCAACTTGTTATAAGTCTTTCGGACATAGAAAATAAATGAAGGGTAAAAACTCAAGTTTGAAGCATTACTTTATTGCCTTATTCAATTGCAAGACGTTTCTTTTTTGTATCCAGATGCCAATAATCCAAATGATAGCGTATAGAATAGTGAAGGTTACAATTGCGAATAGTAATGATATGATGGACATACGTAGCCAATCTGCCCAAATAGCTATGGGAAAAAAGAATAAATTTGACAACAGGTAGTGAATGCTTGTTTGCTTTAATGGACTCCAATGCTCTCGTTCAAATAGAAATGATGCTAATGCAAAGTAAGATGCTATGAATAGCGTAGATAGCGAACTTTTCCAAAAATGCATGATTGATATTTCGATGTCTTGAAAGGTAATAACGGTAAGCACGATAAACGTGATTAATCCAGCAATAGCGACGCCAACTGTTAAGCGTTTTATGGCTTCAATCCACATTTTTTTCTCCACCCATCATTAGTTTTCTTTTAATTGCTTTCACATATTTATGGTTCACGTATTCTTTATTACCCGATTGAAAATAAACACATAGATTGCCATTAAAATGTAGTTCAAAATACGCTATTCGAAGTACGTTTCCAATAACAGATTTTGAAAAGCGCATGAAATGTGCATGTTTTAAAGTTTTTTCAGCTTCGTATAATTTCATCCTTATTTCAAAACGTTTATCTCCGATAGCAGCAAAAATTTTTCTATTCGCAGCATAAATATAATCAATTTTCTGTGGATGTAACAAAATCGTTTGTTCATTATCTACTGCAAATAATCGTGCTGGAGCAGCTTCTTTGTCTTGTAAATAATCCACAATTGCTTTGAGCTCGTTAGACCATTCGTTTGCTTGGATCGTAACGCATGTGTCCTTATGTTTGGCATCAATATCAATGTTTATCTTCACATTAGCAACCTCCTTACCGTTAATAAAACATGCTTTTTTGCCAAAATTTAAGGTGGAAATGGCGCCGTTTTTCATATACAATCTTACATTCTTATCTTACAAAAAAAGCTTAAAAAAGTAATGACAGATTGGATGAAATTGGCTAAATGATGTTTGAAACCAAATATATTATGAATCAAACAATAACTTGTTAAGAAAGAATGTTAGGCTTTTTAAGCGTATTTACGTGTAAAAAAGTTGTTTTAATTATTTAAAAACGGGGTATACGTAATGCTAGTGAAAGCGAAAAGCCCTTAAATCAGTGAAGAGGTGAATGGATGAAGAATGTCACTAGTGTATTTTGGTATTCCTTAGTTATATGTATTGCAGTTGTTGTTTGGGGTTCGGTAGCGCCTATAGGCTTGGAAAATTTCACAGCAAATGTAACGGCGGCAGTATCCGATTATTTTGGCTGGTATTATCTACTAGCTGTTATGGTCATATTGGCTTTTAGTATTTATCTCATTTTTTCACGATATGGAAATATTAAGCTTGGTAAAGAAAAAGATGATCCGGAATTTAGTTTACCATCTTGGTTTGCAATGTTATTTAGTGCAGGAATGGGAATAGGACTCGTGTTTTGGACAACAGCAGAACCAATTTCTCATGCGTTTAAAAGTACACCTGGACCGACTCCTGGTTCAGACGAAGCTATTCGAGAAAGTTTAAAGTATACATTTTTTCATTGGGGCATCCATGCGTGGGCAGTATATGGTATTGTTGCACTCGTGTTGGCTTATTTTAAGTTTCATCGAGATCAACCTGGACTGATTAGTGTGACGTTAATGCCCATATTTGGGGAGAAAAGCATGCGTGGCATGTTTGGTAAAGTGATCGATGTACTTTCAGTTTTTGCGACAGTTATCGGTGTTGCCGCAACACTTGGATTTGGTTCAGCGCAAATAAACGGAGGATTAGCGTTTTTATTTGACACTCCTGCAACGTTTTGGATGCAACTACTCATTTTAGGTACGGCAACGGTGTTATTTATTGCTTCTTCCTGGTCGGGAATCGGAAGAGGAATTAAATATTTGAGCAATGCCAATATGGGGTTAGCTGTTGTGTTATTACTCCTGTTGTTTTTTGCAGGCCCGACTTTAGATATATTGAACATGTTTACACATACTTTAGGAAGTTATGTATCGGATTTTTTTGATATGAGTTTACGCTTAGCTCCGCAAGATGAAAATAAACGAACATGGATTAATAATTGGACAATTTTTTACTGGGCTTGGTGGATTTCATGGGCTCCGTTTGTCGGCATTTTTATTGCGCGTATTTCTAAAGGGAGAACTGTAAAGGAGTTCATGATTGGTGTACTCGCCGTACCATCCATCGTTTGTTTTATCTTTTTCTCTGTTTTTGGTGTTTCCGCATTGAACTTGGAACAGAATGGCATGGCAAAGATTTCTGAGTTTTCGCTTGAAACGTCCACCTTTGGCGTTTTAGAGCAATATCCACTAGGGTTTGTTATGTCAATAATTACCCTCCTCGTTGTGGCTATTTTCTTTATTACTTCTGCCGATTCCGCTACCTTTGTGTTAGGAATGCTAAGCACAAACGGAACGTTGAACCCTCGTAATTCGGTAAAGATTATGTGGGGTGTCATGCAATCCGCCTTGGCTGCCATTATTGTTTATTTTGGTGGCACGCAAGGGTTGCAAAACATGCTTATTATTGCTGCATTGCCTTTCTCGATCGTGATACTATTAATGGCTGCTTCGTTTTATAAAACAGCTCGAGCAGAGTATCGACTGAAAAAATAAGCTAGTTGAAAGTGCCTTTTAAAACGGATATGCCTAATTAGTTAAATATGGGCTAGAAAGTACTTGCAGCTAAAGATTATTTTTACTGATTTTGCATTAAAAAATCAGGTAGCTTGTAGTTTTTACAAGCTACCTGCTACTAGTAAGTGCATTTGTTAATCAAACCAGCTTCTTATTTTAGTGAAAAAGGAGCCGTCTTCTTCTCTCTTTTCTTCTTCATCGTCTGGTTGTTCTGTTTCTTCTTGAATGAAAATGTCTTCTTTATCAATGGCATAGTCATAAGTTAAAACGGCTCCAATATTTGTATCTTCCGCTTCCTCATTGGTAATTGTAGAGTGGGAGATGCCGTATTTATCTGCAATTTTCTTTTCTTCCGTTAAAAAGCGATGGGAAACATGGCCGTTTATAATCAATTTTGCTTCGGGATTTTCTTTCATTGCTTCTTCAAGTTGTTCTAAACCTTTATTGGACATTACCTGTCCTTTCGTAAGCGCAAGCACAATTCTTTCACGTAATGTGCCTAAAAATTGCTTTCGTTCGTGGTCTTTGGGCAGTCTCGTTCCATACATTCCTTCTGTGAGATAATCTTCGACATTTTTCTTGCTCATGATTTATATTCCTCACTTCTCTTATGATAATTCTATTGTACAAAGGGTTAGGTGGATAAGCAAAGAAAGTGGGTATAAAGTATGGATAGGAAGAATAATATCTTGTTTGTGTATGCCTGTTCACTCCAATGAATAAATTTGGATAGGTAACGAGCTTTATGCGTTTATCATTCCCAAAACAGGTATAAATATTTAGAACAACTCTTATTTTTTTATATAGAAACCATTTTAACTGGATAAAACAACGTCAAATTTAGAGGACAGAAAATGTGAGATCACTTTGTACATGTGTGCAGTTACAGTTACTAAAGTTTGCAATACCCATGTAACGTCTTGGAGGAACTACCAATTTAAAGGACGCAAAATCAGTACGAATTATAGAAAAGGATAGTAATAATTGATAAATTTTTATTTTACACTATAGCAAAGCATAAAAGTTAAAAGGTTCAGAGTATATCTAAGAGACGGTGCCTTTTTACAGCTTCTTTTTGCTAATATATATGCGAAAGAGTTTTCAGGGAAATAGAAAGTGGAGGATGAAATGAAAGTTATCGTTATGTATTTCTATCATGTGAACGACTTCAAGAATTTAGCTGTACATTGTATAATATAATTTCAGATACTATGTTTGAAGTAAAGGAGAAAACGATATGCCACAACAGAGACAGGAAGAAGAAAACATTGAGGTGTGGGAAGACCTCGTACATATTAAAGATCTCGTTATAGCGATTATTATATCTACGATTACAACACTCGGTGCTTATATAATAGCACCAAATGATCCACCAAAACCTCTTATATTTGGCCTAGTTGGTGCTGTTGGAGGATTCATTATTAGCAGTTTGCTCATTAAACCGAAACGAAATTTCCGTTATATGGATGAGGAGGAGGAATAGACAATGGATGCTGTATTAATTATTCAATTGATAGCTGCTTCTGTGGCAGGAGCTATTTTGTATACCATTATTGGAATAGCCCCTGGAACAGATGAAACCGCTGTCTTGGCGCCGGTTACATTAGTACTAGTGCTATCAGGTTTTGAACCCATTGTTATTCTAGCCTTTTTTATAGCCGCAATTGTTGCAAAAAAATTAACCGATTCTATCCCAGTTGCCATTGCCGGAATTCCTGGTGGGGTGATGTCGGCACCGATGGTTGAGCATGCGATGGTATTAAAAAAACATGGCATGCCTGAGCTGAGCATTCGAAAAATGGCATCGGGTTCCGTTATTGGTACTGTGATTGCTGTACCTATGAGTTTATTAATGGCGAATTTAATCGCTCCCTTATCTGATGAAATCACGCAATACGCGAGCCAAATTTTTCTTGGCGGTGCCATCTTTTTAGCGCTTATGACGAAACATCGTTGGATTGCACTGCTTTCCATTGTACCGTTTGCTTTTCTGATTCAAGGCTTACGTATGTTTTATTGGGAAACAGGCATCGTTCCTGAAGATCAAACTGTATTTACATCCTTCTTTTTAGGAATAACCATAGGCCCAGTCATTTTAAAGTTAGCAGAGTTACTTAATGGAAGGAGCAGAAGGAAGCTTCCACGCTTTGGCAAAAAAGATATTGCGATGCGACGAACGGAAAAAGTAAAAGGGTTCCCAAATCCGTTTAAAATCCTTACCGGCAAGGAGATTGGTACAACTTCGATCTCATCTATCTTAGGAGTGCTCACCTTTTTTATGAGTCCTGTTGGCATGACCATTTTCCTTGGTGAAACGTTAACCAGTCGAATAAAAGACCCAGTAAAAAAGGCGGCTCGAGCTATTTCCAGTATGGATGGACTGACAAACGCAGCTTATTTATCTGGGACGCTTATCCCATTAATTGCCATAGGTTTACCTCTGTCTCCTACAGCAATTGGCCCGGGTGGTCCTTTGTTTAATGCGCCACCAGTATTTACAGAAGAAAATAATCTTCACCATATGTTGTCTATGTCTGATTTTATTGTTGCTACATTGATTGGTGCCATTGTTGCTATTAGTATCACGTTTTATATTACGATTAAATATGCACAGCAAATTTGTGCCTTCGTATTTCGGTTTATTCCACATGAGGCTATGTTAGGTGTATTTTTTGGTCTTGTCATTATGCTTGCCTATATGGATGCGGGAATTGTAAATATAGTTGGTGTTATTGTTGTAGCACTTGTGGCTGGATTTTTGCATCGTAAAGGAGTGAATTATGGGGTGCAATTTATGACGTTGTATGCAGCACCTTGGCTCGTGTCATTGTTTTTGTAATGAAGTAATAAAACGAGCTTGGTTAATAAAGTAATTACGGAAAAAGCAATTGGACTATCAAATCACAAGGAATTTGTAAATGAAAGGGACGCTGTTGGAATTTCTAGACAAATGAAATTCAATAATAGAGCGGGATCTATCTTAGGTGGTGGAGGTGATTTATAATTGTTATCTTTAATGTGATAAATAATGCTTCGCTTATAAGGGAAAGGGAGGGGTTTTTTGCAGAAAATATGGTGTTTTATCGTCATCGTTTTTTTTGGGTTGCTGTTAACAGCGTGTGAGTCTGCAGATAAGGCAGATAGGGAAAAAGAGGCGAAAGTGGATGTTGCTGGATATTATGAAGGCGCAATTGAAATTCCAAATCAGCCCTTAGGCATCGAAGTGACCTTGCAAAAGCAAGATAGTGAACTATCTGGAATGATGAGCATTCCCGTTCAAGGGTTGCTTGATTATCCTTTAACAACGGTTAAACAGGATGGGGAGAAAGCGATTACTTTTATAACAAAAGTACAAAATCATTTCATTTCATTTGAAGGGGAAATAGAAGCCGAGCAGATTACGGGGACATTTAAACAAAATGGCCAATCTTTTCCCTTTCAATTAGCGAAAGCGAAACAAACTGCAGAGAAAGACGAAGAATTTTTACAAGTAGAAACAGCTGCTGGAACATTGTCTGCTGAGCTACTGAAACCTAAAGGGAAAGAGCCTTACCCAGTGATGCTCATTATTCCTGGATCTGGGCAAACAGATCGTGACGGTAATACAGTTGGTATAGCTGGAAAGAATAATAGTTTAAAACTGTTAGCAGAAGGATTAGCGGATCAAGGTATTGCTACAATTCGTTATGACAAACGAGGGGTTGGAAAAAACAGTCAAGCAATTATTGATGAAAGAGATATACAGTTTGACCAATTTGTAGACGACGCTGCCGCTTTTATAGACAAATTAGAAGCAGATAACCGATTCACTAAAATTGGTGTTATCGGGCATAGTCAAGGCTCTTTAGTAGGTATGCTTGCTACTTTAGAAAAGGATATGGATGTATTTATTTCACTAGCTGGTTTTGGTAGTCCCTCGGGTGAAGGGATATACGATCAATTACGTGCACAGTCACAACTTCCAAAAGAATTACTTCGAGAAAGTGAAGCCATTTTGCAAAATTTAAAAGAAGGAAAAACGGTAAATGAAGTGAGGCCTGAATTACAACCATTACTTCGACCGTCCGTATAGCCTTTTTTAATTTCATGGATGAAACATGATCCTAAAGCAGTCATCGCTAATTTACAAATACCAACTTTCATTGTTCAAGGAGAGCGCGACATACAAGTGCCTGCTGATGAAGCTACCATCTTACATGAAGCAGCACCTAACTCTGAATTATTATTGCTTGAAAAGATGAATCATATCTTAAAGGACGCTCCGAAAGATCGCGAGGGGAATATGGGAACATATACAAATTCGAAATTGCCACTAGCTGATGGGTTAATAGAAGAGATAGTTGACTTTTTAATGAAAAATGGATTCTTGAGCTAAATTAGCTTTGAGTCATCCATCTTAGCTCATATCGACAATAAGAAAATCCGAACAATGCAAAATGAAAGTTCAGATTTTATGGATTATCGTATAAGCAAAACTAGGGCTATCGCCATAATAACTTGGCGATAGCCGCAATTTTTCTAAGCTATACTTCTTATAGTCTATCTTTTTTTCCCTTTTAGGGCTTAGTTTACAACGCATTCGACAATTACTGGAACTCCAGAGTTAAGTGTATCACCATCTGGAATCGTTATTTCAGTTGTAGTTAGTGATGACGTATCAGCTGTTTGAAGTACACCGTTAAGATACAGATTGTAGTATGCTGGTGCAGTTGGAAATGCTGTAGCTGCCGCTCCTGTATCATCTGTGAAATCTGTTGCAAGAATATTAAACGTTGCTCCAGTACCTGTACCATCCCCAATGGTTGCAACAAACCTTTCTGCACCCATAAACTGTTTAACAATTGCCATATTGATCCCTCCTACTTTTTTAGGGAGTATTATATTTAATGTCCTTATTTGTCCATACCAAAATTACTCCCTTCTACATACAATATGCTTTCGTGATTTTTTTGAAGCGACGTTTAGCTTAATTGGAGAGAATCATTGTAAAAAGGGTTATACATGGCTTATTAGCGATTTTATTGACTAACTAGAAAAGATCTTAATAAATTGTAAAATAATTGGGACTCCATTTCTTGGCACTTCGCTTGGACCGACAAGAAGTGTGAGCGTTCCTGGTTGAACATTATAAATGGTAGGAGGTTGTAATATGCCATTTATAAATAAATTGATATAAGATACATCGTTGGGATTTAAAATATCTGAAGTGCTAAACTGTGGCTCTTTATCTTGATTCGTATATATTGTCTTTACCCCATCTGATAGTGCTGTGTATTGGGAAGTTTCTACATTTAAAACTTGAGATGGGGGAGGTGGTGTAGGCGGAATAGGAGGATAGCAGTTAAAATTGTTAATAATTGTAATGTCATGATCACAGCAACTGCAAGGCGACGATTTCTTACTGGAACATTTACAGTTACCTTGATGGTAATGAGAAGTACACCTTTGTTTTGATTTTTTGATTATCAATTTTTCTCCCCCTTTTTATAAAAAGAATGATTAATATTTCTTTTATCATCTTATTCAAGTTAGGTTAAAAGGGGGAGGGTTTTTATCTTGCACTATAGAAGCGTATAAAATTTTAGGCTTCATCGTATAAGTAAAACGAAACGCTTTAATACCATAAAGACTTGGTGATAGCTAAGTTGTTTCTAACAGATAGTTATTCACACTGTTATTTAGCTCCCTATCCAGGCCTATGCTATGATAGAAGAAATGAATCTTTTTGGGAGGTTAGGACATGCAAACGAAAGACCCTATTCGCTTAGATGATCGTATTTATCTTATTGACGGTTTCGATTTTAACATACCATACCGCACAGGAGCTTATGTGCTTGATGAGGAGCAGTTAACCATTATTGAAACGGGACCTAGCCCGTCTATTAAGCATATCAAAGCGGGGTTAGAAAAATTAGGATTTTTATTAGATGCAGTAAAATACATCATTGTCACACATGTCCATTTAGACCATGCAGGAGGAGCTGGGTTATTGCTGAAATCTTGTCCAAATGCGACAGTAGTTATCCATCCACGGGGGAAACGGCATTTAGCTGATCCGAGAAAGCTTGCGGCAGGAGCTAGGGCTGTGTATGGTGATAGTTTTTCGGATTTATATGATCCCATTGTGCCAATTCCAGAAGAACGAATGATCGAAAAAGAAGATGGGGATACACTAGCCATCGGCAAAAACTGTACATTGCAATTTTTACATACACCAGGACATGCACGACATCATTTTAGTATCTATGATCCGATGAGTAATGGTTTATTTACCGGTGATACTACTGGGGTTCGGTATCAGTTATTAGAGGACCAAGGTGTGCCATTTTTCTTACCATCGACTTCTCCCAATCAATTTGATCCCAATGAATTACGTCAATCGTGGGAGCGCATTGAAAAGTTACAATTAGATCGGATTTACTATGGGCATTTTGGTATGACCGAACAACCCAATGAAGCATTACAACAAGTTTTTACATGGCTAAACACGTTCATGGAAATTGCGGAAAATGCATATGCAGAAGGGGTAGGTTATGATAAACTTGCTGAACGGATGCTAGAGGCAATTCGAGTGGAGCTGCGGGCGAAAGGAATTCCTGATGACCATGAGACATACATCATTTTGAATGTTGATATGCAAATTTGTGCGCTAGGTATCATTGATTATTTTCAAAAGCAAGAAAAAAATAAGCAGCCTGTTCGCTAGGAAACAGGCTTTATTTAACTATAGATAGCATAAAATTTAGGGCTTACGCCATAAAGATGTGGCGATAAGCCAAGCTTTTCTAATCCTTACGTCTCATCTTCTGTTTTTAAGAAAGTGAGAATAAGGAAAATCGCAAAGCTAATAAGTAGAATTGTACCTCCAACGATAAACAATATCGTTATTACTGTTTCATTGAAGTTAAACGGACGTAAATAGTATAGCCACATGCCGACTGTTAAACCGATGGCACCGATAATCGCTGTCCATACGTGAAGTGCTGCAAGTTTTTTGTTAGCAGGCATGAAAATTTTATAATAAACCGCCCAAGCAAATAAAGTAAGCCAGCCGACGAGAAGAATATGTGCATGAACGGTACGAAATTCATATCCCCCCGCACCTGCCATATGTGAACCAATAAACGCTCCTATTACAGCAAAAATAGCCGAAAATCGCAGTAATGTTTTACTGTACGTATTCAATCCATAGCACCCCTTTTTCTCCCATTTTCATCAAGTCATAGATTGTTTCACTTTATCCTACCATAGTTTTATGAACGGAGTATGAATAATTGGATTTTCTTTTATTTTCACTGAAAGTAAACAACGCTACTTTTTATTGCTTTTGTGCTATCGGAAAAAGCATGAAATTTTAGAGTTCATCGTATAAGAACCCTCTTATGACTATGATTCTCGCAGATAGAATCTTCTATGTAAAGCATGGTGCAGACTTGTTTTTATATTTTCTAACGAAGCAAAGTTTACTTTTCCTTTAAGCTTGTTTCAGTTCCAGCTGAATGGGACAGTGATCGCTACCGTATACTTCTGAATCGATTTCTGCATGTATTAATTGTTCTTTTAAACGATTGGAAACTAGGAAATAATCAATTCGCCAACCAATATTACGCTCACGAACGGTTTTCATATAGGACCACCACGTGTATAATCCCTCTGTATTTGGCTGAAAGTAACGCAACGTATCAATAAAACGGTCGTCTAATAGCCGCGACATCTTTGCCCGCTCCTCTAAGGTGAAACCGGAATTACCATTATTTGATTTATCATTACGAATATCGATTTCCTGATGGGCAACATTTAAGTCACCACAATAAATGACGGGCTTTTTTTCGTCTAATTCTACTAAATAAGCATAAAGTTGATCTTCCCACTGTAAGCGGTAGTCTAGGCGAGAGAGATCTCGCTTCGCATTTGGAGTATAGACATTGACGAGATAAAAATTTTCATATTCTAATGTAATGATGCGCCCTTCTTCTTCGGTATTCGCGTCACCAACGCCATAGGAGACAGTCAATGGTTTTTGTTTAGTGAATACAGCGGTACCAGAATACCCTTTTCGGACAGCGTAGTTCCAATATTGGTAGTAGCCTTCTAATGGTAAATCAAGTTGTCCTGCTTGTAATTTTATTTCTTGCACACAGAAAATATCAGCATCTATCCTATGAAAATAGTTTAGAAATCCTTTGCGAATACATGCTCTTAGTCCGTTTACATTCCAAGATACGAGTTTCATAAATTTTAATTCCTTTCTTTCAACTTAGGATAGTTTATCCCAGGTATAATGTGCTGTAAGCCCCCATTTTAAGAATTGGAGATGGGAGCTGAACAAGTCTAAGTGGGAGATAATAGCACCTAAGTCCCCGATTCGTTCTGAGTCTTTTAGTCTACCCTTGCGGTACGAATAATCCGTGGGGGATGAAAGTAATCCCCCCACGGATTGAAGGTTTGCTTTATATGGAAATGAAGCACAGAATCATTGTAGCATATAAAACACAAATTACTAGAAATGCAATATGTAAGAATGAGGTAATCATCTAATTCATTTTTATAAAAAGAGACAGCATTGACAAAAAAGTGTATGAAGCATATAATACAGCTTAGTATTGTATTATATGCTTCATACACTTATGATTACGCTTTGAGTTAAAACTAAAAAAAGGTAGTAGACAAATCAGACAAAAGAAATTCACATATTAAGAAAAATCATCGTATTTTACCTATTGTTAACTGCTGTTCAGGTTCGTTCTATGTTAGTTATCCTATGTAGCGTTTTGTAGGTAAAAGTAAACAGGACCTTGAGGAAATTTGAGTAAGCGTAGTGTTTTTCATAAGCGAGTCGTGATACATCAATTTTTTTGCCTTTAGTGTATTAATCACATAATACACCGATGAAATGAGGAGCTGTTGCTATGAAAATAAATTTTAATCGTAGGGAGCCTGTTTATGTGCAAGTGGTTCGTCATTTTAAGCAACAGATTGCGATGAATATGCTAGAACCGGGACAGGAAATCCCTTCACGTCGAGAGTTGGCAGGCGAATTAAAAATCAATCCAAATACGGTGCAACGTGCCTATAAGGAGATGGAGGAGCAAGGCTTGATTTATACAGAGCGAAATTTGCCAAGTAAGATAACACGTAATGAACAAGTGCTTCAAGTTGTGCGGGAAGAGTTAATTATGGATGCGGTGGATCAATTTGTTACAACTGTTCAATCTGTACAAGTGCCACTTGATGAAATTGTCACCATTATAAAGGAAAAGTATGAGCAAACAAATGCGGATAAGGGGGAAGAGGATCATGATTGAAGTGAACAATATTACGAAAAAATTTGGTCGTAAACAAGTGTTAAAAGGCGTAACCTTTACTGCTGAAAAAGGGGAAATAACGTGCTTAATCGGCATTAATGGTGTTGGAAAAACCACAATCTTAAATGCGATTATGGCTTTAACACCGATAAAAAAAGGAGAAATTTTGATTGATGGCGAAAAACTAAAGCCAAAAACTTTTAATCATATTACCTTTATCCCTGATGCGATTACGGTACTTCCGCAAATGACGATTACGGAATCGATGCAATTTATGAAAGATTACTATACGACATGGAATGAGGAGCGAGCACAGGAATTATTATCCTTTTTTAAATTAAATCCAGAAGACAAGATAGCTTCTTTATCCAAAGGAAATACAGCGAAAGCAAATTTACTGTTAGGGCTTGCACTTGATGTCGATTATATCCTTATGGATGAGCCTTTCTCAGGGATTGATATGTTTAGTAGAGAACAAATTGCGAACGTGTTTACGAGTCATTTAATCGAAGACCGTGGTGTGATTATTACCACTCATGAAATTGGTGATATCGAGCATTTAATTGATAAAGTTGTATTGCTTGATGATGGTGTCGTGAAAAAGCATTTCTATACGGAAGAAGTTCGTGAGGCAGAAGGGAAATCGGTCATTGATGTGATGAGAGAGGAGTATCAAGGATGAAAAGCTATTTTCGCTTAACGGAATTTGAACTGGGCAGATTTTTTAAATTTTATCTCGTGCTTATTGGATTGACGATAGTTTCTCAAATAATTGGCGTGATCGCTGTATCTAAGGAGTATATGCAAGAGGCAAATGAAGCAATTTATCAAGATGGCTTATCGAAACAAGCATTTATGGACCAGCGCGGACTGATAAGCTTGCTAGACTGGACGAATTCCATTTGGTTTTTAGCGCCAATAGCACTTTGTGTTGTTACGTTGCTAATTTACATGTTTTTCATATGGTACCGGGATTGGTTAGGGAAAAATACCTTTATTTATCGCTTGTTGATGCTTCCGACGCAAAGAATACATTTGTTTTTTGCTAAAGCGACAACTATTTTCATCATGGTGCTCGGCTTAGTTGCTTTACAAGTGTTCCTTATCTATATCGCAGGAATTGTTTTAGAATGGATGGTTCCGAATGAGTTTATGCAAACGATGGGAGTATCAGAAGTGAGTGTTGCTTCACAATATGTAAACACGATATTACCAGCAACATTCACGGAGTTTGTACTATACTACGGCACTGGGTTCATGTTTGTCTGCATCTTTTTTACGGCAATTCTTATCGAGCGGAGTTATCGCTGGAAGGGTTTGCTATTTGCAATTGGGTACGTAGCAGTCGCAACGGCAGTATTTATGTCGTTAATCTTTCTAAGTATGGAATGGGGATTATTTTCTTTATATCCATTAGAATGGCTCATTTTGCAAATCATTATAGGAATAATAGTAACGGCAAGCTCCATATTCCTGAGCTACTATTTATTAACGAAGAAAATTACGGTGTAAGGGGGAAGAATGGTGGAACGATATTGGAAACTTATGTTTACTTCTTGTCTATTTGTTTTTGGCATTGGATTTTTCTACTTGCATGATACATTTGCTGAAAAAGAACTACCGGAATATACTTGGGAAAAACAGAAGGGAAATGAAGAGGTATTAGAAGATGTATTGGTGCAAGCTTATATCCAGGACGGTAGCTATATTGGGGAAACAATCCAGATTGCTGGAGAAAAAAGAAAGTACTTAAGCCAACTTAGCTTTTTAGAACGGCTAACTGGTGCAATGGATAATTTAAAAATCAAACAATTACAACAGAAATATCGCGGGTTTATGCGTGGGAAAGAGGAGAGTACGTATAACTTTTATGAAGATAAACGTATGCTGGCATATGCGAATGTGTCTTCGGAGTGGGATGGTAGCCAGTTTAAACAAAGTAACTTTGCCTTAGAAGTGGAAACAGTATCGAAGCGGGACGATGAAACAACCTCTTTTTTCATCAAACTTCCAAACCAAGATCAGTATGATTACATGGATGTGGGAGAGGTAACAGTTTTGGGAGATAAGCTCTATGTTCTTACACAAAACGACATGTTAGTAGATGATGAAAGTCAAAGTGAAATGCGGCTATACACGATCGATCTTACAAATGAAAAACTAATTAGTGAACAAAGGTTATTTTCCGACAAGGAAGAAAACGTGAAAGGAGATCGAGAAGTAACTTTATTGCATGATACAGATGAACTTCAAGCAAGTAGCTATATAGCTGTTATGACTAGAAATTTAGACGAAGATGACCAGACAAAGCAACTTCGGCTATTTGACATAGAAAAACAGGAAGAATGGTCGGTTGATCTGCCGAAAAAAATGCTCGAACAAGAAGTGGTCGCTCATATGGGAGATGAAACGTTCTACTTTATTTACGAACAGAAAGGCAAACTAAGCGTGACGCCTTATCAAATTGCCGAACAACAATTGGATGATCCAATTGAAATTCCCATTTCTGATGCTATCGACGTCAACACGATGAAGTATACGAAAATCATTCATGATAAGTTGTACCTCTTGTATGATATGAACAGCTACATGGGGAGAGAAGGCAATGCCCCACAAATAAAAGGTAACCCACCATTAATGTATGTTATTGACTTAAAAGCTAAGGCTTTACGTTATGAAGGAGAATTAACCCCGAAAAATAAGGCGGCAAAAAATGCATTATTTATGATAGAAAGTATGTATGAAAATGAACAATGAGTGTTGAAAAGAAATTAGTGATTTTTTTTGAAAAAAGAAGGGGAACTAGCCTCTAAAATGTTGCAAGACTCCCATTTCAAGAATAGAAGAATGAAGATCAAGTAGACTAAACAGAACATGGAATGGTTTATATTATACAAGTAAGTTCGTTCAACAAAGTGACTTTATGCGGAGAAGTGGTCATTGTAGATGTGGTTGGTGCTTTAATTAGCGCCAACCACATGGCTATAAATTTGTTCCAGTTTTTCCTGAAATAAATCCATATGCACAATTCTCGCTTCACGCAAATATTCTTTTCCTTCGACGAAAAGTAAGAGTACAGGAACGGTAAATATGGAGAATCTTCCAGCGACTTCTTCCACTTGTTCGGCTTTGATATGCGCCGTAGCAATTTCTGGGTAATTTTCCATTAACTTCTCAACTTGTGGTAATAATCCGTGACACACACTACAGCCTTCGCGGGAAATATATAGAAAAGCGAGCTTGTTTTGTTCGATAAACGTATCAATGTCAGGCAAATTAGCTAATATAGTAAAGTGATTGTTGGCCATCTTTTTCCCTCCTACCTATAGCATATCACATATGGTAAATATATCATGTTGAGAAAACTTACCATGTTTATGATAATAAGGTTAGGGTAGTTTTTCCATAAAAGATTAGGCGAAATTTACAACTTGTTAAAGGTTTTTCCCACAAGATTTGGGGATATAGTATCGTTTTGCTTAAAATGCTAGAAAAAGAGCATGAGAAATTGACTATCGTTTAGAGATAGAGAGTAATTGCTGTTTTATTCACCTACATTTTCATAGGAGTAATTGGATCTAGACAAGCTACACCGATAAATTTATTTAAATTAACAGTTAAGCAAACGCCTGTAGCTACGAAATCTTTAATGCTTTTCTTTTTATTATCTTTCATCCATTTGTCATAAGAAGAATCTGACGGATATTTTGTATGCTTATAAATTTTTGGTTTGCTACTACAAGAGCTATGATCTCCATAATATGGAGATAAAATTTCTAATACTGCACAGCAATAACTACCTTCAACAAAATCCTTAGCTCGAAAAACATAAGATTCGACAGGAAAAAAGTATCCGTTATTACAATCAGCATACGATTTTTTAATTCCTTTTCCAACGAATGGATCACAAGTTGACGTACAATAAAGCATAATAGGAATAGTTGTGGGCTGTGGACTTGTAGTACTATTTGGGCTTAGGAGTTTTTCAATAGAATCTTCACAACTTGTGTTACAGCATTCACTATCACGTGCTACTTTATTTTGCGCTACAACAATTCTTCTGACGACATCACAAACGCAGTCATTCTCTATGTGATTACAGTGCATTGTTTTCTCTCCTTTAAATAAGACTTTCCATACAGTGTATTCTTTTAACTGTAACCCGGCTGTTTCATTGTCTATTTTTGAATAGAAATGAGTAAATTAATTAATTTCTAGCATTTCTAGCCTTGTCTTCCAATACCATTTAAGGCTGTTTTTTTAAATGTTACACTTGTTAAACAAGTGATCAGTTTTTAACGCACTAAATAAACTTTCCTTAGTAGAGGTTCAGGCGACCAGCTTGTATTTTATTGAGGTGATAACCAATGGAGTACATGTGGCTTCATGCTTTATAATTTGTTTCTTCATACAAAAAACGATTGGACGTATTCTTCCATTTTTGTCCCATCTATTTAATTCGTTTTACCTGTAATGGCCTTTTGTTGATAAAGCCACTTCACTTGTTGGAAGAAAAGCTGTTGCACGGTCAAATATCTGATTGTGCAACAGCCTCTTATTTTCAATTAAAAAAACACGGCTTGTGCTGCTGTTTCTCCAGGAATAGATTGAACATTTTCTGGTAAAGGATTACCTGGTAAAGGTTGGTTTCTAATTTCTACCCTTGATTGTAAACCTAGTCCACCTCGCAGCCTCAATGACCCTTCTAAATCAAGCAAATTCACATCAAATGGACTTCGTTGTGCATTCACTTTATAAAGCCTTGCTAAAATATCTCCAATAGATTCTCCAGTTGCCCCATCAAACGTTAATGGAACATACGTGATTTGTTCCGGATTGGATTGCGATCTAAACACGCTTCTTCCAGAAAGGCTAGCGATAAAAGGGATGAGACTATTAAAATTACCAATAGTAATAATAAAGTCAACAATCGTTTTTGTTTTTGGTGGTACAACAACAGTGACTTGGTTTAACCAGCTAACCGTATCTGTAGCTTCATAGGTCGTTTGTGTAGAAATATTATATTTAAAGCTTGTAGAGATATTGACATTAGGAACTTGAAAGAGGATGTTAATATTACTTACAATATCTGGTTGTATCCCATAATCATAGCCATTTATTGTGGTGGCGCTAATATCATTAACCGTTTTTCGTTCAAATTCAACCGTTTGTGGCTCTGTTGGTGTATCGGTTCCATTTGTTAATATTTTCCTTACAACAATCTCACTTCCTGACGTTCTAACGGTTAACGTATTACTTGGTAATACAAGACGGCTACTAACAAATTGAATGTTGTCAGCAAGTCTTACAAAAGTAAGACCATTTTCTTGTGCGTAAATTTTAGAAGACTCTATAAGGGCATCATTTAAATTTAAAATAGGCATTTGTTTATCTCCTTTCTTAACAACCTAAGATTGTTTCCATTTCACCCGTATTAAGGTTCATCCTAATAGTGGAAATAGGCACACCATTGGTGATGCTTACGGTTTCAATAAGCAATGATGGATCGGTATGGTAGCTCGCTGTATATTCCCCTGTATTTTGGCAGCGAAGCAAGTTAAATTCGTTATCTACTTCAATTTGTGGGTAATCGTACCAATCAATATCGGTTACAGGAATATAATGCTCAGTTTGCCCAAAGATTGGTTGGGTCGTAGTTATGCCTAACGTTCCTGTTACATAAAACATAAATTGAAATGCACGTGTAACGTGAACTGGCATCGTTTGCAAACTAACGGTCGTTCTCGATTGCGGAGGCAAACGTAATTCCTGTGATATATTCCAATTTTGAAAATTAGACTGCGTAACCGTTTCACTAAGATTGATTTGTAATTGTGGGTTATTTTGATCAGTTTGCATCGTAGGCGTTGTGTTCAGCGTAATGGGTTGCGGTTCCGCTGTTTGGGAAGTAAATGCTTCAATACCAGGATCTAGCGGTTTATTAATCAAGTAAAAGTTATTCCCTCCCGGAGCAACGGCTTCTGTTAACCGCCATGATTCTTCTATAGGTGTTGCAACGTTGAATTGAACGGTTTGCGTAACAGGTTGGTCGGCATCGTTTTCGAGTTGGGTTGTTCCAGCAGTTTCTAACGGGTTTTCTGTTAACAAGGGCTCTGAATAATTGGTTCTGAAATTAGAGGAAATCCGAACGCCTTGCTGATCCTCTATTTTAGGCAAGGAAAAGATTGTGTAGTTTCCTCCTTGGTAGCGTTGGGTCCAGCAATAAGCATAGTTGGAGTAAACCTCAATTAAATCGACAGCATCTGCCATCGGAAAAAAATTACACTCGTTATTAACCATCGTCATTCTCCTTTCAGTCAGCATATTATTATCTTCAGAAAAAGGGTGAGCATATAATGGAGTGTGTAAAAGATGATTTGTTTGTGCGAGTATATTTAAAGCATAATGAGACATAAAGTGTAAATAAGCAATATTTTATTACATTAGTAAACTAGCATAAACGGAAACGGAGTTCATTTATAGATTGAAATGGAAAGCTTTAATAGTATAACTGTATCGTTTCTGTTTCTATATTAAAAAAACACGGCTTGATTTCTTGTTGTTCCGGGAATCGTTTGGACGCTTTCCGGCAAAGGATTCCCTGCTAAAGGTTGGTTTATGATTTCTGTACTAGATTGAACCCCTAGTGCTCCTTGTAGATTTAAAGACCCTTCTATATCAAGCAAATACACATCTGTTGGATTTATTTGTGTGTTAAAGTTATATAATCTTCCCATAATATCGCCAATAGATTCTCCAGTGAGCCCTCTGTACGTAAGTGGAACATCGGTAGCAACATAAGGACCTGAGTTATAATTAAACCTAACAATTCCATAAACACTAGCTAAAAATGATACTAGAGCATTAAAATCGCCAATGGTAATAATAAAGTTAACAATCGTTTTTGTTTTGGGAGGTACAACAACAGGTATATTTTCTGACCAACTAATTGTCTCTTTGGATTCATAGGTGGTTTCTGTGGACGTATTATATTTAAAACTAGTAGATACTGAAATATCAAAATTAGCGAAAAACACATTGACATTTGTTGAAACCTCAGTTGACACGCCAAATTCAAAACCTTCTGTTGTTTTCGTTGTAACCGTATCTTCGGTTTTTCTTTCAAAGCTTATCGTTTGTGGTTCTGTAGGTTTATTCGTTCGATTGATTATTTCTTTTCTGGCTACAATGGATCTTCCTGGGTTATCAACAATTAATACGTCGTTTGGTATTTCGAGACGGCTATCTGTATATTCTAGGTCACGAATTTTAGAAAATGTTAGGTTATTACCTTCTGCGTAAACTTTAGATGCTTCAGTAATGGCTTCTCGTAAATCTAAAATGGCCATGCTTTTCTCTCCTTTCTTAACAACCTAAGATTGTTTCCATTTCACCCGTATTAAGGTTCATCCTAATAGTGGAAATAGG
>NZ_FQXD01000004.1:31633-69819 GCF_900129865.1 Virgibacillus chiguensis
TTTCCTCCTTGGTAGCGTTGGGTCCAGCAATAAGCATAGTTGGAGTAAACCTCAATTAAATCGACAGCATCTGCCATCGGAAAAAAATTACACTCATTATTAACCATCGTCATTCTCCTTTCTCGTATATTAGCTAATATATTAAGGTATCTTTTAAAATGGATAGGGTAGTATACCGCATTAGAAGAAAATGAGGCAATTGAATGGGGGAATATATCCTATTTACTTTAAGATAAATCACTGGATTCGTTAAGGAAGCAACAGATTTTTCTAGACATCAAGATTTGGCGACAAGTTCGCTTTTCTATGGCTATAAAATATAATAGTGGGGAGAAAAGCATCCTATTATTATTCAATCTTGGGAACAAAACTGGTTAGAATTAACCGCCTAATCAGTTATCCTAGGGAAATCAAAAGAATTATATACACGATGAACATTAACGAAGTGAATTATAGACCACTTAGAAAATTCACCAAACCAAAATCTTCCTTCCGTCTAATGATGCATTAAGAAAAATGATATCTTTGGCAATCATGGATATTACTAAGGTTGGAAAGAATGTATATCACACAGATAGCCATTCACTTTGGAGAACGTCTAGAAACGGAACTTGCATTATAACTGTAGTCTGGTTTCGTCTTGACATGTAGACTCTGGACGTGAAGAATGGGGCCTTTAAATATTAAAGCTTATCGTCAACGCAAAAGCGAGCGTATTACGCTCGCTCTCCACGTAAAGCCTATATATTGTGTGCAATTCCAGTTTACACAAAATAGGTTATACTTACGCTTTATCTAACTTAGGCTATACATATATTGATCTCTAGGACTAAATTTAATGAATTTAAATGGGATTTAGAGATATGATTTTGTGTTATCTGCATGGAGCAGGAGACGGGAAAACGTCCCCTACTGACATGTGAAATTACTTAGGAGAGATTGGAGTTATTGGATCAAGGCAGGTTATACCAATAAATTGATTAAGGTCCACTGTTAAACAAACTCCAGTAGCTATGAAATCCGTTATCTTTTTGCTGTGATCATCACAATAAGAATAATAATCGCAAAGTTGCGAAAACTTCTTATCCTTGATTGGTAATAAAAGCTCTAAACGAAAACAACATTTGCTCCCTCTTAAGAATTTTTTTGCCCGGAAAAATGGGGATTCAATTTCTTTAAAGGATTTTTCGGAACAATGATTATGATGCTTTGTCATAAATCCTTTTCCAATAAACGGTTTGCAACTGTTGCGGCAGTAAAGCAAAAATGGAATAGTTGTATGCACATTGAAAGGCTTCTTGTCGCTTAATTGTTGAATCGATGTGTAACAGCTTGTATCACAATTGTCCTTGTTTACTTTGTCTTGTGCATAAACAATCCGTTGAACTATATCGCATACACAATGTTCTCGATGTTTGGTCGAGTAGATATTATTTTGGTCAGAGCAACCCATCTCTTTTCACCTCGCTTATTTTAATTGTAATAAGCATTATAACTTCACAATTTTTTTTGTTGTTTATCATCTTCAATAAAAACGGTGTGAAGTTTATAAGATATGCTACAGTAAATTTTATGTATCTATTTTCATGTAGCTTGTATTATTGTTTATTTTTAAAAAAATCACTCAATTACCCTATAATAATGGAATGCGTTTATGAAGAAGTAAGATTAAATTACTAGACTATAAAAAATGTATGCATGTTGTAAGTAAAGTGCCGTTTCTGTTTAAATGAAAAGGCATACTATAGTATAAGTCATACAAGCTTGTATTGATTTTCCCATGAAAAGTTTTCTTCTAAGAAATAGTTGTAATAGTTCTCCCCATATTTTAGACAGTTTCATTTATTAGTTTAATTGTGGCATTAGTTCGACATGAAGTCGGGCTAATGTCTTTTTCATTAAAGGAAAGTAAATAATTTTTATATTTTATTGCATAAGCAAAATTACGGATTTTGTCATAAAGAATGGATGATAACCACGTCATTTGCTCAAAAGAAGAAGTCATGAAATGTTTACCACTGTTCATTTTTAATTATTTAATGTTATTTAATGAATCTATGTATCGTAATTACCGTTGTCAGGTTAGCACAGATTGTTTCGTTTTAGTAGTCAGTTTTATCAATTCCATGCTAAAAAGACGAATACCCTACCACACTTCTTTAAAATTCATATATTACTAATGTAAACTAAGAAAGGAGAGATTAGAAAATGAGTTGTAGTTCTAGACATCATGACTTTGACAGGAAAGAAGATTTCCGACGTTTAGAGGTGATTTTGAAGGATATTCTATTCCAACTTCAGAAGCAACAGCAAAAGCAATATCAGAATCAAGACCAAGTTCAGTATCAAGATCAGTATCAAGATCAGTATCAAGGGCAGGCACAAAGTGATCGGACAAAATTTGAAAACATTGGAAATCCAAATGTAATCGTGAAAAATGAGGCAAATGCATTATCAATTGCAGCTATTGTGATTTTGTTAAGCTTCCTCAACGATTATAAAGACAATGTTGTCATTGATAAAGATGCTACCAGAGAAATTGTCAACATGCTAAAAGAACTTGACAATTCCTCTGAGTAAATAGTTCATAATCCTATCAGGGGCTAAATAGGCCCCTGATAAATTTGGTTTATTACATTATATGTAGTTATCGTTTATGTGTGCTTGTATGCGTAAGTTGAAATTTACTAAAAAATTTTAGGTTTACTATAAATATTGGTTTCAAAAAGAAATAGTTTAGATTTAATTCCTAAACAGCTTTGGATAACAAGTTTGTTGATTTTTATTTTTAGAATAGATCAATATTTGGTTTTTAAGAACAAATACCCCAGCTCGAATCATTTGTGAAGACTTCGAATCTTACTAGAATAGAATTTGGGTTTAGATTAAATTCTAAGCTATTTGTAAAAGGTACATTACATTTTCTGTGCCTTTAAAAAGTAATTAATGTTTCTCAATGATAGGAGACTATTAACTTTAAATGAGCTATATGGCATTGGTGGAATTAATGTCTTATTACAATTAAAGCCCTTACGTCTCATTATATTTAGCATATGTTATATAGAAATATATTATAGAAAGGATGATTATAATTGTTAAATCCTTCCACGGTTAGAGAAGCATTATTAGAGTTATTAAATCAAAATGTCCAGCTAACTACTAATTTTGGAATGATAACTGGTACTGTTTCCCAAGTGAAAAATGATTATACGGTTATTACTGAAGATACTAATGCTCAGGTATTAGTACCAATTTATAATGTTGAGCTTCTTAGTGAAGCATAAAGGAGGTATATAAATGTTCAGAAGTAATTTTGCTGCTGAGCTTTTCACACGTGTAGGCTCTAATGCAGAAATAGCTACAGATAGTAGTTTGATAGAAGGAGTTATTTTAAAGGTATCTTCAGAATTAGTAATAGTAGAGGAAAATAGTGGTTATGGACCAGAAAACGTATATATAGCTTTAAATTTCATCAATTTTGTACGCTTTTCTTAAATATATGGTATGGTTTGTCTGTGATAGTTAGCGTTTTTATTGTTTTATTTTGTAGAAAAAGTACAATTTCTCTTGTTGAGGAATTGTACTTTTTTTAAATGTGATAGGTTTGTTGAGGACCTATATAGTAACTTTAACTTACAAATGTGTGGTCTAACTCCACCGTCTTAAGACGGTATCCGCTTTTAGCCTTATCTTTTTTGTCCATGCTAAGGGAAGAGTTGAAAGTATGAATTGAATATAGAAGAAATAGTCATGCTGTGTATGATATCAAGTATCATGTTATATGGGTGACGAAGTATAGAGATAAGGTTTTGGCAGGCACATAGCAGTGAGAGTGTGTGATTTGCTCAGACAAGGTTATGAAGCTAGAAGGATTACCATATTGTAAGAAAGTGTTGGTAAAGATCACATTCATTTATTATTATCTTGTCCTCCAAGTATTGCTCCAAGTAAAATATTGCAGTATCTAAAAGGAAAATCATCAAGATTATTGCAGGATGAGTTTCCAGAACTCAAAAAGAGATATTGGGGGCAGCATCTGTGGGCAAGAGGATATTTTTGTGCCACCGTAGGAATGGAAACGGAAGAAATAATAAGAAATTATATAGCAAATCAATTCAATGAAGGTAAGGACGAAATATTTAGGATAGAAGAATGAGTTTAGTCTAGCTTTGAGGATGCTTCAGCTAAGGCCTTTGAGCAGGTGGTCGTTTAAGGAAATATACATTTTTAAAGGGGGTTATTGGTGGGTGTTTTAGCACACGAACTTAGATATATAATGTTGTTATTTTAATTGAATAAAGGTAATAGGAGAAATATGTAGAAAAATAAACAAGCCAAAACAAAACGTAAAGGTCTGAATCCGATTTAATATTGAGTTCAGACCTTAATAACTGCTGTTTCGTAAGTTTATTTGCATAATTATAAGGGTTGTATTTTATTTGTTGGTGATCAAAACGAATGAAGTGACTATCATTCTGTTAATAATGAAAGGGAAAAGCTCTAAGAATTTAGTAAAAGGTTATATGCATGAATTGATTCATTAGGGCATATAATATATGGATACTAAGCCGATTTTATCGACATATAAACTGTAACAAGAATCAAGAATAGGCGAATCCATACTACAACGAGTCTAAGGAGATAACAGTATTTCAATGCCGTTTTTTGGGTTGTACCCTTGAGGAGCGAACAATCAAGGGAGGATCAGGTAAAGTCCATTGATTGTAGGTGCATTTTAATAATAAATTCTATTAAAATTTCACTAATATTTATACTTATGTTCTTTTTTGTAAATTTCCTCACTAATTTTATTAGCCATTAATAATGCTTTTATTCCTTCATTCCCTGATACAGAAGGTTCTTTTTTAAACCTAATACAATTTAAGAAATCAGTTAGTTGTACTTGTAATGGTTGAATAGAATCATCGACTGTAATGGTTTTAGTAAAAATAGAGCTTTGTATTTTGATTTTTTTCTTTAATAAATTGGCTTCAATAAAAGCATCTTCAGTGAGGATTTGAATGGTTCTAACTTTATTTTGTGATTTAAAACTGGCAGAAAGCTGTATGATGACCTCCTTTGTAGATGCGGCAATTACAACTGCATGTTTAATTGTACTATCCATAATTTTACCCAATGCTTGAATGTCTACAAATGTATCTTGAAGGATTTCTTGTAGAATATAAATATCATGAATCATTAGATCGTTCACAACATCGATATTTTCAAGCCTTTTATTATAGGGACCCATTCTTTGAAATTCAATACCAATTATTTCTTTATTTTTTATTAATTTTAGGAGTTCATGAATCAATGGATTAAAAAGTTCAATGTGGCCTACTTGAATGATGACTCCTGCTTTTGACGCTTTATAAATTAAATCTTCTGCTTGTTCTACTGTACTAGTCATAGGTTTTTCTATTAACATGTGTACATTGTTTTGAATGCAAATTAAGCCAATATCATAGTGGAACTCCGTAGGGACAGCTATGCTTACAGCATCAACTTCTTTTAATAGGTAATTTAATGATGAAAACGGCTTTATATTATATTTTTTAGCAATTTTGTCTCTTTTAATTGTATCTTTATCATATATACCAATAAGCTGGCAGTGATCATACATGGATAAATACGTCCGTATATGATTTTCTCCCATATTACCAGTTCCAATTACACCAACTCTCATATTAAAGTCTCCTCACTTTGAATTCTAATTCTTTTATATCGTATGCATTAGATAGAAAGAGAGATAGACCGCCATAACAATAAATTACAAAATTGGCAATTGACTAAGTATATATTCTTGCTGGAGGGGGGAGTAAGATCAATTTACTCTTTATTGCAAAAGACACCTCAAAAATGATTAATAGAAATTATCATTATTTAGAACAAGAGCTAAAAAATTTGGTGAATTTGATGTTATGGAGAGAATCTGGACACATTGACTATATTATTAATCGACTAGACGTTAAACCGGATTTTATACTAATTTTAAATGATATGGATAGGAAAATGTCACCAATGATAAAAGGGCTTGCTCATATTCATATACCCACAGGATTATTTGTTAATGATGTTCACCGTTTTGTAAGTCTTAGACGAAATTTTATTGAAAAAAATAATATTACGTATTTATTTTCTGTGATTAGGGATAAATTTCTTCAAATATATCCTGAATATCAGAATAAAATGGGGTGGTTTCCACATTTCGTTAATACAGAAATATATAAGAACTATGAGTTGAAAAAAGATATCAAGTTATTATTAATGGGTGCCGTAACTGATTTATATCCTTTAAGACAAAAGATTATTAAGGCGTATGAAGGAAACACTAATTTCATTTATCACAAGCATCCAGGTTATCAACATTTTAGAGAAAAAGATAACAATGAGGTAATAGGAGAGAATTATGCGAAAGAATTGAACAGATCAATCTTATTTTTTACTTGCCCATCTAAATTTAATTATCCAGTTATAAAATACTTTGAAGCGTTGGCTTGTAAAACTTTGTTATTAGCACCTACCTTTAAAGAATTAGAAGATATTGGTTTTATTCCTGATGTACATTTTATAGCAATAGATGAAAATAATTTTGCAGCAAAGGCAGATTATTTTTTATCGCATGAAGCGGAACGGAAACAAATAGTTGAACAAGGATATCAATTTGTTCATCAAAATCATACTGTTCAACATAGAGCGCAACAGTTAGTCAAGATAATAGAAAGAAAACTAAAATATCCATTATAGAATGAGGAGGTTTTTTGCTTGTCTTATATATCGGACACCGCACAGTTTGGTGATAACGTTATCATCGAGGATGATGTCCAAATTGGTGATAATGTGATAATAGGTCATAACTCTGTCATCTTACGAGGAACAAAGATTGGTAATAATGTAAGTACTGGTTGTAATTGCGTTCTTGGTATTAAGCCAACGGTTAATAAAAGAATGAGAAAAACTTCTAATCTTACCGAATTAGTAATTGAGAGTGGCACTCGAATTGGGCATCTAGTCTCTATTTATTCTAGTACACGAGTTGGTAAGAACGTATTTATTGGTGATCATGCAAGTTTAAGAGAAAATACTATAGTTGGAGATGAAACTGTTATTGGTCGAGCAGCAATAGTTGAATTGAATACAAAAATTGGAAAATCATGTACTATTCAAACACAATCGTATGTGACAGGAGATACCGTAATAGAAGATAATGTATTTATTGGTCCCTGTGTATCCATGGCTAATGATAAATATATGGGAGCGCAGAGCTACAATTTAAAAGGCCCGTATATTAAACATGGAGCTAAAATTGGCAATAACGCATCACTACTGCCAGGGATAAAAATTGGAAAAGAAACAATAGTAGGCGCAGGTTCGGTTGTTACTAAGGATTTAGAAGATAGGATAGTTGCTGTTGGTGTTCCAGCAAAGAGAATAGGTTTATCGTAATGCATGACTAAATTTAAGGGTGAAAAGAGTTGATGAAATGATAGAAGAACTTAAGGATATTAAAGTTTTGATGCACAATCAATACGAAGCAATTGGAAAGAAAATTGGTGATGAATTTTTTATTCCTATAACTTTACTGGAAAAAGGATACGATTTAGAAAAAGAATGGTTAAACACTAAGAATACATTGAAGATTCACGTTACTAAAAAGCGTTTTTTAGATATAGATCATTATGACTATCAAGGAAATTACTTACATTATGATAGGAACCGGGTAGAGAATTGGAATGTAGAATTTCATCATGGGATTCCTAAAACAGTCTACCCATATGGGAAATACTTTAATCCTTCTACAATTGCTCAATATGGGCTTCAACATTACAGTCTTTATTTAAAGAGCAAAGATTTAGAAAGTAAACAGAAATTTTTAAAAGTAGCTAACTGGCTTATGTCTCATCAAGATGTTCACGGTGGGTGGCCTTATCAATTTGATTTTCATTATTATCCTACTCGGCTAAAAGGAATCAAGGCCCCATGGTATTCTGCCATTGGTTTAGGAATGTCAATGTCTGTTTTAGTAAGAGCTACTGTGTTAACAAAGGATAGAAAATATGAGCGTTGCGCATTAAAAGCTACTCCTATTTTTAACATCCCCTCAGAAAAAAGTGGAATACTAGCTAAATTTGAAGGTAAATACATGTTCTACGAGGAATGTCCTACAGATCCACCTAGTTTTATTTTAAACGGTTTCATGTTTGCGTTAATTGGATTATATGATCTTTATAAACTAACTGGTGATATAGAAACAAAAAAATTATATCAAGAAGGAATTATTTCACTAAAAAGAATGCTACCTTTATATGATTTGGGGTACTGTACAGCCTATGATTTAACGCAATATACAACGGATGGAGGGTATCCAAATGTAGCTAACTGGGGTTATCATATTACTCATATTCATTTATTAACTGCTTTAAACTCGATAGAAAAGGACACAAAAATGAACAAGGTATTACAAAGATGGAAAGGTTATTTAGAGGGGAAAAGATTTACTATATAGTTACAAATAAAGAAAAGGATGATATACGCACCTCTTATGTTTATGAGTGGTGTTGAAATAGTATGGGATATATGTATTTCCAACAAGCCTCATCCGAACAAGTGTGCACTTGTTCGGATCAGGTTAAAGTTATAATAGAAGCAAGCGTCTTTCATCGCTAGTTTTTGGTTAAACGATGTGTAAACCACTCGTTGAGAGGGGGGCAACGTCTTTAAAAGGAATGGAGTAGGATATTATGAATCACGTGAGCAGTCCTTCCATCACCAAAAATGGAAGGAGAATAATGAGGGAGTTTAAGATGATTAACTTTATCTAATATTTGATTTGTTTTATATCCTGCAAGATGATTCCAACCGGTCTCTACAGTCTCCATCCATTCTGTTTCTTCTCTTAGCGTAATACATGGAATTCTGAGCATATATGCTTCTTTTTGTAAACCGCCCGAATCCGTTAAAATGGCTTTTGCTTGAGAAACTAATGCCAACATATCAAAATAATTTACGGGCTCTATTGTCTTTATATGAGATGAAGTAATGAAATGATCAAGTTTAAAGTGTTGAATTTTATTTTTAGTTCTAGGATGTAACGGAAGAATGATTGTTTTATCTAATCGTTGAAACGCTGTTAGTATTTGTTTTAAACGCTCAGGTTCATCCGAGTTTTCGGCCCGATGAACGGTTGCAATAAAATAGTTACCCGCTGTGAGTGATAGATCATTTAGAATGGTTGATTGTTGAATCGCAGGATCTTTAAAGTGAATAACGGCATCGTACATAATATCTCCCGTTAAATAAACCTCTTTGTCAATGCCCTCCTGCTTTAGATTATGAATGGCAGTTTTCGATGGGCAAAATAATAAATGTGATAAATGGTCGGTGATGATTCTATTAATTTCTTCAGGCATTTTTTTATTGAAGCTACGTAAACCAGCTTCCACATGTGCTATTGGAATATGAATTTTTGATGCCGCAATGCTCCCTGCTAGTGTTGAATTCGTATCTCCATATACGATTACAATATCGGGTTGAACAGAAAGCATAATTTTCTCTAATTCGAATAGCATTTTAGCGGTTTGCTCTCCATGAGAGCCAGAGCCTATACCTAAATAATAATCTGGTTTAGTAAGTTTTAATTGGTCAAAAAAGATGGTAGACATATTATGATCATAATGTTGACCTGTGTGTACCATAATTTCCTCTATCTTTGACTGTGCCTTGATTGCTTTAGACAGCATGGATGCTTTAATAAACTGAGGCCTTGCGCCCACAACAGTTAATATCTTCATTTTTTCTCCTTTCTATCTAAGGGTTACATTAGATGGTGATTATTATTTATATTCTGCTAAGCAATTGTTGCGCATGAACCGCAAAAATAAAAAATATAATAAAAAAAGAGTTGTTATTAAGAACAAAGGAAAGGGGCATGAAATATGTCTAGAAAAGTATGCATGCTTGTAGCAGAACACCCATTCTTAGATTCGAGAATTTTCAAACGTGAAGCCAAAAGCCTATTAAAATTAGGTTATGATGTAACACTAATTGTTCCTAGAAAAGATGGATACTTATTTGACATTGATGGTACACCTTTGAAGGATAAATTTACTACTAAAACATTTACTTATGAGGGAATTACAATCGTTACTTACGATTTTGAAGAAAGCAGAGCACCATTAAGTAAAGTCGTAGCCCCTGTTTCTCAGTGGGAGATAGGTTTTAATAACCCATTAACAGAGCTTGGGATACAACAAGATGCAGATATTTATCATGTTCATGAATATTTATCCCTTTTTGCTGGAATAGGTGTGAAAAGATTATTGAAACAAAGAAATAAAAAAGTAAAATTAATCTACGACAGTCATGAATTAACTCCGGATCCCTTTGATTCGAGAAATCACGTCAATCACCGCAATAACTTGAAAGAAAAGCTACTGGTTATGCTGAAGGAAGTAGATCAAATCATTACTATTTCCCATTCCATAAAATCATGGTTCCTTTCTCAAGACCCCACATTTTCTGTAGAGGTCATTTATAATTCACATCCATTAGCTAAAAACTATCAAACCAAAGAATTTACTGGAAATGGACTCATAGCTTGTTATGAAGGTAATATTGATTATAAAAGAGGTAGTAAAAATAAAATTATACAGATTACAGAACAATGCGCCACTTCCATCGATTTTCAATTCAAGATTATAGGTGGAACAAGGTTTGGTGAAACATTTGAACTCCCGAATCATGTAAGGGATAAAATTAAGTTAACTGGATGGGTGGACTATTATTCTATTTCACAGCATATGAAAGACGTAGAAATAGGTTGGATCGATTATGAAGAGTTAAATACTTCGCTTAATCGTTCTTATGCGATGCCAAATAAGTTTTTCAGCTTTTTAAATAATGGTGTTCCGATTGTAGTAAACCAATGCCATGAGATGGAATCTTTTTTACGAACTCATCGTTGTGGATTAGTAATTAATAAAAAACATGCTACAGCTTCAGACTATGCAGAAGCTATGCTGTATTTAGCCAGCAATAAGAAAATGTTGAAACAAATGAGCTTAAACGCTAGAAAAGTAATGGAAGAAATTTATTGCTGGGAGAAGATGGAGAACAGACTAAAGAATGTGTACCATCGCTTAATTCCGTAATTAGCATAATCCTTTCTGTTCTCATAAGAATTTTACTTTGTGACATGGCGTTTCACCCAATTTATTGTCGAGGCAATTCCATCCTTGAAGTCGGTTTTATTATATGTGCCAATTAATTTTTGTAATTTTTTTATGGAACCTCTATGGCTAGTAACATCCGATTTTCGGTTTGGCTTTTGCAGGACTTCTCCTGTATAATTCATTTCGTCAATGATCGTCTCAATGATATACTGAATGGATAACTGTTGATCAGTCGTAATGTTTACAGTATCTCCTGAAGGAATCAACGGATACAATTTTACTACCATATCAACAGTATCTTTTACATAAATATAGTCTCTTGTTTGTTGACCAGTGCCATGTATCTCTGGAGTTTCATCAGCTAGTATTTTTTTTATTGTAGTGGGAATAACCCCAGCTAAAGGTCCTGTGAAGCTTTGTCTAGGTCCGTAGTTATTAAAAGGTCGAACGATAAAAGCATCTAAATTAAACATTTTCACATAAGACGTTAACATTAAATCAGCAGCAGCTTTACCGGCAGCATAAGTCGTTGTCGGATCTAATGGATGATTTTCATCCATCGGCTGGTACTGAGAAGAACCATATGCTTCTGATGATGAGAAATGACAAAGTGTGTGAAATAGCTCTTTACGTTGCAATTCTAATAAATTCTTTAAGACAATAACGTTTGTTAAAAAAGCATCAGCTGGGTTCATAAATGAATAGTTCAATGGTTTGGTTGCACAATTAAAAACAATGTCGATAGTATGCTTTTCCATAATGTAGTTTAAAGCTTCTTGGTTTTCAGCATTATCGATGTAAAGTATTGCATTCTTTGCTAATGCGGATGTTAGGTTATTTTGAGTACCAGTAAAAAGATTATCAATAATAATGATTTCTTTAGTTTTTTCTTCTAATAAATGATCTACTAAATGACTTCCAATAAAACCGGCTCCGCCAACAATTAAAATGGTACTGTTCTCCAGTGGTAGACGTTTCATATTTGCCACTTCCCTTCTCGTATTTCCATGTTAATAGTTCATTCGTGATTGCCCGCCATCTACGCTGATTGTAGAACCTACAATCCAAGCCGCTTTGTTCGAGGCCAGAAACACAGCAATATTACCAACTTCCTCTGGCTTACCAAGTCTCCCTGCAGGTATGTTGGATTTGGCGTAATTATCTAAAAAATCAGGATCATTTTTCATTCGACGTGTCCACTCCTTATTTGGGTGGAAGATAGCACCCGGGGCAATACCGACGACCCGAATATTATACTTTATTACTTCAGAGCTGAAAGATTTTGTAAAACTATTTAAAGCGGCTTTTGAAGCGTTATAAGCCGGTACGCCACCTGCTTCCTTGCCGTAAATAGAGGAAATGTTTATAATTACTCCTTCTCCTTGTGTTATCATGTGCTGACTTACTAATTGGCTTAAGTGAACGGCAGCGATAAAGTTGAGGTTTATCGTTTTGTGAAAAAGAATGGGGGATGTTTCTAAGACAGTTTTTCCATAGCTAGCCCCTGCATTATTAATGAGGATATCTATTCCATTGAAATCGGTTATAAAATCAGCAATTAATTGTTCTCTTTGGTAATCATTTGTGAGATCATTCGTGTAAATTCTCACATCCAGTTCTTTGTTTACTTCTTCGAGTTCATATTTTGTTCTAGCTACAATTCCGACGTCAGCACCTTCTTTTAAGAAGGATGCAGCTATTGCTTTACCAATTCCTCTTGAACCGCCAGTGACAAGTACTTTCTTGCCCTTTAATTGCAAATCCATAAGCTATCCTCCAATTTCTCATATAGCCGTAAAAAAATAATGCAATGAGAATGCATTCAATTATATGTATGAATGTTTTAGTTTGGTTGTTAATACTTTATAGTATTAGATAAAAATTCTGTTCAAGAAATGAGGTTTTAAAATTGAAACGAAAGGTGTGCATGCTCCTATGTTACCTTCCCTTTCTAGACTCCCGTATATTTGAATGTGAGGCCAAAAGTCTCGTCAAGCTTGGTTATGATGTTACCATCCTTGCCCCAAGGAAAAATGGTTTTTTATTTCATATTGATGGAAAACCTTTTTCCAATCAATTTCGTGATGAAATTTTTCATTATCACGGTATTAAGGTCATTGCCTATGATAGTGAAAAGCGATCTTCTGACTATTTAGTCGATCCGCTTTATCAACTAGGACTGAAAGAGGAGGCGGATTTTTATCATGCTCATGAACTGAATTCTTTTTCATATGGGAAAGAAATAAAGCGTACCTTAAAAGAACAGCAAAATAAACAAGTTAAATTAATCTATGATAGTAGACAAATAACCCCTGATCCAATGTCTTCAAAAATAAATGCTGAAACAAAACAAAATTGGATGAAGATGCTCCAAGAAAATATTAAAGAGGTTGACTTTATTATTACAGTATCTGATTCGATTAAAGCCTGGTATCTAGCTATAAATCCATTATTGCCTGTAGAAGTCATCTATAATGCTCCTCCATTAACACCAACTATCAAGGAGAAAAGTACCTCTGATGACTCGTTTGTGATAGCACATGAGGGGAATATATCAAAAGAAACTTTTGAGAAAATAAAAGCGATTACCAGTGATTATAATGGAAAGAAAGGTATTCAATTTAAAATCATTGGCGGTTCAAGATACGGGAATGAGATGCTTTTAATCCCGAATCACTTACAATCTAGAATAAAACTAACAGGGTGGGTGGACTACCAATCTTTGCCATTGGCCATGTCAGATGTGGATATTGGTTTCATCGATCTAGATCCTTCCAGTTCGCTGAATAATGCCTTTAGCATGCCTCATAAGCTGTTCAGTTTTTTAAATAATGGAATCCCTGTTGTAGCCAACAAATGTAGTGATTTAGAGAAGTTTATCAAAACGCATCACTGCGGGGTTGTCATTGATAAGTTAACACCAAGCTCTTTAGATTATATAGAAGCGATAAAATATGTGGAACAGCACCCGGATGAATGGGAGACAATGAGAAAAAATGCTAGGAAGGTAATGGAGGCTACTTACAGCTGGGAACATATGGAAAATAGATTGTTGTCAGTTTATCAATCCTTAGATGCCAATTCATTGCCATATTTACTGTCTTAGCAGATAGCTACTATTTCTGGGGGTGTATGATGCAGGTAGATGTTTGTTTTTTAGTAACGGAGCATCCTTTTTTAGACGCTCGTATTTTTAAAAAGGAAGCCAAAAGTTTGGTGGCACAAGGATATCGAGTAACGATGATTGTACCTAGAATAAACGGCTATCTTTTTGATATTGACGGTGGTATGTTTACGGAAAGCTTTCTAGAACCTACGTTTTATCATGAAGATGTAAAAATAATCACTTATGAGCAGATATTTTTCGAAAAAAATATTAAAACATTGGATTACAATCTTCAGTCGAAAAATACACACAGGTTTATAGATGTGTTAACACAACTTGGAATGGAGCAGAATGCGGACATTTATCATGCCCACGAGTTTTATTCTCTTTATTCTGGCATTATTATCAAACGTACCCTATTGTTAAAGGGAAAAACGTGTAAGTTAATCTATGATAGCCATGAATTAGACCCTGACCCTTTGATAGAGCAACCAATACAAGCGTTAAAAATAAAAAATCGCATGCTGAAAATAATGGTAAAAGAGATAGATTATTTGATTACTGTATCTGAATCTATTAAGGAGTGGCATTTGTCTTTGAATGCTAGTCTTCCCGTAGAAATTATTTATAATTCTCCACCGCTTGCTCATGAATATGTGCCAAAAAGAAGGTCGAATTCTGAATTAACGATTGTGTATGAAGGTACCCTGGGTAAGAAAAGAGGTAGCTTTGACAAATTTGTTCAAATGTTGGAGTTAGCTAATAAACAAAGGACTATACACGCTAAAATCATTGGAGGCTGGAAGAAAACTAACTATGATGTTGAGCTTCCCGACCTTACCAATATAAGTGAATATATCCATTTTACTGGCTGGTTGGATTTGAATTGTATACCACAAGCGATGAAAGATGTAGATATAGGGTGGATTGATTTGGATGCAAAACACTCCTTGAATAATGATTTTGCCATGCCAAATAAATTCTTTAGTTATTTAAATAATGGCATCCCTGTTTTAGTAAATCAATGTAAAGATATGATGGAATTTATTCAAATCTATAACTGTGGTTATGTCGTTCCCAAAAAAAGGGCTACTGCAGAGGATTATGCAGAAGCCTTAGTCAGCTTAGCTAATAATAAGCTTGATAAAATGAGTTACAAAGCACGTGGAATCATGGAGGCTATGTTTAGCTGGGAGCATATGGAAATTAGGCTCAGGAAGGTTTATGAGCAATTAACAAATGACTTTTGAATAATAAAGCGTGGATTAAATGTTACGAAGCTGAAAGGGGAATGTTTATGAGAGTTTTACACTTGCCTTATGGTGCTCCTATGATTGAATTATGTCGGGGATTACGAGACAAAGGGATAGAAGCAACAGCATGTCACTTTAGTGATAACAGATATAAATTCCAACCGGATATTTGCCTTCATTTAAACTCCTATCCACCTAATGAAAGAGAAGAAAAAGTTACCGAATTCTTCTACGAGGCGATACAAACTTACCACATTTTTCACTTTCATTTTGGAGAAACTTTTTTTCCTGACAAAAGGGATTTAGCTATTTTAAAAAAAGCTGGAAAGAAAATGGTTGTTCATCACCATGGTTCGGATGTTCGATTGTTATCCGTTGCAAAGCGTTTCAATCCATATGTCCGTGTTAAACCTGAATGGACGGAAGAAAAAATAAATAACAATTTATCGACATTATCATCTTATATGGACCATGCCATCGTTCAAGACCCTGAATTGCAAGAATATACCTCACACGTCTATAAACATACCCATGTAATTCCTCATGCCATTAACATCCGTGAATTTAAGCCCATCTATCCAGATGTAAATAATAGATCACCACTCGTGGTGCATGCTCCTACATCGCGTAATCTTAAAGGAACAGAATTTATATTACATGCTGTGGATGAATTAAAGCAATTGGGAATATCTTTTCAGTTTAAATTACTGGAAGGATTGACATATGAAGAGACGAAGGATTTGTTGTCTCAATCAGATATTGTTATAGATCAATTACGAATTGGGGCTAGTGGATATATTAGTTCAGAAGCTATGGCACTTGGAAAGCCCGTTATATGCTATATAAGGGAGGATCTAACGGAAAAGTATCCTGGGGAAATTCCAGTTGTAAACGCAACCCCCTCTACGATTACTAGCGTATTAAAGAAACTCATTCAAAGTCCTGATAGATGGGTGGAAATTGGAAAAAAGGGGAGAGAATATATTGAAACATATCATGATTCGCGAATTGTTGCTAATCGCTATCTTGAAGTTTACAACCAATTATAATTACAGGAAAAGCTTGAATTTGTAATCCTATTGCTAATGTCCAATCATTTTATAATTGTATTCGTATAGTATATTATCTTTCTTTGTAGAAATGAAGGTGAATCGTAATGATAAATCAAGAGGAGACATTAGCGAATGTAACTGTAGTGGGGCTTGGTAAAATTGGACTAACGTTGGCTGCAGTATTTGCAAATAATCATTTTAATGTCTATGGCTCCGATATTAATGAAGGTGTTGTAGCTACCATTAATCAAGGCAAATCTCATATTACAAATGAACCTGGATTAGATCAATTGGTTGCTGCTGCTTATAACAGTAAAACATTGTCAGCAACTACAGAGACAGCTGAAGCCGTTGCCAAATCGAATATAGTGATTGTGATTGTTCCCGTACTAATCGATAATCAATACAATGTAGATTATCAATTTATAGATGCTGCCGTTAAAGAAATAGCTAGAGGAATGAAAGAAGATACGTTAGTCATTTTTGAAACAACTATTCCTCCTGGTGATACACAATATCGGTTTGGAAAAAAGCTTCAAGAACTATCCGGGTTACGCTTAGGAGAAGAATTCTACCTCGCTTATAGTCCGGAAAGAGTTTATTCTAATCGAATAATAGAAGATTTAAAAAAATATCCAAAGATAGTTGGCGGAATCAATGAGAAGAGTCGGGAATTAGCTGTAGATTTCTATAAAAAAGCATTAAATTGTAAGCTAATTGAAGTGAGTTCATTAGAAACAGCAGAGTTTTCTAAAGTTGCAGAATGTGTGTACAGGGATGTAAATATTGCGCTTGCAAATGAGCTGGCAAAGTTTACCGAAAAAATCGGTGTAAATATGTCTGAAGTAAGAAAAGCCAGTAATAGTCAGCCTTATTCCTATTTACATGAGCCTGGAATTGGCGTTGGAGGACATTGTATTCCAATATACCCGTATTTTTTTATTAATAAAGGTTTGACAAAAGGGATGACTCCAATGGCTCGCAAGATTAATGATAGCATGGCTGATTATGCAATTAATAAGGTGGAAGAGGAAGTTGGAAGCTTAAAAGACAAAAATGTTCTTATCCTTGGTTTAGCATATAGGGAAAATGTAAAGGAACCAACCAAATCTACCACATTACTTTTAATTGATCGATTAATCAAATTAAGAGCAAATGTGTTCGTAAATGATCCTTTATTTACAAATAGTGAAATAAAACAATATGGTGTTTCTCCTTTATCTTTACAGAGTGAATTTACTTCAAAAATGGATGCGGTAATTCTTCAAGCCTTTCATAAAGCGTATGAAAGTTTAGATTTCACAAAATTTATAAGCTGCAAAATTATTTTAGATGGACGCAATAAGTTAAATAAAAATGAGATTCAAAGGCTTGGAATTACTTATAGAAGTATAGGTAACGATGATATAAAGGAGAGGCTGTGAGTTATTATGTCCAACGATAAATTAACTCCTATTCCAATGGTAGATTTAAAGGAAGAATTAAATTTATTAAGAAAATTAATTATACAGGAATTAACTGACGTACTTGATAGTGGTATATATATATTAGGAGAAAAAGGAGAAAAATTAGAAAGGGAAGTAGCCCATTATGTGGGAGCAAGCTATGCAGCTGGGGTAGCAAATGGAACGGATGCCTTAGAGTTATCCCTTCAAGCTTTAAATATTGGATATGGGGATGAGGTGATTACTACTCCATTTACTTTTTTTGCTACTGCAGAGGCCATTGCAAGAGTTGGCGCGACCCCTGTTTTTGTAGATATTGAAGAAGAAACGTACAATATAGATCCTGTAAAAGTTGAAAAAGCGTTAACTAAAAAAACAAAAGGTATTATCGTAGTTCATTTATATGGTCAAATTGCTAAAATGGAAGAAATTATGGATATTGCTAAAAAAAATGATTTAAAAGTTATTGAAGATGCGTGTCAAGCGCTAGGAGCAGAATATAATGGGAAAAAAGCAGGGGCAATTGGTGATATCGGTTGTTTCTCCTTTTTTCCTTCCAAAAATCTCGGCGCTTTTGGTGATGCTGGGATGGTAACTACGAATCAAAGAAACCTATATGAACAAATTTGCCGACTTAGGAATCATGGAAGTAAAACAAAATATTATCATTCAACAATTGGTATGAATAGTAGGCTTGATGAATTTCAGGCAGCTATCTTATTAGTTAAACTAAAATATTTAGATATTTTTTTGCATCAGCGAAAGGAAGTCGCAAGGAGATATACAGATAGCTTTCATAATTTAATAAAGAGTCCAACTATACTAGAAAATAAAGCGCATACCTTTCACCAATATTGTATTGAATTAGATAAGAGAGACGAACTTGTCCTAGATTTAAAAAATAATGGAATTGCTTCTTCTATTTATTATCCGGTTCCTTTACATTTGCAGGCAGCTTTTGATTATCTAAATTATAAAGCAGGAGATTTGCCAGTTGCAGAAAAAGCCGCCAAAAGAACGCTTGCTCTGCCAATATATCCAATGCTATCTATTCAAAAGCAAATGTATGTGATTTCAACAGTATTAGACTTTTTAAATCGAAAACCTTAAATAAAATAATTTTGTTCCCATAAAGATAACATGTAACCTATTATCTTTATGGGGATTTTTATTTTTTTACCCATGGAGGGAGAATACTAAGATAGTTGAAGAGGAAACATTGATCATTCCATTTTTGGTTAGGAAAGGAAGGTAAATCTTGTTGCGAATGGCGAAGTCGTAAGTAACGTTGACTACCTGACTAGTCCTAAACCTATTCGGTTCACCATAAAGTTATGAGATAACTCTAAATAGTTATTTTAACTTCTGCTTGTTTACAGATCTATATGATTCAAATACTCACTCCATTTACTACGGTTTATTTTGGTATTACTTTCTTGATGTTCTCTAATATTATATATAGTGAAATTGCTGTAATTTAATTTAGAGTGCTTTATTAATTGCAATAGCGTACTTACATCTTCATACAGTCTGCCATTTTCAAAGTCATTGATTAGAAAACCACCTGTACTTTTTAAAGTGGAAGTTCGATATATTCTTGGTCCAAGAGGAAAAGAATAGGTTAGCAATTCAGTAGGCCTGTGAATTTCTTTCCCTTTTTTAATTCCTTTGAAAAAAACCTCATCATTTATTTGTTTCCACCTTCTAAAATTACCATAGAGTAAAGAGGAATTTTCAGGAAGCTCTAATAGGTGCTTCTTTATCATGGCTACTGCATTTGGATCAAGCCAATCATCTGCATCAAGCTCTAAGATGAATTCTGATGTAACATAGGGAAGTAGCGTATTAAGAGCTTTCGCCTTTCCTTCATTTTCTTTAGTAAATAATTTCACCTGTTTATTTCTATCCCATTGTAATAGTTTTTTTAAGGAGTAATCTGTCGATCCATCATCGATGATTAGTATTTGATCAAATGGCATGTTTTGTAATAGACAGGAAGCAACTGCGATATCCACATATTTTTCCATATTATAATTGGATATGAGTACAGATAGAGAGGGGCTGGTCAGATTTTCTTTTTTAAATTGATATTTTTGCGCTATCATATATTTTGTGCTTGTAGTAGTGTTTCTTGTTTCCAGAGATGGATCAATGAGATTTCCTATAGTTAATTGACATGATTTATCTATATTTGCGAGCCAAGCAGGTAAAAATGCTTCATTAAATGGGGGTTGGATGTTGGTGAAACCTCCTATTTTTTTTATATACTTACTTAATACTAAAAGTGGCAGGTAAATAGCATGATTTCTGAAAAGATACCCAGTTGATAATACAGTCTTTGGTTGTTCTAGCTGAAGCACTTCTGAGTTTACAGAAGCGGATAAACAATGTGTATGAGAAAGGAATAAAACATAACGGTTATTTGTCTGATCCATTATATTATCTAATGTATGTGCTAATTCATTGTTTTTACTAGTAATAAAGCATAAATCGTTTAACCAATCATTCACCTGATTTTTGTTAAGAGTTCCATTTGTAGCTTGTATGACGATAACGGAACTTATTCTTGCTTGGAGTTTTCGCAAAGACACTAACATTTGTTGAAGTACTTTTTGGCTAAGAGGGAAAATAATGATAACTGAAATATCTTTCAACATGTAAACCTCCGTCTCTATAATAAAAAGGTCGTAACTTTAACAGATATTGTCGGCATTTACAGTTACAGAGATATAAAATAGTTGCTCATGATTTTAGATACAAGTTATAGCAGTATATGCTTTTTGAATAATGTAAGTGAAGGGGATTGGCTGTTAGCAGATGATTTTTAATCAGGACTTATTAACTCGGAAGATTTTGCGGAAATAAGTTATAAATGTATTTCATTTACATTTTTAAATACGATAAAAGTTACATAAACATGATTTAATCTATGTAGTTTTCGCCACGATTCATTGTTTCTCATTTCAGCATAGTAAACTTCAATTGCTAGATGAAATTTCTCTTTTTGTGTTATGGAAAGTCTTTGTTTTTCTTATAGTGTAAAAAAGAGTAGCACAGATCCATAACTATGGATTTGTGCTACTAATCTAGTTTGTTTGGGGTACAAATCTTTTTTAAATACTTGTTTGTATGAGTTGTTTAATTTCTGCTGTTTTTCCTTGGTGAAAAAGATCTACGATTTTACTTCCAACGATAACACCATCGCAATATGAAGCTAGTTCTATAGCCTGTTCACTTGTGGATATACCAAATCCAGCGAGAACAGGAACAGGGCTTTGCTGTTTTAATTGGTAAAGATATGTTTTTACTTTTTTTTCGTAAGCTGTTCTTTCCCCAGTTGTCCCAGTAACAGTGACAGCGTAAAGAAATCCCTCAGAGCGATTGGCTAACATTTTAATTCTATCCTTAGAGCTTGTTAAAGCAACAAGTCTTATAAGTGCTATGGATTGTTGATTTAATACGTCTGTTACTAGTTTTTCCTCTTCGATGGGGAGGTCTGGAATAATTAAACCATCTATTCCAGCTTGTACACAGGATTTAGCAAAACGGCTCACCCCATATTTATATATAAGGTTTATATAGGTCATAACAATGATTGGTACTGTACGCTTAGCTTTAAATAATTCTAACTTTTGTAATACTGCTGTCAATGTCGTGCCATTTTCAAGTGAACGCTTACCAGCGTTTTGTATTGTTGGCCCATCTGCAACGGGATCAGAAAATGGAACACCTACTTCTATAGCAGCGACACCACAATTCTGCAAGAATTGGATGTTTTGCTCTAATTTATCCAATCCACCATCGCCAGCCATAATATAGGGAACAAAAAGATTTTTACTTTCGTTTTGTAGTTGGTGAAGGTGATTGGCTAATTTTTCTTTCCCCATATTATTTCTCCTCCAATATTTGTTTTATTTGTTCAACATCTTTATCACCGCGGCCCGAAAGACAAACTACAAGCGTTTGCGCGGGGGTCATTCGTTTAGCTAGTTTCTCTACAAAAGCAATCGCATGCGCGCTTTCTAATGCTGGAATAATGCCTTCAGTCTGAGATAATGTTTGGAATGCAGACACAGCTTTATCGTCAGTAATTGATTCATATATTACTCGTCCTGTATCATTTAAATGGCTATGCTCAGGTCCAACACCAGGGTAGTCTAGACCAGCGGAAATCGAAAAAGCTTCTTGAATTTGTCCATGATCATCTTGCAGCAAATTTGTCATTGTCCCATGCAGGATCCCAGGGTTTGGTCTTACTAATACAGATGCATGCTGGTTGGTATCTATTCCGACTCCTCCTGCCTCTACACCATATAACTTTACATCCTTATCTTCTATAAAGGGATAAAAAATTCCCATGGCATTGCTTCCCCCGCCAATACATGCAACGATAGCATCTGGTAATGAACCGTGCTTCTGAAGCATTTGGTTCTTCGTTTCCTTCCCAATAATAGATTGAAAATCGCGGACAATTTTTGGGAATGGATGAGGTCCCACAACAGAACCAAGAATATAATGCGTATCTTCAACATTTGCCACCCAATACCTTAGGGCATCATTGACTGCATCTTTTAAAGTACCACTCCCATTTTTAACACTGCGTACTTCAGCACCTAATAGTTCCATCCTAAATACATTAAGTTTTTGTCTGCGCATATCTGCTTCTCCCATAAATACAACACATTTCAGACCAAGTAGGGAGCAAACTGTTGCAGTAGCTACTCCATGTTGTCCAGCACCAGTTTCTGCAACAACTTTTTTCTTGCCCATTCGGCACGTCAACAAAGCTTGACCGATCGTATTATTTATTTTATGTGCTCCTGTATGGTTTAAATCCTCACGCTTTAGATATATGTGTGGTCCTGCAAACCGCTTCGTGAGATTCTTTGCATAATATAATGGAGTTTCTCTACCAATATATTGGGTCATATAATCATTTAATTCTTTTGTAAATGTTGGATCATTCATTGCTTCTTCATAAGCTTGCTCTAACTCAAGTAAAGCGGGCATAAGTGTTTCTGGAACGTATCTTCCTCCAAATTTACCGAACTTTCCATTTACATCAGGCATTGTGTAGGTTGGCATCGAATTCATCCTTTCGTTTAGCATGAACTATAAATTGATTTATCTTTTCAAAATCTTTCTTACCGTTTGTTTCTACTCCACTTGAGACATCAACAGCGAATGGTTGAAGGGCTTCTATAGCGGAATGAACGTTCTCAGGTGTTAGTCCACCAGCAATCATTATTTTGTCCTTTGGAATGGATAAATGATTGAGTACACTCCAATTAAAAGTCATCCCGTTACCCCCAGGTCTTTTTCCTACTGGGCCATCTAACAAGTAGAAATTACAAGGAAATGGTTTAATACAAGATACATTTTCGTCATCGACCGGATACGCTCTAATTATTTTACATGTTAGTTTTGCAGCTACAGCAGCGGTTTCTTGACCGTGAAGTTGGATATAGTCGAGTGGAACATGTGCAGCGATTGTATTCATAGTGTCAACGGTTTCGTTTACAAACACGCCAACCTTCTTTATTGCATGTGGGAGGGTATTTGCGATGGCAGCAGCAGCTTTAGGAGTGATCGATCGCTTGCTTTCGGCAAACACAAAGCCAATGAAGTCTGCTCCTGCTTCGACAGCTGCCCGTGCAGCAGCAACGGATTGAATGCCACATATTTTAACGAGCATCGTGCATCCTCCTTACCTTGGAAACCTTTAATGTATGATAAGTTTCAAATAAGTTAGTCGAACGCATTAATGTTTCACCTATAAGTAGTGCTTCTGCACCAGCATCTCGTGCTAAAAGTGCATCAGAACGGGTACTAATTCCACTTTCACTAATAATTAAAGTGTTTTTATTTTTAATATGAGATGCTAGTTTAACTGTTGTTTGTAAATCTACTTCAAAGGTTTTTAAATTCCGGTTATTAATTCCAATAATTGCAGGGTCTAGTTCCAATATGGCTTCTAATTCTTCCATTTGATGTACTTCACAAATAACCTCAAGTCCTTTTTCGGTAGCATATTGATATAATTCATGTAATTTTTGTTTGGATAATGCAGCTGCAATTAATAGTATGATGGAGGCGCCAGCTGCTTTAGCTTGATCGATTTGTACGGTATGAATGATAAAATCTTTGCATAAGACAGGTATTTGCACCACTTCTGCAACAGCTTGCAAATCCTTCATCGACCCCTTAAAAAAAACGGTGTCTGTGAGTACAGAGATAGCTACTGCACCGTAAGCCTCATACTGTTTAGCCAGTGTAACTGGATGAACCTCTGTGTTTATATCTCCTTTTGAAGGAGAGGAACGTTTGATTTCAGAAATAATCTGTACCTCGTTGGAAGTAGTCACTCTATTTTTAAAAGGAACCGATTGTTTACTCATATCAAAAAGTCTGGCTTCCTTCAAAAGCTTATCCACCTCCATTTGCTTGTGTGCTATAATTTTTTCTAAAATAGTCATTTAAATCACCTCTCTTGTGCATTTCTTGCTAAAATCCACCAAGTTTAATAGGCAAGCTAGTGCTTTTCCCGAACGGACACTTTCATTCGCTAATTCCACTCCTTGTTGTATAGAAGATGCTGTTCCATGTGCGTAAAGGCCCAGACCTGCATTTAGAAGGACAGTATCTAAATAAGCGCTTGAATTCCCTTGCAAAACGTCTTTCATAATGGCAGCGTTTTTCTTAGCGTCACCACCCTGAATTTCTTCGTTGGGGTACATGGGTAATCCAACTTCTTCTGGATGTAAAGTGAAAGGTTTTAGTTTCCCATCTTCAAGCAGGATAAGATGGTTTACTCCTGAAAGGGAAGCTTCATCCATACCATTAGCACCATTGACAACGATAGCACGTTTTCTCCCTAATTTATGCAAGGTTTGAGCTACGATTTCAAGTTTTTCTTTACGGTAAACACCGATAAACTGCGAATGCAGCATAACTGGATTGATTAAGGGACCAATGATATTAAAAATGGTTGGTAGTCCTAAGTCTTTACGAACCTTGGAAAATGACCTTAATGCGTCATGCACGTGGGGAGCAAATAAAAAGACAATCTTATTTTTATCTAACGATTCTTCTACCTGTGCCGGTGTGAAAAATAGAGAAACTCCAAGTGTTTCTAAGACATCAGCACTGCCAGTTTTACTTGAAATACTACGATTTCCATGCTTTGCAATTGGCACACCCGCACCAGCAATTACAAATGCAGAAGTTGTACTAATATTAAAACTCCCTGACATATCTCCTCCGGTTCCACAATTATCCATGACATTTTTTACATTTGTAGTATTATATAGTGATCGAGAGCGAATTACTTCTACTAAGCCAGCTATTTCATCAGATGTTTCTCCTTTTATTTGCAATGCAGTTAGTAAAGCTGCTATCTCGGATTCTGTTGTATAATTATTGATGCAGGAGAGTGTAACATTCTTCATCTCATGAAAACTTAGATGATGACCTTGGATTAATTTTTTAAGGTGATTTCTCATATGAAGTCTCCTTTCTAATTTTTTGTAAAAAGTTATGCATTATCCTGTTTCCTGAAGTTGTACCAATAGATTCAGGATGAAATTGCACGCCGTATACTGGATAAAAAGTGTGCTGAATAGCCATAACTTCATTGTTTTCAAGCGATGTTGCCACTAGCTCAAGCTGTTGTGGGAGGGAATTCGCCTCAATAACGTATGAGTGATAGCGCATGACTTCAAGTGGTTGCGATAAGTATTGAAAAATCCCAGATCCATTATGCGTAATAAGCGATGTTTTACCATGCATTATTTGGTTAGACGGTTGGAGGGAAGCTCCCAATGCCTCACCAATAATTTGGTGACCCAAGCACACACCTAAAATAGGAATTTTCTGATAAAAGTTTTTGACTATTTCTGGACAGGCTCCTGTTTGTTCCGGGAGGCCAGGTCCTGGTGATATAATGATTGCTTCAGGATTAAGAATATTTATCTCATTGAGTGTAATGTTGTTATTTCTAACTACGTGAACATGAAAGCCTTCTTCAGATACATATTGGAAGATATTATAAGTAAATGAATCAAAATTATCTATTAACACAATCATTTATAGACACCTCCATAAGGGATCTGGCTTTAAACAATGTTTCCATATACTCCTTCTCTGGATCAGAATCATGTACAATGCCAGCTCCAGTTTGTAGATAAGCGTGTTTACCGGTAACAATGATGGATCGAATTGCGAGCGCCATTGTTAGGTCATGGTTGTAGTTGATAAAGCCGATGCCTCCACCGTAGAAGCCTCTTCTTGTTTTTTCTAGCTGATTAATGATTTGCATCGCTCTAATCTTTGGTGCTCCAGTGACAGTCCCAGCAGGCAAGCAGGATTTTAAAGCAGTAAATGAGTTGTATCCATTCCGAAGTGTTCCATGCACTTCTGAGACAATATGCATAACGTGTTGGTATTTTTCAATTGTCATGTAGGTTGGAATGCTAATACTTCCAACTTCACATATACGCCCTAGATCATTTCTACTCAAATCAATGAGCATGCGATGTTCAGCAATTTCTTTTTCATCCTTCAGTAGGTCATCCATTTGTTGTGCATCCTCAAGGGGGGTTTTCCCACGAGGCTTTGTTCCTGCAATTGGATTTGTCATGATACTCCTACCACGAGTTTCAATTAAACTTTCTGGTGATGCCCCGAGAATAAGATAATGTTCAAAATCGATATAAAACATATATGGGGATGGATTCGCCTTTCGGAGTTGACGATAAAATGAAAAGGTATCTCCCCTCACAGTTGCTTTCATACGCTGAGATAAAACAACTTGGAATATGTCACCTTGTTGGATATGTTTTTTGGCTGTTGTAATTTTTTGCTGAAAGGCTTCTTTTGTTATTTCAGGATAAAAGGTAATAGGTGTTTCTTGTGAAGCACTTGAAAATTTTGCATCATTAATTTGATTTTGCAAATTTGTCAGTTGATTTTCCAAGTTTTCGGGCTTCGCACCAGCTTGAATTGCTATTACATATAGGATTTCACTTGTGTGATCGAACACGAGAACATTTTTATAAAGCATAAGATGGATATCAGGCATGTTTACATCATTCGTTAACGCTTCTCCAATATGCTCGCTGGCTCGAATAGTATCATAGCCAACATAGCCAATTGCTCCACCGTAAAAGGGGAGTGGTAGATCAATGGATATGTGGGGAAGATGCCTTTCCATATAAGTTAAAGCGTTTTGTTGGATGGTTTTAGTTGTATGATTGACAAGATCAATATGCTTAGTTGTATTACCAAAACCAATAATCTCTTCATAAGGATCGCAACCAAGAAAGGAAAACTTTCCTTTCTTTTCGTGCTGCAAGGTGCTTTCTAACAAGAATTTTTTCTTGCCTGTTAATCGCTTGAATAACTCTACAGGAGTTAATGTATCTGCATTAAGTTTGATAAATTTAAATGCTGCTTCTTTTTCCATTGCAATTTCATCCTTTCCTATAAGCATTTAATGCCCTAAAGGGTAAAATAAAAAGTCCTCTACAAACACATCCTTGGTGTTTGTAGAGGACGATTGGAACCGCGGTGCCACCTCTGTTAAAAAGCATAAGCTTTTTATCTTTATTCGAATACAGGAGAGAGGATTCGGTAAACGGAACCACCTATCCGATATTCTATCCGTATAACGGCGGAGCTCCGTGTTTCCCTACTTGTTTTTTCAGGAAACCTCTTGTAAGTCCATTCAGCAAGAGTCCACATGCTAGCATCCCACCACCGCTAGCTCTCTTCAATGCTTCTGCTATGCTTACTTCTCTTACGCAACAATTTATCTTTTTTGTCAGAGTTTATTTAATGCTAATTTCTTCAACCGTATTCTTTATAAATACAAAAAATCCCTCATCCGACAAAGGACGAGGGACCGTGGTACCACCTTTATTAGTTGCATATATACAACTCACTTTATTACATGAAGCTTTACTTAGCTTTATGTAGTTCTCAGATAACGATGAGATTAACTCGCCAAAGCCTACTACAATTACGGTTCGGTTTGGAAACTCCGAAGTCCATTCATCTAATGAAACACACTGATTCTCACCATCCATCAGCTCTCTTTTGCGTTCAATTAGATTACTACTCTTCATCAATGTTTTAAGCATTATTAAGTTATTTGATGACAATATTAAGATAATTCATGTTGAAAGTCAACCCTTTTTTAATACTTTTTTGACAGATAAGAATTTTTATTCACATTAGCGCAGGCTTTTCGGTATTTGGAAAGTTCAGTACTTCTGCGGATATGAGAGCTATAGCTATTTTAAATGAGCTAAGCTTTCTTAGCTAGCACCCAGGTTGCTCTAAAGTAAAGTCACTTTTTTTAAGAAATGAATCGGTAACACTTTATAAGTGTCACCGACTCAGTGTATTGTTATTAGCCACCGTTTGGTGTTGGGAAAGTGAATGATGGAGTATCTGTTATTTCACAACGGTTGGGATTAATTTCGCATAGATTACCTTTTTGGTCTTTAATAACTTGTCTAGTAACCGTAATTTGTGTGCGTAATACAATTTTAACTAAAATCCCCTCAACAAACCCTGTTCCAATAGCATCGACAACTTCTACTCCTGGCTGTGTAAAAATTCCTTCTACTTCAAGAGGCGTCTCCTGTAGCATATCTTCCGGACAAGCACCAAAGAAATCAGTATGCGCTTGGAATGGGATAGTTGTAGTTACAACGTCTGGTGTAGCTACACCTGCAATTGTAACAGAAATAGTTGCTGGCACTAATCCAATATTAACTACTTTATCTTTTATAATTCTGGCATTTTGTGTAATTTCATCTAAATTGGGCACCACATCTACAGAAACAAGATCAGAGATATCGAGTAAATTTGGGAATAGAGTAATGGGAAGTGTTGTTTCGGCAACCTTTTGAACAGATTTTGAACCTACTAGTGAATGAACCACAAAACAATCACTAGTTAATTTTGCCGGCTTGAAATCTGGCTTCTTAAAATTACATTCACAAGTTTTGCGCGTACAACAGTCGTCTTTAAAACAACGCTTAGGGCATGGTTTACATTTTCGCTTAGGGCATGGTTTACATTTTTTTGCCTGGTTTCCTGACATCACAACACTTTTGTAATATTTTCTAGAGGACATTACATCCTCCCTCCTTTCGAGAACTCTTTTTTGGAAAATAAAATTATTTTCATGATTATACTATTAGTCAAAGGTGCTTTCTGATTGGACGTATTGATTATTCAGTAAGCTTAAGTAGAGAGACTTTCTAAAAATAGGTATGTGTAATGTTTGTATATGTATGATATGTGAGAAAAGGGAGGCTGTCCTAGAAGAATTGTATACATACAGAAGTTGCGGATAAAACATTGGTAAACTTTACAGAGTAGTTCTGAGTAAGAAAAGGAAGGAAAAGAACTTGAATAGAGTTTTTTTGTACTATGGAAAGTATAAAATTTAAAAGTTTATAGTAAAAAACAAAGGCTCTCACTATAAGATCTGGCGATAAGCCAAGTTTTTCTAATAAATATAGCTATTGATAAGTATTTATTGACAAAAGATGACTTTAACGTAATGTATGAAATAAATTCCTTGCCTCTAAATTAATTTCATTAGAAAATTCTATAGATCCTTTTATAAGAATAATTATGTTTGTGAAATAAAAAGGCTTCTTATTGGAATGCGGGGTTAAGAGCAATGATGTCTATATACAATGTGTATATTTAGCACTCAATAAGATAGCCTTTATGACAAAAAACTTATTTAAATAAGGATAGCGAATTTAATAAGACCGTTCTAAGAACCTATTCGGAGGTATGATTGGTCTTGTTGGTTTATTTTGCTTTACCGCAACAGCCGCCTCTTCGGAATATTCCTTTTTTCATTGTTGGCGATGATTCGAGTACAATGGGATTTTTTGAAGGCTTGATTTTAGTATAGGTAGCTTCTGCTTTCATTACTTTTCTTTTTTTCAAATTTCTCAACTCCTTGGGTGTTATGATGTATTATATGCATTCTATTGCATGGTGGTCGGGCTAACATGGGAGTTTTAAATGAAAAGGGCATTCCTCATCATGTAGAGGTTCCACTTGATACAATTAAGTACTTGCTTTAAAAAGAATAATGCCTGCTACATGGATTAAAAGGAAATGTCTATTGTCGGAAGGTATAGGTGCTGTATAAGGGTGAGAATGGTAGATAACTGGAACATTTATTTCTTTTGTGCTTTCCATTATATGCTCATTATTATGTTTACTAGGTCCTTGCGTTCGTCCCCAATTGCAAAACAGAGTTTGATATGCTGCTAATATATTGCGCGCTTTATAAAGTATAACGAATGTTATGAGTGGGTTATAAATAACGGGAACAATTATTTGCTTCGTGTTCATTATCCTCTCTTGAATAAAGAAAGAAATGATGAGAAGGAATCTGGTTTTTTATTTAATTCTTCATATTTATTGTTTTCCGTTTTATCCACTTGTTTTTGAGTAAAGTATTGCTGTTTAATTTTCGCACCCTCTATTGATTTTTTAGTTAATGTTGTACTACTGTTTGTTTTCTCTACTTGTTTATCCGTAAGATCTATCTTATTCTCTGTATCTTCTAGTTGTATCTCAGCAAAGTCTGTATTATTTTTGTTTCTTTCTATTTCGTTGTTAGGATAAACTGCATTACCCTCTACTACTTTTTCGCCTGTTGTAGCTTGTGTCTGGTTGTCAATATTAGTATCATCTATAGGTTCTTGAGGGTGGTTATTAACATTAATATCATCTGCTACGTCCTGATCCTGATTATCAACAATATTATCACTTATTGTGTTCTGAGGGTGGTTATTAACATTAATGTCATTTGCTACGTCCTGATCCTGATTATCAACATTAATATCATCTGCTGCGTCCTGATCCTGGTTATCAACATTAGTATTACTTATTGCGTCTTGAGACTTATTGTTAGCAGTGTTATCACTTATAGGCTCTTGAGGGTAATTATCAATATTATTTTCTAGTTTATGATCGGTATCTTGGCTCTCTTCTTTATTCTTTACTTGAGATTTGCTTTTGGGAGTAGCTGTACGAATAATAATATTTTTATTTAATTCATATTGGGAATTTAAAAATGTCTTTTTTGCTGTATTCATAGATATCGTCCCAGAATCTTTTGTATCATATTGTTGGGCATAATAGGGTTTCTCTTGGTTGGATTTTGCCAGACTATGGTGTTGTCTACTTACTTGATTATTTTTTTTTTTGCTGACTGATTGTTGTTCAACTTGGTTAGGATATTGTAGTAAGCTGTGTAATTGTTTATATTCTGATTTATGAGTAGAACGTTTATTTTTGGAAGTAGCACTACCTGGCTTTTTCATTAATTCCTTTATTTGTATCATCTCTTCTTTTAAACTTTCAAGCTCTTTTCTTTGCTCCTCCGATTTTTCGTTTTGTACTTTTAGAAATTGATCTATTTTCTCAAATAGTTCAGTTAATGGTAATTGCTCTAATTGAAGTTTAATCATTTCAGAACGTTGATCTAATCCTTCTAAAGTATTTAGTATAGATGCTTGCTGATTAACAAGGCGTTGTTCTTCCAATTGTTGTTTCAAATATTCTTCTTGAAAATTATTTTCCATCGCTTCCATTTCCCCTTTAAGTTTAAAAATTTCCATCTTTAGATTATAAAAATCCTCTTTCGTTCGAAGATAGTCTTCCAATAATTTCCTCTCTGTTACAATTCCCATAGTCTTTTTGTAAGCATTGAGCTCTTTTTTTAACTTTTCAATTTCCTCAACATTGTATAACTCGTATCGATACATTTTATTCACCCTTTTACAGCACATTAATATACTATTTATCAAACAGCAATATGTGACAAAAGTGCATTTTTAAATTTCAGAGCATCATTGCTCTCACATATTTATCTTATGCACAACATTCTAGATTTAATCTAAATTAAACATGAACAAAACCATTTCCAGAAGCCGCAAATAAGACAAATACCTAATTCCATGATTTTCATCTAAATTTCCGCTATATTACTATACCGTTTTGGGGATTTGTTCATAGGCTACAGTGAAAGAAATTAATCTTATTCGGAGGTGTTTGCTATAATGCAGGCAAATAATTTATCTGGGGGTCAGGAGCTCCTATGTATTAATACAGAAAAGGTATATGACTGGATTCTGAATGAGTCAACATTTGATTTAAACTTAATGGATATGGAATTACCAGCAAATCCAAATACGGGTGAAGAGTTGACATGTGCTGATATTGACATAGATACAGTTACATGTACAGTTACACCTTGTGCTACTGAGCCAATTGTTATTTTGGACCGAGTAGATCAAGATTTTGTCATTGATGGTACAGAGGTGACTTTACAGCTGGTTAATATTCGTAAAAACTTTGTTGTGACAGTTTTTGTTGATTTATTACCAGAAGTTTGCGGTGGAACAGTGGAGGTGTGTGAAGCATATTTTACACGTTGTGAGCAAGTAGTGCTCTGCGCACCTGAAGGAACAGAAATTGATGTGTCTTACACAGACTTAGATTGCTTTGTATGTACTGCGGCTTGTGATGATTCGGTTTGTCCAAATGAACTAGATGTAACGCTTACTGTTCGCTTATGCCAAAGCATTCAATCCACATTTGACGTCACTCTTGAAATCATAGCCGATTTCTGTGAGCCAAGAGATGATCTTCCGATAACTCCATGCCCTACGCCAACAATGCCACCACAATGTCCAGTTATTTTCCCGAATAATGGTTGTAATGATTAAGGCGCTGGCATAATTATAAAGAGAGGAAAATATCCTCTCTTTATTTTACTTTTACGTAAGATTGCTAAATATGTCTAAGTGGAAGATTGAAATGTTTCATTCGTCCGTGTAAAGGACACTACAGCAGTCGCGGAATGTAGAAAACAGCTCAAATTATGCGCGAATAGTATGTAAGTCTTGGGAGGATATGCAGGTAAACAATAGTTTGGGATTACTTGCTTTTTACTCTTTTGAAACCTTTTATACGGGAAAAATTTTCATGTTAAACAGGAGGAATGGGAATGGAAAAAATAAGAACAATTCATAAGAAACTGCGTGATTTGCAGGAAATCAATGACGGGTACCTAAAGGAACTGAAGACAGTAGCGAAGGAGGTTCAGAAAAAACACATACAGATTGTGAGTTTCTTTACTTATTCGGTTAATTTAAATCATCAACCAGATGGAGAAAATCTGATTATTGGTTCCTATCACATAACTAATTTGGGTTTGAAATCGTTGCACCATCCATATATATGCATCAAACTAAATGCCGAAGACCAGTTCGACTTTTCTGGTAAGTATTTTTATGAACAAACACAGCAAAAGATGAAGCTTGCAAATGCTTGGTTGAGATTTAATGAAGCAAGTAATCAACAAGAATTTTGGTTAAAGCCAAGTAAGCAGCATATACTTTATCCACAAGAAACATTAACCTTTCAAAATTTTCAATTAAAATGGATGCCAAATATGTCATACAGCGGAAGTGTAATTGGGTTTACATATGGAGATGAAATAGAAAAAGGGGTACACGCATTAAATCAAATCAGTGTCAGTGGAAAAGTAGAGGAGGGGAAGGGACATGAATAACGAAGAAATGGAAAAATTGTGGAAGGAATCCATTTATTCATTAATTAAAAATCACTTGGAAACATTAAGGGAAGATACACCATCTCCTAATAGTAATTTTGTATACTTAGAAAATAATATGTTGCAAATAATCATGGCATATATGTTTATGAATATGAATCGCTCCACGGATTATAGTAATAATTCAATGGATACAGCGGAATTAGTAGATATAGAAAATAATCTGGACTCGTTAATTAATTATAGTAAAAAGGAGTTTGAAACAATACTAGGTATGCTAAAAGGCTAATTCCATAACAAGATACGTAGTATAATGAGTAGTATAACTATGTGAATAGTTGGGAGTGAGGAGCCATTTATCTCTTTCTACTTTATTCTATAGTAATATATATATAAACCGCTTACTGTATGATAGTTTCAAATTTACCAAAGTGTGTAAAAGTCACTTTTCTCTTTATTATGAAGCTGATTTTGTGCTATTTTAATGGTATGCTATAGTTTTACGTATAAAAGATATGTTGTTCAAAAAAGGAATATAATTTAAATACACCAATGTGGGAGATTTGCAGATAATGTGAAAGGTTTTGGCAGTGACCCTTCATGGTTATTATATTTTTCTATTTAATTGCAGGCAATTCATTTATGTTGTCATAAAACCAGCCTGTCCTTTTTGAACGATTATGATGAGGGAAGGACGACAAATATGAGAAAGAAAAAAGTAGGAATTATTTTTGGCGGAAAATCTGCTGAGCATGAAGTATCGCTTCAGTCAGCTAAAAATATTGTTGATGCGATAGACCGTGATAAGTATGAGGTTGTTTTAATTGGAATTGATAAGGATGGGAAATGGCAATTAAATGAGTCATCTTCTTATTTGCTCCACGCGGATAACCCAAAGCTGATTCAATTAAACAAATCGAATGATACAGTTGCGATTGTTCCTGGAGATAAGGAGAGACAATTTATCCATACTTCTAATGCAACAAATCTAGAAGAATTAGATGTTGTGTTTCCAATTGTACATGGAACATTGGGAGAGGATGGAAGTATACAAGGAATGCTTCGTTTAGCAGACCTTCCATTTGTGGGACCAGACGTTTTAGCTTCTTCTGTTTGTATGGATAAAGACGTTGCGAAGCGTTTGTTACAAGGAGCCGGAATCAACGTTGCTAAAGGACTTGTATTTAGAAAAAATGAACAAGATAAGATAAGTTTCGAAACAGCTGTGGTAGCATTGGGAAACCCAATGTTTATTAAACCAGCTAATCAAGGTTCATCTGTTGGCATTAGCAAAGTAACGACAGAAGAAGCGTTCTATCAAGGTGTGCAAGAAGCATTTCGCTATGATCATAAAATTGTTATCGAAGAGTGCATTATTGGTAGAGAGATAGAATGTTCCGTATTAGGAAATGAGGAACCAAAAGCATCATTACTAGGAGAAATTTTACCACAAACGGAATTCTATTCGTATGAATCAAAATACATTGACGAAAAAGGGGCAGAATTAGCGATCCCTGCAGATGTGCCTGAGGAGACAACGAAGCGTGTTCAAAATGTTGCTATTCAAGCGTTTAAAGCGTTAGAGTGTGAAGGTTTAGCAAGAGTAGACTTCTTTTTAACAGAAGCTGGCGATATTTATTTAAATGAAATCAATACGTTACCTGGATTTACAAAAATAAGTATGTATCCAAAATTATGGGAAGTAAGTGGGCTCTCTTATCAAGAATTAATTACGACATTAATTGAACTAGCAATGGATCGGCACAAACGAAACCATGGGCTAAAAAGTTCTGTATGGGATTAAAGTAAGCATAAGAAAAGAGGCATGATAATAAGGTAGATGCTCCGCTTAAGTTGTGATGATTTCCATCTTAAGAGGATGCTACATCCTATTTCATGCCTCTTTATTTTTACACTATAGGAAAGTGTAAAATTATTATTAATTATAGTATAAGAAAACCAAGGCTTTCGCTATGAGACTTGGCGGCAAGCCAAATTTTATAATGGCCTATTTTCAACACTTACGTTCTGCCCGAAACAGATCAAAGTTCAAGCCTAGTTTGTTTGTATGGTATAAGCCATTATCATGAAATGGAACAATAGCTTTCCAAAGTGTTGATAATGCGCTAAACTAATGTTACTAAGTTATTGGCGAGAGAAGGGCTCTTTTGCTCTATCCTTCGTAAGTCGAGAATTTATCCTCCACGCTAATTCGGGCTTTAGGAGCTGGTGCTTCATCAAAATATCCTAAATGAAGGAAGCTAACAATTTTTTCATTTGGCTTAACATGTAAGATTTCTTTTACTTTCGGATCTTGAATATGTGGGTTTGTTTTCCATACTGCGCCAAGTTTTCTTTCCCAAGCGAGTAGCCAGAAATTTTGAATCATACAAGCAACTGCACCGTAATTTTCTTCCCATTCTTTTTGCGATTCTGGTTCATCCATAACAACAACAAGAATGGCATTCGGCTCGTTTAAATAATCTTCTCTGTTTTGTTGTCTTTCCAGTGGGTACGTAGCAGCAACTTTTTTTGCAAACGCTGGAAGTTGATCTTTCCCTACAAAAATAAACCGCCATGGTTGGCGCATCCCGTGCGTAGGAGCCCAAATCGCATCCTCTAGTATTTCTAATACCGTCTCTTTGGTTACTTCTTTATCGTTATACCCTTTTTTAACAGCACGGCGTTCGCGGATAAGCTTCGCCAGCTGTGAATTTGTCTTTGTATTCCCCATATCTTTCATCTCCCTTGTTATATGTATATAATTGATAATTATTTTCAGTTAAATTGTAGCCGAATAGGTATAGAAAAGCAACTAAACGACTTCATTTACGATCGTAATACAATATATGAGAACAATGTGCGGGTTATTCTGCTTGAAGTACTACTCGAATAACGTAATAATAGATGATAATACTGTGAAATACGGGAGAATAATAAAGGGTAACAGGGGGAGAACCAGAACAATTTGCAATCGAAGTGAAGTGATACATGGGCAAGGCAGCGAAGGAAACAACGGATGTATAGGAGAAGGTACAGTATGTTATCCTTAGAGTTAAACTTGAACGAAGGTGAACTAAAAAAAGATATAATTGTCCATTCTAAATTTCAGATATAATGGTGTATAGGAAGCATAGACAAAAATTAATTTTAAGTATGATTTTATGTGAGTGAATTCACGATACAGGAGGAATAACGATGCAGCGATTTTTACAGCGTAAAGGTGTACATATTACAGGAAAAGCGTATTTTATCACCGCTTTAAGTTACATGGCGTTAGGTTTATTCTCATCCTTAATTATTGGACTTATTATTAAGACAGCTGGTGAACAGATCATCATCATGTTTTCTCCTTCATTGGCAGAAGTTTTTGTGGAGATGGGAAGTTTTGCAATGGACACCAAAATTATGGGTGGTGCTATCGGTGTCGCCATTGCTTACGGATTAAAGGCTCCACCCCTTGTGCTATTTTCAGCTTTATTTGCTGGAGCATTTGGTGCAGAACTAGGTGGGCCAGCTGGAAGTTACATGAGTGCGGTGTTCGCAACAGAATTTGGCAAATTAGTTTATCAAGAAACGCGTGTAGATATCATTGTTACGCCATTAGTAACGATTGTAGTTGGTTTTGTAACGGGTAAATTTATCGGCCCTGGGATAAGTAGTTTGATGGGAGGCTTTGGCGAAATGGTTAACTGGTCCACAGAACAGCAACCATTTATCATGGGAATTTTAGTAGCGGTATTGATGGGAATAGCACTAACAGCGCCGATTTCATCTGCTGCTATTGCTATTATGCTATCTTTGGATGGGCTAGCTGCAGGTGCCGCTACGGTAGGCTGCTCCGCACAAATGATTGGTTTTGCGGTGGCTAGTTATCGGGATAATGGATTTGGTGGCTTTATTGCACAAGGTATTGGAACGTCCATGTTACAAGTCGCTAATATTGTAAAAAAACCAATTATTTTGTTACCACCGACCATAGCAGGAGCTGTTGTTGCGCCGCTTGCTACTGTCTGGCTCGAGTTAACAAATAATCCTTCTGGAGCTGGTATGGGGACAAGCGGCTTCGTTGGACAAATTATGACAATCGAATCGATGGGCTTTTCCATGCCTCTGCTTTGGAGTATGCTCATGTTACATATCATGATCCCGGCTATAATTAGTTTGCTTATTGTCACTTTACTTCGGAAAAAAGGCTGGATTCAACCAGGCGATATGAAAATATCTTATGAATAAACTGTGGTAACTCGAATGAAAAAAGGAGTTCATAGGATATGAAAACCGCCGTGAAAGAAGTTGTTAAAGGGGATGGAACGGGTGTGAAAAAAGTGTCTGGTGGCTCCATCAACGATGCCTATTTGGTGAAAACGGAGCTACAAGTTTTTTCATGAAGGTAAATGAAGCTTCACTGCTCGTTTTTTTGCATTAGAAGCGTAAGGTCTAACATTGTAAAATCTACAAGAACAGAACATACGGACAAGCAACTTGGCGAGCGATATCTGTACAAGTAAGAGCGAATTTCATGCAAGGTGAGCGA
>NZ_FQXD01000004.1:70449-74666 GCF_900129865.1 Virgibacillus chiguensis
GATGTCGAGCGAAATCTGTACGAGGTTGAGCGATTTTCATATAATCCGAAACACATGCTCCTTGTATATTATTGATCCATCATTTAAGTCGGGAGTAGATATTTTGATATAGCTTTTACCAAAGTATTCGGTGGTTTTTCTACAAGTTTTCCTATAAAGCTTCTTTTACATTAGCGGATTATTACACAGATTGTAAGCACGTTATATCAATTAATCTATTTACTAGTTCATCTAAACTTATTTAAGAGAAGTTTACAGATCAAATGCTGATAAAATTTTGCGTTATTATGTAGGAATTTAGGAGGGGGAGATAACATGGAGCTTTATGACCTGATGGCGTTCATACACATCATTGCTGCTATTATCGGTATGGGTCCAGGTTTTTTCATGATTTTGCCAGTGAAAGCAGCAACTACGATGGCAGAATTGCAATATGGTTATAAAATACGGAACAAATTGCACGGCTCTGTCATGATTGGTGGTACATTGCTATTGCTAACGGGGCTAATGATGGGTGTGCTACGCCCCTATTTATTTGCACAAGGTTGGTTTACAGGTAGCTTGCTTTTATTTTTGCTTGCTTTGGCATTCGGTCCACTCGTGCTGTCACCGCGTTCCAAACCAATCAAAAAACTATTACAGACGCATCCGGATAATACGATCCCCGATGAATATGTTCGATTATCCAGAAAGCTATTTTTCTATGAAAGAATCGAAAGCCTGTTGTTTATGATCATTATTATTTTAATGATTACGAAACCATTTTAAAGTACATGGAAGGAAATTAAGTTGCTTGAAGTTCACAATTTTCTGTGCAGGTCTTCTTACGATGGATAATATAAAAAAGTGCCAACTGTGTGATTGTCATCTGGAGACGCACTTCTTTGGCACTTTTGTACATTATTATGCAAGCATAAAGTTTTAAGGTTTATACTATAGAAAAACGACGGCATTCTGCTGCATAAAAAAATTGGCGGTAAGCCATGTTTTCTAATGAATGTTAATTAATAGCGTTGGGCAAATAGCTTGCAGATTTCAATGATTGTTTTTGAGGCTTTCATCATATTATCTACCGAGACGTATTCGAATTTACCATGAAAATTTTCTCCACCAGTAAAAATGTTCGGTGTTGGCAGTCCCATGTAGGATAATTGCGAACCATCTGTACCACCACGAATAGGTTTTACAATCGGTTCGATATCTAAGCTTTTCATTGCATCATAAGCAATATCGACAATTTCTTTCACAGGTTCAATTTTTTCGCGCATATTATAATACTGATCTCGCAATTCAAGGTTAACAGCTTCCGTTCCATACTTCGACTGAAGTTTTTCTGCGATCTTTTGCATTACATCTTTTCTCTCTTGAAACTTCTCTTTATTAAAATCTCGGATAATGTAGAAAAGTTCTGCATTTTCCACATCACCAGTAATATTGCTTAAGTGATAAAATCCTTCATATCCTTCTGTATATTCCGGCGCTTCTTCGTTTGGGATTTCATTTATAAACGCTGCTGCCATTTTCCCAGCGTTCACCATTTTGTTCTTGGCTGTTCCCGGATGTACACTATTTCCTTTAAAGGTTACTCTAGCTTGAGCTGCGTTAAAGCTTTCGTATTGTAACTCTCCTAATGGACCGCCATCGACCGTGTAGGCATATGTAGCATCGAAACGTTCCACATCGAATTTATGTGGTCCACGGCCGATCTCTTCATCGGGTGTGAAGGCAACGCGGATTTTCCCGTGCTTGATTTCTGGATGTGTGATGAGATAATGCATGGCCGTCATAATTTCAGCAATTCCCGCTTTGTTATCAGCGCCAAGTAAAGTTGTTCCATCTGTAGTGATTACTGTATGCCCTTTGTATTGCGAAAGCTCTGGAAAGTCGGTAGTCGATAATATAATATTTTCTCCCTTGTTCAATACAATATCTTTCCCGTCGTAATTCTCCGTGATTTGCGGTTGCACATTTTTTCCAGTGAAGTCTGTTGCTGTATCCACATGCGCTAAAAACCCGATGGTCGGTATATCTCCATCCGTGTTTGCGGGAAGTGTTGCCATCACATAGCCGAAGCCGTCAACAGCAACGTCTGTCATTCCCATTTCCTGAAGCTCTTGTACTAAAAGATTCGCTAAATCAAACTGTCCAGGTGTAGAAGGTGTAGCGTCCTTGCTTGCGTCGGATTGCGTATCCATCTTTGCATACGTAATAAACCTTTCCATTATTTCTTTTTTCAATAAAGCCAACTCCTATCAAATTAGAATATGTATTTCATTTTTTCATCATGTAAACATGAATAGTATGCTTTCTATTATAACTTAATTACACTAATTTTCTAAATTAAATCGTTCGAGTCTCTAAGTTAGGGGGTAGGCATAATAAAGCTTATCGTATAAAATAAGAGTAACAAATACGGATTACGAATGGCTATAAAATTATTGGAGGGAAGAAAAAATGGGCTATCTTATTAGCGTAGACCGTTTAAAGAATCGGCTACATAATCATTTAAACAATACAGTAATTATCGATGTGCGTTTTCAATTAACCGAACCTGATGCAGGCAGAAAAGCGTATTTACAGGACCACATTCCAGGTGCTCTTTTTATGGATATAGAAAAAGATTTGTCTGGAAAAAAAGGAAAACATGGTGGGAATCATCCGCTTCCTGATCTTACGATGCTTGCAGGAAAAGTAGGGAAATTAGGTATTGATCACGATACAACCGTTGTGATATACGATGCAGATAATGATATGTTTGCTGCTAGAGCATGGTGGTTATTCCATTATATGGGGCATGACAAAGTGTATGTTCTTGACGGGGGCTACAATGGCTGGAAAAAAGCAGGTAATGAAATAACCGCCGAGGTACCAACGCTAACGCCAAAAGTATTTCACTTGCAATTAAGAGACAATCAAATTGCTAATATGGAAGAAGTGAAACAAAAAGTAACTCATAATAAAACTATTTTAATTGATTCACGCGCAAGAGAACGTTATTTAGGAGATTATGAACCGATGTATGCTCGAGCGGGTCACATTCCTGGTGCTAAAAACTATTTCTGGAAAGAGGTGCTGGATAAAAATGGCTCTTGGAAAAAGAAGGAATCCCTAGAAAAGCAGTTTGCTTCCCTTCAGAAAAACGAAGAAATTATTGTTTCCTGTGGTTCTGGTATATCTGCTTGCCCTAATATTTTAGCCTTAAAATCACTTGGCTATGAAAATGTGAAATTATACCCTGGTAGTTTCAGTGATTGGATTTCTTATGATGAAAATGAAGTCGCAATTGGTGAAGATGCATGGTAAAACAAAGGTGTCAATGGGTTACAGATGATCCTGTCTATATTACTTATCATGATCATGAATGGGGCGTCCCGCAGTATGACGCCCGAAAATTATTTGAAATGATTTGCTTGGAAGGAGCACAAGCAGGATTAAGCTGGATTACAATATTAAAGCGTAGAGAAAATTATCGCCAAGCTTTTGATCATTTCGATCCGTTGAAAATAAGTAAATATAGCAATCAGAAAATAGAAGCCCTCATCCAAGATAAAGGAATTATTCGTAACCGGAGAAAGATAAATGCTTTCGTTAAGAATGCCCAGTCCTTTTTGCAAGTAGAGCAGGAGCTTGGAGACTTCTCCTCCTATATGTGGTCCTTTGTCGGCGGAGAACAAATTGTTAATCACTGGGAAACGCATGAACAAGTGCCCGCATATACGACAGAATCCGAACAAATGAGCAAAGATCTAAAACGACGTGGTTTCCAATTCGTTGGGCCAACCATTTGTTACGCTTTTATGCAAGCAACAGGTATGGTCAATGATCATACGAAAGACTGCTTTTTATCCAAATCGCGCTGAACGCGGGCGATCGGGGCAATTCGGCCCGCGTCACGCGGAAAACCGCCCGCGCGCACCGCGAACTCGCTCACGTACATGGTGAACTCGCCCCTCGCGCGCCGGAACTCGCTCACGTACGTGGTGAACGCGCTCCTCGCGCGCCGGAACTCGCTCACGTACGTGGTGAACGCGCTCCTCGCGCGCGGAAACTCGCTCACGTACGTGGTGAAATCGCTCCTCGCGCGCCGGAACTCGCTCATGCCCGTCGCGAACTCGCTCATCTCGCGCGGAAATTCGCTCACGCACGTCGTAAAATCGCTCCTCGCGCGGAAATTCGCTCATGCACGTCGCAAAATCGCTCATCGCGCGCGGAAACTC
>NZ_FQXD01000004.1:75136-118937 GCF_900129865.1 Virgibacillus chiguensis
CGCGCGGAAATTCGCTCACGCACGTCGTAAAATCGCTCCTCGCGCGGAAATTCGCTCATGCACGTCGCAAAATCGCTCATCGCGCGCGGAAATTCGCTCACGTACGTCGCAAAATCGCTCCCCCCTACGCGAGAATACGCTCATGTTCGAGGAGAAGTCAGAAGTCGCCTACCCTGCACAAGAAGTCGCTCGCTCTCTGCAGAAAAAGTGGCTTACGCAGTAAATCGTATGTCGGGTCGCGTCCGTTTGCTTCTCGAATGAAATGACTAAGCGTATGTAATGAGCACTGCTAAAGCAGGATTAATTTTCTGGATACATGTAACTATAGAAATGAAAGATCCGATCTAAAATTGTGAATTTTTTGTAGGTATAACAATTTATTTTGTTCTCCAAGTTTCAAAGCTTAAAGACATTCACTTGTTTATGAAGGTCTTTAGCTAATTCTGCTAACTCTTCAATATTGTGAGAAACTTGCTCCATGGTACCGGTCGTCTCTTCTGTAGAAGCTGCAACTTGTTCTACTCCAGCTGCTGATTCCTGTGAAACAGAAGCTATTTCTTTGACGAGTTGCTCCATGTCTTTACTTGTTTCTGTATTCTCTTTTAGTTTCATGGAAATAGCTTGCATTTTTTCAATCATACCCGTTATCGCATTATTCATTTGTTGGAAGTTAGCTCCTGTATCTTCAATCTGTTGCTTTCCAGTTTTTACTTCATCATAACCTCGATTTAAAGAAGAAACGACGTCGCTTGTCTCCGATTGAATCCGCTGCACGATGGTAGTAATTTCACCGACAGATTGCGCAACTTGTTCTGAAAGTTTTCGAACTTCATCTGCTACTACGGCAAAACCTCTACCATGTTCACCAGCTCTTGCAGCTTCAATGGCGGCATTTAACGAGAGCAAATTCGTCTGTTCTGCAATATCTCGTATAACTTTCACAAGTTTGGATATTTGACTTGACTGATTATCCAAGCCTTTTACTTGCGTTACTGCTTCTTCTACAATGGTGTCAATCTGGTTCATTTGCTGGACAGATTGTTGCATTAAGCTAGAACTTTCTGTCGTCCATTTTCGCACTTCGCTAGCATCTGTCATTACTTCGCTTCCTCTTTGTTCAGAAATGTGTACATTATCAACGAAGTGATTCATATTGTCAGATAGTTCACTTGCGCCTGTTGCTTGCATTTCTGTACCGCTAGCTAATTCTTCCATCGTTGTAGCGATTTGATGGTTACTTTCTTTCACTTCACTAGCTGATTTCGTTAATTGCTCACTTTGTGCTGATACAGAGGAAGAAACGTTTTGGACGCTCTGAATGATTGTTCGTATTCGATCTCGCATCCTATGTACAGCTTGAGCTAGTTGACCAATTTCATCCTTTGATTTAGTCTCTTCCTGTTGTATATGCAAATTTCCATTTGCTATATCTTTTGTAGTGTGAACAATGCTTTGCAATCTGGAAGTAATGCCACGGCTAATCATAATCATGAGTGGTATACCGATAGCTAGCGATAATAGATTGGAGAATGCTAGTATGTATACACTCCTGTTTGAGCTGTTTTCTGTTTCAGCAATGGCTCTAGCCTGTTGTTGTTGCGTTTGATCGAGGAGATTATTGACAAGTGTTAGTGTGTCTTCTCGCAATCCTCCCGAATAGTGACGAATAGTGTTAGCAAATTGCTCTCTTCCTTCTTCGACAGAGGTTACCATTCGCTCCAAAAATGCTTTATCAATGGACTCGTTTTTATCAACAATATCGCTAAGAATAGCTTTCTGATTTTTATCATCCATCGTTTTATCTAATTGTTGGGCAACTTTCTCGAATTCCTTTTGATAGGCTTCGAAGTTAGTAAAATATTTATCATTCCCAGTAATTAAATAGTCGGCGGATTGTACATCTTTCGCCTGAATAATGATTGCTAATTGGGAAATTTGGTCTGTTTGTTCCTGTAGTTCATTCACTCTATGAATATCTTGTTGTCCTCCTTTTAATTGCACATATACAATGATAGAAGAAGTAAGCATTAAAGCAATCGTTAAAAAGAAAACAGACAAATATTTTTTGTGAATGCGTAGATTTCCCCAAGCAACAATGACTTTCTTTTTCCAGTTCTTTTGCGTTTTTGCCTTTGTATGGACTTTTTTGTTTTTCATAGAACCCCCCCTGTTTTAGCATAATTCCTTTAGCCCCGTTGACTCGTCTGATTCGTTCATTACTAACCCGGCACCCACTTCATTGTTAAAAAAAAAATAAACTTATAGGCAATTTTTTAATTGTCTAGGAAATTACACTAGCGTTGCATAAACTAACTAAGTTATTTAGCCACGTCCGGCGCAAGCGCCCAGCAACTAGGCGACTTCACTCCATTGCCTTACGCTAAGTCATCATCGGTTCGTTCTAAATAGGAAGGCCGACTAAAGACGGGCTTGCCGCAGGGCGCCGGCAGCAGGAGCATGATTCCTAAAACTTTCGTTGATTCGTTCCAGTCGCTACGTTGCTAGCCGGGCGCCCTGAGCCTTTGTTCTTTGTTTCATATGATTAGTAGCGTGTTAAAAGTCTTGATGCAGTATGATTTTTTAACGTATGAGCATTTCACTATGTTCTTTTTAAAGGATGAAAAGAATATTTCTATCATTATAAATAATTCCACCTTTTTTAACATATCGACTAAATTTGAAAATAATTAAAGCTATTAGTGCAAATTTTTTTACAATAGGTGAGCAAAAAGGTTCGATCTCAGCAGGTAAGCGTTATGATTATAAATTGTTGAAACAAAGTTAGTAGAGAACTTCTCGCTACTTAAATAACTGACAACCGATGCTACCATTTGCGTTAAAAAGCCGTTCTCGTGTAAAATGTCAAATTGTGTGCGTAATTATAAAGATGTAGGTGATAAGATGCAAGCTTCTGCTTTTATAGCAAGCGAAAAAAACAAGCAAGAATTAGAGAAAGAACTAAATACATTGGAAGTACAAGTCTTTCGTATGCAACAAAATGTAAAAGAAATTGCCAAACAAGCTTCTATTGTTAGTATTGATCAAACAAAAGAGGCTAACTGGGTCATCATCTATGCAATTCGAAAAGCAAATTCGATTCAAATGATGCTTCATGAATGTACGAAGCCATTTCGTGGGAAATGGGATTCAGCTATTGAAGCTGAATATAAACGAGAAAATACCCTTCACATTTCTGATATTAAAGGGGAAGAAAATAAAGGCTACGGTTCTGTATTAATGAACCATTTAAAAGAGCTTGCTTATGATGAAAACAAACATTATATTACTGGTGATATCGTTAAACGTGATTTTGATCATGTGGAGCGGTTGAAATATTTTTACGCCAAGCATTATTTTGACATAAGTATTGATCATAAAGAAGAAAAAGGGAAAATCATTTGGTCTCCTTGCAAATAATCAAGATTTTCGCTGTCGTAGCTTTCCTTGGCCTGTGGGAAAGCGAAGTTGGAAGACCTCACAGAAAAAAGCGAACTCCTTTTTTTCGAGGAAGTTAAAGTTGAGAAAAACATGACACATAATTTATCGTTTTGTTTGACAACCTTTTTACCTTCCTATACCATTTAATATTGAACGATGGTCAATTAAATGGAGGATTACAAATGGTAGCTAGAAAAACAGTTTCGAAAGAACTTACGCGTGAAATGATTCTTGAAGCAGCGAATGACCTATTTGTAAAAAAGGGTTATCAACATGTGTCAATGAGGCAAATCGCTACTAAATTAAATTACAGTCATGGATCGTTATATTACCATTTTAAGAACAAAGCAGAGTTGTTCTTTGCAGTAGTTGAAAACCATTTTCAACTACTTGATGAAAGAATGTTTGCTATTCAGAGAAAAGAGCTCTCTAATGAAGAAAAATTGAAGCATTTAATGCAGGACTATATTGCTTTTGGACTGACTCATCAAAGTCATTATGAGATTATGTTTTTAATTAAAGATGAGGATGTGCGGACATTTACGGAAGAAGCGCCAATGAAAGCTTACCAAAGATTTGCCCACTTTGTTGCTGCGTGGAGTAGTAAAGCGTTATCCATTCAAGTAATTTGGTCAATGTTTTTATCCTTACATGGATTTGTAACGCATTATATACGACATGTAAATAATTATGAAGATGTTGAAGCAATGGCTAAACGTCATGTTAGTTTACTTCTACAATGGACAAAATGACGTAAATCGAACGTAAGTAATTGGGGAAAATTAGTTTTCTGGCAAGTTTTATGGGAAGTTGTCGTTTTCCTATACTATACATGTAAAAAGTTGAGTTATCAGAACTGAAAGCTGTACATAAAGACTTGGTGAAAGTTCCAAGTTTTTATTAAGCTTCTAATTGACCATTGGTTAATTAAACGAAGGGAAGTTGATACAATGAAAAAAGCACTTGTGCTAGGCGCTTCTGGCGGAATGGGATACGCATTAGTGAGGGAATTGATTCAGCGTGACTTTTCCGTAACAGTTTTCGCTCGTTCTAAAGAAAAGCTAAATAAGTTGTTTTCTCGTTATTCAGAGGTGACCATTGTTCATGGGGATGCGTTTAATCAAAAATTATTAGCACAAATATCCGAAAACCAAGATATCATTTTTCATGCAATTAATTTACCATATGGTGATTGGCAAGATAAGCTTCTTCCATTAACCGAGAACATATTACAAGCAACAAAGAAAAATAATGCAAAACTCGCAATTGTAGATAATATCTACGCATACGGAAAACATATGGAAGCGATAAAGGAAACAGCTATAAAACATCCGCATACGAAAAAAGGCAAGTTACGGCTACAAGTTGAGAAACAAATTATGAAATCGAATGTACCTTACGTGCTCGCTCATTTTCCTGACTTCTTTGGCCCTTATGCAGAAAATACGCAGTTGAATTTCACATTACAATCTGTAGCTGCTAACAAACGTGCTTGGTTCATTGGAAGCCATCATATAGAAAGAGAGCATCTTTTCACATTTGATGGAGCAAAGGCGTTGGTAAATCTATCATTACAGGACAAATCTTATGGGGAGCATTGGAACATACCAGCCGCTCGGCCTATAGAAGGCGTGGAGTTAATAAAGTTGATTCGAGATTTGACAGGATATGAGAAAAACGTAGGGACAGTAACTACGAACATGTTGCGGTTATTAGGGATATTTAATCAGCACATGCGAGAATTTGTAGAAATGCAGTATTTAAACCAACACCCTGTAATATTAATTGGGGAAAAGTACGAAGAAAGAATAGGCGCATTGCCGAGAACACCTTACAAAAAAGCGTTAGAACTGACGTTGAATGCTTATCAAAATGGGACAACTTAACAATACCAGCGAAAGGTAGAATACTATATATACGGTTCGTTTACAACATATAGAAAACCATTAACTCCGATAAACTGCCTAAAAAGAAGCCGTCATGCATGCGCTTTAACTTAAATCTGATAGCAGCCTCCGATTCGAGCAATTCGCCAGGGCTGTAATCGTTCAGAGTTTACGAACAGGACAAACATGGATGGAATAGGCTATAGGAAGAGCGAATAAATGGAGAGATGATGTATGGGAATATATGTGGTAAATCGAGGTGATACACTTTGGAAAATAGCACAACGCTATGGATTAGATGTACAACAAATACGTACACTTAATCAATTACCAGATGCAAACAAGCTCGTCGTTGGTCAAAGCTTGGTCATACCAGATCCAACAAAAGAATACGTTGTACAAACTGGTGATACATTAACTCAGATTGCAGAGAATTACCATGTTGCATTAGCTGATCTGGCCGCTGTTAACAACCTTACAGAAACTTCTATTATCTATGAGGGGCAATTGTTATCCTTGCCTTATTTTCTCTACCTTGTTGAGCCTGGCGACTCTATTTGGCAGCTTGCACACAGTTTTGGTGTAACAACAGCAGAAATTTTGCAGGTGAATTTCCTTGTTCAACCATCTAGTATTTATCCGGGGACTATTATACGAATTCCTTTTCCAGCAAAGCCTAACAAACAAATATGTGCCTATACTATCCAGTTAGATCAACAGGGGAAACAAGATATGTTAATGAATGGTCGATTGCTGACATACGTAAATCCATTTTCTTATCAAGTGAATGTAGATGGTAGTTTAACTTCTTTATCTGATGAACGCATTTTAGAAGCGGCAAAGGAAATGAATGTAGCACCATTACTTGTATTAAGTAATATCAAAGCAGGGGACTTCGATTCAGATACAGCAGCAACAATCTTACGAGATGTCCAGTTACAGGATAAAGTAATTACAAACGTGTTAGCTATTATGAACGATAAGGGATATAGAGGCATAAATATTAATTTTGAATATGTATATCCGGAAGATCGAGATCGGTATACGGAATTTTTAAAACGAATGGTTCGTCGTTTGCATCCTCTAGGATATCTTGTAACAACAGCAGTGGCACCAAAAACAAGTAGCGATCAAAAGGGATTACTATATGAAGCACATGATTATGAAGCACAAGGAAAAGTAGTCGATTTTATTAATTTGATGACGTATGAATGGGGATGGGCGGGAGGCAGGCCGCTAGCCATTGCGCCTATTAATGAAGTCGAAAAAGTATTGGATTATGCAGTTACTGTCATACCAAAAGAAAAAATAATGATGGGAATCCCTTTATACGGAAGGGATTGGAAGATACCTTGGCAAGAAGGAACCCGTGCTCGAACAATTAACGCACAGGAAGCTGTCGATTTAGCTTTCACTTATAAAGAAGCTATTCAATATGATGAAATTTATCAAGCGCCAAATTTTCGTTATACAGATGACAATGGGCAGAGGCATGAGGTTTGGTTTGAAGATGCCCGCAGCGTAAAGGCAAAATACGAACGAATAGCTAATTACGATATAAGAGGCGCTATGTTTTGGGTGTTAGGGATCCCGTTTGCCCAAAATTGGCCAGTCTTACAGAGTGAATTCCAAGTAATGAAAATATAAGGATTGACAAATAAAGTACGGTCGGATAAACTTAAAACAATTATAAAAGGGAGGTGAGGTAGATGAATCAAACTGGTGATATAACGAAAATGAAAGCATATCTTGCTATTCGTTATGCAATTTTTTCCAATAATCAAAGCAACGGGATACGTGTGTCCATTGCGAATTCAAAATAATGGAAAAAATCAGTGAGAGACATCTACCTAACCGGACGGAAATAAGTGTAACGTGTGTGAACAATTGTACTTAGTAAAGTGCAATGCTTATTTGTGGATTTATGAAACGGCGTAAGGAGAAAACTCTACTTACGTCGTTTTGCTATGATTTTTTTTACACTATAGGAAAGCATAAGATTTTCTTGGTTTATAGTATAAGAAAAACAAGGCTTTCGCCATAGACTTGGCGACAAGCCCAGTTTTTCTAAAGCATTCGTTCTCTATGAAGAATTGGTGATAAGCTACGTTTTTTATGAACTACATCAAGTTGTAATACCACACTGTAAAAAATGATTTAATTTAAGTGAGAGATGACAAGACTTATATTTTATCATCACAGGTTTATCATGCATATATTTCAACTAGAAGAACGGATTGCGTTTTAAGGTGTATCGTATAAGAAAAACGTCAGAAAACCTGTTTCTAAACGGTATTCATGAGCAGTTCATTTATTGTTGCCTAAATGAACGCGAAAATATCATTGGTTGGTGGCGTTTGCATATGCACCACTTTACTAGCTTCCCGTGCAAGAGGAACACGCTTTAAGAAAATCACTTACTAATAAAATGAAATCTTGTTCCTAACGTATAGGTAGCGTTGTCTCTTCTAGAGCGGAGGAAGAGAAAAAATGATAACAGTAAGTATCCAACAAGTGACCCAAATAATAGGTGCCAATCAAATTTTTGAACAGATTACTGCAGAAGTGAAGAAAGGAGACAGAATTGGTTTAATTGGAAGAAATGGAACGGGGAAATCGACTTTATTGCAGTTACTTGCGAAAAAAACCGAACCTGCTAAAGGAAGAATAACTTGGAAGAAAAATAGTTCCGTTGGTTTGCTGTTGCAAAATCCTATCAAGGAACAGGAAACAACGGTTGAAGGGCTATTAACGGAAGTGTTTACGGATTTAAACTTGCTAAAAGGTGAAATGGAACGTTTGGAAAGCTTGATGGCAAAAGAAGCAAACGTAGAAAAATTAACGAAGCTAATTGAAAAGTATGGAGATATGCAAGAAAGCTTTCAAGAACGTGGTGGTTATGAAATCGACGCTCGTATTCGGAGGGTCATGAGCGGCTTGCAGATAGAAGAATTGGCAACAAAGTGTTGGAAACATTTGAGTGGTGGGGAACGGACAAAAGTTGGTTTAGCTCAATTACTGCTGCAAGCACCAGACTTACTCTTGTTAGATGAGCCTACCAATCATTTGGATATTCAAGCAATCGAATGGTTAACGGATTTTATTCGCAATTACACAGGAACGGTAATGATTGTTTCCCATGATCGCTATTTTTTAGATGATACTGTCACAAAGGTTTGGGAATTAGATCAAGGAGAACTAAATACCTATGCGACGAATTATACGAATTATGTAAAAGAAAGAGAGGAAAGGCTGTTACAGGAATTTCAGCAATATCAAGATCAGCAAAAGAAAATAAAGAAAATGAAAGAAACCATCAAACGATTGAAAGAATGGGCAAATCAAGCGAATCCACCAAATGATGGATTACATCGCAGGGCAAAGAGTATGCAAAAAGCCTTGGATAAAATGACGCGGTTAAAACGCCCCATAATGGAGCATAAACGTATGCAAATCGATTTTAAAATGCAAGATCGTAGCGGAAAAGATGTTATTCGGCTGGAAGGCGTTTCAAAAAGTGTGCAAGATAAAATGCTTTTTCAGCACGTGAATATGCATGTACGCTTTCAAGAGCGAGTGGCAATTATTGGTGAAAATGGTACGGGGAAATCAACGCTATTACAAATAATAGTAGGGAAGATAGCAGCAGATGCAGGAGAACGGCAATTAGGTAGTCGTTTGTCTATTGGCTATTTGTCGCAGCATATGCTAGAGATGGAAGGGAAACGCACGGTAATTGATGAATTCCGCGAGCATGTTCCAATAGAGGAGGGGGAGGCAAGAAATATATTGGCTCAATTTCTGTTTTATGGCGCAAAAGTATTTCAAACGACGGAAAACTTAAGCGGAGGAGAAAAGACACGTTTGCGTCTTGCCCAATTAATGTATCAAAATCATAATATCCTAATTTTAGATGAACCGACAAATCATTTGGATATAGAGTCGAAAGAAATGTTAGAAGAAGCATTAGAACAGTTCGGTGGTACGATTATTGCTGTATCCCATGACCGTTACTTTTTGGATCGACTTTTTCCGATCACATATGTATTAGAAAATAAGCAATTGGAAAGATTTGAAGGAAATTACAGCTATGCTCGAAAACGTTGGCTCCATAACGGAATTTAACGTACTGGCGAAAGAAACCTTCCTCTCTAACCAACTGGAGGGGATAGTTTCGGTGAGGCGTTAAACGAAACATTTACTTGAGAAAATATATACTGCTAAGTGATATAAGGTTGAGTGGATAAAGAAGGCATAGTGCGATAATGAAGTCAAATATCCTTTCGCTCGTAAAATAATCAAGATAAAGAGGAGCCATCATTCTTTTATTTAGGGGAATGAAAGCGAAATTTCCCTAAGAAACAATGCTCCCTCAATTTCTTTAAGCATTTTAGTGGTCGAAGTAATTCACTCTGTAAATAAGTACTGTCACTGTATTTCGTGTAAAAAATGTGTCATGCTAGATTCTATTGCCCCTTTTCAATTAAAAGTCGCCTATTTGTTAAGAATTTTTTGGTTGCCATTGTTAATTGTGATACGATAAAAGTATCGGAATAGAGAGGGGCTAATCAATGCAGTATATTACCTTAAACAATGGTTTACGTATGCCACAACTTGGCTTTGGTGTATGGCAAGTGTCTGATGAAGAAGCAACAAAAGCAGTTGAAACAGCAATCGAAGTGGGGTATCGGTCCATCGATACAGCTAAAATTTATGACAATGAGCGTGGAGTTGGAAGAGCACTAGCTAATACCTCTGTGCCTAGAGAAGAATTGTTTATTACAACAAAGGTTTGGAATAGTGATCAAGGTTATGAAAACACGCTTCGTGCTTTTGAGGAAAGTCTCGATAAGCTTGGATTAGATTACGTAGATTTATACTTAATCCACTGGCCAACACCTGCATTTGATCAATATGTTGAAACTTATAAAGCGTTGGAAAAATTATATCAAGATGGTCGTGTGAAAGCGATCGGTGTTTGCAATTTTAACAAGGAACATTTACAACGGTTGTTGGATGAGTGTGAGGTTGTTCCAACGGTTAATCAAGTTGAATGTCATCCATACTTGCAGCAACAAGAGTTACAGCATTTTTGTGATCAACATCATATTTATGTCGAAGCTTGGAGTCCCCTTATGCAAGGTGGCGCAGTGCTACAGAATGAAGAAATTACAAAGATTGCCCAAGCGCATCAAAAAACGCCTGCTCAAATCGTGTTGCGTTGGCACTTGCAAGCGAATCATATTGTTATACCGAAATCGGTAACACCTTCACGAATAAAGGAAAACTTCGCTGTTTTTGATTTTGAACTGGGATCAGAGGAAATGGATGCCATTTCTAAATTGGAAAGAGGCGAACGAAAAGGACCAGAACCGAGTGAAATGAATAGTCGTTAAAACAAAAGCTGTCTCTTACGCTTAAAAGTAAAAGGCAGCTTTTTGTGTGTATCGTTTCAGCTAGAAAGGTTTGGAGATAAGGAAGCCCGCCACGCTGTGCGCTTTGTATGAAAATCGCTTGTAATTCCTATAAAAAATGCTATAAGACTCCCGCTGTAAATTTTGGCAGATGACAGCTGAACAAGTCTACGTGGACCTCCACCTCCGATTCGCGGGCAATTAGGTTTACCCTTGGACTAGGAAACAATTCGTGAGGGATAAAAGAAATCCATACGGATAAGAGTTTCACTTTACATAAGATAGTTCCTATTCGAATGTGAAACAAACGGTTAAAAACACTTTACAAATGAAGTTAAAATCAGTTATAACATAGGTAAGGTTCAACACGCGTTGTTCCATTTTGAAAGGAGTTGATGTTGATGCATGTATTCAATAAGGAAACAAACATAAACAAAATGGAGGAACGGTCGGAATAGGTAGATATCCACTTTGGCTTTCCTCCTTAACAACAGATGTTCAGTGCGAGAAAATTGTATTTTACGTAAAAACTGTTTTCTTACACGGTGGAACTTCCATTTTTGAAGGAGGAAAATAATTGAATAATAATTTAACCAAACTTGGTTGGAATGAGACTTTGTATACAGAAACTGACCCAGCAATTATTGCCCGGGTAATAACGGTGCAGAGAAATAGTTACCGCATTTCTGATGGAGAGATGGAGTATTTGGCTCACGTTAGTGGTAAATTTTTGAATGCGGCAAATGGAGCAATTGATTTTCCTACTGTTGGTGATTGGGTTGCAGTAGAAAAGCTGAGGCTAGAGAAAAAAGCCGTTATTCAACATGTTTTGCCAAGAAAAAGCCAGCTTGTTCGACAAGCGGCTGGGGGTAAAACAGAGGCGCAGCTAGTTGCAGCAAATTTAGATACGATATTTATCGTAAGTTCACTCAATGATGATCTCAATATACGCCGCATAGAACGATATATTGTAGCTGTTTACGAAAGTGGCGCTTCTCCAGTCATCGTGTTAACGAAAAAGGATGCGTACGAAGAAGAGCAGTTACCAGCGTTAATTGCTCAGGTAGAGACAGTAGCCATTGGCGTTCCAATTATTGTTGTGAGCAATATTACTGGAGAAGGGATTCAGGATTTAAATACCTACTTGAAACCTGCTGATACTGTCGCTTTAGTAGGGTCCTCTGGTGTAGGGAAATCGACTTTAGTCAATGTTTTATCCGAGCGAAATGTACAGAAAACGAAAGATGTTCGTTTGGATGATAGCAAAGGGCGACACACCACAACGCATCGTGAATTGTTCGTGTTAGCAAGCGGCGCTTTGTTAATTGATACTCCAGGAATGCGAGAATTACAGCTTTGGGACGGAGAAACAGCAGTAGATACTGCCTTTGAAGATGTAGAAGATTTTGCTAGTGCTTGTTTTTTTAGTGATTGTCAGCATGATACAGAGCCGGGCTGTCGTGTTCAAGAAGCACTTGCTTCAGGTGAACTCTCACAGGAGCGGTTTGATAGTTATCAAAAATTGTTACGAGAATTAGCATTTGAAAAAAGAAAGCAGGATCAAAAGGCACAGCTGGAAGAGAAAAACAAATGGAAACAGCGAGCAAAAAATATGAAAGCTACGTACAATCAACGTGGATACAAGTAGACAGAAATTTATGCTAAGGAGTATGCCAAAAGCTGTTTTAAGCTTTTGGCATCGTTCAATTTTATCCCGAATATAAGGTGCTGTAAGATTAACTTTTCAAGGATTGGAGATGTGAGTTGATCAAGTCTAAGTGGGGGAGAAAAGCATCTAAATCGCCCAATTCGTTCAGAGGACTCTAGGTCATACCCTTGTGGTACTAACAATCTATGGTGGATAGAGAAAACCTCCATTGATTGAAGGTTCACTTTTTATACCCAAGATCGTTAAAAAACACGTGACACAGCCTCTTCATAATGGTTAAAAAAAGCAGGTGCTTCTTTCGTTGAAATGCCATGATACATAACTTCTTTTATCGACTGATAATACCATTTCTGCTTATCCAAAGGCGCATGGAAGTGATCCCATACAGCCTCTCCAAAGGATTGCAAATCTGCCTCGATACTTAATAAATTGTCTAATTTATCCGCTATAATTAACTGCTTTACTTCCATATTTGATGTTTTTAATGTGTAAATCGTTTGCTGTTTTCGCTTTTCCCAAGGCAGGGTTTTATTTTCGGTATGCGCACAGACAAGAGAAGTAATGTGTTTACCAAATTGGATGGCGATTTCTTGTATGGTTGTAGCTGTATCTTCTACAACATCATGTAAATAACCTGCGCAGATAACTTCCTCACTGCAACCAGCTTCTTCAAGTATATTCGCAACACGAATAGGATGCGTGATGTAAGGTGCCTTGGAACCTTTTCTCCATTGTCCTTCATGTGCTTTAGTAGCAAATTCTTTTGCTTTATCTTTCATCATTTTAACGAATTCCTTTCACTTTTACGCTTGTTATGAAATGTACTTGTGCTTGTTTTATGAGACGATAAATTAAAAATGTTACCGTTTAAAACATATCTAATATTCAAAAAGGGCACTAAAAATGACGAATTGCATGTCTGAGAGGTTGCTACCTAGAAAATCTAAATCCATATTGCTGCATTTGGAACACAAAATGAATTCAGTTCGACTATTTCAAAGTTTAGCAAATTTATCTCGTCTTTTAACATCTTATACATTATACAAGGAATTCGACCTTATGGCTTTATACCATGCATAAGTTTTAAAAAATCGTCACAGTAAGATTTGAATCTAAGTTATGTTATCATAGAATGCAAGGTCGTAAAATTGGAGGTTTTTTAACATGGAAGAGGGAATAAATCGTAGAAAAACCGAACATATTCAGCTATGCTTAACAGAGAATGTAGAAGGTGTGAATAAATCGACGGGGTTAGAAGGTATTTCATTTATACATAATGCGCTTCCGGAGATTCATTTTGATGATATACAAATCAACACAACCTTTTTAAATAAATCGTTACAAGCGCCATTTTTGGTAAGTTCGATGACTGGTGGTTCAGAGCTTGCTGCTAAAATCAATCAAAACTTAGCGCTAGCTGCTGAAGAAAAGGGATGGGCTGTTGCCCTTGGTTCAACACGAGCTTTACTAGAAAGTGATGCCCACCAAGCTTCATTCTTAATACGCCAGCAAGCTCCGACAGTACCTTTAATTGCTAATTTAGGTGCTGTACAATTGAATTATGGTTATGGCGCTGAAGAAGCCCAGCGTATTGTGGATAGGACGGAAGCTGATTCACTTGTTCTCCATTTTAATAGTTTGCAAGAAGCTGTACAAGATGGCGGCGACTTAAACTTTGCTGATTTATTGCCAAAAGTAGAAGAAATTTGCAGTAAATTAACCGTGCCAGTTGGTGCGAAGGAAGTTGGCTTTGGTATTGATGGCTTCGTGGCTGAACAGTTGTACAATGCTGGGATAGCGTATATTGATGTAGCAGGAGCTGGTGGGACATCATGGAGCCAAGTTGAAAAGCTCCGTTCGCAAGATCCACTTCGCAAGGCTGCAGCTGAAGCTTTCAATAACTGGGGGCTGCCAACAAAAGATTGTATCGTGTCAGTAAGAAATAAGCTCCCAAAAGTTCCTCTTGTAGCAAGCGGAGGAATGAAAACGGGTGTCGATGCTGCAAAAGCCATAACTATTGGCGCAGATGTGATCGGTTTTGCACGTCAATTATTGCAGGCAGCAACCGAATCTGCCGAGGCAGTCATAACAACGATGGCACAAATAGAATTGGAATTAAAAATGGCTATGTTTGGAATTGGTGTAACTTCATTAGAAGCATTGCAACAAACGAGGCGCGTATCGATTATGGGGAATTCTCTGCTAGAAGAAAGCTAGTTGCTCAGCAACTAGCTTTTTAATTATTAACTTTTCTTTTTATAAATTCTTGCTACATCTTCACTTCTTCTGTATTCATATTTTTAGGTTCTTTTTTAATTGTTATTGCAAATAAGTCGGTTAAAATATAAGAAATAACGTTCCCCATCTTCTTTAAGCTGTTTCAAATCTTCCCATTGGAATTTTTCAGTTATATTCCTCGATTCTTTAGTAAACTCTTCTGCAGATAAGTTTAATGTAAAATCATCTAATGAATTCTTGTGTTGTTTAAGAATACCTTTAAATTGACTAATTATAGCATACTCATAAGATTTCCATACTACAGGGGTGAGAATTAAACATAACGATAACCCAAATATAAAATTATCTGTTGAGAGACGGCTAAATGCGAGTATATATACCAGAAATAGATAAAAAACCATTAGTTGCATTAATCTAGCTTTCCTATGGAACTTACTAATTTTTATTGCATTTTTTTGTTGAGCAATTAAATCTTTATCCGTTATATTAAATTGTGCAATCAAATACATCCATCTTTATCCGTTATATTAAATTGTGCAATCAAATACATCCTCCCCCTTTTCTTTTGAAAGAGCATTAATACCTTTTTGACATCTGTCGCTAAGGCTAAGATATTAACGGCATGGATGAAGATACATTTAGGGGTTTGTTTAAGATAGTGCAACGCCTTCATGAACAGCAAGCCAGATGTTCATCTTTGCATAAAAGAACACTCCTTGTCATAGATAGGATGGTGAATTATACTCGAAATAGAGTGAAATTTAATAAATTGGACAAGGAAGGAGTAAAAACAATGAAAAAAATCGGAGTAATAACGTTGAGCGGCACTTTACTTATTTTGGGAGCATTTTCTGTTATTACTTTTTCGAAGGATAGGACGGTAGATGAGGTGCTACAAGCTGTTATGGATAAGTATGAGGTGCAGGGTTACATTGTCGGCGAGGAGCCCGCAACAATCGATATAGATGTATATAGTGAGGAAGAAATAGAAAAAGTTGCAACATACATTAAGAGTAACCTTTCCGATGAAGATTTAAACCATTATGATATTGAAGTTTTTTCAGGTTGGGAAGATAAGTTAGAAAAAAGAGGCTAGATTTTTTATCTCTCTTGAGGGTGCGTTACATGATGAGATTAGGAATAAAAATAATGAAAAAGATAGTTCCAACCATCAAAGTTTTAAGGCTTATAGTATAAGCAAAACGACGGCGTCTCATTGCTAAAAGACTGATTATCTTGCAAAAAAATGTAAAATCACTTGAATTTACATTAATTTCGCTTGAATTTACACGAAAGTCGCTGAAGTTCACAAGTAAGTTGGTCGAAGTTCACAACAAAGTCGCTGAAGTTCACAATTGTAACGCATATCTCGTGGCTGCTAAGCAAAAATGTAGCCAATATCCTTACTATAGGAAAGCACAAAGTTTTAAGGTGGATCGTATGAGCCAGAAGAAGGCTTTTTTATGGAGATTTGCTGGTACAATCAAGCTTTTGCTATAAGACTTGGCGACAAGCCAAATTTTTCCTTGTCTAGGAAATTACACTAGCGTTGCATAAACTAACTAATTTATATAGCCACGTCCGGCTCCAGCGCCCAGCAACTAGGCGACTTCACTCCATTGCCTTCCGATAAGTCATCATCGGTTCGTTCTAAATGGGAAGGCCGACTAAAGACGGGCTTGCCGGAGGGCGCCGGCATACTCCTGTTGCAGTAGCACGGTTCCTAAAACTTTCGTTGGTTCGTTCCACTCGCTACGTTGCTAACCGGGCTCCCCGAGCCTTTGTTCAAGATCGTTCGCTGTTAATTGGAAGAAGCTACCTTACAAAGTGCAAGCTCTCTTTAGTTTTAAGAACCTATTTTTAAAATAATTAGTGACTTGTAATCCATATCAGATGATGTGGTTATTTTTTTTCGTGTTGTAAATACTACGACTAATTATTTAAGCGAGGAGGCAGGTTAGCATGGAACAAAATTTTCATCAACGTGAACATGACAAATTTGTTCCGATGACCTCCATTACAAGTGGAGGCGGTGTACAGGTGAAAGCCGATATATACTATTATACGGATCAAATGGTAAATATTGGTTTTGTAGGTCATCCTGAAAAAGGGGAATGGGTGCTTATCGATGCTGGATTACCTCATGCAGCTTCAGAAATTAAATCGGTTGTTGTAGACCGATTTGGAAAAGGTAGTAAGCCAGCTGCAATTCTGTTGACGCATGCTCATTTTGATCATGTAGGAGGGTTAGCTGCCTTATTGGAGGAGTGGGATGTTCCTATTTATGCACATTCTAAAGAACTCCCTTACTTACGTGGTGAAAAAAGCTACCCAAAACCGGACACGAGCGTAGAAGGTGGTCTACTAGCGAAAATGGCTAACCTATATCCGAATGAGCCGATTGATTTAGGTAATGCGGTGCAAGCCCTTCCTGAAAACAATCAAGTTCCTCATTTAGAAAATTGGAAATGGGTACATACGCCAGGACATACACCTGGTCATGTATCTTTTTATCGAGAGAATGATCGGCTATTGTTTTCAGGAGATGCGTTCATTACTGTAAGACAGGATTCATTTTATCGTGTGCTGATGCAAACAGCGGAAGTGAATGGACCACCTAGATACTATACAACCGACTGGAAAGCAGCATTTGAATCTGTACAAAAATTAGCAGAACTAAACCCTGAAATAGTGGTACCAGGCCATGGTGTGAGTATGAAAGGTAAAAAGTTAAAAAACGGCTTGGACAGGCTTGTTGAACAATTTACAGATCTAGCTATACCTGATTATGGAAAGTATGTAGATAAAGAAAATAACTTATATCAATAACGTGTCAAGTAAATTCCTTTGTTCACTATAGGAAGAATGAAGAGGTGCGATTATAGCAGTAATCACACCCTCTTTTTTACTTTATTATAAAAAAGAGGGTGCAAGCTATAGTTTTCCTACAGAAACTTAGAAAAGCCATTTTATCAAGAGGAAAGGATAAGCTTATTAAGTGCTCCCTGCTACATGTAAAATCTATTCTTATATTGTATTGATATGTACCAACAAATTGAGGATCTAAAACACCAGCTTCTATAAATTTAACGAAAAGCCGAGTTTATAGAGAGTTAATTAGTTGTAACTTTTATTAAATGCTCTAAACATATTGTGGTTTATGTCGTTATGCCTCTTGGATAAGCAGGATTGTTCATGCAATGGGAATAGCTATGCTACAATGAATTGAAAGTGAGGTGTATGTATGAAGATTGAGATATGGTCTGATTTCGTTTGCCCTTTTTGTTATATTGGAAAGAGAAAATTGGAGCAATCCTTAGAAACATTTGCATATCGTAATGATATTGTTGTTGAGTTTAAAAGTTATCAATTAGATCCTAACGCAGAAGAAAAGCCAAATCAAAATATGTATGAATATCTCTCAAATACAAAAGGGATTCCCATAGAACAAATAAAGCAAATGAGTAAACAGATAGAAAAGCAAGCAGCAGATGTAGGGCTGACATATCATTTTGATACCATGCAGCATACAAACACGTTTACGGCTCACCGCTTAGTAAAGTATGCAGCACGTCTGGGCAAAGGTAATAACATGGCTGAAGCGTTGATGCATGCTTTTTTCACTGATTCTCAATTAATCAGTGATCATGAAACATTACAGACCCTTGCTAGTAAAGTCGGTTTAAATAAAAAGAACGTCGCTGAGGTTATTTGTACGAATAGCTATGCTAGAGATGTAAAACACGACCAACATCAAGCGAGAGAAATGGGCGTTAAAGGGGTTCCGTTTTTTGTTTTTAATGAAAAATATGCGCTGTCTGGCGCGCAACCAAAAGAGGTTTTTGACCAGGTTTTGGAACAAGTTTGGCAAGAAGCGAAAATGGAAAACAGACTTCAATCATTGAACCCTAAAGGGTCAAAAACAATGTACTGTACAGATGAGGGTTGTTGTGAAATGGAAGAAGAATAAATAAACATGTTATTGGAAGCAGGTATCCTTTTAAAAATGTAGGAACCTGCTTTTTTAGTTATAGGAAGTCGCTTAACTTACTATGAAGCAACTTCTTTATAAATACATCTCCCACAATCAACAAACTGCTTAGTCTTCTTCTAAATATTCTTCCTTTCTTCAATCTTTACTTCCATTTATCCTGTGAGTCCATGAGCAAGCGATTTTTGGCATTTTTTCATTGACGTAATGAGGAAATCTGTTATACTATTACTTGAATCTAATTGATAATGAATATCATTATTGATTAGAACGAATCAAAGATAATAATGATTCTAAACAAAATGGGGAAGTGGAAAGTGAAGGGCAGTCTATGAAAATACGATATCTAACAATCATATTAATTATACTTTCCTTTGCATCTATCTTTGTTGGTGTATCAAACGTTTCTCCGCTAGATATATTTCAGCTAACGGAGGAGCAGGCAAAAGTATTAATGGTTTCAAGAGTTCCGAGACTTTTAAGTATTTTAATTGCTGGTATGAGCATGAGTATTTGCGGCTTAATTATGCAACAATTAAGCAGAAATAAATTTGTATCGCCAACAACGGCAGGAACATTGGATTCCGCCAGACTTGGAATATTAGTATCCATGGTGTTATTTACCTCTGCGAATCCATTTGAAAAGATGCTTGTTTCTTTTGCTTTTGCTCTGTTAGGTACGTTTGCATTTATGAAGATACTGGAAAAAGTAAAATTTAAAGATGCGATATTCATCCCATTAATTGGTTTAATGTTTGGAAATATTGTTAGTTCCATGTCTACCTTTATTGCTTATCGTTATGATTTAATTCAAAACATCTCGTCATGGATGCAAGGTGATTTTTCCATGATTATGACAGGGAATTACGAGCTCATGTTTGTCAGCATTCCAATATTAATTATTGCTTTCTTTTATGCAAATAAATTTACAATTGCTGGTATGGGTGAAGATTTTTCCAAAAACCTTGGATTAAACTATCGACAAGTCGTCAATTTGGGTTTAATTATCGTAGCACTTGTAACCGCATCCGTTGTATTGGCAGTTGGAATGATTCCATTTTTAGGATTAATTATTCCTAATATTGTGACTATATACCAAGGGGATCATTTGAAAAAAAGTTTGCTACATACCGCATTGTTAGGAGCCATTTTCGTTCTTATTTGTGATATTATCGGTCGAATTATTATTTATCCATATGAAATACCGATAAGTTTAACGGTAGGGGTCATCGGTAGCGGATTATTTATTTATCTGCTCTTTAGGAGAAAAAAATATGGGATATAAACAGAAGACAATTATTCTAACTCTCATCGCTATATTATTGACATTGCTTTATATTTTTTATGACCTTACTGGAAATATTGGATACATTCTACCGAGACGTATCATTAAAGTTGTGGCGATTCTTTTAACAGGGGCTGCGATTGGATTTGCGACAACGATTTTTATGACAATAACGAATAATCGTATTTTAACACCAAGTGTATTAGGACTGGATTCCCTTTACCTCTTGATCCAAACAGCTATTATCTTTGTAGTAGGGGCTAATTCGTTAGTTATGATGAATAGCCATGTGAATTACCTCGTTTCCATTGGAGGAATGGTTGTATTTTCATTACTCCTATACCGGTTGTTATTTTCAAGCGAGCAAAATAATATTTATTTTCTGTTACTTGTAGGAATGATCTTAGGAACTTTTTTCAGTAGTATTACTTCATTTATGCAAGTGTTAATTGATCCGAATGAGTTCATGGTAGCTCAAGATCGAATGTTTGCCAGCGTAAACAACGTAAACACAGACCTTGTCTATATATCTGTCGTTCTATTTGTACTCCTTCTTGTTTATATGATGCGTTATTACAAATACTTAGATGTATTGGCACTTGGGAAAGATAACGCGGTTAACTTAGGAGTTCCTTATGGAAGAGTCGTCAAGCATTTACTCGTTATCGTTGCTGTATTTATTTCGATGGCTACAGCTTTAGTAGGACCGATGACGTTTTTAGGGTTATTAGTTGTTAACTTAGCTTATGAATTTTTAAAGACATTCCGTCATTTTTATATTTTAATTGGTTCCATGCTCATAAGTATTATTGCATTAATTGGCGGACAGTTTATTGTAGAAGAAGTATTTACCTTTAAAACGACGATTAGTGTCATTATAAACTTTATCGGTGGTATTTACTTTATTTATCTTTTGTTAAAGGAGAATAAATCATGGTAGATATTAAAAATGTATTTAAGTCATTTAACCAGAAGAAAGTGATTGAAGATGTGTCTCTGACGATTGAAAAAGGAAAGATTACTTCCTTTATTGGTCCAAACGGTGCAGGGAAGAGTACGTTGATCTCTATGGTTAGTCGCCTTATCGCAAAAGATAATGGGGATATCTCGATAGACGGAAAAGACATTATGCAAACGAAAAGCAATGAGCTAGCGAAAAAAATATCCATTTTAAAACAATCTAACTCCATTAATTTAAAATTAACGGTACGTGAGCTCGTATCTTTTGGGCGCTTCCCCTATTCTCAAGGTAAATTAAATGATTACGATTGGGAAAAAGTTGATGAGGCGATTGATTATATGGAACTGCGCGATATGCAAGATAAGTTTCTAGATCAGCTTAGTGGTGGGCAAAGACAACGAGCACACATCGCCATGGTCATTGCGCAGGATACGGAATATATTTTGTTAGATGAGCCGTTAAATAATTTAGATATGCGCCATTCTGTGCAAATTATGAAAACGTTGCGTAATTTAGTGGATGAGCTTGGCAAAACTGTTTTAATTGTTATTCATGATATTAATTTTGCTTCTTGTTATTCGGATAATATTGTCGCGTTAAAGGATGGAAAAGTCGTTAAGCAAGGAAGAGCATGCGATGTCATTGATAAATGTGTATTAAAAGATATCTATGACATGGATATTGACATTAAGGATATAGATAATAAACGAATCTGTGTTTACTTTTAATGGGGGAAGGCTAGTTTGAAAAACAAAATAAAAATCCCACATCATGACTGACGACCAAGCCAAGTCATGATGAAGGATAGCGTATACATCTATTTTAACGAATGGATGTCGAAAGGTAAATGAATTTGCCTTATCTTGTCTGTAGGAAAATAGGAAACGGTTGGGTTGATGTACATATAACGCATTGTGTGAAATCCGAGTTTTCCTGAAGCATTTATAAGTATGATTAGAAATATTCTATGAACAATACTTAAGCAAAATAACAAAGAAAGAGGAGATTATATATGTTGAAAAAAACTGTATGGCTTATATTTGCAAGTTTGCTCGTGTTAACTTTAGCGGCTTGTGGTTCAAATAGTGAAGAAAAAGATAGTAGTAATAGTAAAGGTTCCGATGCGAAAGAGTCGGAAACAATGGAGATTAAACAAGAGCTTGGTGATACAGAAGTTCCCAAAAATCCTGAAAATGTTGTGGTGTTCGACTATGGTGTGCTTGATTCATTGGATATATTAGGGATTGATGTTGCAGGTGTAGCTAAAGGTGGTTTAATCCCATCTTATTTAGACAAGTATGCAAGTGATGACTATGAAAATATCGGTAGCTTGAAAGAGCCGGATTTTGAAAAAATTGCTGAGATTAATCCAGATGTTATTTTCATATCGGGTCGACAGTCCCCTGTTTATGATCAATTAGCTGAAATTGCTCCGACTGTTTATTTAGGTGTAGATCCAGCTAACTATATGGAGTCTTTCAAAGCAAATATGAACACACTAGGTGAGATTTTTGATAAGCAAGCAGAAGTAGAAGAAGAGCTTGCTGCTATTGATGCATCTATTGAAGAAGTGAAAGCGAAAGCGGAAGAAATGGATCAAAAAGCGCTTATAACACTAGCTAATGATGATAAAATCAGTGCATATGGCCCTAGCTCCCGTTTTGGATTAATCCATGATGTTTTTGGTGTTCCTCCAGTAGATGAAAACATCGAAGCGTCTACACATGGTATGAACGTTTCTTTTGAATACGTCATGGAGCAAAACCCTGATTTACTGTATGTGATCGATCGTAGTGCAGCGATTGGCGAAGAACCAGCTGCTAAAAATTTGGTCGAAAATGAATTAGTAAAAGGAACGAAAGCATATAAAAATGACAACATTGCTTACTTAGATCCAGAATTCTGGTATCTGTCCGGTGGTGGACTCGTCTCTGTCCAAGAAATGATTAAAGAAGTAGAAGCAAGCTTAGAATAAAAGGATTTGTACAAACAAGCCGAACAGTGATTGTTCGGCTTGTTTGCTATATAGGAAAGCCTATTTTTTATTCAAAATTGTATTTATTCATTCAAAACGCCCGCATTTCCTATTCCATTTATAGTAGCATCCTTCGTTGTTTATTTATCTTTTTACGTTATAGTTTTGCATATATTCTATTCATATGTCCTATCTATTTGAACTGTATATTAAATGTAGTGTAGAATGAATCAAGTAACAAATACCAAGTTGTGGCACAATAATGGAATAAATCTCTTATTTGTTGTTCAACTGTAAAGATAGGTGTTAAAACGAGACATAGTAGCTTTTTAAGACGATGATGTAAATGAAGCTACTTGCAAAGTTTGGACAAAATATGTTTGAATGAAAGGACATTCATAACGAGAAAGAGGGATGGATCGAATGAAAAAGTGGATTATATTTGCGATTACGATAACGCTAGTATTCCTACTAGCTGCCTGCGGAGGAGATAATGAAGAAGATAAAACCGCAGAACAAGATGAGCAACAAGAAGAAGGCAATACAGAAGAGGGAGGAGAAAAGCCTGAACCTGTTAAAATAACAGATAAGGAAAAAGTTGATGATGGAGAAACAGTTGTTTCCGTAAATGGCGAAGAAATTAAAGGTGATCGTTATAACCCAGCTTATTTACAGTTAAAAACAATGAATACGCAATTCAATCAAGATGTTAATGAGGATCAACTAAAAAAACAAACGTTAGATATGCTTATAAACCAGCAATTAATTAATCAAGATGCTGCTGATAAAGGCATCGAAGTATCTAATGATGACGTGCAGAAAGAATTTGATACGATTAAAAAAGAAGGCGAAGATCGTTTAAGCACTGCACTAGAGCAGTTCCAGCTTAATGAAGATCAGTTTAAAAACATGCTAAGAGATAATCTAATTACTTCTCAATATTTAGATGCTGAATTTGACATCAAAGTAACAGATAAAGAAGTGGAAGATTATTATAAACAAATGAAAGAACAAAATGAAGAAATAGGTAAGTTGGAAGATGTAAAAGATCAAATCAAACAAACCTTGAAGGATGAAAAAACAAACGAACAATTGCAAAAGCGAGTAGATAAATTAAAAGAAGACGCTGATGTAGAGACAATGATATAATCTAATAAGCGTTTCACTACATTATAGGGAACCATTTTGGTCAAACGATGCTTTGTGATCTACGAATCGTGATATACAGTGTTATAAAATCCTCCTTCAAGCATTGGAAAATGCAAATTGGACAAGTTTAAGTGGGAGATAGTAGCACTTGAAATTTTCGTTTGTTGTCTCCTAACAATCAGTGGGGGAAAGAACACCACTACTTATGGAATACGTTGTATGGGTAACCAGTCTGTTGGCGGTTACCCATTTTTAGATGCGAAAACGATTTCGAAACAAAAGTGAAAGTATTTACGTCTTCTGCATAATTTCATCCAACACTATCAAAAACTGCTGCATCATCTTGTCTGTACCAATGGTAATTCGCATATAATTTTCTATGCCAGATTTACGAAAATGGCGTATGAGAATTTTTTTCGCTTTTAAACGCTCATATAATTGTTCTCCATTATAATCAGGATGTTGGACAAATAGAAAATTAGTTGCGCTTGGGAGCACATGGAAACCGCGCTTTTCCATCTGTTCTTGCGTCCACTTCCGAGTTTGAATAATCTTCCAAGTCGTTTCTTTCAAGTAAGCAGCATCTTCCATAGCTGCTTTTGCACCGACTATAGCAAGCCGGTCTATCGTATAAGAATTAAAGGAGTCTTTTATACGGGTTAAAGCTTCGATTAAATTTGGATGCCCGATCGCGTAGCCAACACGTAATCCAGCCAAAGAACGTGACTTTGAAAAAGTTTTTACAACTAACAGCTGCTCATACTTATGCGTAAGTGTTACGGCAGATTCAGGTGCAAAATCAATGTAAGCTTCATCAATAATAACAACATTATCTGGATTATGTTGAATGATTGCTTCCAATTTTTCTAAGCTAGTAAAAATGCTTGTCGGCGCATTTGGGTTTGGTAGAATAACTCCGCCTTTTGTATGAAAAAAATCTTTTTCATCTATTGTGAAATTATTCATTAATGGTATTTCTTCATATGGAATTTGAAAAAGATTGGCATAGACAGGGTAAAAGCTATACGTAATTGCTGGAAATCGTATCGTTCGAGTTGGTGAAAATAACCCCATAAATGCGAACGCTAGTACTTCATCGGAGCCATTTCCAACAAAAACAGATTCCTTTTCCGTCCCTTCCTGTTTGGCAATGCTCTCTCTTAAACTGTCAACAGTTGGTGATGGATAAAGATGTAATGCTTCGTTCATCTCTTGTTTGATTGCTTCTTGCACATTTGGCGACGGAGGATAGGGGTTTTCATTTGTATTTAGTTTCATAATAGTTGGATCGTTGAATTGTTCACCCGGAACATATGGGGTTGATCGTTTAGCTGCTTCACTCCAATATTTCATTGCTCTCCATCCCCTTTTTGTAAATGCCTTTTTAACAATTCACGCTTAATATCTGTAACAGATACACCTAGTAGCTCCATTAATACAAGCGTATGATAGGTTAAATCAGCAATCTCCCATGTTACTTCGGATTTATCGTTATTTTTCGCGCCGATAATGACCTCACTTGCTTCTTCGCCCACTTTCTTTAAAATTTTATCCATGCCTTCTGCAAATAAGTATGTTGTGTATGCATTTGGCAAAGGATTTTCTTTACGAGTTTTAATTTTTTCTGTTAATTGTTTCGTCATGATAAATGAGGCAGGTTGGTCTTGGAAAACATTCTTATGAAAGCAGGTTTCTTCTCCTGTATGGCAAGCAGGGCCCTGTGGCTTCACTTGCAGTAGAATAGCATCTTGATCACAATCGATAGACATCGATTGTACCACTTGTTTATTTCCAGACGTCGCTCCTTTATGCCATAATTCTTGACGTTTTCGGCTATAGAACCATGCTTCTTTTGTCGCTATTGTTTTGTTAAACGCTTCTTCATTCATATACGCTAGCGTTAAAACCTGACCAGTATCTGCATCTTGTACAATGGCAGGAGCGAGTCCGTTATCATCAAACGTTATTTGCTTCATCATTATCTCTCCTTATATAGTGATTATGTATTGCTTTTTAAGCGTGCTTTTCATGGAACTCGCTCATGTTCGTCTGAAATGCGCTCACCTCACGCTGGGTTCGCTCATGATCGTTTGAAATGCGCTCATCCCACGCTAGATTCGCTCCCGATCGTCGAAATTTCGCTCATCTAACGCCGGATTCGCTCATCTTCGCCGTAATTCGCTCACGATCGTCTGAAATGCGCTCATCTCCGCTTGAACTCGCTCATGTTCGTCTTAAATCCGCTCATCTCCGCGGTACCTCGCTCATGATCGTCGAAATTTCGCTCACCCCACGTTGGATTCGCTCATCTTCGTGTGGACTTCGCTCATGTTTGTTTGAAATGCGCTCATCCCACGCTGGATTCGCTCACGATCGTCTGAAATGCGCTCATCCCACGCTGGACTTCGCTCACGATCGTCTGAAATGCGCTCGAACTCGCGTGGACTTCGCTCATGATCGTCGAAATTTCGCTCACCCCACGTTGGATTCGCTCATCTTCGTGTGGACTTCGCTCATGTTTGTTTGAAATGCGCTCCTCCCACGCTAGATTCGCTCACGATCGTCTGAAATGTGCTCATCTCACGCTGGGTTCGCTCATGATCGTTTGAAATGCGCTCGAACTCGCGTGGACTTCGCTCATGATCGTCGAAATTTCGCTCACCCCACGTTGGATTCGCTCATCTCCGCGTGGACTTCGCTCATCTTCGTCTGAAATGCGCTCATCCCACGCTGAACTCGCTCATGATCGTCGAAATTTCGCTCACTTATTGGCGGATTGTCCTAATTTTAACTTGGTCTTACTGTGATGCCTTGGGTAGCTAAATAAGCTTTTAATGCGGGAATAGGTATTTCTCCGTAGTGGAATACGGAAGCTGCTAGAGCTGCATCTGCATACGTCGGTTGTAAAACTTGCGAAAAATGTTCCATTTTACCAGCCCCTCCACTGGCGACGATGGGAATATTGACTGCTTGTGCAACAGCATGCATTAAATCTAGGTCGTAGCCGTTTTTTTCGCCATCTGTATTAATTGCGTTGAGCACAAGTTCTCCTGCACCGAGTGCTTCGCCTTGCTCAGCCCAATCCACGGCATTTAAAGCAGTTTGTTTTCTGCCCCCATGGATATAGACTGCCCATCTTCCGTCATTTGTTTGTTTGGCGTCAATGGATAGGACAATGCACTGCTTTCCAAATTTCTTAGCTGCTTCTTCAATCAAATCTGGTTGCTGTACGGCAGCACTATTTATCGAAACTTTGTCAGCGCCTGCACGTAATACGCTATGAATATCTTCTACGGTTCTTATACCACCGCCTACGGTAAAGGGAATCGCAATTTCAGCAGCGACTTGCTCTACTACATCGATGAAAATATCTCGATCTTCGTTTGAAGCTGTAATATCATAAAAGACAAGTTCATCAGCACCTGCCTTGTTGTACCGTTGCGCTAATTTTACTGGATCAGCAACATCTTGGATGTTTGTAAATTTTTTTCCTTTGACGACACGTCCTTTATCGACATCCAAACATGGAATAATTCGTTTAGTGAGCATGTTTTATTGCCTCCAAGCTCGCTTCTAAAGTAAGGGAATTGTCATAAAGCGCTTTACCAATAATTGCTCCATATAAATTCATTTCTGCTAATTGCTTTATGTCGGCAATCGTTGTTACCCCACCAGAAGCGATAATATTAATAGAAGTAATTGCTTGTAAGTTTTCTAATTCATGAAAATTGGGACCTTTTAGCATACCGTCTTTTAAAATGTCGGTGTAAATAAATGTTTGCAGTCCTAGACCTTCTAATTCTTGCACAAGATCAATGGCTTTTCTCTCACTTGTCTTTGTCCATCCATCTGTTGCGACATAACCATTTCGTGCATCGATCGATACAGCAACTTGATGAGGAAATGTAGACAGAGCAGTTTGCAAGAAAGACTGGTCTTTGATAGCGGCAGTGCCGAGGATGACGCGATCTATTCCCGCAGATAAGTAGTTTTCCACTACTTGTAAACTACGAATGCCTCCCCCTACTTGGATTGGCAGGGGGATCTTTTGAGCGATCTCTCTAATAATAGGTTCGTTCGTGGAAACACCTGATTTAGCTCCATCTAAATCGACGAGGTGAAGATAGGCAGCTCCTTGCGCTTCCCAATCTTTTGCCACAGTAACTGGCGAATCACTATACACATTTACTTGATCGTAATTTCCTTGTGTTAAACGAACGCATTTCCCGTCTTTAATATCAATGGCTGGAAATAGAATCATGTTATCATCTCCTTGAAATTTGCTAAAAGTTGTAACCCTGTTGCTCCGCTTTTTTCTGGGTGAAATTGCATACCAATAATATTGTTCTGTTGTACGATTGCAGGAATGTTTATTCCATAAGGTGTGCTAGCTACTAACGTATTCGTATCCACATCTGTAGCCGCATAGGAATGGACAAAGTAGACAAATGCTTCATCCGTCATTTGCTTCCATAAAGCACTATTTCGGTGTTTAATGAGATTGTTCCAGCCCATATGAGGAACCTTTACGTTATTAGGGATTTTTTTTACTTTTCCAGTTAAAAATCCGAATCCTTTCGTTACTCCGCCTTCTTCACTAGATTCATAGAACAATTGCATACCAAGACAAATACCTAGAAGCGGTTTGCCTCTGGCTGCCTCTTGTTTAATGAAGCTTGTTAATTCTTGATCGTCTAATGCATGCATGGCATCCTGAAAGGCGCCCACGCCCGGTAAAATGATGGCATCACTTTTTTTAATGGTTGTTTCATCAGTGGTAATTTGTGAATCTATGCCAACTTTATTTAGTGCAAATTGCAAGCTTTTTATATTACCAGCTCCATAATCAATAATAGAGATCATCGATTTGCTCCTTCCTTTACAATATAAGCTGTTGCCAGTCTTCCACTCCAATAATTGGAAAATGTGAGTCAATCACACGGATATGGGAGGTCTCAAAACCTGAAAAATTTAATTCATACAGCGACTATTCACTTACGATATAGAATAATCCACTTGGAGTGATAGCCCCCATTGATGGGAAACGCACTTATTCTATAAAGCGGATTTCGATATGCAATTATTGGCAATAAACTCGTCTTTTTACGAGCTACTTCAAAAACCAACTGTCTTCTGGAAGGAGTGAGTTGCCATTAAGCAAAAGGGAGATCCACTTTATAACGTTCCTTTTGTAGAAGGAATTCCTGTTATTTTTCCGCTTCTTTCTGTTGCAGTGTTAAGTGCTCGACCGAAGCCTTTGAAAATGGATTCAATAATATGATGCGTATTTTTTCCATGGACTTGGTGAATGTGTAAGGTTACCTTTGCATTGCTAGTAAATGCTTGAAAAAATTCCTCTACCAATTCTGTATCAAAGTTTCCAACCTTATCTTTTAAACCTTCTACTTTATAAACAAGGTAGGCTCTACCGCTTATATCCAAAGATACGGTGGATAACGCCTCGTCCATTGGTGTCGTAATACTTGCATAACGAGTAATGCCGGCTTTATCTCCTAGTGCATGGCGGAATGCTTTACCAAATGCGATGCCGACATCTTCTACGGAATGGTGTTGATCCACCTCTAAATCTCCTTGGCAAGAAATTTCTACATCCATTAATCCATGTTTCGTTGCAAGAGTTAACATATGATCAAAGAAACCAATCCCTGTTTGAATCGAGCTTTTCCCCGTACCGTCAATAGCCAGCTTTAAATCAATCGATGTTTCTGTGGTTGACCGACTTATATCATAATTTCGCATCTGTTTCCTCCTTTCGTATTTGTACGGATTGTGCATGTGCGGTTAACTGCTCTGTATTAGCAATCTCTATAATCGTATCTGCACTAGCAAGTAGTGAAGGTTTATCATAATAAATAACGCTTGATTTTTTCATAAAATCATACACACCGAGCGGGGAAGCAAATGTAGCCGTGCCGTTTGTCGGTAACGTATGGTTCGGACCGGCAACGTAATCGCCTAACGCTTCTGGTGAATAATTTCCTAAAAAGATAGCCCCTGCATGTTTGACCGCACCAAGTTTTTCCATTGGATTTGCAATCATGAGCTGTAAATGTTCTGGAGCAATATCATTTACGATGGAAAAAGCATCATCTAATGTATTAACGACAATGATTTTTCCGTGCTGGGCAAGTGATTTTTCAATAATTTCTTTTCTTGCTAAATTCTTTGTTTGTGAACGCACCGCTTGCTCAATGGCGTCTGCTTGTGTATCGCTTGTCGTTATACAAACGGCACGTGCTTCTTCATCGTGTTCTGCTTGTGAGAGTAAATCGGCTGCGACAAAGTTTGCGTTTGCTGTTTCATCAGCGACGACTAAAATTTCACTCGGCCCCGCAATCATATCAATGGCTACATCCCCATACACCCATTTTTTTGCACTTGCTACATAAGCATTTCCAGGTCCAGTAATCTTTTGTACTTTGGGTACGGATTCTGTGCCGTAAGCAAAAGCTGCGATTGATTGTGCTCCGCCAATCTTATAAATGTTTTCAACGCCGGCTTCTTTTGCCGCTACTAATACATAAGGATTGATTTTGCCATCTGCTTGCGGTGGTGTCGTAATATAAATATGCTTTACACCCGCAATTTTGGCTGGTATAGCGTTCATTAATACGGTGGAAGGATATGCTGCTTTTCCGCCAGGTACGTAAATGGCCACACGATCCAAAGGCGTAACCTTCTGTCCGACCACTTTTCCAGGCTCACTCATATCTAACCAGGATTGCTCTAACTGTTTTTTATGATATTGGGATATATTTTCTGCTGCATGTTTAATTGCCTTCATAAAAGCAGGAGAGACGGATTTTCTAGCTTCAGCAAACTCCTCCTCCGAAACGATGAAATCAAGGATTTGGACACGGTCAAATTTTTCTGTGAAAGAGCGAATGGCTGGATCTCCTTCGTTTCGAACGCGCTTAATAATTTCCACTACTGTTTGGTCTAGGACTGCTTCTTTTTCCTCCAAAAGTTGTGCGCTTCTTTCTTTCTTATCCCAATACTGATGTTTCGTTAAGCGTTCCATATCAATTCCTCCAACGTTTTTTATTTCGTTTGAAGCATTTTGCGGATGTTGTATAAAGCTAAATGGGGATAACAACATCTACATCCTTTTTCACACTATAGGAAAGTATAAAATTTAGGTTCCGTTTCCTTATCTTTGGCGCTAAGATAGTAAAACTTAGATTTATTGAACATAAAGGGGCTTTTACCCTCTCTTTTTAAGATGCTAAACATGTTTCAAGGGTTTGAAATGATGATGTTTAAGGATTTTGCAATTAGTAATGTGTTACATACAAATTCTGATTAAATGTAATAAAAAAGCATAAGCAAACGCTAAGCCGATTACGATGAAACATATTTGTAGGCGAGTCTTTATACAAATATGGAGAACTTCACCTCTAGTCGAAAGTTACACTAAGTTTTTCTGAACTTCTTGAATAAACGAATGGATTGCTTGTGATTTTAATGCAAAGCTTGCCTTGTTTACGATCAGTCTCGTGCTAATAGGTTCTACTTCCTCTAAAATAATTAAGCCGTTTTCCCTTAAAGTGTTGCCAGTTTCTACGATATCAACAATGACATCTGCTAAGCCGATTAATGGGGCTAATTCGACAGAACCGTTCAATTTCACAATATCTATTGATTTTCCTTTACGAGAAAAATAGTTTCGGGCAATGGTTGGATATTTTGTAGCAATTATTAATGGCTGCATCGTATCCAAAACTTGTCCGGGCTTTCCAGCAACGGCAAATTTACATTTTCCGAATTTTAGATCGAGAACTTCGTAGATTTCAGCTTGTGATTCTAAAATATTATCTTTACCTACAATGCCTAAATCTGCTGCCCCTTTTTCTACATAAGTAGGTACATCTACACCTTTTACAAAGATTAATGTAATCGTTTCATCACTGTTATAAAAAATTAGTTTTCTGCTAGAAGAAGTTAACTGTTGGAATGTAATCCCCATACTGTCTAGTAAAAGAATCGATTGATCTGCTGTGCGACCTTTGGCAACGGCGATTGTAAAAGCAGCCATTTAACTCCCCCTTTCTTGTAATAATTGGATTAATTCTGAAATATGCTGAAATGAAATAGCTTGCTTACCGTAATAAAGGTTATAGGAATCAGCTTCACAAATAATGTGTACGGTTTCTTTAGAAGCAGTATGTTGATCGCCATTTGTTGAGTAGGTGACGACGGCGTATCCTCGTTCGCGTAATGCTAGCGCGATAGCTAATGCTTCCTTTTGTGCGGCGACATCATAATAGATTGCAATAGGCTCTTCCTCTATTAATGTTGACAACAAACCGTGCTGTTTTGCTGCATGAAGTAACAAATCAACATCGAAGGCAAAACCGATTGCTGGAATACGAGCCCCGAAGTAATCCCCTAAGCTATCGTATCTTCCTCCCATAACGACAGGCTTTCCGACTTGGTTGACAAATCCTTGAAAAATAACATCGGAGTAGTAGTTCATATCATTGATAAGTCCAAGGTTAAACACAATATGATCTGTAAGTCCGTATGCTTGAATGCTGTTATACACATTAACCAAATAAGTTAATTCTGCTTGTAAGATCCCATTTAACCCGTGCCGCTTGATTTTTTCCATCACTTCATTTGGTTCTCCGTAAAGAAATGGAATATACTGCATTGCTTGTTTAACTGTTTCTTGAATAGGGAGGGTAGCTAAATAATCTACCATTTCTGCAATATTTTTCGTTTGAATATATGTTTGTAAGGGAGCAATTTGTTCATTAGATAAATTTGCTTGAGCTAGCAATGCTCGAAAAAAACCAGCATGGCCAATCTCCAATTTAAATTCTGGAAAACCACAATCTTTTAATATATGAATGGCAAGGGCAATGACTTCTGCATCACCAGCAGGGGTGCGGTTGTTAAAATATTCAACTCCTGCTTGTGTACGTTGTTTTTGATCGTCCTCAAATCGGTAACTGAAGACATCCATGATGTAAAATAGCCGAGTATCTTCACCACCATTCATTTGAGTGGTAGCAATTTGCTGTGTGATTGGAATGGTAACATCAGGTCGTAATACAAGTACTTTTCCAGAAGTATCCACCACTTTTATCATATCGTCTGTATTTCCAATTTTGGGATTTCCTACATAAAGGTCATAAGGCTCTAGCGCTGCTGTTTGTATTTGCTTATAGCCATAAGTTTTAAAGCGTTGTTTTAGTGTAGCAATAATTGCATCACGCTGTTGAAGTAAGCCATTACCCAAATAAGGTGTATGTAACAGAGGGTGCATCATTTGTATTTCTCCTTTCTTTTTAGGTTTTATCGTGTAAGCAAAGTAACGGTGCTTTAGCCATAAAGACTTGATGATAAGCCAAGCGTTTTTATAGTCTAGGAAATTATAAAAATTTTGCAACTGTGAATAAATGCCACGTCCGGCTTCAGTACCCAGCAACTAGGCGACTTCACGAAATCGCCTTACGATAAGTTATCATCGGTTCGTTCCTCAATAGGAAGACCGACTAAAGACGGGCTTGCCGAAGGGCGCCGGCATGCTCCTGTTGCAGGGGCATGATTCCTAAAACTTTCGTTGCTTCGCTCCAGTCGCTACGTTGCTAAATGGGTACCTGAGCCTTTGTTCTACTATAGGAAAGTATAAAAATTATTATTGATTATAGTATAAGAAAAACGAATGACGTACTATGCTTTAGAATGAATCGTCCATGGTGGCAAGTGTTGTTACCATGGATAGAAGGTTCACTTTGTTGTGAAAATAATTTTATTACTTTATCACTTTATCTAAGTAAAGTTATATAGTATTCTAATAACTATAGAATAAAATGTCAACTAAAAGGAGCGAAATTTTTATGTTTGATTTTCATATTCATAGTGATTTTTCCGCTGATTGCAATACGCCGATGGAAAAAACAATAGAATACGCTATAAAAGAAGGTTTACACGAAATTTGTTTTACGGAGCATATAGATGAAGATTACCCAGACCCTACGATTGATTTCTCGCTAGACCTTGCAAGCTATCATCAAAAAATCCAAGCAGTGCAACGAGAATACGGAGATCGAATTAAAATACGTAAAGGATTGGAAATTGGCGTTCAACCCCATTTAGTAAAAAATTGTAGCCAAACTGTTCATTCTGCACCGTTTGATTTTGTCATTTGTTCCATGCATACAACCGATAAGCATTCCTTGCATACAAGTGATTTTTTCGAAAAACAGCCTGTGGAAGAAGCATACCGAAAATATTATGAAGAACTGCTTTATTGCGTGTCACACTTTAAAGGCTTTCAAGTGATCGGGCATATTGATTTAGTGAAACGTTATACTAAAAATAAACCTGTTCAAGATCATTTTTATGATATATTGATGAACATTTTTGAAGAAATCATTTTTGCTGGAAAAGGAATTGAAATAAACACATCTGGTTTTCGCTATGGGTTACCAAGTGCGATGCCAAGTGAAGATATTTTAAAATTGTATCGAGAATGCGGCGGAGAAATCATTACGATTGGTTCTGATTCTCATCGTGCACAAACAGTTGGGTACGGTGTGTCTGATGGGCTAGAATTGTTACGACAGCTTGGTTTTCGATATGTTACAACCTTTCAAGATAAACAGCCAACTTTCCACCGTATTTAATGGTTTAAACTGGAAAGTTACTTAAAGTTTATAAAAAATTGTTTGAGTTTAGGAGAAAGTCGCTGAAGTTCACAGAGACATTGTTTGAAGTTCACAACTTTTTCGCTGAAGTCCCCCATCGTCAATTCTATCCGGAAGAGGATATATGTTTTTTCTATACAAAAAGCGTATGGAACATCTCGGTATGAATTTTCGAAAAACAAACATTGTTGCTATCTATATTTCTAAGTGTACAAAGTGTTACTTTATTATAATAGGAAAATCCGTTTCGACCGTGATATAATATAAACCGTGAGCGAAATTATAGGAGCAAACGAGGAAGAGGAAGGTTTTTTTGAATAAGAAACAGATATTAAGTTTGGCATCTTTTGGTCTAGTCATCATTGGTTTTATCGTGCTTATAGGCATGCCAAATAGAGCAATTTCCGATTTTAACAAAAGTCGCCCAACATTATTCGTGCATGGATATAAGGGTACTGAAAATTCATTTGGATTTATGCTACAGCGCTTTGAGCATGAGTATAAGTGGGGAAATAAAGCACTTATTTATTATGTAACCAAGCAAGGAGAAGTGAAAAAATATCAACCGCGTCTTGGGGAAGAAAAGCCCCTCTATGTCCAAGTGATTTTTGAAAATAATCGGGCTAGCTTTGAAATGACATCCAGTTGGTTAGCAAATGTACTAAAAGATATGCAGCAAACATATGGTGTCGATGATGTAAATATTGTCGGACATTCTATGGGTGGAATTGTGTCATTAGAATATATGAAGCAATTTCAAGGAAAATCGTATCCGTCTGTCCATAGGTTTGTGGCGGTAGGAAGTCCGTTTGATGGAATATACAGTGAAGAATATTTTCGTATTCATCATGATCCAGCAGCAACCGATTTACGACCTAATTCCAAAGCGCTACAACATTTAAGGGAACGTTCATTTCCAAATCATACAAAAGTTCTCAGCATTTCTAGTACAGGTGATATAGTTGCAGTACCTGAAAGTGTCCGCGCGATACGCAAAATGGTACCGAATCAACAATTGACAGAAATTGTCATTGACGATAATGTATTAGGACATAGCGATTTGCATGAAAGCAGAAGAGTAGATCGTTATATTTATGAATTTCTGTGGCAAGATCAAGTTCAATAGCTTACAATGGTATAGGCTGAATAAATGTTAAAGGAATGATAGGTGTGGAACGGAATCATCATATGTACGGTAAATTGACGGAAGTGACTTCCGAGAAAAATGTGATGGTGGATGAGCACTTAAGAAATCATACGTATACGAAGTTAGGTGGGAAAGCAGATTTCTTAGTTACACCAGAAACGTACGAAGAAGTGCAAGCAATTGTAAAGCTTGCCAATCAAGAAAAAATAGCTTTTACATTACTGGGAAATGGTTCCAATTTAATTGTTAAAGATGGCGGCATCCGTGGAATTGTTATGAATTTAAAAAAACTCTGTTCCATGTGGCGAGAAGAAGAAAAAATTATTGCGCAAAGTGGAGCAAAAATTATTGATGTTTCTCATCAGGCTTTACAGGAAAGCTTGCACGGGCTGGAATTTGCTTGTGGTATACCTGGTTCGGTTGGCGGAGCTTTATACATGAACGCCGGAGCTTACGGTGGAGAAGTGAAAGATGTGCTTGAAAGTGCAAAAGTGGTCACTCGAGAAGGGAAACTATTGTCATTACCTGCTAGTGCGCTTGATTTACATTATCGCACAAGTAATATACCTGATAAAGGATACATCGTATTAGAAGCAACATTTTCATTACAAAAAAGAGATGCAGCTGATATAAAAGCGGTGATGGATGATCTCACCTATAAACGGGAATCGAAGCAGCCGTTGGAATACCCTTCTTGTGGCAGTGTGTTTAAACGCCCCCCTGGATACTTTGCTGGAAAGTTAATTCAAGATAGTAATTTACAAGGGAAGCAAATTGGTGGTGCGCAAGTATCAACCAAGCATGCAGGTTTTATTGTAAACAAAAATAATGCTACAGCTACAGAATACATTGACTTAATACGTTTTGTTCAATCGACTGTAAAAGAAAAGTTTGGCGTAAATTTAGAACGCGAAGTACGAATTATTGGGGAAGACCCAAAATAATGGATAGCAGCAATCAAGTTAAAATTGGTTGCTGTTTTTTAGGTTTAAAATAGGAGGCTCATTTGCAATTACTTAGGAAAACACATTTATAAACTTTTAATAATGAAGCATAATAAGAAACATAAACGATGTAAGGAGGGATATGATGGGTGAACAATCGCAATTTCGTGCAGGTGATAAGGCGCCAAACAATGGTGTTTACATTGAATGCGGAGAAACGGGTAGCAATGTAAATGACCCACAGCAAATTCAATTAACAGCTGGGGAAAAATTTCCTGAAAATACAAATCATGATCGTGTTTGGATCAATAAACGACATCTTTCCAAACCTGGTGTTCAAGGACGTAGCAATAATTAGAGTAGCAGTATTCATAAGGAATAGACAATGTAGTTACTGCTTTCTTAAGAAACAAGCACCCATCCTACGTAAGGAAATGCAAGGTAGGGTGCTTGAAAATAATGGTTGGCAACATCTATACGTGCTAGAAAATTTTCATCATCGGTCATTGCCTGCTTCACACGACATAAGGCGTAATTAATCTAGGATCTTACACAAGATTAACGATACAAACTGTATGAGGAAAACTCTTTGCACCACGTCATTTTATTCTGGAACGAAGTAGTTTTTCCTATGATGCAAATTTAGATCGTGGGTCACTTCAGCTTACATATCGGTTCCATTTCGGAAACCTTTAAGCTATATCTTAGCGGTGTGAGATGAAAAAGTGTCACGGGATCCTTTGGTATAATCCACCTAGTATTCCTACGCTCGAAAGCGATGTAAAAATTCCTGTAAGCGTTCGTTATTAGAATGCTCTATAACTTCTCTAGCAGTTCCTTGTTCTGCGATCACACCTTCATCTAAGAACAGCACCTTATCAGCAATATCCAAAGCGAAATCCATTTCATGTGTCACGAGAATCATGGCCATATCATCGTTTTTAGCAATATCACGGATAACTTGTAGTACTTCGGCTACTAATTCTGGGTCGAGCGCGGAAGTGACCTCATCAAATAACATGATTTTTGGACGCATAACAAGTGCTCGTGCCATCGCTACCCGCTGTTTTTGTCCACCAGATAGTTGGCTCGGGTATTGATCGACTTTATCGCTTAGACCAACGCGCTCCAACATTTCAAGGGAGCGTTGCTTCACTGCTTCTTTCCCTTCTTTTTTTACATGTAGTGGAGCTGTCATGCAGTTTTCCAAGATTGTCATATGCGGAAACAAATTGAAATGTTGAAATACCATTCCAATATCACCACGTACTGCCCGTAGATGCTTTTCATTAGCTCGTACAAGCTTCCCTTTTTTCTCCATTTTCCACAGATTCGTACCATTTACGATGATATCTCCAGATGTAGGCTCTTCCAACGTCATAAGCATCCGAATGATCGTCGTTTTACCTGAACCACTAGGACCAATAATGGCTACTTTTTCTGCTGGTCGAATGTCTAAATCGATTCCTTTTAAAACTTTAACATCCCCGAAGGATTTGTGTACGTCATGAAATGAGACGATAGGTTCTATCATTATGCTGTCGCTCCTTTACTTCTCGTCAAAGCTTCTTTTTTATCAAAGCGTCGGTTCCATTTCTTTTCTAGCCTGTTTATGATTATAGCAGATGGGTAGCTCAAAGCTAAGAAAAGAATGGCCACAATGGTTAAGGGTTCTAGATAGGTCCAGTTTTCTGCTCCATAGCTATTCGCAATATGCAAAATACCTGCAACACCAATCGTTGATGCTAATGGAACCTCTTTAAACATAATAATGAAATAATTTCCAAGCATTGGGATGGTTGGCGGTATTGCTTGTGGTAAAATAATTTTTGTCCACTTTTGCCGCTTAGAAAAATTTAACGACTTTGCAGCTTCCCATTGTCCTTTCCCTACACCTTCTATTCCAGAGCGGTATACTTCTGCAATATAGGTGCTAAAATGGATTCCTAAGCCGAGTATAGCACTCGTAAATCCGTTTAAGGTAAAACCTATAACGGGAACCATTGGCCATGCGAAATAAATAAAAAATAGCTGGACTAAAGGTGGGGTAGAACGAATAAATTCCATCACCCATGTAATCAGCCAACGAAGCGGCCTGATCGGAATCTTTCTCATAAATAGCCATATAAATCCAAATGCAAGTGCAAATCCATAACAAGCTAACGTTAAGCCGAGGGTAATTCCAAGACCATCGATGATTTTTGGGAATGCTTCTGCAACTACTTCCCAACTCCAATTACTCATCCGCTAGCCACCCCCTTTTTTGAGAACGCCTCCATCTTACGAGTTAAAAAGATAAGCGGTAGGGCTAAAATAAAGTAGAATAGTAAGACAAGCAAGTAGACGGTAGGTGCTTGTGATAAATTTGTGCTACGAATAATATTTCCATGATAAAGAATATCTTCCATACCAATGAGGGATACGAGGGAAGTGGCTTTCAACATTTGAATGGAGTAATTCCCGAATTCAGGAAGCATCATGCGAATTGCTTGTGGGAAGATGACCAATCGCATTCGTTGAAAACGTGACATATTTAAAGCAGTTGCTGCTTCAGACTGCCCGTTTGCAACTGCAAGAATAGATCCACGGACAATTTCAGACATGTATGCCCCATAGTTTAAGGCAATTGCAATGACGCCTGCCCACCAATTGCTTCCTAGCTCAATACCAAATAGCATCGGAATCGCGTAATAAAGCCAAAATAATTGAACGATTAGCGAAGTCCCTCGAAATATCTCTACATAAAACCCTGTGAATTTACGGAGGAAGACATTGGAGGACATTCGGCATAGTCCAGCAATAAACGCAAATAAATAACCAAAAAATGCTGCACCAATTAAAACGGTAATGGTAATTGTTAGTCCTTTTGCTAAATCAGGGAAAATCTCAATGATTGCATTAATGTGTACCACTCCTTCGTGAATCTTAGGTTAGAGGTGAGTTTTCATCCTTCCCCCAGTCCGCTCAAAGATTTTAAGTTAGAAATTCCACTAGAATTAAACTGTGGGGAAGAAGCAATCCCCCACTAACTTAAAACCTTGTAACAGTAAAGGGATGCTTGGCTGTTATAATAGCCCCTTTTTTTGCTTTCTAAATTAGTTGTTTCCTAGGGGGCATAGCACAGTTCGAAATTTTACATTTCTCCGCTACAGATTTTTTCTGTTGTAATATCGTCGGCTACCATATTATTTTCTTCACTAAAACCATTCGCCTCTAGCAATTCTGCTACAGTACCATCTGCTTTTAATTCAGCCAGCTTTTCATTATAAGCATCGCGTAATTCTGTATTATCTAGGTGAAAAGCAGCAGCTCCATAGCTTGGAACACCCTCTACATCTGGTTGTTCAAAACCTTCCACGAATTCAAGCTGATCAGAGTTAGCGGATTCAAGAGCCATTTTAATGGTCATTTCTGTTCCAGTTGTCGCATCTGCCCGACCAGATTCTACTGCTGAAAAAGTCGCGGGAATATCTTCTGCATTCGTAATTTGCTCTTCACTTACACCTTCTGATTTTAAAAATTCATTTTCTGTAGCACCGGACATGACAGAAACAGTAACATCTGGATTGTCCGCGATATCTTTATAGCTTTTTAAATTTAACGGATTCCCTTTTTGTACAATTAACCCTTCACCATACATCATTTCTGGTTCACCAAAAGCAGCATTTTCACAACGATCAGGATTAATTGCCATTCCTGCTGTTATAACGTCAAACTGTCCTGCTTTTAAGCCAGGAATTAATTGCCCGAAATCCGCTAGCTTACTGTTCATTTCTTCAATTCCTAATTCTTTGAAGACGGCTTTAGCAATATCAACCGCGGCGCCTTTGAGTTTACCATCTTCCTCATAAGCATATGGTTTTTCGTTGGCAAAGCCGATAGTAACTTTTCCAGATTCTTTTAGTTCATCTAATTTGTTTCCATTTGCTTCACTGTCCCCTTCCCCTGATCCGCAAGCTGTGAGCACAAATAGGCATCCTAAAACAAATGTAAGTAAAATTCCTTTCATAAATCCCATTTCCTCCCTTGTGATTTCCCTTCTGTAAACGAATTGACAGTATCTGTTCCAAAAGAAGATAAAATTTTATAAAGCAGTCCGTTTAGCGAGAACATTGTAAATGAACGCCAACACACGCCATTATCTGACTTTTTAAACAGTACTAGTAAAAATGTTACAGGTATTTTACGGCGACCACAAACGCTATATTTTTTGATAATTTTTAATTAATTGTTAAAACCATGGATCCTACAAGGATAAGTCTAACTAACGTATATATACTGTACGATGATCAACAATCCTACCCTATGGTCAAAAATTTTCCCCGGTGAATTGATATGAATAGACGCCCGTTTCAATTCCATGTATGATTCATGTTAAGGGGGGACGAATCATGCATATCGTTGTTTTAGGTGCTGGTGCATTGGGAGCTTATTTTGGGTTGCGTTTTCAAGAGGCAGGTGCAAAGGTGACGTTTTTAGTGCGACAAAAAAGAGCTAACCAACTGGAGAAGTATGGATTAGCTATGCAAAGTCCGCACGGGAATATATTTGCTAAGGAATTAAATTGGGAAACAGATCCATCCGCTATCCCAAGCGCTGATGTCATTTTAGTAAGTGTAAAAGGGTACCATCTCCGTGGCGCATTAGATCAGCTGCGCCCGCTTGTAAATAAAGGGGCTTATGTTTTGCCGGTCTTGAATGGGATTGAACATATCTCTATTTTGCAACGGGAACTTGGCAAAGATAACGTACTCGGCGGATTAGCTTTTATTATTGCTACATTAAATGATAAAGGTCATGTCGTTCATACTGGTGATTTTCACGATCTGATCTTTGGAGCGCTCGGTGCAAAACAAGAAAAAGTAATCGCAAACTTAGAAGCGTTGTGTGATAAAGCGATTGTAGGAGGAAAACAAACCAATAATATTTTGTATGAATTATGGAAAAAGTATATGTTTATTAACGCTTTCTCTGGTATTACAACAGCGACGAACTTACCAATAGGAGTGGTTCGAAAGCATGAAGAAACTTTCCAAATCGCTATACATCTATTAGAAGAAATGAAACATGTAGCCATGAAGTATGGTGTTGAAATCACAGATCAAGATGTGACAGAAGCAATAAAGTTAATGCAGCAACTTGATGCTGATGCTACTTCGTCTATGCACCAAGATTTACGGAAAGAGTTACCGCTTGAACTCAATCATTTACATGGTGGCGCCATTCGTTTAGCAAAAGCGAAGCAGTTGGAGCTTACATATATGAAAGTTATTCATGGTATCATTAAACCGTTTGAAAATAGGACGTAAAGTGAGGTATAGTTATGTCAACGATAATGATTGTAAGTACGATATCTTTCGTAGTAGTTATTCTCGTACTTGTTTTATCTTTAATCACCATAAAAAAAGGGTACGCATATAAACATCAAATCGACCCTTTGCCTGAAGAAGGCAATGACAACAATGAGAAAGGCACTTAAGAAGGGGAGAGTACATTATGAAATTTTGTACCATTGGCACAAGTTGGATTACAGAAGCATTTATTGAAGCAGCCCACCGTAGTGGAAAAGCGCAGTTAGTGGCCGTCTACTCAAGGAAATGGGAATCTGCACAAGCGTTTGCTAATAAATATGGAGAAGTTAGTGCATTTACAAATATTCAGGAAATGCTGGCAGATGATAACAGTGATTTTGTTTATATAGCATCTCCGAATATTTTGCATCCGGATCATATTAAACTAGCCATACATAGCGGAAAGCATGTATTTTGTGAAAAGCCGATGGTGTTTACCGATAAGCAGTGGCAAGAAATTGCTCAACTATCTAAAGAACATCAAGTATTTGTGTTTGAAGGATTTCGTCACTTGTTTTCACCGAATTACGAGTGTCTAAAAGAAGCATTAACAAGCATAGGCACCATCCGTAGCGCAATGCTCCAATATATGCAATATTCATCTCGGTATGATAAGTATAAAGACGGAGCAGAACCGAATGTATTCTCGCAACAATTTGCAGGAGGGGCGTTAATGGATTTGGGCGTTTACCCGTTAAGCATGGCTGTTGACTTATTCGGTAAACCTATAAATGCAACATACCACCCTGTTTTACTAGAAAATGGCATTGATGGAAGTGGAACGATGGTCCTTACATATGAAGGGTTTGTCGTAACTTTATTAACTTCTAAGATAACGAATGCATTTATGAAATCCGAAATACATGGCGAAGAAGGTACACTGATGATAGATGCTATTGCACCGATATCTCAAATACAGTTTTATGATAGGAAAACAGCGCGTGTCAGCGAACTGGCAAACGAGCAATATGATGCAGATATGATATTTGAAGTGGAAGCATTTGTGAGAATGGTGACAAATAATGATTGGGATTCGCATGACGCCTTTTTAGAAAGAAGCAGAACTGTTGCACAATTAACAACAAAAATGAGACAGGAAAATGGCATCCATTTTCCTGATGAATAAGGATCGATAGTAAAGGTCGCACAAGAATGCGACCTTTACTATCGATATCGGAGAGCCATTCTTGTTCGATAGAAACTCGCTCTCGTTTGTCGCACGTGAATCGCTCCTGCTCGTCGTAACTCGCTCGCTCTCGCGAGAAGTTCGCTCCTGCTTGTCGCAAAATCGCTCGCTCTCGCGTGAATCGCTCCTGCGCGTCGTAACTCGCTCGGCCTCGCGAGAAGTTCGCTCCTGCGCGTCGTAACTCGCTCGGCCTCGCGAGAAGTTCGCTCCTGCGCGTCGTAATCGCTCGGCCTCGCGAGAAGTTCGCTCCTGCTCGTCGCAAAATCGCTCGGCCTCGCGTGAGATTCGCTCCTGCTCGTCGCAAATTCGCTCGCTCCGCACGTGAATCGCTCCTGCGCGTCGGCAATTCGCTCGCCCTCGCGTGAATCGCTCCTGCTCGTCGCAAAATCGCTCGCCCCCGCGTGAGATTCGCTCCTGCTCGCCGTAACTCGCTCGGCCTCGCGAGAAGTTCGCTCCTACGCGTTGCAAAATCGCTCGCTCTCGCGTGAGAT
>NZ_FQXD01000004.1:120172-150944 GCF_900129865.1 Virgibacillus chiguensis
AATCGCTCGGCCTCGCGAGAAGTTCGCTCCTGCTTGTCGCAAAATCGCTCGCCCTAACGCGTAACTCGCCCTTGCTCGTCCGAAATTCGTCTTCTTCGCGCGAAATTCGCTTACAGCGCGATCACTCGCGTTCTTTGTCTGGGCGAATTCCACGTTGTAATTGATTAATGCTTAATCCAAATGTCATTTGCAAATGGGGATAGTCTTTAAATCTTTTCCAGTCTCCGCCCCATTCAAAGCCGAGCTCTTTGGCAATAGAAGCAGCTTCAAACCAATCGGATTTGCCGTTTCCGTTTCCGTCATAATCAATGTTCCAAATAACTTCTCCAGTCTCACTTCTTAGTGCATAATCGATTGCTAATCCATAATTATGGTAGGATTGTCCACCTTTTGCGTTGGTGACCGTTCTTCCTTCTGTCTCTCTTCCTTGGTCATATAATTCATTTTGTTGTTGTATGGTACGTAAACCATCTGTTATGACAACCTCTATATTTCTAGAGGCTGCCTTATTTATGAATGCCTCTTTTTTTTCTTGAACCACTGGATGAAGCTGAGTAGGCATTTCTTTATCTATATCAACGGTTTGCTTTTGATTGTATATGACAAACAAAATAAGGAGTCCGATTAAAATAATAAGCATGGGTAATAATGTTCGTTGAATTCTCTTCATGCTGCATGTATCTCCTTCATAATAATACATGGATCTGTTCATGTGATTCCAATAGAATGATACTGTAATACTTTTCGCTTCAAAAAATTATTCTACACAACTCGCAAGTGGTAAATACTCCCATTGTTCAAAAGGTATTTATAGTCCCCGCTGAAGAAGAAAGAAAAAATACTAGATTTAAACATTATGTTCATAAATTCTCACGAAGCAACGGAGCGAGTGGAACGAGTCAACGAAAGTTTTAGGAATCATGCTCCTGCAACAGGAGTATGCCGGCGCCCCCCGGCAAGCCGTTTTTAGAAAACTCCTTTTTGGTTGTTAACCTTTCATCGGCGTGAATTTGTAATTCATTTCGTATATACAGAAAATTGTTCTTATGTAATAAACGTATAAGCTTACATATTATATACTATTAGCATAGCAAATGAAGGACTGTTTGCATAATAACAAATTGTCATTACGAAATGGCAATTTTTACGATATAATAAGAAAAAAGGAGGGGACCCATGGTTACGGCACTAGTTGCTATGATTGGTTACTTCATAGGCTGCATACACGGTTCACAACTTATTAGTTTATATAAACGTGTAGATATTAAGAATTCAGGTGTTAAAAATGCTGGAGCCTCAAATACGACGATTTTATTGGGCTGGAAGTATGGGATATTTGTCGCCCTCTTTGATATTTTAAAAGGTACTTTTGCCATTTTTGTTGTATTATATCTCTTAGGTGCGCATGGTATAAGCGGAGATGAACGAATACTGCTTATATATGTTACGGCATTATTTGTCATCTTAGGACATAATTATCCGATTACGATGAAATTTAGTGGTGGTAAAGGAACTGCTTCGCTCGTTGGTATCTTACTCGCTGTCGATTGGAGGGTCGCTGTAATCGGTATTGGACTATTACTTGTTATTACAATTGCTACCGATTATTTAGTAATGGGTGTTCTTGTTATGTATCTTTCTTTCTTGTTGACGACGTATATATTTTTCGGCGTAGAACCAACTTTAATTGTTATTTTTTTATCTATTTTAAGTATCATGAAACATATGGAGAACTTTCGACGTATAGTAACAAAGCAGGAGACGAAGCTATCAAGTATGTTTCGTAAAAACTAGTCGTTGCGGGAGGAAATGTTATTTTGGAGATCGTTATTTGGATTTTAATTATTGCTTTATTTGTATTAAGCTTTGCAGGGATTATATTCCCAATTATTCCGTCTGTGTTTGTGCTTTGGGGCGGTTTCCTTTTGTATCAGTTTGCTCTCAACTCCAATGAATTAACACTTTCTTTTTGGATTGGAATGGGTATTATTACAGCACTATTAGTCGGCGCTGATATTATTGCAAATAGTTATTTTGTCAAAAAGTATGGCGGTAGCAAGTGGGGAGAACGTGGTGCCGCTGTTGCTGTTATTGTTGGTTCCTTTATTATCCCACCGTTTGGAATTCTTATTGTGCCGTTTTTAACCGTTTTTATTATCGAGTTATTACAGCAACGGACTGTACTGGAAGCGTTCCGTGCTTCAGTCGGTTCCTTAATCGGATTTCTAGGTGGGGCAGTTGCTAAAATTGTACTTCAATTTGTTATGATTGTTTGGTTCTTTGTGGTAATTATCTTTTAAGATAAAGATGTGCCGAAAATAGTTTATTTCAAAGTGGAAGGATGATTTCATTCATGAAAAAGGCGCTTTTAAATGTGGATTATACGATTGATTTTGTGGCAGAAGATGGAAAATTGACGTGTGGTGTACCTGGACAAGCTATTGAAGACAATGTGGTTTCGTTAACGAAACAATTTATTGAAAATGGCGATTATGTCGTGTTTGCCATTGATGCACATGAAGAAGGGGACGCTTTTCATCCTGAAGCAAACTTATTTCCGCCACATAATATCATCGGTACAACAGGGAAAGCGTTATATGGAAAGCTTGCTACCCTTTATAATGAGTACCAGAATAAGGAAAATGTATATTATTTTGATAAAACAAGATATAGTGCTTTTGCTGGCACTGACTTAGAACTGAAACTACGTGAGCGTGGTATTCAAGAAGTGCATATTGTTGGCGTCTGTACAGACATTTGCGTATTACATACGGCGATCGATGCCTATAATAAGGGCTTTGCCATTGTTGTTCATCAAGATGCCGTTGCCAGTTTTAATCAAGCAGGACATGAATGGGCACTTGGACACTTCAAAAACACGTTGGGAGCAAAGGTTGTTTAGTTCTTTTATTAAAAGTGTTATGGCACACATTGGGAAAACGGATTTACGATGAAAACCAGTTGTAGACAGATCATTTTCTCACTATAGTATTAAGAACGTATAAAAGTTTTAAGGGTTATAGTAAAAGGAAAACTATGCCATTCGCCATAAGACTTGGCGACAAGCCAAGTTTTTTTAAAACAACATATCGCGTTAACCCATGTGTGCTTTTTTCTGTTGAAATAAGAAGTTCCATTAACCTTGACTTTCTTTGTGGCAAATTATATAGTGTAAGTACAATTATGTCATACAAACGTAGATGAAGATTAGTATATTGAAACGTCTTTTATAGAGAGGAAATGGATGGTGGAAATTTCCAAAGATAATCAATGGAACCTGCTTCGGAGTTCGCTATTAGAAAGCTTTATGCTGTAAAATAGCGCGGGGATTCCCCGTTATCCAATGAAGTGTGCAGTTTATTTTTGCAAACAAGGGTGGTACCACCAACCTCGGTCCCTTATCGGATGGAGGATTTTTTATGTTTATAGAGAAAAAGTGAAAGGGTGCTCACAAGCAACACTTTCCTTGGTTTACGGAATGAAAAGCGCCATCGTTCACTATGGGGAAAGCCATCACTTCCTTTGAAAAAAGATCTTTCATAAACAACACCGCTTCTGCTAGAAAAATATTAGCAATGAATGTAAATCACCATTTCGTAGTAAGTTTATTGTTTGAAGCACGTGTTTACAAAGTTAGGTAAAACGGAAAGGTTTCATATTTGCAAAAAATAGTATCGACATGTAGATAAAACTATTCAAATGAGGTGTTATGTTTTGGGTAAAAAAAATAAGCAATTTGTAGAAAAAATAACCGCCATGGAAGAGGATTTTGCGCAATGGTATACCGATGTTGTCAAGCAAGCTGAATTGGTCGATTATGGTCAAGTTCGTGGAACAATGATCATTCGCCCATATGGCTTTGCCATTTGGGAAAATATTCGCGATGTATTAGATAAAAAATTTAAAGAAACCGGTCATACGAATGTGGCTTTTCCATTATTCATTCCAGAAAGCCTATTACAAAAGGAAAAAGATCATGTGGAAGGCTTTGCACCTGAAGTTGCTTGGGTTACGCACGGTGGAGATGAAGAATTAGTAGAGCGTCTTGCGGTACGTCCAACGTCAGAAGTGTTGTTCTGTGATTATTATTCGAAAAACATTCACTCCTATCGTGATTTGCCAAAGCTGTACAATCAGTGGGGGAATGTTGTCCGTTGGGAAAAAACAACCCGTCCTTTCTTACGTTCTTCCGAGTTTCATTGGCAAGAAGGGCACACAGCACATGCGACAGATGAAGAAGCATCGGAAGAAACAGAGCGGATGATAGGAATTTATGCGGATGTTGTGGAAAAATATTTAGCGATCCCAGTCCTTAAAGGGAAGAAAACAGATAAAGAAAAATTTGCAGGTGCTAAATACACACTGACGATTGAAAGCTTAATGCATGACGGAAAAGCATTGCAATCAGGGACTTCCCACCATTTCGGATCAGGCTTTGCTGAAGCTTTCGACATTACGTATTTAGATGAAAATGGAGACAGTCAATATGTTCATCAAACTTCTTGGGGATTATCCACTCGAATCATGGGTGCATTAATCATGGTTCATGGTGATAACCGTGGTTTAGTAATACCACCACGCATTGCTCCAACACAAGCGATGATCGTACCAATCGCCCAGCATAAGGAAGGCGTATTGGATAAAGCATATGATCTTCGTGACCAATTAAAAGGTATTGTGCGCGTAGACATTGATGCTAGTGATAAAATGCCTGGATGGAAATTTAATGAGTATGAAATGAAAGGTATACCAGTTCGGATTGAAATGGGGCCCAAGGATATCGAGAAAGAACAGGTAGTCCTTGTGCGACGTGATACAGGTGAAAAAGAATTTGTTCCATTGGCTGTATTACCAACACGCTTACCTGCTTTGCTTGAGGAAGTGCAAATGAATTTATATAATCGTGCAGAAAAACATTTACAAGAAAAAACCAATGTTGCTAAAAACATGGATGAGTTTGCAACGATTTTAGAAGAACAAGCTGGATTTATTAAAGCTATGTGGTGTGGGGATTTAGCTTGTGAAGAAAAAATTAAGGAAGATACACTAGCGACATCTCGCTGTATTCCATTTGAAGAAGAAAAAGTAGCAGATACATGCGTATGCTGTGGAAAAGAAGCGAAAGAGTTAGTGTATTGGGCTAAAGCATATTAAAAAAGAGAGGGATGCTCCTCTCTTTTTTAATATCTGAAATGAAGCGCGGTTTGGTCGTTTTTATCCACTACTAGGAAAAGTATTAAGGTTTCTAGGATAAAACCACGGCGCCGCCATATTACTGGGCGATAAGCCAAGTTTTTCTAATAAGCACCCCTAATGGCTTGCACTGCTATGAAATGCATTTCAAGCAAGTCTTTTCCTACAAATCGATAGTCTTCATAGATAAATCCCTCTCAATTACAACAGTTTTCCTTTCCTTATAGGCTCTCTTACTAGGTATGTCTCATGTTAATTTACGCTACTATGTAGAAAATCAATTCATCCTCTGTAGATAAGAAAGCGTCCCTTGCCCTTGTTGTACGAACAAGCAGTAGATGAAAGAAAATCGACGGTTCCGTTAACGAGATAATAGGAATTTTTTGCAAAAAGCATAACTTGATGCATAAATTTTATGGTTTAAAGGGACGTGTTATTGCAAATCACGCTAATTAATCAGCAATACAATTGAAAACGGAAAATAATAGTACAAACATACTTTTCTTCATAAAAAAAGAAAAAAAGATTGCATAATGATGCATTCAATGGTATAAATATACCTACATATTAATAATTATACATGTAGGTGGGACGAAGATGAAGTCGTTAAAAGAAACAATACAAGATATCCATGGTGAGTTATGCCATATTAGTGACTATTTATATCACCATCCAGAGTTAGGCGATCAAGAGTATCAATCGATGCAATTATTAACGAAATTACTTGAGGAGCATCAGTTTGAGGTAGAAACAGATGTAGCTGGAAGAAACACTGCATTTAAAGCTACATTTGATAGTGGAAAACCTGGCCCTACTATTGCGTACCTAGCTGAATACGATGCACTTCCCGGAGTTGGACATGGTTGTGGTCATAATATCATTGGCACGATGAGTGTTGGAGCGGGGATTATTTTAAGTACACAGGTAGCAGAAGCTGGGGGGAGTGTCGTTGTTTTAGGCACACCAGCAGAAGAAACGAATGGTGCTAAAGTGCCAATGAGTGAACAAGGTTTTTTTGATTCCATTGATGTTGCAATGATGGTTCACCCTGGCGATCAATCGTATAAAAGCGGAGAGGCACTTGCAATGGACGCGATTCAATTTTCCTACTTCGGTAAAACGTCTCATGCAGCTGCTGCACCAGAAAAGGGAATTAATGCACTGGATAGCGTCATTCAGCTGTTTAATGGGATTAACGCATTGCGCGAGCATCTTCCAACAGATGTACGCATTCATGGCATTATAGCAGACGGTGGTGAGGCAGCTAATGTAGTCCCCGATAAAGCAGTGGCACAATTTTATGTGCGAGCAAAAGAACGAAAGGAGTTAGATGCGGTAGTAGAAAAAGTACAACACATTGCTGAAGGTGCGGCACTGATGACAGGTGCTAGATTAGAAGTTTCTAATTATGAATTAAGCTACGACAATATGATAACCAATCAGGCTCTATCCAAAGCCTTTACAAAACATTTAGAGAATATCACCGCTCAGCCTGTTTTTCCTGCTAAAGAAGGCTATGGATCGATTGATATGGGAAATGTAAGCCATGTGGTGCCAGCGATTCATCCATATATTGGCTTTGATATGCTCGGTTTAACGGCACATACACAAGCGTTTGCAGATATGACAATTACAGATAAAGGGCATCAAATGATTGCTGATGGAGCATTGGCTCTAGCACAGACCGGTTTTGAAGTAATTACAGACGCAAAACTTTTAGTAGAAATTCAACAAGAGTTTCGCAAAACCAAGTGTTAAGGCACTATAAAAACGATTAAAAGTTCGCGGTTTTGGTCGGCTTTCCTCATAAAGGGTAAGCCCAGGTTGTCTAATTTTCCCTAAGTACACCATTCGTTCATCGATGACAGCTAAGTTGCAAAGGAAAATTTCACAATTGTCGGTTACCTGTTTACGAAGAATACGTAAAAATCACCTCAAAGTTTGATTATGTGAAGTGAGAAAAGTTGAAGTAACAGCTTACAGGGATTAAAGAACATGCAAGGATGCCATCATAAGTAGCGAGATCAATAGAAAGAGTTATGCATTATACACGATAAAATTATCATGCCTTATATGGGAATAAATCACTATTCATAATTAAAAAATAGTTTTGCAAATTTAGAGACATATATAAACAAAAAATGGAGTGAATAAAATGAAACATAAAATGATCCTAGTAGTTTTTGTCGTTCTCTTAACTGGAATAATAACAGCTTGTGGAAGTAGTAATGATCAAGCATCTGGAGAAGAAGGAAAAGAGAAAAAGGTTCTAAAAATGGCAACATCAGCGGACTTTCCTCCATTTGAAACGCGTGATCCAGAGGGGAATTTCGAAGGATTTGACATTGAATTAGGACAAATGATAGCGGAAGAATTAGGTTATGAATTAGAAATAGAAGATATGCAATTTGACGGATTAATTGGAGCGTTACAAGCAGATCGAGTGGATATGGTAATGTCTGGAATGAGTGCAACAGAGGAACGGAAAAAGAATGTCGATTTTTCAACAGAATACCATCGTTCCGGAGAAAGCTTTTTAACAACGAAAGACTCTGAAATTGAAACAATTGATGATTTAAAAGGAAAAACAGTCGGTGTACAGCTCGGAACGATTCAAGAGGAAGGAGCAAAAAAACTAGCAAAAGAATATGGATTTGAAGTGAAAGCAGTAGATAAAGCTGGACTTCTCCCTCAAGAATTAAACGCTAATCGGATTGATGTCGGTTATATGGATAAAACTGTTGCAGCTGGTTATGTAAAAGAACAAGATTTAAAGTTTTTTGATGATCCAACAGAGAGTTCTCCAGGGATGGGAATTGCTTTTCCAAAGGGAAGTGAATTGGTAGAAAAAGTAAATGATGTACTAGCCAAATTTGAAGAAAATGGGGAAATTCAAGAGCTAGAAGATAAGTGGTTGAAAGAATTGCAATAGATAAGTGACCAGAAGTTGACACATGTATCAAGGATATAAAGTGTTGGTATCTCCTATCTCCAGAGTGAAAAGATGGAGGTTAATCAAGTCTAATGGAAAGATAACCACCTAATTTCCCTTTTTGAGGTTCTACCCTTGGGGCTAAACATTAGCTGGGGTGAAAGAATCCCCCACTGAAAAGAAGCTTCACTTGATATACGGCCAAAGTTGGGTAACTTCTAAATGCAACATGGATGAAAAAACATAGAGAGAAAAGTGAGGTGATAAGGCATGAATTTGGATTTTAGCCAAATCGTGCCTTACATTCCTTTTATATTAGAAGGAATTGGGGCAACATTAAAATTCGTTAGTGTATCTATAGTCATTGGATTTATTTTAGGTACATTACTAGCTTTATGTAAAGTAACAAAAGTTCCTGTGTTAAAACCTTTTGCAGATGCGTATACGTCCATCTTTCGTGGCACACCACTCATTTTACAATTAATGATTATTTATTATGCTGTTCCACAGTTAACAGGCTATGATATATCCGCATTTATCTCTGCCGTATTAGCATTTGGTCTCAATTCAGCTGCTTATATTTCTGAAATTATTCGTGGTGGTATTCAAGCAGTGGAAAAAGGGCAAACTGAAGCAGCAGAGGCGTTGGGAATTCCTTATCGTCCGATGATGGCACATATCATTTTGCCACAAGCATTTAAAAATATATTGCCAGCGATGATGAATGAATTTATTACATTAACGAAAGAATCCGCCCTCGTATCTACAATCGGTTATTTAGATTTAATGCGCCGTGCACAAGTGGTTGGTTCAGACTTATATCGCAATTTTGAACCATTATTATTCGCAGGCTTAATCTACTGGGTGATGGTCTTTATTCTTACACAATTTGGTAGATTACTAGAACGGAGGCTTCGTCAAAGTGATTAAAACGGAAAATATAACGAAAAAATTTGGCAAACAAACCGTATTAAAAAATATATCGACAACGATTCAGCACGGAGAAGTTGTCGCTGTCATTGGCCCGTCTGGATCTGGTAAATCGACATTTTTACGTTGCTTAAACTTATTGGAACTCCCAACGGAAGGAAAGATTTGGCTTAACAAGCAAGAAATTACCGATCCAAAGCAAAATAAATTAGCTGTCCGAAAGCATATCGGTATGGTGTTTCAACATTTTCATTTATTCCCACACATGACAGTATTAGATAATGTGGCTTATGCACCACAAAAAGTAAAAGGAATATCCAAGCAAGAAGCTTATCAAATAGCAACAAACCTATTAGCAAAAGTAGGCTTAACGGATAAAGAAGAAGCCTACCCGAATCGCTTATCTGGTGGACAAAAGCAGCGTGTAGCCATCGCTAGGGCACTTGCTATGGAACCAGAAATAATGCTCTTTGATGAACCTACGTCAGCGCTTGATCCAGAGATGGTGAAGGAAGTACTCGATGTGATGAAAGATTTAGCAAATACTGGTATGACCATGGTTGTTGTCACACATGAAATGAATTTTGCAAAAGAGGTTGCAGATCGTATTCTGTTTTTAGACCAAGGAAAGCTGATTGAAGAAGCAGATCCTTCTACTTTTTTCCAAGCACCTGCAACAGAACGAGCAAAAGATTTTTTGGATAAAGTTTTATAAATAGAATGCGTCTTAAGTAAGCATGTTCGACCTAGGATGTAATATTTTGGCCTCTGACAAGTAAACACGCAAGCAACACAGACAGAAAAGTATATCTGTGCTGCTCTGACATAAGAAAGTGGAAGCACTGAGCCCATTTATGCTCAATAAAAGCTCTAAAGCGCATGTATTTGCCGAGGTATGCTTGTGCATTTCTGATAGTTGCACAACCTTGGTTGTAAATTTATAAACATAAAGTGGAAATGGTATTGACATGATTCATCTTAAGGTACGTTTGGATGAGGAAGGAGGTGAAGGGTAGTGGATATAGAATTATCTAGAGCAATGAACTTACGAGAGAAAGGCAAACATATAGCATCTAACGAATTGCTCATTTTTTAGTTGGATAATTAAAGAAGCAAACTAGCTATAAAAGCTAATGTCCACTTCCCTATGTCATCCAACACTTTTTCTACTAAAAAAACGTTTTCCACCACTTTACTAAACAGGCGGTTTTTACGATTGTAAAGCTGCTTCAATATCTTTTTTTATGTTTTCTGGTTTCGTTTGTGGTGCGTAGCGATTAACAACCTCGCCCTGCTGATTGATCAAGAACTTTGTGAAGTTCCATTTAATTTGCTTCGTAAACATCCCTTTTGCTTCATCTGTCAAATACTTAAACAACGGATGCGCATGCTCCCCTTTTACGTCCACCTTTGCAAACATCGGAAAAGTGACACCATAATTCAATTGACAAAACGTAGCGATTTCTTCCTCTGAGCCTGGGTCCTGATTTTTAAATTGATTACATGGAAAGCCGAGTACATAAAAACCTTCATTTTTGTATGCATCATATAACTGTTGTAAACCTTCCAATTGCGGAGTAAAACCACATTTGCTTGCTGTATTTACGATAAGCAGAACATTCCCTTTATAATTAGCTAACGACTTCTCTTTCCCATCTATCGTTTTTACATCGAAATCGTATATAGACATATAACAAAGCCTCCTTTTTGCACTATAGAAAATTAAAAAATTCCAAGTGTTATAGTGTCAGAAAAACGACGGTGTTTTTCCACCTAATGAGCTAAGTCTTTCTAAAAAAAGAATAGCAATAAGCAAATAAACTGTCAAAAATATCGTTTAGAGTTTTGTTTGAAAAATCATTTAAAAGACCTAGTAACGTATTGACTTCTAAAAGTCTACTTATTAGGTTGAAATAATTGAAATAAGTAGGAAAAAAGGCTATGATAGGGTTGCTGCTAACATCTAATTTAGGTATATATAACTATGTGTGTTGATTAGTCCACATTGTAACGGAAATTATAAAGGGTCTATTCCATTTCAAGTTTTGATCAATGCTTCACAAATTTTTTACTGTAATTGTATTTTTGAAAGGTGTTCATTTACATTGGAAGGAGAAAGAACGATGCGGAATTTAAAAATTGCAAAAAAGTTTGTTTTACTCATTACATTTGCTGTCCTCTTATCGACCATTATTAGTGTCGTAGGGTTTATATATGTACATGATATGGCAGATGATTCTAAAGAAATGTACGATAACTATTTAATTTCTATTAATAAACTTGGGGTCATTCAAAAAAACAATGCTACTATTGATGCGTATTCCATGGAAGCTTTGCTAACAAATGATCCTAATACATATAGTGATTTAAAAAAGCGTATTGATGAGCTTGCGAGTGAAAATGAAAAACTAGAAACGAAAGAATTATATCCTGAAAAGGTGATAAATATTGATAGTTATTCTATGCTAAAAGATGATTATATTCAAGGGCGAAATAATGCACTTCAATTAGCAAAAGATGATCAAGATGCTGGATATAATTACTATGTAGATCATGTTATGAGTAAACGTATAGAGCTTGACGGTATAATGACAAAAATTCAAGAATACTTTACGAATAAAGCGGATGATATGAACCAACATAATCAAAGCCATCTAAAAGAAGTAAGTATGATCTTCATAGCAGTAACAACAATAGGAATTATTCTGTTTATAGCTTTTAGCTTATGGATTGTTAAAACGATTATTAAACCAGTGAAGCATTTACGACATATTATGAAGACTGCCGAACAAGGTGAACTAGTAACAAGTAATTACAAAGCAAATGATGAATTTGGGCAATTAGTGACAGCCTTTAATGCAATGATTACTACTTTTAAGGACTTACTCTCGTCGACCCAAGAAGCGTCTGAAAATATCGTCGCGTCTTCTGAGCAATTAAGTGCTAGTGCTGGGCAAAATACACAAGCTTCAGAACATGTTGCTTCTGCTATTCAAGAGATAGCAGCTGGATCAGCGAATCAGCTCGAGCATATTGAGAAGACTGCTGATACGATGGATACGATGATTTCCAGTTTTCAAAAAATTACTGAGGATACGACTGTTGTTTCTAGTCAAGCTAAAGAGTCAGCGGAATTGTCTAGAAGAGGGGAAAGTGCGATGAATGATGTCATTGATCAAATGGAAGTCATTCGTAGTAACGTAACTAACTTAGGGAAAACTATCCATGGTTTGAGTAGCAGATTAACGGAAATTAATGCGATGAACCAAACCATTACGGATATAGCATCGCAAACGAATTTACTAGCTCTAAATGCTGCCATTGAGGCTGCACGAGCGGGGGAACATGGAGAAGGGTTTTCTGTCGTTGCCGAAGAAGTAAGGAAACTTGCTGAGCAGTCCAACGAATCTGCTAAACAGATCACGCACTTAATTGAGAATATCCAGCACGAAACGAATGAAACGATGGAGTCTATGGACGTTACAGATGCAGCTGTAGAAACTGGGACGACCGTCGTCCATGAAGCTGGTAGTACGTTTGAAAAAATAGAAAGTACATTTAATCGCATTATAAATCAATTTGCGAAAATTAGTGAAAACATTAATCAGTTGTCGTCAGGAGCAATGAATTTGCAAACTTCTATGAATGAGATTAAAGAAATTGTGACAAATACGAGTGAGCAAACACAAACTGTCTCTGCTGCGACAGAGGAACAACTAGCCTCAATAGAAGAAGTGGAATCATCCGCAGAAAACTTAGCAAAAATATCGGAAGAATTGCAAGAACTCGTTAACAAATTTGAATAAGTAGGCAACTGTACGATGAGAATTTTTTCGAATAGGTGCGTTAAAGGACGCTTTTTGAAAATGCGTTTCATCAGAAGATAGAAAAGGCTTGTTTCATAGTTAGAATCTCATCTATGAAACAAGCCATTATGTTATGCTTTCATTGTTAAGCTTTCACCTATAGCCTCAAGGAGCGCTTCTACTTCTTCTTCCGATAGTTCGTGCTCTTTCACATATAAGTTACGTGGGCTCACGCGACAATCATGTGTACAACCACGCAAATACTTATGCTCATTTTCTTCCGAGCAAAGAATTTGTTTATTACATTCTGGGTTAGCGCAGTTGACGTAACGCTCACATGGTTCGCCGTCAAAATAATCGACACCGACGACGACATGTTCTTTTTGATTGACTGGCACAGAAATGCGCTCGTCAAAGACATAGCATTTACCGTCCCATAATTCACCTTGTACTTCCGGATCCTTGCCGTATGTGACAATCCCACCATGTAGTTGATTTACATCTTCAAAGCCTTCTTCTTTTAACCAACCGGAGAATTTTTCACAACGTATGCCACCAGTACAATAGGTTAAAATTTTCTTATCTTTAAATTCGTCCTTGTGCTCGCGAATCCAATTTGGTAATTCACGAAATGTTTTAATATCTGGACGCACAGCGCCGCGGAAATGACCTAAATCATATTCGTAATCGTTACGCGCATCAATGACGACTGTATCTTCATGCTGCATTGCCTCGTAAAATTCTTTTGGTGACAAATAGTTTCCTGTCGTCTCATGTGGATCAACATCCTTTTCAAGACGGAAGGTAACTAATTCTTTTCGTGGTCGTACGTGCATTTTTTTGAACGCATGCCCATCATGTTCATCAATTTTAAACATCATATCGGCAAAGCGAGGATCGGCATGCATCATATCCATGTATGCTTTTGTTTGCTCTTTTGTGCCAGACAATGTGCCATTAATGCCTTCATGGGCAACAAGAATTCTTCCTTTTAAACCTAATTCCTTACAAAACTTCAAATGCTCAGCAGCATATCCCTCTGGATCCTCGATGTGAACATAATGATAATACAATAAAACCTCGTATGGCATATTACTTTCCATGTTGTTTACCACCTATCATTTATATTTGCAAGATACAAATGTATGGTAGTCGTTATTCATTTTTCTATCTTGCAATTGTACATTGTAGCATGTTTTTTAGATATATTCTAGTTTGTGATTTTTTATACAAACAGTTTTAAGGAGTCGGTATGAATTGATGAAGCTTATTGCCAATAAAAACAGTTGAGACCTACAACAAAATTGCGGTACAATTCATACAAGCTCTTACGCGTGCAGTAGAATTAACTGCTCAAACTTTTTACTTAAGTACATTGCTAGCGTCAGCTTGATTTAAAGCACCCTTCATAGGCATGAAAAGATATTTGGTTTGTAGGTAAAATAATTGTTTTAATAAATGTAAGCGTAAGATATTTTATGCTTACTTTAATAAGGAGTGCCATTTCTGTTGAACAGATGCTGCATGGTAATTTGGACAATCTTGCGTATGATTGACTGGAGTTACTTCAATCATGGCATGGTTCTCATTTGTTTCTATGTGTTTACAATTTGTGTCTCTGGTTAAATTTAAGAGTCCATTGATATACTCATATGATATCTGTCTATCCTTCTTTGCTCTACCGTAATCTTTTACTTTACATTTTCTTTTTTCTATCTAAATAGACCTTAGTTAAAATTAAATAGAAAAACCAAAAAAAGATAATCGTTAAAATAATAGGTGTTAAATTATCGGTATTCACCCCTAGAGTTGTATATAAATCCCAGCCATCGGTATTTTCATCGACTTTTACAAATAACGAATCGAAAAATGATGTTGTATATCCAACTTCATCATGAGTAAACATCAGCTTGATCAAACTAATTACTAAGATTATTACCGTACTTATCACAGCTGGCACTAAAGTTCCAATGATAATATTAACTATCTTCATGTAAAAACTCCTCCTTTTGTTTTTTTAATCCCAAACAACTTATGTATATAACGAAAATATATAACATCATCATTATTATACTATTGTACAATTTAGAAAAAAATAATAATTATATTATTAATGATATAAATTCTATTCTAAAATTATCCGATTATTAAAAACCCAATAATAGGTGAGAATGGATTGTCCTTTTTTGCCGGGAATAGAATTTCAATTAAAGTTGAAGGTATTATTATTAAAAGTAATTGACAAAAATAATGTTATAAAAATAAATAATGCTCTGAATTTTTAGCGCATAATCCTATTTTGATTTTATCATATTAGACGAGGTAACTAGTAATATCGATAAAGATGCTCAACAAGGAATCTTTTTCACTTTACTAGAGGAGTACAAGGATAAAATTGTATTTATTATTTCGCGTGATCTTACAAACGAAACGTATTGTAATAAATTGATAGCGTTTACGAGTGGTTCAATGTAATCTATATACTTCAATCTATACAAGTCTTTAGCAGGATAAAAGTATAAACGTTTACTAGAGACTTTATAGTGATAGGTTGGTTGCAAATGAATGGAGTCATGAGTGCAAAGTTTTAAACCTGTGGTTGTGAGACAACAACCATCATCTGCAGACAAGAGTGTAAGTTTTTGAAAGGGAAGAAGGCAGCCTGTTTCATTCATACTATTTGCGCTACAGGCATAACTCTAATATAGGAGGTTTTTGTCATATATTAAGGTTTAATTTTCCAAATATAGGGTAATATGTTTGCAGCATTATTATAAATAATAAAGTATAAGGGGATGGAAGAAATGACAAAAAAGGAAATTAAAAAATTTTCGTATGGAAGTGTAGCGAAGGTAACGGTTTACTTCGCAATCATACCTGCAATAATGTATTGGTTATTATCCATGATTGGAATTGTAGGGACCTTTTCGATGGGCGATGGTATGGGGGCTCTCGTTGCAATCGGATCTTTATTAGGCATTGTCATATTTGTAGGGATTTATGTATTAGTTGCACTGCTAAGTGCTTTAATCTACAATTTATTTGCTGGAAAATTTGGTGGACTTGTGATTACTGTGAAAGAAACAGAAGAATAAGGCATTTGCTATGTTACTTGTCAAGATATAAAGAACGAGTATTATTTGTTACACAAAGATACCAGATCACAATTTTTATAGTGATTTGGTATTTTTTAGACTAAACCAGTGATTTTAATAATAATCGATACAGTGGATACGTCAAAATCCTGAAGTTGAGCGAAAATAGCTAGACATGAGCGGAAAAGTCTGGAAGTTGAGCGAAAAGGAGCCGGACATGAGCGGAAAAGTCTAGAAGTTGAGCGAAAAGGAGCTAGACATGAGCGAAAAAGTCGCGAAGTTGAGCGAAAATAGCCAGACATGATCGAAAAAGTCTGGAAGTTGAGCGAAAAGGAGCCAGACATGATCGAAAAAGTCTAAAAGGTGATCGAAAAATAGCTAGCATGAGCGAAAAAGTCTGAAAGATGAGCGAAAATAGCCAGACATGATCGAAAAAGTCTAAAAGTTGAGCGAAAAGGAGCTAGGCATGAGCGAAAAAGTCTCGAAGTCGATCGAAAATAGCCAGACATGATCGAAAAAGTCTGGAAGTTGAGCGATATCTTGCCTAGCAGGAGCAGTTTCCAGGCGAATTTCAATTAGTTTGTACGTTCAATCATTTCAGATACTGTTATCGTTTTATATCCGTTTTCATCTAAAAACTCCAATATTTTTGGTAGTGCTTCTACAGTTTGACTTCGGTTTCCTCCTGAATCGTGTAAAAGAATAATATCGCCTGAAGAAATATTGGATGTGACATGATTTACAATTGCATCAACACCGGGGCGATCCCAATCCTTTGGGTCTTGATCCCAAGACCATAAGACAACGGTATATCCTTGTTCGCTTGCGATGGCAACAATTTCATCATTATACACCCCCTCCGGTGGGCGGAAATTAGTAGGTGTTGTACCAGTGATTTCATAAATAATGGTTGCTGTTTTAGCGAGCTCTTCTTTCAAGTTCTCTGCTCGATAATCATGGTTAAATGTATGATTTCCAATTTCATGATTTTCTAAATACTGTCTGTAAATAAGGTAGGGATATTTTTTGGCGTTGGAACCAGTGACAAAGAAAGTTGCTTTGGCATTGAATTTGTCTAAAATGTCAAGAATAAGTGGTGTGTATTTAGGGCTAGGTCCGTCATCAAATGTTAGAGCAACCACTTTTTCATCCGTATAACCTTCCCATATAACATCTCCTGACTTTTCATACTTTATTCTTTCTTCCGTATATGCATGTAGGTTTTCAGTAGTCGGAAAAAATGATAAAAGCAGATAAATTAGTAACATAGCATATTTAAACATAGAATTCCTCATTTTCTATAAAGGATAAATGTATCGTGCATTGCTTTTTACCGGAAGAATCCCACCTTAGAATTGAATTAGAAGGGATGCGTTGTAGTGCAGGAGGGAGATCGCAGTATTTAAATCCACTTTTTTGCACTCTAGGAAATTATGGATTATAGTATAAGAAAAACTACGGCCATCGCCATAACGACTTGGCGATAGCTAAATACGTTTTTCTAAAGAATGAACAAGGAACCCCCGACTGAAGTCATTTTATACTATGTACAAATATGCTTCTTTTATGCTCCAACTGCTCAAAAAATATCCCACCAAATTTTGACCGCTGTAGCAAAAATGAGTACTGCCAATAACCGTTGCAGTATCTTTGTATTTATACGCTTTCCAAATTCTGCGCCCAGTGGAGAAGCGATTAAACTGGCAATAATCATAATGACCGCGGGGATAAATAACACTTGATTGGTAGCTAGCTTCCCGACTGTAGAACCAATGGAAGAAATAAACGTAATGGCAAGTGAGCTGGCGATTGTCATTCTCGTTGGTATTTTTAAGACGGTAATCATAATCGGAACGAGAATAAAAGCGCCTGCTGCCCCAACAATGCCAGCTGCGATTCCGACGATAAAAGATAAACTAGCTGCAAGTGGCTTATGAAACGTTACCTCTTGTAAATCCGGATTATCATCATTACTTTTGGGTAGTAGCATCATAATAACGGCGATGGTAGCTAAAATAGCATATACGATGTTAATAGTAGATTCCGCTAAGATATTGGAACCATAACCCCCAATTAATCCTCCAAGTAAAATACTTATCCCCATGTATAGAATGAGTGATTTATTTAAATACCCACCTTTACGATATGCCCAAACGCCACCGATTGTAGCAAAAAACACTTGTACAGCACTAATACCTGATACTTCGTGTGCGCTAAAAGCTGCGAATCCGAGGAGGGGAGGGATGTACAGTAACATGGGATATTTAATGATCGAACCGCCAATTCCTACCATACCTGAAATAAATGAACCGATAAAACCAATGAAAAAAATGAGTAACATAAAATCAAAACTCAATTGCTTTCCCTCCGCTGTTTTGTTAGTTGATTATAAGAACTTGCCATGGCTACTATCTCTTATGAAAAGTGATTTCCCCATTGTGGCAAGTTTTTTATTCTGGGTATAAGGTGCTGTAAGACTCCCACTACAAGCATTGGAAGATGTGAGCTGAACAAGTCTAAGTGGGAGATAACAGCACCTACGTCCGCGATTTCGTTCACCTAACAATCAGTGTGGGAAGAGAGAAACTTCGGCCCCCCTCTGATTGAAGGTTTACTTTATACAAAAAATAAACAACTATATTGTGTGATAATGATTCGTTAGACCGTATTGGATTAATTCAGATTTACATTTTAACTCGAGTTTGTGCATAATATTTGCTTTGTGGTTTTCCACTGTTTTTGGACTAATAAATAAACGTTGCGACATTTGTTTATTTGTATAGCCAAGCACAGTAAGTCGAACAATTTCTTTTTCCCTAACAGATAAAATCGAATAATCTTTTTTGCTATGTTTAAATAATTTAGCGATTTGATCTTCAGGTAAGCCTACTTTATAGTATTTTTCACCACGATGAACGGCATGTATGGCTTCATGTAATTCGTTGCCTTTACTATTTTTTAAAATGTATCCCCCAATATCGAGTTGAATGGCCTTTTGTATGTATACTTCTTCATCATGCATCGTTAAAAGAACAATATGGACATGTTTGTGGTTTTGTAAGATAACTTCAGAAGCTGTAAATCCATCTATCCCATTAGGCATGGATACGTCCATTAACATAACATCAACTTCCAATTGATGCATGAGCTGTATCGCTTCGTCTCCATCTTCTGCTTCGCCAACAACTTGAATATCCGGATAAGCTTCGAGCAATAACTGAAGTCCTCGACGAATTAACCGATGATCATCTACAATGCATACACGAATCATAGAAGGTGATCCTCCTTTGGGACTGATGCACGAATAATGGTACCTTGTTGTAACTCAGAAGCAATTTGAAATGTACCTCGAAGTAAATTCACTCGTTCTTCCATATGTTTTAGGCCTAATCCCATGGAACGTTTGCTTGTATCAAACCCTTTTCCGTTATCTCGTATGGTTAATTCTAGTTTATGAGGCATGTCTATAAGTTCAATGACAACTTGTGTCGCGTTCGCATATTTAATCGTGTTGTGTAAGGCTTCTTGAATAACTCGGTATAAATTAATCTCCATTAAAGAAGGAAGTCGATTTTTTAAGGTGGTGGTGAAAGTAATCGTAATGTTTGGATTACTTTTTTCTAATGTATGCATAAGCCCTTGTATCGTTGCAACTAATCCCAAACGATCAATACTCTGGGGCCGTAGTTGATAAGAATAGGCTTTAATATCGTTCATCACGTGATTTAGTTCATCTTGCACTTCATCGACATAGCTTTGAATTCGCGTATCATTTACAAAGGATTCAATGGCTTGTAAAGCGACAGAAATACTGTAGAGTGCTTGACCAACCCCGTCATGAAGCTCTTGGGCAAGCCGCTTATGCTCATTTTCTTTTGCTTCAATTAATTTTTGGATCATTTTTTTTGAGAGTTGTGCTTCTTTTTCTTTTTGCATGAGAGATTGGTCGCGTAAGACAAGTAAATACTCTTTTTCATGTGTTGTAGCATCGTGGAACATTAATGCGGTGCTCATTTCCACATTAATTTTTTTACCATGATACGTCGGCATATCAGAAAGAAAATAAGGCACTTCATCATGCGCAATTAAATAACATTTATTTTCATTTCCTTGTAACAACCGCGTTTCACAAAAAGAACAATACGGTACACGATCATGTAATAACCAGCCTGTTAATTTCTTTGCAGAAGGATTCATAGCTAAAATTTTACGACTCTGATCCATAATTATGATCCCATCTTGAATGTTTTCGAAGATTTGATGTAAATATTTATTCTCATATTGAATGGAACACACGGCGATTACCCCCTTTACGTACAAAAAATAGTAGCACTTCTCCTTTCATTATAGGCGATGACTTTCCTCTTTTCTGCATCTATGCTTGTATGTTATTGTACAAGCCAATGATTTAGTAAGGGAGTCAATGATTAGATTGGTATATTCAAAGCGCGATAGGAGTATATGTTTGTATCAACCAAACGAAACCTTCCGTCATGAATAAGTATTTGGAAAAGGGGGCTACTCTTTTCCAGCATACCCCCGTTACCTTCGTGTTCCGTTCTCTTTCGCTTAGCTATCTTGCTCCGTCCAAGCAGTATATCCGCCTGTTATGTTTTGTATCTGTTTATACCCTTTAGCTTGTAATAAGCTCGCTCCAATTGCAGAACGACCACCTGACTGACATGTAAGGAGAATCGTGCCATTATTTGGAACTTCGTCAAGGCGATTCTTTAATGTCCCAAGCATGATGTGTTTTGCACCTTCGATATGCCCTTCATCCCACTCCGATTGATTGCGAACATCAATGAACGTGACAGCTTCTGTTTTTAGTAATTGTTTCGCTTCTTGTGGTGAGATATTTGCATACGATTCTAGATTTTTCGCTTGTTTGATAGCTTGCTCCGCATCCATAAATCCTCTAACTAAATCAATTCCAATGGAGCGAAGGGCAGTTAATATGTCATCCGTTTGATTTGGATCACATAACAAATATAAAGGTTCGTCATAATTGATGAGCCATCCAGCCCAATTTGTAAATGACGGGTTAAATGGAATGTTGATCGTACCTGGTATATGTTGCTGGCTAAATGCTCCTGCTTCACGTGTATCCAAAACCTGTGCTCCATCATTTAAGAGTGTTTCAATTTGGTTTCCATCAGTTATAACTTCTGGTTTTTCCAGATCGCGAAGGATTGCTGGTCCTACTTTATTAACATGCTTCATAATCGCAAAGTAGACAGGCGGCTCCGGTTGTCCTTCCAGTAATGCTTTTATAAAGTCCGTTTCATTCTCGTGCTGTAACGCCCAATTAAATCGTTTTTCATAGCCGACGGTAGAAGATGGAACTGCTCCGAGCGACTTTCCACATGCACTACCAGCTCCGTGTGCTGGCCAAACTTGTAAAAAATCCGGTAACTGCTTAAATCGTTCTAATGAATGGAACATGTCTCTTGCGCCAGGTTCACTCGTTCCTTGCACGCCAGCAGCTTTTTCTAGTAAGTCAGGGCGACCGACATCTCCGACAAACACAAAATCCCCTGTGAAAATGCCGATCGGTTCGTCGGCATTAGCGCCGCCATCCGTTAGTAAGAAGGAGATACTCTCTGGTGTATGCCCTGGTGTATGCATGACTTTAAACGTTAAATTACCAAGTGTAATTGTATCGCCATCTTTTAGTAGTTTATAAGAAAAGCTATCAAGGTTTTCATATTTCCAATTTGCATCCCCTTCATCGGAGACGTACAAGGTAGCACCGACGCGATCAGCAATTTCCCTAGCACCAGATACATAGTCAGCGTGAATATGTGTTTCTAGCGCACCTACAATTTTCAATCCTTCTTTTTCAGCAGTAGATAAATATGCTTCTATGTTACGAGCTGGATCAACAACAACCGCTTCTCCTTTTGCTTGGCATCCGACCAAATAGGATGCTTGGGCTAACTTATCATCATAAAAATATTGTAATAACATGATAGACAACTCCTTTTTATATCTCATATTTAAATAAGACTTGTTGAAAGCACGTTGATTTTTAATATTTACTGCTTAATTTAACGTCAGCACTAGATTATTTTTTCGCTTTTAAAACGTCTAAAGTAGCTTGCATATATTTTAAATATTTTTGTACATGAGGTTCTTTCATCCATTTGATAATGGTAAAAATAGAAATGTGTTGCTCGATCGATTTGTGTCTCGTTTGAACTGCTTCGAAGAAATCTTTTACTTCCTTCTGTTGCTGTACGAACGGAAGCTCTGCAATCGATGTTTTTATTTGTTCCATGGATTGTTCATCATGGACAACATGTTTGATAAACAAGGCAATCTTTTCTATTTGCTCGACCATTTCTAGTATAGTAGGAAGTTTGGCTAATAAAGCGATAAGCGCTTCCAATGATTCTTCATCGACTCTGGATAACTGCAATCGTTCCTCTAAAGCTTTCATCGTAGTTTGGTCTTTTGTGACATGCATCGAAAATTGTGTCATTTGCTCTAGCGATTGTAACGTGCGTTCGATTTCAGGTAACCGATGAATAATACCCGTTAAAGCTTGATGGATTTCCGGCTGTTTTAACTCATGAAGAAGGTCTTTATTATCATCTGAATGGATAGCTGTATGCGGCATTGTTTCATCCCCCTTCTCCGTTTACATAATTCCTTTTAACATGCCATCCCAATACATAATTGGCAAGAAATCTTTTTTGAATAAATACATACTTTTTCTCTCTACTGCTTGGTTAAATGGCATCGATTCTTGTGGATTTTTATTATAATCAAATTCGGCTAAAATTAAGCTATTATACCCTGTTACAAGTGGGCAAGAGCTGTACCCGTCATAAGTTGCTGCAAGCGGTTTTTCCTTTATCGAAGAAATAATATTTTGCACCACAACAGGTGCCTGTTTACGAATCGCGGCTCCGGTTTTCGATGTCGGTAAATTACTACAATCACCAATGCCGAAAATATTCGCATATTGAGTATGTTGTAACGTATACGGGTGCACATTCACCCAGCCTCCATCGTCTGCAATTGGGCTATCCTTAATAAAAGATGGTGCTTGCATTGGTGGCGTAACATGTAACATGGAGAAGGATACGGTTTGTTGCTCGCCAGTTTCTAATGATTCGAAAACGGCTACTTTTTCTTCGCCACGTACTTCAATTAAATGATGACGAAAGTGTGGTTGAATCTGCTTTCGGTCAATGACTTTTTCTAAGGCATTACGGTATTTTTGAACATCAAAAATGGCAGGGTTCGCCGAATAAAATAGTACATTTGCTTGATCCCGAACACCGGTTTTTTGAAAAGATTCTTCTGCAAGATACATAATTTTTTGTGGTGCTCCACCGCACTTCACTGGTGAGTTTGGATGCGTAAATATGGCATTTCCGCTTGTGAAGTTACGAATAACTTCCCATGTATAAGTTGCGTGTTCATAAGCGTAATTACTGCAAACGCCATTTTTCCCTAACGTTTCTGGTAAACCTTTTATTGCTCGCCAGTTAATGTCAATCCCTGCTGCAACAACAAGGTAGTCATATTGAATATGGTTGCCTTCTTTGGTGTAAACGTTGTTATTTGTTGGATCAAAGGAAACCACTTCTTCCTGAATCCAGTCTGCCCCTTCTGGTATAACACTTTCCATGGATCGTTTTGTCGTCTCGATATTAGAAACACCTGCCCCGACAAGTGTCCATAAAGGTTGATAATAGTGCTCTTCTGCTGGTTCAATAATTGCTATTTTATGCTTGAAATGTTTGGAGTAATGTAACAGCTGAGCTGCAACTGTTATGCCAGCAGTACCGCCACCTACGATGAGAACTTGATAATGTTTGGACATATGTCTCCCCCTCGCTTTACAAAGTTATTTTTCATATCTATATTTATTGTACGATTGAATAGCTTCTCATACTATAGGGGGTTTCCCTTATTTTTTACTTTGAGGAAGTATAAAATTTTCATAGGGGGTATGTGTAGCCAGAAGCATAGAGGTTATAACTATGTTGAGAAAAACGTGACACATAATTTAGGGAGTTTGTTTAAGATCTGGATAGGTTACATGTAAGCGGAGATGTCACCTAGAATCCCCAACTTAAAGATATAGAAAAGGGTTGGAAAGAACAGTCGCTCATCATTTCTGTCCATGGAAATATCCATAGAAGACATAATCGTGTGAATCACGATATATCGAGCACGAGTCATGGTTTTTTCTATTCGACAAGCGATTTGTAAAAGTTTCGAGTTGTATATCGATGGCTGTATTTCTGCTCGTCGGTGGGCGGGCAGAGAAAACCGATTTTTTAGAGCGCAATATATAGGTGGTTTTATTTGGAAGGAAGGGAATATTGACAAGATATGCAGGTGTTTTACAACTCTAAAATGATTAAAAGGGGAGAAGAGCCTGTAATATATGAAGGAAAGATGGTGCTTAAATACGTTTTGTTTATGCCCCATCTTTTTTGCATTTTCATGAAAGTTTTACACGATAAAAAGGATAGAACTTTAACAGACAACGAAGGATCGTGTCATGGAAGCTTAGCGGTAAGCTTGGATTTACCAAAATCGTATTTGTTATGTTCGCTTTACTTCTACTTTCAATGAGAACCCTTTCTTTACAATAAAAACAACCCCTAATGCAATAAAAGTTAAGCCTATTTTTTTCAACGTTATTCCTCCTCTTATCGGTTTACTGCATCTAATTGGAAAAGCATTTATGTCAAAAAACCATCTACACAACCTGGAGAATAAAGGAGGCTTGTAAATTTTCATGGTATGCGCTTTCCTCATAGACGCATCGATTTTTTTGAAATGTAGTACAACTTTTTAAAATTTTACTTCGACTTGCGAAACGTCTTTAAATTATGAATTTTAAATAAATACATCTTGTTTAAATTAATTCATTGTAGAATGATAACTTCTAGAACAACTATTAGAGAATGTTTAAGTTTTGATTTACTTGATTTCTATATTCATGTAACCGTTTTTGTGAAAATTCAGTTGTTACTTTAAATTGGTTAGCAACATTTGCAATTGCATCTTCATGATATAGAGGGAAATTTACCTTTTGTAACATGAAGGTTGGTATTGCTAAATGTAGAGCAATATAGTTTGCTTTATGTTCCTGCAAACTTTTAAATAATTTTGGCATAAATAATTGTATCCCTACATGTGGAAGGACGTGTGATAATTCATAAAAAAATAGTTCTTTCTGTTTTTCACTCGACAAATAAGGGTTTAAATATATGGTTCCTCTTTGTTGTAGGCAAGGTTTTTTTTGGTAACTTATATAAATGTTTAATTTTACCGCAAGTTCTTCAATAGGATATTCTGGTTCTGTAATTCCTAGTTTCATATAAAGATTTTTAATACCTTCTTCTAATGGTGTAGTTCTATAACTCATCGTAGACCCCCGACATAGTCAAAATCTCTAATTTTACCCTTTTTGTAGTTAGCAAGCGCCTCATTTTGTTAAATAGTGAACGAGATAATTGGTGCGTAAGGACACACAAAGGGAAAATCATATTTCTACATAGTTCAACTAGTATAAGATTTGTATCGCCTACCTTTTCATTGTTAGTCATAGTAATTAGAATATCGGAACTGTTAAGAGATTTATAAAGTCTTACGTAGTAAATGTAAGATAATACCTTATATGTCATGTGTTGTAATCCAAATTATAGCATAAAAAAATGAAAAAGGAAGTAGGTGGAACAATTGAAAAATGAAAAAAGTCAAACATGTTTCAATATAAGTAACTAAAATGACCATTTATATACCTTAAGTTGTTTATGATAACACAAATTGATGCATAGTAGACTAACTTATCAAACATTTTTAATTCAGAGTGTGTGCAAATAATAGGTATTTGTAATTATAAAATATAAAATAAGTCACGCTATTTATAGATTAATACTTTTATAATAGAACATTTTTATATGAAAGGAGAGCATGAAACGATGTAGTATAAAGAATATGAAAAACTCCCCAAAAAACCTATATAAGTGACATTTTTTATGTAATTTAATTTTTAATCAATGTCTATGTTTTGCCTTTTTTAAGTAATTTTGTAGGTATTAATACCTAAACATTCAACCGAGAATGAGCCAATTGATTCATTGTCATATAATACAATCTACGATACTATTATTCCACAAGAAATACCAATAGTTTCCAAAAAAGGAGTGATTGCAAATGCAAAAGAAATGGCTTCATCGAATGGGTTTGATCACCTTAGCTACTACATTAATTGTAAGTAATGCTCAGGTAACCTATGCTACTGATTCAGGGGATGAATGGGAAATTAATTCAGATGTTGAGACGAAATGGGAGCAAGAAAATGAGCAAAAAGGGCCTTCGTTTATTAACGGAGAGTTATCCGAACGAAAAGTGACGAAAGAGGCAGATGTAAGGAAGTTTTTGCTAGAAAATAAAGAACTCTTTAAAATTAACTCGGAAACAAAACTAGATTTTATAGAATCTAATGTAGATGATATAGGGATGACTCATTACATTTATAAACCGAAAATTCAAAATATACCAATAGATAATTCTAAAATTGCCGTACATGTGAATAAAGACAAAAAAATTACAGCAATTAACGGGGAGTTTCATCCTAATGCTCCTGAAAAATTAACAGAAAAACAAAAACTAAGTAAACAACAAGCAATTAATAATGCATGGAAACACATTGATATAAAGCGTAGTGAAGCAGATAAAAAAATGGCATCATTAACTGGAGAAACGTTTAATACGCTGGAAGAAACTGCTGATTTAGTTGTCTATCATGATGATGATAAACAGTACACGTTAGCATACCGCGTAGAGCTTCAATTTGCCAAACCGGAACCAGCGTACTGGAATATTTGGGTGAATGCAGAGAGTGGAGAGGTTTTAAAAGCGATCAATCAGGCGCAAGAAATTTCTTCTACTGGAAGTGGAATAGGTGTCCTTGGACATCAGCGACAGTTAAATACGTTTTATCATCAAGGGGACTATTATCTCTATGATACGACAAAACGAATGAATGGCGTCATTGAAACGTTCACGAATCAAGGAAGAGGCGATAGAAATCTTCCAGGTGTTTATGTGAAAGATGAAGATAATCGTTTCACGAATCAAGAACAACAGGCGGCTGTTGATGCTCATTATCATGCTGGACAAGTATTTGATTATTACTATAATACATTTGGTCGGGTTAGTTATGATGACAACGGTTCGACAATTCGGTCGATAGTTGATTATGGAAACAACTATAATAATGCAGCATGGCTTGGTGATAAGATCATTTACGGTAATGGAGATGGAAGAAGTTTTGCTCCGTTATCTGGTGCAAATGATATTGTAGCTCATGAGCTTACACATGGAGTGATTGACGAAACAGCTGATCTTGTCTACGCCAACCAATCTGGTGCGTTAAATGAATCGTTTGCTGATGTTTTTGCCTATTTTGTGGATGGTGATTGGTTAATTGGTGAAGATGTATATACACCTGGTATTGAAGGGGATGCACTACGCAGTTTAGCTAACCCAACAAGGTATAATCAGCCAGATCATATGAACGATTATCAACATTTACCAAACACCCGAGACGGTGATTGGGGTGGAGTTCATATTAATAGTGGAATTCCGAATAAAGCGGCTTATTTCACTGTTCATGGTATAGGTGTAAGTAAGGCGGAACAAGTTTATTATCGTGCATTAACGACCTATTTAACGCCGAATAGTAGTTTCCAAGATGCAAGGCAAGCACTCGTTCAATCTGCTCAAGATTTGTATGGGGAAAGCGCTGCTCAGGAAGTTGCTCGTGCGTGGGACCGCGTTGGTGTAAACTAATAAAAAGGTAAAGAATGAATTTGAGGTACAAATGAGTGAGAAAACAGCAGGTCGAATGTTGTCAAGGCGTGATGGCTCAAAAAGCATAAGCTGTTGCTTTTTGAGCCTGCTGTTTTGCTTGTGAACAGTTTTGGGTTCATCTGTCTGATTTGGCGACACATTTGCTTGGTACGATGAAACACGAAGTAGTGATCGTTACAAAGATAGATAGATTGATAAATAGGTATTTATCTTCACTAGTGTATGGAAGCGGCAGGTAGTTTAAGAGGTTTTACATGGAGTAGCGGTCCATGATAGCATGTTTGGCTCATCAATTGTGCTCGCCAAGCTCCATGTCAAACTACCTACGATTCTTTCTTTTGGCTATACTACCAACATGACATAACGAGGATCCTCGTTTTATCTTTCTATATCTTTCAAACGAACTTTATTTAAAGTACATGAAAATGAGTCATCACTTGCTCTCTAGATGTAGACATGTTAGATATACTTCTTTGACTTTGACAGGTCACTGATCCGTATATGAGACATGTCTTTTTAACGTCGAAAAACTATCTCCAACATGAGGAATATGTGCAGGTGGCTAGGGTATGCGAACGCTGGTGAAAGAAACACGCTCGATATGAGTGCCGGAATTAGAAATACAATGGATATGTGCGTGTTAGAAACAACGTACGCTTGATATTGGAGTTCTGAAACTAAAGATAAGTCCTAGGGTGCTGGAATCAGAAAAAAGGCGCCTAGACGATAGGAATGCAAGCACTGATGAAATACGCATATCGATACAAACGTTTTAATATGCGTCCCCAATTGAGAAATTTGCACAACCTCTAGAATAATTTAAGAAGTTAGCTTTATTTTTCTGACTATTTATGTGAACACGGCTTGTTGCTGAAAAAATTTTTGGTTTATAAAGAATCTAAAAACTGTTCAAAGAACAATTTATCGCTTATAATAGATGAAAATCATATACATAGAAACCACAAGGGGAGCTATTTGGCTGAGATGAAACGAAATGTTTGAGACCCTTTGAACCTGTTTAGTTAGCACTTGCGTAGGGATGTGGACAACAATGTTTAGGTTTATGCATAAAATGCTAGTTCGATTTAGGTGCAGGAAGATCCTGTATGTAAAGCGGGCATTTGTAAGCATTTACCTTCTACACAATAAATGAACAACTACGTCGAACAATGATGCTTCCCTTGGGGTTTCCGTGAAAGGGGAGCTTTTTTAATGAAAAATATTCGCTTATTAGTAATGGTTGAGGCGGCTTTTTTTGCAGCATTCGCAATGATTTTGGATTTTCTTCCTTCCATTAAATTATCACCAGCTATATCCATTTCTTTTGCTATGGTACCCATATTTATTCTTGCATTTCGGAGGGGGATGCTAGCAGGGATATTAGCGGGTTTCTTATGGGGGTTGTTACAGGTGATGCTCGGTGATGCAACAATTCTCACACCGACCCAATTTTTAATTGAATATTTTATTGCTTTTGCTAGCGTTGGTTTTGCAGGATTACTCTCGCCATTCATTCAAAAAAGTTTTGCAAATGGACGTAAAAAAGTGGCCTTGACATGGGGGGTAGCAGCAGTGTTTGTGGGCAGCATGGCAAGGTATTTTTGGCATTTTCTTGCAGGTGTCATTTTCTGGGGGGATTACGCTCCTAAGGGAACTTCGCCACTCGTTTATTCTTTTATCGCCAATGGCACGACTTTTGTAGGTGCATTTGTTTTTTGCGCTATTGTTTTAGCGGTAATTTTAGCTAGCGCTCCTCGATTAGTGCAAGCGGAAACAGTTACATTGAAAAATCTAAAAAAAGCTTCTTAAATCTAGTTGAATTCTTTTTCAGACTACAAAAGAAAAGACGAGAGCAGCAGTTTTATTTCAACTCATGCTTTAAGAAGGGGAAGATCTAAGCTGGTGCCTAAACCCCTGGTTAGTTATGCCAATTAACTGGAGTTAAAAGATGTTACCGTTACAATAATTAGAATTATAAGTCTCTGAATAGGAAACGAAAAGCAAATTATAAAAACTGTTGCAAATCGTTTTTGTTAAACGTCTGCAACAGTTTTGGTTTTTAGAACGGATTCGTAGCCCATTGTAACGACTGTTTAATAAACATTCTCGGATGCAATTTTAATTGGGCTACCATGTATTCAGCTAAATCTTCGGGTTGCATGTATTTATCGTCATTTTTCTCCGCTAACTTTTCGCCGAAAGCAAGCTCTGTAGCAACAAGGCTTGGATTTAATGTGAAAACGCGAATGTTATTTCTGCGCACTTCTTGCATTAAAGCTTCGGACATACCTTGAATGGCAAATTTGGAAGCGCTGTAAGAAGTCGAACCTGCTGTCCCTTTTAATCCGTTACTGGAAGAGATCATAATAATATCGCCTTGATTCTTCTTCAGCATATGTGGTAAGACGGCGCGAGTAACGTGATACGTACCGAAAACATTCACTTCTATAGTTTGTTTCCACGTTTCTGGATCCATTTCTAGAAAATCGCCATATGCTCCAATACCTGCATTATTTATTAAAATATCTGCAGACCCAAGCGACGTTTCTAGCTTCGCAACAGCTTCCTCTACTTCTTCCAACTTTGCTATATTAGCAACAGCATAACTGGTATTAACGCCATATGTTTCTACTTCTCTTGCAACAGCTTCCAATTTGGTTTCCGTACGCGCAATGAAGCCTACATGAACACCTTCCTTAGCAAGAGCAAGTGCAGTTGCTCTTCCAATACCGCTACCAGCACCTGTAATATACGCCGTCTTTCCTTTAATTTGTTGCCCCATCATAAGCCACCCCTCTCCATTGATTATTACTTGTATTGTAAGTATATCTATTTGAAAGAATAGATTCAAACTACAGATTCCTATCATTAGAAAATCACTCCCACACGTCGGAAATCGCTTAAGCACGTCGAAAAAGCGCTCGCCATGATCCTGAAATTGCTCAAGAACGAGTAAAAGTCGCTCG
>NZ_FQXD01000004.1:151695-228709 GCF_900129865.1 Virgibacillus chiguensis
CGTGATCCGAGAATAGCTCATGAACATAGGAAAAGTCGCTCGTCTCCTGATTAAGTACGTTTAACGCTATAAGGAAGTAGCCGGTTTAAAATAAGTTACTTTTAAATGAAAAAGAAGACTGAATAACTATCATTATCTCTAGTACTCTTTGCTATATTCAATATTCATTTATATTTTAATTATTTAAAAATGCATCGATTAATGGCATTTACTGAATGACGTATTATTGCTTCTCCCTAATATAGAACGTTTAAACAATAAATTGCTCACTCTAAATGTAAACTATCATGTTAGTGAAGTTGACAATATTCTTTTTTCCAAGTACAATTTTGAAAAAACATGAACGTTTATGTGAAATGGGGGGATTTATTAACATGGAACAGCAACGAAAAAGACTTCGCTTCATGCTTAACTGTGCTTTGTTTGCAGCACTCACAGCTATTTTGGCGCAAATAGAAATACCATTACCACTAATACCGATAAGTGGACAAACTTTAGCAGTCGGAATTACGGCAACTATTTTAGGCAGTAAACAAGGTGCGTTAGCGATGATTTGCTATGCGGTAATTGGAGGTACAGGGGTGCCTGTTTTTGCTGGCTTTAGCGGTGGCGCACATGTGTTAGTCGGCCCTTCAGGAGGATATATTTTTGGTTTTATTGCTACAGCATATGTTACAGGTTTCATTCTCGAAAAGACAAGCTTTCGTTTCCAAAATGCTTTACTTGCAAATATAATAGGTATGTTTATTACATTAGCATTTGGGACAACGCAGTTGAAAATTATTTTAGATCTTTCATGGAATGCAGCATTAGTAGCTGGGGTCTATCCATTTATCATCGTTGGATTGATGAAAGCTGCATTAGCTAGCTGGATAGGAATCGCTGTACGAAAACGTCTCGTACATGCTAATTTAATATTGGAAACGAAACAAGAGGTAGTATAAATAAGGAAGAATAAATTTGTTAAATAAATGAGCCATTATTAGAATTGCCTATTGGAAAAAACTGGACCAGCGGCTTTTCACATTTTTTTTAAAAAGCCCTTCTTCGAAAAAGCGCTCACCTCGAGCGTAAAAACGCTCATCCAGAGTGTAAAATCGCTCACCTCGAACGAAAAAGCGCTCGCCCGAGCATAAAGACGCTCGCCCCGTAGGAAAAAGCGCTCGCTCCGAGTGTAAAAGCGCTCGCCCGAGCATAAAGACGCTCGCTCCGTAGGAAAAAGCGCTCGCTCTGAGTGTAAAATCGCTCACCTATAACGAAAAAGCGCTCGCCCGAGCATAAAGACGCTCGCTCCGTAGGAAAAAGCGCTCGCTCCGAGTGTAAAAGCGCTCGCCCGAGCATAAAGACGCTCGCTCCGTAGGAAAAAGCGCTCGCTCTGAGTGTAAAATCGCTCACCTATAACGAAAAAGCGCTCGCCCGAGCATAAAGACGCTCGCTCCGTAGGAAAAAGCGCTCGCCCCGAGCGTAAAATCGCTCACCTCGAACGAAAAAACGCTCGCCCGCATAAAGACGCTCGCTCCGTAGGAAAAATCGCTCACCCCGAGCGTAAAGGCGCTCATCTCGAATGTAAAATCGCTCATCTCGAACGAAAAAGCGCTCGCCCGAGCATAAAGACGCTCGCTCCGTAGGAAAAAGCACTCGCCCCGAGCGTAAAATCGCTCATCTCGAACGAAAAAGCGCTCGCCCCGAGCGTAAAGGCGCTCATTTCGAACGAAAAAGCGCTCGCCCGAGCGTAAAAACGCTCACCTCGAACGAAAAAACGCTCACCATACGCAAGAATTAACCCTCCGTACTTCGGAAAATTGCTCTCTCCATTCTCATGTTGGCTAAATTGCGCACGCATAAGTAAATAATTCCTTCCATACAAATTAGCGTAGACAGAAAATCATGAAAACGTTAACTTTTTTTGACAATTGCTTGAAAAGAATTGCAAATTGCTCCTATTCATGTAAAAGTTATGATAGCTATAAATGAAGGGGCAGTCGAGAACTTACAATGTTAAAAAGTTTTATTTCATATTAAGGAAATTAGAAGTTTTAAGTGAAACGTAGACTCTCCATGGAAGCTTGGCGTTAATTCACGTTTTTCTAATTACTCGAATGAACATAATAAAACGTATATTGTAATGTTCGACATAGCAATCGTTAATTTTATTAAAAATACGTGTAAACGTGGGGGGATTATTACTATGAATATGGCATTAATTATTTTCTTATTTTGTTTATTTCTTGTTGCTCTTGGGGGCACGTTGTACGTGTTTAAGCAGGAAGAGAGAAAAATGAAGCAATATGAAGCAGAAGGTGAAACCGCTCAAAGTGAATTGCAACGTTCGATGGAATATGAAACGAAATCGTTGAAATCAAATGTGCCAATACTCATCTGGATATATGCAGTGACCATTTTGATAGGATTGATTGCGTTTTTTGTTTATGCATTTTAGGGTTACTCGTTGCAGAAGCTATTTACGAAACTAACTATGAACCTTTTTGGCAAGTTTTTGCTGGAAAGGTTTTTTTGTGGTCTAGGAAATTATAAAATTTAGCAGCTGTGGATGAACTTACTAAGTTATTTAGCCACGTCTGGCTCCAGCGCCCAGCAACTAGGCGATTTCACTCCATTGCCCTACGATAAGTCATCATTGGTTTGTTCTAAATAGAAAGGCCGACTAAAGACGGGCTTGCCGGAGGGAGCCGGCATACTCCTGTTGCAGGAGCATGAATCCTAAAACTTTCGTTGATTCGTTCCACTTTCTACGTTGCTAAACGGGCGCCCCGAGCCTTTGTTCATGGTGATGTAATTTTAAATTTGAGAAATTGGCAAAAAACGGGTTGTTATAAACTCTAATTCAGTCCCAGCTTTTAATTTTGCAGCAGTTTATATTTGTTATACATTTTTATAAGCAAACATATTGCATAAAATACAATAGGGGGGTATAGTATAAGTGTGAGTAGTAAAAAATAAGAAATGGAGTTGATATAGATGACAACGGCAAAACCAGAACATCCTGTAACGCCTCGAACAAAGGATGAAATATCCGCGATAACGAACCGGCTGAAAAGGGTAGAAGGTCAAGTTCGAGGCGTGCAGAAAATGGTGGAAGAAGATAGATATTGTATTGATATTTTAGTCCAAATTAGTGCCATTAATGCAGCGCTTAAAAAAGTAGGTTTTTCCATTGCGGAAAGGCATACGAAGCATTGTGTATCGCATGCAGTACAATCAGGGCAAGGGGAAGCAGCTATTGATGAATTAATGGAAGTGTTAAAACAGCTGTCCAAATAAAAAGGTCATGCACTCCTAAAAGTGTTCTTTTAAAAAATATTCACTTTGAAAAGCAAAATTTTTAATCGGCATGCAGTGTTCTGGCGAAATAATCTAAAGTATAAAATCTTTAAGCTGTATCGTGTATTTGCTCGTCATAAAGACTTAGCGATATTAGTTTTCTTAAGGTATGAGTCAATAAGTGAGGTGAAGGAGAATGCAAGAGAAGGAACATGTAACAGTTGGAGTAACTGGTATGACTTGTGCGGCCTGTTCTAGTCGCATAGAAAAAGTACTGAATAAGGTGGACGGTGTAGAAGCACAGGTGAATTTAACAACCGAAAAAGCAAACTTAAATTACGACCCGGGAAAAGTTTCCTTAGAAGATATTACGGAAAAAATTGAAAAGCTAGGGTATGGTGTGGAAACGGAAAAGGTTGAATTTGATATTACGGGTATGACTTGCGCAGCATGTTCGAACCGGATTGAAAAAGTCTTGTCCAAACAACAAGGTGTGGAGAATGCGACAGTAAATCTTGCTAATGAAACAGCTGTTATCGAATATCAGCCGTCATTCATTGACGAAGAAAAATTTATTGGCATAGTTGAAAAATTAGGTTATCAAGCCCAGCCAAGAGCAAATAAAGAAGAAAAGCAAAGCCATAAAGAAAAGCAAATCCAACGTATGAAAACGAAACTTATCCTATCGGCTATTTTATCTATACCTCTTTTGGTAACGATGCTTGATCATTTGTTTGGACTTAGCCTACCAAGTATTTTTATGAATCCGTGGTTCCAATTTGCTTTAGCGACACCTGTACAATTTATTATTGGCTGGCAATTTTATGACGGCGCATATAAAAATCTTAGTAATAAAGCAGCCAATATGGATGTACTCGTAGCTTTAGGAACGAGTGCTGCTTATTTTTATAGTTTATATGAAGCAATAAAAACGATTGGCAATCCTGACTATATGCCACATCTTTATTTCGAAACAAGTGCGATTTTAATTACGCTTATCTTGTTTGGAAAGTATTTAGAAACAAAAGCGAAAAGTAAAACGACGATGGCAATTTCTAAATTATTGAATCTACAAGCAAAACAGGCACGTGTCATTCGAAATAATGAAGAGGCGATGATACCTGTTGAAGAAGTCGTTCTCGGTGACCGCCTCATTGTGAAACCAGGAGAGAAAATACCTGTAGACGGCGTTGTTATCAAAGGACGTACGGCTGTTGATGAATCGATGCTTACTGGTGAATCATTACCAGTGGAAAAAGATTTAAAAGATACAGTAATTGGCGCAACGATGAATAAAAATGGAACGATAGAAATGGAAGCGACTAAGGTAGGAAAAGATACGGCTTTAGCTTCGATTGTAAAAGTAGTGGAAGACGCGCAAGGCTCAAAAGCGCCGATCCAACGTTTGGCAGATATTATTTCGGGTTATTTCGTACCAATTGTTGTTGGAATCGCAATGCTCACATTTATTATTTGGATTGCTTTTGTGACACCAGGGGAGTTGGAGTCGGCATTAGTCGCATCCATTGCTGTTCTAGTCATCGCATGCCCTTGTGCACTCGGTTTAGCAACGCCAACATCGATTATGGTCGGAACTGGTAAAGCTGCCGAACAGGGGATTTTGTTTAAAGGTGGGGAGCATTTAGAGCGTACACACCAACTAGATGCTATTATTTTTGATAAAACAGGAACAATTACCAAAGGGAAACCAGAAATAACGGATTTCACGGGTACGGATGAAGTTTTACAGTTAGTTGCAAGTGCGGAAAAAAGTTCTGAACACCCACTAGCAGAAGCAATTGTTTCTGGGGCAACAGAAAAGGGCTTGGAGTTATTCGATACGGAAGAATTTCAAGCAATACCTGGTCACGGTATTTCTGCCCAAGTGAATGGAAAAATGATTCTTGTAGGAACAAGGACGTTAATGGAAAAATACAACATTGCTTACCAGCAGGAAGAAACGACCATGCAATCCTTTGAAAAAAATGGGAAAACTGCCATGTTGATCGCTGTAGATGGTCAGTTTGAAGGAATTGTCGCCGTAGCGGACACGGTGAAAGAAACAGCGAAAGAAGCGATCAGTCAGCTACAAAGCGAAGGACTTGAAGTTATTATGCTAACAGGCGATAATGAACGAACAGCGAAGGCAATCGCCAAGCAGGTTGGTATCGATCATGTGATTGCGCAAGTTTTACCAGAGGAAAAAGCGGATAAAGTAAAAATGATACAGGAAATGGGCAAGCATGTAGCGATGGTTGGTGATGGTATTAATGATGCTCCAGCATTAGCTGTTGCCGATATTGGTATTGCAATTGGAACAGGTACAGAAGTGGCAATAGAAGCTGCTGATGTAACTATTTTAGGTGGCGAATTATTATTGATTCCAAAGGCGATTAAAGCAAGTCATGCAACGATAAAAAATATTCGCCAAAACTTATTTTGGGCTTTTGCTTATAACACAGCAGGAATTCCGATTGCAGCAGTTGGCTTACTTGCACCTTGGATTGCAGGTGCGGCAATGGCATTTAGCTCTGTAAGTGTCGTATCAAATTCCTTACGATTAAAGCGGGTAAAGCTATAGGGAAATAAACATTTCCATATTAGCTTCTCTATAAATATTTCAACAGGAACTGATTAAAAGCTATTCGTACGAAAAGCATCGATAGTTGTTGTTTGATCAGACTTGTTGAAGATAAATCTTAAAAGTATTGAAAGGAGATTTGCGCTATGCAAACAACTTTAGATGTAAAAGGAATGACTTGTGGTCATTGCGAAAAAGCAGTAAAAGGAGCACTCGAAGCATTACCAGGTGTGACAGGAGTAGAAGTACATTTAAATACAGGAAAAGTAGATGTAACTTATGATGATGTACAAACAAACATTCAAGCAATGCGAGAAGCAGTGGAAGAACAAGGTTATGATGTTGTTGTATAAATAATGCTCATAAAGGCACTGTCTTAGGTTTTGACAGTGCTTTTTAAATACAGAAATAGGTAATATTTTTGCGGGAAATTTCAAAAAAAACTACTAATGGAAAAAAATATTACAAATTTTAGATGTATACACTTGCATTTTGTTTCAGAAAAGGGTAAAGTTAAAGGTGCAAAAGGAAATTGAAGTTTGGATATAATACTTTACGATCTCTTTATCAAAGTGGTGTAAAAGTATTCATGATTCAATTACTTTGCACGATATTTGAATAAGGAGGTCATTTTAATGACTGGTAAAGTAAAATGGTTTAATGCAGAAAAAGGATTTGGTTTCATCGAGCGTGAGGACGGAGACGACGTATTTGTTCACTTCTCAGCTATCCAAGCTGACGGTTTCAAAACTCTTGAAGAAGGTCAAGACGTTGAATTCGAAATCGTAGAAGGAAACCGCGGACCACAAGCAGCTAACGTAACTCGTCTATAATAGATAATAAAAAAAAGCTTATTTCCAATAGGAGATAAGCTTTTTTTCTTTTGTTGTCTAGGAAATTAAAAAAATTTGCAGCTGTGGATAAACTTACTAAGTTAATTAGCCACGTCCGACTCCAGCGCCCAGCACTAGGCGATTTCACTCCATTGCCCTACGATAAGTCATCATTGGTTCGTCAACACCATCTCATCATGATTCCTAAAACTTTAGTCGTTTCGTTCCACTCGCTACGTTGCTAACCGGGCGCCCCGAGCCTTTGTTCTTACAATAAAGAATGATGCAGGAAAAGAAATATATGTATGCTTAGGATGCGGGCCGAAGCCAAAGGAAAAGTGTTTCGGCATATATCGAGAACCGCCCATCGTTGGTAACCGTGCGAGCGGAGGTTAGAAATTTGTGTGGTATATATCAATGTCGCTCAATAAATAGTTCATGCGTTTTATATAAATAACTATGGGGCATAAAAATAGAACTTACTGGTTCAGCGTATAAAAGTAGAAGTTTTTCGTCTTATACATCAAGATGTTACTCACCTTGAATGCATTTGAAAGCGTAAAGTTGTCTGTTATCACATAGCGATAATGCATTGACACATAATCATGCATCCTTATATTGCCATGTATGTACCAGCTGCACCCACGCATACTATTACTGAACAGTATTTACTGTTCTACTACTTTTCCCATTAGGAGTGTTTCCGATGGCTCGACGAAACCGTAATCAGTTAGAAGTGCCAGGTGCAGAAAAAGCAGTCGACTCCCTAAAGTATGAGATCGCTAATGAATTTAATGTCGATCTTGGCGCCGATACTACTGCAAGAGAAAATGGTTCCGTGGGTGGCGAGATGGTGAAGCGTATGATAAAAATGGCAGAACAAGATCTCGCAAATAGACAGAAGTAGTAAATGAAAGGGAGCGTGCATCTGCGCGCTCCCTTAATCTTCGTTCTCGCATAAGGGTCACACATTTTTGTGCTACATATATTATGTGGATATTTAATGAAACTACACCGTATTGTGGTTTTTGGATAGTTGTGTTTAAAAAACATTTTCTTCAATGTTTAACCTGTATTAAGTTATAAAAATTTTAAAAATTTATGTCTTTTCTATTTGATCCACTTCTGTATAATTAAAGTATATATTTTGTTAGGAGGTCATTAATGTGCAAAAAAGACAAACGATTTTTCTCAAACCAACAAGTAGGGGTGAAAAATTAGGATAAGAAAAATAACGGATTATCCAACATGCTTTCTGCAAAAATGTCCATGGAGTTAAGCGATTGTATTTAAAACGCGCTTGAAAATGCTTTTTATTTTCAGTTGTAAGTCATTTCAAATGGGATATATGTGGTTTTTGCATAGCATAGAAAAAAATGGGTAAGCAGAGTTAAAAAAATTCCATCGTTGTTCACTCCTGCTTGTTTATAGCGAAATAAACAGGAAGCAGGAGGATGAAACATTGAAACAAGGTACATTAGCTTCACGAAACATTCGTGTGTTATTTTGGGCGGAATTATTTGGCAGTGTTCGATTTATTCAACCAGTCTTAGCATTATTTTATTTTTCTCGTGGACTGGATGAAGCATCTATATTATGGTTATTACTCTTTTGGAGTACTGGCGTATTAATTGGTGAAATTCCAACAGGTATGTTTGCGGATCGATATGGTGCAAAAATGTCGTTTATGATTGGAGCATTTTTAAGTATTATTAGTCATGCAATGTTAATTTGGGCATACGACCCATGGGTATTTGTCATTAGTAGTCTTTTAAGTGGATTCAGTGTAACGTTTTTTAGTGGTGCTGATGAAGCTTTTATCTATGAATCTTTAAAAGAATCAAATGAAGAAAATATGCTAGATAAAGCACTTGGAATTATCCAATCCGCGCAATTTATGGTCATGGTTATTGTATTAATACTAGGCGCTATTATAGCTCAAAATTTGACAGATGAGCAATTTGTCCTGCTTATTGCATTAGGTGTTTTTTTTCAAAGCTTGCAAATTGTATTGTTAACTTTTGCAAAAAATCCACCAGAACATGGGAGCTATCGCGAAAATCCTTTTAAACAAGTGAAAGAAGGGGTGCTAGCAATAAAAAAAGCACCTCAGCTGTTATGGATGTTTTTAAATATCACACTGGTATTTATCCCATCTGTAGCAATTTTTGATAACTTTAGTGACAAGTTACTTCTAGACGCCGGCTTGCCTGTCTATTTCATTGGTTTTTCGCTTGCGGGACTTTCCGTATTTAGCTTTTTCGTTTCTCGGTCTATTGGGTGGATGACATCTCGCATTTCTCGAATTCTATTTTTATATATAACGGGTGCTCTTGCCGTATTCGGATTGTTATTAGCAGCTTTTTACCGTGAAAATCTTTGGATTTTACTCTTTATTATGGTTTTGCTTCGATTTGTTGGTGCTGTACGCTACCCGGTATATGCGCAATTAGCTAACGATATAATTCCTTCAAAGGTAAGAGCAACAACGATCTCATTGCTATCTATTATTGATTCGGTTTGTGATTTGCTGGTTTTTAGTAGTGTGGCGACAATAGCAGTTTTCGGCTTTGACAAATTATTTCTAGCTGCCGCTGCAATTGCATTCGTGGGAAGTTTACTCCCCTTACGATCAGTGAACAGGGAAAGAAACTAGCTTTTTTTTGTACTTTAGCAAAGCTAAACTTTTTACGGGTTAATAGTATAAGCAAAACGACGGTATTCTGTCGATATAAGACTTCGATAGCTAAGTTTTTTAAGTGACTTTGGAAAAGAACGAAGAAGGACTACTTTGACACTGACACTGAAGTAATGGCAGGACTTTTTTTAATGGTTCCTAACATCAAGTTTGATAATAGGAACCATTTCCTGTTTCATCTGTTGAACAAAGCACTATTGGATAAGCAAAATGATAGTATCATAACCGCTTGGTGGATCAAATTTATCCAACAGATTAAAAAGAGGGGGCTTGTCCTCTTTCAAGTTCCCTTAAATGTGTTGGGATAAAACTGCATTGCTTCGAGCGTGTGACAAGTTATTTTATGATCGACTTTAAAAGCTTCTCTCCAATCTTTTTTATTCTGGAATCACCATAGCATGAAATTTTCGCTTTCGTGGACCATCAAATTCACAAAAGTAAACACCTTGCCATGTACCTAAAACAAGTTTTCCATCTTGGATAATGAGCGTTTGCGCATGACCAACCGTACTTGTTTTTAAATGTGCAGCAGTGTTGCCTTCCATATGCCGATCCTCTGCATGTTCCCAAGGATAAATTTCATCTAATCGCATCAGCATGTCTGTTTTTACATCGGGATCAGCATTTTCGTTCACCGTAATTCCTGCAGTTGTATGCAAGGAAGATACAACCATCATTCCGTTAATAACCTTTAATTCATAAATCCATTGTTCCAGCTGGATTGTGATATCGATCATATCAGTATGACGATGCGTTGTAAGTGTAAATGTTTTTTGCAATGTAAACATCCTTTCTGCATGTAAGTTTATTTTTTAATAGGAAGAAGCGCTTGGTTAACGAAAATGTCACCACACAACAATTTTTTGTTAGCATTGGCTGCTGAGTGGAAAAAGGATGCGCAGCAAGTTACTTTACAAACTTTATCCTTTCGTTCATGTTACAAGAAAACTACATATCCATAAAGGTTTGATTTGGCGATAAGCCGCGTTTTTCTAAAAAATGCGCATTTCATTTTACTTGCAGTGAGTGTGACAACTAGCCAGCAACTTCTTTTGCAAAATAGCCCCCCTTTTCGTTCATATTATCATGATAACCTGCTGATGAAGAAACAAAACAGAGGAAGAATATCGCTGTTCAAACACCCTTCACAAGATTTTTATGTTTTTGTGCTAAAATAAAAGATGTTGCATGGATGTCGAAATGAGGTGCTGTAAGATTGGCGCTTGAAGTATTAAAGATGTCAAGTGAAGGATTGCAGAGTCAATTAGAACAACTTATGCATTGAAGTTTCTCTACTGTAAGATGTCGGTAGATGTGGGCAAAGCTGATGGGAAGATAGCAGCACCTACGTCCTTTTTAGGTTATACATTGAAGTACGAAACAATTGGCGGGGGTGAGAGAAAACCGTGCTAATGGAAGCTCCCTTTTATAACCTTACACTACGCTGTATAGAATTAGAAGATCCGTCATCTGATAGGGAAGAACTTGAAGGCGAGTTTTTTATACAATTTCCGGGTTTATCGTTAAGAAAAACAATTGATTTTACTTTCATTCAATAAACCCAATAGAATGAGATTTTATTTGGATAATTATATACTCTATATGGTATTTGGGATAACCAGTGGCCTGTTTGCAGAGAACGAAAACGGACGGCTTTCATCATAAACAATTGGCGATAACCAAGTTTTTCTTGAAAGATAAGAAAGCATCAAATTTGATGCTATGGCGTAACCAAACAACCGAACGCGCTCTGTCCGGCTTCATGAAGAACATGACATAATTTACTGCCCCACAACTTAGAAAGTGAGATGATGATCATTTTTATAATTTACTTCTTAATAGGGTTGATCGCCTGCACCGCTGGAGCAATGGCTGGCTTAGGCGGGGGAATTATTATGAAGCCTTTATTAGATATGTTAGGGCATTACAATTTATCGACGATTGGTATACTTTCTGCAGCAACAGTTTTTTCTATGTCTGTCGTTTCCATAGTCAAAGCGCGAAATTCTAGTTTACATATCAATTGGACAAATAGTTTATTCATTGCAATTGGCTCGATTGCAGGTGGTTTCATTGGAAAAGGCATTTTTAATTATTTCGTTGTCCAATCAGGCTTATCTACGGTTATAGGTATGATTCAATCTATACTATTAGCTATTTTATTAATCATTATCTTTATTTTTATGAAGTATAATCATCGAATTAAAACATACCAGGTGCAAAATCGTGCCCTCATATTATTCGTTGGGTTTATTCTTGGTTTATTATCTGCTTTTTTAGGCATTGGAGGAGGACCTTTAAATGTTGCTCTGTTAGTATACATTTTTTCTATGAATACAAAGGATGCCAGTATTAATTCCATATTTATTATCTTTTTCTCGCAACTATCTTCACTCATTTTAGTAGCAATTTCGACTGGATATGCGCCCTATGATTTATCCATGATTTGGTTTATGGTTCCTGGTGGAATTCTTGGCGGAATGATTGGAAGTAATTTAGTCAAAAAAATATCCACAAGTGTTGTAGAACGTATTTTTAATATAACACTGTTAATCATTATTTTAATTACGATTTATAATATTGTGATGGAGTTGGTGTAAACTGAACCTCGTCAACTTCTCCGAGATAAGTCGTCTCCCGTACGTCGAGATATGGAATACGCTCCTGTCCGAGTAGAAATCGCACCTCGCGTGCTGAGACTCGCTCCTGTTTGAGTAGAAAACGCACCTCGCATGCGGGGGCTCGCTCCTGTCCGAGTAGAAAACGCACCTCGCGCGCTGGAATACGCTCCCGTTTGAGAGAATACCGCGCCTCGCGTGCTGAGACTCGCTCCCGTTTGAGTAGAAAACGCACCTCGCGCGCAGAAACTCGCTCCTGTCCGAGAGAATACCGCACCTCATGCACGGAGATACGCTCCTGTCCGAGTAGAAATCGCACCTCGCGCGCTGGAATACGCTCCCGTTTGAGAGAATACCGCGCCTCGCGTGCTGAGACTCGCTCCCGTTTGAGTGGAAATCGCACCTCGCGCGCAGGAACTAGCTCCCGTCCGAGAGAATACCGCTCCTCGTGTGCTGAAATCGCTCCCGTCCGAGAGAATACCGCTCCTCGTGTGCTGAAATCGCTCCCGTCCGAGTATAAAACGCACCTCGCGTGCTGAGACTCGCTCCTGTCCGAGTAGAAAACGCCCCTCGCGCACGGAGACACGCTCCCGTTTGAGTAGAAAACGCACCTCGTGCACGGAGACTCGCTCCTGTCTGAGTAGAACACGCACCTCGCATGCGGGGGCTCGCTCCTGTCCGAGTAGAAATCGCACCTCGCGCACGGAAACTCGCTCCCGCCCGGTAGAACACGCTCATCCCGCGCGAAATCTCGCTCATGTCAAAGGAAACCTCCCTTTACCGGACGTTCCACCCGATTAACCAGAAACCACGATAAAAAGCTTTGCAAAACATTGCAAAGCTTCCTTATAACTTATCTTGTATTCTATGTTAATAAAAACGTTTAAAGCTATCGAAATGGCTTTTCCAGTAGGAGTTATTTAGATTACTAATTTCTACGCCATTTGCTCCTGCATGAATGAAATTATTGTTTCCTAAATAAACGCCTAGATGCGAGATTCCTGGGCGATAGGTGCCTGCAAAGAAGACAAGGTCGCCTACTTTTGGATTGTTAATGTGATAGGATCTGTTGTAATATCCGTCACTAGATGTGCGGCCCATGCTTTTTCCACCTTTATTGTAGACGTAGTGGATGAAGCCGCTACAATCAAATCCAGAAGGGCTTGATCCGCCCCAAACATAAGGTACACCTTGAAAGCTTTTGGCAGTGCTAACGACTTTATTGACATTAAAATCTACGTTCGCGTTTCCAGTTGACCCACTTCCGCTATTTCCACTTGATGATCCGTTGGAGCTACCAGAATTAGAGTTTGCTTTTTTTCCAATATGAAGCTTTTGACCGACGAAAATGAGATCTGAGCGCAAGTTGTTCCAACGTTTTAAATTGGATACTGATACGTTGTATTTTGCTCCGATTTCAGATAGTGTGTCACCAGATTTAACGACATACGTCTTTGAGGAACTACTAGATCCGCTGGACGAGCTATTTCCAGAGCTTGAATTTCCACCCGAATGGTTACTTGAGCCCGCATTACTGCCTGTCCCATTTTTGCTCACTACGAAAACATTACCAGGGTAGATGAGTGTGGAATTCAAATTGTTCCATTTCATTAGGTTACGTATCGATATATTGTGTTTGAAAGCTATACCGCTCAAAGTATCACCGCGTTTTACAGTGTATTTCTTGGCATTGCTGCTAGAACTGCTATTCGAGTTATTGGAATGAGTACTGGAATTATTTGAACTGGACTGGTTGGAAGAACTTCCATTTTTGGTTGTTTCAATGATTTGGTTAGGAAAGATTAAGCTACTAGATAAGTTGTTGATCGATTTTAGTTCTGAAACGCTTGTATTATACTTTTGGGCAATCTTCCACAAAGAATCACCGTTTTTTACTTTATAGGATGCGGCTTCAGCCTCTTCCGCGGTAAAAATGATTGATGCAATTGCTGCTCCTGCTGTTACAGACATTAACATTTTCTTATTATTCATTCATTATTCCTCCCTATTTATGTTGAAATATTTTTTAACCACTCCTAATGGAGGAAGTTAAAAAATCAATGACCTTTGACGCAGTCTCATTTCTTATAAAAGACTTGACTTATCGCAAATTCTTTATAGCGAAAACGCTGCAAGTGCCTTTTAAATGGTCGCTCCCCCAATGCGAGTCCGATAAACTTTTAGCAATTTATACTTTCCTATAGTTCATATTAGGTAGTAACCCTTTGTTGTTTGGTTCAAAAGTACTTTTCATACTATTTTTCTAGTCATGTTTGTTTGCGAAAACGTACGCTTCATAGATGTTAAAAATGCAATTTCCCATTCGGCATGTTTCATTCTGAAAAAGAGCAATCCCTAAAGTTTTTCTTTTGCCATGTTGCTGAATAACCATGAACGCATGAATTACTATTCCTCTCCCAACCAAGAACTCAATACGACAAAATTCGCCTAGTACAGACATGAAATGATGATGATACAAAATCTTTCTCTTATAAAACTAAACAAATTACTGTGTCTGTATTTCTTTACTAGCACTGCCACGTTGTTTCTTGCTGTATATTATTTACTAATGACGTTACCCAATCATACTAAAGAACCAGTATAAAAGATATGTTTTCATATTATATCGGTTCAATTTCCCTATTGTTAAATCACTTTAGGGAAAAAAGTAGAAAAATATAATTAGTTCTTTCGTCTATTAATGGACAGGAGAGAAAAAAGTTCATAGTAAGCGAAACGTTATTATAGAGCGGATGTGAACGGTATTATCGTAGCTTTGGAAACAAAAAGCACTAAATTTGTAACTCTAGAAAAATTTATCGTACATGGTCCAAAGGACTTGAATAAGATGGGTACTTAGATACTGTTATCGCTTGCTTAAAACGATGCAGTACCTACGCCTTATGACCTAAATCGCCAGATATTTAATACTTTAGTAATCCATGTTGCATGTTGACGAAGTGCTAGATTTGATAACATGTTCGAAATATCGAGGTTTATTTGTAATCAGAATTTAATTTAACGGTTTACTGTTTAATTCAAGCGTTTTTTTGCAACATATCTTTTCAAATTCATAAATTTACCAACTATTCTATGTCGTTTTATGTTATAATTCATAACTAGGTTTATTCATAAAACAATGTATAGAAGAATAAAAATGGAGGTAACTTTATGGAAGAGACGATTTCCTTAAAGGAGATATTTGCTGTCTTAAAAAAGCGAATGTTGCTTATTTTAGCTTGTATATTTGGGGCTGCGGTGATTGCCGCTGTCGTTAGCTATTTGGTGTTGACACCAACATACGAAGCAGATTCTTCCTTTATCGTTAACCAAAGCCAGCAAGATGCGGAAACGCCATATAATGTCAATGATATACGAACAAACGTGGAACTCATTAATACATATAATGTCATTATTAAAAGTCCGCGCATTTTGAGTCAGGTAGTAGACGAACTGGGCTTGGACATGACAAGTGGTCAGTTAGCACAAAAAATTCAAGTATCTAGCGAGGAACAGTCACAAGTTGTGACGGTAACTGCTACGGATGAAAGTCCTGAACGTGCTGTTGAAATGGCAAATACAACGGTGACTACATTTCAAGATGAGATTCCAGAACTCATGAATGTCGACAATGTGAATATTTTGTCGGAGGCAGAACTTGGAACAAATCCGTCTCCTGTTTCACCAAATCCAATGTTAAATACAGCGATTGCAATTGTGCTCGGTGCGATGATTGGTGTTGGAATTGCGTTTTTATTAGAATATTTGGATAACACAATTACAACTGAAGACGACATTGAGCAGCACCTTGATATTCCTGTCCTCGGCACAATTTCAACTGTTCAAGAAAAAGATATTAGCGAGCAACAATTCCGCCCACAACCAAGAAATCTGGAGAGGGGGAGCCAACATGTTACGCGGAAAAAATCCGTCTAGACCTGGAACGAAGATGCGTCATTTAATCGCCAAATTAAATCCAAAATCACCTATTTCTGAACAGTATCGTACGATTCGTACGAATATAGACTTTGCTTCTGTCGATAATGAAATCCGTTCCTTACTTGTAACGTCATCAGGACCTGCAGAAGGAAAATCTATGACAATTGCTAATTTAGCTGTTGTATACGCTCAACAAGGAAAAAAAGTGCTGTTAGTTGACGCTGACTTACGTAAACCGACAGTACATTATACGTTTCGCATTGATAATTTACGGGGGCTTAGTAATCTATTAGTTGGAGAAAACTCTTTGGATCAGGTGATTCAGCGAACCGATGTAGATAACTTGGATGTAATGTCTTGTGGCCCTATACCGCCGAACCCATCTGAATTATTAGCTTCCAAGAAGATGAAAAGCTTGTTAGAAGAGCTAAAAGGAAATTATGATATGGTCATTTTCGACATGCCACCAGTTTTAGCTGTGACGGATGCGCAAATTATGGCGAACATTGTAGATGGTTCCATTCTTGTCGTTCGCAGCAAATATACGGAAATTGAAGGCGCGCAAAAAGCGATCGAAGCATTACAGCCTGCTAAAGCAAAACTTTTAGGTGCAGTGCTTAATGACCGTGAAAAGAAACAGTCCAATTATTATTACTATTACGGAGCAAAATAAAGCAAAACTCCTTATTCTCTTGGATAAGGAGTTTTGTTGAAGTTCCTGTTTACATGTCATTGTGAAAAAAGAGGATTCCAAAATGAAGCGAGTTGTTTTGAATGTATGCATGCATTTCAAAACAGTCCCAACGATGAGAGCACTTGAAGGCGACTTTTTTCCTAAATAAAGCGTTGAAAAACAGTATTGTCGTTAACATGTTACGAAACCAAAAAAATATTTCTTCGTGTGTTTGAAATACTCTTGTCAGTGATAAGAGAATACGGACGAGCTAATGTTACATTATTCGAATTTGCAAAAATATTTTTAAGTTTAGTCTCTCTAAAGTGCAATTTATAATTATATTTGTTATAATCTACCTAATTATTCAATAGAAAATGTTTAATTCATAGGATGTGAATACAAGTGATCGATATTCATAGTCATATATTACCAGGTGTAGACGATGGAGCGAAGACAGAACAATATAGTTTGGAAATGGCTAAGGTAGCTATAGACCAAGGGATTCACACTATTATCGCTACACCACATCATCAAAATGGTGCTTTCAATAATTTTCGTTGGGAAATTGAAAACCATGTAGAAATATTAAATGATTTGTTTAATAGAGAAGGTGTTTCGCTAACGGTATTGCCTGGTCAGGAAACACGTATTTATGGGGAAATGGTAGATGGCATTAGGCAAAACGAACTACTCCCGTTAAACCACGGTAAATACCTTTTTGTGGAGTTCCCTTCTGACGCTGTACCACGATACACCTCACAACTTATATTTGATATTCAAGTAGAAGGTTATACACCAATAATTGTGCATCCGGAAAGAAATCGAGCACTTCTCGAACACCCGAATCTATTATATGATTTGGTGTCCAAAGGTGCACTTTCCCAAGTTACAGCTGGTAGTGTAGTAGGTAAGTTTGGAAAAGATATTCAAAAGTTTACTACGCAAATCATCGAAGCGAATTTAACCCATTTTATTGCATCTGATGCGCATAATACGACTTCACGTTCTTTCTACCTACGAGAGGCGTTTGAAGATGTGAAGAAAAACTTTGGCTCAGACTATTATTACATGTTTCTAGAAAATAGTAATCTACTTGTCGATAACAACCATGTAAATCGCTTGGAGCCAATGCGAGTGAAAAAGAAAAAGAAATTCCTTGGTCTATTTTAAAAAGAATGGTAACTAGTTTGACGGTTTGTACTTAATCGTATAAAGAAGCGCGATGGATTCCCCCACATGAGATAGCAACAAGTTGTCGGCGAATGTTAGTACTTTTACGTTGAGACGGGCGAAAATCGAGCGGACAAGCGCGAATGTCATGGAGATGGCGATTGAAGAATCAACGTACGGGAATCAACGTACGGGAGTCAACGTATGAGAGCGATTACTATGAATTAGTAATCGAAATCCCGGTGAACGAGTTGCGGATTTCGCGAAAAAAAGTCAACTTTTCTTGAAATATGAGTGGAATTCTGAAGGTGTTCTTCTTTTAAATGCAGCATTGCATAAAGGTTTGTGCCGAAGTCTCTAGGTTGGTGTGGGTTCTTTTGAAACACACCAACCTGCTTCATACTTGAAATAAAGAGCCTTTTTATTTTTAATGGGGGGTGTTCATTGATGCGGATCATGCTAGTCGATGACGAGCAGCTTTTTATGGATGGTGTCGAAGCATTGTTAATCCAAGAAGAGGGTATGCAAGTTGTTACGACAGCTACAAATGGGAAATCGGCTATCCTTCAATTCAAAGCATATCAACCAGATCTCGTGCTCATTGATATCCATATGCCACATACAGATGCGATCAAGCTTATTGTACATATGAAAGAGTCTGCTGCTAATGTGAAAATTCTTGTCCTTACTTCATTTGCAGATGAAGATCTCATTGTGGCTGCTATATACGCTGGTGCAGACGGGGTTGTCCTAAAAAAACTAAACGGGGAGCATTTGATTGCATGCATGCGCTCTGTAATGCAAGATGAGGTTGTCTTCTCTGGAGAGGCTGCGCAAATTTTGGCGAAACGTATACTAGAACGCAAACTGGATAGACGAGAGTTGCTTGATGAGGCATTAAAAAATAGAGGGGTTTATTTGTCGAATCGAGAGCTAGATATTGCTTATTTGCTGACAGAAGGTGTTTCAAATAAGGATATTGCCAACCGATTATTTTTAAGTGAGGGTACGGTGAAAAATTATATCAGTAGCATATATCAAACGTTTCAAACGAATAATCGCAAGCAACTCATCACGTATTTTCAGGAGTTATTAGAAAAGAAGCCAATTTCGTGAAAAATGCCACAGGTGAAGTCGCGTTATCGGTATAGCGCTTTCATTACGAAAAAGCATTATGATGCTTTTTCTATTCACAAGCGATTATAAGATTATGACTTTTATTTGCAAAAGTCACTAATAATATGACTGGGTATATAGTATTATAGGAATGTGATTAAAGCACAACATTGTACGTAGTTTAACTGGAAATTATTACATAAACGTATTACAATAGAATTGCTGTTTTATTTTTTGGACGTTTTGAAGGTTGTTACCAAACATATACTGCTTCATAGTAATAGAAAGTGTTACGGCATCTATTTGATAAAAAGATACATAAAATGACAGCGTGTCGAATGGTGCTGTTTTTAATGCATGTAATTGTTTAGTAATTCATTTTGTTTCAATCATATAGAAAGTATGCACTTTCAAAATAGCCGAAGTGACACATGATTTCTCTTTACGTTACGCTTTTCTGCTATTAACAAGTACTGAAAAAAGAGACTTCTGTTGGTGAAGTTTCCATGATCACGCTTCGCTTTAAATACTGTTATAGGACTATCTCTCCTTTATTGTTCACTAAAATTCATGAATACCTCCCTGCTGATTATTTTTTAGGTGGAGGCAATTTACAAGTAGCTTATTCTACAGCAATAGAGAGACAGGAAGGAGTATTATTTATGGGGTACAAATCAAGACTGGGTCTATTGATGTTGCTAGACTCAGTAATTGTCACGACTGCTATTTTTATTGCATCGTGGGTCGTATACCCTTATACCGATGTTGTCAGCATGGACGCAATCATTATTAGCGCAGTTGCACTTTTAATTTTTCATCATGTATTTGCGTACATTTTTAAGCTATACAACAAAGTATGGGCTTACGCCAGTGTTGGCGAGTTAATCGCTATTGTACAAGCAGTAACTTTTTCTGTTCTTGGTGCAACGATTGTACAATATCTTGCGAATGACTTTAGTATTTACAGACGTGCATTGCTCGTCACATGGATGTTACATATTATCTTTATTGGTGGTTCTAGATTTGTTTGGCGCGTCGTACGCGACAGATATATAAAAGATAACCACGAACATAAACGGACACTTATTGTCGGTGCTGGAGCAGCAGGTGCAATGATTGCACGGCAATTGCGTGATCAGAGTAAGGAAACCGAGCTTCAACCAGTTGCTTTTGTTGATGATGATTTAACGAAACAGCGAATGCAATTATACAATATACCAGTTCAAGGGAAAGTACGAGATATCCCGGAAGTGGTTGGCGATATGCATATTGAACACATCGTCATTGCCATTCCGTCGCTTCGTAATGGCCAATTGAAGAAAATTGTAGATTTTTGTAATCAGACGAATGCGAAAGTGCAAATGATCCCGAAAATTGAAGATTTAATGACTGGCAAAGTAACCGTAAGCAGCTTAAAAAATGTCGAAGTGGAAGATTTACTTGGTCGCGAACCAGTACAACTCGACATTCGTGCGATTTCCAAATATGTGAGTGAACAAACGGTCATGGTCACCGGTGCGGGCGGGTCGATTGGTTCCGAAATATGTCGACAAGTGATGAAATTTTCCCCGAGTAAAATAATCTTAGTAGGACATGGCGAATTCAGCATTTATACGATTGATATGGAATTACGGGGGAAATATCGTGACGCAGGCATTGAAATCGTACCTGTTATCGGTGATGTACAAGACCGTGATCGGATGTTTGAAATTATGGAAACGTACAAACCGCGCATTGTGTATCATGCAGCTGCGCACAAGCACGTGCCTTTAATGGAACAAAACCCGCATGAAGCGGTAAAGAATAATATTATTGGTACTAAAAATGTCGCTGAAGCTGCAGATACATTCGGTATACATACATTCGTATTAGTTTCCACGGATAAGGCGGTCAATCCAACAAATGTGATGGGCGCAACGAAACGTATTGCGGAAATGGTCATTCAAGACTTAGCAGTTCGGAGTAAAACGAAATTTACCGCAGTCCGCTTTGGTAACGTACTAGGAAGTCGTGGTAGTGTCATTCCATTATTTAAGAAGCAAATTGCTAATGGTGGTCCCGTTACGGTGACGGACCCAGAAATGACGCGGTACTTTATGACGATTCCAGAAGCCTCTCGACTCGTTATCCAAGCAGGTACACTAGCGAAAGGTGGCGAAATATTCGTTCTCGATATGGGCGAACCAGTAAAAATCGTCGACCTTGCAAAAAATTTGATCAAGCTATCCGGCTATACAGAAGCAGAAATTCCGATTCAATTTTCTGGCATTCGCCCAGGGGAAAAAATGTACGAAGAACTGCTCGGCGAAGATGAAGTACATTCAGAAGCGGTCTATGAAAAGATTTATGTTGGCAAAACGTCCGCCGTCGATCAGGACGTGATTAGAGGAATTATGAATACTTTTGAAAACTACACTCGAAAAGATTTAAAAGATGCACTTATGCAGATTGTTTATATGGAACATGATTATGTCACAGTGAAAGGTTCGTAAACGAAGAAGGGGGATTCATTCATGCGTACGATTAAAAAAGCGATCATTCCAGCGGCGGGATTAGGGACAAGATTCCTACCAGCGACGAAAGCGATGCCGAAAGAAATGCTTCCAATTGTAGACAAACCAACCATTCAATATATCATTGAAGAAGCCGTACAATCAGGAATTGAAGATATTATTATCGTAACGGGAAAAGGTAAACGTGCGATCGAGGATCATTTTGATAACAATTTTGAACTAGAAGATTCCTTGATGAAAAAGGAAAAGTTTGATTTACTAGAAAAGGTAAAACGTCCTTCCAAAGTGGATATTCATTATATCCGTCAAAAAGAACCAAAAGGATTAGGTCATGCGGTTTGGTGTGCACGTAAATTTATCGGCAATGAACCATTCGCCGTGTTACTTGGTGATGATATTGTACAAGCTGATACACCTGGGCTGCGCCAATTAATAGATCAATTTGAAGAAACACAATCATCTGTCGTTGGCGTACAGCAAGTGCCAGATAGCGAAACACATCGGTATGGTATTGTCGATCCGAATACGATTGAAGGCCGTCGTTATCAAGTCGATCACTTTGTGGAAAAACCGAAACAAGGTACTGCACCATCTAACTTGGCGATTATGGGACGTTACGTATTAACGCCAGAAATCTTTGCTTACTTAGATAAACAGGAAATTGGTGCTGGTGGTGAAATTCAATTAACCGACGCCATTCAAAAACTAAACGAAGAGCAAAACGTCTATGCGTATGATTTTGAAGGAAAACGCTATGATGTTGGTGAAAAGCTCGGCTTTGTGAAAACAACGATTGATTTAGCATTAGAAAACGAAGAAATTCGTGACGACTTATTGAAGTATTTAGTGAAGAAAGTGCAGGAAGAAAAAGCGTCAGTTTAAATAGATGCACTGCAAGTTTATTTTTCTCATAGAAAGGATTCTCATAAATGATGTATTTAAAGTTTAAGAGATTGGTAGATATTCTATTGTCCTTTATTGGAATTGTGCTCTTATCACCATTCATTCTTCTATTGGTGATCGCTATAAAAATCGATTCCAAAGGGCCTGTCTTATTTAAACAAAAACGCGTAGGCATACATAAAGAACATTTTCATATCTTAAAATTTAGAACGATGCGAATCGATACACCAAAAGATACACCTACCCATTTATTAGAGGATCCGGCGCAATATATAACCAAAGTAGGGAAGTTTTTGAGAAAAACTTCCCTTGATGAGTTGCCACAAATATGGAATATCTTTGTAGGGCAAATGAGCATTATCGGCCCGCGCCCTGCATTGTGGAACCAAGACGATTTAATTGCAGAACGAGACAAATATGGAGCTAATGATGTGAAACCAGGATTAACTGGCTGGGCGCAAATTAACGGAAGAGATGAACTGCCGATTGAAGTAAAGGCTAAACTTGACGGCGAATATGTAGAACGCATGAATTTCTTTTTTGATGTTAAATGCTTTATCGGTACATTTATTAGTGTGGCAAAAAGTGATGGTGTTGTAGAAGGTGGAACAGGTGCCACAGCGAAGGAAGAAATGGCCTCCAATAAGGAGACTGCTTCCAAATGAAAAAAATACTGATCACCGGAAAAAATAGTTATGTAGGTAATTCATTTGTAGAATGGTCGCAGCAGTACCCTGATCAATACGAGATTGATAAGGTAAGTCTACGAAATGATGTATGGAAAGAAGTTGACTTTTCTAAGTATGATGTTGTCTTGCATGTGGCAGGGATCGCGCATGTGTCAACAGATCCTAACATGGAAGAGCTCTATTATAAAGTTAATAGAGATCTGACTGTAGAAGTCGCTAAAAAAGCAAAAAAGCAAGGTGTAGCTCAATTTATTTTTATGAGTAGTATCATTATATATGGGGAAGCAACAAGTTACAAAAAAGTTATTAATAGAGATACAGTGCCTACCCCTGCAAACTTTTATGGAAAGAGTAAGCTAGAAGCTGAAAAAAGTATTCAACCTTTAGAAGATGAAAATTTCCGCATTGCTATAATTAGACCACCTATGATCTATGGCAAAGATTCGAAAGGAAATTATCCTAAGTTAGCAAAGATTGCTCAAAAATTACCATTCTTCCCTGATTTCCCTAATGAACGGAGCATGCTACATATTGACAACTTGTCTGAGTTTATTCGTTTAATGATAGATAATAGGGAAAGTGGAGTGTTTTTTCCACAAAATAAAGAATATATAAAAACAAGTGAAATGGTACGATTAATTGGTGAAGCACATGGAAAAAAGGTTAGAATGGTGAAAATCTTCAATCCAATAATTAAGTTATTCTTGGGTAAGGTTACTATATTGAATAAGGTTTTTGGGAATTTATCATATGATAAAGATCTAAGTAAATATAGAGATAATTATCAGATTAGAACGTTGTCTGCTTCAATAAAAGCAACGGAGAGGTATATAAAATGAATCAAATTAGCAAACAAAGTAAATCAAGATACTCTGTACTTATGTCTGTTTATTATAAAGAAAAGCCAGAGTATTTAAGAGCAAGCTTGGATAGTATGTTGTCTCAAACCTTGTTTCCAGATCAAATTGTTTTAGTCAAGGATGGAAAGTTAACAGAACATCTAGATAATCTAATAAAAAATTATGTCAATGATAATGAAGGTTTATTTACTATAATAGAGTTGGAAGAAAATATAGGTTTAGGTAAAGCTTTAGATCATGGCTTAAAATATTGTAGAAATGAATTAGTTGCTAGGATGGATACAGATGATATATCGTTACCAACTAGGTGTGAAATCCAAGTAAAAGAATTTAATGAAAAACCGGAACTCAGTTTGAATGGTACTATGATTGATGAATTTTATGATATTCCTGATAATATTGTTTCTTCTAGGATAGTACCAACAGAGCATGAAGAAATCAAAAAATTTATAAGGCGAAGGAGTCCTTTTAATCATCCAACGGTTATGTTTAAAAAATCTGAAGTAATCCGTTGTGGAGGATATGGTTTACTGAGAAGAAAACAAGATTTAGATCTGTTTTCTAGAATGATTAATAACGGTTGTAAGAGTTCCAATATTAATCAATCATTATTATTATTTAGGTCAAATAAGGATAACTTTAAAAGAAGGAAAAGCTGGTCTTATTGTAAAAGTTATATTGATGTATCGTTTGCTATTTGGAGAAGGGGTCACTGTTCAATAGGAGATTTTATGTTTGTTAGTATTGGACAGATAATAATGTTTTTTGCACCGATGTGGTTGTTGAAATGGTTATCAAATTCATTTTTAAGAAGAGGACATTGATAATATTGAGAAAGTGAAAAAGCTATTGAATAACTATATTGTAAAAAAATTTGGATTTTGTTTTTCATTTTCTTTCAGATCATCTGATAATACAAATACAGCACAGAACTTTTTTAAAGAGAAAACTAGATTTAACAAACCCTAAAAGTTCCACTGATAGATTCCAGTATTATAAAATAAATTATTGTAGACTGCTAATGACGAAATGTGTTGATAAATATCGAGTACATGAATATTTACAAATTGAGATGAATATTTGTTTTAGCAGAGTTTAGTTGATTTGAATGAATATTAAATTATTAGATTTGACGAGGTGCAATAATGAAAGTTAGCGTAGTAATCCCAACTCATAATAGAGCTAATTTATTAAAAAATGCAGTAGATAGTGTAATAAAACAAACTTATAAGAACCTTGAAATCATTATTGTTTCTGATGGTTCCACAGATGAAACCGAAGTGTTATTAAGTGAGTATAAAAGAGTGGATTCAAGAATTAAAGCCATTCATTATTATCCTAATAAAGGTGGTAACTACGCTAGGAATTTAGGTATAAAGAACTCTACTGGAGAGTACGTAGCATTTTTAGATGATGATGATGAATGGATGGAAAAAAAAATAGAATTACAAATAAAGCAATTCACTAATAATCCAAAATTAGGATTAATTTATTCTGGAACTGAAATCACCTATACTCAATACGGTATATCTTATGAATCAATTCCTAAGAAAACAGGGGATTTATCAAAAGATATTTTAATTTCTAATTATATTGGGACAACTTCTTGTGTTATTGTGAAAAAAGAAATTCTAAATTTAGTTGGTGGTTTTGATACAGCATTAAAAGCTAAACAAGATTATGATTTATGGATAAGGGTTTGTCAACACGCTTCTGTGGGAGCAGTAAAAGAAGCATTGGTCAAATATAAAAATTCTAACACCACAAATCAAATTTCTGATGATATACACAAATATATAAAGTCTATGAATTATATAAATAATAAGTATAAATATTTATATAGTAAAATTAGTGATGAAATTTTAACCAAACATAAGCAGTCTAGTTATATGTTTCTAGTTAAAACAGCTTTACGAAATAATAATAAGGTAATTGCAAGAAAATACTCAAAGAAACTATTAACAAAATACCCTTCACTGAAAACTTTTTCTTTACATATATCTACTTTTTTTAGCTATAGTTTTATATTAAAAATTCGTGCACTTAAAAAGTGAATTAAATGGTTTATATACTCTAATTGATAAAGCACCGGTACATTTATTATTTTGACTGGAGAGATTCTTTTGAGAATAATACAAGTTTGTTATAAATATCCACCTATTTTCTCAGGTTATGGGAAGCAATTAAAAACGATTAATAAAAGTATTGAGCAAATAAATAAAGAAATTAATTTTAAAATACTTACTGGAAAGTTTGAATATAAAAGAAAATGTGTAGAACAATTTGAAGTTATTAGCCTAGGTTTTAAATTTTTAAATAAATTGAGTCCTGTCCTCCATCTTTATAGTTTTGCGCTAATGGTTTTCTTTCGAATACTATTTAACAGTAAGAATTTAGATGTAGTTCATTGTATTAAAGCTGGTCCAGAGGCTGCGTTTGCAGTACTTGCAGGAAAAATAATTAACAAACCTATAATAGTAAAAATTGCACAGGATGAATTTAGTGAAGTTGAGAAAAGAAAAGGAAACTTGGTAAACAAAATTGTAAGGAAAATTAGAGACAATATAATTCTTAAAGCAGATGCTTATATTGCAATTAATAGTGATATTAAGAGTAGATTATTAAGTAGAGGTATTGATTCAAATATAATTTATTCAATTCCAAACGGAGTAGATAACAACAAATTTTTTAAAATAACTCTAAACGAAAAGGAGGAATTAAAAGCTAAGTTGCAAATACCGAATAAATCAACAAATATTATTTATAGCGGATCAATAAGTAAGAGAAAAGGAATATTTGATCTGTTAGCTGCTTTAGAAAGCTTAGAAAGTGAAAGCCAAATACATACTATGATTTGTGGACCAATGTATGAAAATGAAGAATGCTTCTACTCTTTAATCAATAAAATTAATAATCAACAAAATAACGTCTCAATAAGTTATAGGGGAGAAGTGAATAATATTGAGGATTATTTGCGAGCTTCAGATATTCTAGTGTTACCTTCTTACTCTGAAGGACTTCCTAATGTCTTATTAGAAGGAAGTATGACTGGATTGGCAATGATAGCGACAAATATTAAAGGTTCAAGCGATATTATTAATCATGAGATTAATGGATTGTTGTTTCAGCCGGGTGATATTGATGCTCTTAAATACAATATAAAAAAACTTGCAGAAAATGAGGAATATTGTAGTATGTTAGGGGATGAAATTTATTCTAAGGGGAAGAAAAAGTATGAAGTAAGCATCGTTGCAAATGAATACATTAAATTATACCATAAATTAAAAAAAGAAAGAGTATGAATTATCATAATTAAATTGATGATTTTATTAAGGGAAGGGAATAAATGGTACTAAAAAAAGAGCATTTATTAAGTATGGTTTTATCTTTTATAATTTTTCTTATACTTAATATTCCAAGTTTAAAAATAATATATTCTACGCCATTAATTAACATCATTCTACCTTTGGCTTTGTGGAGTGTAGGTATATTGAAAATAATTTCAAATAAACAGTTGAATTTATCATATTCACGTGTGAAGTTCTTATTAATATTATACATGTTTTGGGGTATGATTTTTTTGATAACATTTGTTAGAATGCCTACTTTATTAACGTACGATAACTTATTAAAATATATTGTATCATTAATAATTGTTACAGGAGTATTATTGTTTTTGTATAAACAAGAGATATTAAATGTACTGTACTTTCAAGTTTTGTGGGCTCTTTGTCTTTCTATGCAAAAAATAATATGGGGAATTGAACTAAATAGAGGGTTGGGTCAACATTATCTAACTTTAGGGTTACCATTATCAGCTGGGATAGTCTGTGCAATACTTTTACTTTTTTATGAAAGAGGAAGGAAAATAACAAAGACTTTTTTAATAGTTTCAATAACTACAATTTTATTTGCTCTGACTTCTTTAAGCGGTAGGTCACCTGTAATACTTTCCGTTCTTATACCATTAATTATAACTATAATTCATTTGTTTATGGAAAAAAGAATTGTAAAGAAGGTAAAAGTTTTAATTGCAATTCTCATGTTTATCCCTGTTTTCCTTTTTTTAGTTTACAACAACATGTCTGATAGGTTATTAAACACTTTGACAAATGATTATAATTTTGAAAATGAACCTAGGTTTATTATATATAGTAAGAGTATAAGTTTGATTAAGGATAATCCACTAGGTTATGGTTTGAATTCAGGAGAATTAGGGGTAAGTTATCCCCATAATATTTTCTTGGAAACAGCAATGTCAGGTGGAATTTTTAGTTTATCTATACTTGTTATAATGCTCTTTTTTGTTTTCAGTAAATTTTTTAAGGCAATTAATTATGGCTCTTATAAGATTGTTTGTAGCGCGCTTGCATTGTTGTATTTTTTAACATGGAATATATCATATGATTTGACAAGTTCTTACATACCTTTTTCTGCAATAGCAATTCTAATTATAAGCACTGAAAAAAATAATTATAATAGTACTTAATTTTTTGTGCCCAAATTATCGACGTAGGAAATTTTATAGATTAAAGAATTTTGTGGTCTTTATGTAATATTAGTGGTTGTATCAACTGCTTTTAGTTTGAAAGGATATAAAATCTCTAAGTTACCCATTATTCCTTAAAAAATTTATTATATAAATATTATTCTCGGTACCTTGTAAGGAGATATTATGATAAATAAGTTAGTAAAAATTAAAAATAGTACTTTTGTACAGAATACCATTATTTTGGCTTCAGGAACTATGGTTGCTCAAGTAATTGCACTGTTATCTTCTCCAATAATTACACGAATTTACGGTCCTGAAATTTTTGGATTGATGGGAGTTTTTTTAGCCATAAATCAGATTTTTATTCCAGTTTCTTCACTAACTTACCCTATATCAATAGTGTTACCTAAAGATTATAGAAATGCTAAGAAGTTAGCGTTTCTGTCTATTATGGTTTCTGTATTATTATCTCTCATAGTCGCTTTAATCATACTTTTTCTTGGTGATTACATCGTGGAGTTATTTAAAATACAGCAGATAACGCAGTTTTTATTTTTAATACCTATTGTCATTGTCTTCTCAGGTTTTTCTCAGGTAGCAACTCAATGGCTTGTGAGAACTAAAGAATTTGCAATTAACGCCAAAGTTTCTGTTTATCAATCAATACTTATTAATGGGGGAAAAGTAGGTATAGGTTTGCTTTATCCTACAGCTGCTGTCTTAATTATTTTGACCGCACTGGCTAATGGTGTTCGTGCTATAATGTTGTTTTTATTTATGCAATTAAAAAGACAAAGTAACAGTTCTAAATATGAAAATACGGATGAAAAACAATTAACTATAGGAGAATTGGCAAAAAAATACAAAGATTTTCCATTATATAGAGCACCTGAAGTATTTATTAATTCAATATCTCAGCGTTTTCCAGTGTTAATGCTAACATCTTTTTTTGGACCTGCAATAGCTGGTTTTTATACTCTAGGTAACACTGTTCTCCAACAGCCAATAAGATTAATTGGAGATTCCGTTGGAAATGTATTTTATCCTAGAATAACAGAAGCTTCCCATAAAAAAGAAAGTCTAACAAAGTTAATTTTAAAGGCAACTGTTGCTCTTAGTTTAATAGGAATTATTCCATTTGGTATAATAATATTTCTTGGCCCTTGTCTATTCAGTGCCGTTTTTGGAGACGAATGGGTAACAGCTGGTAAATATGCACAATGGATAGGCGTATTTTTATTTTGTGAATTCATTAATAAACCAGCTGTAAAAAGTTTACCAGTATTATCTGCACAATTATTCCAGTTATTATTTACTATAATTACATTTATTGTTCGTATTTGTGCCTTAGCAATTGGTTATTTTGTATTCAAAAATGACTTATTTGCAATTAGTTTATTTAGTATTTCAAGTGCAATCTTACATATTGTTTTTATATTAATTGTTATAGGGAAAAGTAAGAGTTTTGATAAAAAACATTTGTAAGTAAAAACCTTTGAGTCTCTTAAGTTAAAGTGATTGTAGGTGAGATTATACTGAATTTAATGATAAATCCAGAAATGGGGTTGTTAATTTGAAGACTAAAGTTATACATTTAATCAATCATTTAAAAATTGGGGGTGCAGAAACACTTGTTACAGAATATGCACTTAATATTAATAAAGATAATTTTAACATTATAATAGTTACTATGGATAAGTTTAATAATAGTATAAATGAGAAACGTTTAATTAATGCGGATATAGAAGTTATAAACTTAGGAGAAAAATTACTTTTTATAAATGATCAAAATAAGTTTAAATATATCATTAATAAATTTTATAAATTTATTTTGTTTTTTAATCTAGTAAAGAAAAGAAAACCAGATATTATCCACACACATTTAGGTCTTAACAAATATCTCCTCCCTATAAGAAATAAGGCAAAAGGTATTAAACTCTATTATACGGTACACAGTGATGTTGACGTTCTATTCGGTCAAAAGCAATTTAAGAATAGGATAATAACCAAGTATTGTATTAAAAGAAAAGGTTTGATTCCTATAGCGTTGCATAAAAAAATGCAAAACAAAATTAATAAAACTTTCAATACAAAAAACTGTGTAATTGTACCTAATGGTATCGATATAGAAAAATTTAAAACAACTGATAAAAGTAGAAAGAGCATTCTACATTCTTTGAATTTAAACGAAGATGCGTTTATAGTGGGTCATGTAGGTAGATTTGTACCTGCTAAAAATCATAAATTTCTAATTAATGTATTTAAAAATATCAAGAAAACTGTCAATTCATCTCATCTAATTCTTATTGGAGTAGGCAAACTAGATAGAGAAATAAAGGAGCAAGTCAATAAATTAGGATTAGAAAACGATGTCAGTTTTTTAGGGAATAGAAGTGATATTCCTGAGTTAATGAATGTAATGGATGTTTTTGTTTTCCCATCTATTCATGAGGGTTTTGGAAATGTATTAATTGAAGCACAAGCAGCAGGAGTTAGATGTGTTGTCTCTAATAATATACCTAAAGAAGCAATCTTGACAAATTTAGTAAAAGCATTATCTTTAGATGATCCTATTGAAGAATGGAGTCGTGAAGTAATAAATTCAACTACATCAGAAAAAATTGATGACAATTTAGATAAACATGATATTAATAATGTTGTGAAAAAATTGCAAGAGTTATATAAATAGCATTGTATTAAAAAGTAACGGTTCTCTCCCAAAAAAGGTCATTGGGGCCATTTTTAATACCAAATATAGTTGGCGCTTAGTGTTGATATGACCACATTTTATAGTGGTTTTGGATCATTTTCTTTTAAGAAACTCCTTTTTGGGTGCTAACCAAGTAACTAGATAAAAGAAGTATTTTAACTTACAAATCGTAGTCTGACTTTGAAAATAATTTAGCAAGCGGGCGATTAAAGTATATATCATTGAAGGAGTGCTTATGTTGATTCATAATACAAGTGGAAGATATCTAATCACTGGCTCATCCGGCTTCATCGGTTTCTATTTATCTAAAAAATTACTAGACCAAGGTTGCACTGTTATTGGTCTAGACAACATGAATGATTATTATGACGTGAAACTAAAAGAAGCTCGCTTGGAACAGTTAAAGCCTTATGAGAATTTCACTTTCATTCAAGGTGATATTTCAGATAAAGAACTAATAATGAGCACTTTTGCAGAATACAAACCAAATATTGTAGTAAACCTAGCTGCGCAAGCTGGAGTTAGATACTCTATTGAAAATCCAGATGTCTATATAGAAAGCAATATAATAGGCTTTTATAATATTTTAGAAGCCTGTAGACATCATCCAGTAGATCATTTAGTCTATGCTTCATCTAGTTCCGTTTACGGTGCTAATAAAAAAGTGCCATTTGAAGAGAATGATTTTGTAGATAATCCTGTTTCGTTATACGCTGCGACGAAAAAATCAAATGAGTTGATGGCTCATACATATAGTCACTTGTATAAGATACCTGCTACAGGATTACGATTCTTCACAGTTTATGGACCGATGGGAAGACCAGATATGGCTTACTTTGGTTTTGCCAACAAGTACTTTAATGGAGAGCCAATCAAGATTTTTAATAATGGTGATTTTGAAAACGATCTTTACCGTGACTTTACATATATTGATGATATTGTTGAAGGTATTGAACGTTTATTAAGCAATCCTCCTAAGGGAGAAGTGGACCATAAAGTATTTAACATTGGAAATAACAATCCGGAAAAATTGATGGTCTTTATTGAAACGTTAGAAAAATGTTTAAGCAACGCACTTCATAAAGAAGTAGCTTTTGAAAAAATATTTGAACCAATTAAACCAGGTGATGTCCCTGCCACATATGCTTCAACAGAACTGTTGCAACAAGCAGTTGGTTTTCAGCCGAAGACATCTATTGAAGTAGGGTTACAAAAATTTGCTGACTGGTATGTAGATTATTATAAAGTGAAGTAGTTTTAAAGTGTCATATTTGATAGGGAAACAGAGGCGCACTTTTATTTAACGTGCGCTCTAAAGATATGTTTTAGTTACATATGCCTTTTAGGAGAAAAATGTCAATTACTAATGATGTATGTCATAATATAGCTGTAGAACTCTAATTTCAAGGTAAAATACAACAAAACTGGAGGAACTTCACATGAAAATTGCAGTTGCAGGAACAGGGTATGTTGGTTTAGCAAATGCCATACTTTTAGCTCAGCATAATGAAGTGGTAGCACTTGATATTCTGCAAGAAAAGGTAGATATGATCAATAGTAAACAATCTCCTATTGTTGATGCAGAGATTGATAGTTTCCTTAAAAATAAGGAATTGAATTTACGTGCTACAACAGATATGGAAGAAGCATATAAAGATGCAGACTATGTGGTGATTTCCACGCCGACAAATTATGATCCAGATAAGAATTACTTTGATACATCAACCGTTGAATCTGTCATTCGAGATGTATTAGATACGAATCCAAATGCGGTCATGATAATAAAATCTACCGTACCTGTAGGGTATACGAAAGAGATTAGTATTGAATTCGCCACGAGCAATATTATCTTTTCCCCAGAATTTTTACGCGAAGGAAAGGCTTTATATGATAACTTACATCCTTCTCGCATTATTGTCGGGGAGCAGTCAGATCGGGCGAAAGCCTTTGCGGATTTATTAGTTCAAGGTGCAGAAAAAGAAGATATTTCTGTCTTGTTTACAAGCTCTACAGAGGCAGAAGCAATTAAATTATTTGCTAATACATATTTGGCTATGCGCGTATCATTCTTTAACGAGCTTGATTCTTATGCAGAACTACGTGGTTTGGACGCCAAGCAAATTATTGATGGTGTAGCGCTAGACCCAAGAATTGGCGGGCATTATAATAACCCATCATTTGGTTATGGAGGATATTGTTTGCCAAAGGATACGAAACAGTTGCTAGCAAACTATGAAGATGTACCAAATAATATTATTCAAGCAATTGTGGAAGCAAACCGTACGCGAAAAGATCATGTTGCGAATATGGTATTAAATCGAAAACCAAATGTCGTAGGTATTTATCGTTTGACAATGAAGACAGATTCAGACAATTTCCGTCATTCTGCGATTCAAGGAGTTATGAAACGGATTAAAGCGAAAGGCGTAGAAGTTATTGTATACGAACCAGTATTACAGGAAGAAACTTTCTACAATTCTCGTGTCGTTAATGACCTTGAAGTGTTTAAAAAAGAAGCGGACGTGATCGTTGCGAACCGTTTAGATGATCACATTCGTGATATAGCTAATAAAGTATATACAAGAGACTTGTTTAGTAGAGATTAATCATTCACTCGTATGATGACAGTTTAGACCTAATGACAGCCTTCGAGTTGTCATTAGGTCAATTGTGTTTGACGAACTATGGTATAATTTTAAAAAGGAATTTCATGTATGTATATAATAAAAGGAAGTAAATATTTTGCAATGAGGCGTTTAAATGGAAATTTTTCAATATTTTATGAAGAACTCTAAAACTATAATAGCTATTATTAGCTTCTTACTAACTTTACGCATGTTTTTTATTGATTTCTTAAATAGATCTATGATTGTCAGAGTGTTGGAGGATAAAAACAAAAAAATGACAAACAATTTGTTTGAAAATATCATATTTTCTTTTTCATTTGCTTTGATTGTAACCTTGACTGGCTACCAAGTTAAAATAAACTATAATATTTCAGATGTGTTATTGATAATTATGGCATTTATTCTTTTTGTAACTCTTATAGTATTGATAGTGATGTTAATTATAAGTTCTTTTAGGAAAATAGGAAAATGTAAGCATATTATATATTGTGTGTCGTTATGTGTAATGAATTTTTTAGTGGCTGTAACAAGTGAAAATATAATGGAAGTAAAAGATTTATTTCAATTAGTACTGCTTTTTGGGTTCTTTTACCTCATGATTTTTACAAGTAATTTGTTAAACGGAAATGTTACTAGTACTAGTAATTGGGAAACCAATATTATCTTGAATTCTATAAACAGTAGGCTAAGTCAACTAGTATTGTTGTATAACTTGTCAAATGGTAAACAAATTTATATTGAGAAAAAAGATATCGGAAAAAAAGAACACGAGTTACATACCTTTTATGTGTTTTACAAAACTGAAAAATATTTACAATGTTATACTTTATATGATGATGTCAAAGAAACAAATCAAAAAAAAAGAAAATTGGAAGCTACTAAGTATAATAGAAAAAAAACAACCTTTTTTAGAAGAGCAAAAACAAGGAGTAATATAAAAATATGAATAAAAGGAGTTAAGCGTAAAAATACACACAATAATCTTAGGACATCTAGGTGGTAATATTCTAAAAAAATTTTTGGGGTTATGCGATGACCCTAAAAGACAAGTGAATGTAAGCATAAAATATCCCCTTTCTAGGTAATAGGTGTGGGCTGTTTTATGCTTTTAGACCTAATGACAGCCTTCGAGTTGTCATTAGGTCAATTGTGTTTGACGAACTATGGTATACTTTTTAAGTAGGATTATAGTTGCATATAACAAATTAATAACTGAAAATATAGAAAAGAAATGGATAGGTGAAAACGGATGAAACGAAGTGAACGCAAGAAATCTCGTAAGCTATGGCTGAAAATTCCGCTTGCTATTATATTAATTCTTGTACTTGGCGGGGGTGCGTATGCATTTTCGATTTACAATAATGCGAAGTCGACTGTAAACGACAAAATTAATGAACCAGTAGATGCTATTGATACAAAAGTAGCAAAAAAGAAAATTAAAGCGACAGAATCATTAAATATATTGTTGCTTGGTGTCGATCAACGAGGCGGCGATCGTGGGCGTTCAGATGCGTTAATGGTGCTTTCGTTAAATCCAAAAGAAGATACCATGCAATTGGTAAGCATACCACGTGATACAAGAACGACCATTGTCGGAAAAGGTGTCCAAGATAAGATTAATCACGCCTATGCTTTTGGTGGGGCGGATATGTCTGTAGCTACAGTGGAGAACTTCCTTGATATTGACTTAGATTACTATGTACGTATGAATATGGAAGGTTTAGAGGAACTTGTCGATCAATTAGGAACGATTCATGTCGATAATGAAGTTGAATGGGATGACGGCAATTATCACTTTACCAAAGGCCCTGTAGAAATGGATGGCGATAAAACGATGCATTTTGTCCGTATGCGAAAGCAAGACCCTGCAGGTGATTTCGGACGTACAGAACGACAACGCAAAGTAATAGAAGGAATTATTAATAAGGGTGCAAGCGTTGGCTCTGTGAATAAAATTAATGGCGTAATTGATGTATTAGGTAACAACATGGCAACAAATATGGATTTTGATGATATGCAAGACTTGTTATTCGGGTATAAAGACGTACGAAAAAATGTGAACAGCTATATGATGCAAGGAAGCGGCACGAACATTGGCGGTATTTATTATTATCAAGTCCCAGCTGAAGAAGTTGCTAAAGTTCATGATATGATAGCAGGAGTTTAGACTACAAACGATTTCGAGTCCATAGGTTCTTATTAGAAGAAAGGCTTTCCCTCTTTCATAAAAATAGAGAAGACGATGATGAAATGCAACTTGTTAACAGACTTAGACATACATGGAGGAGAATATGAAAGAGAGAACAACGTTGAAAAAGACAATGAAACCGCATTGGGTGTTGGCAATTGCGTTAGGCTCGTCCGTTGGTTGGGGGGCGTTTGTACAACCAACCAACTGGATGGGGCAAGCAGGCCCACTTGGTGTGGTTATTGGAATGGTTATTGGTGCCTTATTAATGATGGTAATTGCTGTGAGTTATGGTTTTTTGATTAAGCACTACCCTGTTTCGGGTGGTGGATTTGCTTATGCATTTATCGGTTTAGGGCGGACGCATGCTTTTATAAGTGGATGGTTTCTTACGTTAGGGTATATATGTATTGTTGCATTAAATGCATCTGCGTTAGCATTAATGTTTAAATATGTATTTCCTTCTTTTGTACAAACGTATAAATTGTATGAAATAGGCGGTTGGGATGTGTATGTTACCGAAATTCTTATTGCCACGACCGCCTTACTTGTTTTTGCCTATTTTAATATCCGTGGAACAGGATTGACTGGTAGCGCTCAGTTCATCTTCTGTTTTGTCATGGTGGCAAGCATTCTTGTTTTATTTAGTATGGTCAGTGTGTCACCTACGTCTAGTTTCGAAAATATCCAGCCTGTATTTCATCCTGAATTAACGACTTTTGGAGCTATTATTTCGATTGTCGCCATTGCTCCATGGGCGTATGTAGGTTTTGATAATGTGCCACAGGTTGCAGAAGAGTTTAATTTTTCATCCAAGAAAGCGTTTGGGCTGATTATTTTTGCCCTGACTGCTGCGGCATTGATTTATAGTCTCATGGTAATAACAACTGCTATGCCAATGCCTTGGCTAGATGTTGTGAACGAACAACTGATTTGGGGGACAGGAACTGTTATTAAGCAGGAACTTGGTGTTGTAGGTCTGATTATTTTAACAGTTGCATTAAGTATGGGAATATTTACTGGTTTAAATGGATTTATTATTTCGACAAGCCGTTTATTATTTTCGATGTCTCGTGCGAAGATATTACCTCAAATATTCTCAAAGCTGCATCCGAAGTACCAAACACCATATGCAGGAATCATTTTCACCGTCATCATTGCTATGCTAGCTCCATGGTTTGGTCGGGAAGTATTGCTATGGGTAGTAGATATGTCTTCTATAGGCGTGTCCATCGCATATTTTTACACCTGTTTTACAGCTTATTCTTTATTACAATGGTCAAATAGGGCAAGGAATCCTCAGAAACAGGTAGCCCCAGTAAAAAAATTGTTTGCTTTAACAGGTGCATTATTTAGTTTGTTATTTATTGGATTATTATTAGTGCCAGGTTCGCCGGCATTTTTGGGGATAGAATCTAGAGTAGCACTAGTCATTTGGATTGTACTTGGATTAAGCTTTTATCTACTGAAGCGAAAAGAATATCATGCGATACCTGAGACAGAATTGAGATACTTGGTGCTAGGGGAAGAAAACGAAAGGAAAATAAATGTAGGAAGATGAGTGTTTGAAAATATGATGGATTCTGGAAATTGTGCTGCAAAAACGCTCCCTTCTTTGGAGTTGAGTTTTCCTCTCCTCCATGTTAAAGCGGCGTCTTGAGATGAGTTCTAAAATAAGTGATTTTTCATACTTTTTTTGGTATAATTGATGCACCATGGATAAAGAGGAAGAATGATCCAGACTAAAAACAGCTAAATGAAATGAATATTCATAATCTACTGGATGAACAAAATATTCCCATACAATTTATTTAGAAAATAGGTGGTGGTACTTAATGAATGAGAAGCAAATACACAATCTTAAAACATATATTAATTGGTTGCCAGCAATTGGAACTGTATCAAGTTTAATTTCATTTTTTTACTTTTTTTTAATAGTAAATGTAGAATTAAATTTAAATATAATATTGTATAGTTTAATGCCTTTCTTCGTATTCACTATGGTACACATTCCCGCAAAAGTTCTAATTAAAAAAAGGAATAAAGATGAGCAAAAAGTGTAGAAAAGTTAAAGAAAGTAAAAAGATTTTAAGAAAAGAGAGCTGTATTTCTTGCTTAACTGGAGGAATACAGCCCTCTTTTTAATCTAAACTTTAAATCAAGTTTTCGGTTATGTATGACATCTTACTTAGATTTTGTTTATCAAATTTAATTTGCTGTTTATTTGCATAAATTTAAATTTAAAAGATTTTATCGTGGTTTTTTAATAGGAAGTAGATACAAAGCATATTTCGTATTTTAAAGCTATATTAAAGAGTGCTTTAAAAAGGGAAGCTCAAAAGAAGAAATTACCTTAAATCAAAACGGAACGAAAGAAATTGCTTTTAATGGTAAACGTAAAATGAAAATGTTGGTGCGTGGATAGGTGATAGTTACGATGAATCCAAAGAGTGGTTTGTAGAAACAACTGAAAAAGTTACTGACAGCTTAGAGGGATTTGTATCAGATACTTCAAAGTTTTTAGAAGGTATCTTTAATTAACAATCGTGAAAGTGAGGGCCAAACAATGCACCAAAAAGAATCATCAATAAAAAAACAAAATCAAACAGCAGCCTTAACAGGATTCATTTTCTTTTTTAAAGCAAACAGTATCATTATTCTTACATCCTTTCTATTTCTTATTAACTATACTTTTTGGAATTGGGACGGGCTTTATGCTCTGATGATTTTTGTGCTTTTTCCACAGCCATTCTTTGTTTTGCTAGCATTTATTGATGCATTTCAAAATAACAGACCGAGATATTCCTATTCATTTTCCGAGAACCCGAAAAATTCGTGGATTGGTTTTGGGTATACTATTATTTTTATTATGCTATTTTCACTTATTTTTCTAGGGGCTGGCATTCCCTTTCCTAGTACAATTGTGTTTTTAATGATCACTACAAATTTGATGGTGGCAACATTTTCGATTATTTTTCATCCTTTTACAATAGTAATTTATGAAGCTAATGTGTTTAAGGAATGTTATACAACGGTTAATTATTTATTTAAATATATTGTTATTTTCACTTCAAGCATCAATTATCATATACAAAGATTATTACAAACTCTACCACTATTGTGGAATAAAATCTTTGCTATACTATTTGTTGTTCTTTTAATTTGGCAATTATTCGGGGTTATTTCTATTTTTAGTATTTGAGTTCCAAATTACAAATTGAAAAAGTTTCAAGACCATCCTACTAATTTCACGAAAAGTGACCGTTTTCATAATGCCTTTATTTTCTTGGTTAAGGGTAATATATATATCTTCGCTATGTTTGCTTTATTATTATTGAATAAAAATGAATGGGGATATGACGGTGTAAACCATGTAGGAAATTTTCTATTTTTATTCGAAAGCTTTTTTATTTTTATTAATGTAGATTGTACAAAGTGATTTATGCCAGTTAAAAGAATAGCAATATACATATAGACGTAGTCCAATACTTTTTCTTTTGACCTTTCCATATTAGCTATAAATAACGCAATAGCTACTTTATGGAAAATAATAGAATAAAGAGCAATTAATAAATTAGTAACTAGAATAAAAAATACAATCGTGCTAGGGAAAGGAAGCCCAGCAGGAAGTATTTTTAATTTTTTGATTTGTCAAATTAAGCGAGACAACATATTTTGATCAAATTCTTTATCGACATGGGACATGAAACACTCCATCGGTGTTTTGTAACCTAATGATTTTCTTGGAAAATTGTTTCGTCTAAGTGCTACTTCAGAAATATACGTTTGGGTTATGGGGTTGAAATCCATATCCTTTGGTAGCCCATTTCTTCGAAGCAGACCGTTGGAATGCTCATTCAATCCTCTTTGTGAAGGGGTTCCAGGATCTGCAAAATAAATATCAATATCTTGCTTATTACTGATAGATTTCCAATTAGAAAACTCTTTACCACAGTCGAAAATAATCGATTTAAACAAGTGTTTCGGCAGTGGAGCGAGCCAGTCATTAAGCGATGATTCAACATTAGCAGCTCTTCTTCCCTCTGGCTTAATGGCAATGATACATTTTGTTAATCGCTCAACCAATGTTATGACGGCACTTTTATGGTGGCGACCAACAATCGTGTCTCCTTCTAGGTGACCAAATTCTTTCTTGTAGTTCGGATGGTCATTGTCTCGGTCTTGAATGCCGCGTCTAAAGCTTTGTTTCCCTCTTTTTTCCTTGTAGCCATTTGGCTTACGTTTGCCTTGCATAGGTAAAGTATTCACATCGAATTCGCCTGCTTCAAACTTACGATAAAGGGTACGCATGCTACAGGAAATAGTTCTTTCATTCCTACCGATGATAACATCAGGCGTCCAACCGTCACGGGCTTTTTCTTCAATGTAGGCCCTTTCTTCATCTGTTAACTGCGTTCTTTTTCGACCGCATTTAGCTTTGTTCGCTTTATAGTTCAAATGAATGTCTAGCGCAGTTAGACCGTTTTTCAGTGCGCGAATTACACGATATATAGTTTCATGACCACGCTTTAATTTTTCAGCAATTTTTCGACCCGATAGACCAAATTCAAGATATTCCTCTATGAAAATGATCTCTGTTTTGGTAAGATGGGTATAGGACATGTCAGATACACTCTCCTTAACTTTGGTAGGTTTTGATTGAGTATATCATGGCATGTCTTTTTTGTATTGCATGGTGTCATCTCTCTTTGAAGTTATGATATTACACTAACCACAGCTTTAGCTGCCTGCCCTTGACCACCGTGCCCATTCTTAGTGATCGCTGGAAGGGGTCGGGGCCCCACCAGCGGAGCTTAGAATGGATTGTCCGTGGTACGCTATTCATGCGGATGTTGCCTTATGGCATTTTTTCAACCATCCGCCGCTTACAACTCACCACGGACACAAACAAGGTCAAGGGTGGTGGTAGGGTGGCCTTCACTTAAAGCCCCTAATCTGATGACAATATTTTATGTGTCTCGCTTAATTTTACAATCTAGGTTATAAGGCGTCATCGTAAGACTAAACAGACATTGTTCTTCCTCTCTTTTACTTTCTCCTTAAATGGCACTCATAAATTGATAAATTGTACTTATCGTAGAAAACATAAATAAAACACATAAAATTAAAATTGGAAAGTTAAATTCCCTTCTAATAAAGGTTAAAATACTAAAAGTTCCTAAGAGCAATGATGTTCCTCCATGAATAATCATTGTAATAGGAATACTTATATTAAAAAAACTGATAATAAGGTCTAAATAAACAAAAAATACCGCAAGAATAAAAGAAAAAATCTTAACCTGATAGGAATAGTAATCGATAGGATTATTGGATTTGACATGAAAAGTACCTAATAAATCCTTCGTTTTGATGGTTTCATACGTATCATTTAAACATGGATAGATGGGTTGCATATATGGTGCAGCACCATGTATTGATTCATATCCCCAGGCAAGTTTACCATTTCCTACTATGTAAACAGTAGTGTCATTCACTGGTGTTCGATCATTATATGTAGGATAAAGTTTTCTTTCTGGATCAATCGAAAATACAATTCGACCGTCCTCAATTTCTCCAAAATACCGTTCCTTCTTGCTAAATGCTCCCCATCTTACAGTAGCGCCAATATTTCTTAATGGATATCTAAAAAATGTGTACATAGCAACGCTGACATCAATCGGTACCCATCCGTTATCTTCCGAATAAACTTCATTCCAGGCATGTGGCTGAAAACGTCCGCGAAAAGCTCCAACCATAATACGACAAGGAATCCCTAAAGATCTACAATAAGAAGCAACAACTGCTGACAATTCCCCGCAATCTCCTATCTTATTTGTTATACAATATTGGATACCCCTTTCCTTGATACGGCTTGAATATTTAAAGTTATCCCTTACATAGTTAAATATAGCTTTAATTTTCTCTTCCTTATGAACACATCCTTCCGTTATCTTTTCCGCCATTGTTCTAGTTTCCTTATTTACTTGTATGAGTTCACTATGGCGTAAAAAGTAATCTCTTTCTTCTTTTGAAAGACTCAAATTTGTTGTTGGCTGATATACTGCTTTGTATGTTAATTTTTTTTTACTTGGAACATTAAAATAATATAGCTTTCCTAAAAAAGGGTGTTCTTGATGTTTTTCAGGTTGAATATCAGGAAAGGATATATTTTCGGTCCCAGGAGCAAGAGACAACCAAATTTCAATAGAATCTTTACTTTTATTAACGTATTGAAAAGCAATTCGATTTAACTTCATGCTGACTTCCTCTCTGTATTTCTTATAAGTTTAAATTTGGTACGTATTTTATTTATAAATTGAACACTTTTAGTATATAACCAGCGGTACTCTGAATTGGAAATTAAAAGGGAATCTACAGCAATCATAATCAATGAAAATGTAACAAGTCCCATTTGGAAAAGGATTCCTATATGGAATGATACAATGCTAAAAATGACTATATATTTAGTATACTTATTAAATATTGCAAATGGAAAAGCTAGTTTAATTAAAATTGATGCATAGGTTGCTAAAACAATAAACTCTGGATTATTCAAAAGAAAATCAGGTAAGAACTGAGTTGAATACTGTTCGACTTGCATTACATAATATACCGCTGTTCCAGTATGCCATCTTTCTCCTATCACCTGATACAATCCAGACATAAAATACATTAGACATAATTGAGCAATTACAAAGATAAAACCAAAATTATGAATAATTGCTAACTGATCCTTCCATTCAATTTTTAACTTAGATTCTTGCTTTTTTATTTTGAAAGAAAAATATGCCGTTACATTCATGAAAAGCATATATAACAAACATATATACATAAGATTGTCCCCACCGTCACTAATTAGACCATTTCTATTAATAAGTGAAAATGTAAAGATATAATTTAATATTTGTATGGTTTTGCCCCCAAAGCCAATCGTAAATAAAAATGCAAAAATAATACCTAAATGATAAAATAATTCAAAAATAAAAGGGCTTTCAAACAAACCATATACTGAGAAAAATATTCGATTCATCTCTGTATAAGTTGCATTATCAATTATACCTTCATTTCCCCAAAAATAATGTCTTAGTGGATAATTTACTATGTATGTATAAACAATTAATATTCCAAAGCTAATTCTTAGAATACTAGCCCCTATTAAATGTTGTGGTGACTTAAACCAATTATATACTTTTATCATTATTTATAGACTCCTTTTTTATGAAAATGATAAAACTGGAAAGTATTCTTTCCATTCAAATTCCAAATTTTCTATCTTCTGTTTGTAATCTGGATTATGTCTTTCAGAAAAGGGTACTGCCTTCACATTCATTATTTTTACTTTGACTTCTTTTACTTCTTCATTCGTTATTAATGGAATGGCAGAGTTAGCAAATCGATACAACAAATCTACTTGTTTTAAACGTGATTCTTCTATTTTACTCATATTAATTGCTTGATCAAATTCTTCTTCAGAGGTATTTTCTTCCATTTGAGCTATTAATTCATTCTCTTTAAAAATACCAAAGTATAAACCTGAAGGGATTCGTGCTGCTTTATTATAAGGACTAATAATATTGGACTGGTTTGATTCTATAAGTGATTCCGAGATGTTATACCAATCAGATGTGTCATTTGTCGATGTACGATACTGAATAAGAATATTTTGAGTTTCCTCTACTGGATCTGGTGCAAAAAGATTCCAATTTTGAGTCAATAATGGATTGACATACTTTTCTACTGCAATTCGATATTTTGCATAAACAGGATTAATTGGTCCAGTATGTAAAAATAATATAAGAAAATGTATGATAGTATATAATGATAACAATGATATTAATGAGATGTTTAATATTTTTTTCATCTTGATTTCTTCTCCCTCCTATTTGAAAGGGAAGCAGTGAAATATATGCTTCCCTTTCCAATTTTAGTATAAAATTATTGGTAATAATCAATCAAACATAACATCTAGGTCTGCATTACTAGAAACAGGATCTTCTTCGACACTAAAAATACCGATGATTTTATCCGCAACCCAATCACCAACTTTAGCACCGGCAGCACCAGCAGCGCCTGATAAAAAGGCTGTTCCAACAACTGCAGGTACAGCTTGTGGTTCTACTACTTCTTGTTTTTCTCCAGCATAATCTACAACTTCTGGAGTAAGATCATCACTCGCAGTAGCAGAAGAGGCTCCTATTGAACCAACCGCTAAAATGGCTATGGTTGCCACAGATACAATCTTTTTCTTTAATTTCATTTATCTCCCTCCCTCCTCATAGTATTTATAACAAAACCATTTTTAATTGTCAATATAATTAGAATAATATATATAAATTAGGCGGAGTTTCAATTATAATATAATTAAATTGGAGCACATCTATTGCTATGGAAGTAGGGGTACAAAATTATTTTGTTCATTATTAAATTTAGATAAGGTTAATAGTAAGCGTAAAATATTTTACGGTTACAGATGAATCAATTTGACGGAGAAAACACTTGAATCTGGAAAAGATATTTCAAGCATTCAAGAGCAGTTGAAGGAATTTGAAAAGCAAATTGCTGAACTTGACAATAAAATTGTTAAACAGCAGATGAAAGAGCAAGAGAAAGCACTTGGGAAGGAAAAAGATGTAAAGAAGAATGAGACTCCACAATCAGAGGAAGAACAGTTATTTACCCAAGCCTTTGCATTAGATCAAACGCAAAAAATGAATCATGTTTTCAAAGGGCTAGAGCGGGAAAAAAACACGCTTGAAAGTGAAATGAAGTTAGATGCAAATAGAGGAATTTATAGTGAAAGAAAGCAAGAAAAATTAATAAAGTTAGAAGAGAAGCTCCAAACGATTCAAGAACAAATAAAGGAAAATGGGGAGCAATCAACGGAGGAAAAGAACAATGGTTTTAGTGTACCTGTTTAATGGTTGTATGCATTATTTCCCATATAGATAGATGAAAGGTTTCTTGAAACAGTCATGAAAAGGAATATAACATGTTAGCTTATTCATAGTTTAGCAGCTTCTTCCAACCCTTTTGGTGAAAGCTGTATTTTTTTGGTATTTTCCTCTTTGAAGAAAATCAATAAATTAGTAGCGTAATTCAGCTAAAAAAACGCTGTAAAATCAGATTATTTTCTCAATATGATTTTTCTGAATTAATGGTATAATATAACTAGAAAGGTTATTAGTTTAAGGATAGTGGGTGAATCTAGTGCATATTGGCTCATTTATTAAATTGCACCGATTGAAATGCAAGATGACACAAGAAGAATTATCGGAGGGTATCGTCTCCTTGTCCTATCTATCAAAAATAGAGAATCAAAAGACGAATGCAAGTCCAGAAATCCTCCAGTTACTCTGTGATCGATTAGGGATTGAAATTTCCGAAGACACAGATAGAGAAATAGAAGAGAAGTGTAAAGAATGGTATGATATGTTGTTTGACGAGAATGATAAGAAGGTGATGACAGAGAAGTATGAAGAATTACAACCGTTAATGGAACGTAAGATTAATCAACATACGATTATGTTTGAAATACATACCATTCGTTATTATATCGTCTTACGTGATTTAGGGAAAGCTTTACATATAATGAATAAACTGCATGATATGGCTGATTCGTTTAATTACGAAGAAAGCTATTACTGGCATAAATTTAAAGGAAATTATTATACACATAAGGAAGTTCATCAAGAAGCGTTACGAAATTATAAATTGGCAGAAAAAGTTATTCGTTTAGCTAATATTGTTGATAAAGAAATAGCTGATTTGTATTATGCATTATCGATAACGCATAATTATCTTCGTGCAGATTTAGAAGCTGTAGATTATGCGAATCGTGCAATGACGGTATTTCAGCAAAACTACAATTTTAATCGCTGTGCGCAATGTCATATTATATTAGGTATATCGTATCAAAGGGTAAAAGATTTAGATGCTGCAATAAAAAACTATAATTTAGCATTACACTTAGGAGAATTAAATAAGAATGAAACAATCGTTTATTTAGCACATTATAATTTCGGTTATCTTTATTCCATGATGGGAAATTCAGAAGAAGCGATTAAACATTACTTATTAGCGATAGAAACGAAAGATTTAGCATATAAAACCAAAATAGATGCACTAACTCATTTAGTTCAGGAGCTTTATATGATTGGAGAATATGAAAAAGCAAAAGCGTACGTAAAGCAAGCTAAGGAGATATTAGAACTAGCAAAATGTAAATACGATGACTTTTATAATGGGTATCACAATTACATGATTCAAGTATATACATGTTTACTTTACGATGATTTTAAAAAATTTAAAACGATATTAACGGATGACTTTATCCCTTATTTAACACGCCGAGGAGATTATAGCAATTTAGTGTTTTATGCGAAGTTATTAGCTACTCATCTAGAGGAAAAGGGGAAATATAAGGAGTCTGTTGAATATTATAAATTAGCAAACAGCAGTTATGACCAATTAATCAAGTTGTAAGCGGGGAGGGGATCGTTTGAAAAAAATAGTACTAACAATGGCATGTGGGGCTCTATTAATCAGTGGAATTTTATTTACGACTAAACTAGATGAGGAAACTGCATCACGTCCTCCAAGTCCAACAATGAGCTTGTCGATGGAAGATGTAAAAATGTAATGAAATTGGTACATTTCGTGTGAGTGCAAAGAGCGCATATCGTCGTATAGATATGCGCTGTTATATGTTATCTACAGGAAAAAGTCTAAGGCGACTGTTCAATAATAAAAATTAACAAATAGTCTCTATGACCAGTTAATCAAGTTGTAATCGGGGGATATCGTTCGAACAAGATAGTACTAATAATAGTATGTGAGCTCTACATATACGTGCATTCTTATTGGGATAGCGTCAAGTAAATGCAGATTTACAACGGTAATGAAATTCTAAACTAAAAAGCCAAACTTCTCTGTAAATTAAAATTAGAGAAATTAAGCTTTTTAGTTATTTCATTTATTTATTAAATTCATTAACTGGAAGAAGTATTCAGGTTTATGCGTCTTATTTAGGTTATACCATGCATGTAATGCATCTGGTGTACATACATCCATTGTTTTTAGTACCTCCATTGCAAATTCCAGAGGGGCTATTCCTGATGCAGTAACTAAATTCATATCAGATACCGCAGATTCCATCTTATAGAACTTTTCTCCTTTATAGTTGGGACAGACCATTTTAGTATATTCTAAGCTATTACTTGTATGCTTTCTAGTATCCAAGTATCCCATATTCGCGAGGGCATCAGTTGCACCACAAATTGCAGCAACAATAGTGCCAAGCTTTAAAGCTTGGCCAATTCTTTCCAAGATAGGTTGATGAATTTCTTCCCTCCAAGTAGTCCCTCCTGGTAAAATTAAAAGATCTCTACTCTCAAGCGTACATTCAACAATGGAAATATCTGGTCTTATACTCAGCCCTCCCATTGTAGTAATCATTTCTTGATTAGCTCCTACTGTAATTACTTTTAAAGGTGCTACATCTTTTTTGAAATATCTTCCTGAGTTTAGTTCAGCAATTAAATATCCATATTCCCAGTCCGACATGGTATGAAATACATATAGAAATGCTTTTTTTGTTTGCATGCAGAAACACTCCAATCCCAATTGATATAGCTATTATAATATAACTTCCCTGACAGCTAACATCAGGGAAGTTATCATACTTGATGAAATTTAATTAATTCCGAAAGAACTTCAATCAGTCTCTTCTTTAGACTGATTGGCTCAATAACTTGAATAGATTTATTGTACGGTAATAGTAAATAAGGTACATATGTATGTATCATATCTTTTTCAAGCAGAAAAACTGCTTGATTTGTAGTCCGTTCTTGTAAATGTCCTAAAAACCAATGTTGGCAAATATCAGTCAATACACTTTTATCTCCACTAATAACCAAAGAAATAATTCCTTCCTTATCTTCTATAGTTGGAAGAAGGTTTTTCATAAAAAAGTCACGTGCAGAAAAATTTTCTGGGGGGTTAAACTTATTTTCGGTTAGCATTAGATTTTCAATTCGATCCACTCTAAAACTACGGATATCATTCCTAAGATGGCAAAACCCAATCACATACCACTTATTATTCCAATAGATCATTCTGTACGGATCAATCAATCTATTATTTAATTGCTTTTTGCCGCTTTTATGATGAAGAATTTTTACTGAGTACCTGTCAGCTACGGCTTGCTCCAACTCCTTCAAAAAAGGTTCCTTAGAGAGTGAACTTAATCGACTTATTACTTCAAGACTAGTAAAATGTTGGTTTACTTTTGTTTTCTGCTCTTGATTTGAGTATTTACTTAGTTTTGAAATGGCTCTATTTAGCGCTTCACCTCCATAATATCCAGCTTCTTCTGCAAAAACAGCAGCGTGAAACAACGCAGTTTGCTCCTCCAAATCAAAAAAAAGAGGTGCCTCCATAAAATGGTCAATAAAGTGTATCCACCGTTATGTCCTGGTTCTGAAATTATAGGTACGCCACTTGTTGAAATTGTATCAATATAACGATACACAGTTCTTATATTTATTTCTAGATTTTCAGAAATTTGTTTGGCAGTAATTTTTTTACCTGAACGAAGCATCCATAGAATTGCTAACATATTGTCAATTTTAGGCATATAATTCCACCTCTATATGAAATTTAATTCCTATTATATAATTTCGATTTTTGGTATAAATCATCAACTGTTCCCTTCCGATAGCTTTCTATATAATAGAGCCCAAATTCACAAATTTGATTTACAGTTGTATCTCGCTCTCTATAAAGCTTTACTGCATAATTCATTCTGATGATTTTTATGGTGCTTCTTTAACCGACCTTTAATTCTTAGCCAGTTCAATTCCTTCACCGCATACGGATAAGGTTATGTTCTATTTGGTTTACAACTGCCATAACTGTAATTAAGAATTAGCTGTAGGGATTGTTTTCTGATAAATCTAGCCATATATCTATTAAGGATTTTTAATTTTCCTTTTTACTCTATATGTAAACGATCCATTCAAAAAAATCTTGTTACTATCGTTGCATTGTTTATATCTGATGATTAAAAATGATATTAATGTTCAATAGCGGCATCCCAACTAGGATAAATTCCTTTTTTAAGACATTCCAGAAGTAGCGCACTTGATGCTACAGTAGCCAAACCTTTCCGTCTGTGCTTACGATGTGTAGCAACCTCAATTTCAATTCCTTCATTATAAATACTGTAGGAAGAAGCACCACACACAACTTCTCCGTTGTGCAAAATTCCAAAACCTATTCCTCTTTCTATATAATCATCTATAGAATCAAATTGACTTGTAAAATCCTCTGAAATTTGATTGAAATTTGGGTCTCCTGCTAATGACTTATCAATTCTTTTCAATTCATAACCATCTGGTAATGTTGTTAAGTATGAAGCAGGAACGACGATTTTTCTAACTACGCATAATATGGAAGAAGCGAATTCCTTATGCGATCGTGTTGCTTTTCTTCACGAAGGGGAAATAGTCGAATTGGATGATCCCGATGAGCTTCGCTACAAGCATTCAACGCACACCTTTCATATCGAAACATATGAAGGAGAGCGGCTTGTGATTAAAAATACGCCAGACAATGCAGAGCGAATAAAGGAATTAATTGTATATAATCGGGTGAAATCCATGCAGACAGATAAACCAACATTAGGGCAAGTCTTTTTGAAAGTAACAGGGGAGGAGCTGGTATGATGAATATTCAACGCATAAGCGCTATTTTTGAAAAAGATATAAAAGATTTTATGAAAAATATGATGCTATTGATGATGCCGCTTATCCCAATAGGACTAGCCTTATTATATAAGCAGATGAGTAATGGGGAAGAGTTTCCAATCTATTTCTTGTATCTAAATGTAGGAATAGCGTATTCTTCTGTTACGTCAACCTGTATGATGACCATGATGGCTGAAGAAAATGAAAAGAAAACATTACGCGGACTGATTCAGTCACCTGCCTCCATGGTAGACATTCTTGTTGGTAAAAGTCTCGTCGTCGGACTCGTAACTTTTGTCTCTTTAACAGTATCTTTAGCCATTATAGGGAGTGACCCATTCTTAAACGGGAAAGCTATTCTTGCGTTGCTTTTATTGTTTTTGTTCTTTCTATTTTTAGGTATTGGTATTGGCTTATTTTCTAAATCTATTTCTGCAACGTCTGCATATACCATGCCTGTCATGCTTTTGTTTGGCTTTACACCTATCCTTGGTTCTCTTCAGCTAGACGAGGATGGGATCGTTATGAAAATTACTGATACTTTTCCAATTATGCAAGCTATTGAATTCCACGATACGAGCTCTTGGATGCCACTAGCAATTATTTCTGGTTGGGTTTTTGCTGCAGCGTTGTTCATGTATAGTTGCTTTAAAAAGACAATGACAGATGATTAATTAGTATGGTAAGTAAGTTTACTAGAAAAAGGAAGAATCAGTGGAAGCGTGTTTTACTTTTCCGCTGGTTTTTTGTATCAATTCATAGCAGTTTTGTAGGAAAATTGTATGATATGAAAAGAAGTTTTTCAAAGAGGTGAGGTGAAAAATGTTATATGTAGAGACGTCTAGATTAAAATTGCGTGACTGGGATGAAACAGATATAGTTCCATTTGCGGCACTTAATGCGGATGGAAATGTGATGCGGTATTTTCCTAAAACATTATCAACCGAAGAAACAGAAGCTTTTTACATATTAATCGTAGATAAGATCAAAGCTAATGGATATGGACTCTTTGCTGTGGAAGAAAAGGAAACGAATGAATTTTTAGGATTTATTGGGTTTCATCGAGCCACTTTTGCAGCTGATTTTACACCTTGTATTGAAATTGGTTGGCGACTAAAAGAAGCTGCTTGGGGAAAAGGTTTTGCTACAGAAGGGGCAGCAGCTTGTTTGCAATATGGATTTACGAAGTTAGGTTTTACTGATATTTATAGCTTTACAGCTGAGGTGAACACCCCTTCACAAAATGTCATGAGAAAAATAGGTATGCAATATGTAAAAAATTTTGATCACCCAAAGCTGAAGCAGGGAAGTATACTGAAAAAACATGTATTATATCATATAAATTCAAATTTGTTGAAATGATTTGACTGTTACGTTGGGTACGAAAAAGGAATGTGAATTGTATTAAACGGTCAGGTCATGCGGAAAGAACGTGAGCATGCACGAAAAAAATAGAATGCGAGCAGTTAGTTCAACGGTTAAGTCCGCAAACAAACAGATGGCCACGATTATTAGTGGTGAAGCCATATTCATTTCCCCAAATCAATAAATGCAGTTGAATAGGTAAATATTCAGGGGGCTGTTCTTGCGCTGCCCGTTCACATATGCAAAAGCGGGAGCTGACAGCCCTATAGATATATGTTCCAGTGAGAGTGGGGGATGATGACTGATAGGGGGAGAATAATTTGCCTTTCTACCACAGGCTGGAGTGCATGTTACGCAGACGGTGTATTTTCATAGGTAATGGTCATGCGTTGGCTTTTTATTTCATCCACTTGTTCATCTAGTCTTTGCACAATCTTATTCATACGTTTATCGATGTGTTCTAGTAAATTACGATTGTACGTCGTTAACTTTTTTGTTTCTTCTTTCATTGCTTCCACAATCTCACCCTTTTGATCTTCATTGACAATAATATCATCCATAAGATTGAAAAAAGTCTTATCGATTTTAAATATCTCCTCTGTGTATTTACGTAGAATTTGTTTCTTATGCATGAGATTCTCACTTGCAACAATTTTTTCTGTTACTGTAATTGATTCTATATCTTTCATGTCATTCTCCCTCTACTAAACGAAATAAAGTAGCAATTTCTTTTTCTTCCGTAAACAAATCTTCGATGGCTTTGCGATAATTTTCAATATATGTATAGCTTTCTTGTACACTTTGCTTTAGTTCGTATATTTCTTCATCTAGGTTCTTATGTTCTAATGGGAAAAATACGTCGTGGACTTGAATCCGCCTTACTTTTTTATCTAATCGTGAAAAGTAAAGATGCTTTCTAAGAATATGTGTATATACACTAGGATTTGCCTCTATGTCATCTATTTTGCGCATCACTTTATATTTGTTTCTGTCATAGGATTTGGGAATTTCTCTATCTATTGCTGCTTGAAACTGACGAATCTTAGATAGCTTTTCTTCTAAAACGGTTTTCCCTTCTTGATACATACGCAAAGCGGCTGAAATATTTACTTTTATTTCTTTATTCCCATGATTGGTAGTGAAAAGCATATCTGTTCCTAAATAGGATTTTTTACCATGCGACAAACCATTTAAAACTTCCATAATACTATGGCTAGCCTTTAACTCATCTAAAACCTTCAGAAGATCCTCTTGATTTAACACTTTGAGACTATCTTTGATCGCGTTAATATGTCCCTTTATTTTTAGCGCTGCTGCAATGTCCCCGCCGATTTGTGTGATAAAGTTCCCAGTGCCTCGCACATCTACTATGCTAGATAATGTCTCTTGAATCCCTTCTAGTTCTGTTTCTATGTTGGAGAATTCTTTACCAATAAGTTGCTTTTATGCATTTGATATATATCCTGCATCTTCTAATCTACCAAAAATTAAATCAGCATTACTTGTAATTGTTTTTACTTGTTGAAGTAGTCCTGGCACTTTTTTATCTAACTGGCGGATCATTCCATCAATTTCAGTTTGATTTGTCATATAAGTTTTAAGGGAATTATCACCGATTTTGTTTACAATATTCATATTAACACCAAAAATCTCTTGCATAACTCCGTTTATTCCACCTTGGTTAGAAGCAGTGGTGTACTGGATGGCTAGTTCTTGAAAGTCCTGTATTACTTCATCTGGAATATCCTCTACTAGTGACCGCAACCCTGGATAGTTAGGGTTGGTGTCCACCATTTCGACATTCCCAAGTGTAAAGAAACCACGTACAGCACTTGCCACATAAAGTGGATCATCCTTTGAGATGATTTGGTGGATATTTTTTGCTTTGTCTTTATAGTAGTTTTCTGCGAATTGTCGAAGTTGGTTTGGGTCTATGTCGTAGATGGTATTAGGATTATCGTATGACATAGAAAAATAACTTCTTACATCATTTGCAAATTTTCTATCTGCGAAATAGAGTTGATAATAATTTGTTTGAGCACCATTAACACTATACACTTTATCAAAAGTATTATGCATTAAATGGGCAGTGGTATTATTATTATGAGCTAATGAATGTGATAAACCAATAACAGGTGTTGAGTTTTCATTATTATTGAGCTTAAAATGATGTTTTGCGGCTAATACAAATCTATTCGTTGAATTAGCTTGCCGAATATCTCTTCCTGCTAACATTGCTTTAATATTATAATCCCAATCTTTAATATCCGTAGATCCTTGTGAAACAATGTATAATTCATCTTTTTTATTTTCCTTAGCATCTAAATAAATTGCCAACCCATCATATCCGGATTGTTTACTAGTTCTTGCCTCTTTTGAGGTATATACTTTAACATCGGCATGTAGTTTCTTACCTGTTTCTTCTAAATATATTCTTTTTACTTTTTCTGTAAATTCCGCCTTCGATAACTTATCATCGTATCCTAACTGAGTTAATCTTAACCGCAGTTCCGGTGAATGCATAATTCTACGACCCATCCCCATTCACTTCCTTATCCTCATCTATAAAGCTGACAGATTTCAGCCAATCCAAAACATATTTTTCATTTTCTATTTCGTTTTTATTGCATTTTTCTTTTAGTTCTTGCCGGCAATCGATTTGGTAAATAATTTCAAGTGCTCCACCAGCTTTTTCATTTTGTATATATCCTGCGTATGCATAAAACTCACTTTTATCAATGTTGCTATAGTAAAGTGATAGACCATCTCCTGCTATCTTTTTATAATTTATATCTTCACCAATCCTACTACTGAAGCTTTTTAAATTCATGTCTAATTCATCTGCCGTGTAGTCTGAAAAATAAAATATAGTAATGCCAGCGCCTCCAACAACGCCATTCAAGATATGGACAGAGAGTTCTTCATACTCTTTATCATCTGCAAAATATCCTCGTTCACCAATAATCCCACCTTCAGGAAAATCCATTTCATACTTCCCCGTCCCGGATAAAAATGGATAATAGCCAGGTCTTGTTTCTTCTGTCGATTGTAAAAAACCTCGGGTAAATTCATCTTGAAATGCTCTCACATCAGGCAGGTTTTCGGGGTTCATTTCTGAAGGCTTCTTTGTTTTCTCGCTTGCCATTTGACAACCTCCTAAGAAAATTATGAATAACAGTAGTAAAAAAATGTAACGTTGCTTCTTCACATTTTAGCCTCCGATAAATAGGTCATTTACCAATATGACCCATATTTTCAGTTATGTATAGTATATAGTTGACTATGAGCAAATGAAAGTGAAGAGAGGGATTTTTTTGAAAAATGAGTATATCGTCATATGACGAAAGAAGGTTTAGGGTGGAGGAAATAGCTAGGTGTTCATGTAATATATTTCTTTGGCTTATGAGATATTCACTTCCTTATTTTCATCTATAAAGCGGATCGTTTTCAGCCAATCCAAAACGTATTTTTCATTTTTTGTTTTGTTTTTATTGCATTTTTCTTTTAGCTCTTGCCTACAATCAATTTGGTAAACTATTTCAAGTGCTCCATCAGCTGTTTCATTTTGTACATACCCAGCGTAAGTATGAAATCCATTTCGCTCAAAGTTTCCGTAATAAAGTGACTGACCATCTCCGGCTATTTCTTTATAGTTTATATCTTTTCCAATCCTACTACTGAAGCTTTCCAAATTCATATCTAATTCATCTGTCGTATCATCAGAAAAATAAAAAATAGTAATGCCAGCGCCTCCAACAACACCACTCAAAATATGAACAGAGAATCCTTCATACACCTTATCATCTCCAAAATATCCTCGTTCACCAATAATCCCACCTTCAGGAAAATCCATTTCATATTTCCCCGTTCCAGACAAAAATGGATAATAGCCAGGTCTTGTTTCTTCTGTCGATTGTAAAAAACCGCGAGTAAATTCATCTTGAAATGCTCTCACATCAGGCAGGTCTTCGGGGTTCGTTTCTGAAGGCTTTTTTGTTTTCTCGCTTGCCATTTGACAACCTCCTAAGAAAATTATGAATAATAGTAGTAAAAAAATGTAACGTTGCTTCTTCACATTTTAGCCTCCGATAAATAGGTCATTTACCAATATGACCCATATTTTCAGTTATGTATAGTATATAGTTGACTATGAGCAAATGAAAGTGAAGAGAGGGATTTTTTTGAAAAATGAGTATATCGTCTTATGATAAAAGAAGGGAGTTTTTAAGAAAGATGAGTTATTGCAAAGGGAGAAGATTTTGCTCACAGTAGCATCCATTTTTCTTTTTATCCTGTCTACAATCGGTTCGTTAAAGCAAATTCTTTCTTCCTATCATAAACATGTCATTATACTAGTAAGAGAGAGGATGAAAAGGGGCGTAAAGATGTTTATTCTACATAAGAAGAAAGATATTATTGCTAATAAACGATATTTCAGTTTAAAGGTGAAAATGATCATGCTTATAAGTATCTTGCTTATAGGTATGTTTGTTATTTTTGGATTGTTTCTTCGCTCATTTATAGCAACAACGATGGAAGATCAAATAGCAAAGCGGGCGTTAAGCGTATCTAAAAGTGTCGCGAATATGCCAAGTGTACGTGATGCTTTTGAGTTAGAGCGTCCGGAAACGGTCATGGAAAATATTGTCGGACCCCTTCAACAAAATGTTGGTGCAGAGTTTATAGTTATAGGAAATAAGGAGGGCATTCGTTATGCACATCCAGACCCGAAAAAAATTGGAAAGCCAATGGTTGGTGGGGATAATGCTCGTGCTTTAGAAGAAGGGGAGTCATATATCTCGAAGCGTGAAGGGTCATTGGGATTATCCATTCGCGGAAAAACACCTATTAGAGATAAGGATGGAGAAATTATTGGTGTGGTATCGGTTGGATTTTTAAATGAAAAAGTGCAACATATTATTGAGGATCAAATTAGATCTGTTTGGTTAATGCTATTTGGTATTCTTTTCATAGGGGTTATAGGTGCTATCCTGATTGCAACGTATTTAAAAAAATTGCTATCGGGAATGGAACCAGAGGAAATCACTCAACTATTATTGCAAAAAGAGGCCATTTTACAGTCTACACATGAAGGCATTATTGCTGTAGATAACCAAGGAAGAATGATGATGATGAACGATGCTGCGCAAACTATTTTATTTGATCGAGAAATAGATAAGCGATCGTATGTAGGTAAAACCGTTGAGCAATTTTTACCTCATACGGGGTTATTTGATGTTTTGAAAACAGGTGAGAAGCATTTTAATAAAGAGATGGTCCTTGGCGATGTCGTTGTTTTGACAAACCGAACACCTATCTTTCATCAACATACTATCATTGGTGCGGTTACTACTTTTCGTAAAAAAACGGAGCTGGAAAGCATTACAAAAGAGTTATCGCAAATGAAACAGTATGCCAATGCCCAACGTGCACAAACCCATGAATTTTCCAATAAATTGCATACTATTCTAGGTTTGTTACAGCTAGATAAGCAGGAAGAAGCGATTACTTATATAAAGCAAGAAAACAAAACCCAAGCGACACTTTCGCGATTTTTACTGGAACAGGTAGCTGATCCAATGGTTCAAGGGTTGCTTCAAGGGAAATGGGATCAAGCCAGTGAACTTGGCATTACGATGGCGATTGATCCAGAGAGCCAGCTTTCTACTAGTTTTGTTGGAGAAAAGCAGCGGGCGTTTTTAACAGCGGTCGGTAATTTGCTTGAGAATGCTATCGAGTCTGTGAAAAAGGAGGAAAAATCGAATCGTAACATGACGGTTCTCTTTACAGATATTGGAGAAGATGTCATTGTAGAGGTGGATGATTCGGGAAGCGGGCTTTCACATCAGAATATCGATCCTATTTTTGAACAAGGTTATACGACCAAAGATGGGGCTCATCGTGGTGTTGGTTTAGCGTTAAGTAAACATCTTGTAGAACGTGTTGGAGGAGAAATTTTAGTGGAAGAAGGCGAATTAGGAGGGGCTCGTTTTATCATCATTATGCCGAAAGGGGAAGCGGAAAGGCATGGAGAAACAGGGGATACAGGTACTAATTATTGAAGACGATTTTCGCGTTGCAGCAATCAATCAACAATTTGTGGAACAAGTAGAAGGTTATCAGGTTGTAAAAAGTGTCAAAACAGCTGAAGAAGCGTATCATTATTTGCGAGAGCCAGGGGCAGAAATAGATCTCATATTATTGGATATTTATATCCCCGATGTAGAAGGGTTGGAACTTTTTTGGCAATTGCGTACTCACTGTAAACGAGTAGATATTGTGGTAATCTCCGCTGCGATAGAAAAAAATGTCATTGAGGAAGTGCTACGTGGTGGCGTGATTGATTATATTATTAAGCCTGTGGATGCAGAGCGGTTTATAAAGATGTTGAAGCAGTATCAACAAAGGCGTCGTTTTCTGATGTCGAAAGAAGTTTTAGAACAGCATGAAATCGATGGTCTGATGGAAAGACAGATCGGGGGTTTTTCTCCTACCAAAAAAACGCATGGCCAGTTGCCTAAAGGAATTGATTCAATTACGTTAGATGAAGTTACCAATCTATTTCAAACTAAAAAGGTAAAAGGAATTACAGCTATGGAGTTAAGTGAACAAATTGGGACGAGCAGATCAACTGCCAGGAGATACTTGGAGTATCTCGTTTCCTTAAAAAAGATTAAGACAACACTACTGTATGGAAATGTAGGCAGACCAGAAAGGCGTTATGTCCTTTGTGAAACTTATGAACAAAATGAAACAAATAATAGTTAATATACTTATCGACACAATATTTTAACCGCTTACATTCCATGATATTTTAATTACTAATCTAATACTTTTCGCTAACTTGTATCGTGAAAAGCATTGTTTCTCATAAAACTAGTTGAGAAAACGTTAGAAGATAACATTTGCGTGACTTTGGGGTTTTACATACCGCTTTGCTATGCAGAAGGGGGATATCATGGAAGTTTTAAGTATCATTGGATTTTTGACGATTATTATTATTGTATTATTATTAATTAGCGGACGTGTGGCGCCAATTATAGCATTAGTGTTGACACCTATCATAGCTGCAGTCATTGCTGGATTTGGTCTAGAAGACATTGGAACATTTTTTAATGATGGGATTGCCGATGTTGTACATGTTGCAATTATGTTTATTTTTGCGATTCTTTTTTTCGGTATTATGCAAGATGTTGGATTATTTGATCCATTAATTCGAGGAATGATTACTGTGTCGCAGGGGAATGTCATCGCAATTAGTGTTGGTAGTGTTTTTATTGCTGCCATTGCTCAATTAGATGGGTCTGGGGCATCTACATTTCTTATTACCATACCAGCATTGTTGCCGCTTTATAAAAAGTTAAAGATGAATCCATATTTACTTCTGCTATTGATTGCAGGAAGCGCAAGCATTATGAATATGTTACCATGGGCAGGGCCGTTGGGCAGGTCGGCTTCTGTGTTAAATATGGATGTCACGGAATTATGGAGACCGTTAATACCTGTTCAAGCCATTGGACTTGTACTTATGATTGCTTTAGCGATTGTTCTTGGATATCGGGAAAAAAGGCGGATTACGAAAGCATACGGATCCGTAGAAGCGGCGGCAGCTATGGAGCCTGATGTAACCAACGTAGACGCTACGTCAGAAACTATAAACAAAGCGTCAGAAACTGTTGCTTGGAAATTTTGGCTTAACGTTTTATTAGCCGTTGCCGTTGTAGGGACATTAGTATGGGGCATTATCCCAGCAGGGCTTGTATTTATGATTGGGGTAAGCTTAGCGCTACCGCTAAATTATCCAAACATGGAAGATCAAATGGATCGCATTCGCGCTCATGCTCCAAATGCCTTAATGATGGCGACAATTATACTAGCAGCTGGAACCTTCTTAGGGATTTTAACTGGTACGGGAATGTTGAATGCGATTGCAGAAGATGTGGTCAAAGTAATCCCAGCATTCATTGCGCCGTATATTCATTTAATTATCGGATTCTTTGGTGTTCCATTTGATTTGTTGTTAAGCACGGATGCGTATTATTTCGCATTAATGCCAGTAGTCGAACAAATTGCAACTGGCTTTGGGATTGATTCTCTATCTACTGGTTATGCGATGATTGTTGGCAATATTGTTGGAACGTTTATTAGTCCATTTTCACCAGCAGTCTGGTTGGCTCTGGGATTGGCAGGCTTGGAAATGGGACGTCATATTCGTTATTCCCTGTTTTGGCTATGGGGGCTTAGTATTGTTCTCTTAGCAAGCACCGTAGCTATTGGATTAATTACTGTTTAAAATATGCCGCACATCTTGTGCGGTTTTTTGAACTGTAGAAAGCATTCGTGGATGATAGTATAAGAAAAACAAAGGTTGTCGCTATTAGAATTGGCGACAGCCAAATTTTTCCTAATATTTTTCCTTCGCTAGTCATTCCTGTTTGTTAAAAATAATCTAACTTTGTTGGAGTAGTAGATGTTTTTTTTATCCGGGTGCGAGTTATTAACAAGATATTTGCTTTTACTGCTTTATGATAGTACTTGGTCATTTAACTTCTACATCAAATATAAACGATGCCTCCCCGTTTTCCCACTTGGCTTTCACTTCATAAATATAAATTCCTTCTTTTTGTGGGACATTTAGTTTATTGTCTTTAAGAGCAACTTCTTTTGTTTGTTCATCTTCGTTCCACTGAAAAACAGTAAGTGATGGATTTTCTTTAATGATAATTTCTATACTACTATTCTTATTGACCGTAAGTGTTTCAAATTCTTCGGAAAGTTCCAATACGGAGGGAGTATCTACAGACTGTATTTCTGGCTCTCCTTTAGACACATAATCTCCTGGTATCATTTCATATTTATCTGAATGTACAATGATTTCACCAGATGTTGGTACTTGCTCTTTTATAAACGGAAACTGACAGATGATTTATTTAAAGAATGGTTTACAACTTTTGCACCTAAAGGAAAAGCACCTGCAGCAGGTGAAATATGGTACGCGCCAAACCATGGAACGACATTACAGGAAATAGCAGATAGCTACGGGGAGTCTTTTTATCGTGGAGAATTAGCAGAGCGTATTCATCAATTCTCTAAGCAAACTGGTATAAGGTTGGCATACTTTTTCAAATGAATCACCCCTTAATATGTTATGCCTATGCTACAAGTATAATTAATCATACCATCTCGTGCTTACTGAATTTAAAGAATACGTTGTCTTGCTTAGATACAATTCGGCTTTTCCGTTATCACCGTCAGGATATCCTCTAACATTGAACTTAAAAAAATGTTCCTTTCCAATTTGGTGCTTCAAATCTTGATATTCGCCATTGAAATGCACATTAATAAAACAAATGTAAATAACCCAGTTATAGTTCTTGTCGCAATAATAAAACTCGCCTTTCCCCTTAACTCTTTTATTATAGTAGACTTCTATACATGGCTAAGAAACACCTGCAAGTTTTCAATAATACTTGATCACTAAAAACTTTGGTTTACTAGTGGCAACTACAAATTTATAGGGGGAAGTTACAAACATCTTCAATAAAGGATATGGTGGATAATTCTGAATTATTTTAAGCTAAAAATGGCTATTATACCAGCTGTAATTTCCATCGCACCTATATAAGGTGCGACGGCGCAAAATCGACATGATTGACGAGTTCAACCAATTTCAATCCACGCACCTATATAAGGTGCGACTTACTTTCATTATCCGATGTATCAACAGCAGTAACAATTTCAATCCACGCACCTATATAAGGTGCGACGTACGATGTAATCGGCATCCGTTTCGAAGATAAAATTTCAATCCACGCACCTATACAAGGTGCGACAATCCGCATCATCAATAACTTCTTGGGATACCGATTTCAATCCACGCACCTATACAAGGTGCGACGATTCATTGCGAGCCATCTTTGAAGGAGAGATGAGTATTTCAATCCACGCACCTATATAAGGTGCGACGATGTCGTAAATAAAAACAATCCAGGGGGTTTAATATTTCAATCCACGCACCTATATAAGGTGCGACAAAAACACTTTGTATTAAACGATGTGCAAAAGGCGATTTCAATCCACGCACCTATATAAGGTGCGACACGTACACGTCACGTACCACGATACGTGGACAAATTTCAATCCACGCACCTATATAAGGTGCGACATGGATACTCCTATGTATCCGGCTCGCAGGTACTAATTTCAATCCACGCACCTATATAAGGTGCGACTTCCTTTGCCTTGACCCTTTTTCATACGGCGAAATTTCAATCCACGCACCTATATAAGGTGCGACAGTTCATTCGTTTTGTAACAAACGCTGCACGACCAATTTCAATCCACGCACCTATATAAGGTGCGATTGCGATTTCATCCTAAAAACTAACAAAAATAATCAAAAACAGTCCATTTTTAGGTTGAAAATCTTAAATATTACTAATTATCTTCAATATTATTACAAAAATCATTAAAAAAGCAAGCGGATTTTGGTGCGAATCCCCCTGGGTTTTTATGTGCACTTGGGGTTCGCACCAAGTATATTATGTAAAAATTTTTGTATTTAGAACAATTAATGAATACACAAAAGGCGGTCATGAAAGTTTTAGTTATCTGTTGACGTATTATATAAAGGAAATTTCTGAACGCCTTTTTGAAACCAAACTCCAATAGAAAAATTTCTTATACATTCTAAAACGAAGAAAGCTTTACAACACCAATTTTATTCCTCTTTAAAAACATCCCAAATTTTTTTAAGACGACGCATATCCTCCTCTCCATTGCTTGGTAATTCTTTGTACCAGAGTTCTAATTCTGGATCAATATTTAAAACTTCATCTTTATTCTTGTTTTTAATGCTATTTCCTACCAAGTAATCAATACTTACATTATAAAACTGTGATAAATTTTTAAGCATTTCTATATCTGGCTCTACATGATTGTTCTCGTAATGGGAATATCTAGCACGAGAAATACCCAGAGATTTTGCAACATCTTCCTGTTTTAAATCTCTTTGCTTCCGTAGAAATTTCAATCTATTTCCAAATACAGGAGAGTTCTTTTTCACATGATCACCTCAAATTACCTCTATTATAACGGACAACCGATAAAATGTTTATCTATGATAATAAAATTTTCTAAAAATCATTGACGATAATTAGTTTATCTTTTATAGTATTTGTAATGATAAAAAAGTTATCAAATGGAGGGAGAATAGTTAATGGAACGAAAAGCACTTACACAGCTCAGAAAAAAGCATCAATTGACTCAACAAGAATTAGCAAAAGAATTGGGTATTTCAACTATCTATGTTAGAAAAATAGAAAAAGGAGATGCTGATCCTGGTCGAGATACAATGGTGAAGTATGAATTATTTTTCAACGAAGATATAAAAAAACTTTTTCCAGATATTTTTTATGCTATTGATAAGGAAAAACAAAATGATAAAGAAGTGATCTAATTCCTTATAAAAATTGAAATATATAAATGAATATTATGCAATGCACAACGGGGTTACTAGCAAGTCAAATAAAATTTGAATTGATTAGTGCACCTAAAAAGTGACTGTTTCAATAGCGCGATAAAAGTTTGATTGATTCTTACCCCAAAAAGGTTATTAGATTATTTCATGTCGGCATATAGTATTCCATTTATTGAACAAGCAACTATATACGGTGTTTTGAAAATATGATTTTTTAAAAATCGACCTTTTTGGGAATTATCTATTTTCAACTACTTTTTTGGGTGAAGGCATGATAGTTTTTGTATCTCTATGAACAAACGATTCTACTATGAATAGCACTTACAGGCGAGTTTGTTATACAAAAATGAAAGGGTGATTACGTTGGGAAAAAAATGGGGTTTGATTTTAGTGTTTGTAAGCATGGTTACTTTAATCGCTTGTTCTAATAATAATAAAGCGGTTAGTGGGGAATGGTCTCCAAAAGAATCGATTGAGGTTGTCGCTCCTGCTGGTGCTGGGAGTGGCTGGGATACAACTGCGAGAATGGCTGCCAAAATATTTGAGGAAGAAGGGATGATAGAGCAAGATATTGGCGTAGTAAATAAACCCGGTGGAGGGGGTGCTGTTGGTTGGGCTTATGTAGCTGAGAAAGCAGGAAATCCGCATCACATGTTTATCGCTTCCCCTCCAATTATTGATGTGCCATTAAATGGTCAATCTCAGTATGATCATAATGATTTTACGCCAATTGCCAATGTAATTGCTGATTATGGTGCTTTTGCAGTAAGGGCAGATTCAAAATGGGAGAATTTAAACGATTTATTTGAAGATATGAAGAAAGACCCTTCATCCGTTACAATCATTGGCGCATCTTCTCCTGGGAGTATGGATCATATTCAATTTGTGAAAATTGCCAAGGAAGCTGGAGTAGATATTAAAAAAATTAAATATGTATCTGAGCAAGATGGAGGAACATTAACAGCTTTATTGAACGGAAGTGCTGATGTTTATTCAACAGGTGTTGCGGAAACCATTGAACAAGCAAAGGCTGGGAAAATCAAGGTGCTTGGAGTCACTTCAGAAGAGCGATTAGAGGGAGAAGTTATTTCTGAATTTCCAACGGTTCAAGAACAGGGGATTGACTCCTATTTTGTGAATTGGCGAGGTTTTTTTGCACCACCTGATACTGACGAAAACGCCATAGATTTTTATGTTTCTAAGTTTAAAGAATTAAATGAGTCAGAAGCATGGAAAGAAATTCGAAAGCAGTATGGTTGGGATGAAATGTTCATGTATGGAGAAGAGTACAAAGATTTTTTAGATGAACAGAAAGAAGAGTCTGAACAATTACTGGATGAGCTAGGAATATTAAAAAATGAATGAGGGCAAGATGGGAGTTGATCTATAAACATGTTAAAAACATTAAATAGAAAAATTGCAGTGCTTCTTTGGTGCATAGCTATTTTATATCTCTTCTTTGCCTATAGATTGCCGTCCTATGCTTATGTACCAATAGATTCGAATGCTTTGCCAATAATTTTAGGAATATTATTACTAGTTCTTTCCACTATCTTATTTTTCGAAAAAGGGGACGTTGAAAATGACAAATTAAATATAAATAAGACTGATTTGCTGAAATTACTTGGTGTGTTTTTGCTCATCGTTCTTTATGCTAGTTTTTTAGAGAGTTTAGGGTTTTTAATTGTAAGCACTTTCTTCATATTCTTTTGCTCGTACTTATTAGGTTATAGAAAACATGTAATTAATGCTGTTATAGCTATTCTCGTACCATTAACATTTTATCTTTTATTTACGAGCGCATTACAAATTCGGTTGCCGCAAGGGGTTATGCCTTTTTAGAGGGAGGTTATTATGGGAGGTTTGGAAGGATTACTATCAGGTTTTCAGGTTGCTTTTAGTGTAGAAGGGATTATTTTTGTTTTTATTGGTGTGTTGGCAGGTACTTTTATTGGTATGTTACCGGGATTAGGTCCAATTTCGGCAATTGCGGTCATGATTCCTATATCTTATGGGTTTGATCCTACTATTGCTCTTGTTATGATGGCGGGAGTTTATTACGGCGCTGTATTTGGAGGTTCTACATCATCGATTTTGTTAAATGCTCCAGGTATATCTGGAACAGTAGCCACAGCTTTTGATGGTCATCCATTAGCGAAACAAGGAAAAGCGGGAAAAGCACTTGCCATTGCAGCTATTTCTTCTTTTATTGGTGGAACGGTAGGAATTGTATTACTCATGTTATTTGCTCCAATGCTTGCCTCAGTGGCGATTGCATTTGGACCGCCTGAGTACTTTGCTTTAATGTTAGTAGCGCTAACGGCTATTGCTAGTTTATCAGAAGGTTCTCTTGTGAAAGCGTTTATTTCGGGAGTGATTGGTTTTATGTTTGCCACAGTAGGGATTGATGCGCAAACAGGGACCCCTCGTTTTACGTTTGGGATGACAAATTTATTAAGTGGTATTGAATTTTTAGTTATAGCTCTAGGTTTGTTTGCTTTGGCTGAAATTTGCTTTTTAATCATTAACTCTTTTAAAGAGAAGAACAATATACACCAAAATATTGGTAGTCTCAAGCTGACGAAATCGGATCTTAAAGAAATGAAAGGGCCAGCAACAAGGCAATCTTTTCTTGGATTTATCATTGGTGTGTTACCGGGCGCTGGCGCAACGATTGCTTCTTTTATTGGTTATATTGTTGAGAAAAAATTATCGAAAAGACCTGAGCAATTTGGGAAAGGTTCCATAAAAGGATTAACAGCTCCAGAAACTGCTAACAATGCAGCTACCAGTGGTGCGTTTGTTCCGTTATTAAGTCTTGGAATTCCAGGATCAGGTACGACAGCTGTGTTATTAGGAGCGTTACTTGTGCTAGGAGTGCAACCTGGCCCTCTGTTATTTGAGGATGAACCGACCTTGTTTTGGGGCGTTATTGCTAGTATGTATATCGGAAATGTCTTCTTATTAATATTAAATTTGCCGCTGATCCCGTATATTTCCAAGCTGTTACTTATTCCTAGACCACTTCTTATATCACTAGTAATTACTTTTTGTATGCTTGGCGTCTATGCTATTAGTTTTAACACATTTGACATTTACTTATTACTTATATTTGGGGTTATTGGGTTTTTAATGCGATTAGCGCGTTTCCCAGCACCACCATTTATTTTAAGTTTTATTTTGGGAGGAATGATGGAGCAATCTTTGAGGCAGTCACTGACAATTTCTGAAGGGGGTTTGGGCATTTTTTTAGAAAGTCCTATAGCAATGGCTCTCTTTATAGTAGCTTTGTTGTCTATTGTTATTCCAGCTTTTAAAAAGAAGACGATTACTTGAGTGAGGGGTAATAATGAAAAGAATAAAATTAATTGCAAGCGGGGGAACTATTTCAGGTAAAGGTGCGAACCGACTTGACCTAAAAGACTATCGGACTGGTTATTATAAGGGGGAAGATTTATTGCGACAAGTTCCAGAAGTTTTGAATATAGCTCAAGTAGATGCGTACGAGTTAGCTAACAAGAGTAGTACAAAAATGCAAAGTTCTGATTGGCTAAAGTTAAAAAGACTTGTTAATGAATTGCTTAATCAAGAGCATTATGATGGGATTGTCATTACGCATGGAACAAACACGTTAGAAGAAACGGCTTACTTTTTGCATTTAACGGTTCAAAGTGGGAAACCAGTAGTAATTGTGGGGGCGCAAAGACCTTTTACCGCCCTTGGTTCTGATGCATTACACAATTTGTGGATAGCCTTTAAAGTAGCAATAGATGAACAATCGTATGATAAAGGAGTTCTTGTTGTTGCTAACAATGAAATTCATTCTGCACGAGAAGTATCCAAAACAGATACGTATAGTTTGGGAACATTTCAATCAGGAAAAGCGGGGGCTCTAGGGTATGTAAGTGCGGAACACACCGTGCTATATGATAGATATCCAACTAGAAAGCATACTTTTCAATCTGTGTTTAATGATAATAGTAACGTTAGAAACTTACCTGAGGTGGCCATTGTGTATTCATACGCTGGCGTAAACGAAGATATTATTAATTTTATTGTTGATAGTGGGAAGTATTCTGGAATTGTGTTAGCTGGGACGGGGGCGGGAAGGTGTTCCCAAAAAGAGGAGAAGGCGCTAAAAAAAGCCTGTCAAAAAGGAATAGTAGTGGTTAGAAGTAGTCGGTGCTTTGAAGGACGGGTTGTCCCTATTGAAAGTTTTGATACTTTTCCTTTTATAACCGCAGATAACTTGTCACCGCAAAAAGCTAGAATATTGTTAATGTTAGCACTTACTCTGACGGATGACCTATCAGAAATACAAGCGATGTTTCATGATTATTGAAGTTTTATGTGATGATTCCCATGTCGCACCTGTATCAGGTGCGACCTAATTCTACAGTTGAGATTGTAGCACCTAATGGATTTCAATCCACGCACCTATATTAGGTGCGACACCCAAGTATTGTTGGTGTGATGGGATTACGAGAATTTCAATCCACGCACCTATATTAGGTGCGACTTATACATTTCTATTTGCTCCTGAGTAGTTTCAGATTTCAATCCACGCACCTATATTAGGTGCGACAATAAATTGTATAAGGCTACTGATGTAACAAAAATAATTTCAATCCACGCACCTATATTAGGTGCGACTAGATTTAGGTAACCGATTTGATTGGTTGGCTAAAATTTCAATCCACGCACCTATATTAGGTGCGACAGCGATTTTACACTAAAAAGTTACAAAAACCATAAAAAACAGCCCGTTTTCAGCTTAGAAATCGCAAATAATTTGAGTGAATGGAATTATATTACATATATTACCGTAATATTACTTGAATTTTGGTGCGAATCCCCTAGGGTTTTTATGTGCACTTGGGGTTCGCACCAAAAAAGTACACTGAAATGATATGAATAATTCTGTATTCATTATAAGGCATAATTCATAATTAGTCATTTCATGAATATAATTGTACAATACTGTTTTTTAGTTTCTAGCTTGCAAATTTTTGTAACGTCAATATTACTTATTCTTGACTATACGTGTCTTCCTTATAGCAATTTTATTTAAATCACAGTAACGATATTTTTTGACATTTACTTGTTCATCTTTTTAGTAGCAGCATGGTTATCCATGTTGTTCTTACAAAAGGAAGGAATGTGTTCATGAAATTTTAGGATAATTGGTAACTTCTCAATAATTCATAAATATGATAAGGTCTTCCTATGGGGGGAGAGTATTGCTTTTTTAACACACTTGTAAGTATTGTTGTGTAAATGATGATATTTTTTTACTGTTAACCTCTAAGTATTTAAAGGGAAAGTAATATGTGTTTACATACAGGTTTAATTTTTGAATTATTTAAATTAATGTGGGATGGAGAGAGTAGAAAATGATATTTATGAATGCATTAGAGCAGATACTTCCATCAGATCGTATAAGTGATAATGAAACGATATTAGAAAAGCACAGTGCAGATGAATCTTACCATACACCTGCTTTACCAAATGTAGTTGTTTTTCCAAAAACAACAATAGAAGTAAGTCGTGTGGTAAAGCTGGCTTCGGAGTTTAATGTGCCGATAGTGCCTTTTGGGTTAGGTACGAGCCTGGAAGGGAGTGTTATTCCATATCAAGGAGGGATTACGATTGATTTCTCCTTAATGAATCAAATTTTGGAAGTACGACCAGATGATTTTTTAGTTAAGGTGCAACCAGGTGTGACGCGAAAGCAATTAGGAAAAGAGTTGAAAAAGTACGGTTTATTTTTCTCTGTTGATCCGGGTGCCGATGCAACTCTAGGAGGGATGGCAGCGACAAATGCAAGTGGCACAACATCTGTTAAATATGGTGTAATGCGAGATCAGGTTAGGAATTTGCAAGTTGTCTTAGCAGACGGTAGCGTTGTTCATACGGGGAATATGGCAGCGAAATCTTCTTCTGGATTACATCTTAATGGATTATTTATTGGTTCAGAAGGAACGCTTGGTTGTTTTACAGAACTTACGTTAAAAGTACATGGTATACCAGAAAAAATGGTGGCAGGAAGAGCGGCATTTACTACGTTAGATAATGCAGTGGGGGCAGTTATTGCTATATTACAAGCTGGCATTCCTGTTGCTAGGGTGGAACTCGTAGATGCATCATCGATGAAACACATCAATCTATTTAGTAATACGGATTATTTAGAAATGCCGACAATTTTTATAGAATTTCATGGAAATGAAGCGGGCCTCCAAGAGGATATGAATTTTACTACGGAAATTTTAGAGGAACATCAATGTCAAGATCTCGCATTTGAAGCGGATACGCTAGGGAGAAATCGTTTGTGGGAAGCACGACATCAAACTGCGTACGCTTTTTTACATCATTATCCTGGGAAAAAGCAGATGGTAACCGATGTTTGTGTGCCAATCTCTAATTTGGCAAATGCTATTAAACAAGGAAGAGCTGCTATGGATGCTTCAGGACTTGCTGGAGGTATCATTGGGCATGTCGGCGATGGTAATTATCATATATTAATGATGATTGATGCACAGAATCCAGAAGATATAGCAAAAGCAAATAAGGTGAATGAGCAAATTGTTTCCTATGCTTTGTCATGTGGTGGAACATGTACTGGTGAACATGGCGTTGGGGTTGGTAAAGCAAAATATCAACTGGCAGAGCATGGCGCAGCTCTTCAAGTGATGAAAAGTATTAAAGACAGTCTAGATCCACATCATATTTTTAACCCTGGTAAAATTTTCACGGATTTGAATTGATTGTTTTTTAGGGGTTTGTTAAAACAGTATGTGGATATATTCAATTATTGAAAAAATGAGGAGCCGCTAGTTGTGTAGAACTATAGATTAAGCCCTACGCTATGCGTGGGAAGGCAAACTTGTATAACTAGCGGTTTTTTAGTTAGTAGATAAGTATATTTATGTAATGTGAACCGCTATTAAAAAAACCAGCCTATATCTGTTTGAAAAATAGAAGAGAAAAGTGCTTCTTAAAAAGAAAAACCCCTCAGTCACAGCCACTTTAATTGCTTCTGAGCCCTTACGAATTCTACCGCCTTGAGTTAGCATATATGGTCAATGTAAGCAGTGAGCAACGAGCTTCGTGCAGGTTCACCGTTATGAACGCTTACTACTTTGCTAATGCAGCTTCCTGTTGGAATATTACAAAAAACAAGAGCTTAACCAACTTTTAAATAGGCGCAAATGGAAGATGGGATTGAAAAGATTAATACAGTAATAGAAGTAATAGTATTTATCATTGAAGTATAACAATTAGGAGCAGCACATGCAGCAGTATGCGCTTCCACCAACATTATAAGAGAAATAACAATTGCTAGAGAGCTAGGTGCATAAATAACAATTTTATATTTAATGGCCTTGACAAATAAGATGGTTAAGGCTACAACAATGCCCCCTATAAAAACTCCTTGTACTAAAGGATATAAAACAAGCATATTCATCATCCTTTCTTTATGAGTTTTTAGCTACAAACCACTTTAATTTATGGTATTGTTAATAGCATAAAAGTTGTTTATGCAGTATTCAATACACGCACCTATACAAGGTGCGACGTAGCGAGTTCACCCTAAATAATCAAAAACAGTCCATTTTTAGGTTGAAAATCTCAAATATTATTAATTATCTTCAATATTATTACAAAAGCCATTAAAAAAGCAAGTGGATTTTGGTGCGGATTCCGAGGATTTTCATGTGCACTTGGGATTCGCTCCGTTGTCGTATTATATAAAGGAAGTTTTCTTAACTCCTCTTTGACACAAAATCCAATAGAATTTCTTTCATCAGTTTTATTCCTCTTTAAAAACATCCCAAATTTTTTTAAGCCGAAGCATATCTTTCTCTCCATTGCTTGGCAAACCCCTATACCAAAGTTTTAATTCTGGATCAATATCTAAAACTTCATCTTTATCATTGTTTTGATTACCATTTCCTACTAGGTAATCAATGGTTACATTATAAAAACGAGATAAGTTTTTAAGCATTTCTATATCTGGCTCTACATGATTGTTCTCGTAATGGGAATACCTAGCACGGGAAATGTTAAGAGACTTTGCAACTTCTTCCTGTTTTAAGCCCCTCTGCTTCCGTAGAAATTTCAATCTATTTCCAAATACAGGGGAGTTCTTTTTCACATCATCACCTCATCACCTCAAATTACCTCTATTATAACGGACAACCGATAAAATGTTTATCTATAATAATAAAGTTTTCAAAAAAATACTTACAATAAAATTTTGTATATTATTTGGTTATTTATAAATGGTTGCGATAAATAAGTTATCTAAAAGAAGCGGGTAGTTAATGAGACGAAAAGCACTCATACAACTATAATGAAACGTTAATTGACTTTAACAAGAATTAGCAAAAGAAGTAGGTATTTAATTACTATGTCAAAAGCATCAAAAAAAGAGACGTTAAGCTTGATAAGATACATTAGTAAAGTATAAACCATACTGCAATAATGATGAAAAACGTTTCAAATATTTTTAATGGAAGTAATGGTAAATGAGAGGAAGATGACGTTGAGGAAAACAAATAGCTATTGATTCTAGGAGTTATAAGCATGTGAATCTATATATCTATTTTCTATTAGTTTAAACGATTTATGATAACCTCTTAGACTGCTTATTCAAAAGAAAAGGGTACAACGTTAAAAAATCATGTGCCACATGGGAGGGGAGCATGATTTTTTGTTTTTGTCTAGGAAATTAGAGGAAATTATAAAATTTTGCAGCTGTGGATAAACTAACTAAGTTATTTAGCTACGTCCGGCGCAAGCGTCCAGCAAATAGGCGACTCGACTTCACTGCATTGCCTTAAGCTAAGTCATCATCGGTTCGTTCTAAATAGGAAGGCCGGCTAAAGACGGGCTTGCGGGAGGGCGCCGGTATACTCCTGTTGCAGGAGCATGATTCCTAAAACTTTCATTGATTCGTTCCACTCGCTACGTTGCTAACCGGGCGCCCCGAGCCTTTGTTTTTTAAATCTATCATCTCAATATCAATATAGTTTAAAAGGGAAAGGATAGTTTAAATGATACTATTATTTTCAAAAAACTATTGACGATAACTTATTTATCATTTATAGTGTGTATAGTACGAAATAATATTAAAGGGAAGGAGGTATATGTTGGGGAGAAATCTACAAATATATAAACAAGAAGTAATTGCTAAATGACCTAGCGTCGATACTAACTGAAAATTAACAAAATTACCTTGGTTGGCAACACACATGAATAAAGTATGAATTGTTCTTTAAAGTAGATGTCGAGTTACTTTATCCGGACATATTTTCCAAAGGAAAAACAAGCTGTCTTGGAGCTAAGTACAGGAAGAATAATCATTTCTTTTTTCGGTGTTTAATCGATGACTAATTTAATTATCATGAAAGGAGCTATAATACTATATGCCGCTTCACTGTGGAACAGCAAAGAAAGAAATTACCCCTCAAATAGGCACAAACTTAGCAGGTTATATGAAGGAAAGAAAAGCAGCAGGAATTCATGATCCTCTTTACACGCGAGTATTTGTATTTTCGAATGAAAATGACTTATTTATTATGATAAATCTTGATTTAGTAGGCATTGATTCTCATTATGTGAAATTATTAACAAATAGGATTTGGGAGAACTTTTCCATACCTAAACATCATGTGTTTGTTCATGCAACCCATACCCACTCAGGCCCCGGAGGCATATTTGATGAGAGTTCTTTACTTGCAACTGCTCATCCGTATCTGAATGGCTATTTACCATATACAAAGTCAATTGTAGACCATCAACATAACCAAATATTAGCAGCTATTGATTATGCATTAAAAAATTTAGAGATATGTGAGGTTAAGTTTGGGGAGGGGGTTGCAGAAGGAATAGCTACCAATCGTAACAATTTAGAAGCTAGCTATGATCATAAAGTAAGCGTTATTACGTTTACGAATAAACAAGGAGAAAAGGCAATAATGTATCATTTTGCATGCCACCCAACCATTTTAAACGCTAATAACGTATATATTAGCGCTGATTTCCCCGGTGAAGTGAGCAAAGTTTTAGAGGAGCGTTCGGATGTAAACTGTGCCATGTTTATAAATGGTCCATCAGCAGATATTAGTACACGCTTTACGCGAAAAGCATCCACTTTTCAAGAAGTAGAGCGTATAGGTGGGAAATTAGCACAAAAGGTAATTCAAACTTCAGAAAGTGCAACAGCTATAGAGCGGCCAATTGTAAGAGCAGCGTTATATCCAATTACTTTACAAATGCGAGATATACCTGATGAAAAAACGATTAAACAGGAGTTAAAAAATTTACAGGCTATATGTAGCGAGAAACAAGATAAAGTTTCTGTTGGAGAATTACGCAGAATAGCGTCACAAATAGAAGGGGCTAATTGTTTACTGCAAATAGTCAAAAATGTAAAAAAAGTAAATGATATTACGACAGTGATTCAACTGTTTCGGATTAAACATATTGTGTTTGTTGGTATACCAGGCGAATTCTATTTCGAATCGGGAGAGGAGATTGCTACCTATTTTGATTTCCCACTATTATTTGCAGGAAATACAAACGATCAAATCGGATACATTGTTCCAAAAAAATACTGGGAGAAAAGAGACTATGAAGCATATACGACGTTGTTAGCCCCTGAATCGGAAGATAAGATAAAGCAAGCTGTAAGAGAATATTTGTACTTATTTGCGAATGAAGGAGAGTGTAAGGATGGCTAATATATTGTTAACAAGAGTTGATTATAGATTAATTCATGGACAAGTTGCTGTTGGTTGGGTGAATTATTTACGAGCAAATATGATTGTTGTAGTTAATGATGAAGTTGCTAATGATACGTTTCAGCAAAGCTTAATGGATATGGCGGTATCGTCAGGAATTGAAACCCGCTATTTTTCTATAGAAGAAGCCATTCTTAAATTACCACAAGCATCCGCACAGCAAAAGTTACTAGTTGTTGTCAGATATATTCAGGATGCATTGAAATTAATTGAAGGAGGCCTAGAAATTAAAGAGATTAACATTGGCAATCTTCACTACGAAGATGGGAAGAAGCAAATTGCTAAATCCGTTGCCATTAATGAAGCAGACAGAGCGTGTATAAGAAAAATAGCAGAAATGGGTGTTAAACAAACGATTCAGCGTGTACCAGAAGAACGGGGATATGACATTGTTGGCTTATTATAATGAAGGGATGTGAAATTGCATGTTAATAAAAGCTATCCTTATTTCTATATGGGCTGGAATAGCTGGAATTGATCAATTTAATTTTCAAACCCATTTACACAGACCGATTGTTACCGGGGTTGTTGTTGGAATTATTCTAGGAGATATGGAGACAGGGTTAATTACAGGAGCAACGCTAGAATTAATATGGATGGGACTTGTATCAATTGGAGGAGCGCAGCCGCCAAATGTTGTAATTGGCGGTATAATCGGGACTGCATTCGCTATTTTATTAGATCAAGATCCAAAGGTAGCGGTGAGTGTAGCTGTACCGTTTGCGGTTGCTGTTCAAGGTGCGATCACTTTGTTGTTTACGGTATATTCTCCAATTATGCATAAATTTGATCAGCTTGCAGTAGCAGGTAATGTAAGAAAAATAAAATGGCTTAGTCTTTCGCAGTTGCCTGTATTGTTTTTATTTAATTTCATCGTTGCTTTTTTACCAATTTATTTAGGTGTTGATTCCGCTAGAACTGCTTTAGAAAGTTTGCCTTCTTGGATACTTGATGGTTTAAGTGTGGCTGGGGGGATGATGCCCGCAGTTGGATTTGCTATGTTACTTCATATTATGCTGAAGCAGCAATATATTCCGTTTCTTTTGATAGGTTTTGTTTTAGTGACATATTTTGAATTGTCGTTAATAGGTATTGCCATTATTGCTATTGCAATTGCAATGTACGATTATTTCCGAAAGAGTACAGAGCGAAAGGAGACGACAACGAATGGTATCTGATGTGAAAAAGGAGCAAGTGGAAGAAAATAGGATGCAAAAAGTAATCACTAAATATGATTTATTTAAAATGGCCTTCCGTTCTTTCTTTTTGCAAAGTTCATTTAACTACGAAAGAATGCAGGCAGGGGGATGGCTTTACAGTATACTTCCAGCTTTGGAGCGTGTGTCGAAGAGCAAAAAAGAACTTTCAGAGAAAATGCAACGGCATCTAGATTTCTTTAATAGCCATACATTTATTTCTACCATTATTCTTGGGATGATTGCTGCTATGGAAGAAAAGAAACAAGATGGAAACTCTATCCGTGCAGTAAAAGTAGCAATGATGGGACCTTTCGGAGGAATCGGTGATGCGCTAATCTGGCTTACATTACTTCCAATTTGTGCGGGGATTGGCGTGTCATTAGCAATGGAAGGAAATGTGGCTGGTCCAATTATTTTCTTGCTTAGTTTTAATACGGTGCATTTTCTTATCCGTTTCGGAGGCATCTATTTTGGCTACCGATCAGGAATAAATGCCATGCAAAAACTAAAATCCGGTACGAAAGATATTGCACATGCAGCTACGATTGTCGGTATTACGGTGGTAGGAGCTTTAATTGCTTCTTACGTTAGTATTCAAACTCCTTTAAAAGCAACAGCAGGTGAAGCGGAGATAAAGATACAAGAAGATTTATTAGACCAAATTATGCCTAATTTATTGCCCTTTGGTTTTACGTTGTTACTATATATGTTGTTACGAAAGGGTTTTTCTCCAATTAAACTTATAGGTATTATTGTACTTTTGGGATTAGTAGGTAAGTATTTTGGATTTTTATAAACGAGGGCACTTTGAGTAAGAAGTGTGATTTTATTTCATTATATTTTAAAGAAAATAGGAGGCAAATGTATGACAGGAGTGGTCATTACTGGTCATGGGTTTTATGCTAGCGGTGTGAAATCAACCATTCAATTAATTGCTGGTGAGCAGCATGAAGTTAAGTATGTTGATTTTGTGGAGAGCGATGAACCTAGTGATTTAAGAGAGAAATTAGAGCATTATCTTGATAGCATGATTAATGTCACTAATATTTTGTTTCTGACGGATATTGTGGGAGGAACTCCATTTAAAATAAGTGCACAAATTTTGCAAGAAAGAAAAATTGCAGGTGCTGTAGTGGCTGGTGCTAATATTTCTATGGTGTTGGAAGTTTTATTTACTAGGGAGAACGCTACATTAAGTGAATTAAAGCAAACTGCTATTCAAGCTGGTATAAGTGGAATTAAAATTTTGCCTAAAGAATGATTCAAAGGGAAGTAATAGAAGCACTTTTGTTGCTTTCGAGGAGGAGATGTATATATGCATGGCTATGTAGAGGGAGTAATGAATAAGCTACATAGAGCAATTAGTAAGCAAACGAATCAATTGGAACAAGCTTCAAGTTTAATTGCGGATTGTGTGAAGCAGGGTGGCGTTTTACATGTGCTGGGAACGGGGCATTCACATATGATAGCGGAGGAAATCTTTTATCGGGCAGGTGGAGCGTTATTCGTTAATCCTATTCTTGATTCTGGATTTATGCTACATGAGGGAGCTACAAAAAGCACTCGAATGGAAAGGTTATCTGGTTATGCGGAAGTGTTATTAGAAGGTGTAGATATTCGTGGTTACGATGTGTTTTTGGTTGTTTCTAATTCAGGGAGGAATGTTTTTCCTATTGAAGCTACTTTTTATATGAAACAAAAAAATGTATATACCATATCAATATCTTCATTTGAACATAGCAAATCAGTAAAATCACGCCATGAAAGTGGTAAGCGGTTATTTGAATTAACTGATTTAGCTTTCGATAATTATGGCGAAGTAGGAGACGCATTTTTAAAATCTCCAGGTTTAGAACCACGGTATGGACCATCTTCATCTGTTGTAGGGATAGTGCTTGTCCAAACGCTTATTAGTATGACGATAGAAGAACTTTTACGCCGCGATGAAAGACCTCCATTACTTGTAAGTGCGAATATGGATGGTTCGGATGATAAAAATCTAAAGCAAATGGAGCTATATAGAGACCGTATTCCTTTGTTAAGATGATATGTATGAGGGTAATTAGGTACCAACTACCTTTGGGTTATTGGTTTTCTTAAGAGTCATTAATGGTATGCAGTTTTATTGATTATTTGATGATAAGTCACATGAAATATAACTTATTTCATGTGACTTATATTTTGGAAACCAATTAAGTAATTAAAATAGCTAAGATGTTTTTTATTCTTCATTATTATTCTTATTGAAATTATGATGAGTATGAAGGTCCATATAATGAATGCAAAATATATGGTTTTAGTTACATTACCCATCTCAGGAAACATCAACGTAAAACCAACGAATGTCAGTATTGAGAAAATCAAATAATTAATTTGTTCTTTCATAGTATTTCCTCCTTGTAACTATTAGACGAAGAAGGACTACGATAGGTTGATTTTAATACAAGATGCTACTCCACGAGGTAAGGGCGCTATTGAGCTATATTTCAATTTACACACACCTATACAAGGTGCGACATAGACGAT
>NZ_FQXD01000004.1:229669-288186 GCF_900129865.1 Virgibacillus chiguensis
AATATTTCAATCCACGCACCTATACAAGGTGCGACTGGAGGTAATGCATAATGTCAAGAAAATTTGTAAATTTCAATCCACGCACCTATACAAGGTGCGACAAAGAGTATCCTTTAGTAAGGATACTCTTTTAAAATTTCAATCCACGCACCTATACAAGGTGCGACTGCGATTTCTTCCTAAAAATTTACAAAAGTCGTATAAAAGTGCTTGTTTTAAAAGAGTAAATCAATAATAATGCTTAAATAATCGTTATTTTAATTCCATAATTTTCCATAAAGTGATTAAATAGAGGTGCGAATCCCCCGGGGTTTTCATGTGCACTTCAGGTTCGCACTAAAAATAAGCTAATTTTAATTATGCACCTCTATTATACGACAGTTTAAAATAAAGATCACTTAACTATGATAAAATTAACAAAAGAATCACTACCTAGTTAATCGTTCTTTTCTGAGATGAATTTAAAGGAGTATTTTTTCGGGTGGTAATATACTTTAGAATACTCAAAGGGCTTCCCATCTTCAAACACTGTAAAGGCTTTTAAAAATAGCAATGGTTGATTATCCTGCAATTGCAGGATTTTTTTTAGCTCTTCATTAGGAAGAATTGGTATTAATTCACCGTACCTCTTGTCAATGGTGTATCCTTTATTTTCAATATAATTGTATTTAGATTTTTTTATCACCTCAATAGAAAAATCAGGAAACAAATCAACGGGTAGAAAAGATTCCTCCAATAAAAACGGCTCATGATCTGCATAACGTAGTCGCTTCATATAGTAGACCTTTTCATTACTCGAGATATTTAAAATCTCTTGAACTTCATCTGTAGGATCCGTCAACTTAAATTCTAATACTTCATTTTTAGGGTTATTTTGCAATTTTTGCATCTCTTCAGTAAAGCCCTGTAAATGAAGAATATTATGCTCTACTTTGTTGTGGGCAACATACGTCCCGCTACCTTGTATGCTATAAAGTAATCCTTCTTCAACTAAAAGCTTTATCGCCTGCCTAACAGTTACACGACTAACTTCATAAGTCTTTGCTAACTTTGCTTCAGCTGGGATGGCGTCACCTTTAGCAAGTTTAGATCCGATAATATCTTCCTTAATTTTATTTGCTATTTGCCTATATAGTGGCAAAGAATTATTCCACATTCATTTTCCTACCTTTCATAATGCTACATTTAGTTTACCATTTGAATACGAATTCTCACAACTAAACAATATAGTTTATAAGTTGTATTTAAATTGTATTGTTTTTGTATTAGTTTAATGCTATTATGTATGCAATACATCTGAAAGGGGTTTCGCATATGAAGAAACAAAATTTAGTAATCGTCGGTGGCGGAAGTACTTATACCATTGGAATGATCATGAGTTTAATTGCAGAAAAGAAAAATTTTCCCTTAAATTCAATAACATTTTATGATAATGATGAAAAACGACAGGAAAAAGTTGCTAAAGCAACCTCCATTATTTTAGATGAATATTATCCAGAATTAGAATCTTTCCATTATACAACGGACAAAGAAACAGCTTTTACTGGAATTGATATTGCTTTTATACAAATCAGAACTGGTGGGCTTCAAATGCGGGAGATGGATGAGCAAATCCCATTAAAATATGGGGTAGTCGGACAGGAAACATGTGGTCCAGGTGGGATGGCATATGGGTTACGCTCTATTAGAGATATGATAGAGCTTGTTTACGATATTAAAAAGTACTCCAAGGATGCTTGGATTCTAAATTATACAAATCCAGCAGCCATTGTAGCAGAAGCGTTGAAAAGAGAATTCCCGCAAGTTCCTAAGCTAATAAACATTTGCGATATGCCAATTGCTATCATGCATAGCTTTGCAACGATGCTAAACAAAAACATATGGGATTTAGTACCATCTTACTTCGGTCTCAATCATTTTGGCTGGTTTACGAAAATCGAGGATAGTGAAGGGAATGATTTAACCCAAATCATCAAAGATACTATTATGGGTGAAGGATTTGTACCTACAGATCAGGAAATTGCTAATGATCAATCATGGCAGCAGACATTTGAACAAGCAAGAAAAATGCTGATTGATTTTCCGGAGTTTCTACCAAATACGTACTTGCAATACTATCTCTATCCAGACGATTTAGCTAAAAAAGAAAGCCTTACGAATACTCGTGCACGCCAAGTAATAAATGGGCGGGAAAAAAGAATAACCGAGCTTTGTAACCAAATTATTCAAGACAAATCTACTAAAAACGTTGAACTACATGTTGATATTCATGGAGTTTACATGGTCAAAGCAGCAGCTTCGTTAGTTTATAACTTAAAACAAACATATATTGTCATGGTAGAAAATAACGGAATTATTTCTAACATACCCGATGATGCTATGGTTGAAGTTCCGGCCTTGTTAACAGCTAGTGGTCCTAAGCCTTTCTCTGTTGGTAAAGTTCCAACTTTTTATAAAGGTTTAATTGAAAATCAGTTTGCTTACGAAAAGTTAGTCGCAGATGCATACTTTGAAAACAGTTATACCAAAGCTCTACAAGCATTAACCTTAAATAGAATGGTTGTTCACGTTCCTACTGCAAAAGCTATACTTGATGATTTAATTAAGGCTAATAAAGGCTATTGGCCAGAATTGCAATAAGAAAGACGGTAAGTTCTTGTAGCTTATGAATGTATAAACTAGAAATTTTTTAACGAATAAAAGTTAGGACATAAGGGGGTGGTTCTTGCTTTTGGGATAAAAATGGTCAACGTAATTGCTGTGGTAAAACGCGTTCATTTTTTTGATTAGAAACAGGTATTGTTAGTAAATTCAATTTTCTAACAATAAAATCACCAACATAAGGGAAGGGATTAAAAGTGAAAAAACTAATTATCAATGCTGATGATTTTGGATATTCACGCTCAGTCAACTATGGAATAATTGATGCGCATACAGAAGGCGTGCTAACGTCCACAACTTTAATGACAAATATGCCTGGTGCAGAACATGCTTATCAATTAGGAGAAAAACATAAAACACTAGGAATTGGCGTCCATTTGACACTTACATGTGGAAAACCAATCTTAAAGAATCACCACACATTAGTAGATGCGGATGGAAATTTTAAAAAGCTTTACCATTACCAAAAACTATTCCATATTGATACAAATGAATTATATGCAGAATGGAAAGCGCAAATTGGAGCATTTTTAGATTCCGGGCTTGCGCCTACTCACTTAGATAGTCACCATCATATTAACAACTTAGAACCTATATTGCCTGTATTCCTAGAATTAGCAAAGGAATATAAGTTACCAGTACGCCACAACTTTAAAATAAAACCCGAATTTGGAACACTAATCACAACAGATCATTTTGAATACAATCCCGAAATACTATTAGGAGATGTAAACACAATAGTAGAGGAGTATAAAGGAGCACAAACAATAGAAATCATGTGTCATCCAGCTTATTTAGATAAATCGTTAATGACAGGATCATCTTATGCGACACCACGGATTGAAGAATTAGCAATGCTTATACATCCAGATGTAAAGAAAAAATTGCAACAACACTTTCAATTAATGACGTATCGTGAGTTAGAAAAAGAGGAGGCTTAAAACGTTGAGAAAGTTTATGCAGAAGCTTGGTAAATCCATGCTTATTCCAATTGTTGCGATGCCGATAGCTGGTATTTTATTTAGACTAAGTGCAGGAGATTTATTAGATTGGAAGTTGTTTCAAGCTGCAGGGGTCATTTTTGCGAATATGGATATGCTAATTGCGATTGGTATCGCAATGGGACTAGCTAAAACAAAGGATCGTGGCATACCTGCGCTAACAGGCTTCTTAGCAATAACTGTTTTAAATGAAGGATTAACCCTAATGAATCCCGACTTAGATATGAGTGTTTTTGGAGGTGTTATAGCTGGTTTAATTGCAGCAGGCATCTATAACCGATTTAAAGATACAAAATTGCCAAGTATGTTTTCGTTTTTTGGTGGAGAAAAATTTCCAATTACAATGATTATTTTAACAATGATACCTGTCGCAGGAATTTTCTCTCTCATATGGCCCTATGCTCAACAAGGTATTGATTCATTTGCTCAAGCTCTCGTTGGTCTAGGTACAGTAGGGATATTTATTTTTGGATTTTTAAATCGCTTTCTTTTACCGTTTGGATTACATCATGTGCTGAATACGTATATTTATTTTGGTCTTGGAAGTTATGAAAATGCATCTGGGGAAGTTGTAACCGGAGAAATTACTAGATTTATGAATGGAGATCCAACTGCTGGATACTTTCTTGGCGGATTTTTTATCGTCATGATTTTTGGGGTTCCAGCAATAGCTTTAGCTATAGCGAGAGCCGCTCATAAGAAAAAGAAAGCGGAGACAAAAGCGTTAATGAGTTCTGGAGCATTGACGTCAGTTGTTGCCGGGTTGACAGAACCAATTGAATTTACCTTTATATTTACGTCACCATTATTATACTTTATTCATTCCGTATATACCGGCTTAGCAGGAGCGACTTTATATTTATTCGGCGTTAGGCACGGATTTTCGTGGGGAGGAAGCATCATTGATTATGGTCTAAATTTAAGTCTTTCTGACAGCGGTTTAATGATCATTCCTATTGGGTTAGTATTTGGATTACTCTATTATTTTACATTTTATACGATTATTGTTAAGAAAAATATAAAAGTTATCGGTAGAGAAGATGATGTGGAATTCGGTTTTCAGGCAGATGAAAAGGAGCAGTTCTTGAAGCTCTCGCACAATAAATTTGAATATATGGCAAAAAAGATATTGGAAAATATAGGGGGCAAGGAAAATGTAGTCGATTACGAAAACTGTATGACACGCCTAAGGTTGGTAGTTAAAGATGCCTCTCTTGTTGATGAAGATAAAATAAAACAGACGGGTGCACATGGCGTAGTTAAAGTCGATAATAAACATATCCAAATTATTATCGGTCCTGAGGCGGGAACAGTTTTGACTGAATTTAAAAAGCAGATAGAGAAGTAAGGTCGTATAAAAAATAAGTGTAAAATTGGGTGAGAACTATAATTTTACACTTATTTTTTGCTGTTATCTGAAAGGTATTGTAATAAAATGAGTAAAGCTTAAGAGCGCAATGAATCCGTGTAAGGATAAACGCGCATTGCATTGAGAAAGTTGGGCAATAAAGCAAGAAAGTCGCGTATTAAAATAGAAAAAACGCGTCAAGACAAGAAAATGAAAATGAATATGTACACCATAGATTGTGTATGTCGCCGTTCAATAATATGACGTTATAAATAAGAATAAAGTTAGACTTTTAGTCAACAAACAGGGATGTTAGACATATGTACTCTTCATGTCTGCTAGGGTTAACGAGTGCGTTTAGCACGGTTGTACAAGTTACGATCAGGGCGAACCGCAGGCAGAAAAATACATTTCAATCCACGCGCCTATATACAAGGTGCGACCTAACATGTCTGCGGCTGTAATCAAAAACAGAGTAATTTCAATCCACGCACCTATACAAGGTGCGACTTATGAAACCAATAAAAGTAGGCGTGGACGCTGGATTTCAATCCACGCACCTATACAAGGTGCGACTTACTTTACGCTTACAGATAAGAGTGAGTTATTCATTTCAATCCACGCACCTATACAAGGTGCGAAGATTATGGATGCAAGAAAATTTGTTAACAAAACGTATTTCAATCCACGCACCTATACAAGGTGCGACTTACGAATACAAGAGGCAGTCAGTTTGACGGAGATTTCAATCCACGCACCTATACAAGGTGCGACTATTTTATCCGCATAATCTATACGAAGTGACGGGAAAATTTCAATCCACGCACCTATACAAGGTGCGACCTAGTGCTGCCGTAACTGTCCCGACAAGCATCAAATTTCAATCCACGCACCTATACAAGGTGCGACATGTCCAAACCACAAAATGAGGAAATGAACAAACTATTTCAATCCACGCACCTATACAAGGTGCGACAAACAGAATATCAAGGAGAAAAGAAACGTCAACAATTTCAATCCACGCACCTATACAAGGTGCGACGAGTTTTATTAGATGATGTGATGAGTTGGTTTAAATTTCAATCCACGCACCTATACAAGGTGCGACGGAGTATCTCCACCTAAACTTTTGGGTTTTAAAAATTTCAATCCACGCACCTATACAAGGTGCGACCCAAATATGCAGGACTCTATGGCGTAAACACCAAATTTCAATCCACGCACCTATACAAGGTGCGACTTATTCCGTTGTTAATGTATATACCTCTTTTAGTATTTCAATCCACGCACCTATACAAGGTGCGACTGCGATTTCTTCCTAAAAATTAACAAAAACAATCAAAAACAGTCCATTTTTAGATTAGAAATCTCAAATATGATTAGTTACTCTCAACTTTATTATAAAAATCACCAAAAAAGCAAGTGATTTTTGGTGCGAATCTCCCGGGGTTTTCATGTGCACTTGGGGTTCGCACCTAATTTTTAATTTCGTTTCTTAAAAAAGTTCTCCAATAAACCATATTTTATCTAAAAATATTATATGATAGTTCAAATAATAAGTCATGCCAAGTAGTAATAGCCCTGCGCATGGAAGTTTCACTTTATAAAAAAAGCGTCATTTCATGCATGAAGATAGTACCATCTAATCTGCCACGCACTGCAAGCGAGTTTAGTGAACACAAAATTAGTTTGAACGTGTAAAAGAATGAATTGTACAATCTTTAGGCAAACATCTTCAAACAATGAAATCAAGTTACAGAAAAATAAAATATTTCTAAATATTTATTTCATCCGCCTTTTGTTTGTGATATGATGATAGTAATTGATAACCAGATGATGCAGTCATTTACTTTATCGTACCAAGGGAGAGAGGATAGATATGAAGATAAAGTTTGTTGGTGACGTAAGCGTTGTACATGATGGATTAAAAATACTTGCCACAGAATTAGGGTTTGTAATAGATGATATCAATGGTTTCCCAATTCACGTTCAACAGAGGAAAGGTTCTATTTATATTTCCAAAAACCAGTCTATCGGGCAAATCTGTTTTGAAAAGCCAATTCATTTTTTTAGAGCGTTAGGTTTGTGGCTGGAGCAATTCCAATTAAAGCATGAATTTGAATTGGAGGAGGAGCCACAATTCGATAACAGCGGAGCTATGCTAGACGCTTCACGAAATGCAGTAATGCGTGTATCAGAAATGAAAAACATGCTACGAAAAATGGCAGTAATGGGTTTAAATGTGCTGATGATTTATACAGAAGATACGTATGAAGTAGAAGAATACCCCTATTTTGGTTATATGCGTGGGAGGTATACAGAACAAGAGTTGAGAGCATGCGATCAATATGCTGCTGCCCTTGGGATAGAGATGATTCCATGTATTCAGACGCTAGCTCACTTAACAGAAGCGTTAAAGTGGAACTATGCTACAGAGATGAAAGATACAGCCGATATTTTACTTGTAGGGGAGGAGAAAACGTATGCCTTTATCGAGGCGATCATAAAGGCTGCTTCTAAGCCATTCAAATCGAATCGAATTCATATTGGAATGGATGAAGCACATCAATTAGGGCTCGGAAAATACTTAGAAAGAAATGGTTACGAACAGCGATTTGCCATTATGAATAAACATTTGCAAGCAGTCGTTGCAATAACCGAAAAACTTGGCTTAAAACCAATGCTTTGGAGTGATATGTATTTTCGACTTGGATCTAAAACTGGTGGATACTACGACCTCGAAGCCAATATACCGGATGATATAGTAGCTGCTATTCCTGATGTCCAGCTCGTTTATTGGGATTACTATCATACCGAACAAGCATTCTATCAAACGTTTATAAAAAAACATCAAGTTTTGAAACCAAATTCAGTATTTGCAGGTGGAGTTTGGACTTGGAATGGTATTGCTCCAAACTATGGCAAAGCTATACAAACGACAGAAGCAGCCTTAACAGCATGTAAAAAAGAAGGAGTAAAGGAAGTTTTTGCTACAATGTGGGGAGATAACGGGGCTGAAACGCCAATGACAACCGCATTGCCAATGCTACAACTTTTTGCAGAGCATACGTATCATCAAGTCATTCATGCTAAAACATGGCAAGTGAGATTCGCGTGCTGTGTAGGTGCTAATTATAACGATTTTATGGTTTTACATCAATTTGATGAAACGCCTGGTGTTTCGGAAAATAATTTACATGCGTCAAATCCTTCTAAATTTTTGTTGTGGCAAGATATTTTGCTCGGCTTATATGATGAAAATATTAAAGGGCTATCTTTAGGCAAACATTATGAACAAATGATCCCGCAATTAACACAAGCAAAAGAACGCAATCCAACGTTTTTTTCTCTATTTGCCTTTTATGAGCAGTTGGCGAGAGTGTTAAGTACGAAGGCAGAACTCGGGATACATATCAAACAGGCATACGACACCGTTCATAAAGAGAATATGCAAATTTATTTAAAGCAAATAAAAGTGTTACAGCAGGAACTCATTGATTTAAGAAATACACATAGAGATTTATGGTTTTCTATGAATAAGCCGTTTGGATGGGAAATCATTGAAATACGATATGGTGGAGTGATAACACGTTTGGATACAGTTCAATATCGTATCAAACAGTGGGTGGAAGGAAAAATGGTTGTAATAGAAGAGTTAGCAGAAGAGCGTCTTTATTTCGACGGGCCTTACCAAATGCCGGCAGAATCTTTAGGAAGGAACCTCTATCATAGAATTGTTAGCGCTAGTCCACTATAGAAAGATAACAGGATAGTCTCTGAAATAATAAATCGGAATATTTTATTCCTAATTAAAATTTAGTTTTGGTTAAACGGATATGTATGCTAGAATAAAAGAGAAGAAAAAATCTATTGCACAAGTGGTTTGTTAAAAAAGTACTACATCTAAGTTCGCATCATCAAGGTATACAGTTAACGTGTCTGAAAATCCGCATGCACACTAGAAAACAGCCTTTATAGTGTGGCTACATCTACAAGAAGCAAGAATGGTTTTAAATAATCAGAAGATCATTATCTAGAAACATCTCATAAACCTCTAAGAAATGAATAGCTAGTAATAATAAGAGCAGGTAATCATTCCTTTGAAGCGCAAGGTGGTGCCTCTTTTGAGAACAGCATAAGCTTGGCTGTTTGCAACTAGGGGTTTCAAGCAATGTCCGCCTCTAGTGAAAAGAGACAGGTTCAAACACGTATACAATCTCGATTAGGAAACAAAAATAATAGGCAAATAGGAGCGCCTAAATATACTATACGAGAGGGTGTCTTTAATGAAGTTAAGCCTTGCGAAAGAAGTAGGGAAATTATTGGTTATTGGTTTTCCTGGGAAGGAAGTTCCTGACTATATTAGGAGAATGATGCATCAATACCATATTGGCGGTATAATCCTTTTTAGTAGAAACATCGGTACACCGGAAGAGGTGCTTCGCCTTACGACAGATTTGCAAAAACAAGCAAAAAAAGCAGGCTATACCCATCCGTTACTTATATGTGTAGATCAAGAAAATGGGGTCGTTCGTCGTTTAGGTGAAGGAACCACCATTTTTCCGGGAGCAATGGCGTTAGGTGCCACGAATAATCCTAAGAATGCCTATCGCATCGGGCTAGCAACTGCCAAGGAACTAAAAGCACTGGGGATTAATTGGAATCTTGCACCTGTTTTGGATGTGAATAATAATCCAGATAACCCCGTTATTGGTGTCCGCTCTTTTGGAGAGTCAGCTGAAATGGTCGCAGATTTTGGTAGGCAAATGATGCAAGGAATGCAAGATGGTGGCGTGATAACGACATTAAAACATTTCCCTGGTCATGGCGATACAAATGTGGACTCCCATCTTGATTTACCCGTTATTTCTCATCGTAAGGAACGATTAAAAAGTGTTGAGCTTCTCCCATTTCAAGCAAGTATAGACGCTGGCGCTGATACGGTGATGTCCGCACATGTGTATTTTCCAGCTATTGAATCAAAGCAAGGTGTTCCAGCTACATTATCTAAAAAGGTCATTACTGAATTATTAAGAACGGAATTAGCATTTGACGGCGTTGTAACGACAGACTGTTTGGAGATGCGTGCAATTGCAAATGGAGTTGGGACAGAACAGAGTGCCGTGGAGGCTATCAAAGCTGGTGTTAATTTACTTATGATTTCTCATACAGCTAGTAAACAACAAGATGCGATTCAAAAAATCATCCAGTTAATAGAAACAAATGAGTTAGATCGAAGTTTTATTACGCAATCCATTAGACGAATAGACTCCCTAAAGGAAAGATACTTACATTGGGATGACATCCAGCTCGTGGGTAATGAGGCGATTCCGAAAGTTGTAAACTGTAAACGACATGAGGAGATAGCTTATCAAATGTATAAGGAAAGTATAACGGTTGTAAAAAATGAAAACGTTATCCCGGTTTCCTTGAAGGAAAAGGATCGTGTGCTTGTCCTTTGTCCTAACGATGGAGCGAAGGTGGAAGTGGAAGATAAACGGCATACAACACTTGCATTAGATGAAGCAGTAAAGAGCTATCATAAAAATGTTGATAAGATAGATGTCACGGAGGATTTGACAGAACTTGATATAGAAGAAATCGTTGCTAAAGCACATCATTATGACTTTATTTTTGTTGGTACGTTGACCATTACGAAAGGCAGTAAGCAGGTAACGCTAGTGGAGAAGTTAGCACAAACTCCGTTGCCATTTGTCATTATTGCGATGCGAAGCCCCTATGACTTGCGGTATATCCCGCAAGTGAAAGCATATATCAACACATATGAATTTACTTATCCTGCTTTACATGTAGCAGCAGGAGCAGTTTTGGGTAAGGAGAAAGTAAGTGGTACATCTCCTGTAACGATATAACCAAAATAAAAAAGGTAGATCGGATTGTTAAAAGTGTAGGAGAGTGAACGTGATTTTACTTTATCTTCCAGATAGGAGATGAAAGTGGGGGCACTTTATATGAAGCTCGGGTTGGAAGTGTTTTTAGAAACAGCATACAAGCAGTTTAAACATCAAAAAATTGGTCTAGTAACGAATATGACGGGGGTGAATCAACGGTTAATTCCTGCTATTGATTTATTTTACCATCACCCACATATTAAACTTACTGCACTCTATGCTCCTGAACATGGTATACGAGGGGACGCTAAAGAAGGGGAAAAGGTTACATCAACTGTTGATCCTTATACGGGGCTACCAGTGTATAGTCTTTATGGAACGACTAGAAAACCGACAAAAGAGATGCTTGAACCTGTAGATGTCATTGTTTTTGATTTACAAGATATTGGTTCGCGGTATTATACATTTATTTATACGATGGCATACGTGATGGAAGCGTGTATGGAAGAAGGGAAGCATGTTGTCGTATTGGATCGACCTAACCCAATTGGCGGTATAAAAATGGAAGGTAATGTAGTAGAAGAAGATGTTCGTTCTTTTGTTGGGCTCTTGCCCATTCCGAATAGGCATGGCATGACAGTTGGCGAACTTGCTGTTTTATTTAAACATGTATTTGGTTATTATTGTGAATTGACGGTGATTCATATGGTTGGCTGGAGGAGAACGATGTATTTTGATCAGACTGGTCTATTCTGGGTGCCACCTTCTCCCAACACGCCGACGCTTGAGATGAGCATGCTGTATCCGGGGACTTGTCTCGTTGAAGGGACGAATGTATCAGAAGGTAGAGGTACAACGAAACCATTTGAAGTTATTGGTGCTCCTTTTATAGATGGACAAATATTAGCTAGCGCCTTTAATCAAAGAAACATCCCTGGCGTGCTAGCTAGACCGACATCGTTTACACCTTTTTATCAAAAATATAAGAATCAATTATGTGGAGGCGTTCAACTTCATATAGAAGATCGTCATCTGTTAAACTCTGTAGTAACAGGTATCCTATTACTTGAAACTGTCGCTTCTCTTTACCCAGATGCATTTTCATTTATAACGAATGAAAACAATAAATACTTTTTCGATTTATTAGCCGGAACCAAATCGCTCAGACAATTTATTTTAGAAGAAAAGACAAATGTGTTTGTAAATGCTTGTGAAGAAGCATTGGAATCTTTTCGACAAGTAAGAGAACCGTATCTTTTATACCAATAAGTGGTATCAAGCTTGCATACACCAAATTTGCTTTCTATTATAATGTAGTCTCTGTTTATAGAACGTATGTTAGAAAAACCTTGGTTTATCGACGTCGTTTAGCTTGGACGGTAAAACTTCTATAGTGAAAAAAGAAATAAAATACAAAGTGAGTTGATGGTATGACAAATGGTGGTTTAATTATACTAACGGAGATGTTGGAGAAATTACCTCCTTCTGAAAAAAAGATTGCAGCTTATATTTTAGATCATCCGCATGAATCGATTTCGCTAACTGCAAATGAATTAGGAAAGCGGAGTTCTACGAGTGGGGCAGCAGTCATACGTTTATGCAAATCGCTTCATTTGAAAGGATTTCAGGATTTGAAATTAAGAATTGCTGGTGATTTACAAAAGCCGGATGATCATGTAGGCTACCAAGATATCCAACCGAATGAATCAACAAGTTCTATTATTAAAAAAATGACCGATAACTCCATTCAAACGATTAGGGAAACAGCTGATTTATTGAATACAGAGGAGCTCAAAAAGGCAGTCGATGCATTGAGAGAAGCTAGGCAGATCCATTTTATCGGGGTAGGTGCTTCCAGTATTGCTGCAGAAGATGCCCAGCATAAATTTTTACGCATTGATAAAACAGTATATGCTTTTAAAGATATGCATATGGCTGCAACGCTCGTGGCAAATACTTCAGCGGACGATGTGGTGGTAGGTATTTCTTTTTCAGGGGAAACGCAAGAGATCACGAAAATATTACAATTAGCAAACGAAAATCAAGCTACGACGATTAGTTTAACCAAGTATGGAAGTTCGAATGTAGGCGATCAAGCGAAGATCAATTTATATACGTCAGCGACAAATGAACCGACATTTCGAAGCGGAGCTACATCTTCTAGGGTTGCCCAATTGCAAGTTATTGATATACTCTTTATGTGTGTTGCTTCGTTACAATATGAGGATAGTGTCAAGCATTTAGGGGCAACGAGGGATGCGGTTGATTTCCTTAAATGGCAATGGTGAAAATATAAATTTGAATGGTAGATGGAGGGTTAGCTCATGAAGGGTTAATCCTTTCATTTTACTACAGGAAAGGGATGTACAGCTAGTCTTTTAAAAAGTGGATCCTGTCGTTGGGGCTGTTTTCACCGTCTTAAAGTAAAAAATGTCGCCATTGATGCGGTTGCATTTGTAGAGAATTACCATTAATCGAGAAAGAAGCTGATGAGATGAAAACAGTAGCTTGGGACGAAGTGTATGTTGAAAGGTTGGTAAATCTGTGGAATCGGGAGTTAGGGCTTGCATTCCCGATGCGTGATTCCCTTTTTAAACAAAATAGCGTTCTAGATAAAAATGTGTGTCGTGATAGTTCATTGATTGTTTTAAATAATGACAATGATGTTATCGGTTTCCTTATTGTGAAAGTGTGGCAGGAAAAGCTCCCCGTACAAATATCTAAAACAACAGGTTGGATTCAAGTGCTTCTCGTAGATCATCGATATAGAAATAAAGGGATTGGGACAAAGTTGCTAGCACATGGAGAAGGAGTTTTACGCCAGCAAGGGAAACAACAAATTTTGCTAGGGCGTGACCCTTGGCATTATTTTCCGGGTATTCCAATCCATAATGAACAAACAAAACGGTGGTTTTTGGCAAGAGGGTATGAAGCATATGGGACGGAGCATGATCTATTAAAAACGTACAATCAGACCACTGCAGTTACAAAGCCTAACTTTCCAGAGATTGATTTTTCTGTACTTCATAGAGAGGAAAAGGAGGAATTTTTAGCTTTTTTACATCGTTGTTTTCCAGGCAGATGGGAATATGAAGCAATAAAGTATTTTGCACTTGGCGGAGCAGGTCGTGAATTTGTCGTCATGAGAAAACGTGGACGACTCATTGGATTTTGTCGAATTAACGATGCCAATTCACCCATTATTGCGCAAAACGTCTATTGGGCTCCGTTATTTGAAGCGGCACTTGGTGGCGTAGGGCCATTAGGTATCGATGTTTTAGAACGTGGGCAAGGCTATGGTTTGGCAGTAGTGGAAGCGGGAATTGCTGAACTGCGAAAACGGGGCATACAAAAGATTGTTATTGATTGGACGGGACTAGTCAATTTTTATAAAAAGCTAGGTTATGAGGTTTGGAAAAGCTATACCTCATTTAAAAAGTCATTGGAATCAGGAAGCGATTCATCAGATAAATAGTTTTAGATGTTCTGCAAAAAGAAATGGACGTAAAGCATATATTTGGTGCTGTTATACAAGTTTCGGAATCATTTAATTAGAGCGCATTTAGTGAAGGTATAATGGTTGTTTTTAGGTAATGTTTGTCATCACGTAGGTCTGTTTCTACCTAAATAACAAATGACGAAAGTATGGAGTGCTCTCGTCATTTGTTATTACGCCCTATAAGAACGTATAGATTTTTTGAGGAATACCGTATAAGCAATGAACGTTTCATCCCCATAAAGGCGTAATGATAAGCCAAGTTCTTTTAATATAGAAAGTGGTTAAAATGCGCCTGATCCTCCGCCACTTCCGCCAGCTCCAGTACCGCTTCCTGCACCGATGGAAGCACTCGTGGTGTCTGCAGTTACAGTTGCCTGTGCGTTGTGAAATTGTGTGTTAATAGCAGTGGTAGCGAGTATAAGCATCATGACATCCGTATAATCATCCGAGCTGCCTTCACCTGATGTGGAATGATGCAATAGCTGCTTGTTAGAAGTCGTCCACTTAGTATGGATTGGTGTGCGGTTAACTCCTACCCCATAAATCAAACCACGTTTCTGCTCATCGTCAGTAAGATGCTCTACAAAAGTACTTTCAGGCTGTATGTTTTTTTCTTCAAATTCTTTCCACTGTTTATAAATTCGTGCTCCCTTTAACGTTCGTGGTCGATAAAGGATAGCAAATAAAGCAAGAAAAACAAATAGGAAGCCCGTCATCGCTGTACTAGCGTATAGTTCGTGAATGGCAAAGACGATAATGAATGGTGCGATCAGAAAGCTTAATACACCTGCCGTTATACGAGTGCCCGTTTTTTTATCAACGAGATGATGCTCTTTGATTTCCTTCTTTACAGTATAATAATAGCGGTAAAGTTCTTTTTGATATATGTCTTGATTTGCTGTATTTTCCGTAAATGCCTTTACATCGTTTGTGCAAAATACCCCATTATTTCCAACTGTATAAAACAACAAGTCAATCAGTATTTTCTCATGCTCATGATCTGTTTGTTCATGGATCACAGTAAACTTGTGCAAATCATCGTTATCTCGTTGAATGAATCCTTTTCGTTCTAAATCAAGTAAAGCAGCAGTCATTACTGTAGAACCGACTTTGCCATGCTTCATATAAGCGACCGTTGCTGGTAAACTCATTTCTTGTTTCGGTAAAAAGTGTACAGATTCTGACAAACGCGCTAATTCTAATTCTCGTACTTGCTTTTTCCTCCAGGCAACAAACAATAGGAACAAGCTAAGAAAGCTAAAAATACTTATCGCATAAGGTGATATTTCTTTTAACGTTGATTTTCTGTTTAGAAATGCTTGTTCTTTATCGAGCAATGCTTGTTTCGTTGCAAGCAATTCCTCGCGTATAGGCTTTTCTTCCGTAAGGGGAACCTTTGGAAAAAGAGACCGATCATAACCAACAGTAATAGCTCCATTTTCATAAGAATCCACATACCCCATGGCAAAATGAATCGTACCATCCTCTTTTTGTTTTTCTGTTTTAAAAGCTTCATCTTCACCGTAGGCAACGCTATTTTCTGTTTTTTGCGGTGGGTGGATAAATGCATCGAACTGCTCATAATCGGTTTCACTTTCACTATCAAAAAATGACCAAGAAAATACAACCAGATCAGAATAAGCTTGTAAGCCATTTTTAATGATATAGGACAGTTGAATCGTAACGGTTTCGTTCTTACCACTTCGATAAATCTTATAAACATTCTCTTCTTGCTTTACCTTTAAATCTTCTCCAGCTTCTGTTGCAGTTACGTTATGAATAGATGCATTCTCTGAAGGAATTAGGGTGCGAGTCATGCCATTAAATTCGCCGTCAAACTGATATGTATGCTGCTCGTTTACATGAACTTCCCCATCTTTCTGTAAATAGGCATCCACGTTGCTTTGATTAATGGAAAAATCAACAGCAAAAACGGTGTTGGGAATCAAACATAAGAATAGGATAATACCAAATACTAGGCCGAGTTTTTTTTGCATCGTTTTTCCTCCTTCTGTTTCAGTACGATTCATTGCTGTAAAAAGTTTCAAACGAGTGAAGGAAACATGGGAAAAGCGAACTCACTACATAGGTTTCAAAAAATAGTGTTCTATGAAACAACAAAACAACATAGCCATGTATAGACTGTTTTTTACTTAAGTAGTAGGAAGTATCATTATTTCAATGATTTAACAATAATTTAGTCAACCTACTTAGGAAAAAGCAGTACAGACTTCATAAAGAAAGGAAAATAGTATACCACATTACATGTATCCATGGTTCCTATTTATTTTTAAGGAGTGAGTAAATGAGTCAACACAAAAAACTATTTCTTGCAGGTCCATTTAAAAGTCTTGTAAACCGAAAAACGGGAGTAATGGATCATTATGAAAAGCAAAAGCTAATGCAGCTTATCTCTTATTTTGAGGATAAAGGCTTTGCTGTTCATAATGCGCACAAACGTGAGGGGTGGGGAAAAGATTTTATGACGCCTCATGAATGTACAGCAATTGATTTTGCAGAAATAAGCGCTTGTGATCTATTTGTCGCCTTTCCTGGATCTCCACCTTCTCCAGGTACCCATATTGAAATTGGCTGGGCATCCGCATTACAAAAACCAATTATTTTGTTATTAGAAGAAGGTAAAGACTATGCGTTTTTAATTCAAGGTTTAGAATCTATGGCTCCTGTTACTTATATGTATTATCAAGAAGAAGCAGACTATTTAACCAAACTAGAAGAAATGAACTTATAATTTAACTGGAGGATGACATACATGCGATTTAACAACTTCCATGAGGCGTATATTGAAACGCTTGACACGGTATATAATGAGCCACAGTTTTATAATGCGCCGCGTGGAAATAAAAGCCGTGAGAAACTAAGTTATCACTTGACTATTGAAAATCCGATAGAAAGAATCTGCTACTTGTCTAGCAGAAAAACAAATATAGTATTTAATTTTGCTGAAGCTTTATGGTACGCATCAGGTGATAACAGCTTGGCGTTTATCGGTTATTATAACAAGAAAATGCGTGCGTATTCTATGAATGGAAAATCATTGACAGGAACAGCATATGGTCCAAAAATTTTTGAGTTTGGCAATGCGAAAATAAATCAATGGAACCAAATTAAAGATTTATTAATGAATAACGACCCTGATTCCAAACGAGCATTTATTCAGATATTTGATGCAACAGAACTAGTAATAGCCAATAATTTGGACATCTCTTGTACTTTAGGATTGCAGTTTTTCGTAAGAGAGGGCAAATTGTATATGGCTTCGTTTATGCGCGCAAATGATGCATTTCGCGGCATGGTTAGTGATGTTTTTTCCTTTACTTGGATGCAAGAATTAATGGCAAGAGAACTTGATTTAGAAATAGGAGAATTCTTTCATCATGTTGGATCTATTCATATTTATCAGCCAGATGATTATTGGACGGAGAGGGTGCTTGCTGAAGCGAGTTCTGTATCCAAGCATAAAAAGGCGATGTTTGAATTTCCGCGTATGCCAAGCGGTAATAACTGGCCTTTCATAGAAATGGTGTTAAAATATGAAGCCTTGTTAAGAAATGACCAAATAAGCATGACTGCCATTGAAATTGAACAGCTTGATTTACCAGAATATTGGAAGCAAGTTGTGTTACTTTTTAGTTTGTATCAATATATAGCTTATCAAAGGCCAATGGATGATTCCCTTTATCATCAGTTGTGGCCAGTATACCAGCATTTAGTAGTTAACAAATGGCCTATACTACAAAGCAAGTAAATTAAATAGATAGCGAGGTAGCGTATGAAAACGTCATTTAAGAAAAGTGATATCGCGAATAAGTTTGAAGCTTATAATGACATATTGGAACAAATATTAGGTTTTCGGTTTGTTTTTGAAATATTACAATTAAATCCCAAGGTAGCAAGTGTACTTGATTATGGTTGCGGTCCGGGAAAGGTGTCGTATCGATTAGCGGAAAAAATGGGAGTAAATGTTTACGCTGTAGATGAGTCCAAAGAGATGATGAACATTGCATCGGAAAAACGGAGCCATCCAAATATAAAATATCATTTAATAAATAATGATCATCTTTCTTTTCTGCAAGATAATTCAGTAGATGCAGCTATGGCATGTTATGTATTTATTAATACGGAGAAAAAAGAACAAATTTTAACAATTATGAAGGAGGTTTATCGCGTTTTAACTCCTCAAGCTTCTTTTGTTATCTTAGATACGAACCCGGATTCTACGGGGGTTGAGTTTTCTACGTTTCAAAATGGAAGGAAGGGAAAAACATATAGGAGCGGTGAAGCGCGGCAAGAATGGTTACATTTAGACCAGCAAGATGATCTGGTATTGCATGATTTTCACTGGCCGAAGTCTGTCTATGAGGAGCTTTTAACAGAAGCCGGTTTTCAAGAAATAGAAGTTATAGAGCCAACGTTAAAAGATATTCCTGAAGCAGAATTAAAAATGATCCAAGAAAAGCATCCTTTTCACCATTTTAAACAAGAATGGAAATATCCTCCGTTTGTTATATATAAATCGATGAAACCAGCGAAATAGTAGTGAAATTATGTCGCTTTTCTATTAGAATGGGTAATAACTAAGTTCTATTACCGATTCTAAGGAGAGGAAATAATGGCGATAGTTGATGAGTTTAATAGATTTTTGTTTGATTTGGATGGGGTTGTTTATATTGGGGATGAACCTCTTTACGGGGCAGTGGAATCAATTCACCGACTTCGGCAGGCGAATAAGGAGATTCGGTTTTTAACGAATGATCCATGTACAACAAGAGAAAAAACGGTGGAGAAATTATCGCGTCTTGGCATAGAAGTAACTAAAGAGGAAGTGATTACCTCCTCTTGGTTAACCGCACAATATTTACAAAGGGAAAGCATTCATACTGCATTTATTTTAGGCGATGAACATTTAAAATGGGAATGCAAGCAAGTTGGCATGGATATAGAAGCAGAAACAGATGTAGACGCTGTCGTTGTCGGATGGAGCAATGACCTCTCTTTTTATGATCTTCAACATGCTGCAGCATGTATTCATCAAGGAGCAAAATTTGTGGCAACGAACCCAGATAAAACATTCCCTACACCAAATGGACCTTTGCCAGCCGTTGGAGCAATTGTAGAAGCGCTTTATGCATCAACAGATCAAAGACCAGTTATTGTCGGGAAACCTTACCCGTATATGTTTGAAAAAGCGCTTGAGAATGTGGAAGCTACTGCAAAAGCAGTGATGATCGGTGATAATCCATCTACAGATATATTGGGTGCACATCAAGCCGGAATACCAGCTGTTTTAGTATCTGAAAAGCAGGTGAAGGCATTTCCATCAGCAAGGGACTTTCGTAATCCAGATGTTACGGTACCGAACTTAAAAGCGCTTTTTGACCAAAGTATCGTCATGAAAAACTGGACGCAGCCAGCTTTTGCATGGCCTGAAGCAATTAAAGCTGGCGTAGCAGGAATCATATTTGATCGTGATCAGCGTGTGTTATTAATGAAACGAGCAGATAATGGATTATGGGGGATACCGTCTGGACATGTTGAGCCGGGAGAAACAGTGGAGGAAGCGATTATTAGAGAGATTCGTGAAGAAACAGGCTTGGATGTCAAAGTAAACCGATTAATAGGCGTTTACTCTGATCCAGAGTCGCAAGTTTTTTCTTATCCGAATGGAAACGTAAGTCATTTCGTAACCAATTGTTTTGCATGTGAAGTAATTGGGGGAAATGTCGTTGGGAAAAATGATGAAACATTAGATGTGCGTTACTTTGATATAAACCAGCTACCAGATGACCTCCTTCCTATGCATCCAAAGTGGCTCAAAGATGCGATCGTAAAGCAAAATGTTTCTTATATTCGGTAGTTTTAGCTCATAAGTGCGTTTTCTAAACCAGCTTTTCCAAAAAAGAAACAGAATGTCGTTATATGGAAAGAATCAACAGACGAAGTGCCCCTTTTTAGGAGAGATGCTTCGTCTGTTTTGTGGAACGAAGTAATAATATTCGTTGTAAGAGTCTTGAAGCAATTTTGCATAGTGCTTGTTAGAAAATCTATTTTATAGAAGAGTAATATACGAAAATGACAGTAGGGGCAAAATGATGACGTCATTCAGTGGGAGATAGAATTAATTTCCTGCTGAATGACGTTTTACTTTATTACATAATCATTTTGTTGTTTATGATTTTCTCCTTCTTGCCTTTATACAGCAAATCGTCGCAAAGCATACAATGAAAAGACTTGTAATCACGGGCCTTTTTTTTAATCGGTTATTATCTGTGTAAAAGGCATCTTTTATAACCAAATTCAAGTTTTGCGGACGTTCTGCTAGGCGGCGCATAAAATACCCAAACCAGTCATCACCAAATGGAATGTAAGTACAAAAATGATAGCCTTCTTTAGCGAGTTTAGACTGTAAATCGTTTCGAAATCCATAAAGCATTTGAAACTCAAAATGGTCTTGATCCAAATTATTCTCTTTAACAAAATTTTTTAATTCATCAATAATGTGATGATCATGTGTAGCGAATGAGGTAAACGCCCCATCTAAAAGTCTTTTTTTGCAAAGTCGCAAAAAGTTATCGTCTATTTCTTGTTGGTTTTGAAAAGCTACTTTTGCATCTTCCTTGTAAGCGCCTTTTACCAAACGTATACGTACATCTTTAAGGTCCATTAAATCATCTTCTGACCGATATAAATAAGCTTGGATAACCGTACCTACATTTGTATAATTTTTACGTAGATATTTCAGAATCGTTAATGTCTGCTCATAATGGGCGTAATCTTCCATATCAATATTGACAAAAATGTTATATTTTTTTGCGAGATCAAGAATTTCTATCATATTTGAAATACAGTAGTCTTGGTCAATATCTAACCCAAGTTGTGTTAATTTAACGGATAAATGGCAATCCATGTTTTCTTGTTCAATGGCTTCCAGCAATGATAAAATTTTCTCCTTTGCTTTGTTAGCTTCTGTCTTATCTAATACAAATTCCCCTAAATTATCTAGTGTACAACTTATTCCAGTTGTATTCAGCTGTTTAACCGCTTTTGAAACATTTTGTATAGTAGTTCCGGCTATAAATTTATCTGCTCCAAGGAAAAAGCCCCACTTTTTCGCTTGCTTATTTAAGAATACGTTATTAGAGAGATGGATGAAAAAATTTCGCACCATGTTTACCATGTTTAAACCCCTTTACAATAAAATTAGATAGCTTTTCCCTTGAGATTATATTTACGTTTGTCTGTTCGGCTATATATAGAAAATAGATAACCAACGACTCCTCCAATAAATGCTGGTAGTATCCAGCCTCCTCCGTTTGAAAATAAAGGAAGGAATGAAAAAAAATCATTTAAAATATGTTCCGTGACAAGTCCCGTTTGTTTAATGGCATCCATGATAGCAATGCTACCTGCGCCTATCATTGAACCAATATATACAGGTTGATATCCTTTAAACCAGTTATTCATTAGCGCTAATATAATAAGTGTTATGGCCATAGGGTATAGAAAGAATAGTACAGGCGTTGCCATGTTTAAGATTTGGTTTAATCCAAAATTTGTAACTATTAAACCCAAGCAAGCATGCATGCATATCCAATTCTTATAACGGATCTTTGGGCATACGCGTTCAAAAAATTCAGCAGCGGCCGATAAGCATGCGATATTTGTCGTTAACCCAGTCAGAATAACGATTGTCCCAATCATCAATAGACCAGTGTTACCAAGTAAGTATCGGGAAGCTTCAGCAAGAACGACTCCACCATTATCTAAGATTCCAATTGCTTCAATACTTGTCGCTCCAAGCCATGCAAGTGAAATATGTAAAAGGGATAAGCCAACAACAGTAATGAAACCAGACTTAATAAAGATACGTGCAGTTTGTTTTGGATTTACTACACCTAAACCCTTTAGCGTTTTCATGAAAACGCCTCCAAAAACAAACGCTGCTAGCACGTCCATTGTAAGATAACCTTCTGTAAATCCTTTAAGAAATGCACCCTCTATATAGACCTGTTGTGGTTGTTGTATTACTCCCATTGGTGTAATAATCGATTTTATTACAATAATAAGAAGTAGAATGGAGAATATAGGAGTAATGACTTTTCCTAGTCGGTCAACAAACTTATTAGGATTAAGAGAGAGAATAGCTGTTATTGTTATAAATAGAAATGAAAATCCAAATAAAATAACGTTTGCTTCCATATTAACCATTGATAAATTAGGACGTATAGAAATCTCGTATACTACGGATGTGGTACGCGGTATAACATAAAATGGTCCCAAGGTTAAAAATAATAAAATACAAAAGTAGAAGCTGAACCTCGGGTGGACTCGTTCAGCTAGAGTTTCCACTCTTCCACCAGCCATTGCTAGCGCAATAATCGCTAAGAGAACAAGTCCTACTCCTGTTATTAAAAATCCAAACATGGGAACCCATGCATTACTGCCAGCTTGTTGCCCAACTATAGGGGAAAAAATAATATTTCCCGCACCAAGAAACATTGCAAACAGCATAAAGCTAACTGCTAATAATTGAAGCGCTGTCAATTTTGTGTTCATATTAAACTCCTTTTTGTATAACTATACCGAAAATCCGTGCTTAAAGGGGTCATCTTGGTCAATTACAAATTGATGGAATCCTGTTATCCATGCAGAACCAGATACCTGTGGAATAATAGCATTAAAATGACCGACTTTTGTTTGTTTTATAACGCTCGCAGAAAAGGAAGTACCAATTATACTTTCGTGTTTCATTTGCTCGCCAACTGGGAAATCAAGTAAAGCAAGTTTTGCCGAGGTGCCAGTTCCGCAAGGTGAACGGTCGATTTGACCATTTCCGAATACAACGACATTGCGATAATAATTGTCCTCAACTTTTTCACTGAATTCTACTAAATCTACTGTATTTATATGCGGATAATCTGGGTGTGAAATCGTTATCTGTTTATTAACCGCATCTTTTATTTTCATCCCTAAATCAATAAATTTTTCTGCATTATTTAGCGATATGTTTAAAGAAAGTTGGGTAGTATCTAATATGGCAAAAAAATTACCACCGTAGGAAATATCCAGCTTCAATTCTAGGTTTTCCTCTATTTTCACAGTAAGGTTTCGTTTGTACACAAAAGCAGGGGCGTTTTGAAATGAGACTCGTTTTACTTTTTCGTTTTCAAATGTTACATGGCATGAAATAATACCAGCAGGTGTATCAAGAAGAACTTTTTCTTTTTTTTCAATCATACCAAGTGAAATTCCCGCAGTAACTACAGCGATAGTACCGTGACCACACATATTCAAGTAGCCTTTCGTATTAGCGAAAACAACACCGAGATCACAATTCTTATTACAGGGTTCGGTAATAAATGCGCCAAACATATTGGAGTGTCCTCTTGGCTCATTCATTAAAACTGCTCTTAAATGGTCAAATTTCTCTTCTAGCTCTTGTTTCTTCTCCCACATCGTATTTGTTTCTAATTTAGGTATCCCTTTTAAAATAATTCTAGTAGGCTCACCCACTGTATGTGTATCGACTGCTTGTATGAGGCTTGAGATATTAATCAACAGGTCATCTTCCTTTCCAATAATATAAAGCTTTCGACGTTTATATAGCAAAAAATATGCCAATTTTTATGGGTACCACTAGTCTAACCCAGCTTTAAACGGCGTGATTTCATAATCATGAAACCTGAGTAATAAACTGCTTCCGTAATTGGGAGATGGGTACTGAACAAGAGGTGAGAGAGGACTTTGCAAGAATTTTTTAGAACATGCTAGTGACCTAAAAAATAGAGGGGATAAATAAAAGTTAACTATTTGATATACACCTTGATAAGGTGTTGCATTTTGTTTTGTGTATACTTTATTTACAAAAATGTAAGAAAAGTATACAATTGTTTACAGTTATCTGATAAAGGGGTAGGGTGAAATGAATAAGAATTACATATTAAATACAATTCTTGCAACAGAAGATGATGCTATAGTAGTTATTGCACCTGATTGTAAAGTTTTATTTTGGAATGATGCTGCAGTTCAAACGTATACGATTCACCAAGATGAAATCATTGGCAAGCCAATAACAGATTTTTTTAAAGACGAAGATTTATTGCTTTTATATGTTTTAAAAACGAAACAACCTGTTAAAAATGCGTATCATCGTCCTAGAGAGGATAAGCATGTTGTAATAAATTCCGCTCCGATTTACAACGATAACAACGAATTGATTGGTGTAGTGTCCATTGATCGTGATGTTTCTAACATTGTAAGATTAAATGAAAATTTGTTATCAACTTCTACAGAGTTAAACGAACTTAAGAGAAAAATATATATGAATAAAGAAGAAACCCCTTTTTCAAAAATGAAAGGGAGAAGTCCAGCTTTACAAAAAACCATACGTATTGCTAGAAAAGTCGCTAGTACAGATGCCACAACGCTTATCCTTGGGGAAAGTGGAACAGGAAAAGAAATATGTGCGCAAGCTATTCACGATGCAAGCGCTCGAAGGGATGGACCTTTTATACCTGTAAATTGTGGGGCTATTCCAGAAGCGCTGTTTGAAAGTGAGTTATTTGGATATGAAAGAGGGACATTCACAGGGGCGGAAAAACAAGGGAGAGCAGGAAAAATAGAAATGGCTGATGGAGGTACTTTATTTCTGGATGAAATTGGTGAGCTTCCTAAAAAAATGCAAGTGAAGCTTCTTCGAGTATTGCAAGAAAACCGGGTTTTTAGAATTGGTGATTCAAAGGGAAGAAGGTTAAATGTGCGGTTCATTGCAGCAACAAATCAAGATCTTGAGAAACTTATGAATGAAAATAAGTTCCGTTCGGATCTATATTATCGACTCGATGTTATTCAAGTGAAAATGCCATCATTGAGAGAGAGAACGGAGGATATCCCAGAGCTTGCTAACTATTTTTTGAAACAATTTGCAGCCCAATACCAAATGCCTGTCCCTTTATTAAAAGAAGAAGTTATAACGCAACTTGTAGCTTACAAATGGCCAGGAAATATACGAGAACTTCGTAATCTTATGGAGAGAATTACGGTATTGGCTGAAAATGGATATATCAACTGGGAAGAGCTGACGCAACATTTTAATTTGCTGAGAAAAAAAGTGGAACAGAAAAGAATAACTGATATGTCTTTATTGCAGGAAAAGGAAGAACTAGAAAAAGAAAGGATTATACAGTTGCTAGAAAAATATAATGGCAATAAATCAGTTGCTGCTAAAAAACTAGGTATCTCACGTGTGACTTTATATAAAAAAATACAGCAATTTAAAATTAATACTCGTTAAGGGCAGTATGGTCTCTTTTGATACGTATATTTTGGAAAGGTAGGAAGGCCATTGAAGTTCTTGTTTAATTTGCTTGATAAGCAAGTTATTATTTTTTATCTGCTGGCAAGTATAGAATCTTTAGATTATAGTATATGAAAGACCACAGTACCCTTATAAATTCAGATGAAAAACAAGTTTTCGACCAATACACACAAAATGATTAGGGAAGGAGAAATGAAAATGAAGTCTACCATTGAATTTTTGAAAATGAAACAAGTTGGAGAAAAAATAGCAATGGTAACTGCTTATGATTACCCACAAGCAAAGTTAGCAGAAAAAGCAGGTATCGATATGATTTTGGTTGGTGATTCATTAGGAATGGTCGTGCTTGGTTATGATTCGACTGTACCTGTTACGACAAGTGATATGATTCATCATACAAAGGCGGTTAAGCGGGGAGCGCAAGACACGTTTATTGTAACGGACTTGCCTTTTATGTCTTATCATATTAGTAAAGAGGAAGCGCTTCGAACAGCTGGGAAAATGATGCAAGAAGGTGGTGCTCATGCAGTCAAATTAGAAGGAGGGGGAGAAGTAATAGACATTATTCAAGCGTTAACGAAGGCAGGGGTTCCAGTAATGGGGCATCTTGGATTAACACCGCAGTCCGCCGGAGTACTAGGAGGATACAAGGTACAAGCAAAGACTGCTGAACAAGCGACAGAATTAATGAAAGATGCGCAGCAATGTGAAGCAGCAGGTGCATTTGCTCTTGTATTAGAGTGCATTCCGCACCAGCTTGCGCAAAAAGTTACTTCTCAATTACGTATACCTGTAATTGGAATCGGAGCTGGTTTGAAAACAGATGGACAAGTGCTTGTTTTTCATGATGTGATAACATTTGGTGTCGACCGTGTACCAAAATTTGTGAAAAGTTTTGCAAATGTAAATCGTGAAGTATTACATGGATTAAATGATTATGTACGAGAGGTAAAGGCAGGTCACTTTCCTAAAGGAAGTAAGCATACATTTAGCATGGAACAGGAAGAATTAACTTCCTTAAAGAGGGGGGAATAACGTGAGAACCATCACTCTAAAACAAGAAATGTATTTGTGGGCAAAACAAGTAAAAACAGCTGGTCATTCCATTGGTTTTGTTCCGACTATGGGGTTTTTGCATGAGGGGCATTTAGCATTAGTGGAAGAAGCAAAACGAGATAATGATTACGTTATTATGAGTATTTTTGTTAATCCGCTGCAATTTGGACAAGGTGAGGACTATACTACATATCCTCGAGATGAAAAGCGGGATAAGAAACTAGCTGAAGAAGCTGGTGTTGATATATTATTTATGCCTAGTGTTGATGACATGTACAAGCATAAGAAGTCTATAAAGTTGATGGTGACAGAAAAGACAGATAAGTTGTGTGGTGCAACACGTCCAGGACATTTTGATGGCGTGGTTACTGTACTAACAAAACTGTTTCATCTTACGACGCCTAACCGCGCTTATTTTGGATTAAAGGATGTGCAGCAGTTTGCAATTGTAACTGCTTTGGTCGAGGAATTTGATTTTCCTGTAGAAATTGTTCCAGTGGATACAGTGCGTGAACCTTCTGGACTAGCAATAAGCTCAAGGAATGTCAAGCTGACAAGAGAGGATAAACAAAAAGCGCCTGCTTTATTTAATAGTTTGCTATTAGGGAAAAAGCTAATTATCGAAGGAGAGACAGACGCAAACGTTATTATCAAAACAGTTCGTCATTATTTAGATCAGCAGTTAGGTGAAAATGTAGAAGTAGATTATGTGGAGATACTGACTTTTCCTTATTTAGAAGACCTCTCTGAAGTAAATGGAAAGGTGGTTATTGCGGTTGCAGTGCGTTTTTTTACGGCAAGACTAATTGATAATATTATAGTTGACTAATGATGGGGTATTGGTTATCTTTGTAGAATGGTTACATATCTTGAATATCATTTTGTTAAAATTAAATTTTAACGATTTGGCTTCTTCACAAAGTACTCTAAATGTATGAAGATGATGTAGTTTTTGAGTGGACATAGAAAAAGCTGGTGGTAACTTAACACTAGCTCCCACCAACTAATTATTCAATTGAAAGTTATGAACAAAGGCTCGGGGCGCCCGTTTAGCAACGTAGCGACTGGAACGAAACAACGAAAGTTTTTGAAAGCATGCTTCTGCAACAGGAGTATGGCAGCGCCCTCCGGCAAGCCCGTCTTTATTCGGCCTTCCTATTGAGGAACGAACCGATGATGACTTAGCGTAGGGCGATTTATTGAACTCGCCTAGTTGATAGAAGCTGAAGCCGGACGTGACTATTTCGTTTTCTTATCTTTTAAAAAATAGAAGTGGAGACTGAGCAAAGTTTAAGAAAATCCTCTTTTAAAACATAGATCTATTGTTGCGTAAACATTATTGTAATTCGGTTGGTCTTATGAAGAATATTGACTTAAATCTATATGTGCTTATTTATTTAAAATGACGTTATGAAGTATATAGTAAGAACAGCATACTTTCAATTAGAACTCGGTTTCAACTACTTCTTTGCTTTTCATATAGTCATCATCGCTAGTAGCATAATGAGTTTCTTCATTATCAACAATCCATTTTTCTTCATCACTGATGTACTCTAATTTAATCTCTAAATTCTCATATTCTTCTGTTGTTTCTTCGTCTTTGTTAAAAAAGTATCTTTCTACATAAGTTCTATGTAATTCAATAGGAATCGTTACATAATGTCTTCCGCCTTCTCCTTCTTCATAGAAAGCTTTTGAATAGTCAATCCTTGTACCCAAAACTTTTCCAGCATAAGTTCTTTCATTCTCTTTTGCCTGTGTAATTTCTTTAGAAATTGACTTTTTAAATGAATTAGATAGATTTTTTAAATGTTTATCATCTAAGTTAACCAATGCTGTCATTTTATCTTTATGATAATTATTTATTAGTTTTGTTACTTTTTTTTGTTCTTGTTTATCCAGCAATATTTTGGGAGTTAAGTCGTAGCTATTAGTATCTGCTGTTATTTTAACTTCCTCACCCTTTATTTTTCCCCAAGGCATTTTTGCTACTCCTTGTAAAGAAGTTCCTTTTGCTACCGGTCCAAAATTATGGTCTGGTAAGGAAGAACCGAATAGGCTTTCATTATTCATTTCTCCACCTTCTAAACTTGAAATATTTACGTTAGCATCTTTCCCATTAATAAATAGCTTCGTGTCTGGTATATTAGATGCAATACCAACATAATTTCCTTCTAAACCTAATTCAACAGTTTGATTAAAATCACTGAACCCTGATACATCAAAGTCACCTTTATTTTTTACATTTGAATAAGGATACTTTGCTGTTGCTTCGAAACTATATTTCCCTGGGCCAAAGAGTCCTAATTTTGGTTTATCGTTTTTATTTAATTTTATTTTTTTATCACCGTCAATTTTGACAGATAATTTTTCTACACCGTCTATAAGTTCTTGTCCGATTGCTACATCATATTTTCTTATCTTTAATTGCTTATCTTTATTAAAGTAAAGCATTCCTTCTTCGTTAATTAGAGCATTATTTTCTTTCAAAGCCATTGCTTGTTGTTGAAGTAATTCTAATTGAAAGGTATAATCTTCCCGATTATCGTGAAAGTCCTCAATAATACTTTGTGCTTGTTTTTCTGTCCAATAAACATCTTCATCTTTATCTACTAATTTATAAAAAGTAGCGTAATCACGATCTTCGACTGCCTGTTTGAAATTTTCTAGTGTTTTTTCTGGTGACTGCGTACATCCTGATAATAATAACATTGAAATAAATAAGAATAATGCAAAAGACGACCTCTTTATTACATGTTGCTTCATACTTAAAATCTCCTTACGTAATAGTTTGATATTTTTAGTACATTTGAATTAGTTCAAAAGACCCTATTTTCATATAATCTTAAGTTAACCAAATGTTAAGATGGTTGTCAAGTTGATTTTTGTAAGTATTTTCCTTGATATATAGTAGACTACCATTTTAATTATGAGAACAATAAAAAATATATAAGAGAGCAGCTTTTACATAAAATGGCTGGAGAGATTTACGGCAAACGTAAAATAGATGTAGAGCTAGTTTTCGTATTTTTGAAGGTTAATTTCGTAGTTTTTCCGTACGAGGCCAAGACGAAGGAGAAAATGAGTTGGGATTTGTGTTCTTAGCAATAAACTGGAGAAAGTACACCGCCATGAACGGAGATCAAATAATAAAAAGTAATAATTCCTGTGTATGGAAATAATACTTCTGTTCAAGATGTGGATTATAAGGAATTGAAAGGGGTATTGTTAGGAGAGAACCAAGTGTTGGAATGGGATGATGGGATCAAAGATGACCCAGTTGCACGAATGAAATCAACGTTTGGAAAAGGGGCGGAGTGAGCCTAATTTGTAAATACAACTGTTAAATACACAAAATCAAAAGATCTGTATGCCTGGTTATACGTCTTTTTTAATGGCAGGGAGAAGCATGAGTAACTTCAAAAAGAATAATTAGCCTGAATTTTTTGATGTAATCTTTGAAGTAACAAATAGTATCACGGGTGGCAAGAGGTGTTAAGTTAATATTTGCATTACTCAAATTAAACAAAGGGAAATCTATCGTTCCCCCTTTGTTGAGCATAAAAATTCTATATTCGCTCTAACCAAAAAATTAGTCTTCTCGACAAGAAACTTTATATGTTTAGCGAAAAAAAGACGAAGAATGAAGGCATCATTAATAAGATGCCTTCATTTATAAATCTTCATCAAAAATTTCAGGTTCAGAAGTGATTATAATCGTTTTTGTATCGATTTTTATTTTAAAAGCTACTTCCCAAGTAATATGTTTGATATCGACTTCTATGTTATCAATTGTGAAATGTAGAGCTATAGAATTATCTGGATCAACTACGATATAATTATTGCTGTCATTTGAGTATAACTGGTAATCTGGATGTGCTACAAGAGTCCAGTTTTTTACTAGTTTATGTTCTACTGTTTCTATGATCATCACCTCCTTTGAATGAGTATCCTCATGTTATTCCATTTATTAACAAAAAGCAATTAAAAATAGATGCAAACCCCGAAGTTTTTAAGTGCACTTCAGATTCCACCAACATGATTATGTGGACTAGTAGGAAAGACCTTCATAAACTTATCGTATGTATTCCCTTATTTTTTACAACTCCTCACTAATAAATCGCCAAAATTTCACTAGTTTTTCCACGTTTTCAGTAGGATTATCGCTCAATTGTTTTAGTAATTCTTTTTCTTTCATTTCTTTTACGATTTGCAATTCCAATTCAGTTAATGTGAAGTCATCTTCTATAGTAAAATTCACGGGATGTTTAGGTTGATCAATTAAACCCAATAAATAATCGGTAGATACGTCAAACAGCTTTGCTAGTGTTCTCATTGTTTCAATGGAAGGCTCATTCTTTCCTTGTTCGTAATAGCCGTACGCACTTGTAGTTATATTTAGTTTTTCAGCTATATCTTTTTGACCGTATCCGTTTTCTACTCGTACATCTGTTAATCGTTCACTAAAGCTGTACATTGCCAGCCCCCTTTAAAGGTGTTTTAACAGAATTATACAATTATATAGGGATTGTTTTTATATTTCCAATTAATAATTGGTTAAGTGTATATTCTACAAGGAAGAATTGTTAGTTGAGAAGATTATTGAAGAAGCAAATAGATGTTCAGGTAAGTTTATCTTTGTGCAAACGTTTATAAAAAGGGATCTTATTCAATGAAAACAACAGTATAGTTTTTAATTACAATAATACGTTGTGAAAAATAGAACATATGGTAAAAATGCTAGGCGAAAAGTCCATGAATAATTAGGAAAAAAGCCTTGTTGTGAATGGATAATTTTAGCATTATGATACTGATATAGCATAGAATGGCTGAATAATGCAGTTTTATAAACATGTAACCGCTTGGATAGTAGTTGTCATTAATTATAAAAACATTTGCAGGTGTGTTTTTACACTATTAGGATAGTTCTTTCTATGCAAAGATGACGTATATAAAGCAAATTAAAACAGAAGAAGATGGCCATTCCATTTGGACTGGGGGACGGACCCCATGTTGGGCGCGCCTTTACTAGACTGAGAGATACTGTTTTTAACAGGCAATTATGTTTCGTTTTTTAAACTATAGGAAAGTAAAAAAATGGCGTTTATAGTAAACAACAAAATTGTTTTTTCACGATAGGACTTTGCGATAAGCCAAGTTTTTCTAAGATTGGAGAGCAAGGTATTTCTTCTGCCAATAACGAAAGGAGATGTTGATAGTTATGACGGAAAGGATGCAAAAACAATTAACCACACTTGTTTTAAAGAAAGTAAATCAAATATTGGAAACATCGCGCACCGGTTTGGGTTTGGACCTAAAACAAAACGTTCGGGAATTTTTTCAATTATGTTTGCGTGAGGAGAAGGTGTTATACAATTTATTTTTAGCTGTTAAGAAAAAGGACTCTAACATAGATGTAGCGTGGAGCCATGGCATCATTTCATGTAAGCAAGTAGAAAGTTACTGCACAGTTATGTTTATAGATAAGCAGTTTACTTTGCATCATGATAAGTTATATCAACTTTTAACAAGTGCAATAGAAATAATGAGGGAAGTACTGCCACTTGGAACGGTTGTGGAGCTCGATCCTACTTATTTTAAACCGGACAAAAATACGACATCTCCTTCCAAAGTAGTAATTACAGAGCGGTTTGTAAGTCCAAAAAATTACCAAAGTTATTTTCCCTATGTTGGAATTTTATATCCAGTTGGTGAGATCAAAGCGGGTGCGAAAATCAATTTTACCGCACCACTGATAAAAAGAATCATTCACCGTGGGTATCAGGATGAGATGGAAGAAGCGTTTGTATATTTAATGAAACAAGAATTTATTGTTGAAAAAGGCATGAACTCCATTGAGTTTTCCAATCATGATATGGCTCAGTTAGAGCAGGAGATGGATTTGAAACAAAAAGTAGGTGATGTGTGATGGCATTATATGATCGCGATTTTTGCCATGGCTTGTTGTACGCGGGATGGGATGCAGGGATTATTAACAATTTGCAAGATGCACGAAAGGAAATTAAACAAAACTTTGCTGATATGGATTTAGAAAATGCATCTGTAGAGGAGCATATGGAAGCGATTGTGAACGAGATGGTGCATGAACTTCAACAATTAATTTCGGAAATCGAATCCATTCATTTTCGCTAGTTTTGGATGAAGGGAGGGGTTTTGTGGTATCTGGACAACAAATTAAAGTGAACTTTATAGCACTGCAAAAAATTATTGATGAGTTACGAGTAGCGATTGATGATTTTGAAGGGTATACAACAGACTTTCGCTCTAATACGAGGGACAGGCTTAAAACCTTTAATTCGGATTTTATCTCCAAAGTGGATGGTTTATTAGATAACATGAATAACGATGTCAATCAAGACTTGGTCAAACAGATGGAAGAAATTCATCAAGCAGGTGTAGCACTACTTAAAGGCATGAAAGAAGTTGACGAGGAGCTTGGAGCAGCCATTGGCGGTGAAGGTTCGTGAAACGTGACTTACAAATCAATTATGGGGTTTTAGATGATATTATAGGTGAACTTCGGACATATAAGCGTGCTTTAGAAAAAATGGACGATTCACTTAATAAAGTGAGTACCTTTGTGCAAACAAATGAGGGGAAAAGTGCTGAAGTCATGGGATCAGAACATTAACAGCTCGAAAGAAAAAATTGCTAATTATGAAACACAGATTAATGACCTTTTATCCCTATTTGAAAATTACGTAGCGGACACTACAAGATATATTTCACCGATTTCAAGAAATACGATGATGCGGGTGGATCGTAATGATATTTGGGCGAATTTGAAGCAAATAGAGGGCGGTATAACGAATAATCTGTTTAAGGCATTAAACAAAAGCTATCAGCAACCTGCTTCTTTTTTCGGTATGTTTGATGACCCGACGGATGCGGAAAAAGAAGCGAGTGAGATCAACAGACGCCATATGGAGCGTATCCAAACGAGTATTGAAGCAACGAGAAAAAAGTTGGAACGTAATATGGACGAGTTATGGGATTTATATAAATAAATATAAATATAGTTATATATTTAAATGTGCACGGCGCAGGTAGAATGCAACAGAAATGATGCAAATGTATAAATATATTAAAACAATTATTGTATAAAACGTTGCATTTACTAAGGGATTACAAGACAAGATACAAATTTCAAATTTTTTATATTTACATGCAATAGAAATCCTAGGAAGTATACAGATTATAAACCATTAACTGGAATTTTATATTCCACTATTGCTTTTTATTCTTGTCTAATTTTTTCAGCAATAGCATACGATATTGTCTGAACAAAAACCATTCCCATTAAAACCCAAAAAGCATTCCTAATACCAACAGTAACATTAAGAAATATCATAATTATATATACACAGAGAAATAAATATTTAACGTTTTTAGCGTACATATATAATTTTCCTCCAAATCAGTAGAGAGTGTAAAATATTGTTGTTGCTGTAAATATTAATTAAATACAAGAAATTAGTAATTTACTAAAATTTTTTATCTCCTCGCTATCTAATTATACAAAAATCTAAGTATATTAAGATTGACATGGAGACAGGCAGATGTGATAGATGAAATTTGAAAGTTTTATTGGCTTCCTCTAAAAAATACTATAAAAATAAAAATACTTTATACACTTATATCAAATGATTGTAAAAACTGTGCTAATAGGAATTTTTATGATTCTTGCTTGCACAGTTTTTATCTGCAACGTTATTCTTTAACACTGCTAGTTACTTATTGATGAAACAATGGTATTGTGGTAAATTAAGTTCTAACTAAGTTATGGTAAGATGATTTGAAGTTGATCCTTAATCAGAAATAACAAACAATATTCAATCTGCTTTGGGGGAAGTAGTACTTGCCGGTTGAATGTAGTATTTCTATGGGCGATAGTATTTATAATAAAAGAAATTTTAAACTTATTTTACTACTGAATGAATAGTGCAGTTAATGATTTTATTATAATATTGATGCAATAAACAAGTAATAAGTGGGAATATGAAAGTGCGGAGGAGTTGCCTAGCATGCTCGATAACGTCATTATTAAACAACTAACATCTCTAGAAGAATTATATGAAATGCAAACATTGGAAAAATCCGTATGGAGTATTACACCAACTCCAATCCCTCAAACGTATACAACATTAAATCATGGTGGTATTTTACTTGGTGCCTATATGGAAAAACAAATGGTTGGTTTTATTTACAGTTTTCCAGGGTTTGATGGGAAGGACAATTATCTTTGCTCGCATATGCTCGGAATTTTACCTGCATATCGAAAATCAGGATTGGGAGTAAAAATGAAGCTTCGCCAAGCTGAAATTGCTAAGGAACATGGCTATACGATGATGACGTGGACGTTTGACCCTTTAGAAAGTGTCAATGCTTATTTGAACCTTCATAAACTTGGTGCTAGAGGTATGAAATATAAAGAAAATCATTATGGAGATATTGGTGGCAAGTTAAACAACGGATTACCAACAGATCGTATTCAAGTAGAATGGCATTTTAATGAACAACGAGCTACTTGTACCCCATCTCTCAAAGAAGAATACGTACTTCTGCAATCTTCACAAGATGCTGAACCGCTTGTGACGAAGCCTTTGTCCCAAATTGAAAAAAGTAGAAAGCGTGGTTACTTTGTTGCTGTACCAGCAAATTTTCAAACTCTGAAACAAAAAGAATACCCACTTGCTTTAAAGTGGCGCTTACAATCGAGAAAGGTTTTTCAATCCTTGTTTGCAAATGGCTTTGTAGCAAAAGATTTGCTTCGTTTTAATGACACTATCAATTATTATTACTTTGCGAAAGGTGGAGCGCTATAAGACGATGAAGCGTCATTTTATTTGAGTTAGATTTACTCGAATGTTTATTTTAAACTGATGTAGGAGGCTTGGTGTGGTAGTTATTTCTTGCAGGGGTCTAATATGCTATAAGTATGCTTCATATTGAGAAATCTTTCATTGGTATAAACAAGTGATAGAAACAAATGGAGAAGTATGGAGAGGTGAACAAAAATAATCGTTACTAGCTTTGCTTGACGAAGTCTCTACTTTTTGTCATAATAAAGCTAATCAAATATGGTACCTTTAATTCAGTCCTGTGAGGCTGACAAGGAAAGCGGATCTGTTGATAGAGTTATGAACAAGTGGCAATACAACCCCTTTATGGGACAGCTTGTATTAAACCTATTAACGGAAAAGGCTTCTTGTCACATTGACAGGGAGCCTTTTTTTAGTTCCTTTCTGTTCTTGGTACCAAACCAGGAGGAAAAGAGAATGAAAAACATCGACACAGAATTTTCACTAACAGCAGTACCTTCATCTTATCGCAATGGTTTTTGGAAAACACTTGTTGTTATGCTAGGACTTACTTTTTTCTCGGCAAGCATGTGGTCTGGTGGAGAATTAGGTCAAGGTCTTTCTTTCATACAGTTTATGGCAATTGTTCTTACGGGGAATTTTATTCTTGGAGCATATACTGGGTTACTAGCTTATATGGCAGCAAAAACAGGCTTATCTACACATTTGCTGGCTCGCTATGCCTTTGGAGAGAAAGGATCTTATCTTGCTTCTTTTTTACTAGCCTTTACACAAATTGGTTGGTTCGGTGTTGGAACAGCGATGTTTGCCATACCTGTACAAAAAGTGACAGGAATTGATATTTATATTCTTATTGGTATTGCGGGTATATTGATGACTTTTACTGCTTTTTTCGGCATGAAGGCTTTGGCTATTATTAGCTTTATTGCGGTACCGCTAATCGCTCTTCTCGGAGGAACTTCCGTATTAAAGGCAACAGAAAGTTTAGGTGGAGTACAAGTTTTATTGCAATACGAACCAGCTGAAACGATGAGTTTGGCTGTCGCACTTACAATCTGCATTGGTTCTTTTATAAGCGCAGGAACATTAACACCTGATTTCACCAGATTTGCGCGAAAAAAACGTTCGGCAGTAGTTGCGACTGTGGTTGCTTTTTTCATCGGGAACACATTCATGTTTTTATTTGGAGCTGTAGGTTCTGTGGCAACGGGGCAAGCAGATATTTCTGAAGTTATGTTTATGCAAAATCTTATTTTACCTGCCATTATTGTTTTAGGGTTAAATATATGGACAACGAATGATAATGCCTTGTATGCATCAGGGCTTGGACTTTCTAACATTACGAAAATAGCAAAGCATAAAATTGTCATTTTTAATGGAATTATTGGTACATTAGGGGCCATGTGGTTATACAACAATTTTGTTGGCTTCTTAACGATTCTCGGTTCTGCTTTACCACCAATTGGAGCCATTTTGTTAGCTGATTTTTTCATTCTTCGCCGCGGCCATTATCGAGCTTTCCATGAAATGACATTTACCGCTATCAATTGGATTGCCCTTTTTGCTTGGGGAACAGGGATTGCTGCAGCAACTTTATTACCAGGTATCCCACCAATGAATGCGTTAATAGGTGCTGCAGTTACCCATGTTGTTGTTACGAAGCTTGTTGCTAGTGCAAAGGAAAAAGAAGTTATTCTAACCAATACAGAAAAGGTGGGGCAGTAAAAGTGATTATAAAAAATGCTAGATTACGCAATAAATCTGGGTTATGGGATATTAGTGTGACAGAAAAAACAATTACGTCTATTTCCCCTGCTAATCAGCAGCATATAGGGGAAGTTCTTGACGTTACTGGTTCCTTAGTATTGCCTCCATTTATTGAACCTCATATTCATCTTGATACAACACTAACCGCAGGAGAGCCAAAATGGAATGAGAGTGGCACGTTATTTGAAGGCATTCAACGTTGGTCAGAGAGGAAGCAATCGTTAACGTATGAAGATGTGAAAGATAGAGCTACGCAAGCTTTGAAATGGCAAATTGCCCAAGGTATTCAGCATGTTCGCACCCATGTCGATGTAACTGATCCAAAGCTAACAGCACTACGAGCACTGCTAGAATTGAAGGAAGAAATGGCGGATTTTGTGAGCTTGCAACTAGTTGCTTTCCCACAAGAAGGTATTTTATCCTATCCGAATGGAAAAGAATTGTTGGAAGAAGCTTTGAAGTTAGGTGCAGATGTAGTCGGAGGAATTCCGCATTTTGAATTCACCAGGGAATATGGTGTGGAGTCGTTAAAAATTGCCTTCGATCTTGCTGAAAAATATGATCGATTGATTGACATTCATTGTGATGAAATCGATGATGAGCAATCTCGATTTGTAGAAGTAGTGGCGAAAGAAGCATATGAGCGGGGGCTAGGGCCCAGAGTAACTGCCAGTCATACAACAGCAATGGGATCTTATAATGATGCGTATGCTTATAAATTGTTTCGTTTATTAGAGATGTCAGAGATCAACTTTGTATCCAACCCACTTGTTAATATCCATTTGCAAGGGCGATTTGACTCTTATCCAAAACGTCGTGGTTTAACGAGAGTGAAGGAGTTATTAGAAGCAGGTATGAACGTATGTTTCGGTCATGATGATATCTTTGATCCTTGGTATCCGCTTGGCACAGGAAATATGCTTCAAGTACTTCATATGGGAGTTCACGTCGCTCAATTATTAGGGTACGAGCAAATTGTTGACTCAATGGATCTAATTACAACAAACAGTGCTAAAACAATGCATGTTGAACAAGAGTATGGTATAGAAGTTGGAAAACCAGCTAACTTCATCGTTTTGGGCGCAGAAAATACGTATGAAGCGATTCGTAAACAAGCTGTTGTCATGTATTCCATTCGCAATGGCAAGGTTGTTGCAAAAACGAAACCAAGTGAAACAAAGATACATGTAGGAACAGAGGAATATGTGGATTTTACTAGAAAATAAATAAGTGAAATGGAAAAACCTGCTGGATTCGTCCAGCAGGTTTTTAAAAGATAAGAAAGCATAAAAATTTGATGCTATGGCGTAACCTAATAACCGAATGGCCCCGTCATACTCCTGTTGCAGGAGCATGATTACTAAAACTTTCGTTGATTCGTTCCAGTCACTACGTTGCTAACAAGTCGCCCGGAGCCTTTGTTCATGAACATTGCTAAAAAACTTGACACTTGCACGTGCCAACCGATATATTATCTATACAATTAAAAATGAAAATAGTTCACTAGGGGTGCCGTATTTGTGGCTGAGATCAACGTGTGACGTTGGGACTCTTTGAACCTGATCTGGCGTTATAAACCAGCGGAGGGAAGTGGCAGAAACTTTGATTCTAATAATGGTTTGGAGCAAATTGATTAGCTTAGAATTCGAATGCGATGTCACTTTTCCTCAGGGAAGAAAGTGGCATTTTTTATTGCGCAAAAATTTTAGGCTTTAAGGTCTAAGCAAAATGTAATCCTTTGCTATAGAAATTTGTGGATAACTAAGCTTTCTATTCATGAGAACGTCTTAGCTCCTATTGAGCAAAACTCGTCATCTCATGAAATTCACTTTTACCATTGGTAGATAAAAAAGTAATTGCTACTGTTATGGAAGTCAGCTAGGGGGAAGTTACCATGTTACATACGTTATCGATGTTGTACATGCAATGAGATATTGGCATGGGGGGAGAAATAATGTCTGTTTTACAGTGGTTTGTTGACTTGGGAGCTAGTGTTATGCTTCCATTTGTAATTTTTATTTTTGCATTGGTTTTGCGCACAAAGGTGAGCAAAGCTGTTCGCTCTGGATTAATCGTTGGCATTGGTTTTATTGGTATTAATCTTGTTATCGGACTATTAGGTGACAGCTTAGGACCTGCAATTGAAGCTATGGTTGACAAATATGGTTTAGAGCTCACCATTATTGATGTTGGTTGGCCAGCAGCTGCAGCTATATCATATGGAACCGTTCTAGGCAGTTTGACGATTCCGATAGGTATTGCTATCAATTTACTTCTATTATCGATTGGATTTACTCGGACACTAAATATTGATATATGGAATTTTTGGCATACTTCTTTTACAGCCTCATTAGTTTTGGCGTTGACCAATCATTTCGCTATGGCTGTTGGAGTAATGATTGTTCATCATATAGTATTGCTTTTGCTTGGTGACTGGATTCAGAGGGATATCCAATCCTTTTATGGATTTAAACAGATTACTTTCCCGCATGGGGCTTCTGCTCCATCTTATATCGTAGCCAAACCTTTAAATTACGTATTTGATCGGATTCCTAAATTTAATAAGCTACAGGCAAATCAAGCGTCCATTCAAAAACATCTGGGTGTGTTTGGTGATACGACAGTAATGGGGGTGGTCATCGGTTTATTTATTGGTGTACTGGCAGGATATGACCTTAAAAATACGTTAACTTTAGCAATGCAGACAGGGGCAGTGCTTGTCTTATTACCACGTATGGTCGCTTTATTAATGGAAGGACTTGCACCTGTTTCAGAAGCCGCTGGAAATTATATGAAGCAACGTTTTCCAAAGAGAAATTTATATATTGGAATGGATAGTGCTTTAGCGGTGGGACATCCAGCCGTTTTATCAGCTTCTTTGTTATTAGTGCCCATTACACTGTTGTTAGCTGTGATATTACCAGGTAATAAAGTGTTACCTTTTACAGACTTAGCGACGATCCCTTTTCTTATCGCTTTAATGGTACCTGTTTTTAAAGGTAATATAATTCGGACAGTTATTGGTGGAGCTTTTTATATTGGCATTGGTCTTTATATTGCAACTTGGGTTGCTCCTTTAGTAACAGCGACAGCGATAAGTGCCGATTTTAATATGGAAAATTACGCGACGATTTCTTCGCTTGTAGATGGTGCAGTGTGGACAACTTTTCCTTTCATTTGGTTACCGGGAAGAATGCAGTGGTTTAGCTTTATAGTTTTTGGGGCATTTATTATGGTTTTATTCATCTATGTTAACAGACGAAGTAGACACAAACATAAAAATAATTCCTATTGGAGGAAATAAAATGATTAAAATACTCGTAATTTGTGGTACTGGGGTCGCAACTTCTACAATGGTGAAAGAAAAAATACGTGAGTGGCTAGAAAAAGAAAAGCTCATACATCAAGTATCGCTTTTTCAATCTAGTGTAGCAGAAGCAGTAAATCAATATGATATGTATGATATTGTTATCTCAACGACTATTGTACCTGATGAAATGAAAGATTACGTGATTGACGGCACGCCATTTATATCGGGATTAGGGGGAGAGGAAATGTATCAAATAATTCGTGAAAAAGTATTTAGTTGAGAATAGAATTAGATATAACCTGCTGAACAAATCGTACAGTTTATTGTACAAGCAGAACTACAGCTTACGTTTTGAGAATGGGCGATCAGTCTTGTCTTTTTTAAGCTTAAACAAACGATGCGGTTGGAAGGAAGTCTCACGTATGGAATACTCCCTTCCAAAAATATATCATCGTTTGGCGATAAAAACACCCACTACTATCACTATTGTAGAAGTGGGTATTTTGTTGCTCTTATTACGCAAGTAACTCAGTTACAACTTAGGAGCCTTACGATTTTTTGTCTTTTGTTCATAAGCGTAGCCAATTTGAAATAGATCTTGTTCTAGAAATGGTTTGGTGATAAAAGTAGCTCCAACTGGTTCACCATTATCGTCGTACCCTGCAGGAACAGTTAATTCAGGATATCCTGCAATTGCGGATAGTAATACATGCTCATTATTTATCATAACGAGAGCGTTTAGTCCTTTTTCCACTAAATATTTGTCTAATTGCTTTTTGGAATTATTTTGGCTAGACTGTAAAATAGCTTCAAAGTCTTTTTTGGTTAAAGAGGAGTCTTCAGATTGCTTTAATAATCCTTGTCCATATTTTATTCTCCGTTCCTTGTCTTTTTCATTGTATTGAATGATATCCTGTAACGATTTAACAGGTGTTGTTTTCTGTTGTTCAAGATAATCATTCAAGTCCTTTTTAAAGTCATATTTTATGATCGAAACATTTTCAATTCCTTCATAATCCATTTTTATATTGTCTACTAAAGTTGCTCCAGCAGCTTTTAAGTCCTGCTTGATTTTTTTAGCTACCGCTTGTTTTCTCTTATCTTGGTCTTCTACAGAATAAAGTATTCCAATTTTCTTTCCTTTTAGCCCATCTACTGATAAGGATTTTACGTCGAAGCTAGCTTCTTGGATTTTCTTCTCTTTAGTTAAAGAATCTTTGCTATCATAACCAATCATAGCGTTAAATAAAATGGCAGTATCTTTTACCGTTCTTGCCATTGGCCCAGCCGTATCCAGTGTTTCAGACAAGGGGATAATTCCATGCCGACTTATTAGCCCTAGAGAAGGACGTAAACCTACAATAGATTGTTTGGCAGCAGGCGCAATAATGGAGCCTGTCGTTTCTGTTCCAATAGCAAGAGGTGTAAAATTAGCTGCAGTTACCGTTGCAGATCCAGAACTGGAACCGTCGGTATTAAATTCAAGTGGTCCATATGGATTCAAATTTTGTCCTTTTTTGCCACTGTATCCATTAGGCGCTTTCTGCGAGGTGAAATTTGCCCATTCTGACATGTTTCCTTTTCCTAGGATAAATGCACCTTGTTCTTTTAATTGATCTATAATATGTGCATCGGTATCTGCTATCCAGTCTTTAAGGACGTAGGAACCAGCGCTTGTCGGCATTTCATGAGCAGTTTGGATATTATCTTTTACGATAATTGGGATGCCATATAAATCAGATTGTTTATGTTGGGCTCGATTTTGATCTAATTTTCTTGCTTCTTTAATGGCATGTGGGTTAATTTCTGTCACTGCATTTAAAGCAATACCATTCTGGTCATGTTGTTTAATGCGAAACAGGTAAATAGCGGTTAATTGTTCATAAGTTAACTCTCCATTTTCAATCATACTTTGGATATCTTCTATGCTTGCATCAACTACCTTTGCTTCTTTTTGTTTAAGGATATTTCTATCAATATCTTGCAATTGTTTATCTATTGGTTCTATTACTCGCTCTTTATCGTAAATTATCCGTTCAGGATTTGCAGGGATAAATGTATGATACACGTAATATGCGCCTCCCCCTATGAAAAGTAGTACAATTCCTATTATGACATGGGCTATTTTTTTCCATTTTTTCATAAACTTCCTCCTGTTGTGAATTAGTTGTTTTGTTTAGTATTGCTCATTCGAGAATTTTTCATTTCAAAGTAAAAAATATTTACTTATGTCTTGTTTTAAGAAAAAATTCTTATTCATTTCCTCTTGTTGAAACAAACGGATTTTTTGATTATATCATAAAAATAAGAAAATAAAGGAATGTGAGGATATTGAAAGTGGAAGTATGGTTTTCTGTTGCCTTTTTGTCTAATTAATGATAAAATTCTTTCAATTAAAATTTATTAAACCTATATTAGATTATAATATTATAATTTAAAGGAGTTAAAGATGTTAATAGATAAAGAATTATCAATCCCTTTATATAAACAAATAAAAGATTACATAGAAAGAAAAATAGAACAAGGTGAATGGAGTGCAGGCTATCAGCTTCCCACAGAGAAAGAACTGGCGGAACAATTTCATGTTAGTACCATTACTGTAAAGCGTGCCATACTAGATTTAGTAAATGATGGATCGTTATACAGGCAAAGCGGCAAGGGAACATTTGTAAGCACTCATATGGAATACGATTTGGCAAAATTAGTTACGATGCAAGATGGAAGTGCGAGAAACAATCATCCGCATAAGACGGTTGCGTTTTCCGTTACTCAAGTTGATAACAATATAGCTAAAATCCTACATTTACATAAAGGAAATAAAGTAATTAAAATTCACCGCCTTAAATTACAAAATAAAAAGCCAATAGTCATTGAATACTCCTATATAAATGAAAAGCTAGTTCCAATGCTAAAACAAGCAGAAATTGAGAACGATTTATTATATAATGTATTTTCCAAAAAGTATGGTCTCCAACTGGATAAAGCAAAAGTATACATATCTACTATGAAAGCGGCTGAAGAAGAAGCCCAATTATTAAATGTTGAAAAAGGCCACCCTTTATTTGTATTAGAACGTCATACAACTGTGAAAGAAAAAGAAGTTATCGAATATTCAAAAATGATTATGCTGTTTGAAGAAGCCCATTACTATTTAGAGGTTAAATTATGATATTGAATCGTAGAATATATGCTGCTATTGACTCCAAATTCGTTTAACAAGTTAGAGGTATATACAGGGAAAAATTAAAATACAGAATACAAGTGAAGATAACACCTATTACGTAATGTACAAACGTTTAGTAGGGGGAGAAAGCATCTCCTACTCCTTATAGATTTATTATAAAAAACAGCAGCTTTTTTCCATAAGAAATAAGGTAATAACTTTTAATTATGAGTTAACCATGGGCAAAAGGGGGTAAGCGTGGGTGTAAGGTAAATGAATCATTGGCAATATACAGAAGGAAAGAATGCTTCAATATAAAGATATAATATTATAATATTATATCTTTATATATATAAATTTTCACGCGATTATTTTTTTGAAAAGTTAAAACTTTTTTAGAGATGGAGGTATTATTATGCAATTAGAAAAACATCCAATTACAGGTAGGAAAGCAGGCAAAGAAATTCAATTTCTATTTAATGGAGAGCTTTTAAAAGCTAAAGAAGGTCAAACAGTGGCGGCAGCTTTAATGGCAAACGGAATCAAAGAATTTGGTAAAAGTAGAAAGTTATTACAGTCTAGAGGGCTATATTGTGCAACAGGACGCTGTACGAATTGTTTTGTAACCATTAATGGATTAGAGCATTCCATAAGTTGTACGACTGTATTAGAGGATGGTATGAAGGTGGAATCGAATAATGCGGATCCAACAAGGAGGGAACCAAATGAAAACTGATTTATTGATTGTTGGGGGTGGTCCGGCCGGATTGAGTGCGGCAATTCGTGGGGCAGCAAGTAATATAGATGTTACGCTGATTGACGAATCCTTTACTGTAGGTGGGCAATTGCGACAACAAATTCAACAAGTAGATTCCTTACCTAAAGGCTATTCGCCTTCACGAGGAGTAGAAATATTAGCAAAGTTAGAAAAAGAAGTTTTACATTCTGATGTAAAAATTTTGAATAATCATACTATGGTAGGCACTTATGAAAATGGTGAAGTTGGTGTAACGAATGGAACAGATACGTTTCCTATTAGGGCTAAAAAATATCTTTTTGCCCCGGGTGCTGCCGAAGAAGCAATTATCTTTCCGGGCTGGACACTTCCCGGGGTAATGACTGCAGGAGCTGTGCAAATTTTACTTCACCGGGAGCTCGTTTTGCCAGGTGAAGAAGCCCTTATCGTTGGTTCTAATGATTTTGCGCTGGAAACAGCGCAGCAGTTAATCGAATGTGGCATTAACATAAAAGGTATTGTGGAAAAGGGGGACAAGGTTATAAGCGAAAATGTTGGTTTACTTTCTTATTTGAATACATACCAAATCCCTATTTATTTACAAAGTGAAATTGAAATGGTTACAGGAAAAGGAGAGATAGAGTCAGTTATTGTCCAAACAAATGAGACACAATTAAAAATGAAGGTTGATCTTATTTGTACAGCAAGTACTTTTTCGCCAATTGTAGAGACCTTTCAACTCATGAATTGCCATTTAATATACAAACATGAGCTTGGTGGATGGATCCCTATATATAATCAAGGGTTTCAGACGACGAATGACTCTGTATATGTAGCAGGCAATGCTGCAGGTGTTACTCATTTAGGGGCAATACTTTTGACAGGAGAAATTGCTGCTGTTCATGCTTTAGCGACTATGGGGAAAATTTCAAATGTGGATGATGTGTTAGATGAACTGTGGGAAGCATTATCATCTTTAGAGCAGGCAGAAAATATGCAGCGAAGATATGAAAATATTCAAGCGTATTATAAATTAAAGGGCTTGCCTCTGCCAAAAATTTAGAAGGAAAAAAGGGAGGAGCATTTTATGGATAATTCAACCATTGTTTGCCGATGTGAAGAAATCAATAAAGATGAAATCATTACTGCTATACAGTTAGGAGCGGAAACATTTGATGACGTAAAGCGTTTGACGAGATGTGGGATGGGGCCTTGTCAGTCAAAAATATGCTCAAATCTTGTTCGTGAAATCATTCATGAACAGACGGGGATAAGCTTATGTCAGTTAAAGCCGTCTAGAATGCGTGCACCACTTCGATTAATAAGGATGAAGACATTAGCTGATCATAGAACAGCTAACAAAGTGGCTTCCGTTCTTCAAGATTCTGAAGAAGGAGGAGTTTAGCAAATGAACAATAATTATGATGTAATCATAGTTGGTTGTGGGGTGATTGGTAGTAGTATTGCTTACCATTTGTCCGAACGTCAAAAGCATCGTGTGTTAGTAATTGATAAAGGGTTTCCACTGTCAGGAACGTCAGGTGCAACACAGGCATGGGTGTGGGTGCATAGCAAGACACCTTCTTGGTATGGAGAGTTGAGCATGTATAGTGCAGAACTATATCCGTTTTTAGAGCGGAAAATAGGGGATGTAGAATACAAGCGAACAGGTGGAATCGCCCCATTTTTTCATGAAGAGGACAGAAAAAATGCTGAACAGTTAGCGGAAAGTCAGGCTGAGGTTGGAATAGATATTGACGTGCTCAGCAGAGAAGCAGCGTTAAAAAAAGAACCGGCGCTTTCACCGGAAATTGTAGGAGCAACATTTAGCTCAATAGATGGGAATGTAAATCCTTTTCGTTTAGTGGAACTGTATATTAAAGCAGCCAAAAAACTTGGAGTGGATTTTTCTTTTTACAACCCAGTAGTCAATATGAAAAAACAAACAGACCAATATATTATAGAAACTAAAAAGGGAGAGTTTCGAGCACATAAAGTTATTATTGCCGCTGGTCCATGGTCTAAAGAACTTGGAGACATGCTTGATATACAAGTACCGATAAAGCAAGTTCGTGGACAAATATTAGTGACTGAACCATTAGCACCATTTTTAAAACATACCATTGGCGGTCTGAGACAGGCGGATAATGGGGAGGTGCTAATTGGCTATTCCAAAGAAGAAGTAGGGTATGATAAACGATCAACTGTAGATGTTTTGCAAGAAACCGCTAATATGGCCATTCATATGGTTCCATCTTTAGCCAATGTCAATGTCGTACGCTGTTTTGCTGGTATACGGGTAATGCCTTTGGATGAATATCCAATTATTGGTGAAATCCCTCAATTAGACAATGCTTACATAGCCGTTATGCATAGCGGTATTACGCTCTCTCCACTGGTGGGGACGCTGATGACTGAACTTATAGTTGATGGTGAAACTTCTATTGATTTGAATAGATACCATATGGGAAGATTTAGTCATTTACTAAGAAATAAGATGCTGTAAAACTCCCACTTTAACAATTGATGGTATAACAGCAAGTGGAAGAGGGATAAAACAGCGCTAGATTTTAAGATTAAATGTTAGGGATATAAGGGGAATAAATGGTTCGATTAATCTGTTTCAATGAAACGTTGATGGAGTTCATAAAAGGGGGAGAATTATGGAAGCGACATGGGCGATCATTATCGGATCGTTAATTATTTTAGGGATCGGATCAGCCATTTCGGTTTATGTGGGTAGAAAACAAAGTGGAAGTGAAAATTGGCTTGTTGGTGGTAGGTCTTTGCCAGTTTATGTTGTAGCTGGAAGTCAATTTGCTACAGGAATGGGAGGTGGGGTATTAGTCGCTCACATCGGAATAGGATATAGCGCAGGTTGGTCGGCTATTACGTACAATTTATTATATTCAATTGGGATTATTTTACTTGTGTTGCTTGCGGGATGGTTAAAAAAGCAAAAGTTCTCCACCTTACCAGATATTTTTAAAAAGCTGTATGGTAATAACAAAAAAATGTTAACAACAGTCACTTTATTGGCAGTTGTTGTACCATTTGGGTGGTTATGTACGCAATTAGTAGCATTTGCTAATTTATTTACAGAAATTACAGGAATCTCTTTTACTCTCTTAATTATTATTTTTGGGATCATTAGCCTTTGTTTTGTCTTACCAGGTGGACTTACGTCTGTTGCTTGGACGGATTTTATTTTTGGTTGTTTGATGTTGGCGGTTTCAATTGTGAGTGCGATTTATATGCTAAATATGAGTGGGGGATGGAGTAATATTGTTTCAAATGTACCACAAGAGATGATTGCTTTTCCAGAAGGGATGGGAGCTATAGGTGCATCAACTATTTTGCTTTGGACATTCGCTATTTTTCCTGGTGCACTAACGAATCAGATGTCTTACCAGCGTATTTACGCAGCGAAAAATATTAAAGTAGCTAAACAAGGATTTATAATCGCAGCTATAGTAGGGGTTGTATCAGGAGCTTGGGCGTCATTTATGGGCATCGCCATTTTGTCCCAGCAACCAGGGCTAGCTAATTCAGAGTTAGCGGCTGGGTGGTTTTTAACCCAAATTCCGACTTGGTTTTTAGCCATTTATGCCTCCTTTATTATTGCTACTATTATGTCTACAGTAAGTAGCGCTGTACAATCGGTAGTTGTAAATATTTCAAAGGATATCTATCAATCCTATGTAAACCCAGAAGTAAGTGAGCGAAAGCTTCTTTATATATCGCGATTGTTGTCTATATCAGTAGTTATTATAGCTGTTATGCTAGCAATATATTATCCGAGAGCTTTAGGATGGTTACAAGCTACATATGCTTATTCAGCCGCGGGTTTGTTGGTACCAATTTTTCTTGGTTTTATGTTAAGAAATAAGTTTTCTCTTACTGCTAAAGGAGCTTTAGGTGGTATTTTATTTGGAATTATTGGAGCCGCTTCTGCGCAAATCATGGATACAGTTGTTCCGTATGCAGTTTATGGTATTGGTAGTTCGTTGATCGGTTTTATTGTAGCGCATTTTTTATTTAGAGGCGGTCAAGAAGTTGGAGAAGAACAAAAAGAGGTCTTTGCAGAATGAAATTTCTGAATTGAAATAATTATCATTCTAAATTTCATGAAAATTTTCTACTCGTTCATTTATTTGCAACATATTTTTCAAAAGAATATAGTAGTGTACGGTTTTAGAACTGGATTCGGCAGATGTAGTATGAAAAGAAGAAGCGATAATTGAGAGAGCCTAATCATATTATAAACTAGGCTCTTCTCTCTTTTTATATTATAAACCTAATTCTTTTAGATCATTAACCATGGTGTCGATACTATCAGCTTGCACACCATTGTATTTTTTAATGACTTCCCCTTCAGGGTTAACTAAGAAAAAGCTCGTACCATGTGTTACTTGATCGTTGCCTTCGGGAGGGGGAGCGACCATGCTCTTAAATGATTTGATAGAAAACTCTTTGATCTTCTCAAAATCATAGCCTGTTAGAAAGGTCCAATTATCTAAATTTGCTTGGTATTCTTTAGCGTATTCTTTTAATACGTCAGGTGTATCATATTCTGGATCGACACTGAAAGATACAAATTGAATATCCATATTTGCTTCATTTGTCTTTTGTTGTAACTTTGCTAGATTAGATGTCATCGGTAAGCATACGGTTGTACAATTTGTAAAAATAAAATCAGCAATCCAATAGTTCCCCTTCAAGTCCTCTAAAGAAAGTTTTTCGTTATCTTGCGTAGTATACGTAAAGTCCATAACTTCTTCTGACATATTTGGTTCAATCTTTTCTTCTGCTCCACCACAAGCTGTTAGAAAAGCAGCTAATACTAGCAAAGCAACCCCTATAAACTTTTTCATCATCAACTTCCTTCCCATCTTGTTACCCCACGTATATTTGATGTTTAAAAGGTTATTTTAGAGCTTCAAATTGAAGTGGTTTGTCTCTCCGTTCAAGAGTTGGAGGTCCGCTGAGCATGAGTGTAATCAGATAATAGCAGCACCTACATCCCCTTTATTCAAAGGCTTTGGTTCTATCATACCTTTGTAGTACGAACGATCCTAAAGTGATGAAAGAAAACTTCCAATAATAAAGATCATGCCATTTCTTTCCCACATTTAACGCTTCAAAAAACCTTCTAACATCTGTTCACAATTTAAAACATAGTTTAACAAAATTGTACCAAGTAAACACTTCCATCGCAATATGGATATGTGAAGGAAAAATGACAACTTGTAATCGATGTTGATATGGAAAGCTCGGTTCATTTGTAACGTATATTTCAGTTATCTATTATTTCGATACAGCAATTCCTACGGTATTTTTACACCGATTTTTGTGCAGTGAGTAGATCGCAGACTTCTACTAAACTATCTACTACTCGATACGTTTTGATGTACATTTCTTCATCAGGTTCAACTAAATCAGGTACTACTATACAATTTATGCCAGCTTGATAAGCAGCTCTTAAACCATTTGGTGAGTCTTCTAACACCATTGCCAATTCTGGGGTTACATTTGCGCGCTTACATGCTTCAAGGAAAATATCAGGATGAGGTTTTCCGCGCGTTACTTCATCCCCACTCATATAAAAGTCAAATCTAGCTTTCAAATTTGTCATCGTCAAATAGCGATCAATCGTTTCTAATGAACTAGAAGAGGCAACACATTTTTTAATCTTTTGTTCATCTAATATATCAAGAAGTTCTGGAACACCTTTCATTATTTTTAAGCCATCGTTTTTTAATATTTTCTCAGATTCATAGAGATAGTCTTCCTCTATAAGGTTAAAGGAAAATTTTTCTCCGTATACGCTTTTTAACATTTTCTCATCTTCCTGGTTTCCAGCACCAATAATCTTACGGTATATGTCTAGCGTTAGGTTATACCCAGCATTTTTCATCGCCTTTTTTAAGGCTTGGAAGGCAATCCGTTCCGTGTCAAATAGTAAACCGTCCATATCAAAGATCATTAATTTTAATTGACTCATTGCATATCCTCCTAAATGAATGTAATATGTTTGTACTTTATTAGTACTGTTCTTAGTTAGTAACGAAAATATACAATCGGAACTTCTGTTGAAAGTAGCGTGTATTATTCTTTCAGCTTGATTATTAACGCACTTCAAGTATAGAAACCATGTTCATTATAGCAGTCATAAGAGCAACTAGCTAACATTTGGGTGAAAGGGAGGGGAAGAATAGTAGTATAATAAACTTAGCTAACATAGAAACGATATCACAAAGCTGTGAATTAGGAGGTATACACAAGTGAAAAGAATTGCGAAGGAAACCTATGTTTTGTCAATGTCACCAAAGAACAAGCCCGTAGAAACAGTTTTTTCAGGAGAAACAATTCTATTTGAAACGTACGATTGTTTTAGTAACGAAATGAAAAGTGAAGATGATTTATTCCACACCGTCGGGTGGGATAAAATTAATCCAGCGACAGGACCGTTGTTTGTGGAAGACGCCAGACTAGGAGATACATTAAAAGTGGATATATTGGATATTCAAATTGCTAACCAAGGCGTAATGTCCATCACACCAAAAATGGGGGCTTTAGCAGGTAGTTTTACTGATGAAAAAACAAAAATTATTTCTATACATGATGGGAAAGCTATTTTTAATGAAACTCTACAATTACCGATAAAACCTATGATTGGAGTTATTGGAACTGCTCCACTTGATGAAGATGTGCCAACAGGAACGCCAAAAGATCACGGTGGAAATATGGATTGTAAACGAATTGGAATAGGATCTTCCCTTTATTTACCGGTAAATGTAGAAGGGGCTCTTTTGGCAATGGGAGATGTACACGCAGTTATGGGAGATGGTGAGGTAGTTATTTGTGGATTAGAAATTGCTGCTGAAATTACAGTTAAAGTTAGCGTAATTAAAGGACAACCTTATCCACTTCCCTTTTTAGCTGATGACAAACACGTAATGACGATAGCGTCTCGTGAAACGCTAGATGAAGCTTCTAAGCAAGCAACGAAACATATGCATACTTTTCTTGTGAATGTACTGAAAATGGAAGCGCATGAAGCAGCAATGTTTCTATCTGTGGGAGCAGATTTAAAAATTTGTCAAATTGTTGATCCGTTCATGACATCGCGAATGGAACTTCCAATGTGGGTACTGGATAAATACGGTTATCAACTACTGTAGAGAACAAGTTTTACGATTTCTATGTGAAGAAGAGGTGGAGTGAAGGAAAAATAAGCATATAAAAATGAATGGTCTTTATTGAGAGAAATGGTAGGGGGAAAACTCCCCTATCCCCCTACAAGTGCAAGTCATTTTCTTTTTGCAGCGATTAAATGAATTGTATGTATCTGACCAGTATGATGTGCTTCATGGAATGTAGCAACTTTTGCTAGTCCGCCGATTGTATCTTGCCCTAGAAAAGGTTTTTCCAATGGCGTAGCAAAATATTCCGCGTCCAGTTTCATAGCACGCTCCATTTGTTGTTGTAGTTTTTCTCTTAATTCTGTAAGGGATGGCACATTATTTGGCCAATCAGCAGGTTTTGTACCGTTTCCAAATAGAGAAATAAATTCCTCTGGTAAATGCTTTGTTTGGTTCGGGAAACCAAATAGAAATTGCTCCGCAACAGTTAAAATATGTCCGATATGCCAATGTACCGTATTATTTAGTTCGTCTAATTGTTCGTCAATTAGTGATTCATCTAGCTTATCTAGTTCCATAAACAGCATGTTACGATTCAACGCAAATTGTTCAATTAAATCTTTACTCATTTTTCATCCCCCTATTTGCTCAATTTGAGATTAGTATAACAGAGAAGTTATAAGATGAATAGTTTTATACCTATATATGTATAAGAAATGTTGTTTTGATTTTTTACATTGATTTCATTGTTACTGATACTACCGAAAGCGAATTGCGGATTTGACACTTAGAGTTATTAGACATGTTCCCAGTCTGGAGGCGAAGTTTTAAGTACCTTAAAGGTAATGGAAGGAAAATGCTGGACATATGGTTTTATGTGCTGTAAGGTAGAAGGTAATAAAAATGATGAATATTTGAAATCGCTAGGGGTGCCATTTTTAATGGCTGAGATCAACGTGCAACGTTGGGACTCTTTGAACCTGAACTGGCTAACAAACCAGCGGAGGAAAGTGACTGTAAGACTATTTACTGTACATAGTCTTGCTTCTATATATGTGTATACATGTCACTTTTTCCGACGTTGGAGAAAGTGACATTTTTTGTTCCGGTCTAGGAAATTATAAAATTTTAGCAGCTGTGGTAAACTAACTAAGTTATTTAGCCACGTCCGGCTCCAGCGCCTTCAACTAGGCGACTTCGCGAAATTGCCCTACGGGATAAGTCATCATCGGTTCGTTCTAAATAGGAAGGCCGACTAAAGACGGGCTTGCCGGAGGGCGCCGACATACTCCTGTTGCAGGAGCATGCTTCCTAAAACTTTCGTTGATTCGTTCCAGTCGTTACGTTGCTAGCCGAGCGCTCCGAGCCTTTGTTCCACTATAAGAAAACCCTTGGAACGCATAAGGTAGTCTCTATCATCATGAAAAGCATTCGCTTTTCATGTCAAGATGTGTTGTATAAAAAGCCTTCCATTTTTCCACAAATCTGGATTAAACGAATAGGAGGGGACCTAATGCAATTATATGCGGTAACGAATGGAGAAACGGAAGAGACAAAATTAATCAGTACAATACTAGCAATTGCTCCTTTCGTAGATCACATCATTTTAAGAGAAAAACAGAAATCGAGATTAGAATATTTGCAATTTGTGCAGGTATTAATAAACAGCGGTGTTCCAAAAGAAGTACTTTGTATTCATACGCATGTTAAAATTCCGTTTTTAACGGGAGTAAATCAATTGCATTTACCTGAATACCGCACAAATATAGGGGAGATAAAGCGCTTCTTTCCCTCTTTAAGGGTGGGGAGTTCTGTTCACTCTTTGGAAGCGGCAAAATATGCTGAAGATAATGGGGCTGACTATGTGATGTTTGGACATATTTATCAAACAAACAGTAAACCAGGCATAAAACCAAGAGGATTATACCAATTGGAACAAGTCATTCATGCACTTACAATCCCAGTCATTGCAATTGGTGGGATAACAGGAGATAGAATATCCCATTTTAAAGATATTGGGGTAACAGGTGTTGCTGTCATGTCGGGGATTTTTAGTGCAACTTGTCCAAAGACAGCTGCCATGAGCCTACGTAAGGAGGTAGAGAAAATTGAAGGATTATTATGAAGTTGTCGTTGTTGGTGGTGGAATTATTGGTCATGCTGTTTCGTATCAATTAAATAAAAATAATGTAACTACCCTTGTTGTTGAAAAACAGCAAAGTGGAAGAAAGGCGACAAAAGCAGCTGCCGGAATGTTAGGTGTACATACGGAAAATAGTAATGCAAATGAGTTTTATAAATTATGTCAATCTAGTAGAGATATGTATCAGGAATTAAATTGGGAATTGTATGAACTAACATCCATCGATATTCAGTTAGCTTCTGGAGGCATGGTGGAACTTGCTTTTCATGAACAGGAAAAACAAGCAATAGAATTAAAGCGACAAGCTTTCCCAAATTTAGAATGGGTGGACCAAAGGCAACTGAAAGCATGGTATCCCATGTTAGGCAAAGAAGCGATTGCTGGCATTTACATGGAGACGGATGGGCACGTGGAACCCTCACGAGTTTGTGAAGCTTTTAAACAAGGGGCTATTGCAAAAGGTGGCAAGGTGAAAGAGGATTGTCATGTATGGAACATAAACCACGTTGGCAAAACTTTTCACTTGGATACAGATGAAGGTTTGATAACAGCTGAGCGCGTAGTAATTGCCACAGGGGCTGAGAGTGGGCGATGGTTTACGGCAATGGGGCTAGTTAATCCAATGATACCAGTAAAGGGGGAATGTTTATCCATTATTTCTAGTGGTATTCAGTTAAAACAGACACTCTTTTGTAAGGATTTTTACCTTGTACCAAAACGAGATGGTCGCTATGTTATTGGCGCAACTTCCGAACGTTATAATCAATCGTCCTATGTTTCTGTGGGAGGAATTGAATCTTTGCTAACACATTTTAATACTATTTTTCCATCTTTTCGTGATGCTAGGATAGATTCCTTTTTAACAGGTGTGCGACCTGGAACAGAAGATGGGATACCTGTTATTGGAGAGCATCCTTATTTACCAGGTCTTTATTATGCTACTGGGCATTATCGAAATGGGGTATTGTTGGCACCTGCAACGGCGCAATTAATTGGTGACCTAATAATGAATCAAAGCCAAAAAGCTATTGGAACCCTAGTGTCACCCCAGCGTTTAGCGATGGTTAATAGCTAAAACTAGAAAGATATTTCCGAAGATACGCACTATTAAGGCGAAGATGTATTTTATAAAAAACTAGCTTCAGATCAAGTTTTTTTATGGGGAGCCTATGTTTTGCTAGGATGATGCATTCACATTTTTGGCTTTTTCTATATTGCTATAAAAGAGAGGAGGATATGGTGTGGAACTGCACGTGAATGGAGAGACATTGCATTTTGCCAAAGATACGATGACAATGCTTGATTTGTTAGAAGCTTATGACATCGAAGAAAAAGTAGCGGCAGTAGAAAAAAACAAAGAAATTATTCGCAAAACAGATTATTCACAGACGAATTTGGAAGACGGAGATAGAATTGAAATTGTACATTTTGTAGGGGGAGGTTAAACCAATGTTACAAATTGGAGATAAAACATTTGCATCTAGATTACTGTTAGGAACCGGAAAATACCCCAGTTTTCAAGTGCAAAAAGAAGCGGTAAATGTATCGGAAGCAGAAATTCTAACCTTTGCTGTTAGAAGAATGAATATTTTTGACGCAAAAGAACCAAATTTATTGGAAGAATTAGATTTAAAGAAATATACCTTATTACCGAATACAGCTGGAGCTAAAACGGCTGAAGAAGCAGTGCGGATCGCACGTTTAGCGAAAGCATCTGAACTCTGTGATATGATTAAGGTAGAGATAATTGGATGTGATAAAACATTATTACCAGACCCATTTGAAACAATGAAAGCATCTAAGCTGTTACTTGAGGAAGGTTTTACCGTTTTAACGTACACATCGGATGATGTCGTGTTAGCAAGACAGTTAGAAGAAGCTGGTGTACATGCAGTCATGCCGGGCGCTTCTCCAATTGGCTCTGGGCAAGGAGTTGTAAATCCGCTAAATTTGCAATTTATTATTGAGCAATCGAATGTTCCTGTTATTGTTGATGCGGGGATTGGAGCAGCAAGTGATGCTAGTTATGCCATGGAATTAGGCGCTGACGGAATATTATTAAATACGGCTGTATCTGGAGCGGGTGATCCGGTTAAAATGGCAAAGGCGATGAAACTTGCGGTTGAATCAGGGCGATTGAGTTATGAAGCGGGAAGAATACCGAAAAAAACATATGCAACCAAAAGCAGTCCAGATACGGCGATGATAGAATGATAAAACAGCGTTACTCACGACAGGAGTTATTTGCTCCCATTGGAACAGAGGGTCAACAAAAACTAGCTAATAAGCATGTAGTTATTGTTGGAGCTGGTGCATTAGGAAGTGCAAATGGGGAAATGTTAGCTCGTGCTGGTGTTGGGAAAATCACCATCATTGACCGCGATTATGTGGAGTGGAGTAATTTAAGTAGACAACAGTTGTTTACAGAAGAAGATGCAGCGCACGCTCATACGAAAGCTAAAGCGGCATCTAGGCGGTTGCAAGCAATCAACACGTCCATTACAATTGAAGGAGTTGTTGAAGAATTTGCAGCCGAAACCGCAGAAGTATTTATGGAGGATGCTGATTTTGTAATTGATGGAACGGATAATTTCAATACGCGGTTTATTATTAATGATGCTTGTGCCAAATGGCGCGTACCTTGGGTATATGGAGGTTGTTTAACGAGTTATGGCATTGTTTTAGCCATTATGCCTGGAAAATCGCCTTGTCTACAATGTTTAATTGATCAAATTCCGCAGCAAGGGAGAACTTGTGATACGGTTGGAGTGATTGCTCCGGCTGTTCAAATTACCGCAGCATATCAAACGGCAGAATGCTTGAAATATTTAACCGGATACGAAATGTCGCAAGAACTGCTTAATTTTGATGTTTGGGAACGAAAGCATGTAGCAGTGAATGTAAGTCCGTTAATCAATCCATATTGTCCGTCTTGCTCCGCGAAGGCAACGTACCCATTTTTAATGAAACAACAAGGAATACAGACAGCCGTTCTTTGCGGAAGGGACACGGTGCAAGTACGTCCTGCACAAACCAATACATTGTCTATTCCTGCCTTAGCAAAACAGTTAAAACCGTTTTCAGATTCGATGAAAGATAATGGGGAATTATTAATTTTCACGATTAAAAAAAACCGTTTTGTTGTGTTTCAAGATGGTAGAACTTTAATTCACGGTGTAAGTGACGTAGAACAAGCAAAAAAGTTATATCAGCGTTATATTGGAGCTTAAACGATAAGCCGATAAGCCCCCTGACTTGTGGCTTCAGGGGGCTTATTGTTCATTTTACATAAAAATCACTTTTGTTAAGGTCGCGCAGGGAAACAACTCGCTTGCACGGATGAACGCCCGATTCTCTTCTAAACGGTTTGTGCTAAATGAAAATATAAAATGTTAAGTTGATATAGTATAAGTCCGAGTTTTGCTAATATTATGGATAACTATTTAGCTAGGAGGAGCTTAGGTGGAAAATGTAATTGAATTGACAGATGTCTCGTGGAAAAGAAAAGGGGAGCATGTTTTAGAACAAATAAACTGGCGCGTCGTCAAGGGGGAGCATTGGGCTATTTTAGGATTAAATGGGTCTGGAAAGACAACACTGTTACAAATGATTACTGGCTATATTTGGCCAACTACTGGAAGTGTTTCTGTTTTGGGAAAACCGTTTGGAATGACAGATTTACGACTGTTACGAAAAAATATCGGTTGGATAAGTTCTGCACTAAAAGAAAAACTAAAGGCCACGGATTTGGCTGAGGCAATTATTTTAAGTGGAAAACACGCTTCCATCGGTTTATATGAACAAATAGAGAAAACAGATATGGAACGAGTTACTACATTAATGGACCATTTAGGGATCGGGTATTTGCAAGGTCGAGCATATGGAACGTTGTCTCAAGGTGAAAAGCAGAAGTTGCTAATTGCTCGGGGATTAATGGCTCGACCACAATTACTTATTTTAGATGAACCAACCAATGGTTTAGATTTTTTAGCTCGAGAAGAATTGTTAGCTTTTATTCAGCAATTGGCAGAGCGGCAGGAAGCACCGACAATATTATTCGTGACGCATCATATCGAGGAAGTTTTGCCGATTTTCTCACATGTATTATTGTTAAGAGAGGGTACTGTTTTTCAACAAGGAAAAACGATAGAGTTATTGTCTTCGGAAACATTAACGCAGTTCTATCAACTTCCGATTGAATGTGACTTAAGAGATGACAGGTTATGGGTAAGAAAAAAGATGCAATCATTTCCGACCAGCTTGCATGAACAGGATTAATGCAGCGTTTAATATGGAACAATTTTTAACGTTTTTAGCCAAGAAGTCTCCATCTTCAAGCGTGTGAAGGGTGAAATCCCAGCGGTAAGGTGGAGATGAATTGGCTTTCGGTCAAGTACGTCTTTAGACGTGCTAATTGACCGAACGCATGTTACCATAAGAGCATGAAGTGTTCTTTGAAAACTGGATATATGAGGTTGCATGGAGAAACTAATAATGCGAAAACCAAGCGAATCCTTCCATGCGTAAAATATCCAAGGTACGAAAGAAACTCCGATTCGTCGGACATCTAGGGCAGGAACTTCCCGAAGTAACGCTCATGGAGACGAAAGGTTGCTTTCGTCGTGGAAATGAGAAGCTCCCACTTCAAGCGAAGC
>NZ_FQXD01000017.1 GCF_900129865.1 Virgibacillus chiguensis
TTAATGTTATGTTTTAAACCACCTCCAGTAACTATTATCGAAATAAGTTACGGGGAGGTGGTATTTTTTGTTTTCCATAAAATAACACGTACATTTGTTCGTTTTTATGGTATGCTAAGAACAAATGTTCTAAGGTGGTGTAATCATGTTAGGCTTATTTAAAAATTCATTAGATAACAAGCAAAAGATCATCATCTTTTATATGGATAGCAATAATCAAGTAACTGAACGCTACGTACGTGTATTGGAGATAAAAGAAAATAGTATTTTAGCCTATTGCTTTTATCGTAAACAAGTGCGAACATTTAACATTGAAAATATTTTATCCGCTGGAAAAGTAAGAAAGAAGGTTGTTTCATAATGGTTAATGATCGAGGTACAATAAAATGGACATCTATCATGATGCCAGAACATATAGAGATGTTGCAGGAGATGTGGGAAGAACAGGACTATAAAGAGAAGCTAATTTTGGATGAACAGCAGCAAGAGGAAATAAACAATAAACTGTTAATGGCTGGAGTAAATGACTTAACTGTCGAACTAAAGTATTTCAATAAGCACGATTTTTATAAAGTAAAAGGTAAGATAACCAGTATCAATAAGCAAAATAAATACATAAACATTGTTGGGCAACGTTTGCCTTTTGAGTGCATTATGGATGTGTGGATAAAATGAAGTGAGGACATCATCTTTTTATTAACGGTACCATTTCTGTGACTATAAATGAAATTAGTTACAAGAGATGGTGTTTTTAGTTACTCAAATAAAGACCAACAAAGTTTAAATAGTAAAAATAACCTATATAAAAACAAGGAAAAAGACGCATGGTGTATGGGTTATTTTACCATTAAGATTTATATAGAGGAAAAAAACTGCAATGTCTTCATAACGAGGGGATTTAAAAGGAGAGGGAGAAGGGGGATAGTTTGTGAAGCGTGACTTACAAATTAATTATGGGGTGTTAGATGATATTATAGGTGAACTTCGGACATATAAGCGTGCTTTAGAAAAAATGGACGATTCACTTAATAAAGTGAGTACCTTTGTGCAAACAAATGAGGGGAAAAGTGTTGAAGCATGGGATCAGAACATTAGCAGCTCGAAAGAAAAAATTGCTAATTATGAAACACAGATCAATGACCTTTTATCCCTGTTTGAAAATTATGTAACAGACACGACGAGATATATCTCACCGATTTCAAGGAATACGATGATGCGTGTGGATCGTAATGATATTTGGGCGAATTTAAAGCAAATAGAGGGGGGTATAACGAATAATCTGTTTAAGGCATTAAACAAAAGCTATCAGCAACCTGCTTCATTTTTCGGCATGTTTGATGACCCAACGGATGCGGAAAAAGAAGCAAGTGAGATCAACCGACGTCATATGGAGCGAATCCAAACGAGTATTGAAGCAACAAGAAAAAAGCTAGAACGTAATATGGACGAGCTATGGGATTTATATCATTCCAAAGTGAAAAGATTTGAAAATGCGGATGATGAATACAATAACTTGGCCGGAAACGTAAAAAGGAAATATACGAATTTCTTTGAAGGTGTCATGGATGTTGTCAGTAGTGTAAACAAAGCTGTCGATGATTTTGAAAAAGGAATTGTCAACAGCATTGCGGGCATGGTCACGGGACTACTAACCGTAGTTAAGGATGCAGGTGTTGTCGCCGTATCTGGCGTTGTACCTGATCCTGTGGAGCCATCTTGGTTAAAAGAAAGTGCAGATGAAACAGTTGATGCCTACACACGAGCTGCGATACAATTCTTACAAGACCCTATGCGTGCAGTAGAATCAACTGCCCAAGCCTTCACAGATACTGTGGAAAGTGAAGGAGTTATGTACGTTACTGGTGCTGCACTGCCTGCCTTGATACCAAGTGCCTGGGCTGTTAAAGGAGCATCAGGCGTTGCCAAACTAGGCGCAGGGGCAGCAAGAAGAGCGCCGAAATTATTGGATAGTAAGCCTTTTAGTGGTAATTATTACCGGGAAAAGGTAGATGCAGCTAAAGCTGGAATGGTTAAAGTGACAGAGAAGTTCACTTTTGGTAAAGACTATGCACTTTCAACTGATGGCGCAACTTTTATACTTAGAGATAAAGATGTTGAAAGTCACGTCAATCCGCAAATGGTTAATGTGAAGAATGGCAGAGGGGAAAGGATAGAGACTAAGGGTGCCGGTAAAGAAAGTAAGATTGATATTGGTAAAGCTGATATAAATGCACTAAGGAAAAAATGGAACGTTCCAGAAACTGAAACAGTGGCAGTTGGAAAAACTGATGTAAAAGGATTAGAAGATTCGAATTTTGAAGGAGGATCGCCGAAAGTACGAAAAGAAGCTGGATTACCCGATTTAGATGAAGTAATGCCTGACAGAAATATTAAAGCCCCAGGGTCTAACCCTTTGTTCACTAGGCATGCAGAGGAAGGGGTTCTGAATGAATTTGATTCAGCAGTAATAAATGCAGGTATAAAACCAGAAGATGTAACAGGAACATTAAAACTTCATCAATCGAATCCTTCAGGTGTATGTAGAAAGTGTTATCAAGGATTAGCAAACGATAAAGTTCCGCCTGGTGTGTTAAAGCAATTAAGTTTAAAATACCCTAATCTAAAAATTATAGTAACATCGGAAATTGATGAAAGCATTAAAGTAACTGGTAGGCTTAATCTAATGATTAAAAATGGAAATTATATTGATTAGTTGGAGGTTAATTATGGTTAATACTAACTTTAGTAGTTTAACAGAAGATGGTAAAGTAATATTTTTTCTTGGACTTTCAGAAAAAGTTTTGTCGTTATTTTCTCAAAAGGAAGATCAAATTTTAGCACAGGAAGTTATATATAAATGTTGGGGATGGCTAAAAGGTAAAGAAAATATAGGGGATATTCTTTATGAATTATTAGTTAATGAGGAAAATGGTATAACAATAATCCAAGAGATATCTGATAATGAAACAGATGTCTTAGCTTGGAACTGTGTTATTGATGCTGTTGCTTATACTAGTAGAAAAGCATTTGAAAGAGAAGGCGTCAAATATTATCCAGAACCAATTGCTTTAGTTGATGATACATTAGTAGATCATTTTATGGATTGCTTTGCGAAATGTATAGAGGATTCAGATACTTATATTCAGAGAATAGTTCTTTTATTGGATGAGTATAAGAATAGGAATATTGAGGGTGATTTGCGGACAGAAGTTTTAAGGGGATTACAAATAATAAATTAACTATTAACATATGAAAACTACCTAACACTTTATTTTGATAGTTTTCAGTATGTCCAACCTTATTTCATTTTAATCAGCGAAAGGCACATTTTTGAGTTCTTAAAGGATTATTTTAATTGTTAGTTCTAAAAAGCTCCTATTGTATTTCAACCCCTTGGGTGGATATTAAGAGATATATTTAAATACAAGAAAACTTAAAACCGTATTTAAAATAGTTATACACATTTGTCTGAAATTCTGTGGATAAACACACGTAATATACAGGTAATATACAAAATCACGTTAAATCCCTTATTTTACAATCAACCACAGTTCTCAAAACGTAATTATACAAGTTTTTGGAATCCCTCAATCGTCTGCGGTTGAGGGATTTCTTATTTTATACGTTGGTCTAAAATGTAGAAAATTCACATGTATTTTGCTCTCTTAATAAAGAGTAATCCATTGTCCTTGTTGAGCAACTCATAATCGAATTAGAAAGTAAAAAACTGGCATAACAACGTAATTGTTGCAGTTTTATGCAGAACCTTATCCACACTCTTTTTAGTTATTTACTTCATGTCATAGGATTTCATTTTATTCAATTCCTGTTTCCTCTTTTCACGAACAACATTTCTTCCCTCATGCCATCCGCCAATAAGAAAGGCTAGACCAACTGAAAGAATTAAGACATAATGGAGCAACTTTTCATTTTCATTAACGAATGTCCAAGTACGCCAAACCACGAATAATAATGGAATTAATCCTCCCAAGTAAACACTATTTCTGCTTGATAAAAAGTATTGCAAACCAAATACTCCAGCAGCAATAAAAGCATCAAAAAAACCAAAACCAAACATTATCTGTCACCTTTTTCCTGTTTATATTTTTCAATAATTAGTTTTGCTTCTTCTAAGTTAATCCGGTCATCTATTGATAGTTTTTTAATAAACTGAATAAATTCCTCATTATCCGTATCATCATTTAATTTTATTTTCTCAATTAACCTATCCAGCTTAATCCTCACTGTTGGATAAGATACATCATAAATTTTCGCGATTTTTTTTAAGGAACCTGATTGCATAACAAATTTCTTAATGAATTCCAGATCTTCTTCATTCAATGACAATATCCAACCAGGAACATCTTTTATACCCATTTATACACCCCTTTATAATGTTTAAGAAAACTTTAACATAAAAATAAACAAAACTAAAGTTTATTTTAATAAAATTGAAGTTTTTTATAAAAATCAATATTATTGTGATGATAAAGGGCAATTGAAAAAAGGATCTTAAATCTGTTATAATATGTAAATTAAACTGTGAACGACATCTATCCTAATATAGAGGGGGGGTGTTTATGTACATGCAAACAATTAGCATAATAAGTTGTAATAATTCCATATTTATTAGTGAGTATTATTCTTAAAAAAGGATAAGGACTCTTTTTTGTAGAATTTATTAGAGGTACAGGAAGTTTAAATAACAATTAAAAGACAGATCTACTAAAGTGCTGTAAGACTTACTTTCATTAATGAAGATATCAGCTAACAAGTCTTTACGAGTATTTGCAAGGGATTGGAGGTGCTTTAATTATTTCCTAAGTATAAAGGTAATAATAATTTTTCTTTCATATTAGACCACGTTATTAATACATTTAACCAATTGATTTGTTCTGGAGCTGCTGTATTTGTTATTCATAATGATGCCATTGTTTTAGAAGAATATATTGGGAAAAAATCAAACAAACCAAATGCAAGTGATGTTCAAGAAGATACTCAATTTCACGTAGCCTCTGTACGAAAAAGCTATATTGGTTTTGCTGTTGCATATGCCAATTATTACGGTTACATACAAAGTATAGATGATCCGGTATTAACATACCTGCCAGAATTGGAAGATGCCATTTGGAAAAATACTAAAATCAGACATTTATTAACACATACTCACGGTTTGAATCAAAAGGAAGAAACTGTTTTTCGCGAGTATCCTGTTGGGCGAAACTGGGCATATAGACAGGTTGGAGTTCATGCTTTAACTCAAATTGTTAAGAGGGCTACAGGGAAAACGGTGTCCGAAATAGTTAACGAAAATGTGTTTACGCCGTTAGCATTCTCTGAATCAAATTGGTATGCGCACAAACACGAAAAACTTGTTGATGTAATACTTCGTGATAAGAAAGATACAAATTGGAAAACTCCTGAAAGCACAGAAGGCGACAAGATGAATATGTATGTGTCAGCACGTGAATTGGCTTTTTGGGGTTATTTGCACCTTAAACAAGGAAATATAGACGGAAGACAAACTGTACCAAAAGAAATTATACAATTGGCTACATCTGTACAAAGCCCAAGAAGTATAGATAAAAGTCTACCGCAAAATGGTTTCTTATGGTTTGTAAAAGATTTACCTACAAAGAAATCGGAAATAGGTGAAAGAGTTCCGAAAGATTCATATCAAATACTGGGTTATACAGGTGTTAATTTATTAGTAATTCCCCGTGAAAACTTGGTTGCTGTTCGCATGTTTAATAGTTTTGGTTCACCAGAAGGATATGATTATTTATCTGATATCAGGTCTTTCGGTAATACTATAATGAGTTGTTTATAAAAAATATAAAATTAGGATGACGAATCTACTATTATCAAATACTTGAGTTGATTCAAACATACCGGTAATTTTAAACGTAACAAAATATGGGGAAACGGAGATAAAATGAAATTAAGACTAGAATTGTTCGTGGCAGATATAGAAAAGTCCATCAATTTTTATATGATGTGTTAGGCTTTCAGCTTCCTAAAGATATGAATGCTAATAAAAGCTACATATCTGTTAGGAATGATGATGTAGTTTTAGGTTTGGAGAAAATGGGAAATTTGTCTCAAAATCATTCACTTAGTGACCTTCATGGTCAACAAGTTGGTTTAGGAATAGAAATAGTTTTGGAAGTTGAAGATTTACATTAAGCATATAACAACGTAGTCTCTAAAGAATATCCAATACAGAATGAAAGGACCAAAAGACCTTGGGATTGGAGGGTTTCAGAATAATGGATCCAGATGGATATTATTTAAGGATCACTTCCTCATCGGCAAATGATTAATTTTTTTCGCTTTGCTAACGGGCGCGATTGTGACATAACAAAGTTATAATTGCCCTTTAAAACAGCTGTAATTCCTGTTTAACCACTACGAAGCTCCAAAAACGTCCCAATCATTTTTCTATCTTTTGGAGAGGACTTTAAAAATTTATGCGAACCAATTTTGACCCAATTGCAGAGGTTGAGCGGCTTTTTGGAATAACTATAATCCCTGACCTAGCTTGTAGAATTTGCTCTATACGCGTTAGGCAGACCATTACCTATAAAATTTTCAGCTATAAATATCCAAGGATAAAAAGCACAGAACGATATCTGTGCTTTTATGTGATAAGCTATTTTACAAAGAAATTTATGTGGCAAACAATTCACAACCATTAATTATGTCATCTGTTGAAGCTAAGGTTGCTTCGTATATGGTTTTGTTATACTTTTTCATATAAGCTTGAACAGCTTTATATCCTACTGCATAACCAGCGCAGAAAGGAAGACCAACAGGTTGATACCCTTCTTGCGCAGCAATTTCATCGCCAAACATATAGCTGCTTACCTCTGCAAACCCCTTTAACTCAAGCGCTTCTCTAATAACATTGGTGGAATACTCTACTTCTTCTTTATTCATACTTGTAACCCAAGGGCCTAATTGCTCTGCTCCATATAACTCTCTTGCAAATGATTCAGCTAACCCCTCTATAACGAGATAATCAGCTACTGTAACATTTCCGTAATCCCAATCAAAATAAGAAAAACGTATATTATGATGAAATTCATGAGCTATTACCGCTGGGATTCTCGGCAAATTATAATGATTTGGATATATATTTACCGTAATAAATCCAGGTATGCCTCCAAACCCTGTATAGCCATTTGATAGTTTTAATTTTTCAGGATCAGAAATATACAGTCCTAATTTTATTTCCTTAGCATTTATTTTCAAACCTGCATGAACAGCTTTATCTATACATGTTTTAATCGTATTTTCTGCTACTGCATAAGCATTAATACCTTTTAAAATAGTGAGTGCTTCTTTAATGGTTTTATCATCAGAAATGTCTGCATAACCAAGCATTTTCGTAGCCATTAAAACGTCATAACCATTTTCTTTCTTCGCTTTTATAGGGACATTAATTAATTTCCACATTTTTTCAAGTGGCAGCATCATCATATAGCGAAAGAAATCTTTCCTCTCTTCCGAATTGGTAATTTGAAGTAATCTTTCATATTGTTTTAATGAGTTAACTATTTTATAATCGATGCTCATTTGAAACACCTCCTTATTTTAAGCATAAAGTTTAACGTGACGTTAGAGTCAAGAGGTTATCCTTGCTTGGATATATTAATTGATAAAAAAGAAGCAAGGCTTAACAGAAAAAGGGTTTAATCATAAAAAACATTCTTTAGCTTTTTGGGGGTTTCCTATTATCTCAATAAAGAGAGTAACGAAAATTTGATAAAAGACTTATTTGCGGGCATCCCGGAAGGTAGTTCTATTGTTTTTGATTTTGCTGATGAAACACTTTTTCAAGAAAAGGGCGTGTCTAATCGAGTTGAAAACATGGTGAAAATGGCTTCGGCAAGCGGAGAGCCAATGAAATCAGCATTCACTTATATTGAAATAGAGCGTATGTTGGAAAAATCGGGCTTGCTAATTTATGAGCATTTGACACCAGATTCGATAAATGAGCTTTATTTTAAAAATAGAACGGATTATTTATCAGCTTTTGAGACCATTCATTTCGTTCATGCTGTAAAGAGATGATATTCATAAAGGAACAAGTGCTAAAACTAAATAAGGAAAGAACTCGTGGAAAAGTAGTTATTTTCAGTTTAGGAAAAGCACCAAATGATGCTTTATAAGCTGGGTGTAACTTTAACCTAAACAGATATACATGATGAGTTAAAAATAAAACGACAAAAGAATACGATAAAAGCAGATGATTTAAAAATGATGTGAAAAGATTGAATAGTTTGTTATACTTGCTGTAAGTGTAATAGGGCTTTCATGGGTGGTAGTTCACCCCTTTTTGAAGAAAGGGGGTGATAGTATGACAGTATTTGAAACATTGGTGTTGATGATCTCTTTCTCAACCTTAGTTGTAGCTATACTGTCACAACAAAAAAAGTAACCACCCGATGAATGCCTAGCCGCATTTTGGTTGGTTACTTTTTAACCACAAAACATGTGAGCTACCCCCTTGAAGGGCTATTACACATTAGACCGTTCCATGTACCAGCATGGGCGGTCTTTTATTATCATATGATCTTCTATATATAGTATACCTCATTTTCGTTACAAAATAAACATGTATGACGCACCAATGGATGTTTATAATGCAATATTTATTTGACTGTTTAATTAACTTAAAAATGATCTGGGTAACAATATCCTTACAAGAAAGTATATTTTAACCATTTAGTTAAATAGTGGTGTTTATATTATTTTAAAGCTTCCTTTTAGTGAAAGTCTGTATTGTACATGGATCGGCTTTGTTTAAAAGGTATGAATGATAACTAAAATCATGGTCGTTAGTAAAATAAATACCCATCCAATATCCATCCATTTATTGCCTGTCTCTACATCAAGTTCCTTTTTTGCCATAAGTGATTCAATAAGAGAGTATAAACCCCCTAAAACGAAAAAATTCAAAACGGTTAATTTATTTGTAACTAGTAAAAAGAGAACTAAAATACAAAATATAAGTGTACGAACAAAAGGTAATCTTAGCATCTTCAATTGCCACACCTCTTTTCCATATTTTATCACTTTGTACATCATTTTTGAACATTATTCCTTTTATATACAGAAAATATCATCTAAAGTGAATAAATATTAGGAGGAAAAGAATGGCGCAATACTTTTATATTGCTTCTACAAAAAAATTAAGAACAGAAGTTGTTGGTTCCAAACTAATATCCCCTGCACAGTCAAATATTTTCAAAGATGAAATAGATGCAACTGGTTTATTTTTTGAAGCAAACTATGATGCAGAGATAAGGAAGCGCGTTAATTATGCTCTTGTTTGTCATTTAAGTATCAAGTCGCTGTTAGTCATAACTTACTACCTCTAAAACATGAAGAACGCGACACTAGGGATGAAGAAAAATGCTTAACGTTATTATACGAATAGATAAGAGAAGCTATTATGGGAAGTGGTGTAATAGAGTTTTGCCATGTATAAATGGAACAGAAGAAAGAGGCGGTTGGGATGAAAAGTCCGCAACATGGTCAAACATAAAAGCGCCTTATGATTTGGTTTTAAATGACCGTGAATTTCTGGCACATTATTATTTACTATAAAGGATTAGAAACTTGTATCTAATGTCTGAGATACAAGCTGAATATTATAGAACAAAACATTAATTACTCAACTTTCGCACCTAAAAAAATCACTACATTTAATGAGCTCAGGTGCTTGGAGTTACTGTAATACATCCCTTGACAAGATATTTTAGGCAAGAATAAACACCGCAACATATGGTATAGTGGAATTAATCAAAACTACACTACCAAGAAGTGTGTCTCCTACTATGATAGTAAATAATGACCCAAATAAGCACTGAAGTGAATTCGTTATTTAAAGAATTAGGTGTTCTAAAACCCTTGCGCCATGTTGGTATTACTAAGTCTTTTGGCTTTTCCAGCGCTTTTATTTTCCAATTAATCTTTCGTCTCATCTTTGAACATAAGAATTGGTTTCGTATGTTGGCCTTGGGATTGTCAGATGGCGCAACTTTTATGCCTTGTGGACTTTTCTTTATTAAATTCACTGGATTGGGCTGAGGCTTTACAGCAATTAATCGAGATTCTTGATAATGCCATAAAACATACCAACAAGAGCCCCAAAAATTTAATTAAAGGACAAGTACGCAATGGAGAGCAGGTTTACCTAGATATAACAAGGGTTACATGCCTAATTTGGTAGGCAAAAGTTGAGTTAACTATTTAAGCATGTTTAAATTAATGCAATTTTTGTAATAAATCTTTATTTCTGAATCAATCTTTCTAGTCTAATCACAAGCTAAGCTTAACAATAGAAATACTTCAAAACAACAAGAAGGCTGGTCTCATTGGGATATTGAAGAGTGTAGAGATGCAGGAAAATAAAGAGCTTTAAAGATAAATTAAAGGTTCAACTTGGAAAGATATATGATGAAATATATATTTTCTCATTAAATAGCGTTAGAAAAATATAAAGTTAAAGATGGTCAACCATCGGAGCATTTTGTTGAACATTCCACTTACACAGAAGGAGATATTTATAATGTACTCACCAGTATTACAATTTATTTTTGTAGTTGGAATATTGCATGGTCTTATTATGCTTTTTGTGGCAATGAAACAAAAACGAAATACAAGTAAGAGCCAAATAGGACGTTCAATAGCTTTAATGGTTGCATGTGGAGCAGCGCTTCTAATAACTATTATTTAACCCATACAATTGCCCTTTAATAATTTGGTGGAACGGGGGGGGGGTATACATTTATGCTTTGAATACATATATATAGGGAAATAATATTTTTAAATTCACGCTTTTTTTATGAAAAGGTATTGATAAAACAGTGATGATCTCTTTCTCAACCTCAATTGTTACCATACTTTCACAACAAAAAAAGTAACCCCCATTGAACGCCTAACAAGCATTTGGGTGGTTACTTTTTAATTCTACAATGTAAGCTACCTTTTGAAGGACTGTTACACATCAGACTGTTCCGTGTACTAGCATGGGCGGTCTTTTATTATCGTATAATCTTCTATATATAGTTATACCTCATTTTCTTTACAAAATAAACATGTATGGCTCGCCAATGGATGTTGTAAAGTATGTAAATTAATAAAAATAACTTCCTTTTTTTTGGGTCAACACATAAACACATTCTTCCCATAAGTGGTAAGCACGTCACAATGATTGATACACTTTTCCGATAAAGGTGGTATAAAAGGTTGTACAAATGATTAAAGTCGTCCACCGTACGCTTTAAAAATTAGTAAAAGCGGGACGAAAACTATTTAAAACTTCCCTATAATTTTGTGCAGCAAAAATTATTCTGAAAGGTACTTCAGCAAATATAATATCTACACTAAATTAAATTTTGTTATAATGGATATATTAATTGAAAATTGTGGTGATAGTTATTTATTCTATTGGGAAGTTTTCTAATATTAGCAATGTGCCGATCAAAACACTCCGATATTATGATAGCATCGACTTGTTAAAGCCTTCTGTTGTTGATAAAACAACAGGGTATAGGTATTATGACTACCAAAAGATTTCTCAGGTGGAGCGCATAAAAGCTTTAAAGAGTCTCGGTTTTTCTTTAAATGAAATAAAGGAAATAATAAATGGAAGCATAAAAAAGGATTTAAATCAAAAATTGATAGAGAAACGAAACGATGTCATTGTTAGAAAAAGTCAATTAGAAAGCATTATTAGTGAAATAGATGATATATTAAGATATTCTAAGCCTTATTTTGAAAAAAAATATCATATCAGTTCAGTTTATTTTGAATATCGTTCGTCTATAACAGTTATTAGTATAAAAGAGAAGATTGAAATACATCAAATGGATCAGTTAGTCGAGCGCTTATTTCAAAAAGTGTATGCATACAATTGTAAAATAAAAGGGAATTTGATGACTATATGGCACGAATGGGACAATCCATTATCACAAGAAACAGAAGTCATGTTTGAAATAGATGGAGATATATTAAATAATACTTTAGAGAATGAAGTAAAAATTATCCCTAATGGAGAATATGCATGTGTTGATTTTGTTGGTTTGTATTCTGATTTAACGGTAGCTTATGACCAATTGAAAGATTTAATTGTAACAGATTCTTTTTTTATTGAAGAATATATGGAGGGTTTGGTTCCTCAAGAAATGGATGATATGTTATGTGTAAAACCATTAAAAGATGCAGATCCTAATAATTTTAAGACCAAAGTAATGTTGAAATTATAAAAATTTACGTATTTACCCTCCAGTTACTGGAGGGTTTATTATTTTTATAGAAAAGCGAAGGAGGAAATGGCAATGAAGGGAAAAGGAAGCTTTGTTTATCTAGAAGGAACTTCATATGAAATAGGATACAATCAAGGAAAAGATCTAAGTGTTATTCCAAACATACAAAAAATGTTGTTTGAAGATCATAAGAAAAGTAAAGCTCGTGCGGAAGATACTTTAGAAAATTTTAATATGTATTGTCCAGAATTGATAGACGAATTACAAGGGGTTTCTGATTATTTCAATAGGGATGTAGAAGAATTAAGATTTATACAAGATAGTTATTTAATGGGTGGTGGTTGTAGCTTGGCGGCTATTACACCGAAAATGACAGTTGATGAAAAAATTTATGTTTTTAGAACGTATGATTTAAGCCCGAATATATCTGATATGAGGCTATGTTCTACGAATGCAGATAATAAGTACTCTCATACAGGTTTTTCTGTTTCAACATTCGGTAGAAGTGATGGTTTAAATGAGTATGGTCTATGTGTAACCTTTGCTTCGTGTGGTGTACCAGTTGGAAACCACCCAGGAATGTTAAAAGCTAAAGTAGATGGTTTAAATTTTATGGTGGTTGTCCGAATTATATTGGAAAATTGTCAAACCATTGAACAAGCTATTGATTTGTTTTATGAATTACCCATAGCATCTAATATGAATTTGTTGATAGCTGATAGATTTGAGAAAGTTGCAATTCTAGAAGCGTATAATGGAAGTAAGGGGCATACAATAGAAGAAAGTAGATACAGTTTAGCTACAAACCATGCATTGCTAGAAAAAGTAAAAATTCAAGAACTGTCCATATTAAAACAATCTGTGGTTCGTTATGAAGCAATGGATCAATATTTTTCAAATAAACAATTGGTAACCAAAGGTGATATGAAGGCAATATTAAAAGCAGAGTATCCAAAAGGTGTGTCGTCTCTAAATTATGAAGAAGGTTTTGGAACCGTTTATGCAGCACTATTTTGTATTAGTGATAAAACAATGGAGTTTTCATTTGGTTCTCCCATGCGCAATGAAATATATCAAATTAAAGTCGGTGATAATATGCCAAACAAAGGCTTTGATATTGATTTAAAAAACAAAAGTTATGGACGAGATTTTTGGGATTTGATGGAATAGTAGAATGCAAAAACAGTGGGAGATTCCTTTCATCGCCCACTGATTGTTTGTAGCCTTAGAAAATCTCGGATTACAAATTGCACGTCTATTAGGATAAAGCAGGGCTATATTATTTTTTATACAGGAAAAGCCCTCTATCCTTTCCCCACACCAAACGTTTTTCTTCCATTACGCTACAAAAAATTTAGCGCCAACTGGCGTATCTTCACAATGGGTGATGTTTGGATTTTTAATAATTTCATAAATATACCAAAAGTCACCAGCACATCCTGCTGTATGGAGAATGAATACAATCCAAAAAGCAGTGCTTTCCATTCCAAAAATAAATAGAAGACAAAATAGTATACTATTTATAACAAACGGGGCTAAAATAATGATCATAAACTGTCGCTTTGTATAAACTTGTCCAGGGTTCGTCGCATAAAGCATCCCTTTTGTAAACCCATACTTCACTTTTCCAGATGTAGAAAAGGCTTTGAAAAATATTCCATGAATAAACTCATGAATCGGTAAGGAGACTAACGTTACTCCTAGTACCCACACCAATGTAGATAGAGAAAAGAATAAACGAACTTCTCCGATTATAATGGTGTGAGCTACCAACACAGCAACCGTTGTAATTATTAGGATCGCTATACTAAATAGGTTTATTTTATTGTATAATTTTTTATCTTCTAGAATGTTTAATTCCTTATATAGTTTCATAAGTAACTCCTTCATTCACTAATGTCTTCCTGTTTTTCTTCTGTATCTTCCATATTCCAAATGATGTTAGGTTCTAAAAAACTAGAGAACTGTCTTTACAGAGTATTCATTTTGTTAATGAGCGCACTAATTTTATTATCTTCTCCTCTATCTACACGCACTAACTCCGTATTTTCAATCAAATCTTTGTAAAAATCTTCTCCTGTTGGGTAGCTGCCGTCCCATCGTAAGGGGATGTTATATACATTTATTGTTCCGTCTCCATTGCTACTATATGTTACGGAACCCGCTACTAAACGGCTACCAGATAACTGAATGACGTCTTCGGGATAGCTCGCACTTGTTTCATCATTGGGGTTAAGTGGTGTCCCAGCGGAAAAATGGCGGATATTCAATTCCTCTACATCTTTAATTGCCCCAAGCTGTAGCCAAATACGTGCATATTCAATTTCCTCTGTAGAATAATTGGATAAGGTATCTTTTTCCGCGTTGTCTTCTGAAGAAGCATCTTTGGATTCACCTGTTTTCCCTTTATTAGATGTGTTGCTAGATGGCGTTTTTTCTAAGTCGTTGTTTTTAGGATCTTCCTTATTATCTGTTTCCGATACTGTAGTGACATCTTTCTCTGAATTCTTCGCTTCTGATTCTTCCTCCATGCTATTTGTACATCCTGCGAGTAAGAAAATAAGTAGGGTAAGTACAATGCTTCCATAAATCTTCTTTGTTTGATTCTTCATGTAACCGACATTCCTTTCTTTACACTATAGGGAGTATAAAAATTATTATTGATTATAGTTAAGAAAAACGAAGGCTTCCGCTATGAGACTTGGCGGAAAACCAAGTTTTTCTAAAAAGAAATTTGATGCTATGACGTAATCAAACAACCGAACGGGCTCCGCCGGCTTCAGCGCCCAGCGACTAGGCGACTTCACGAATTACACTACGAATAAGTCATCATCGGTTCGTACTAAATAGGAAGGCCGGCTAAAGACGGGCTTGCTGGAGGGCGCCGGCATACTCCTGTTGCAGGGAGCATGATTCCTAAAACTTTAATTGATTCGCTCCACTCGCTACGTTGCTAACCGGACGCTTGCGCCTTTGTTCATACATAGCTGTGTAATGAAGCAATATTAGCAGGTTCGTTTGAAAATTAATATAATCCTCCGGCAGTATATTTCAAATTTAACATGTGTTCATTCCAACTTACATCCCCCCATAGAATAAGTGACAACATTTCCCCTTATTCTACCATTTTCCACTATAAGTTCATAAGCTATATAGCCAAATAATAGACCTGTGATAGCGCCTAAGGCAAGTCTGGATAGGAAAGAAAAGGTCTAATAAACAGGAAATAAAACGATAAACGCGCTCTGCCAATGGTTGGAGCATATCCCTTGGTATAGCAAAAGGCTGATCGTAAATGAAAGTTAAAGGGAATTATGAAAGAGTGGCTAGGATAAGAATCTAGCCTATGATAAAACTGGTGCCCAATAAAGAAGGAAACATAGTTTTTACAGGATAGGCAAATATAATATTTTTATAGAGAATAAGCAAAACGATGACATTTTATAGCTAGATAGCTTGGCAATAACCAAGCATTTCTAAAAAAGGTTTGTTTTGATTTAGAAGATAGGTTATACCTAACGAAAGTAAAAAATATAATGAAGTAAATGCAGTAAAAATGTGCATCTGCTGAAAGCAATGGAGTAATGGCGTTACGGGGCGATGTGCGCCTTTTTAGCAAGATAAGAAAGTATAAAATTATGATGCTATAAGATAACCAAATAACCAAATCAGCCCCGTCCGACTCCATCGCCCAGCAACTAGGTACTTTACAATCGCCCTAAGCTAAGTCATCATCGGTTCGTGCCTAAGAGGAAGGTCGATTAAAACTGGCTTGCCCAAAACGTCGTCATTTCCGTTTTAGTGACATAATTGCTAAAACTTTAGTTGATTTGTTCCACTCGCTACGTTGCTAAATGGGCGCTTGAGTCTCTGTTCTTGTCATCTCCTTTGGAAAGAACAATACTAAACAATCGGAGAGCAATAATAGAAAACTTCCTCCTTCTTTTTATTAGCAAATAATACCATTCATAATTTAGACACTAATAATGAACAGAAGTCTTCAAAGCTTTGTATTGTAAGCGCTTAAATGTTTTCTATATGGCTATAAAATTTATCAATTATCCAAGTCTTTCAATCAATGCTAAGGTTGAATTGTGAAGAGGTTCACCAGTAAAAACAGAAAGGAATGTTAACGCATGTCTAAAAAAAGTACAACAAAGTTAGATTTAGTTAGCCTTGTAAAAGGATATAAAGATTCGTTTCCTTTTTACCAAGTACTAGCTCCATCAGGAGAAATTGTGCATTCTGACCTAGAACCTAAGCTAAGTGATGAAGAACTGACTACATTAATGAAAAGACTTGTATGGGCCCGGACATATGATAAAAGAGTTACATTACTAAACCGTCAAGGAGCTTTAGGAAATTATGCTCCAGGTGGAGGACAAGAAGCTAGTCAAATTGCTACACAATATGCCTTAGGTGAGAAGGATTTTTTTGCAGGAACCTACCGAGATTTAGCACCGCTTATTTTACATGGCTTACCTTTAGAAAAAGCTTTCCTTTGGTATAAAGGGCATATGAAAGGAAATGAGTATCCAGAAGATCTCCAAGCTTATGCACCGCAAGTGATTGTTGGTGGGCACATTACACACGCAATGGGTGTTGCATTTGGAATGAAAAAGCGAAATAAAAAATCAATCGTATTGTCATTAAGTGGTGATGGGGCAACGTCACAAGGAGACTTTTATGAGGGCATTAACTTTGCTGGTGCTTATCAGGTTCCTTATGTTGCCGTTGTTCAAAATAATGGATATGGTATCTCGGTACCAGTCGAACAACAAACGGCCGCTGAAACATTGGCACAGAAAGCTGTAGCGGCAGGAATTCCGGGTATTCGAGTAGATGGAATGGACCCACTTGCTATGTACGCAGCAGTCTCTACAGCTCGTGAACATGCCTTGGCAGGGCAAGGGCCTGTCGTTATAGAAGCGTTAACCTACCGTTTTGGACCACATACGATGTCTGACGATCCAACTCGTTATCGTTTAGCTGAGGAGCTAGGAGAATGGGAGCAAAAAGATCCCCTAGTTAGAATGAGAACGTATTTAAGCAATAAAGGCTTATGGACGGAAGAACAAGAAAAAGAAGTTGCAGAATCTTGTAAGCAAGAGATTAAAGACGCCGTTGCAGCAATTGGTCAAGTTGACAAACAAAAAGTGTCTGATTTCTTGAAGAACATGTATGAAGTTTCTCCTCAAAATATTCAAGAACAAATTGCTGAATACGAAGCAAGGGAGATGAAGGAAGATGAGTAAAAAAACAATGGTACAGGCTATTAATGATGCACTGGACTATAAATTAAGTAAAGATGAAAACGTTTTATTGTTTGGTGAAGATATTGGACCTAACGGTGGTGTTTTCAGGGTTACAGATGGGCTTCAAGCTAAACATGGAGAGGATCGTGTATTTGATACACCATTAGCAGAATCAGGAATTCTAGGTATGTCTGTAGGATTAGCTACAGAAGGATTTAGACCTGTCCCTGAAATACAGTTTCTAGGATTTATTCTAGAAGCAATGTCTCCAGTTGTAGCCCAATTTTCTCGAATGCGCTACCGGATGGCAAACACAAGAAGTATGCCAATTACAGTTAGAGCACCATATGGCGGTGGAGTGCATACACCAGAACTTCACTCCGATAGTTTAGAAGGTATATTAGCACAGGTGCCGGGGATGCGTATTGTTATTCCAAGTAACCCATATGATGCCAAAGGGCTACTTATTTCTGCGATTGAAAGTAATGATCCGGTTATTTTCTTAGAACATTTGAAGCTTTACCGCTCCATGAAACAGGACATTCCAGATGAAGATTATCGTGTACCTTTAGATAAAGCAGCAGTTACACGTGAAGGATCTGATGTAACCGTTATAGGGTATGGTCTTATGATTAGTGAAGCACTTAAAGCAGCTAAAGAATTAGAACATGAAATTTCTGTAGAAGTTATTGATTTAAGAACGATTGCACCAATTGATATGGACACAGTGCTTGCATCCGTTAAGAAAACAGGTCGTGTTGTGGTGACACAAGAAGCACAACGTCAGGCAGGTGTCACGGGACAATTAATGTCAGAAATTGGGGAGCGTGCCTTTATGTATTTAGAAGCACCTATTTCAAGAGTTACCGCACCAGATTCCGTTTACCCATTTGGTGCAGCTGAAGCAGACTGGCTCCCTAATGCGAAAGATATTATTAAAAAAGTGAAGGAAGTATATGATTTTTAGAATAAATGAAGGAGGATGCTGAATGATTTATTCATTTATATTACCTGATAGCGGTGAAGGGATACACGAAAGTGAAATTGTCTCGTGGGTTGTACAACCTGGGGATAAAGTAAAAGAAGACGATACGCTAGTAGAAATTCAAAGTGATAAGGCTGTTGTAGAACTTCCTTCTCCTGTTTCTGGTGTTGTAAAAAAATTATTATTTAAGGAAGGTGATGTTCCAAAGGTTGGAGACGCAATTATGGAAATTGAGATGTCTGATGAAGGTGCTGAAAAAGTAGCAACGGCAGAGGAAGGCAATGTTACGAAAGAGCGTGGTACGGATACGGTAGCCATTGAACATGAAGCTGTTCGTCATTTGACTCCATCAGAAGAACTGCCTGAGAAAACACTAGATCAAAAATCAGTCGCTAAAAAGCCAGCTTCAGACGTGGACATTAGAATGTTAGCTATTCCAGCCGTTAGAAAATATGCACGTGAAAAAGATGTTGATATTACGCAAGTTCCAGCTACTGGAAAAAATAGTCGGGTCACAAAAGAAGATATTGATCATTTCTTAGCTTCAGGTGGACAAGCTGCACAAGAAGAAGTGGTTCAAAAAGAAATGGTTCAGGAACAAGCAGCACCCGAAACAACAGTCACTGAACTAGAGCGTAGAGTTAAAATGACTCCTACTCGTAAAGCGATTGCAAATGCCATGGTAAATAGTAAAGCGACTTCACCTCATGTAACGGTGTTGGATCGTGTGAATGTATCTAAACTTGTAGAACACCGGGATCGTTTTAAGGTTATTGCCAAAGAACGAGGCGTTAAATTAACGTATACTGCTTACTTTGTAAAAGCACTGACGGCTATATTAACTCGTTACCCTGACTTAAATGCATCCATAGATGAGAAAGCAGGAGAAATTATTTATAAAAATTACGTGAACGTAGGAATTGCAACAGATACAGATAAAGGTCTCTTTGTTCCGGTAATCCATGATACAGATCGTAAAAGTTTATTTAAGATTGCTGAAGACCTTGCCGAAAATACAGAAAGAGCAATGAATGGAACATTAACAAGTGCAGACATGAAAAATAGTTCAATGACAATTACGAATGTTGGAGCTCTTGCAACTAGTGGTGTATGGTCAACTCCAATTATTAATCAGCCAGAAGTTGCTATTCTTGGGGTAGGTAGGATAGAAGATGAAGTCATCCCTGATGAAAATAAACAACCAATAGTTGCACCGATGTTAAAAATATCATTTGGTTTTGATCATAGAATAATTGATGGTGGAACGGCACAAAGAGCAATTAATGATTTAAAAGATTATTTAGCTGATCCAGAATTACTTTTTGTAGAAGGGTGATGAATTTCATGGTAGTAGGGGATTTTGCTGAAGAATTAGAAACAGTAGTCATTGGTTCAGGACCAGGAGGATATGTTGCTGCCATTCGTGCTGCACAACTTGGTCAAAAGGTAGCTATTATAGAGCGTGGAGAAATTGGTGGCGCTTGTTTAAACGTTGGATGCATTCCATCTAAAGCGTTAATTCATGCTAGTCATAAATATCAAACTTCCTTGGATTCCAAAATTTTAGGCATTCATACGAAAGAAACGACCGTGAATTTTAAAGAAACACAAGCTTGGAAAGATAAAGAAGTCGTTGCTACGTTAACAAAGGGTGTTGAAATGCTTCTTAAGAAAAATAAAGTCGAAATAATAAAGGGAGAAGCACACTTTATTGATAATGAAACGCTTCGTGTTATGTATGATGAAGATTCTGGACAGACGTATAACTTTAAGCATGCGATTATCGCTACGGGAAGTCGTCCAATTGAAATCGAATCATTTAAATTTAGTAAACGTGTTATTGATTCCACTGGCGCATTAAACTTAGCTGAAATACCTAAGAAACTGATTGTCATAGGCGGAGGATATATTGGTGTTGAACTTGCTGGTGTTTACGCTAACTTCGGTACAGAAGTGACTATTTTAGAAGGATCAGAACAGATTTTACCTAGTTTTGAAAAAGACATGGTTAAACTTGTTGTTGATGCATTCAAAGCTAAAAATGTTTCCATTGTAACAAATGCGATGGCTAAATTTGTGAAGCAAACAGACAAAAAAGCAACGGTCACATATGACGCAGGTGGGCAAGAAGAGGCCATCGATGCTGACTATGTGTTAGTATCTGTAGGACGTAAGCCTAACACAGATGATATTGGTTTAGAACTAGCTGGCATTAAAACAAATGATAAAGGCCTTATTGAAGTCGATGAACAAGGTCGAACGAATAAAAAGAATATTTTTGCCATTGGTGACGTTGTGTCTGGAGCTGCACTTGCCCATAAAGCAAGCTATGAGGCAAAAGTAGCTGCTGAAGTAATTAGTGGAAGCAAAGGTGCAGCAGTGGATTACTTGGCAATGCCTGCTATATGTTTCACAGATCCAGAACTAGCAACAGTTGGTTATACGAAAAAAGAAGCGAAAGAACATGGATATGACGTCAAAGAGAGCAAATTCCCACTTGCAGGTAATGGTCGTGCATTATCCCTCAATCAAACAGAAGGATTTGTCCGTCTCATTACAGAGAAGGAAAGCGGTACGCTATTAGGTGCGCAACTAGCTGGAGTTAGCGCAAGTGATATGATTGCTGAAATAGGATTAGCCATCGAAAACGGATTAACTGCGGAAGATGTTACATTAACGATTCATAGTCATCCATCCATGGCAGAAAGTGTGATGGATGCTGCCGAGTTAGCATTAGGACAACCAATCCATATTTAAATGTATGAGTAAGAGAGCGGGGCTTTATCACATGTTCATTCAGAAATTCTCCTTTGATAGAGCCCTTCGTATAAAAATGAAAAAACCTTCTAACTAAAAGTGGTTTTATTATAAAAAAGTTTAAAATTTAGATTTTATAATAGGGAAAAACAGAAGCTTTCCTCATTGGAGATAAGCTACGTATTTCTAACACAATGATTTAGTTTCTTGTGAATTTTTTAACAAGAGAAGGCTAAGATAACTAAAAATTTTACAGCAGAGGAGAATATTCATGGGAACAGAAACAATGACAGCCAAGAAGTTTTCGATGAATGTACTAAATGGATTAGCAATAGGTACTGTTTTAGCATTAATACCAGGTGCATTACTAGGAGAATTATTTAAAGCATTATTACCTATTTTTCCTCAAGGTCAGTTTGTTTTAGATGTTACATCCATGTCCAACTCGATATTAGGATTAATCGTTGGTGTTTTGATTGGTTATCAATTTAAATTCACTCCTATTCAATCAGCTTCCCTCGGTCTTGCAGTCATGGTAGGTGGAGGAGCAGTTGATTTTTCAGGTGACGCGCTAACTATGGCAGGAACGGGTGATGTCATTAATATGATGTTTACCGGTGCTATTGGTGCTGGGATTATTCAATTGTTAGGTTCACGTTTAAAAAGTTACAGTATTATTTTAATACCGCCAATTCTATTAATTGTTGGTGGAGGGTTAGGTTATGCGCTTTTACCATATGTTGGGCACATTACAACACTTATCGGCCATTTTGTATCTCAGTTACTTACGCTACAACCTATTATCATGAGTGTTTTACTTGCGATTTTATTCTCTATTCTTATCACAACGCCAATTACTACAGTCGGAATTGCCCTTGCTGTTTCCCTAGCAGGTATTGGATCTGGTGCTGGAAATTTAGGGGTCGTTGCTGCAGGCTTCGGGCTTGCGATTGCAGGTTGGAGAGTAAACTCAGTGGGGACATCACTGGCTCACTTTATTGGTTCCCCAAAAATGTCAATGCCGAACGTCTTTGCTAAACCGAAAATATTGCTACCAGTTATTTGTAATGCTGCTGTATTAGGAATACTAGCGGCGATATTTAAGATACAAGGAACGCCTATGAGTGCGGGGTTTGGATTTAGTGGACTGGTTGGCCCGGTTAACCATCTCAACTTGGCAGCAGGTGGATGGTCCGTTGGAAACATATTCATTACGATATTAGTATTTGTTGTCGCTCCAATAGGTTTAGGGATATTTTTTAATTACCTGTTTACAAAAATCTGGCCAATTATTTCACCAGAAGATTACAAACTCGACGTAGAATAACGGGAGGCTTACAGCATGTTACATGATTTTCAAGAATTGGAACAAAAGATAGGCAACATAAAGGAACCTAAAAAAGTAGCTGTCGTTAAAGCGGCTAATGAACATGCGTTAGAAAGCATTTTTGAACTAGCTAATGAAGGAGTAGTTATACCATTTCTAATTGATAGTCAGTCAGAAATAGAAGATTTAATATCAAAAATGGATATGAAAAACACTACTTATCATATCGTTGACGTGTCATCTGATCAAGAGGCAGCGTATAAAGGTGTTGAATTAGTAAGGGAAAATAAGGTTCATTTTATTATAAAAGGAAATATTCAAACGGGGACATTATTAAAAGAAGTCGTTCATCGGGAAACAGGAATACGAGAGAAAGATGTCCTTTCTCATCTAGCGTTAATCGATGTCCCTGCTTATCCAAAACTGATTGGAGTTACAGATGGCGGTATGCTGTTAACGCCAAATGTCGATCAAAAACAGGCGATGATAGAAAATGCGCTAGAAGTCATGCGGGCATTAAACTATTATCACCCAAAATTTGCGGTATTATCTGCAGCTGAAGTTGTTCAGCCTAAGCTTCCAGCTTCAACAGATGCAGATGAATTAACGAAACGATTTAAGGAAAGTGAAGATTGTGTTGTAGAAGGACCTATTTCATTAGATGTTGCTCTCAGACCTTCCATTGCGACTGAAAAAGGGTACCAAGGAGAAATTAACGGGGATGCAGATGTATTAGTTGCTTCTGATGTTGTAGCCGGTAATACACTATCCAAAAGTATGCTCCTACTTGCTAACGGCACAATGGCTGGCATTATTCTTGGGGCTCAAGTTCCAATTGTTTTAACATCTAGAAGTTCAAGTACACTGGAAAAACGATATTCTCTTCTGTTGGCATTACAAATTAGCCATGCACAAAAAGAGGAAGGAGTAAATGAAGATGGCGGATCGTATTCTATCTATAAATCCTGGAGCAACATCAACGAAACTTGCATATTTTGAACATGATGAATTGATTTTAAGTAAAGAATTAACCTATTCCTATGATGATATTGCTAAATACGATTCTATCATGGATCAATATGATTTTCGATTTAGAGAGATTACCATGTGGTTAACAGAACAAAACATGACGAAGGGTTCTTTCGATGCGGTTGTAGGTCGTGGAGGGTTGTTACCTCCAGTTAATGCAGGTGCATATATTGTTGATGACGCAATGATAGATTGTTTAAAACATCGTCCTGTCTTACAACACGCTTCAAATCTGGGAGCTACGCTGGCAAAAGGGGTTGCTCAAGCGTTTGGCACATTGGATTGTAAGGCCTATATATATGATCCTGTAACGGTTGATCAAATGGATGATGTTGCACGAATTTCAGGGGTTGCAGACATAGAGCGTAAAAGTATTGGTCATGTGTTAAATATGCGAGCTGTCTGTATGAAAATTGCAGAAGAAAAGTTACAGAAGCCTTATGAAGAAAGCAATCTTATTGTAGCACATGTTGGCGGAGGAAGTTCAGCTAGTGTGCATAAAAACGGCCGTATGATTGATCTTGTATCTGATGATGAAGGGTTATTTTCAACAGAACGTTCTGGAGGTCTCCCATTAAAAGAAGTTATTCCATTGTGTTTTGAACGTACGAAAAAAGAAATGACGGATTTGACACGGAAAAAAGGTGGACTTGTCTCTTATTTTGGTACAAATGACGCTCGTATTGTTGAGGAAAAAGCTAAAAATGGGGATGAAAAAGCAAAACTTGTTTTAGAGGCGATGGCTTACCAAATAGCAAAGACAATTGGTGAACTCGCTACGGTTCTTTACGGAAAAGTGGATGGAATTATTATGACTGGTGGACTTGCTTATTCGGAGTTTATTACCAGTCTGGTGAAAGATAGAACCTCTTTTATTGCCCCTGTTTTCTTTGTTCCGGGGGAAGCAGAAATGGTAGCACTTGCTAAAGGAGCGAGGCGTGTTTTAGTCGGTCAAGAAAAAGCGCAAGTTTTTAAAGAACACGACAAAAAGGCAATTGTTGTGTAAAAAAACTAGTAGGTGAGATAATGAAAATAGCAATCGCAGGATCTGGAGCGTTGGGTAGTCGGTTTGGCTACATGCTTTACGAAGCAGGAAATGATGTTATCTTAATTGATAAATGGAAAGAACATATTGATTCCATTCGGGAAAATGGTCTCATCGTTCAAGATGGAAATAACAGAAAAATAGTTAACATTCCTATCTTTTATCCCCATGAAGTGGCTGAGGAAGTTGATCTTGTCTTCGTTTTCACAAAATCAATGGGTTTGCAGGATATGCTAGAGGACATAAAACCAATTTTAAGGGAAAATACAAGTGTGATTAGTTTACTAAATGGAATTGGCCATGAAGATATATTAAAAGAATACCTTCCTGTTAAAAACATTTTTATGGGTGTGACCATTTATACTTCAGGATTGAAAGGTTCTGGCCACGTTATCTTTGAGGGATCTGGCACCATTGAAATTCAGAACTTTACACCAGGAGATCGTGAAGAGAAAAAGGCCTTACAACTTGTAGGTATGCTCAATCAAGCTGGTTTTAAAGCATACTATAGTGAGGATGTTACACATTCTATTTGGAGAAAAGCATGTGTTAATGGAGCGATGAATGCAATTTGTGCACTACTTGATTGTAACTTGGCAGAGTTCGTATCAACGAATCAAGCCGAAATGATTATTCGTCATATCGCGAAGGAGTTTGTTAAAGTAGCCAAGGAAAAGGGAACAATACTAGATGAGAATGATATAGTTGAATATATTTTACAGTCTTCTAGAAAAGTTGGAAGTCACTATCCCTCCATGCACCAAGATCTCATTCAAAACCATCGTTTAACAGAAGTGGATTTTTTAAATGGTGCTGTAGCCCGAATGTCGAAAGAACTTGGCTTTGAGACTCCATATAATACATTCATTACGCAATTAATACACGCTAAGGAACAAATCATAATGGATGAATAGTGTTTGTTCTTCGTTATAGGTTACGAGATAACAAGGTAATTTAGGGTATAGAAGAGCGGTCATGATCATGACAAGTATGTGCCAATATCTCTTTGATGCTGTCTTCTTAGTCATGAATGATGCCCGCTCGTTGTCAAATCGATTGCGAATGTATCTTGTAGATTCCTAACATAAGTAGCGAGGAATTATAGCAATTCATAAAACCCAATTTTGAGGTGTTCTATGACAATCATTTTAAAATAACCTACCTTTATCTGTTATTCGCATAATTTTTTAAAAAACGAAAAATTTAGTTGGATTTCAAATAATTTTAGTTAATTCTTTTTTATCGTATCAATGAAACGTATAGCAATATCTTTTAAGTGTTCATTTTTTCTTTTTGCAATTCCTATTTTAAAATAATTTGCTTTATCATTAAGCGGTATCCATTTTAAATTGTTATAGTTACTCAGGCGTTCAAGTGCTTTTGGCATTAAGGTGACACCACCTGTAATAAGCGTATTCTGTAATAAAACTTCCCAGTTGTCATTCATAAAAATAATATTTGGTTGAAATCCATTTTCCTGACAGGATTTATGAAGTATTTTTCCCAATACGTAATTAGAAGAAAATGAACAAATGGAAGCACCCTTTAAATCGGAGAATTGTATGGATTTTTTCTCAGCTAATGGATGGTTAAAAGGCATGACAACAGCGACTGAGTAATCTGGATTAGAAGTGTTCAAGTTTTCAATAGTAATGGAAGGCTCATAAATAGGGAAAGATAATAATCCAATATCTAGTTCCTTGTTGGCGAGCATTTTTTGTAATTTGATAGAACCAGTTTGAATAAGGGATACTTCAACTTCAGGATGGGTAGAAGTAAAATGAACAATTTCTTTCATATATTGAATAGCAAAAAGAACAGTTAGGCCAACTTTTAGTGTTTTGTTTTCCTTTTGATGGAGTTGCTGAATGGTTTCTGTTAATTCATCTACATGAATAAGAATGTCCTTTCCTTTTTCATAGAATATGTTTCCTGCCTCGGTTAGTTTTAATCCTTGATTTGTTTGATAAAATAAACGAACGTTTAATTCTTCTTCTAGCTTTTGTATGTTCCAACTTAAGGTTGGTTGCGTAACAAATAAATTATTTGCTGCTTCTGAATAACTTTTAGAGTTTGCAATGGCTACAAAGTATCTAATTTGTCGAAGCTCCATAGTAACAAGCCCTTTCTTTTATCATAGATTAAATCCGTATTGATAAATTAATCACAGCAATAAAACTATGTATAGGGTGATGATTCTATTATAAAATGAACAGTTAAAAAAATAAACTTTCATAAAATTATTATTAATTGATAGAAGGATAGTAGTAGTATCCAAGTCTTAAATTTTTATTTTAAAAGGGGGTTTTTGTGATTTTTATGGATAAAATCCTTTTAAGGATTTTTAAATACATAGAAGTCGGGAAGATTTAAATTTGGGTCTCTTGCGTTCTTGGAGATAATGGAGGCAAAAAGCTAAGATATTTGGAGCATTTCTATGACAACTTTATGCTTTCATCGGCATGCACTATATGAAAGTAGAAAAGTATATTGGCGTATAAGTTACTAATGCGTATCGTGTACTTTTTTATTGCAAGTTTATGACATTTTGCTTGCTTAGACACCATTTTATCTTGCAAAATCTTCCTCCATACAGCATAATATTTTTATACTACTGCTTGGAGGATACAGATTTGAAAAAAGTATTGTTTTTAATTGTTATTAGTATTTTGAGCCTTTCATTGGCTGCTTGTTCTGGAGAAACTGAGAGCGAAGCAAAGGCAGAAAATGAAAAAGAGACGGAGCAAGAAAATAAGGAACAAGAAGAGGCAGATAATCAAAAGACGGAAGAGAAACAAGAACAAAACAAAGGTATGAATGTGGATAAAGCAACACAATTATTAGAGGATCATGTATTAGAAGAAAATGATGAAATACAAAAATTAACGATGAACGATGGAGAAATAAAAGCTTCCATTATAATTGGCGATAACGACACGATAAATGATAAAACTTTGTTAGCTCAAATTGCTTATAGTAGTGCCGGTGATGAATTTTTGCAACATGAAGGCTGGGAAGTACTAACCATAGATTTTGTTGATCTTGCTGAAGTATCGATGCATCGAAATGAACAAGAAACCGATGAAAATGATTTTGTTTATTTTCCAATGGATAAAATAATTGATCAGTTTGAGTCAGAAGCAAACTAAATACATAGATTTTCAAACGAAAAGCTAAAAAAGTGTTTGTATTTTGAGAAGGGCATCTTGGGAAGGTGCCTTTTTTCGTTATAGGAAAGTATAAAAATTTTTGGTTTTATCGTATAAGTTACTATACATGTTGTCAGGAAACAAGGTGATTCTATGAGAATAACAAACTATTTCTTGAAAAATAAAGTTTATAAGCTAAACGACCTCATCACAAATAGTGATGTCTATATTGGCGGTTTTGATAACCAGTCATTAATTAAACTCGTACAAAAAAATAAAGCTGCGTATGTGGAAAATGGTCTACTGATGTTAGAAGGAGGGCTTATATTTCGTACAAACGGTAAAGAAATTGGCAGTATATCCATGTATGATGATTTGCCTTCTTTATATGCTTATTATTTAAATGCAGTAGAAGAATATCTAGACAGTGGGGAAGCAGGTTTTTATTATCCAAGTCAACCAATAGAAGTGGTAATAACAAAAGATATTGGTCTAAAATCTAAAGTAACAATTGATGCGAATCCCTTGATCGTCATGGAAAAGGAATTATTGCAAGCTCTCATTTACAGCTCCCAATGTTTCTTTGAGGTGTTGTTCTATGATTTAAAGCTTAGAGCATACAAACAAGAACTTTTGCAAATAGAAACAATGAAAAAGGAAATCACTAAAAATATATAAGAACGGAACACTGTTCTTTGCAGGTCTTACGTGTAAACTCTTCAAGAATAGGAGGAGTAACCTTGGAATACTAAAAAATAGTAGAGAAAACTTTATCCCATACCGTCAAAGCTAATTATTAAATAAAATAAAAAACGAGTGGGAACTACCCACTAGCCCATATTATTTGCTTCTTAATAGTAGATAAATAAAATACGGTGCTCCGATAATTGCCACAACAATACCTGTGGGAATGCCTTCTGGCTGCAATATATTCCTGCCAATCGTATCGGCTACTAGTAATAACCAAGCACCCATCAGAATAGTGATTGGTAGGAATAGCTGATGTCGTGGCCCGACGAGCCCTTTTGCGATATGTGGTGCCATTAATCCAATAAAGACAATCCCACCTGTCACAGATACGGTTGCAGCTGCTAAGGCAACGGCTACCATTAATAATACGATTCTTTCTTTTTCTACATGCATACCAAGCCCAATACCTACTGGTTCACTCATCCCAAAAATGTTTAACTGGTGTGATTTTATGTATGTATATGGAAATAAAATCAAAATCCATGGGAGCAGAGCTAAGATAAATGGCCAGTCTGTTCCCCAAATATTTCCTGCCAACCAGTTAGCGATGAAGTCGACTTTCTCATTTTTAGCACCAGATGTGAGGATGACCATAAGACCAGATAATGCCATGGAAAATCCAACCCCAACAAGAACAAGATGGATAGGATTTAGACCGGTTTTTCTTTGGTGGGAAAATATATATATCAATATGGCAGTAGCCATAGCACCGATAAAAGCGACAACAGGTAGCATATATACAAAATTTTCTACTTCTATTGGCATAAATAAAAAGAATACGGCAATAGCTAGACCAGCTCCCGAGTTTATCCCGATGATTCCTGGATCAGCTAAGTCGTTTCTAGTTAATGCCTGTAAAATAGCCCCAGAAAGTGCGAGTGCCATGCCGGCTAACACGATAATAATAAGTCGTGGTAAGCGAATAGAGAAAAACACGAAGTCTTCTTTAAATGTTCCGTTTCCTAAAATAGTCGGAATTAAACGATCTATCGACACAGAAGATGAGCCTACGCCAATTGCTATGATGGACGTCATGATAATAAGTAGTAGTAAAATGAATATAATGATGCGTTGTTTGCGTATTAGTTGGGATGGAATCATTGAAATGCGCTTCCTCCTTTTCGCACAACAAATAGAAAGAACGGGAGTCCAAGAACAGCAACAATGGATACAACTGGTGTCTCCATTGGTGCATGAATCATACGTCCGACTAAATCTGCAAGCAACATAAAGATGGCTCCAGTAAAGATAGACATCGGAATGATATGACGATAATCAACACCAACAATTGCTCGTACAATATGAGGGATCATTAAGCCGATAAATGCCATATTCCCGACTAACGAGACGGCGGCTCCAGCTAATATAACAATCACAATAAATAACAGCCAACGAATTCGCCTTGTATTTTGACCTAAACCAGTGGCAACATCTTCCTTTAAGCTGAGAATCGTTACTTGACGAGATAGAAGCAATGCAAATAGTAACCCGATTAAAATAAATGGAATAACAATGGACAGCTGTTGCCATGTCGTACCAATAGCACCTCCTGCTGTCCAAAGGGAGATGTTTTTGGAGATTTTAAAATATAAACCGATAGCATCCGCAACTGCTTGTAAAAAGATAGAAATGGCAGCGCCTGCTAATACTAATTTGACAGGGGTAAAGCCACCTTTTTGCATGGAGCCAATACCAAAGACGAGCCCTGCACCTGCTGCAGCCCCAATAAAACATGCCACCATAATTCCAAAAGTGCTTACGCTCGGTAACATGGCCAGTGCGAATGCTAATGCAGCATTGGCACCGGAAGTTAAACCAAGTAACCCAGGATCAGCTAAGGGGTTGCGTGTCATCCCTTGCATAATGGCACCGGAAACAGCAAGAGCTGCTCCAACAAACATCACGGCAACTTCTCTTGGTAAACGAATATCCCGAATAATGGAATAGCCTGGAGAACTACCTTTTTGGAAAAACGCATTAAAAACGTCAGCAAAACTCGTTTCTTTTGCTCCCATTTTTGTTGCTATAAGGAATGTGAAGAAGCATACTATAATAGCGATGATTAATTTGATTGGAAAAGCCGTATGTTGGATTTCTCTTTTTACTTTCTTCACCGTTTATTCCCCTAAAAATTTTTCTTTGAAAAACTCCAATTGATATTCAAGTGTTGACGCATCGTTAAAGTAAAATTCTTTTCCATTAACAACAAATATATGATCATTTTGTACAGCAGGAATGTTTTGGAACGTATCGGACTCTAAATAAGAAGTATCTTCTGCACCAGATTGATCACTAACAATTAAATAATCACCTGCAAAATCAGGGATCACTTCTTCTGAAAGAGCGTAATAACCGTCTTTTAAAGCTTGTTCTTTCACTGATTCAGGCATGTTTAGGCCCATGGCTTGATAGAGAATTTCGGTACCGCGTCCCCAATTATCACCAAATACATACCATTGTTTATCGAACTTTTCGATGACAGATACGGTAGCATCTTTGCCAATTTTATCTTTAATTTGTTTACCGATATCTTTTGCTTCTTTCTCAAAGCTTTCTACCCACTTGCGGGCTTCTTCTTCCTTGTTTACGAGCTTGCCAATTTCAATATGTTGATCTAAGTAACCAGCTTTTCCGTAAGTAAATGTAACGGTCGGTGCAATTTCTTTTAACTTGTCTATATTTTTAGTGGAAGATAAGCCGATGATTAGATCTGGTTCTAGCTCGATGATTTGTTCTAAATTATCTTCGGAAACGGTGGCAGCGTCTTTTAATTCTTCAAAGCGCGGGTTATCTTTCGCCCATGAGTCAGCACCAACAACATGGACGCCAAGTTTGATTAAATCTCCAGCAAATTGGCTAAGCACAACAACACGTTGCGGGTCTGCAGGAACTTCTACAGGACCGTCTTCAGATTCATAGGTAATGGTATCTTTTTCATTGTCTGAAGCTGCTTTATCGTTATCTTCTTGCTTTTCATCGTTCGTATTACAAGCACTAAGTACAAGAATGAGGATGCTAAATAGCAGAATGAATCTTTTTTTCATTGTTATGTTGCTCCTTTTGTTTAATTAGATCGTAAGTGATGCAGATCGGTTTGCCTGTGCGTGGATCTGTCCCTATTTCTCCGTCTATTTCATATACATTTCGTAACATTTCTTTGGTAAGTACTTCTCCGGGACTCCCTGTTTGAATAATTTGTCCTGAACGCATGGCGAGCAAGTGATCACTGAACCTAGCCGCTTGGTTGATATCGTGTAAAACCATTATAATGGTTCGGCCTTCTTGCTTATTCAGTTGCTCTAGCAGTTGAAGAATGTCTAGTTGATGGGCCATATCGAGATAGGTTGTTGGTTCATCAAGTAGAATGATGTCCGTTTCTTGCGCTAAAGCCATTGCAATCCACACGCGCTGTCTTTGACCGCCAGACAATTCATCTACAGTGCGGTGTTTAAAACCTATTATAGCAGTTACCTCCATTGCCCAATGAATTACATCGATATCTGCTTGTTTTAATCGACCTAAACCACTTTGATGTGGAAAACGTCCGTAAGATACCAATTCACCAACTGTTAATCCGCTTGCGCTATCTGGTGATTGGGGGAGGATGGCCATTTTCTTAGCAACGTCCTTTGTTTTCATCGTGGCGATTTGGGAACCATCTAAAAGGACAGAACCATCTTCATAAGGGATGATTCTTGTTATCGCTTTTAATAAAGTAGATTTACCACAACCATTACTACCGATGATGGATGTGATCTGCTTATCAGGAATAGTAACGGATAAATTTTGTATAATGGGCACTTTGTCATAGCCAACAGTTAGGTCATTTGCGGTTAAACGAAACATTTTCTTATCCTCCTTTCTTTATATATATATAGCGAAAGGGTAAAGGTTATTGATCATACAATGGAATTGTTTACGAACGTTTACTTCCTGAATAACAAAACATTAATTTACCCTTTAATTGAAAATGATTATCAATACCAGAATGATATACCGTATCTTTTTGTTTGTCAATTGCTAGTATTAAAATTAATATGGTGAAAAGCAGGCTTTATTAGTATCTCTATATAAAAAGGGTTGCAACACGTTGTAAAATAGTATAAGATGGATGCAAATGATAATCATTTTCAATTGTGAGGAGCATTCAAATGATTCATATATCTGAGGCAGATGTGTATGATGTAACGATTGTTGGAGGAGGGCCAGCGGGGCTTTTTTCAGCATTTTACAGTGGTCTACGTGAATTGAAGACAAAAATTATTGAGTACCATCCTTTTCTTGGTGGGAAAGTGAATGTATATCCTGAAAAAATTGTCTGGGATATAGGTGCGATGCCACCTCTTCCAGGACAACAAGTTGTTGAAAACATGGTGCAGCAAGGACTTACCTTTGACCCTGAGGTAGTGCTCAATGAGGAAGTTGTATCCATTGACAAAAATGAGGCTGGTTTCTTTGTTGTGAAAGCGTCCTCAGGAAATGTGCACTATTCTAAGACCGTAATTGTAGCAGTTGGTGGGGGAATATTAAATCCAAAACGTTTACCAATTGCTAATGCGAGCGACTTTGAAAATAAAAATCTGCATTATACGATAAAGAATTTGAAAGATTTTAAGAATAAGCGTGTATTAATTTCTGGTGGAGGGAATTCTGCTACGGATTGGGCTAAAGAATTATCAGGTATTGCGAAAGAAGTATATATTGCATGTAGAAGCGATTTTTCTTGCCATGAATCCCAGATTACATATTTACAAAATCATTCTGTTGTTTGTTTCACGCAAACTGAAATTGCGGAATTAGTGGCAAATGCCTCTGGTGATCGAATAGAAAAAGTAGCACTGAAAAATCGAGAGTCAGGTGTAAAGCAGTATATTCCGATTGACGAGGTTATTGTGAACCATGGCTATGAGAGAGACAAATCATTATTAGAAGACAGCCCACTTGATATCCAAATCTTTGATCATTATTTTATAGCTGGATCAAGCAGCAGTGAAAGCTCTATCTCTGGCTTATTTGCTGCAGGAGATATTTTACATCATGACGGCAAGCTTCATCTTATTGCTGGTGCTTTTCAAGATGCAGCAAACGCAGTCAATCAAGCCAAGCTTTACCTTGAACCCGAAGCGACGAAAACAGCAATGGTATCCTCTCACAATGAAAAACTATATGGACGGAATGAAAAGATCGTAGCGGATTTATTGAGGGAATAGAAAATGCTCGTTTAAAGAGGAAGTATAAAGGAAAGGTCAGATAAGGTCTACGAAAGAAAGGCGAGATTGATAACATAAGCAACACTAAAGCTTATGCCATAGGGGATTTCAGCTGAACTTTCTAAGATGGGTAGGTTGTCTTAGCCTTCCTTTCGAGACGTAAAGCAGCCTTTAGAAAATGTTTTCTGAAGGCTTTTATGTTGTAAAGAAAGTTTGCAAGCTGGATAAAAATTTTATGGAACACAATGAATCATGATTTGTCATTTTGCCTTTTTATACGATAGAGCCACATTAACTATTATAATAGTACAAACAAGCAAAATTCCCTCTGCTCGTTTTTGCTTATATCTATTTATATGACAGTTAAAAGGATATTACATATCATTTTTTCATTGGAGCACAGCTTTTCCGTTCAATAATATGAGTTGCTATTTCTACTTTTTTAGCTAGTTTCCTGTATCCTTTGATCCGTTCTAGAACAGTGATCATTGCTTCTTGCCCCATTTCATTTGTATTTACTTTTAATGTAGACAATGGGGGGTAAATGTATTCCGTTGTATAGTCACCATTAAATCCAATGACCGACATATCTTCTGGAACCTTTAGCCCTGCATCTTGCAATGCTTGCACTACACCAATTGCCGTTGGATCGTTAGCAACAAACAAAGCCGTTGGTATTTCCTCAAGTTCTAGTAATTTTTTAGCGATTTCTTGCCCCGCTTCTATTCCTTTGTCTCCAAAAATAACCCAATCTTCATGATATAGATCTAGTGCTTTCATATACTCGGTGAAATGCCATTTACGTGAATCAGTGTTTAATAGATCAGATGATTCTTCGGCACCTAAGCAGCCAATTTGTTCATGACCAAGTTCTCTTAAATAGTTCAGTACCTTATACACAGCTTGTCTTGTATTAAATGAAATATGGTCATATTGATCGGCATAAGGATTTGCAAGACCAATAACAACTACATGTTGCGAATGAATATACTCACGAATAAAATCATGTTCATCTTTGGAAAGGTTTCCGAGAATAATGGCGCCATCAAAAGTCGTATTCGTAGTAGAGATCGTTGTTAAATGATCCAGTGGTAAACTGACAATGGTCACATTCTTCTTCAGCGCCATATGCTCTAGTCCATTACGAATAGAAAAGTAGAAGGCTCTATCTACAGTGCTTTTAAATGCTTCATTGTTATGAATCATTGCCACATGGTATTGCTTTGGTTTTGTCCTTTTTTTACGTAAGGGCTTATATCCTAATTCTTCAACGGCCGCCAGTATTTTCTCTCTCGTTTCATCCGTCACTGTAATGGTTTTGTCGTTATTTAATACGCGTGAGACAGTTGTTTTAGAAATACCAGCTTTTCTGGCGACGTCCTCCAACTTCACCATAAAAGCACCTCCAATTTTTGGCTTATTATGAAACAGAATGTAAGGTGCTATGACACGCCAGCTGGCGATTCCAGCACCTTACATGATCATTTCGTTCCAATAGGTTTTATTAACTATCCATGAAAGCTTGACGATAAGTCACTATATTCATTTCGGTTGATAAGTAGCGCTGTATTAGTCTTAGTGAGCATGGTCTAAACTCGTTACTTTTTATAAACGCCCCGAAACACTTTTCCCTTCGTGTTTGTTAATTTCTTCAAGTAACTCGTTCCATTTTGTACCTATTAGAACGGTTTGATTTTCTGTTACTTCTACAGGTAAGCCGACCATTTCTGCGAAGATAACAGCAGCTTTATAATCCCATGCTTGTTGATCTTTTCTATAAAAACAGCTTGCTTCTCCAATTGCTACTCGAATGATTTCGATAGCACAAACTTCTAGGTAACGAACACCTTTAAAGCGATTGGCAAACGCTTCATATTTTGCTTCCTTTAGATAGCTTGGGGTAATATGGATAATTCCATATGCTGCTGTTTTTGGTCGGGTAAAAGGTTGACCATTAATAAAAGCTCCCGAGTTGGAATGAGCGTGATATAGTGTGTCTTCCTTTACATCAAAAACAAGTCCGAATTTTTCTTCATTTCCTTCAAAGGCGATGGATATAGCAAATTCACGATGACGATAAATGAAGTTTGTCGTTCCATCAATAGGATCAATGTACCAGCTGTTTTGTTTGTTTCCTGATTTTGATTGTTCCTCACCGACTATGCTATCCTTAAATCTGTTGCTAATTTCATGAACAATATGCGCATTAAGTATTTTATCTAGATTGGTAACTAAATCTTTATCGTGTTCTTTTTCTTCTATATTTTCAATGGAATGTTGCTCTAATAGAAGTTTGCAAGAGTCGATTAAGTTGATTGCAAATTCATATCGTGGCGATATAGGTTTAAGGCTCATAGACGAGATTAACTCCTTTTTGCTCAAGATATACTTTTAATGGTAGTGGCCAATCTGTCTGAATAATATCAAAGCCCATTTCTAATAGCTTTCCCCACCCTAAATCAGGGTCTTCCAACAAAGAAATATCGTCGTCAAACCCACCGCAAAGTGATGGGCGATCATTCCAAAGAACAATGGCGTTTATCATAGTGTGATAGCCCATTTCTCGAAGCGTCTGTATAGTTTCCTTTGATACATAAGCTGCTTGCGGATCATCAAAGATCATTTCAAATCCAATGATATTAATGCGATCACGATACGACATAATGGTTTCAAAGTCAGTTTCGCTCCAGACCTTTGGCAGTGTCATATATTTTACATCGTGCTGTGCTAATACTTCCAAATAATCGGTTGCTTCGACATCTGTTTTAATTATAATCGATTCTCGCTGATCTTCAAATTGATCGAAATGCTCCAAAAGCTCTTTTCCCCATTTCTTGGCATGATCAACATGTAATAATGTATGGGGATGCTTTTTCATAGCCGCCATAAATTGTTTCACTGTTGGTGGGGAATCGACAGCCTGCATATTCATATTCAGTAAAGGCATATGACTTAATGCCTCAGAGGTAAATTCGCGAAATTTTTCTTGTTGATTCAAGCGAATGGGCTCTTCATGCTCGTGAAAAATATAAAAGATACCGTCTTTTGATCGACTAATATCAAATTCTACAATATGAGCACCTTGACGAATGGCATTCAGCATGGAACGATATGTGTTGTAGGAAATATTCCCTCCTGCCGACCCTTGGTGACAAGCAATTAAACGATCATTTTTTTCCAATAGTTTGTTTAAGATAGTGGTGTATTTCATTTTGCAAATCCTCCCTTATTTCTTCTTTTCTTTTAATAACCAGCCATAAACGATTGAAACGGTGATGGCGGCAATCGCCATCAAAATTGTCGAGAAGACATAAATTAATGCTTGTGTATCGCCAGTCGCTTCCACAGATGTATATCTCCGGATCAATAACCCGAGCGGCTCCTTTAAAGGATGCGATAAAAATGCTGCGATGTTATAGTCCGATAGTAGTGAGTTGAAATTTAAGACAATTAATGCGAGAACCGTTGGCAGGAGCATAGGTAATACGATTCGACGAAACGTGTAAAATGAACTCGCGCCGAGTGATTTTGCAGCCCGCTCATAATCCTGATCCACAGATTGATAGGAAGCTCGTAATAGTCTAGAAGTAATCGGAATGAGAATAATGATATACGCTAGCACTAATATTTCGGTTGTACCGATTAACACCTTGTTTCCAATAATTAATTTCGGCTCATCATAAGTGGTTAAAAATCCAATTGCGATTAACGTAGATGGTAGCATCCATGGTATTAAAAATGCATATTCAATAAACTGGGTAAAAAGATTGTCATGCTTTCTTCTTATGCCTACACCTAACAAAACAATTATTGTAACTGCAATTGCTGCTTGGATAGAAAAATTAGCACTATTAAAAAACGGGGTAATCTTTTCTATATCATGAAATACTGTTAGATAGTTATCTAGAGTAAATGCGGAAAAGCTTAATTTTACTTCATGGATGGCAGCAGAATTGGTAAAAGAGAATGCAATGATTAAAACCACTGGCATGACATAAATAATAAATAGTAGGTAAGCTATAGCATGAACAAAGATATGAAGTGATTTATGATTAATCTTCTGTTTGACATATACTGCTTTTGTTTTTGATATAGAGAAAAAAGTTCCACCTTTTTCGAGTTTCGTGAATAAGATTAATAGCAAAATTGTTGTCAGTCCGAGTACTAACGAAAGCATAAGTGCCAACCCTTGTGACCCAGGGATTTTATTTAATTCTAAAATTAATGGGGCAATGGTTTGAAAGTCTTTTCCGCCAATAATTAAGGGAGCGGCAAATGCACTTAGCCCGCCCAAGAATTGCAAAATAGTAATGGCAAAAATGGTAGGCAACACGACAGGTAAAACAATTCTTCTTATAATGTAAAATGACGAAGCACCCATGTTTTTAGCGGCTTCAATCGTGTAGTTGTCAATGGATTTAATCGCATTTCCTAAGAACATCATATGTGAGGTTGTCGTAGATACTGTCATTACAAACAGAACAGCCCAAAACCCTCCAAACCATTGCACATTAAAATTAGGGAAAAATGAAGCAAGTGTCTTTGTCACAATTCCGTTTTCGCCGTAAATCATCGAGTAGCCTGAAACCAATATGATTCCGCCATAAATAAATGTTGTCATATATCCAATTTTTAATAGTTTAGCTCCTTTTATTTCAAAGTACTCAGAAACAAGTACAATAAAGATCCCGACAATATTCGTGGTAATTGCTAAGGATATAGCTAAGATGAAGCTGTTTTTTAACCCATCCATGGCAATGGGCGACTCGAATAGCTTACGAACAATAGTAAAGGAAAATCCTGATTCTGTTCGAAAGCTTGCTAGAATGATGTTGAAGTTTGGATATATGAGAAAGGCAATGACAAACCACAGTAGAAAGGCGCCGATTAGTAGACGCATACTATTTTTCTTCCATTGTTTTACGTTTATAAGTTGTTTCATGTCTATCATCGCCTCCCTACAAATGGATGAAATCACGTTGCTTTAGATATAATGTTACGTTATCGCCAATATTCATTTGGTTAGAAAGGTCTACCTCGACATTGCGAAGTGTCAGTCCAGAAACGGTTTTGAACGTATATTTGCTATAAAGCCCAAAATATTCCACGTTTGTTACGACACCTTCCAGTTCGATTGCTTCTTTGATAGGCTTTGTGTGCACATGATTTAGACGAAGGTAGCTTTTGCCGCTTGGACGAGAAAGGTTCTTAGCGTTTAAAAAAGTAGCCAGTTCTTTTGTTTCAAAGACGTTGCTATCACCTATAAATGTTGCTACAAAATCCGATGTTGGGTTGTTAAATACATCGTTTGGCGTGCCCAGTTGTTCCAGTTTTCCATTGTTGAAGACAGCAATTTTATCAGACATTGTTAATGCTTCTTCCTGGTCATGGGTGACATAGACAGTTGTAATCCCAAATTGCTTTTGCAGTCTTTTTAACTCTACTCTCAATTGGTTTCGTAGTTTTGCATCCAAATTGGAGAGAGGTTCATCTAAGCATAATATTTTTGGTTGAAGTACTAATGCGCGGGCGATGGCAACCCGCTGTTGCTGTCCGCCAGATAGTTCGGAGGCATTTCGTTGTAAATGCTCTTCGCTTAAATCAACCATCTGAGCAATTTCCAATACTTTCTCTTTTATTGCTTTTTTTGATAATCGCTTTACTCGTAACCCGAAAGCAATATTTTCAAATACGTTCATCGTTGGAAAAATCGCGTATGATTGAAAAACGATGCCAACGCCTCTTTTTTCTACGGATTCGTCCGTCACATCTTTACCATCAATAATAATTCGTCCTTTAGACGGGGAAACAAACCCTGTAATGGTTCGAAGTAAACTGGTTTTTCCACATCCAGAAGGACCTAACAGCGTAAAAAATTCGCCTTCATTGATCGTGATGTTAAGTTCATTCATGGCAATAAAATCATCATAGGTAATTTCGATACCTTGTAATTCAATCATTCATAATCCTCCATTGGTGGAATGACAGGTGTTTATTATCAGACAACCTGTCATTCATTATTCCGAATATAAGTTGTCGTATATGCAGATAGAAAAAATAGACCTAAAATTAAAATTGGGTAAAGGCTTTTAGTGTAACTTTATAATGCTAGCAAGCAGTGGGGGATGGAAGGATATCCCTCTTCATTACTTTCATATTAGTTTACTGTGCATATTCAAGTGCCATTTTTTCACGCCATGCATCCATATGTTCATAGATATAATTCCAGTCAAGTTCTTGTGTTTCTAAACGATCAAGCAATGCTTGTATCTCTCCACCAATTTTCTCTAGTGCTTCTTTATTTGCTGGGGCTTGTCCAGTTTTTTCTCCCCAAGTTGCTTGGACATCGGCAGAACCCCACCAGTTAATAAATTCTTCTGCGTTTTCCATTTTCTCCTCGTTACCAGTATGAATCTTTCCTACAAGAGCAGGTAAAAACGGTGTACCTACAGAAGGTTCCATAATATCTAGTTCGATATTTTTGTCACGAGCTACGGAAATCACGCCGCCTCCCCAAATGAAGCCTCCCGTGACGTCTTCCTTCAGTGCTTCTTGCCAATCTTGCGGAGCTGGATTTACGGCATTTGCATAAATATCTTCTACTAATTTCCAACCTTCTTCTGATACGCCATGCTCCCCATTTTTGTCCTGATATCTTACAAGCATAGAAGCGAACAGAACAGAACCTGTCGTTCCAGAGGGTTCGAAAATATAGTATTGATCTTTAAATTCAGGTTTTGTTAAATCAGGCCAATCTTGCGGTACTGGTGGTTGATTATTCCCACCAACTAAATTTTTATTGTACGTATAGTGAACCGTATCGATTGCCCATGGCCAGTAGTTGTTTTCTGATCCAACTAAACTGGGGTCGACATTTTCTGCCCAAGTAGGAGTAAATGGTGCCAATATATTATTTTCTGCTAAAGCTAAATGCTCTAATGGCGAGCCTCCCAAAACAACATCTGCGAGTGGATTGTTTTTTTCAGCGATAAGTCTGTCTTTCATTTCTCCTCCACCAGCTTGCACAAATACAACTTCAAAATTGAAATTTTGCTCTTCTATTAAACTTTTAGCTACTTCCTCGCGATCACCAGAAATTTGGTTGGTATACACGACTAATTCCGATTTCTTATCTGATTTTGCTTCAGTTGCTTCTTTTCCTTCTTCACTGCAAGCGGTGATGAATATAAGGGTTGAAACTATTCCAAACATGAGCAATAATTTTCGCATAGTTACTCCTCCATTTTGTTTTAGTGAATTAAAAGATAAACTAACTGTTAGTTCACTGAAAATGATATATTGTGCTTGTCTGCATTGCAATAGAAATCGGAATATTTTACAATCATTTAACGCTATATTTACAAACGAACAATTGGAGTGAGAGGGAACTTTTTATACATATTAAGAGGTTCTGTCAGATGCGTTTGGAGATGTTCTATTTACAAATATTGTTTTCAATGGAGTACCGACTTTTTTCATCGGCATACGTTTCATCTCGGGACCAATGATATGAAAATGAGTTCGTGTCACAGGAGTAGAAGGCGACAATGATTGCGTCTTGACCAGCAAAGAAACACGTCTAAAAAGCCGCTCGCTCTGATAGAAATTGGCACGAGTGCCGGGCTTCAGCTCTTGTGGGATAAGTACAGCTATTCTTATAACAATAAAGCAGATCGTTATGGAGCACCTCATTCTTATGTGCACATAACATCAGAGATGAAAGGGACTGGGATGCCTGTTCTGTATAAAGAGAGTCCACCAGTTGCATGGCGAGTTGGCGTTGATTTGTATGTGAGTGAAGTTAATAATCCTGAGAATGTAAAGTGGTTAAAAGCTTTGATTTGGCCAGAACATAAGCATAGATTAGATTTGTTCAGAAAGGCTGTGCAACAGATACAAGCCTTTTCAGTAGAATTAATTGAGGGAGATGGGGTGGAGTTACTTTTTGAAATTGCTAAGCAAGCACCTCATAATGCGTCCTTATGCATTTTTCATACGCATGTGGCAAATCAAATGCCGCAAGAGGTAAAGCAACAATTGCTAACAAGTATACAAAAAGTGGGTGAAAATAGAGACGTTTTTCATTTGTATAACAATATATGGGATGCAAATCTTCATCTAGATTATGTGATAAATGGGAAGGAACATAAACATATTATTGGCCAGACAGATGGACATGGCAGATGGTTTAGCTGGAATTAGAAATTGCCAATTTAGTGATGCTGACGTAAAATTCCTATTAAATTAAATATTCGCTTTGTGGTAGAATATTTGGAATAGGAGGTAGGAAGATGCAAGCATTTATCAAATTCAGTCACTTTATCGGAAAAACATTTGCTATTTGGGTATTGTTGGTGGCGGTAATAGCTTTCTTGTTGCCAGAGCAATTTTTGTGGATTGGTAATTACATATCGATTTTGTTGGGAATTATCATGTTTGGGATGGGGATGACGTTATCGGTGCATGATTTTCGGGAAGTCGCTCGCCAATCGAAAAGTGTAGCTATTGGTGTTGTCTCGCAATTTTTGTTCATGCCGCTTATTGCTTATGGTTTAGCAAAAGGGTTAAATTTACCACCAGAAATTTCCATTGGCATCATTTTAGTTGGAGCTTGTCCCGGAGGCACAGCCTCTAATGTCATGACATTTTTAGCAAAAGGGAATACAGCTCTTTCCGTTGCCATCACATCTGTGTCCACGTTGATTGCACCTTTGTTAACACCTGCCATTATCTATTTTCTAGCGCAAGAGTGGTTACAGGTATCCGCATCAAGTATGTTTATGTCGGTTGTAAAGATTGTCTTAATACCTATCGTTTTTGGGTTAATTGTCCAACTTTTCTTAAAAGAACAAGCAAAGAAAAGCGTTGATATTATGCCACTTGTTTCTGTAGTTGCTATCGTTTTAATCGTGGCTGCTGTTGTTGCAAGTAGTAAAGACAAGATCATTGAATCAGGCGTGCTCATACTTGCGGTTGTTATTTTGCATAATGGGTTTGGTTATTTAATTGGTTTTTTTATTGCGAAGTTATTTAGACTAACATACACGGATCGAAAAGCTGTTTCTATTGAAGTTGGCATGCAAAATTCAGGCTTAGGTGCGGCATTAGCTGCTGCTCATTTTAGTCCGCTTGCAGCAGTTCCTAGCGCCATCTTTAGTTTTTGGCATAATATATCCGGCCCTATACTGGCTACATATTGGGCGCAAAAAGCAAAGAAATAATGGAGAAGTAGGTGGTTGCTTTTTTAAGGATAAGAAAGCTTCACTTGCTTTATGTAAGATCAACCAAGTAGTTCGTTTCATGGTCTTAAAAAGATTTGCTAAAATTAAATGTCCTATCCGTAATGAACTATACGTGTTAGGTAGTGAGCGTATAATTAAAAGCTATAAATATATGTAGATAAGGAAAATGACCGTATAAGAAGGTGATCATATGGTAAAAACATTACCAGAACCACATCGTTATGCCGTTTGTGCACCAGAAGATATACCCATTAAACGGTTTTATGATGGAGTATATGAGGAAGTTTTTATTTTTTTCCATCCTTTTATGAAGCAGAAGCATACAGAGCAAGAAACAGTGCGCACGACTTGGAATAAAAATAATCTAAGCGATCAATTTGAAGTACGAACATGGAAAGAGTTTTTACACCTATCTAAAATAACTACTGTGCACCAACTAGATATTGGCTTGCGAACTAGGATCCTCGCTTTAACAAAAGAAAAAATGGATGAAGAAACTGCATTAGCAATTGATGAAACTTGTCAACAATATAATCTTATTACGCCGGGGGAAGGTAGACTACCAGAGATACTTATAAATCCCCTTTTAAAAAGTGTCCAGCAATTAGGGTATTTTTGGATATGGTGTGGTGATGAGTTTGGGACGGAGCGTAAACTAGAAGCTGTATCTGATCTCATTAGCAAGAGCAAACTATCGGATGATTACAGTAATTTTTTTACGCACTACAATGAACTGCTAATAACGACGCATTGGGATAGCCATTTTTCTATGCTATGTGGTACCAAGGAAGCGCTTGAAGCAGTTCGGCTGAGCTGTCAATTAGAAGGGTTTTATTGCAATCATAAAACTGACATATATTGGAGTGTAACTACCTGTTGAATGTCCAGCAAAAGCTGTTATGATAGTGTTGTGTTTAAGTAGTAATGATGTCCGTGGCAATTTCTATAAATGGTATAGGAGGTGGAGAAGGTGAATAGAAAACGTAGCTTCATGCAAATCTTTTTCTTGTCTGTTTTATTTACGTTTGTCTTGTTTAGTCAAGCGGTGCAATTAGTAGAGCAAATCGGTAGTCTGCCATCGAATGAAACGATTAGCAAGTCGACTATCCATGCGCAAGACTATGATGCTGTACAACTCTCATTGCCTGCTATGCCAAAAGAGGATTTGCTACTACCTATTCCAATACCGCCAATCCAAAAGCAAGTGCTTTCTCCGCATTCCTTTATAGGTTTTGATAGCGGTAGCGTGCTTTATGCTACGGATACAAGTCGAACGATAGATGTAATGAAATACGGGTCTAATTACCTCGCTTCCTTTCATGCTGATTTTAGTCATAAACAAGCATGAAAGGAGTAAAGAAAATGAAAGCAAATAAACAGTCAGAATGGAAAGAAGTATTGATTTGTTATTTGGTTATCTTTCTCATCTTAGGGCTGTATGTAGCAGTTTTTTTGATTAGTGGAAAACTCACAGGTATGGATTGGATTAGCTACGTATGCCACTTAGATATTGATGTGAATGTAGATTTGTTACGACAATTATTTTTACTGGACTAGTATCTTAAATAAAACCGTATGAAGTCCCTATTTACTGTGATTTCATACGGTTTTTTATGGTCTATAAAATTTTGCAGCTGTGGATAAACTAACTAAGTTATTTAGCCACGTCCGGTTCCAGCGCCCAGCAACTAGGCGACTTTGTTTACTTGACGTATATCACATATAGCTTATTTATTACAAAGCTAATTTCAATATCTCCACTATATCTGTAGCATTTAATTTCTTAAGGTGTCCAATGGCTTGGGTGTTATTTTTCGTTGCACGATTTGCCATTTCTTCAAAATGTGTATCGTCAATTTCCAATTCACTCAAGTGTGACTTCATGCCCATACGGGTAAAGAAATTACGTGTTTTTTCAATACTTAATTGAATAATTTCTTCCTTCGAGTGAGCGAACGGATCAATGTTAAATACGCGAACGCCGTACTTAACAAAAATATTTGGATGGAACTGACTCACATATTCCATCCAAGCAGGAAATACGATGGCCATTCCTTCTCCATGAACAATTCCATATTGCCCGCTAAGCTCATGCTCCATACGATGTGAGGCCCAGTCAGGTTCACGACCTAATTCTAAGCTATTGTTATGCGCCATGACGGCAGTCCACATGACTTCTGCTCTTAAGTCATAATCTTCTAGTTGTTCCATCAATTGTTGCCCACTAATTAAAAGTGATTGTACTGCACCTTCAAGAAGAAAATCAGTTAATTGTACATGCTCTATTTTAGTAAAATAACGTTCTAAAAGATGTGTTAAAATATCGGATACACCTACACCAGTGTGATAACTTGGCAGTTTTACTGTGAATTCTGGGTTGAGAATAGAAAATGCGGGAATAATCAGGTTTGTTTCTACACCTAGCTTGTGTTCTGCGTTAGAAACAATGGTTGCATTCGACATTTCGGATCCAGAAGAGGCAACAGTAGAAATCACGCCAATTGGTAGTGCTTGCTTTACTTCAGCCTTACCAATAAAGAAATCCCAGGCATCTCCGTCGTATAATGCACCAAAGGCTACAGCTTTTGCTGTGTCAATCACGCTACCGCCACCGACAGCTAAAATGAAGTCAATTTCCTGCTCTTTTACAATTGTCACCAACTTGCGGATTAAGCTAATTTCAGGATTAGGAACGACATCTCCATTTTTGAAAATCTTTATATTTTTGGTATGAAGCTTTGTTTCAATGGTATCATAAATACCTAAATCAAAAATATAGTCGCCACTATAGAGTACGAGAACATGCTTAGAGTGACTTTCTGCGTCAATAAGCTCGCCAATACGACGTTCTTCGCCTTTCCCGAAATAAATATTTGCTGGGTTATAGTAGTTAAAATTTTGCATAATTTTTTAAACTCCTTTTAAAATATATGTTTTGTTGGGAAACGTATATTCATAAAGGAATCAATCAAATTAATAAATCAACTGTATGTTATTATTTTGAAAGAAATGTATCCACTCTGGCGATGGCTTTTGGTCTGTAATTATGGTAGAGATGTGGGAAAAGTCATCAATTAAATGGATCGTTCGAAAATCAAATTTTGTATGATCCACTACTAAATAGTTTTTCTCGGATTGTTGTAAGAATTGTTTTCTAATTAGCGATTCTTCTTCGCTGTAATCGGTTGGACCAATATGCAAGCTCATGCCAGAGCTACTAATAAACGCTTTATCAATTAAGTATCGGGAAATAACATTTTGGGCATTTACACCAATAAAGGAATGCGTTACATTCCTAAAGTTGCCGCCAATAATAATTAGTTTAATAGACTTGTGATCCTTTAAGACGTTGGCAATATCTAGTGAATTAGATATCACAGTAATTTTTAATGTTGTCATACTTAAAAGTGTTGCTATAGATAATGATGTTGTGGAGCTGTCTAAAGCAATAGACTCTCCGTCTTCAATGAATTGCAAGCATTTACCAGCCATATTTGTCTTTTCTTCTTTTAACATCGTTTCTCTTAATAAGACAGGCACTTCTTTATCAAGTGTTTTGGGCTGATAAGCACCACCACGCACGCGCTTTAACTTCTTTTCCTTCTCTAAGGTTGCTAAATCTTTACGGATTGTTTCTTCTGTTACATTTAACATTTTGCTCAAATCCGTCACTTTTACACTGCCGGTATTATTGAGTTGTTTTAAAATTTCTTGTAATCGATCATATTTCATCAAAACAATCTTTCCTTTACGATTTGCTACTTGCACTTTATCATAAAAAAACCGAAAAGTAAATATTTCAAAACGTAATCGCAAGCTTTTTGCCAACAAAACCCAAAATATCAAAACAAAATAATTTTGATTTTCTTTGAAAAGTATTGACAATCTGTTTTGGCTCTATTATTATTAAGTCGTTGGGAGCGTATACATAAAGTTTCATATAAAGAATACAGGAGAAAGGAGTAAGGATTTGGGGAGATTTTTGTTTTCTAACTATCATAGAGAAAAGGAGCAAAATCCTAATGCAGAAAACAGAAGAAAAAAACAAAACTTCCAATAAAGGGAGATTTATGGGGCTTGTCCCGTTAATTATCTTTTTGGCTTTATATATGTTAACCGGTTTGGTGTCAGGTAGCTTTGAAAACATGCCATTGATGATTGGTATATTAATTGCTTCAGGTGTTGCATTAATGATGTCAAATAAAGACAATCCGACAAAGTTTGAAGAGCGAGTGACAATGTTTTGTAAAGGTGGCGGCGACCACACACTGATGTTAATGGTTGTTATCTTTATTTTAGCTGGAGCATTTCATGGTGTAGCCAGTGGCATGCATGCTGTCGATTCCGTAACAAATTTAGGTCTTAGTGTTCTACCATCCAATTTAATTTTGCCAGGCTTGTTTATTATTGGTTGTGTACTTAGTTTCTCTATGGGAACGTCTATGGGGACGGTTGCGGCTTTGGCACCATTAGCCATTGATATTGCTGATAAAACAGGATGTAATGTAGCATTGGTATGTGGTGTTGTTGTTGGTGCTGCCATGTTTGGTGATAATTTATCGTTTATATCTGACACAACAATTGCAGCAACGCGTACACAAGAAATATCTATGAAAGATAAATTTAGAGCAAATATTTTAATGGTTTTACCAGCAGTAGTTATTAATATGATTTTATTGGCTTTTGTTCCGATTAATGCGGTTTCGATTTCAGGCTCTTATGATTATAACTTAATAAATATCATTCCATATGTGCTAGTTATCGTTTTGTCATTAGTCGGTGTTCAAGTTATTACAGTAATGGTTACAGGAATATTTGCAGGTATGTTTATTGGTTTATTCCATGGAGATTTTACAATTATTGAGTTTATGAAGATTGCCCATGATGGTATGAGAGGCATGGAAGATATGGCTATTATTGCTATTTTAGTCGGTGGGCTTGTTGCATTAATGAAATATCTTGGAGGAATTGATTGGCTACTTCATACGCTTACTAGAAAAACGAAAACAGCACGAGGTGGGGAACTTTCCATTGCAGCCCTTGTTAGTTTAATGGATATTTCAACTACTAATAATACGATTTCCATCATCGCTGCAGGTCCACTAGCGAAAGATATTTCGGATGAATTCGGTATTTCACGTTCACGTACAGCGAGTTTGTTAGATATATTTTCTGCCGCATTTAATGGTTTATTACCATATGCAGGACAATTATTGGTGATTGGCGGTATGGCAGGAGTGTCGCCTGTTAGTATCATGCCTTATAACTGGTACTCCATTCTAATGATAGTGATCGGTTTACTATCTATTGCTATTGGCTTTCCAAAAGGGAAGGATGTAAAGGTTAATTAATCATGTGAATTATATAACAATCGATATACGTAGGAGCTTCTTCTAGAAGACAGTTGCCCAACTTGTCTATCATCAGCTTTGGGAAGTTCCTCGTGAACGATAGCAAAAAATGAGTATTCTTTCGTACCTTGAATATTTTACACGCGGAAGGTAAGATCGGTATTCTCCGTGAAACCTTTTATATTCAGTTATAAAAGAACAGCTTATATAATAATAGTAACATTTGTTAGAAAAAATAACATGCAAAGAGCTTGAATATAAATATTTATTAAGAAAACGTAAGTCCTTACAGATTTAATTAAATTACAGGAGGAAAGTACAATGTCCAAATTCACACAGCATTTTTTAATGGCACATGAAGACGTGAAACAGTTTGTGACGGATGAATTAAAGCTATTCCCAATGGATGCAGAGCTAGAGGTAAGTGAAATTGGTGATGGTAATATCAATTATGTGTTTAAGGTTGTCGATAATAAATCAGGTAAGCGTGTCGTTGTGAAGCAGGCGGATGTGCTACTTCGATCATCTGGTCGTCCGCTTGATATTTCAAGAAATAAGATTGAAGCAGATATATTAAAAATACAATATGAGCTTGTACCAGCATTTATTCCTGAAATTTACAATTATAATGAAGCGATGAGCACATTAACAATGGAAGATATATCTGCTTATAAAAATCTGCGCTATGAATTAATGAATGAACAAATTTTCCCGAATTTTGCCGAAGACATCAGTACATTTTTAGCAAGTGTACTTTTACCTACTACGGATTTATGTTGGGATCGTCATGAGAAAAAGGATCTTGTTAAAAATTTCACCAATATAGATATGTGTGATATTAGTGAAGACCTTGTCTTTACGGAGCCTTATTATAACTACAAAGATCAAAATATTATTATTGAAGCGAATGAACAGTTTGTAAAAGATCATATTTATCAAAATGATGTGCTTATTAGCCATGTTGCCGAATTACGTAACAAGTATATGAATCAAGCCCAAGCGTTAGTGCATGGAGATTTGCATTCAGGCTCCATTTTTATTAATCAAGCAGGGGTTAAAGTGATTGATCCAGAGTTCGCTTTTTATGGCCCGATGGGCTACGATATTGGGAATGTTATCGGTAATTTATTCTTTCCTTTGGCAAGAGCTCACTATTACAATGGAGACGGAAAATTTCAAGTATGGTTAGCAAACACGATTTGTGATGTGTATGATAAAGTGAAGGAAAAAATGGCAACTGTTTATGACGAAAGAGTGACGCTTCCGCTTTATAAGAATACATCTTTTAAAACGACTTATCTAGCTGAAGTAATGGCTGATTCTTTAGGGTACGCAGGAACGGAAATCATCCGTCGTGTTATCGGTGATTCCAAAGTAAAAGAAGTATCCGAGGCGCCACTAGGTGAAGAACGTATTGCTATGGAACGTGCATTACTTAAAATGGGAATGGAATTAATTATACAACGGAATGAGATTACAACAGGGGAAGAGCTAGTTCGTCGATGTCACCAAATAATGGCTTAACGATCGCATAAGGAGGATTTTAAAGATGCAACGAGCGGATTATGATTTACCGTTTTTATTAACTTATGAAAATGTAGCTTGGTATGAGAATGGCAAAGTACGCATTTTGGATCGGAGAATTTATCCGACAGAGATTCGTTTTGTTGAATGTACGACACATCAAGAAGTTGCCCAAGCTATTACAGATATGGTCACCCAAAGTGCTGGTCCCTATACAGCTGCTGGAATGGGTATGGCATTAGCTGCGTATGAAACACGCGGTAAAAAAGAAGCGGAGCAAGTAGCCTATTTAGAAAAAGCTGCTCATACGATTGCTTATGCTCGCCCAACTACGGCCAATCGGATGGGGAAAATTACGAGTAGTTGTTTAGAAGTAGGGAAAGCTGCGCTAGCAAAGGGGCAAGATCCTGTTGAAGCAATTTTTCTCTCCACGGTAGATTCTTTAAATCGTCGATATTCCATCATGGATAAAGTAGGCAAACACTTAATTCGATTAATGCCACATAATGGAAAGATTCTGACGCAGTGTTTTGGGGAGACAATAGTGGGAACTTTCCTACGCGCTGCTAAAGCAGAAAATAAAGATTTAGAAATTTTTTGCGCGGAAACTCGACCATATTTGCAAGGTGCTCGTTTAACGTCTAGCTGTGCCATTGATTTGGGCTTTCCAACAACAGTAATTACGGATAATATGGTAGCTTATGCTATGGAATACAAACAGATTGATGTGTTTACGTCTGCTGCGGATTCCATTGCTAGAGATGGGCATATAGCGAATAAAATTGGTACCAATCAGATCGCTATTGTCGGACAGCATTATGAAGTTCCTTATTATGTGACAGGGATTCCGGATACCGATAAGCAAACAAAGGCGGATATTGTAATTGAAGAGCGTGACCCGAAGCAAGTATTAGAATATCGAGGAATTCCTAATACCTTGGCTGGAGTTCAAGCTATCTACCCATCCTTTGATATCACAAGCCCATCTCGAATCAGCGGAATTGTGACAGATAAAGGCGTTTACGCTCCTAATGATTTGGATACATACTTCAAAGAGGAGCAAGTCCGGTTTTATTAAGTTTTATGGATGTAATGTGTCATATCTTTTACCATGATTATAATTGGAAAGGATTGGTGACCGAGATCACAAGCTTTTTACTTGCTAAATCTAATCGTTTGTGGTCACGTGAGAAAAATTTAAAGAGTGAGGATAATAGACATGAAATATGCTGAAGAACGGAAACAGATTGTAGATTATGGGAAGAATTTATTAGAAGAGAATTTAACGACAGGTACTGGCGGTAATATAAGTATCTATATAAGAGAAGATCAAGTGATGCTTATTTCACCAAGTGGCATTCCTTACCCAGATATAAAGGAAGAAGATATTGTACTATTGAATCTTGATGGAGATGTATTGGAGGGAGATCGTAAGCCTTCAAGTGAGTATGATATGCACCGCATTTTTTACCAACGTACAGAACATGTGAATTCTGTTGTGCACACACATTCGGAATATGCAACTGTTTTTGCATGCTTGCACGAAGAAATCTTGCCTCTCCATTATATTATTGGTTCAGTTGGCAATAAAGTTCGCTGTTGTGAATATAAAACGTTCGGTACGTATGAGCTAGCGGAGGAAGTTTTTCAAACGATTGGCAATGATAAAGGACTCTTGCTTGGTAACCATGGTGTGATTGCAGTTGGCGAAGATTTACCAGCGTCTTTTTCCGTTGCGAAGGACATCGAGTTTATTGCGAAACTGTATTATCGGGCGCGGAGTATTGGGGAACCAGTTCTGTTAAATGATGAACAGCTAGCTGAAGTTGTTGATAAATTTGGTACGTATGGACAATTAAGAACATACGGCCAAGATTAAGCTACTTATAGTAAAAAACAATGAAGGGAATGTTTGGAGGAAATCACCTTTTCTTCAAACATTCCCTTTTATTTCCCTTTTATCGATATTTCTTTACTTTTTGCACGCTTTATTTTGTACATAGATACAGCTTTTAATATACCAATTGTTTTTAAATGTATAAGCAATTTTTCGCTAGTACCACCAAGAGACCAAAAAGCGTTTATCTATGCATTGAGAGAGGTGTCCAAACGCGCGGTTTCAAATGCGATAATGAACTATCGTTTTCAATCAGAGTTGTTTGTGTTATTATATGAAACTCAAAATTAGATAGTATGATGAATATCCATTCATATTAGTAGTAGAAATGAAATCGTCGTGTTAGCATAGATCAAAATGGGTATTGTTTTAACAGGGTGATTTTAAGTTAATACCATTATCTTTATTGCTTAGATATGAAAAGAGTTTACTATAAATCTTTTATTTTGAGGAGGAGAATAATGAAACAACAACAACTTATTTTTAATGAACGACCTAATGGGCTACCAAATGCAAGCACGTTTGCTATCAAGGAAGTGAAGGTGGGGAGTCCAAAGCAAGATCAATTACTATTAAAAACGCTTTATATTTCTGTTGATCCGTATATGCGTGGCAGAATGGCAGATGGTCCATCCTATATCTCCCCATTTCAAATTGGCGAGCCTCTTAATGGTGGAGTTGTCGGGCAAGTGATTACTTCAGAAAGTAATCAATTCCAGCAAGGAGATATTGTTACAGGAATGCTAGACTTTCAAGAATATCATATAGTGAATGCGGATCAAGTACGTAAGGTAAATACATTTGGTTTACGTCCTAGTGTTGCTCTTGGCCCTTTAGGAATGCCGGGACTGACGGCGTATTTCGGGATGATGCATATTGGTGAACCAAAACAAGGAGAAACGGTAGTTATTTCTGGAGCGGCAGGAGCTGTTGGACAAATAGCAGGTCAACTTGCTAAAAGGGCTGGTGCACGTGTAATAGGAATTGTTGGTTCTGAGGAAAAAGCAGCGTACGTTACGGAAACGTTGGGGTATGACCACGCGATCCAATACAAGCATGGCGATGTCCATAAACAATTGAAGCAAGCTTGTCCAAATGGTATCGATGTGTATTTTGAAAATGTAGGTGGAGAAATAGGCGATGCGGTATGGCCGTTACTGAATGCATTTGCTCGTATACCTGTTTGTGGCGCTATTTCGTCGTATAACTTGAAAGAGGGCGAACGAGACATTGGTGTACGGGTGCAGACGTATTTAATCAAAGCTAGGGCAAAAATGCAAGGCTTTTTAGTCGGTGACTATACAGAACATTTTAAGGAAGCGTATGAGGAATTAGGCAAAGCGATAGCGAGTGGAGAATTAAAATACGAGGAGACAATTCGCGAAGGATTCGAGTCGATCCCTGATGCTTTCATCGGTTTGTTTACAGGTGAGAACATTGGCAAGCAATTGGTGAAAGTCGCAGAACAAGAATAATGAAGGGTGAGGAGCACAATCATTTTGATTGTGCTTTGCTCTATTTTAAAAGATAAGAAAGTATAAAATTTTCGGTTTTATAGAAAAGTGGTAGCTTTCGCATAAAAACTTGTGGCAAGCCAACTTTTATCTCGGATGTAATTTGCTGTAAGCCTCCAAATTTAAGAATTGAATGATGTGATCCGAACAAGTCTACGTGTGGGAGATAATAGTACTTAAATGATTTGTGCAGAGGTTTTAGGCATACACTTGTGGTACCAAACAATCAGTGTGAGATAAAAGAAAGCCTCCCACTGTTTGAAGATTTACTTTATACGAAAGCTTTTAGGTGTGATGGTTATACTTTATCCTATTCTGCTAAGCCAAAGATGTGCATTGCTAGGAGTTTTTTTCATTGACATACTATGTGTTATCTATGTCATTGACGGTGAATTCGCCTTGAAGTTGTGCGCTTGAATGGAGAAAAGTATCTTCCAAACGTCTTTCGTTGAGTAAGTTAAATGTTTCACGTGAAAAGCACCGAGTGTATATTCTCTTTTTAATACTAAGCAGTAGGGTTGATACAGGCTATGTGAAACAACTAACTTTTGTCAAAGGTTCAAACAGGGTACAATGATTTTGAAAGGGGTATGTATACGTTATGCAAATGAAAGAGGAATTACCAGCAAATATAAAAGAGCAATTGCAAAAGTTCCAAAGAAATACAACTGCTTATACAGAATTAATTCGTGAAGGTGGCTATATGGCTCCTAATAAGGAGATTATTATTGATGCCGTTACAGCACTGTTACTAGGGAAAAATATTTTATTAAAAGGTCCTACTGGTGCTGGGAAAACAAAATTTGCCGAAACGCTATCTTATTTATTTCAGCAGCCGATGTTTAGCATTAACTCTTCTGTGGATATAGACGCTGAGAGCTTACTAGGGTTTAAAACACTCACCTATGAGGATGAAAAGCAAGTGATTGAATTTATCTCAGGTCCTGTGATAAATGCGATGGAGCACGGAACCTTTTTATATATAGATGAAATTAATATGGCCAAGCCAGAGACACTCCCTATTATAAATGGCGTATTAGATTATCGACGTTCGATTACAAACCCTTTTACAAATGAAATTGTAACCGCGAGTAAAGGGTTTAATGTCATTGCTGCAATAAATGAAGGCTATGTAGGAACGGTGCCTTTAAACGAGGCGCTAAAAAATAGATTTATCGTGATTGAAATTCCTTACATTCAAGGTGAGCAATTAAAACAGTTAATCGTCCAAAATACCAAGTTGGAAGATGAAAAGCTGGTGGATTTATTTGTTAAATTATCGAGCGATCTGATTGAAGCAGTAGCTCAAGGTAAAATTGGTGAGGATGCAGCTTCTATTCGTGCTTTATTAGATGCATGTGATTTAAGTAAGCATATACCTGCTAAACGTGCAATTCAACGAGCAATTGCTGATAAATTAGAGGAAGATCGCGAACGAGAATTTATTATGAGCCTCGCCGAAACATTATTTAGTTAGGAGTATGAAGGATGTATCGATTTCATCATAACATCGTAGACACGCAATTATTCCGACAGTTACAAGATTTGTCTACGGTTCTATCTGGAGTTTCTGACCTTACATTCACGTATCGTTTTGGTTCTTATATTGATATCGTTGATCGGGAAGTAACAGCAAGCAGAATGTGGGATAAAGCAAAATTTGAATACCGAGTAGCTGGTTTGAAAACAGACGTATATTTACGAACAATTGGAACGCTATCCTACACGGATGTACGTGCTGTGCAACAATATGTGCAAGCTTTACATCGCTTTTCGTTACCTAAATTCGGCAGAAATTTATTTGCTTTATTAGAAGATATTCGGCTGGAGGAACAGATTAAACAGGAGCGCCCGGGTACGAAAAATGTCTTTTTACAAAGAAAAGCGTATTTAAAACATCAATTCGACAAAGATCGAGCAGCTCATGTAACGAGAGGGCTTGCGCTTGATGAATTATTTTGTCTAATCTACTTACGCCTGCAATCAGACGTTGCCGAGCCGGGTTTCCCGAGGGCAAGCGAAGAGCAACTGGTTCAACTTAAAAGGTTAGCTGCCAATTTATACGAAGTGTTTGAAGCAAAAAGCACGTCTGATATTGCTCGCATATGTGAGCAAATGCTACATGTATTATCAGAAACCAGTCATTACGACATGATTCATGATTATTTTGTCCTCCCCATCCGCCACGTCCATACGTCTGCAAAAAATACGTTATTTGATGAATTAACGCGAACGGACCCACTGGAAAATGACGATAAGGAAGAATTGGACGAAGACAAAAATGAATATATTGACGAAACTTTTTCGACATGGCATAGGGAAAATGAAAACAGTGATCGTAAACAAACCTTTCTGCAGTTTGAGTTAGAAGTGGGGACAAAAACGAATATGAAAGGGAATGGTGCGCGTGAGACCGAAGATGGCGATCAAGCAATGGGGACAATACAAGGTGCTGCTGGGCAAACAAAAAATAAGGATTATTCTGACCTAGAATCACTAGATAAACAAGAAAATAAACAAGGCCAACGTGCAGAAAATGTCTATGGGGAAGAGAATAAGGATGCGGTTAAGCTTCTAAAACAAGCGGATGCGCCAACTAAATCGGAAGTGGCGCTTTATGAAGCGTATGTAAAAGATGTGGAGCCGTATAAGCGAAAATTAGAGAATATATTAAAAAAGACCATTGAACATAAACAAAATGCACCGAGGACGAATATAATGGCTGGCCGCTTATCGAGAAAGCTGTTACCAATTGTGCTTGATGAAAAGCCACGCATTTTCTACAAAAAGAATGAGAAATCGAAGGAATTTGATGCCGTTTTTACGCTGCTCATTGATTGTTCAGCATCGATGCAAGGGAAAATGGAGGAAACGAAGCGAGGCGTTACACTGTTTCATGAGGTATTAAAAGCTTTTCAAATTCCTCATTCTATTATTGGCTTCTGGGAAGATGCAATGGAAGTTAAAGAGCATTATCAGCCAAACTATTTCCATGTTATTCATGCTTTTACTGATTCGTTTTATGAACGTAATGGTCCTAAAATTATGCAGCTTGAACCGCAAGAGGATAATCGAGATGGCTTTAGCATTCGTGTGGCGACAGAGGAGCTCGCAGTAAGACGGGAAAAGAATAAGTTTTTACTTGTCTTTTCAGATGGGGAGCCAGCTGCTGCGAATTATAATCAAAATGGTATTGTTGATACAAATTTAGCGGTCATGGAGGCTAGGAAGCAAGGAATTGAAGTAATTGGAACGTTTCTTGCTGATGGAGAAATAGGTGAACTAGAGGATCATTTTATGCAAAATATTTATGGAAGAGAAAGGATTCTTGTTCCCAATGTAGCTGAGCTGCCAGAACATTTTGCACCACTTATGAAGAAGCTGTTGTTAAAAGCACTTTAAGGTATTGGAATGAAATGTGCTGTATTGTCAAAATTTGTACTAGGTCGTTTCACCAAGCCTCACTATAGAGACGTCGTTAAAATGAGAGTTGTTCTCAAGTAAGTTTTGAGGCAACTCTTTTTTAAGCCAGTTTATTGACAGAAGGATAGTCAATACATCAAGTAATTTAAAAAAGAAAACTAATTTTCTATAGGCACATAGCCAAAAATTAACAAAAGTAATAGATTTTTATCTCATTGTGCGTTAAAATTGAAGCAATATTTCTACATTTAATGCATGATAGTTGTTAAAAAATAAGCATAATATGCAGTTTAATAGCATAAAAAGAAGCTCTTCGACGAAGGATAAGCTAATTTTTTTAACACTATAGGAAAGAAAGTATAACAATTTTGGTTTATAAAATAAGAAAACTCCACTAAATAAATTGGAGAAAAGCTACGTTTTTTTAAAGAAGGGTTGTGGAAGATGTCGTACCAGAACAATGTGTTTAAATTTTTCTTTTCGATGGAAAATCACTTCGAGCATATCAAACATGCGGAAAGAATTCGGAACTTTTGGCGTGGTCTTTCCCTGTTATTTTTTTGTAGCATTCTTATATATGGATTCATGGCATATTTAGGCTTGGGAACGGATATCCTTTCATCAAATATGATAAAAGTAACGCCGTTGGAATATGAGCAACAGAAGTTTTGGTTTATGGTGGGAAGAATGGGATATGCTGCTTTACTTGCTGGATTTATTTTATTTGTACCATCCTTACTTTATTATGCAGTTACAGGAATACCTTATCGTAAAATAGTGGTTATGCAACAAGTCGTTTTAGTTGCCATGCTAATAGAACGATTAACATGGATTCCACTTGCTGTTTGGAACGGATTAGATTGGTATCTTTCCCCATTGTCGTTAGGTATTATTGCTTCTTATATTACCGAACAGGAGTATTTGATTTATTTTTTTGGCATGGTTTCGTTATTCCAAGTTTGGATAATCGGCTTTCAAGTAAAATATTTGCGGTATTTCACTGACATGAGAAAGCTTTGGTTATGGTTTATGGTGATTGGCTTGCATGTTTTTTTCTGGTCAATGGCTTCCGTGCTCGTATTTGCTGACCAATACTTACTAAATGGGTGGTTTCATTAATGTCAACGTTAAGAAGGCGATTACAATTAATTGGTGCAACTTTGTTCATCGGTGTGAATGTTTTATTAGTTTATACAGATGATGAGGAGAAGGTAGATCGTATAGCGTATGTTTCAGAGTGGACAGATGCTTCTCAAGCTAATCTGGAAAAAAAGCTACATACTACAGGAGTATTAACTTCTGCGGAGGAAAAGCCCGTGTATTTTGACTCGTCGACAGGCAGTTTTGAGGCTTTTAAAGTAAATGAAGGAGATGTGGTGAAGGCTGGCGATGCGCTATTCACCTATAAAGTTGACCACTATCAAACAGCTCTGGCAAAGTTGCTTGAGGAAAAAGTGCAATTGGAGGAAGAAGTAGCTGCTATTGAAAAAGCCATCTCGCAAATGTCCTCGTTGCAAATACCGGATATGGATACGGAGAGTGCGGGATTAGAATGGACGGAAGAAGAGTTGACAATTACAATTCCGCAAGACCCTGTTCAAGCTAAATTAATGAAGCAACAATTTTTATTGGAAAAAGAAACAGAAGTAGCCGAGAAGCAAATCACTTTAAAAAGTTTGGATAGTCAAATAACAGAACTGCAAGAAACTGGGGACACTATTACCGTCGATAGCCCGTATGAAGGGATCATAACGCAACTTTCAAAACAACTAACAGATCCCATTATTACAATTTCTAGTACACAGCTTCATGTAGAAGGCGAATTGACAGAATCAGAAAGAGTAGATGTGAAAAAAGATCTTTCTGCAAACCTAGAGGTAACAGAGTTAAAAGAATCTCTAACAGGAACCGTCGCCAAGGTGGGAGAGATGCCAAAGGAAAAAGCTACTGCAACAACATCCAGCCTCTATCCGATTATCATTAAATTAAACGAGTTCAATGAGGAACAAGGGGAGGCGGTAGAAAATGATGACGAGCGGGAAGGTGGGCAATCAGAAGGCAATCCATCCCTTCACCGTCATATAGAACAAAATCTGTTAGCAGGGTACCATGTGGATATAGATATTATAACGGAGACTTCAGAAGGAGCTACTGTATTGAAAGAAGATGCCATTATTCAACAACACGTGTGGAAAATGACAGAACTGGGTACTCTATTACGTCAAAAAATAAGTATTGGATTAAAAGAAGACTCCCGCGTGGAAATAACCTCTGATTTACAGGTAGGAGATAAAGTCGCTCTGCAACCAGGAAAACCATTTCGTTCAAATGCATCGTTTATAACGCCTTTAAAATGGGAGGCTGGTCTTAAGCCTACCGTTTCGCCCAAAGGTACGAATTGGTTGGAATTTTTCATATCGGGGATTATAAATAGATAGAGCTAGTTAGCATGAACAAAAGACTAGCTCTTGCTATTTAAAGTTTTCATATGGTTATGGAAAGTCTTGTCTTAGGATACTTGCTGTTCGTTTTCCACCCCTTTAGATCGTTTGTCGTTATATAGAACGTTAATAATGGCACCACTCAAAAAGATCATGCCTGTTAAGTAAAACCAGATGAGTAAAATAATAATACCACCAAGACTACCATAAGTTGCAGAGTAGTTACTAAAATTGCTAATATAGAAAGAGAATCCGAATGATATCAGTTGCCAAAGAACACTAGCTGTTATTGCTCCAGGTAGAATATGTTTCAAAGGGAGGCGCTTATTCGGAGCAAAACGGTATAATTTCTCCTTTATTTTTAAGTACCCTCTATCAACGTTAACTAATTTAGTTTATTAACAAAATAAGAAAGTAATCCATTAATGAAGGAAAACTACGGCATGAAGAAATAGGGACTAGTCCGATTCTTTGATTGTTGACAGCATAAAAACATATTGTGTTTCAATCTATATTGCTAGTGGTATAATCCATTATAAGAAAGGGGGATTTTTGCGTGTTAGACGTGTTATATTTGACATTATTAATGATAGCTGTGGCATTTGCATTGACAGTCGTTTTTATTGTTATTGTGTTACATCGTTTTACGAAGTTATTAAAGACGACCGGGAGTGCATTGGGACAAGTTGAAATAGATATGCAACAAACTATTCCAGAACTACATCATACATTAAAGCAAACACATGTAACAGTGGATGACATAGGGGAAAAATTGCAAGCGACAGATTCATTATTTACGACGGCTGATAATGTTGGGCGCTCCGTCCAAAATATGAATCAAACCGTGCAAAAAACAAAACCAATATGGAAAAAAGATCGGTTAGAAGAAGATATTGAACCTTATGTGGAAGGAATACGTTGGACAGCTGTAGCTTCTTATTTATATAAGCAATGGAAAGAAGAATATACGTCGAGAGGGTCTGACGATCAAACTAGAAAAGAGGGATAATGATGTTATTAGAGATAGGTGTCTTATTAATCGGTATTGCGTTTTTTATCGTAGCTATATTTGTATCTTATGCATTAAATAATTTAGCAGGCGTTCTTCGTGGCGTGGAAAAAACAGTTGAACAAGTACCTGAGCAGATGAATGCCATGGTAACAGAAACAACCGGATTGATTAAAGAAAGCAATTATACCTTAGAGGATATTAATGATAAAATGAAGCAGCTTAGTCCTTTATTTTATGTAGTGGGAGATGTGGGGAACGTGACGCGCAAATTTTCCGCTTCTCTTGTCAAAGTTACAGAATCTGTCAATGAAAAATCTGAGAATACCGCAGATGAAATGCAATCTAAAAGGTTATCCAATTCGTTTGGGAAGGTGTATTCTTGGATAAAAAATCGTAAGCAACAAAAACAATAATAAAACCCAAGAACAGCAGTTGATGCGATATGGAAATATATAAGCAAATAAACAGAGAAGAAAGGCAACGAATGAGTGTACAATAAAACCTCATGGCAGTTGTCTTTTTTGTGCTATAGGAAAGCTTGAGATTTTTTTGGTTTATAGTATACGCAAAACGACGGTGTTTTTCGCCAAAAAAAATTTGTCAATAAGTCAAGAAAAGACAATCATTTTGTTCTAAGTAAATGATTGTCTATAAAGATTTGGCGGTATAGCCAAGTTTCTCTAAGAAAGGGTAATGCTATTTCGAATTGTTGCTAGCTTGCTGTGGTTTACTTTGCTTTATCGCATAATAAGTTAACGTAGCAAGGCCGTAAATACCTTCTAAATGATGCTTCTTTGTAAAGTCGTTTCCTTCTGTTGATGAACCTTGTACTTTCATGATAGCATCGACTACTGTTGATGAAGCAGCCTTAGCAGCTCTTGAAGCATCTCCAACTAGATGGAAAATAGGTGTTAGCTCCTTCGCTTGTTGATTCAGTTCATGAAGTGTCTCATGCCCAGTGCTTATCGTGTCGGTAGCTTGGTTTGTAATTTCTTCTACTTGTTCTGGTAATTTATCTGTTGTTGTCTGTAGACTACGAAGCACACCTGCTAAGTGGAATAAAGGTTTCATTAATAGAATTGCGAGGATTAAGAAAGCAATCCCTAAGATAGTAACTCCAAGTCCTAACCAATCCATATGACTTTCTCCTTTCTTCTATTTCTCTCAGATAAAAGCTGTTGTGGGCTCTTGCCGAAAATTGGAATCCCGAGCTGGACAAGTTAAGTAAGTGGGAGATCACAGCATGTCAATCGGTATTTCTTTCCCTTAACAGTCAGTAGAAAGCAAATCGCCACTCATTGATATTTCGCTTTATGTATTTCTTTAATATACCACGAAAGATCGAATTGTAAACGAGCCCTAGATAATATTTCTAGTCATAGACATAAATGCAAGGCATGTCTCATAGATTAGAATAACATAAATTATTTACTAATAAAGATTGAAAAGCATGGACAAAGTATCTTTTCCTTTGTGCTCTGTTTTAGAACTATAGGGAGACTTAGTAGAGTCTGTTCTTCTTTTTGGATGGGAGTTGAATGAGCTGCATAATGGAATAAAAAAAGGGGGGAAGTATTTGAAGCGGAGGTATAAAATCGTATTATGGCTGGCGGGTGTTTTTATATTAGGTTACCTTATTCAGCTACCAATTAAAAATCAGCTATCACTTAATGTAGGATCTTCTTTTTCCTTACCCTTATCTGGAAAGACGATTGTAATTGATCCGGGACATGGAGGGCCTGATGGCGGAGCTGTTGGTAAGGATGATACACAGGAAAAGGATATTTCGCTAGAAGTCTCTAAGAAGTTGCAAAAGTATTTACAGCAAGTGGGAGCAATCGTGTATTTAACGCGAGAAACAGATAGGGATCTTGCTTCTGAGAATGTAAAAGGGTTATCGAAACGAAAATCAGAGGATATTCGAAATCGATTGTCGTTCATCAATGAACAAGAAGCAGATTTATTTATTTCTTTGCACTTAAATGCACTACCTTCAACCAAATGGAGAGGGGCACAAACATTTTATAACCCCCAAAAGGATGAAAATAAGCATTTGGCAGAAATGATTCAGGCAGAGTTTATTCGTAATTTAGAAAATACCAATCGTGCAGCTCTAGCCATTAACAATGTCTATTTACTAAAGTACGCAGAGACGCCTGGTGCACTTGTAGAAATAGGCTTTTTATCTAACGTTGAAGAGCGAGAATTATTAAAAGATACGGATTACCAACAGAAAGTAGCTGCGAGCATTTATAAAGGAATTTTGCGGTATGCTACGGAGGAAATAAAGGCAGAGGAAGGGGAGGATGAACTTTAATTACAAATAAGAGTCACCACTTTTTCGTACATACGGGCTTGTTTTAATTCAACAAGCCCATGAACTGAAGGATCGTCTGTTTTATGTTATACTGTCGATGTATGCATTTACAAAGGGATGGTGATTCAATGTTAACAAAGGAAGAAGTAATTCAACTGCTTAACTCTGTAAAAGATCCTTTTTTACATATATCGCTAGAAGAAACGGAAGGCGTAAAGGAAGTAAATATTAAAGAAGAAAAGAAACATGTAAGTGTAAAAGTCGCTATCGCAAAAACAAACACTGCTGAACAGATGCAACTGCAACAAGAAATTGTTGGGATTTTGAAGAAAAACGGAGCGACAACGGTTGGTTTACGATTTGAACAATTACCAGATGATGTGATTAAGAAATACCAACCTGCCGTTGAAAAGGAGCAAGAAGCTGCATTAATGGGTGGTAACAGCGGCACGAAATTTATCGCTGTTTCCAGTGGAAAAGGCGGTGTTGGTAAATCGACGGTAACGGTTAATTTAGCGATGTCGCTCATGCGTTTAGGGAAAAAAGTAGGCATTATTGATGCCGATATTTATGGATTTAGTGTTCCTGATATGATGGGCGTGGAGGAACGTCCAAAGGTTCGTGCTGAAAAAATTATTCCAGTGGAACGTTTTGGTGTAAAAGTTATTTCTATGGGATTTTTTGTAGAAGATAATTCACCAATTATTTGGCGTGGGCCGATGCTTGGAAAAATGTTAAATAGCTTCTTTAAGGAAGTGGAGTGGGGAGATCTCGATTATTTATTGCTTGATTTACCACCTGGAACGGGCGATATCGCAATGGACGTCCATGAATTACTCCCATCTTGTAAGGAAGTCGTCGTGACTACACCTCACCCTACAGCAGCATTTGTAGCCGCTCGTGCTGGCCAGATGGCGTTAAAAACGGAGCATGAAATTCTAGGTGTCATTGAGAATATGGCTTATTTTGAAAGTCAACTTACAGGCGAGAAAGAGTACGTGTTTGGACAAGGTGGTGGCAAGAAGTTGGCAGAAGTGTTAAAAACAAAAGTACTTGGCCAGTTGCCGTTGCAGCAGCCTTATGAAGAAGAGGACGTATTTGCTCCATCTATTTATCAGCAAGATCATCCAATTGGACAAGCTTATCATAAGATCGCTGCCAAAATAGTGGCACAATTAGAAGCGTGACAATTACATGACGTCTCGGGAATAGCGTGAGTGCCCCTGAGACGTCTTTTTGCACTAATAAAGCTTTAAAGGCTGATAGTATAAGAAAAACGACAGCGTCTTTCAGCTAGAAAAATCTCACAAGAAGTCAAGTTTTTCTAATACGGTTTGCTATTCGAGTTGTATTGGGCCATAAAAGGGGATACGTAATAGAAAAGTCGCAGACATCAAAACTTGGCTTTAAAGTTTACGCTTATACCTGTTATGACCGTGTGTCAAAGTTCGTGGTAGAAGCAGGATAGTGTTAGCCGTGTCAGCCACCACCATCTGATTCAGCTGTACCTCCATCGCTACCGCCTTCACCTTCTTCGTCTTTACTCTCTTCCTTTAATTGCTTTCCTTGCTTCTCAGCTGCTTTTAATAATGTCTCTTGCATTTTTTCTTGGAAAAGTGGTGTTTCTAGCGTTTGTTGAATCGTTTCTCCAAGATGCTCTCGAAATTGTTGGCTTTTTACTACTTGAAGCATTTGGTCTGTCATTTCTGGGTTTTGTAATAATTCAAGCATCTGTTTTTGGTAATCTGCATCATTCATTAGCCGCTTCATAAGCTTCATATGTTCTTCTTGCATTGATTTTGTATATTCTTTTACAAAGTCGGTATCTTGAAATAAGATCGTCCACATCTGTTTTCCTTTTTCTGATACGAGTGCCTCATTAATTGATTTTTTAACAACGTCAGAGTCCAGAACTAGCTCCTGTTTCAACTTTTCATCGGTCATTAATTCACGAATTGCCTTTTTACCCTCTTCCGTTTGTAATATATCAACAACCATTTTCTTTGTTGTATCATAATCTCCTTCTTTGTCCGAGGTATTTCCATCGGTACAGCCACTAATAACTATGAAAGAAACAATGGCAACGATGCCAATGATTTTGAATCGATTCGTCTTCAATTGGAAATCCTCCTTTCTTCTCTGTTTTAATGTGTGTGAATACCATGAAAAATATTCGTTTCGTAAGGAAAAACTGGTTACTTCATGGTAGAATACGGGAGGAGGGTTTTGTTGTAGATAAAGTGCTTCGTTCTCCATAAGGGGAGAGGATGTATATCTATAAAAACTTTGCGTGACGGTGAAAAATATAGACAGAAACGTTACATATATAGGGGGATGGGACGTTGAACACGAGAAAATTAGTCAATTTCTTTTTTAAAACATTGCTAATAGGTGGTTTAGCAGGGCTTATTACAAGCTTTTTTGTAAAAGCAGAAGACTACGCAGCTATTCTTAATCCAATGAATTGGATGGAGTTATTAGGGCTACTTATCTTTTTTATAGGGTTAGGCCTTGTATTTAGTGTAGTTAGTCAGACTGGTTTTTTTGCATACTTGTTTATTAATCGCTTTGGGCTAGGACTATTTCGTTCTTTTTGGCCAACCGTACAAGTACTTCTCATTGCATTTGTATTGTTTGATTTGATTTATTTTCCATATCAAGCTACAAAAGGGGAGGTGGCTATCTATTGGTATATGCTTATGGCTTTAGCTATATTAGTCTATGGCTGGATTGTTGCGACGATTAAAGCAAAGGAAACGAATAAGCAAGCATTTATTCCTGCTTTATTTCTAATGGTAGTGATAACAACGGTCGAATGGGTGCCAGGATTGCGGACGGAAGGTACGGATTATGCTTGGTTAATGATCATTCCGTTGTTAGCTTGTAACACATATCAATTGCTGGTACTTCATCGCATTAATCCGAGTAAGCCTCAAAAGCAGGATGTATCTAAAACAACTACGAAAAAAAAGAAGGCATAACTCGCTTTGGGCGAGATACAAGCTAGGATGCAATTTCGTAATATCCGTGTTGTAGGTGGCTACTTGTGCAAAAAACAGTGAAACAAAATAAAAATGCGCCGATCATTTTGTCGACGCATTTTTAATTTTTTACACTTTAGGAAGATATTACATTTTTAAGGTTTCATAAGTATAAGCAAAACTTATTTCTAATAAAAATAGCCAGAATGCTAGCCCAAATTCTTGAATTGGTAATTAGTCAACGAATTCAGTGCTAGCGTGTGCTTGATTTATTAGTTCAGTCATAGAAACAAACGAAAACCCTTTGTTTTTCAAGCCAGGTAGAATAGTTTCTAGCGCTTTCGCTGTATGTTTGACAGAATCAGAAGCATGTAGCAAAACAATATCTCCATTAGTGGCTTGTTTCATGACATCATCTACAATTGTATCTGAGCCAGGGTTTTTCCAATCGTTTGGATTCACGTTCCAGTGAATGACGTTATATCCCATATTCTCAGCTGTTTCAATAATTTCTTTATTAAAATGACCGTTAGGGGGCCGTAATAAACGTACATCTTCATACCCTAATTTACCAAAAACTTCTTGGGCTTTTTGCAAATCTTTTTTTACCGTGTCCAAGTCTCTATCCAAATAACTTTTATAGCGATAACCAAGCATTCCTAATTCATGTTTGTTTTCCGTGATTTTTTCAACAATAGACGGATGTCTTTCTGCCCACTCTCCACTTATAAAAAAAGTTGCTTGTACACCTTCTTCTTTTAGTTCTTTTAGAATATCATGAACGCGTTCTTCTCCCCAGCTAATATTAAAGGTTAGGGCAATATTATTTTCGTTTGCGTTTCCTTTTGACATAGCTGAAGGTTCCTTGTTGGAGAAAACCGTAAATTCCCCGTTCCACTCTAACCATAAAAATGTTGCTGTAAATAGAGCAAAAACAGCTACAGTTAACCACCGCTTCCACTTATTGAAACGCCATACATAAAAATGTTCCACAATCTTTCCTCCCTCTTAGCATTTTATTTTGCAGAATTGCGAAATAACACGCATAGTCCATTTATGGTTTATTTCCACTTTTGCTCCGCCACAAGTAAGGAATGTTCCAATTCCACAATACATGTGGTCTGTATTCGTGCTTGGCTCTGATGAAAATCGACGATAAGCCATTTGGCATTACAAGAAAGTAAACAGGTGAATGAATCTGCGTCATGGCGTTTCAGCATTTGCAGAAGTATGATGGCTTGTCCACGTAAAATGAAAAGGACGATGCAGGTTATATGTTATAAAAGAACATTACTAAAAGGTATGTAGTCATACGAGATTTAAGAACTCATTTATTTCAACTATGCAATAGTATAGAAATGAAAAGCCTATAATATTACGAGAGAAAGTTTCATAAAGACTGGCGATTAGCCACGTCTTTTAATAGAAAATACCTCAATACGTTTTTGTAGAAGTAGCTCCACTAAATGAGATTTATTTTAAGATTCGTAAGATATGCTAACTAATTTCAGGCATAATTTATTTTTGAAATAGGGCATTTAAAGCTTTTAGCCATCAGGATTATCCAGCATGTATCTTTCAAATCAGCTTCTCTGTTCAAATAAATTAGTAAAATATAGATTAAAAACCGACATAATTCGAGATGGTTTGCGAATAATTTTATATACCTGTTTGTATGATTTTAAAGGAGTAGGAAAGACTGAAAAACAGAAAACAACTAGAATTATAATAATGATGAAGGCGGTGCAAACATGTTAGGATTACTAATTAATAACATAGAGCAAAGGGAACTGGAATATTTAATCAGACGAGAGTTGGAAGAGCTATTAATGGATTTAGAGGATTCTCGAATAGATAAAATAGTAAAAGATTCTATGCGTGAAAGATACCAAATGTTGTTTCAGTTATTTCGCAGAGTAGCTAATGAAAAAGAGTGTTTGAAATACATGCCAAAAAAAACTTTAAATAATTAATAAGCGCTAAATAGAGTAGCTTCCTTTTCTGCTAGAGCATGTATGATTTAAATAGGCACTTCTAAATCAATAGAGGGTCTCTAATCGGCAGTAAATGAAGAGAAGAGATTCTCACTATATTATAAATGTATGGACGAGTGAGGCACTGTATGAGGTATAAGAAGGGTACACTGTGTAAGAATTAGGGGAAGTTTGTATATGTTAAAACAAAAAAATAGTTTTTCCTATTGCTATTTTAAAATATATATGCTATAGTAAATTCTGTTGTCATTAAAAGACAAATCAACAGAGAAAAACGAGAAAAATATTTTCAAAAAAACTGTTGACAATCACTTGAAAACATGATAAATTATATCTTGTCGCAAAAAACGACAGATAAAAAATCGCTCTTTGAAAACTGAACAAAACAACCAGTATGTCAAGGAAAAACAAACCCTGTTTTTTCTTGAGAAATAAACTGAGAGAAATCTCAGCAGCTAAGAATGATGAAGAACGGTGTTCATCATCACAAACTTTTATGGAGAGTTTGATCTTGGCTCAGGACGAACGCTGGCGGCGTGCCTAATACATGCAAGTCGAGCGCGGGAAGCAAACAGATCTCCTTCGGGAGTGACGTTTGTGGAACGAGCGGCGGACGGGTGAGTAACACGTGGGCAACCTACCTGTAAGACTGGGATAACTCCGGGAAACCGGGGCTAATACCGGATGAAACAAAGCGTCGCATGACGCAATGTTAAAAGGCGGCATATGCTGTCACTTACAGATGGGCCCGCGGCGCA
>NZ_FQXD01000018.1 GCF_900129865.1 Virgibacillus chiguensis
GATGGATAGATATTGCGTTTTAGGAGTTGCTATCATGAAATTATTGACTACAATTATATATGTGTTTTTGGTATTATACTTAGTTAATATATTTGAAATTGAAAAAGATTGGCTTTATTTATTAACTGTGGGGCCTATTGTAGTTTTTGGCGTATTATTCATTGTGCACTTATTTGATAAAAATAAATCTAGGAAGCATTAGTTGAAAACAATATATTAATGTTATGTTTTAAACCACCTCCAGTAACTATTATCGAAATAAGTTACGGGGAGGTGGTATTTTTTGTTTTCCATAAAATAACACGTACATTAGTTCTATTTTGTGATACGATAAGAACAAACGTTCTTAGTTGATGAGCGAGGCGGAAAAGGAAGTCTTTGAGTACTATAGTGAGAATGTCGATGAATATAGAGAAATGTTAGAAGATGAATCACAAGCAAATAAAGTTGCTCCTAAAATAGATTCTTTAACTGGCTTAACAGAATTAGTGAAACCTACTGAATTAATTGTAAGAAGAGTAAGGAAGAATGGAAAGAGAAGATTGGGGTTATTGTGCGATGTGTCTTGGGATATTGAGGATGGATTGGGTATAAAAATTGAAGATGAAGTTGTAGAAGAAGTAGGATATCAAGATATAGTTCTATAAACTTACAGAAAAATAAGTGGCAAAAAATAAAAGATAGCACTTCTGGATTATTTGATCTGCGCCCTGTCAAGTAGACAGTGAAAAAATAAAAAATTATGCCACAGTCTGGCGCCGGTATTCTAATGGTGCTAGGCTGTTTAATCTCTTTTGGTATCGTTCCTCATTATAAAATGTAATATACTTATCAATATCTTTTTCTAGCTCCTCAAAGTTCTTGTAATTCTTTAAGTCATAGCTTTCACATTTAAAATGACCAAAGAAGCTTTCAATTGGTGCGTTATCAATACAATTACCTACACGTGACATACTGCGTTTCATCCCAGCTTCTGCCGTAAGATAACGATATTCCTTTGATGTGTATTGTGAACCACGATCGCTGTGAATTAAAGGGGCTGCATCGGGATTTGCCTTTATAGCTTCTTTTAGCGTGTTCATAACCAAAGGATTGTCATTATAGCGCCCAACCTGATAGGCGACAATCGAACCGTCATAAAGATCTTTAATAGCACTTAAATAAGCCTTGTTACCAAAGCCATACGTCATATGCGTAATATCCGTTACCCACTTCTCATTCGCATTCTCCCCAGTAAATTCACGATTCAAAATGTTTTCTTCAATATTGATATAGCTTGTCTTTGTGGAATAGCCATTCGAGCGACGAATATGCGATTTTAAGCCCATTTGAATCATTAAGCGTCTAATTCTTTTCTCGTCATATTGTTTCTTATATTTGCGATTGATCACCATGGTTATTCGACGATAGCCGAAGTTACCGTTATACTTTCTGAATTCCTCTTTCACTTTTTTCATGAGCCACTCATTTTCCCTTTGTCCTTCTGTAGGTTCATGTTTCAACCATTTATAGTATCCAGATCGGGATACATCTAAAATTTCACAGAGTAATAGAATGGGTATTGTTGTCTCCTTGTGATAGTCATGAATCGCTTGAAATTTAGCTAGATGTTTACCTAGTCGCGCTGTCCCATCCCCCTTTCGATTTCCTTCAACTTTTTTAATAAGCCATTCTCCGCCTCTAAATACTGATTACGGTGTTCCAATTCTTTAATACGAAGTTGTAATTTCTCCTCTTCGGTAAAGCTAGCCTTTGTTTCTAGTGTTTTTCCACGACGATCCTGAAGACCCTGTTTCCCATCTTTTTCATATTTACGCAGCCAGCTATATACTTGTTGATAAGAAGCGTTATACTTTTTAGCCGCCTCATGATAATTGCGCTCGTTCGCAATCGTATATTGCACAATTTCAATGCGTTCTTGAAGTGTGGTTTTACGCCCTTTTGTCATGGTTTCTCTTCCTTTACTAGTAGATTTTATCTCTTTCCCACTAGTATACTGGTTTATCCATTGACGTAAAACCGAATTAGATGAAATATTAAACTTCTCACAAGTCATTCTCAGACTGCCTTCTCCATTTAGATAAAATTCAACAGCTTCCCTTTTCAGTTCGCCGGAATACTTCTTCCATGTCCTCGCTTCCTTTAAACCATCCACCCCATCTGCTTCGTATTTACGCACCCATGAGTTAATCGTAGTACGGTCAACAGCGTATTCTTTAGCAATCGTACTGACAGACGCTATCCCCTCAATCACACGTAATACCGCCTCGATTCTTTCATCTAACGTATGTTTACTTCTTCTTTTAGACATAGAAAATGCCCCCAATATCGTAGTAAAGAGTTTTTATTATTTCTCTGTCTACCATATTGGGAGCATATCAATGGATTGCGGACTAAACCTTGATAGAGATTACAATTCAGCACTCAATATCAAGAAAGAAGGTATTCGCTTATTGGCAAGCGCCTAATAAAATATAAACTCTTGGAACAAGAGGGTTAGCTTGGTCAATTTCGTCAGCTACCAAAAGTGGCGATTACCCAAGAAGCCCCCACGATTTGGGACAGTCTAAATGAGAGATTACAGACCTAAATCCCTTTGTCTATTTAACCGTCCGAGGTTGAGAGAATCTTTATCTAATTAAAAATCCACTTTATTTATAAAGTAATTCAGGTGTTCAAACAATAAAACATTTTTTGTTCACTTTATACATAGACTGAAAATTGAAAAATAGGCTATAGTTAAAAGGAAAAATTTATAGGTACCGTTACCTAATGCTTTAACTTTTTTGGGATGAAAGGTAATTCTATTAGCATTATGTAGCGCAATAATTGTATTGATGATACTAATATCTAATTGAGGTGATTTATTGAAAAAACAAGTGGATATGATTATTGTCGGTGGTGGAGTAATTGGTTCAAGCATTGCCTATCATCTCTTACAGGATGGATTTGAAGGTGAGGTTACTATTTTTGAAAAAGACAACACGTATGCATTTGCTTCCACACCTAGAAGTGCAGGCGGCTTTAGGCAACTGTTTACTACAAGTGTCAATATTCAGCTGAGCCGATACGGACTGCAAAAATACAAAACCTTTCCGGAAGATATGGCTGTGGATGGGGGGTTAGCTAATATAGACTTTAAGCAGCGAGGGTATTTATTTTTGGCTAACAAGGAAAACATAGAATCATTTAGGAAGCAGCACCAATTACAACGGAAACATGGCGTCCCTGCTGAGTTACTTATGAAGGAAGAATTGTGCTCCATTATCCCTGAGTTACATACGGATGATTTGCGAGGCGGACTTTATTGTAGTGAGGACGGTTATTTGGACCCGTATTCTGTAATGCAAGGATACGTACGAAAAGCAAAGCAACTGGGAGGAAGGTATGTATATGAGGAAGTTGATACGATTATCAAAGAAAGGGGTAGGGTGCGGGGAGTCATATTAAAAAACGGTGATAGTTATAAAGCGCCAGTCGTAATTAATTGCGCCGGTCCCTGGGCGGCAGAATTAAGTGAAAAAGCTGGTATGCCCTTACCAATTGTCCCTTTGAAACGGCAAATTATTCAATTCAACATCGCCGATCCGCTTAAAAAAGAGTTGCCGCTCACCATTGATCCAAGTGGTGTCTATTTTCGCCATGAAGGTAGTTCTTTAATTACAGGTTATTCCGAAAAAGTAAGGCCTGGCATTGAATTTAGTTGGCAGCGGTCATTTTTTGAAGAACAGCTATGGCCAGTGTTAGCGAAAAGAATAGCCAACTTTGAACGCGCTAAAATCAAACGTGGATGGGCTGGGTTATATAGCCATAATATAAAAGATCAGAACGCTATCATTGGTGAACATCCACAACTCAATGGTTATTACATGGCATGTGGATTTAGTGGTCACGGCATGCAGCAAGCTCCAGGAGTCGGAAAAGGTTTATCAGAGTTAATCCGCACTGGAAAATATGAAACGTTAGATTTAAGTCCGCTACGATTTGAACGATTTGCTAGCAATGAACTCATTGTGGAAGGGGGGATAGTGTGAATTATTCGCCACTTAGCATAGCTTGAAGTGGGAGCTTCTCATTTGTACGATGAAAGTAATCTTTTTTCTCCCTGAGCGTTACTTTGGGTAAATGTCTAACGCTCGGAGCTCGTTTATATGTGATGATCGAGACTTCTTTCGAAAGTACGTTAAAGCAAATACAAAGTGAAGTCTTTCTGCACGATAAGAAAGAACGCTACAATTTACGGTTTTTTCCACAACGCACTGTTTTAAGTCGAATTTTTTAGAAGGCAAGCAAGCGTATAATTAGGGGCTTGTGTATAATAACCTAACCGAATGAGCTACGACCGGCTCCAACACCCAGCAACTAAGCTACTTTACGAAATCACTCTAGGATAAGACGGTTCATTGCCAAGAGAAAGCCCGACTAAAAACGGGCTTGCCGCCAGTCTTCCCCTGTTTTAGCGGCATAAATTTCTTTATCTCTAGTTGATGCTTTCCACTCGCTACGTTGCTAAACGGGAGCACCAAATATTTGTTCCACTATAGGAAAGTATAAAAGTTTAAAGGTTTATAGTATAAGAAAAACTACGCCTTTCGCCATAAGGACTTGGTGACAAGCCAAGTTTTTCTAAATCTGTACTTTAAAGGAGGAAGAAAACATGTTGTTTCTAAGTGAAAAGGATATAAAACAGTCTGTGTCGATGAAAGAGGTAATAGATGCTATTGATCATGCGTATCATATCTATGAATCTGGTGAGTTTTTAGCTCCAGAACGTATGCATATAGAAGACAATGCTAATACACTTTTGTTCATGCCATGTTTCACAAGTAATGTAATCGCTACCAAACTTGTTACGGTATTCCCAAATAACCAAACATGTCCAACCATTCACGGGTTGGTTGTGCTGCATTGTAAGGAGACAGGAGAAATAAAAGCAGTTTTAAATGGTTCTTATCTAACGGGCATGCGTACCGGCGCCATAGGAGGTTCTGCGGTTAGACATCTTGCGCGTAAAGGAGACACATCGTTGGCAATTATCGGTACTGGAACACAAGCTTTCTATCAAGCCGTTGCTGCATGTACAGAACGGGAGATAAAGCACATATATCTCTATAATCGATCCCACAAAAAAATAGCGTCATTTCGCCATTCTCTCATAGAGTGGATTGGACAAGAAGTGCAAATTCACCCGGTGTCTTCAGCAGAGGAAGCTATTGCTAAAGCGGATATTGTTATAACGGCAACGACATCTAAAGAACCAGTTCTCCCAGACGATCCACACTTGTTGAAAAATAAATTATTTATTGGTATTGGCTCGTTCCAACCAACCATGAGAGAGTTCCCCACATCATTGTATCGTTTAGCGGATAAAGTATTTGTTGATACAGAGCATGCCATAACGGAATCTGGTGATTTAGCTATGCCAATTGATCAGGGGTTGATAAAACACGAGTCCATTACTTTCATGTCGCAGCATACTACAAGCGGAGTTCAGCTAAATCGAGAAAAAGCGAAAACAGTCTTATTTAAATCAACCGGAATGGCTTTGTTTGATGTAGTTGTTGCTCATTTCATGTATCAAAAGTCAATAGAAAACAATATTGGTATAAAACTGGATATGTAAAGGAAAAAATTCAACTTTGGTTGAAAGGGGGGAGAGCGAATGCAGGCTAAATCGCGATGGTTAGATCCAGGAATTATTTTAGTAGCAATATTACTTTGCTGTGTAGCGGTCGTTTTAATATGGTGGCCGACAGATACGTACTTTATGGGAATTTCCTTAGCGGGTTGGCTCATGTTTTTAAGCTATATCATGTGGTTTATATTAGCGGTCATTTATGTGGTCTGGATAGAGAAAAAAGAACGTAAGGAAAATGACGATGAAAGGAGGAAGAAGTAATGCAAATTCTTGAAGCTGTTATATTGGCTGTATATCTCATTTTAATGACGTTCATGGGCATCTATTTTGCTAAACGTGCTCACTCGTCCGAAAATGATTACTGGACAGCAGGCAAAAGTATTAATACTTTTGTTGGTGCTTTTGCCTTGTTTGCAGCATTAGCTAGCTCCAGTTCATTAATGGGCGCTGTTGGTTCAGGTGTTGCTCTCGGTGTTCCATTTCTGTTTGCCTACGGATTTGGAGCAGTCGCTATTTTACCATTTACGCTCTTTTTAGTGTCTGGACAAATTAGACGTTCAGGAGTGAATACATTACCGGAATTTTTTAAACAACGGTACGGAAGAGCAGTGCAGATTGTAGCAGTGTTTATCGTTGTCATTGGGATGACGTTTTACATGGTTCCACAGCTTACAGCATCAGGCTTCATTGGATCTTACGTATTAGGAGTGGATTATAAAACAGCTGTAATTCTTCTAGGAATTGGCTTTACCATTTATGCCGCATTAGGAGGCATGTAGGCAATAACGTATACCGATCTTATCCAAGGTTCTGTGATGCTGATCGGAATGCTTGTACTGTCATGCATTATTCTTTTCCAACATAATGGCTTTTCAACGTTAATACAAGATGCCTTAGCCGTTACACCAAATTTTGGGGATATTACACAACCATGGATGTCCTATTTTGGTTTATTTTTAGCCTTCCTATGGTTTGGCATTGTTTCACCATCAGCGGTAATGCGCAATTTTTCTTCACGTGATGCAAAAACAGCACGAAGATCGGCTATGTGGGCTTGTCTTTTATATCTATTCATTTTTATATTTGGATTTATAGTTGCTGCAGGTGGTGCTAGTCTTGGTATAGCGGATTCTCTGGACAATCAGGATATGATCTTTGTCTCTGTCATTGAGAATTATATGTCCCCTATTTTAGCTGGTATGATGCTTGCAGGTTTGCTTGCTGCTATTATGTCTTCAGCGGATGCAATGCTTTTAGCCATTTCAGCTGGTGTTGCGCACGATATTTATAAGGAGTATATCAATAAAGAAGCGTCTGAAAAAACGGTCACTAAAATCGGGTTCGTCGTTATGATTGTTGCGAGTATTATCGGTATTGTCATAGCGATAAATCCACCCCAATTAATTGCGATCATGGTGGGCTGGGTTGGCGGTTTCTTGTTATCAGCATTTGGTTTCCCACTCGTTTTAGGTATTTGGTGGAACAGAGCAAACAAAGCAGGTGCACTGGCTGGTATGCTTGGTGGTGCAGTCACATTTCTTATACTTGTCCTAACAAAACCTTTCGCATTGGTATCAGAACCAATCATTGCAGCCCCTGTATCACTCATTCTTTTAATCGTGGTTAGTTATGTTACTCAACCACCATCCGCCGAAATTCAAAACCAAGTGAATCAATACCATACAGAAAATGAAAGTAAAAAGACTGTTTGATGAGGTGTTTTTATGAATCTGAGTAAAAAAGAAATACATATTATTGGTGATAACGAATTCATTGATAATAAGCAGCTGTATTCCTATATTTATAAATCAATCCATGTAGCTACTAAGTTAAAGAAGGATGTCACCATCGCATTTTTGCAAGCGAATACAAATAATAAAGGGTTAATTTTCCACCCTATGTGGTTAGCGAAAATGTTAGTCATTGCAGATAGAAAGCCGTTTCCCCCTAAACAATCTTCCGTAAACTGCTTTATTGATGCTGTATCAGGCTATAGAGGGTTATTAACTAGCGATATGCGCATATCGAGACGTTTTGTAGATGAAAGTAAAGTAATAAGCCCAAAAATTAAAGCAGCATATGAAGTGGAAAAATATATAAAGGATGTACAAAGGACGCAAATTAACCGTTCTTATATTTTGAAAAAACCTAAACATAAAATTATTCATTATTCATTGGTGTATTTACCTTTATGGAAAATTGATATAGATAGCGACTGTGTCTCTAATCCCTTGTTTTTAAATGCAAATACTGGAGAATCTGAAAAGTATTTAAGCAGTCAATGGGAAACAAATAGGTGGTTAAAAGTAAAATAGATTAAAAATAAGTGGAGCTTTTCTATAAGGGGGGCATTTTTTTACTAGATTTTAATTAACTTGCTACTCTCGTTTGCCAAAATAATTACGATCAACTACAACGAGTGTAGAAATGTATGGTAATAATTGTGTCTTTCTAAGAAAAAGGGAGACCATTTTTTCCACTGTAGTACGTGTGGAATTTTGTAGTTTATAGTAGATGCTTGTCTAAAATAATCACATTTCACAAAAAGTCAATCTTGACATCATGCTGAATTTTCGGTTTACTTAGAATAATAGGTAAAAAGTACAACTCTTTGAAAAGGTATAAGGAAGAGATGCGTTTACTTGTTGTAGTACAAATAAAAAGAAGGGGATGCTTATGGCGCAAATTGAAGAATTTTTAAGTCAAATGAGCAGTATTATATGGGGAATACCATTACTTGTACTGCTAGTAGGTACTGGAATTTATTTAACAATTAGACTTGGTGCTTTGCAAGTGCGTTCGTTACCTTATGCGCTAAAGCTTGCATTTTCCAGAAGTCAGGATAAAGATTCAGAGGGAGATATTTCCCACTTTCAGGCATTAATGACTGCTTCGGCTGCAACGGTTGGTACAGGAAATATTGTTGGGGTAGCCACGGCGGTTGTGATGGGTGGACCTGGTGCTATCTTTTGGATGTGGTTAGCTGGATTTTTTGGCATGGCGACGAAGTATGGTGAGGCAATTTTAGCTGTAAAGTATCGTGTGAAAGATGCGAATGGAAATATGGCTGGTGGTCCAATGTATTATTTGGAACACGGATTAAAACAGAAATGGCTCGGTGTTCTGTTTGCAGTATTTGGTTCTCTTGCAGCTTTTGGGATTGGTAATGGAACACAGTCTAAAGCTATTGCAGATTTAATGCATGATACATTTTCTGTTCCGTTTTGGGTCACTGGTATTGTGCTAGTTATCTTTGCTGGTATGGTTATTTTAGGTGGTATTAAATGGATTGGACGGGTAACTGCATTTTTTGTGCCAATTATGGCATTATTTTATATTCTGGCTGGAATTATAGTTATGATAATGAATATTAATCTTGTACCAGAAGCACTTGGAACGATTTTTACATTTGCGTTTACAGGGGAGGCTGCAACGGGTGGAGCTATTGGTGCAGCGATACGATTTGGAATTGCCCGCGGTTTATTTTCCAATGAAGCAGGTTTAGGATCTGCTCCTATAGCTGCTGCAGCAGCTAAAACGGACTTACCTGGCAGACAAGCGCTCGTTTCCATGACGCAAGTTCTGATTGATACATTTATCGTTTGTTCCATTACGGGAATCACTATTGTCATGTCTGGTGATTGGCGAAATGGTTCCATTGAAGCAGGTGTGTTGACGTCTACAGCTTTTGAGACTTTACTTGGCGGAGCAGGCCCGTATATTATTACAATTGGATTATTGTTTTTTGCTACCTCGACAATTTTGGGATGGGGATATTATGGAGAAAAATGCTTCCAATACTTATTCAAAAATCCTATGGCAGTAAGAGCCTATCGTACAGTTTTCGTTCTTTTCATTTTTGTTGGTGCCACCGCTACCCTTGATGTAGTCTGGATGCTCGCCGATGTGTTGAATGGCTTAATGGCTGCACCGAACTTAATTGGTTTACTCGGTTTATCAGGGGTAATTATTTACGAAACCAAACGTTTCCAGAAAAAGGCCAAAGAAGAAAAGCAGAAAGTAGCTTCGTAGTTGCTTATCTACCAAAAAATTATTGCATACAAGTTACATTGCATTTTGTTGTTAGATAGAGGTCTAACAACAAAATGCAATTTTTTTACACTAGTTCATCGGAAACTCGCTCGCCCTTGCGCGGAAATCCGCTCATGTTCATCAGTAACTCGCTCGCCCTCGTGCGAAATTCGCTCATGCTCATCAGTAACTCGCTCGCCCTCGTGCAAAAATCGCTCATGTTCATCGGAAATTCGCTCGTCCTCGCGCGGAAATCGCTCATGCTCGTCAAAAATGCGCTCGCCCTTGCGCGGAAATCGCTCATGTTCATCAAAAACTCGCTCGCCCTCGTGCGAAATCCGCTCATGCTCGTCAGTAACTCGCTCTCCCTCGTGCGAAATCCGCTCATGCTCGTCAGTAACTCGCTCGCCCTCGCGCGGAAATCGCTCATGTTCATCAGTAACTCGCTCGCCCTTGCCGGAAATCGCTCATGTTCATCGGAAACTCGCTCGCCCTCGCGCAAAAATCGCTCATGTTCGTCAAAAATGCGCTCGCCCTCGCGCAAAATTCGCTCATGTTCATCAGTAACTCGCTCGTCCTTGCGCGGAAATCGCTCATGTTCATCAAAAACTCGCTCGCCCTCGTGAGAAATTCGCTCATGTTCATCAGTAACTCGCTCGTCCTTGCGCGGAAATCGCTCATGTTCGTCAAAAATGCGCTCACCCTCCACTCCGGCCACTTTTATTCCAATATAGGAATGTATAATTTTGTTAAATCGCTGAAGTTCAGCATAAATTCGCTTGAGTTTTATGGGAATTCGCTGAAGTTTACAAGATAGTTATTCGAAGTTCACAATGAAGTCGCTGAAGTTCACAATTATCCACGAGTGGCTGGCTACACCTTATATCAATAATAAAGCAGTAGTGTATTATAATTCTACTATTTATGAGTTTGGCTTGAAATTTGAGAGGAGATTAGATGAAAGTAGCTAAAAAGGAAGATTTTATAAATAGAAGGTGAAGAACAGGATCTCCAAGTATAGAATAGCGTGGGATAAGAAAAACTAACATCTAGTTGCATGCATGATTTTCCTTAGGAGGTCTTAGCTTATGAAAAAAGTAACGCTTGTTTTTTGGGTTACGTTAGCGATTACTGCTGCGTTGTCTGTATTGGGAGCAGTCCTGCCAGATAAGTTTGAACAAATTTCAAGCATGGTTATGCGCTTTATATCGAATCATTTTGGGTGGTACTATTTATTAATTGTAACACTGTTTGTGGTGTTTTGCGTTTACCTTGTGTTTAGTAAATATGGAAAAATAACGCTTGGTAAAGTTGGTGAAAAACCGGAATTCAGTTATCTGTCTTGGTTCGCCATGCTTTTTAGTGCGGGAATGGGGATTGGGCTTGTGTTTTATGGTGTTGCCTCACCTGTTTCTCATTATATGAAAACTCCCCCGATGGCAGAGCCTGGTACTAGAGAGGCTTTTGAAGATGCGCTTCGTGTTACTTTTTTTCACTATGGTATTCATGCATGGGCAATTTATGCATTAATTGGTTTAGTGCTCGCTTACTTTATGTTTCGTCATGAAAAGCCAGGGTTAATAAGTTCGTCGCTGGAATCGTTGTTTGGTGATAAAATGACAGGGCCTTTAGGAAAAACGGTGGATATAATTGCTGTTTTTGCTACGGTTGTGGGAGTAGCTACGACACTTGGGTTTGGTGCTACGCAAATCAATGGTGGTATTGCTTATTTATTCGATATCCCAATTTCATTTTCGGTGCAATTTATAATTATTTTGATTGTGACTGTTTTATTTATGATATCCACGTATACTGGCTTAAGTAAAGGGATACGTTACTTAAGTAATGCGAATATGGGATTGGGAGCAGTACTGTTTTTGGCAACTTTAATTCTTGGACCGACATTATATATTTTTAATTCGTTTACAGACACGATTGGCTTATATATACAGCAATTGCCTTCTGAAAGTTTTCGTCTATCTCCGCATAATGAAGAAGAGCGAGCATGGGTTATGAACTGGACGGTATTTTTTTGGGCATGGTGGATTGCTTGGGCGCCATTTGTTGGAATCTTTATTGCTAGAGTATCTAGAGGGCGAACCATTAGAGAGTTTGTGTCAGGTGTGTTAATTGTACCTTCAGTAGTCGGCTTTCTTTGGTTTTCAGCATTCGGTGTCTCAGGGATGGATGCACAGAATAAGGGTGCTAATATAGCAGCACTTCCGGATGAACAAGCTTTATTTGGGTTGTTTGACCAAATGCCTTTAAGTATGATTTTGTCATTACTCGGCATTTTGCTTATTAGCACCTTTTTTATTACGTCTGCTGATTCCGCAACCTTTGTTTTAGCGATGCAGACAACGAATGGATCGATGACACCACCGACAGCAGTAAAGTTTGCTTGGGGAATTGCACAATCTTCTATAGCTGCTGTATTGTTATATACGGGTGGTTTACAAGCATTGCAGAATGCACTTATTTCCGCCGCCTTGCCATTTTCGTTTATTATGCTATTGATGATTGTTTCTTTTTATAAAGCACTAAGGAAAGACAAAGGAAGAAATCAGTAGAAAAAATTTTATTCTAAAAAACTTCGCTATCACCATGATGATGACCAACGTTTCATTTATAAAATATTTTCCTATAGTAGAATAAGCCTGCTTGTAGTCATAAAACAAGCAGGCTATTCCTCCCTTTATCGAAACAAATCTAAAAAGCGTTCCCAGATGCCTTTTTCTTCTTCTGTTTGTTCAGGTGCTTCTTGCTCTGGGATTTCAATGCTTTCTGTTTGCAGGACAAACTGTACGACTTCTACCTGTTCATTTTTGTCGGAAATGAAAGAGCTTGGTTTGTAGTCGGAGTTATCATATTCTTCCATCATTTCCTCGGTTTCTTGTTCGATTTGACCTGGTAAATTACTCGTAGCTTCTCGTAGCTCTTTTGTACCGGCATATAAATCACCGATGCCATTACTTGTGCTTCTCGTTCCTTTTGCTAACTCTTGTATACCGGTATCCAAATCTTGATAGGAAGTAGCTAATTCCTCTACGCCATTTGTGTAGTCCACTAATCCATTATGAAATGTTTCGTATTCATCATTAAATGTTGCAACCCCTTCTTGAATTTGCTCCATCATGTCCAGTTGATTCATGGACTTCAATGTTTGCTCCATCTCCGTAGCCATTTGCTTTAAGTTTTTTGCCATCTCCGTTGTTGCGCTAGAGGATTGTTCCAATGCTACAGTTACGCCGTCGAATGCACTTGTTACTTGGTTATAGGTTTCTTTAGCGACGTTTGCTGCCCGATACGTATTTATTAATTGGTCAATAACCTCTTGGTCGGCGTTGCTATTTTTTAATTCGTTTATTTGCGCTTCAGTAATTCCATCGGACGGAATGGCATGCATTGCTTTATCTAATTGACCTTTTGCTTGATGATAATTCTGTTTCAGATTATCCGTAGCTTTTGTCGATTCTTCCAATCCATTTGCAATTTCTCGTAAATGGGCTGGTAACGCTTGAATAGCGCTGAGATCTATATTACTCGTACTTTGTTGTACCGTTTGGTTCATGGTGTGTAATGCCTCTTTAATAGATGCAGAACCGCTTACTAATTCATCAGATGACTGGTTTAATTCATTTATGCCGTTTTTGTAATCTGTGGAACCATCACGAATTCCTTGTGCACCTTTATTTAGCTCCGAAACGCCTGTTTTTAAATCACCAACACCTGCATGTATGTCACGTATTGCATGTGCTAGTTCCTGCATTTCCCCAGTGACACCACTTGTATCAGGGCTCTCGATGGACATGGAATAGGGTGCTGCATTTATTTCGATGGGATCCATTTCAAACTCAGACACGTCGGTTGAAATAATAAAATCTTCTTCCTGTTCTGGCATGACGGTAAAATTGACTTGTTTATTTTCACCTGCATTTGCTTTTGTTCCTTCTGGAGCTTGAATATTATCAAACTTTGTTGGATCTAGCGTTACGGCAATTTGTAATAAATAATTGTTAAAAAATTCTGGATCTACGTCCTCATTCCTGGAAGTGGAAATTTGTATTTCTAGCGCACCACTTTTACCTGCTAATTCCTCGGCGTGTATTTCCTTACCATCCAGGATATAGGTGATCGAAATATCCCAAGGAAGTGGTTTGTTTGGCATATTTCCTTGGTAATAAAATTCCTTCTCTTCCTCGGCTTGAAATTGGATTTTGTTGCCGTTTTTATCTATATCTAGTAAGTTTGTCAAGTTACGGACAGAACTGTACGCTCCATAATCAATTATTTTGCCGGGCTTCGTTACTTGAAATGTATTGACAACATACATTTCTTCCAGTTGCCCATTGGCTCGCATATTACCGTAAATGACTTCATCTTTTGTCTCGTATTCGCCTTTGTCTGTAGAACTTTTTGATTCTTTTTCTGCTGGATCATCATTTGCTAAAACGGCAGAAGGAAGAAACGCCACTACAAGCATAAAAATGAACAGCAGTAGACTTATTTTCTTCACAATTGGAAAGGTAGAAGTCAAGCCATGGGTTTTACCATTAGTCTTCGACGATAAACCAGCTTTTTTTAATAGGCGCATCGTATCACTCCCCTTTGTAAAAGTTTGCTTTCCATGTTGTTTTTTCAATAACGCGGTCTAGTAGGCTTAGCAGTGCAGGTAATACTAACACGACCATGATGAATGCGAGCAACGCACCTCTTCCTAATAAAAGTCCGATAGAAGCAACAATTTGGTTGGACGAGGTCAGCCATAGAATAAATCCTACACTAGATAAAATCGAAGCAGATACACCGATGGAAAATATTTTCTCATCTATTGTTTTCTTCATGGCTGGTAATGTATGCATTTCTTTGCGATTTTCTTTATACGCTTCTGTTAAAAGAATAGCATAGTCTACTGTCGCTGCGAGTTGTACGGTACTGATAATCAAATATCCCACATAAACGAGTGGCGTATTTGTGAAATAGGGAATTGATAAATTGATCCAGACAGCTGATTGAATTGTGACTAATAAAACAACCGGAAAAGAGAGCGACCGGAAAGTAATGAGTAGCACAATAGCAATGGCTATTACAGTTAACAGGTTAACCACTGTATTATCCTTTTTAACTACGTGCTTCATATCATATAAGGTGACGCTTTCCCCTAATATGTGGTAATCGTCTTCATAGTAATCCGAGGTAAGTGATTGAATTTCATTAATAAAACTAAACGTTGCCTCCCCTTCCGTATCTACGGTCGTATTAACGATGATTCGACTGTAATTCTCAGAAAAGAATGGTTCTGTTACGGATTCACCTAAGTAGTCAGGGGGTATTGCCGGGCCAATCGCATCCACATAAGATACAGTGCTTTTTACCTCTGGAAAATTTTTCAGTTCTTGCACAAAATGCTCTTCTTTTGCGATATCGCCTTTTGGAAGTAGTAAAACCATCGGTGTATGTTTTCCAAATACTTCTTCAATAGCTGCTTCGTCGTTATATGCTCTTGACGCTTCAGGTTGTTCGCCAATGCCATATAAAAAATTGGTTTGGCTTTGACCTAAGAAGGCTGGCACAATGAAGATTAATAAAACAATTAGTGCTGGTACACGAAATTTGATTAATGTTTTTTCAACATTTCGTATACTTGGTAGTAATTGTTTGTGCTCGGTTTTATCAATCCAATGGTAGAACATCAACGTTAAAGCAGGGAGAAATACCATAACACTAATAAAGCTAAGGGCAATTCCTTTCACCAAATTAAGACCTAGATCTGCTCCAATTTCGAAGTCCATAAAGGTTAAGGCGATAAAGCCAAAAAATGTAGTGGAAGCACTCGCTGCAATTGCTGGGAACGAGCGTTTCATCGCCAGTTTCATAGCTTGAGCCGGTGTGTCTGTTTGCTTACGATAATCCCCAAAGCTATGCAGTAAAAATATCGCATAATCAAGCGAAACCGCTAACTGCAATATAGGGGCAACGGATTGGGTGATAAAAGATATTTCCCCAATAAATATATTGGTTCCTAAGTTAATAATGACAGAAACGCCGATTGCGGTTAGGAAAAAAACGGGTTCTGCCCAGGATCTTGTCGATAGAATAAGAATAATGATAATAATTGGTATGAGTAATGCGGCCGCATACATTGTTTCTTTCCCCGTCATTTTTTGTGAGGTTGCTGTATCCAAGGCTTCTCCAGCCATAGCATTCTCTTTCCCAATTAATTCATAAATTTCATCGGTCGTTTCCACTTCTTTTCCTTCTTCAATATGGAAAGAAAATAACGCATTTCCATCTGTATAATAGGAATCAACCGTATCTTTATCCGCCATTTCAATCGGTGTTTTCGTATCAATTGCATCATCTAGCCACGTAACTTCGGAAACACCATCTATTGCTTTTAAATCTTGCTTGAATTCGAAGGCTTCTTGAATTTCTATATCCTTCATCATGACGCGTGTATTAGCTACAGCACCATCAAATTCTTCTTCCATTGTTTCCATGGCAATGGTTGAAGGGGAGTCTTTTGGCAGATAATCAACCATGCTATAATTTATGGAAACTGTAAATTGTGCAAGTGCACTCATGATAGCTAGTGTAATAAACGTGATAACGACGGCTTTTTTATGTCTGATAATTTTTGTTATCCAATCAATCGGTGTTCACCATCCCTTGCGTATATAATTGAAAGCCTCTATTATTATATTATACACACTGTTGGTTAAACAACAAACAGTTTACTAACTTGTACGGGAAATCCATCATTTTTCACTATAGGAAAGCAGAAAACTTTTACGCTTTAGCGTATAAGCAAAACGACGTCGTTTTATCCCAATCAAAATTGACGAAAGGATAAGTATGTCTAATGGTATAGGTGAGTATGAAGTCTTTTGGTATACATAGTAATAATTGGGCATCCAGTCCGACTCCATCACTCACCAACGAGGCGACGTCATTTCATTGTCCTATGATCGTTCGTGCCATCTGTATCTCCGTTAATTTGTTCCACTATCTACTGATAAACGGATGCCCGTGCTTTGTTCTCAGTAAATTTTTGTACTATATAAAAGGTTTTACGGTTTATAGTATAATTAAAATTGCAGCATTAAACTTAACGAAAAGCCAAGTATTCTAAAAGAAAGTGTGACATTGTATGATTGAAAAAGTGGACCGTCGAATAAAGTATACAAGAATGGTGTTGAAGGATAGCTTAATTACATTGTTAAAAACAAAGCATCTTTCAGCAATTACAGTAAAGGAACTTTGTAAGCATGCAGATGTTAATCGTTCTACGTTTTATGCGCATTACAAAGATCCATATGATTTATTGATGAATATAGAAGAAGAAATTATAAAAGGTTTGAATACGTATTTGAACGAGCAAAATTTTGCTGAAAGACAGAAGGCCTTACAAACAACGGAGAAGTTGTTAGAGTATGTCGCGACAAATTATAAGATTTGTCATACACTTCTGAATGAAAGTGAGAATACATCGTTTGAAAGCAAATTAATGAATGTGGCAAGAAACTTCCTAATAAAAAATTGGTTGACCGAAAATAAAATGGGGAAATCCAAATCAGAATATATTAGCACCTTCATCGTTAGTGGTAGTATTCATGTAATAAAACATTGGTTAGTGAATAACATGGATAAGCCGCCCCAGCAGATTGCTGAAATTATTAATAACATTGCTAATAATGGAACCAGAGGGATAGAAGGAAGTGGATGAACAGAAGTGAAAAAATAATTATGAACGAAATGACGTATTGGAAAAATTTAATGATTGAAAGCAACCAAACCATCGCATTTTTCGGCTAGCTATTGCGATGGTTTTTTTATAGTCTAGGAAATTATAACATTTTGCAGCTGTCGATAAACTAACTAATTATATAGCCACGCCCGGCTCCAGCGCCCAGCAACTAGGCGACTTCACTCCATTGCCTTAAGCTAAGTCATCATCTGTTCGTTCTAAATAGGAAGGCCGCCTAAAGACTGGCTTACGGGAGGGCGCCGGCATACTCCTGTTGCAGGAGCGTGATTCCTAAAACTTTCGTTGATTCGTTTCACTCTCTACGTTGCTAAAAGAATACTTGCGCCTTGTCCTAGGATAAGATGACGAGTTAAGTACCAATATCCATTCCGACGGTGAATGTTCTTGAATGAAGAAGTCACTATTATACGAAGGTAGATTGTTGTAGTTTTCTAGTCGTTTGGAATTCTAATACGATTACTTGCTTTTAATTTTTGGTTAAATTGATAGTGTGTGCTAAAAAAACTCATATGCTGTACAATATTATCCATCAGAGGAATGTATTACTCTGATGGATAATTATGGTTTGGAGGTTTAAAAGAACACTGCTCGTGATGCTTGCTGCCCAGGAATTGTTTCAACGGTTTTTGGTAATGGATTTCCAGGTAACGGTTGGTTGGTAATCGTGGTATTGGATAAAATACCGAGTGAACCACTTAACCGCACATCCCCATCCAACAATACTTTATCATCTATGATTGTAATCGGTATACCATATTTTTGCTTCATGATGTTAGCAATGGTATCTCCGTTGCTATTCTGTTGAGTTAACGTTGCTGTTATTCTCTGGCCTGAAAACAGCTTGGTAAATCTCAATGTACCTTCTAAAGATTGTGCAAAAGTAACTACTTGATCAAAATCGCCGAGAGTGATATCAAATTCAATAATAGTTCTTGTTCGTGGTGGAACAATTACTGGTATTTCCTCTCTCCAGGTAATTGTTTCTGTCGTTTCTTGTGTCTTTTCGGTTGAAGTATTATATTTAAAACTTGTAGAAATCGTGGTATCTAGTTGCGTAAATACAACGTCTATATTTGCTTTGACATCAATCTGTACACCATACTCAAATCCTTCCGTTGTCTTCGTACTAAAAGTATTTTCTGTTTTCCTTTCAAATACAACAATTTGTTGCTGTGTAGGGCGATCCGTTGTATTGGTTATTTCTTTCTTGGCAATGATAGTTCTTCCTGGTTTAGTTGAAATAATTCGATTATCTGGTAAATCAAGCTGTGCCTCTGTTAATATGACATTGTTCTCCAATAAGATATACAGATCCACCAATCCCCACTCCGACGCAGCTCCTATTATCGCATCATTTAAATTATAAATAGCCACCAAAAAACTCCTTTCTTTACAAACTATTCTGCAGATAAAAGAATAAAAAGAAACGTACCCTATAGAATAGCTACAGTTATTTACTTAACGTAACACTAGAATTTATTTGTTTCTCTAATCTAAAATATGTGTTTTTTGCAAAAAAGATTGTGTGAATGAATGGTATCTTTAGAAATAGGGTTCAGTCATAAAAAACTAGTTAGATATATTTCACTCATAAACACTCAAATGAACTTGGAGCGGTGCGTTTAAGAGCCCATTTAGCAAACGATGGCTTGCACTATGAGAATGCACGTTGTTATTCTTTATAAAAACTTGTTTTGTCGACAAGCCATATGGATAAACCTGTAAATTTCCTTATATTATGAACCTTTAAACATATATACTTTCCTAAAGTAGAATCACAAGTGGAGTTTTATCTTTCATGCTTTAAGATTTAGTTGTGTATAAAGTGTATATTGTATATAATGTGTATATGTTCTTCGTAGGAAGATGAAGAAGGCATAGGAGTGAAAAATAATGCAAATTTTAATTTCAAACAGTTCAAAAGAACCTATTTACCAGCAGATTAAACATCAAGTGAAAGAAAAAATATTATCAAGCGAATTAAGGGAGGGTGATGCTCTTCCATCAATGCGCCAGCTTGCGAAGGATTTGCATATTAGTGTTATTACTACAAAGCGAGCCTATGAAGAATTAGAAAAAGAAGGGTTTATTTATTCAATTACAGGCAAAGGTTCCTTTATTGCGGAGCAAAACCCAGACATCATCAAAGAAAAGAAATTAGCAACGATTGAAGACAAATTAGTAGAAGTGATTGCCAATAGTAAAGAGCTTGGTTTGTCGCTACAAGATATTAAAGAGTGGTTGACGATCTTATATGAGGAGAGATAAACATGGAACATGCAATTGAATTACAAAATGTACATAAGTCTTTAGGTGCGTTTCAACTCAAAGATTTGTCCATGCAGGTGAAAAAAGGCTTTGTTACAGGATTTGTCGGTGGAAATGGTGCTGGAAAATCGACGATTATGAAGATGATTTTAAATTTAATCCAACCAGATGCTGGAGTGGTTCGGGTGTTTGGATTGGAACATCAACAGAACGAAAAAGCGATTAAAGAAAAAATTGGCTTTGTGTTTAATGATAGCCTCTTTTATGAAGATTTGACTTTACGGGACATGAAAAATCTGATAGCGCCTTCTTATCAAAATTGGGATGACAGTTCATTTCAGCAATATTGCGATCGCTTTGCCCTCCCCCTTAAGCAACCGATAAAGTTGTTTTCAGATGGGATGAAGATGAAAGCATCACTTGCCATCGCGTTGTCGCATCATGCTGAACTCATCATCATGGATGAACCGACAACGAATTTGGATCCTGTTTTTCGTCGCGAATTGATTGAGCACTTACATGACGTCATGTTGGATGAGAACAAGACGATCTTTATGGCTACACATATAATGAGTGATTTATCTTCGCTTGCAGACTACATCACATTTATCGACAAAGGGGAGATCATCTTTTCTAAAGATGTACATCAATTGGAAGAAAAATTTGCTATTGTGCGCGGTGGGCTAGAACTGTTGGACCGTGATACAGAACAATATTTTCTATCTATCAAACGATCGAATAGTGGGTTTGAAGCTTTAACCTCAGATTACGAAACAGTGGTGAAGTTATTTGGTAGGGAAGCGGTAATTGAAAAGGCAAATTTAGAAGAAATTATGTATTATTCGCGAGGGGGGAAATCAAGTGGTTCAACTCATTAAAAAAGACCTTATCGTCCATAAATTTGGTTGGTTCATCTATTTTGCAATGCTTGCTTTTTATGTCTTATTAGGTAAACATGATTCAGAATTCATTATCGCATTATTAAGTGCTATTGTAACGGTATATGTTTTTTATTTTGATGAACATGCGAATGGACATAAATTATGGAACGCTTTGCCGTTTACGCGTAACGAATTGGTCAGTGCCCGCTATATCGTTCTTCTTATCAATACGATGATAACGAGTGGTGTATTTATAGTGATAAGTGTGATTATAAAAGGAGGTTGGGAGCAGCTTGCCTGGCAGCACATCGTTGGAGGCTTTGCTCTAGTAATTATTTGCAGTGCTTTATTTTTCCCATGTTTATATGGGTTTGCCCAGAGTAATAGAATTTTACTTTGGTTTATTTTATATGTTGGCTCTGTAGTAATAGGGATATATGTGCTAAGTGATATAGCTAGCAAAATGATGGATTCCACAACGAAAATGCCTTTATGGAGTGATGGAATGCTGTTTGGGTTAAGTTTATTCGCCATATGTTTATATTTACTATCATGGCTTCTATCGCTCATGATTTATAAGAAAAAGGAGATTATATAAAGATGGATGGAAGAAAGTGGGGAAAAGAAAAAATAATCCAATTTCTTAAACGATTCGGTTGGTACATTCATTTTTTAATCTTTCTCCTTTTTCAAGTATTATTCCAATTATTTGCTGAATCTAACGTTTGGGTAATTTTCAATTTAAATGATTATGGAAAATGGGCTGTTTCGGAATTTTATTGGTTAGTTGAAACATTCCATATACATCAAAGAGAGGAATTGAATTATGTTACAGTTGTATGGGGAATAGCTTTCATTTTGCATGGTGGGACATGTCTTATGAACAAGTATGTTCGCAAAAACCATACCATTCATGCAACGTATTCTCCTCCTGCTGAAGACGATTGGTGAGCGTATTGTTTTTAACGGCTAAATGGATTGTAAGGAAGCGTGTTTGTCATGCATATCAGGTTTCGTATCTATTGATACTGTATTAAGTTCATGTTTCAAAGAAGTAAGTACTTTTTTAGTTCGCTGGATTGGATAGTCATAACGAAGGGTGGAAATCAATGGATTACACAAATGAAGTTAGCCATTATATAAATAATGTAGAAGATAAATGGAAAGATGCCTTTGTAGAATTGAAAAAAACGATCGACCAAAAGATCCCTGATGGATTTGAGTTAGTTATGCAGTATGGTATGCCATCCTATGTAGTACCTCTATATATTTACCCTGACGGCTATCATTGCAAAAAAGACACACCACTACCATTTATTAGTATTGCAGCACAAAAAAATCATTTGGCCGTATACCATATGGGGATTTATGCAGATCAAGAATGGTTAGCCTGGTTTAAAGGCGAGTATCCAAATCATATGGATACGAAATTAAATATGGGTAAAAGCTGTATTCGATTTATCAATCCTAAAAAAATTCCCTATCAGTTAATTGGAGAGCTTGTTTCGAAAATGTCCGTAGCGGATTGGATTCATTTGTATGAAGGAAATAGTCAGATGTAAAGTGGGCAATAAAACGAGAAAGGCTGATAGTTATTTCCAATAGGAGAAAAACAGAAGCGTGCCAATATGAAAACGCATTTGTATCAGCACGCTTCATCATTTACATATCTACTTTTAATTGGTTTGCTTTGTTTGTTTGTGCTTTTTTAAAGAATAGGAACGTAAGCATAACGGTTAACACAGCACCGACAATAAAGGAAACATTCAAATCAAGTCGGAAACCGATTTGCGCATTTAAAATATACACAAATACCATATAACTCATGAAAATAGCTGGCACCATCGATACGAAGTAATTTTTTCCTTTCATAAATAAATACATCGTAGCTATCCATAAAGCAATAACTGCTGTTGCTTGGTTAGCCCATGAAAAATAACGCCATAAAATATTAAAATCGATTTTCGTTAAAATATATGAAATAACGAATAAAGGAATAGCGATGGACAACCGGTTAAACACTTTTTTCTGCCCAATATTTAAATAATCTGCAATAATGGAACGTGCGGCACGAAATGCAGTGTCTCCAGAGGTGATTGGTAAAACAATTGCTCCAAGTACAGCAATTGTTCCCGCAACCGCACCTAACAATGTGATCGCGATTTCATTTACTGCAGCAGATGCAGTACCTTCTGCAATAATACCGCTTAAGGTTTGTCCATCAAAAAGGCTCATAGCAGCAGCAGCCCAGATCATGGCAATGATAGCTTCAGCAATCATCATGCCATAAAAAATATAACGTCCTTGCGATTCCTTTTGTGTTGTTCTTGAGATAATCGGTGATTGTGTCGCGTGAAATCCGGATAGTGCACCACAAGTAATCGTAAAGAATAACAATGGAATTACCGGTAAGTTATCCGGATGCATATTGGTAAGGTGTAACTCTGGTATCTTGTAATCTGAGAATAATAACGAAATACCAATCGCTATTGTTCCAAATAAGAGAATAGCGCCTAGTACAGGATAAATTCGACCAATTATTTTATCAATTGGTAATATCGTTGATAGAAAGAAATAAAGGAAGATAGATCCTAAGATAATAGAAAAGGCAATCTTTTCATCTAACAATATATCAATTAGTGACGCTGGTGTCGTAACGAAAACAGTTCCAACTAAAATTAACAATAATAGAGAGAAGGCGTTTACAATATGTCTGGACGCTTTGCCTAAAAATCTCCCCGCTAATTCAGGAATATGTGCCCCTTTGTTTCGTATAGAAATCATCCCTGTTAAATAATCATGAACGGCTCCAGCAAAAATCGATCCAAGTACAATCCAGAGAAAAGCAACCGGTCCGAATAAAGCACCCATAATAGGCCCGAAGATGGGCCCAGTACCAGCAATATTAAGCAATTGAATCATTGCATTTTTATGCTTATTCATTGGGACGTAGTCTACCCCATCTTGCTTAGCGTAGGCAGGTGTACTCTTTTCATTATTCGGCCCAAATAACTTATCAATAAATTTGCCATACGTAAAATAAGCTACAATTAGTAAAATAATAGATACAATAAATGTAATCATGTATATCCCCCTTTGATATCATCTTGTTGAAAGCGTTTACCAAATACTAGTATACCTATTTATAAGGAAAGATGAAAGCATTTTGAGACAATATTCGACTATAATATAACGTGTTTTTAGGGTTTTATCCAACTGAATGGTAAGTGCCATTAGAAAAACTGGCATACCATCCATTCACCATGGATGAAAACGCTGTCGTTTTATGACATACCTTTATAAACTAGCTAAAATAATAAAAGTAACAATGCAAGGACAATCTATCCGAAAACGATCATACAGTTGTTCGTTAGTAATTAACTGGGTTTATGGAGGTAAATGTATTTTTTATCTAGCAGAATGATGCAAAAGGAGATTTCAAACATAATTATTGAAATGTTAATTTTTTTGTGATAATAATATAACAATACGATTGAGGAGGAGACATCATGAAAAGAACATTATTTGCTTTTTTAGCTGTAATTATTCTATTTTCTTTAGTAGCATGTGCAGGAGGAGAAAGTGGTGAACAAGAAGGAACATCCGAGCAAAATGAAAGCAAGAAGCGTTTAACCGTCGACCTGTCCGCAGATCCTGTTTCACTTGACCCGCATGCAGCTAATGATGGTACATCGCTATATGTGATGAATGCTATGTATGATACACTTGTTGCTATGAATAAAGAGTTGGAAATAGAACCTGCCTTAGCTGAAAGTTTGGAACAGGTAGATGAACTAGTTTGGGAAGCTAAGCTTAGAAAAGATGTTACATTTCATGATGGTAGTGAATTCAATGCAGAAGTTGTAAAGGCGAATTTGGATAGGGTTCGTGATCCAGATGTAGGTTCACCATTAGCGTTTTTATTTGATATGATTGATTCTGTGAGTGTAGTGGATGATTATACCGTGCAAATTAAAACGAAATTCCCTTTTGCTGCGTTACCATCACACTTAGCTCATCCAGGTGGACATATTATCAGTTTAGAAGCAATAAAAAAAGATTATCAACAAATGGAAGATGGAGGAGATCCATTTACGTATATTAATGAGCATCCAGTGGGTACAGGGTACTTTAAGTATGATGAGCGAGTGAATGGGGAGTATGTATCCCTTGTGAAAAATGATGCTTACTGGGGAAAAAGAGCAAAAGTTGATCAAGTGACCTTTAAAACAGTTCCAGAAGATGCAGCACGAATTGCTGAGCTAAGAACTGGGGAAGCTGATATTATTTATCCTGTTAATCCGAATGATGTGGAACAAATTAATAATAATGAAGAAACAGTTGTTCATGAGACAGAAAGTGCAAGTATGTCTTATCTAGGTATGAATAATAATAAAGAACCTTTTCAAGATAGTAACGTTAGACAAGCGATAGCAATGGCAATTGATAAACAAGAGCTGATAGACGGTGTGTTTTCAGGCGTACCATTAGTGGCAAATGGCCCTTTGGCACCAACAGTTGTTGGCTATAGTGATAGCTTGGAAGCAATCGATTATAATCTTGATAAGGCAAGAAAGTTATTGAAGGAAGCCGGCTATGAAGAGGGGTTTAGCGCAACCATTTTAGCATATGACCGTACGACTTCTGATGTAGCAGAATATATTCAAGTGCAGCTAGAGAAAATAGGTATTGATGTGAATATTGAAATGGCTGAGGTGGGAGCATATTTGGAAGTAACAGCAAATGGAAGCTTCGATATGTTTATCGGCAGCTGGGGTACAGTGACTCTTGATGCAGATTATGGTTTATATCCAATGTTTCATTCTCAAAATGCAGGTGCCGCTGGCAATAGGTCTTTTTTTAACAACGAACGAGTAGATGAATTATTAGAAAAGGCAAGACAAACATCTAATGAACAGGATCGCTTGCAACTTTATAAAGAAGCGCAGCAAATAATCATGGACGAAGCTACAATTGTTCCTTTATACCATTCGGTTCTCTTGGCTGGTTTACGTGAAGAAGTAGCGGGATTTTATCAATATCCAAGCAGTTTCCCATTTTTACGAGATGTGGAAAAAGAGTAGTGGCAATGAATTATTGATTATCAATGAGGGCGCATATCATGCTAATGTGAAACACGAAGTAATCACTATAAAAATATGCTTTTAAATGAAATTGAGCTTTATGATAATAAACGAAAGAGGTATATATGGTAGTCTTATCCGATTGTTAAATTATTTTTTGTCCGGATATAAGGTGCTGTAAGCTTCCACTTGTAATCTTAATAAGTCTACGCGTACGTAATAGCACCAGAGCCCCTTTTTCGTAAGAGGTCTTTAGTCATAACTTGGGCTATAAACAATCCGTGAGGGTGAAAGCCCCACGGATTGAATTTTTTTATCGGACGCTGATGCTGAAGGCGTAGTATGCTTCGCCTTGAATCTCTTTATTCCATTTAGCATAGACATTTAAATAATATCTCCCCTTTTCTTCTGGAGCGATATACTCATTGTTAGAAATAGATACCTTTTTCTCATCTTTGTTGGATATTTGGGTTACTTCAATGGTATCTGGAGGGACTAATGCACCAACATAATTCTCTGTAGCACTTGTTACAAATTGCAATCTCTGCCCAGATTGTACGGGGAATATTTTTTGTAGGGATATTGTTTCTTTCGGATCTTTAGGTTTAATGGAGCAATCAGATTTGTCCCAGCAATAAGAATAGTTTTCAGATGGGATTAAAATATTTCCCGCATCCAGGGATAAATCAGGTGGTCTAGTAGATGTTTTTTCCTTCACTTCCTTATTTTTAGATGGAATACGATTCGTTTCTTGTTCTGAGTTATTAGTCGTAGTGGTTTGCTTATCCGTTGATTCCTCATCTTCTGCTGTACACCCAATTAATAGTACGCCCGCTAAGATAAAAATAATAATTTTCTTCATAATAGCCTCCTTTGTTTTATTATGGGAAAGTGAAAGATTTAAGACTCCTGCTTCAAGAATTGGAGAAGTGCGTTGAGCAAGTCTGAGTGGGAGATAACAGCAGCTAAATCCCCAATTCGTTCGGTTACTAACATTCAGTGGAGAGTGAAATAACCCTGCTAAATGAAGATTCACTTTATTGTATAAACGATAGCCTTTCGTCAAAATGACTTTGCGATAAGCCAATACGTCTTATGAGCTTATGCATGAGCATGATACAGAGATGTACATTGCTACATTTACACAATAAAATATAGTCTACAATTGTAATCACAATTCCATTTCATAAAAAAATGTAATTTAAATTTTTCTGCGGCTAACTCCTAAAAAGGTCGATTTAAAAAAATTAAACTTATAAAAACACTGTATATAGTGGTTTTGTAATAAAATGCTATTTATAAAATAATTTAATACCCTTTTTGCTAATTATAAATCATTTTTAAAATAATTAGAATAGAAAAATAATTAAAATAAAAAAGCAGGAATTTTAGAAAAAGCAAAGAATATCATATATTATGTACGTTCTATAAGGTGATTGTATACAGTAATTGATTTTACCTATAAGTGGTCACCTCATAAAAGCGACTACCTTAGGTATGTAATGATGGAGGAGGCAACTCAGAAATACCAATAATTGAAATGATGTAAAAGGGTGATTACATTAGAAGGGGAGGGTTATTAATGAAAAAGGTACTTAACATGTTGTTGGTAGTAGGGTGTATAGTAGCCTTTTTGGCATTTCCTATTCAATCTTCAGCTGCAAGTAATAAAGGCGCTGAAGGAACTTTTCAATCCTATACGAAGCAGATTAATGATTATATGGTCGTTTATGCAAATAGAGAAGTTCCGCCAAGTACATATTATTACAATGTTGGTGGATGGTCAGGCACCTTGCGACTGGAACATTGGCAATCAACTGGATCAGGGGTAATTGCTTATTACTCTGGCAAGGTACGATGTGCAGCGCCATGTCCAATGTAAAAAGGGTTGAACTATGGTTATAGGTTTGACATAGGTTCTATGAAGAAGCGTTTTTTCTTTTCATAGACATAAGATTAACTAGAAAAATAGAGTATGGGGAAACGTTAATATGTTAAAAATCTGGTTATTCGAAATGAAAAAAATAACGAAATCTCTGTTCATATTTATAATGCTGGTGTTACTTATCTTCATCATACTGGGATACTTTGTTTTTGTATATGTTAATACGGTACGAACCGATGATATCATCATGGAGATCAAAGACAGGGTGTACCTGCAAGAACAGCATTTAGAAGATTTAAATCAATTAGATAATCAGGAAGAAGGTCAAAATAATACAGGCTTAAAAGAAGAAATAGACTTTCAAAAAGAGTATTTATCTAAAGAAAAAGATATGGTAGAAGCTTACCGTCAAAAGGACTGGTCCACCATTTTAGCTAAAGAAATAAAAGATGATGAGGACGCAGGAATTCATTCTACGAATAAAATAATATCCTATTCTACATTTCCAACAGCATTTACAACAGAAACCCGTTACCAAAAAAATAAATGGTTACGAGATAGAGGAATCCCACCAGTGCTTCCAATTGGTACATCATCATGGACAACAATGTATGATGTTGATTTTGGAGATAAGCGGGCAGAAGCATTTGTCAAAAATCAAAGCACAAAGTATTCCTCAACAGGAATTAATTTCTTATCCCACGTGTTTAAACAGTTATTCCATTATGTTGCACCAATATTTTTTGTTTTATTATTTGGTAATATGCTTACAAAAGAAGGCATAGGGAAAAATGGTCCCATTCAATTGTTACAAACCCAACCCATTCGTCTTTATCAACTGCTGATCAGTAAGTTGGCAGCTACGATGACAATAACTATCCTCATTTTACTTTGTGTAAGTATATTTTCTGTTCTAATGGGTACGATTTTTGATCGTTTTGGTAATTTGGATTACCCAGTTCTAATATACGAAACAGAACGTTCTTATCATTTTATAACAATGGGGGTATTTTTACTAAAAGTGTTTATTATTTCCATGATGGTTTTGTTATTTTGTTACTCCTTACTTTTTTTCTTTTCTGTGATAACGAGACATACGTTATCTGCTGTTGGGTTAACTATACTCGTCATTTTTATTACCCATCAATGGAATGAAGGTTTTGCAGAATCATTGATCTTTTCTTTTACTCCGTTTTCTTACTTTTCTGTAACAAAAGTTGTTACCAATGAATTAGCGGTAACACTAAATAACGAGTATTTTACTTATCCCACGGGACTGATAATATTAGGTTCCTATAGTATAATATTTTTTTTGGCAAGCTACTTTATTTTATTAAAACGTAGTAATGCTAAAAAATGATACTACTGAAAAAGGACATCATCCAACCTCAAAAAGGGGGGAATGCATGATTATTTCAATTCAAAACTTAAAAAAGCAATATAAAAAAGAATGGGTATTAAAAGGAATTCATATTGAAGTGAAAACACCTACCATCATTGCGCTAGTAGGGCCAAACGGGTCAGGAAAAACTACTTTGCTAAATTGTATGACTAATTTATTGGGATTTAGTGAAGGGGATATTTATTTACTTGGGAAAAAACATACAAATCCCTCTATATTTAAAGAGGTTTCTTACTTACAAGATAATCGAATTTTGTACGGTAATTTAACAGGCTACGATCATTTGAAATTTATTTGTGATGTACAACATATTCCACATAATCAAATAAAGCAGGTGGCAGAGAAAATTGGGATGACTTCTTATCTAAAAAAACGTGTAAGGAACTATTCTCTCGGAATGAAGCAACATCTACTTTTAGCAATGTCTATTATAAATAAACCAAAGCTACTATTAATGGATGAACCATTAACAGGTTTAGACCCATCGAGTGCGATAACCATAAGAAATGTTCTGCTAGAATTGCATCATCAAGGTACGACTATTATGCTTTCCTCGCATAACTTGGATGAAATAGACAGATTGACGAATACCATTTATTTTATGAAATCGGGTTTAATAATGGAAGAATCGCTTGCAGAACTTCACCAAAAACAATATATAGTAACTGTAAATGATGGGGAGAAGGCAATGAGAATATTAAAAGAACATGCTATACCATATAGATTCATTCAAACAAATCAACTATCCTTTGTAGAAATGGATCTAAAATTACCTCATTTTATTCAAAAGATGACTGAACATGAAGTATGCATTGAAGATATAGATAGCTATAAAACGGGAGCAGAACAGAGGTATCAGGAATTGTTTGAAGGGGTAGAATAAACATGACGTATGTAACATTTGAGCTAAAAAAGATGATGTTTGATAAAAAATTTCATCTGTTTATGTTGTTATGCATCTTGTTTGTCATCGGTATGTTTATACGAAATGTCATTTTTCAGCCCTATATTGAAAAAGAAGAACAAGAAATACTTGCTAAACATACGGAAACCGTACGATCCAATGAAGAAAGTATTCAAAATACATTGCATGCTGAACCTAATAATGAAAAACTGCAACATCTACTTTCCATTAGTGAACAACTATTGATTACGTTAACGGAGCTAAGAAATATACAAAACTCAAAGGATTGGAGAACAAAATTAACACTTGAAAATGAATTTTTATTTGCAGTAAAGGATTATAAAAAAGCAGAAGGTGACTTCCCGCTTTCTCTTATTGATATTGAGCAACGAATTGCAACCAACGAAAAACTCATCACAGATGATATAAAGCCACAACATCCAACCTTCAGTGTAGCGATGCCGAATTTTTTAAAGCTATTGACTAGTTTATTATTTCAATTTGGGGCTATTTTGTTCGTTATAGTGATAACAGGTGATATTTTATCATCAGAATATGAGCAACGCTCAATACAATTATTATTTACTCAACCTATAAATAAAAAAAATATTATTACGAGCAAATATCTTGTTTCTTTGTTCGTTTACATCGCTATGCTTTTCATATTTTTTGCAACTGCCATTCTAGTAAATGTACTTTTCGGTAAAAAAGGTACTTTCCAATATCCAGTTTTAATAGAGAATAATGGAGACATTGAATTTATATCTATTGCTGATTATCTATTTCAAGGCATCATAGTTACAAGTGCAACAGTATTCATGGTAATAATTTTAAGTATGTTTCTTGGGCTAATCCTAAAACATACTTTGAAGACTGTTATTGTATTAACGATAATTTTGTTTATAGGCTATTCACTCACTTGGGTTTCATCAAATTTTCTTCTTTGGTTTCATCCATTTCAATATGTATTAGCGAATGAACGTATTGTATATCAAAATGACACAGTTTGGTATCAAGGTATTTTCAGCATATTTTTAAGTACAGCACTTCTATTTTGGATAACGAAGCGAAAAATTAGCTCAAAATAGGGAAAAAAATAATTATATTTGTGATAGCTGTTTTTACAATAAAAAGTATCGATTTTCCGATAAATACTAGATAATACTATTTTAAGGATATTTACACATGAGATAAAACGATAATTAATAAGATGAGGGATATTTTAATCATTTTATCGTCGGTGACCATTTTTAAAAGTAACACAAGTGCTATGCCTGTGATTGGGTCATCTTCAATGAAAAGGATAGTAATAATATCCAAAATAGGTATTTCTTCATTTAAAATATCGAATGTACTTTCCAAGTTGCTCACCCTTTTTCTGTTTTTCATCATAAAATGTCGTAAACGCTTCCTACAAAACTCACCCATACAGCGAAAATAAAAAGTGAGAAATAACCGTACTAAATTTCGGAGACGAAATTGGAAGTGGACTATATATTATATGTATGACGTAGAATAATGCGATGGTAGAAATGCTGATGAGCAGAAAAAAGAAGGTATACATGTAAAAAAATATCTAAGCTCAAACGGAGCTTAGATATTTTGGTTTACGGTCTTTTCATCGATTTTTTAGTTAACATGATCGTCTATTCTCATTTTATGTCGGTTGCATGTCACCAGTTACAATTTTTTCAATGTGATGACATGCAGCTCGGTGCCCTTCTTTCATATGATCCAAGTTGCGTAAATCAGGAACTTCTGTTTTACATAAATCGGTAGCAAATGGACATCTTGTATGGAAGCGACATCCAGTTGGCGGATCTATTGGAGACGGAACATCCCCTTTTAGAATGATGCGTTCTTTTTTAGCTTCTGGATCAGGCGTAGGTATAGCTGATAATAATGACTTCGTATAAGGGTGTTGTGGATTATCAAATAACGACTTTTTGTCAGCAATCTCTACAATTTTCCCTAAATACATGACAATAATTCGATCCGAAATATGTCGAACTACACCGAGATCGTGGGCAATAAATAAAAAGGTTAATTTAAATTCACGTTGTAAATTCTTTAATAGATTCAATACTTGTGCTTGTACGGAAACATCTAAAGCAGAAACAGCTTCATCACAAATAATTAATTTCGGATTAACTGATAGAGCACGGGCAATTCCGACTCTTTGACGCTGTCCACCAGAAAACTCATGTGGGTATCGGTCAATTTGTCCCGCATTTAACCCAACTGTTTCCAATAGTTCAATCGCACGTTTTCTGCGCTCTTTTTTTGGTATTACATTTTGAATGGCCATTGCTTCTGTTAAAATTTGCGCGACGGTTTGGCGTGGGTTTAATGAAGCGTATGGATCCTGGAAAATTACTTGTAAGTCTTTTCGTTTTTTACGCATGTCGCTTTTGCTCAACGCTAATAAGTCTCCGCCATCAAATTCGATTTCTCCAGCTGTAGGTTCATCTAAGCGTAGAATGGCACGACCAGTTGTAGATTTACCACAACCTGATTCACCGACAACACTTAATGTTTCCCCTTCGAAAATTTCAAATGTAACATCGTCTACTGCTTTAACGTGGTTAACGGTTCTTCCTAGAAAACCACCTTTAATCGGGAAATATTGTTTTAAATTAGTTACTTTGAGCAACTCTTTTTGGGCCATGTGCCTTCACCTCCGCATCTCCATCCCAATGATCAGTATATATCCAACAACGAACTTCACTTTCTCCTTCTACATGATCAAGGGAAGGGAGTTCTTCCATACAAAGTTCAGTGGCAAACGGACATCTTGGTGCAAAACGGCAGCCTTTTGGCATATCCTTTGGACTTGGCACGCTACCTCTAATCGGCTCCAATTCATCCACATCTGTATCATGACGAGGGATGGACTTCAATAAACCTACTGTATAGGGGTGTTTAGGATTTCTAAACAAAGACTTCACATCTTGGTATTCGACTACTTTACCACCGTACATAACGGCTACATAATCACACGTCTCTGCTACTACACCTAAGTCGTGGGTAATCATAATGACAGACATACCAAGGCGATCCTGTAAGTCATTAATAAGATCCAAAATTTGTGCTTGAATCGTTACATCTAATGCTGTAGTTGGTTCATCTGCAATAAGTAAATCTGGATTACAAGCCAGCGCCATGGCGATCATAACTCGTTGTCGCATCCCACCAGATAGTTCGTGTGGATATTGTTTCACTCGTTTATCTGGGGAAGGAATACCAACTAGTTTTAATAATTCAATCGCTTTCTTTGTTCCATTTTCTTTGTCTAAGCCTTGATGAACCTTTAATGTTTCACGAATTTGTTGTCCAATGGTATAAACAGGATTTAAGGAAGTCATCGGCTCTTGGAATATCATGGAAATTTCGTTCCCCCGAATTTGACGAATTTCCTTGTCTGTTAATGTAGTTAAATCTCTACCTTTAAAGTTAATCTCTCCACCTTTTACTTTACCAGGATGATCAAGCAATCTTAATATTGATAGTGCTGTAATACTTTTACCAGAGCCTGATTCTCCAACAATACCTATTGTTTTCCCTTTAGGTAATTTAAAGGAAACACCATCCACTGCTTTTACTTCAAAATCATCTAGGTAAAAAGATGTCTGTAAATCTTTTATATCTAAAATAATATCTTCACTCATTCTGTTCACCTCTTTTCTACATCTACTATTCTAAGTCAATCCGTTTATTTAAGAACTTGTAAGAAATATCGACAATTAAATTTACAAATACGAATACGATAGCAATTACTAAAACGGCGGCTTGTACTACAGGGAAATCCCTTGCCAATATACGATCAATGATTAATTTCCCCATGCCATTAATAGCAAATACAGATTCAGTCAAAACAGCTCCCGCTAGTAAACTACCAAATTGTAATCCTACAACGGTTACTACTGGTATTAATGCATTTTTTAAAGCGTGGCGATAGATAACGATTCTTTCACCTAAGCCTTTGGCACGCGCTGTTCGAATATAATCTTGAGAAATTACATCCAACATGCTGGAACGCGTCATCCTAGCAATAACGGCAGCTCCCATCGTTCCTAGTGTAATGACTGGCATCACGATTTGCTCTGGCGTCCCCCACCCTGTTGGCGGCAACCAACCGAGTTTAATAGAGAACCATTGCATTAACATAAGGCCAAACCAGAAGTTAGGCATCGATAATCCGAATAATGCTATTAACATAATAGAAACATCAGCAAATGAATATTTTCTAACCGCTGAAATAATACCTGCAATTAAACCTAAAAAGATACTAAACAGCGTACTGTAAACAGCTAATTCAAAAGTAACCCAAAATTTTGGCCATAGCTCCTCACTAACTGGTAAGCTTGTTCTCCAAGAATTTCCGAAATCTAACATAGCAGCATCTTTGACGAAATTAAAATATTGAACAGGTATCGGATCATTTAATCCTAACCGTTCTTCAATTTGTTCAACTGTATCTGGAGGCGCGCTTTCCCCAGCAATAATATGTGCTGGATTTCCTGGAGATAGGTGCATAAGGGAAAATACTAAAATAGTTACACCTATTAAAACAGGGATCAGCTGTAATAAACGCCGTACAATAAATTGAAACATTGTTGCACCTACTTCCTATTTTTTCATTTTTGGATCTAACGCATCTCGTAAGCCATCACCAAAGATGTTGAAGGCTAATACGATTAACATAATTACTAAGCCTGGGAACAATGCGATATGTCCTGCATCCCACATAAAGTCACGACCGTCACTTAAAAGTGCACCTAATTCTGGTGACGGTGGCTGAGCCCCCATCCCTAAAAATGATAGACCACTAGCAGATAGTACTGCTGTAGCAATAAATAGACTCGCTTGTACAATAATTGGCGACAAAATATTTGGTAAGATATGTTTGAATATAATCCTCGTATCAGATGCGCCTAGTGCCTTCATGGCATCAATGTATTCTAATTTTTTTGTAGCCAATGTTGACCCTCTTACAATTCGAGCAAACGTCGGAATTGCAAAAATGGCAACAGCAAAAATCACATTTCGCAGATTTGCTCCTAGAATACTAATTAACGCTAGAGCTAATAAAATTCCTGGGAAAGCTAGCAAAATGTCCATCATTCGCATAATAATAGCATCTAATTTTCCGCCGTAGTAACCTGAAATTAATCCAAGAAAAATACCAACAATTCCACCCAAAATAGTTGCTGAAATACCTATACCCATCGTAATTCCTAATCCATGAATAACTCTTGTGAAAATATCTCTGCCATGATGATCGGTTCCAAACCAGTGCTCAGCAGAAGGACCTTGAAGCTTCACACCATAATCAACTGCTTCTGGAGTTTGGGAAGTTAAATACGGTCCTATAAGAGCGATGAGGACTAAAATAATAATTAAATACCCTCCAACTAAGGCACTCTTATTTTTTCGTAATTTACTGTAGAAGTCCTTCAATGATCGTGTGAAAGGATGATCCGTTTTTTGTGTCATTACATTGTTTACTTGTTCTGCACGCATGTAGTTACCCCCTTATCGTCGAAATATAACATTATTAATAAAAATCTGATATTTAGTTGAACATTGACGCAAAAGTATGTTGGACATTTACGCGGAATATAGGGAAATTTGTCATACTATTTATAGTACAATCAAACGAGGCATTTTTCAATACAGATCGAAAAATATTTTTAATTCATAGTATTAAATTATAATTTTTGCGTTCAAATATTCTTGCTATTTTGTAAAAAATCGTTTATATTAAAAAATGTTAACAACTTTTTCCTTTAAATTAGAGACAGGGGGTATCTTTAAAATTATGAAGAACAAAAAATTATTATGGCTCGTATCCTTGTTAGCCATGCTTACATTTGTCCTAGCAGCATGTGCTGGCGATGGGGAGGCTGAAAGTAAATCAGAAGGCGAAGGGTCAGGAGAAGAAGGTTCAGGTAGCGGTGGCGATTTAGTTATTGCTCTTCCATCTGATGTTGTTTCATTATCTCCACATGGTACAACTGATATTCCATCTGGCCAAGTTGCAGATAATATTTATGAAACATTAACTGTCCTAGATGAAAATCAGGAACCGCAACCAAGCTTAGCGAAAGAATGGAAAGAAGTAGATGAGACCACTTGGGAATTTCAATTGCAAGAAGGTGTGAAATTCCATGATGGGGAAGCGTTGACGGCAGAGGTTGTAAAGAAGAACTTTGATCGACTTGTTGATGAAAAGATTGCCTCACCGAGAGCTTTTTTACTTGAAGCTGTGGAAAGTGTCGAAGCAAAAGATGATCTTACATTAGTGATTAAGTTAAAATATCCATATGCGCCGCTGTTAGCCAATTTAGCACATAGTGGTACAGCAATTATGAGTCCGAAAATAATTGATGAAGATTATGCGCAGATGGAAGGTGGGGGGGATGTTGATGCATATATCAACAAAAATCCTATCGGAACTGGTCCATTTAAATTAGATGAGTGGAAAGCAGGAGAAGAGGTTGTTATCTCACGTAATGATGATTATTGGGGTGACAAGGCAAAACTTGATACTGCTAAATTTAAAGTAGTCAAAGAACAGAGTTCCCGAGTAGCTGAACTTGAAACAGGTGTGTCTCATGTAGCTGATCAAATAGGGCCTAATAATATATCACGTGTAGATAATGCTGAAGGTATGAGCGCACTTCAGGAGCCAAGTACATCGTTAGCTTATGTAGGTTTTAACTTGAAAAAAGAACCGTTTGATGATAAAAAAGTTCGTCAAGCTGTTTCCATGGCAATTAATAAAGAAGAAATCGTTAGTGGTGTATACAACAATGTAGGCATTCCAGCTAAAGGCCCATTAGCTCCACCAGTATTTGGCTATGATGAAAATGTATCTGGTTTAGAGTTTGATGTGGAAAAAGCAAAAGAGCTATTAGCGGAAGCCGGCTATAACGATGGTTTTAAAACAACGATTTGGACGAATGATAACGAACAGCGTGTAGATACAGCTGTTACGATTCAAAATCAACTAAAAGAAATTGGTGTTGAGGTTGAAATTGAAGAATTAGAGTGGGGAGCATTTTTAGATAGAACGTCTAACGGGGAACATGATATGTTTGTTCTTGGTTGGTCAACAAGTACCGGAGATGCAGACTATGGTATGTATCCATTATTCCATTCATCTGCAGTTGGCGAAACTGGTAATCGCTCTTTCTTAGAAAATGAAGAATTAGATAAGATTTTGGACGAAGCTCGTCGCTCTACTGATCGTGAAGAGCGTCAAAAATTATATACAGAAGCACAAGAAATGCTTGTTGATTTAGCGCCGATGATTTATACACATCACCAAGAGTACTTACTCGGTGTAAGTGATAAGGTAAAAGACTTTGGTGTTAATACTCAAGGTATTTACCAAATTAAGCAAGCCTATATTGAAGAGTAATATATTTGTAACCAGATGCTTTTGGCATCTGGTTTCTTGTTGTATGTGCTACACGACAGTAGTTTCACAGCTGAATATAAGCTTTATTTATAGCGAGTTATTTCCAGGTTAAAGCAAAATACAATATAAGTAGAATAATCCCGCCAAAACCAATAATATATGCTAAGAAAACGGGATTAAATAACGCAGGGTGTTTTTTTGTTGCTTTAAATTCCGTATCATACTCGTCCTTTTGTGTCTCTACATCTTTACCGACCTTAATGGTATAAAATAGTGCGATTGCAACGAACAATCCTCCAAGAGCTAGTAAGTACCACATATATAAATACTCCTTTCATTGATAAATTTTGGATGAACAGTTTAAAAAGATAAGAAAGCATAAAAGTTGATGCTATGGGCGTAACCAGATCCCTGTCCGGGTCCGGCGCCCAGCAACTTGACGACAAGCCAAGTTTTTCTAAAAAAATAGGTTTATTTCCGATATAAGGTGCTGGAAGAGCCTCACTTTAAGAATTAGATTAAGTTGAACAAGTTTAAGTGGGAGACTAACAGCAACTAAATTCCCTTTTTCGTAAGACGGCTTTCGATCATCCCTTGGGCTACTAGACAGTCGGAAGAATACCCACACGAATGGAAGGTTTACTTTATGAAGTGCTTATTTTAAGATGCACTAATTCACAGGGGTTTATTCATCATCTATGTCCATGTCAACTAGCGCAATCAAGGTTGCGGAATATGTCGAAATTTTCTTAGTAAATTATATTGACAAAGTAATATGTATAAATTACCCTGTTTGTAACGGGTTACATACTTTTTTCCAAATTTATGTAACAGGTTACACTTAACGATTTATTAGTTAGTAATGAGGGGTGGAGGTTGTTATGGCGACCATTCGAGATGTTGCGAAACTTGCTAACGTATCAACAGCAACAGTATCTAGGGTGCTAAATGACAATGGGTATGTTAATAGTGAAACGAAAAATCGTGTCAATGAAGCGATTGAACAGCTACGCTACCGACCGAATGACGTTGCTAGAAGTTTATTTAAAGGTAGCTCTAAGATGATTGCGCTTTTTGTTCCAGACATTAAAAACCCTTTTTTTCCAGAGCTTGCCCGTGCCGTAGAAGATGTAACGAATCAGTACGGTTATACCTTTGTATTATGTAATACCGATGATAATCATGAAAAAGAAATTACGTACTTAAATGCGTTAACACAAAAATCCGTGGATGGTTTTATTATGGTGTCAAGTACAATATGTGAGAGACATCTTGAACATGTGACAAGCCCGATTATTTCTTTAGACAGGAGATTTAGTTCGAACATCTCGTCTGTTACAGTAAATAACCGAAAAGGTGCGAGAGAAGCAACAGCATATTTACAATCCATTGGCTGTAAAAAAATTGCCCATATTTGCGGTCCACAAACAGCAAGCAATTCAAAAGATCGCTTAAAAGGCTATCTTGATGTAGTGAAGTATGAAGCATGGTTTCATTCTGATTTTATCGTGGCAGGCGATTATCGATTTAAAAGTTCCTATGAAGTAACCAAAGATCTGTTAACGAAGCATAAAGATATTGACGGTCTCTTTGTAGCAAATGATTTGATGGCTGTTGGTGTATTAAAAGCAGCCGAATCATTAAATATGAACATTCCCGAACAGCTATCTGTAATCGGTTTTGATGGCATCCCTCTCGGACTAACAACAACACCTTCATTAACCACCATACAGCAGCCTATATACGAAATTGGAAGTAGAGCAGCACAAATTTTATTAGAGTTGATTGATCATCCAGAGCAACAAGTCATTCATGAAGAATTAGAAGTTACATTAATAGAGCGTGATTCGACAAAACGAAGGGAGGAAGCATGATGATACATGCTCCGAAAATCTGTGTAGTCGGAAGCATTAATATGGACATGACGATTCAAACAAGACAAATGCCACGTCAAGGAGAAACGGTACTAGGTCAGTCCTTTGCCTTATATCCAGGAGGAAAAGGTGCGAACCAAGCAGTTGCAGCGACTAGACTAGGAGCAAAAGTTACAATGATTGGCGCTGTCGGTGAGGATGAATTTGGCGTAACATTACGAAAACATTTGCAAGTTGAAGGCATTCACACAGATGGCGTTATCAAAAATAGCGAACAGTCTACAGGCGTAGCAAACATTATTTTGTCTGAAGGTGACAATCGAATTATTGTTGCCCCAGGGGCTAACGCAGCTATAACCGAAGAAGTGATTGATCGACATGAAAACATTATTCAACAAAGCGACATCATTTTATTGCAACTAGAAATACCACTTACTACGGTAGCCTACACGGTGAAAAAAGCGAAGCAATATCATATTCCAGTTGTAGTAAACCCTGCTCCATATCAGCATTTACCGAAAGAAATAATACAAGATACTACTTATTTTACTCCGAATGAAATGGAAGCAGAAGCAATGAAAAAAGAAGCTGCTTCTAGCTCTATAAAAGATAAAATGGTAGTAACGCTAGGGAGTGAGGGGGTACATTTTTATGAAAACAACACGAAAAAAAAGGTGCACAGCTACTCTGTTCCTGTAAAAGATACAACAGGTGCAGGTGATACATTTAATGGCGCTTTTGTTACACAATTAGCACAAGGCGAAACACTGTCGCGAGCTATACATTTTGCCAATGCAGCAGCTGCATTATCAATCACGAAAGTGGGGGCACAAGCAGGCATGCCAACAGTAGAAATGGTTCATCAATTTATGACAGAAAGGGAGGGTTAACAGTGAAAAAGACAGGCATTTTGAATCGCGACATCGCCACTGTTCTTTCTCAACTAGGGCATACCGATACAATTGTTGTAGGAGATTGTGGTTTACCAATACCCCAGCATATAAAATGTATTGACCTCTCTATTGACCTTGGAACGCCTTCATTAGTAGATGTTGTCCGTTTAATCATGAAGCATATGGAAGTTGAAAAGATAACGATGGCTAGTGAAATCAAGTTGTAGAATACGCGTTTGCATCATGAAATCACATCAACTTATGGAAACATTCCATTAGATTATGTTTTCCATGAAGATTTTAAAAAAGCAATGAGCGATACGAAGGCAGTAATTCGAACTGGTGAAGCAACGCCATTTGCTAATGTCATGTTACGTTCGGGAGTTATCTTTTAGCATAGAAAAGCTACAAGTTTTCGTATTAGAACTTGGCATTTCTATGGATTTTTAGACGAAAGGAGAGCAAGTGATGACGAGTGACCCTTTTGTACAGATGAACAACATCAGTAAAGCTTTTTCCGGAAATAAAGTATTACAACAGGTTGATTTTACTGTAAACCGTGGGGAAATTCATGCATTAATGGGAGAAAACGGAGCGGGAAAGTCTACTCTAGTGAAGATTTTAACAGGCATTTATACAAAAGATCAAGGTAATATATATGTGCAAGGTAAACAGATGACATTTTCGGGTCCTAAACATGCTGAAGCGTATGGAATTAGTGTTATTCATCAAGAATTAAATATTATTCCACATTTAACAGTAGCGGAGAATATGTTTTTAGGGAAAGAGCTGACATATGGAAAAACGGGTATTCTGAATAGGCGGGAAATAAGACGTAGAACGGCTGAGGCCTTAACTAACTTAGGTGTACATGATATAAAATCCGAACAATTGGCTGGTGAACTATCGATTGGAAAGCAACAAATGGTTGAAATAGCAAAAGCTTTGACAACCAATGCAGAATTAATCATTATGGACGAGCCTACAGCGGCATTGACAGAACATGAAATTGAAAACTTCTTTCACGTTATTAAAAAGTTGCAAGCAGATGGGGTAAGCATTGTTTATATATCCCATCGCATGGAAGAAATATTTGAAATTTGTGATCGGATCACGGTTCTACGTGATGGTCAATATATTGGCACCAAAGCTACACCTCATACATCATTTGAAGAGATTGTGAAAATGATGGTAGGTAGAGAGCTTGGCGAACGATATCCTGCGAGAAATCATGATGTCGGAGAAGTCGTCTTTCAAGTTAAAAACCTACAATTGGCTAATTATTTTCGTAATATCAGCTTTTCTGTCAGAGAAGGAGAGATTCTCGGTGTGGCTGGTTTGATGGGAGCAGGTCGGTCTGAGGTGATGGAAGCTATATTTGGATACCGTAAATTAGATAGAGGAACCATTGAACTAAATGGAAGACAAGTTGTTATTAAACATCCGCGTGATGCAGTTAATGCAGGGATTGGCTTTATTACAGAGGACCGTAAGTCGAAAGGGTTAATTATTCATGCTTCTATTAAAGAAAATATCGCCTTACCTAATTTGAGAGCGTTATCACGATATGGGATCATCCATAAAAGGAAAGAAAGCCAGCTCATTAGTGAGTTGATGCAGAAATTACAGGTAAGAGCTACAAACGAAATGCAGGAAGTGAAGTCTTTAAGTGGTGGGAATCAGCAAAAAGTAGTTATAGCAAAGTGGTTGGCTATTCAGCCGCAAGTACTTATTTTAGATGAACCAACTCGTGGTGTAGATATTGGGGCAAAAAAAGAAATATATACAATAATGAATGAACTTTCTAAAAAGGGTGTAGCCATTATAATGATTTCTTCGGAATTACCTGAAGTCCTTGGGATAAGTGATCGGGTGATGGTCATGCATGAAGGAAAAATAACGGCGTTTATCGACCGTGAAGAAGCGGATCAAGAATCGATTATGACTGCAGCCACAGGAGGTGCTTAAAGATGGTGAAGTGGAATAAGGTAAGCATAGCTCAATTAGGACCGCTGCTTGGTTTACTCCTGATAACCATTGTATTAGGGGTAATGAGTGAGAGCTTTTTCACTTTAAATAATATCTTAAATTTATTGCGGCAAGTATCCGTTAATGCCCTCATCGCTTTTGGAATGACATTTGTTATTTTAACGGCGGGAATTGATCTTTCAGTCGGTTCTATACTGGCTTTAGGAAGTGCGTTAACAGCGGGGTTATTAGCTAGTGGGATGGATCCAATTTTAGCTATTTGCATTGGTTTATTAATCGGTTTTCTACTTGGTGCAGTCAACGGTTTGATTATCGCTAAAGGAAAAGTTGCTCCATTTATAGCAACTTTGGCAACCATGACAATTTTTCGTGGTGCAACATTAGTTTATACAGATGGAAAACCAATTACTGGGCTATCCGATTCCTTTTCTTTTGAAATGATTGGAAAAGGCTATGTATTTGGAATTCCATTTCCTGCAATTATTATGGTCATTGTCTTTCTTATTTTAGTTTTTATTTTGCATAATACGGTATTCGGACGCCAAGTGTATGCAATTGGTGGGAATGAAGAAGCTTCTAAATTATCTGGGATCAAAGCAGATCGAGTTAAAATTGGTGTTTATTCACTGACAGGTATGCTATCTGTACTTGCAGGCATTATCATTACAAGTCGTTTAGATTCTGCTCAGCCAACAGCAGGAACAATGTATGAACTTGATGCCATAGCCGCTGTTGTTATTGGGGGGACAAGTCTTTCTGGAGGAAAAGGAAGAATAGTTGGCACGTTAATAGGAGCTTTAATCATTGGGGTTATTGATAACGGGTTAAACCTATTAAATGTATCTTCTTTTTATCAGCAAATAGTCAAAGGTCTCGTTATTTTACTAGCAGTGCTTTTAGATAGAAAAGCAAAATAACGAAGGGAGTTACGATGTTACAATGCATCGTTCCAAATAAAATTTTTTAGGAGGAATAGTATGGCTAAATGGTCAAAGGTACTTATGTTTGTAGTAGTTATAGTTTTTATTTTAGGGGCTTGCTCTACAAATGCTCCTGGTAGTGAAGAGGATAATGACAAAGAAGCCAACAATGATAAAGTGAAGGTCGGCTTATCTATTTCTACTTTAAACAATCCTTTTTTCGTTACCTTGCGTGATGGGGCGGAAAGCGCTGCAGAAGAAGCAGGCTTTGAGATCGTTACATCTGATGCACAAAACGACCCGTCTACACAGTTAAGTGATATTGAAGATCTTATACAGCAAGATATTGATGTCTTACTAGTAAATCCAGTTGATTCTGAGGCCGTTGTTACTGCAGTAGAATCTGCCAATCAAGCAGATATCCCAGTTATTACCGTAGATCGAAGTTCTGAAGGTGGCGAAATAGTCACCCATATTGCTTCTGATAATGTAGCTGGCGGAGAAATAGCAGGTGAATTTATTGCTGAACAACTTGGGGAAGAGGGGAAAATTGTTGAATTAGAAGGGATTTCTGGATCGTCTGCAGCTAGGGAAAGAGGAGAAGGATTTCACAATATAATGGATGAATTAGACGGAATGGAAATTGTGGCTAAGCAAACCGCGGATTTTGACCGTACAAAAGGCTTATCGGTAATGGAAAATATTATCCAAGGTACAAAAGATATTGATGCATTATTTGCGCATAATGATGAGATGGCATTGGGTGCTATTGAGGCATTAGAGTCACAAAATATGCTAGAAGATGTCATTGTCGTTGGCTTTGATGCAACGGAGGATGCCGTAGCCGCTGTCAACGAGGGAAGAATGCTTGCAACCGTCGCTCAGCAACCAAAGTTGATTGGAGAGAAAGCCATTGATGCAGCGGGGAAGATAGTTGAGGATGAAGCGTTAGAGGAATTTATACCTGTAGAACTTGAATTAGTGACAGAGCAAAAATAATGCAAGAGGGTAAGACGAAATGTAGGCAGGTGTGACATGTTGCACACCTGCCTATTTACATATCCTCACTAGCAACCTCATCCAGCCGCTTTCTTTTCTGGCGTGCTTTAAATGCAATCCACGATGTTTTTAAAGATGCATACGTTCCGACAGCGGCTGCACTGTAAAAACCCCCCATAAAAATACCTGCCCATAAATCACCACGATGGCTAATAAAAATAGACATCATAAACCCGATGACACTTGCGATACTAGGAAAGTACTGTCTAGGAATAGGAAAAAGTTTAAATATTTGCGTAATAATTACAATTAACGGAACAGCAATAATACCATCCCAAAAATTAGTATGAATAACTGGGAATTCCATTTTAATGCCTCCATCAATAAGAAACGATATTCTCCATTATTCCCTTTCTGTCTGTACCTATTCTGTATTAGGTATGTTCATAAAAAATTTAGAAAATGCCATGGTCGAACCAACACTTCAGTTTTCTGACAATGATAGCGAACTAAATGCATAGAAATACGGGCATTCTTTATAGTAAAAGCCGCATTTTTTCTTATACGACACATCCAAAAAAATGTAAATGATTAGAAAAAATGATACAACAATAACCTTCCATTAATTTACATAATAAAAAAATTATTGACACTATTACTATTCTTTATGTAATATAAAGAAAATTAGTAAGAGTGGGAGAGGTAGACGAATGGAAGATTTCATCAGAGATTATTTGCGTGAAAAAAAGGCTTTTTTTGAACAGATAAGCCAGTTTATTTTTTCTCATCCAGAAACAAGATTTGAGGAGTATGAATCAGCTTCTTTTTTGGCAGAAGCATGTGAGAAGCAAGGGTTTGAGGTTGAAAAAGGAGTGGGAAATATTGCTACTGCATTTGTAGCAACATATGGAAAAGGCGCCCCTATTATTGGTTTTTTAGGAGAGTATGATGCATTGTCTGGCCTAAGTCAAACCCCAAACCAAACGACTTACCAGCCGTTGGAAACAGATATCGGTCATGGATGTGGTCATAATCTGCTCGGTACAGGAGCATTTGCTGCAGCTTGTGCTGTAAAGGAATATCTTGACAAGCATAGCCTTCCAGGAACGGTGAAATTTTTTGGGTGTCCTGGAGAAGAAGGAGGATCTGGAAAAACGTTTATGGTAAGGGAAGGTGTATTTACAGATGTTGATGCTGCACTAACTTGGCACCCATCTCCAGTGAATGCAATTATGAGTGCCTCGAGCCTGGCTAATTATCAGATATCTTTCGCTTTTAAAGGGACAACTTCCCATGCTGCCAATTCCCCTCATTTGGGAAGGAGTGCATTGGACGCTGTTGAACTGATGAATGTAGGCGTGAATTATTTACGAGAGCATGTTGTACCAGAAGCGAGGTTGCATTATGCAACAACCAATACAGGTGGGATTTCTCCTAATGTAGTGCAGGCAAACGCGGAGGTATTATATTTAATCAGGGCTCCAAAAGTAAAACAAGTAGAGGATATGTATCAGCGTGTTTGCAAAATTGCACAAGGTGCTGCATTAATGACAGAAACAGAGCTTACGATCAGATTCGATAAAGCTTGTTCGAATTATATTCCGAACAGAAGCATGGAGAACATGCTGCACGACCAATTGTCCAAATCAGATGTAGAAAAGCCGACAGAAGAAGAGAAATTATTCGCAAAAGACATCTGGCATTCGCTTACCGATTCGGAACGAGAAGGGTACTTGGAAATTATTGAAGGGTTTGTCTATGTAGGTAATGGAGAGGAGTTTGCTAATAAATATCTTGCAGAGACGATATCTCCATATGAAGCATCTGACAAGATATTATCCGGATCTACAGATGTCGCAGATGTTAGCTGGGTAGTACCGACAGCTCAATTAACTGCTGCAACTTCTACACTAGGAACGCCACTACATTCATGGCAAATGACAGCACAAGGAATTTCAAGCTTTGCTCATAAAGGAATGCTACGAGCGGCCCAAGCAATGGCAATGACAGGAATTCAATTAATGACAGATTCTGTTGCTTTAAAAGAAGTGAAAGAAGAATTTCAACAATTTACAAAAAATAATCCTTATACATGTCCTATTCCTAAAGAAATACAGCCTTCTGTATTGAATAAGTAGTCAGAATTAACAAAAAACAACTAGAAAGAGGGAATACGATGAAAGAAAAAACAAATAAAAGTTTATTTCAGAAATTTTTAAATGGTATTGAAAAGGTTGGTAATAAACTTCCTGACCCATTTATCTTATTTATAGCGTTAGCTATTATCATCATTATTGCTTCTTCTATTTTTAGTATGTTTCATGCCTCAGTAACCCATCCTGGTTCTGGAGAAGAGCTTCCAATTAAAAACTTGGCCTCGGGTGAAGGAATTCAATTTATTTTAAGTTCCATGCTAGATAATTTTACTGGATTTGCTCCTCTAGGATTAGTGCTTGCAATGATGCTTGGTATTGGCTTGGCAGAAAAAGTAGGCTTACTAGATTATGCCATTCGAAAAACCATCTTAAAATCTCCTCCAGCACTAATTACGTATACGGTTGTATTTGTAGGTATTCTAGGTAATTTGGCTTCTGATGCAGCAATGGTACTTATACCACCACTAGCAGCAATGGTATTTTATAAAATTGGACGCCACCCGTTAGCTGGATTAGTGGCAGGTTACGCGGCTACAGGTGCAGGTTTTACAGCTAATCTGTTTATTGCTGGAACAGATGTATTATTGGCGGGAATTTCTACTGAAGCAGCATCTATTATTGATGACTCAATTGTAGTTACTCCTTTAGATAACTGGTATTTTAATGTTGTATCTGTGTTTGTTATTACGATTGTGGGCGGACTTATTACGGATAAATTTATTGAACCGCGTTTAGGTAAGTACAAAGGAGGAGCCATTGATGCAGGATTGGAAGAAGATCATCCGAAAGCCGGAAAAGCATTTCGTAATTCGATTATAGCTGCTTTAGCTTATATCATTTTAATTGTCATTACTATTTTTATGCCGAACAGTCCGCTAAGAGGAGAAGGTGGTAGCATTGTTCCTTCGCCATTTTTAGATGGAATTGTACCAATTATTTTAATTTTCTTTGTTATTATTGGAGTCACTTACGGTATAACAGTAGAAAAAATAAAATCTAGCAGAGATGTTAGTGGCTATATGGCTGAGTCTATGAAAGACATGGCTGGATACATTGTTTTGATATTCGCAATCGCTCAATTTATAAACTATTTTAGCTGGTCTAATATCGGCACTTGGGTGGCAGTAAATGGGGCAGATTTACTCAAAGAAATTAACTTTACTGGGATTTGGCTAATTATCGGATATATCTTGTTCACAGCTTCCTTAAACTTTTTGATTACTTCTGGGTCGGCTAAATGGGCCCTAGAAGCGCCAGTATTTATCCCAATGTTTATGCAACTAGGCTACAGTCCAGCATTTACACAGGTTGCCTACCGTGTTGCGGACTCGTCTACAAATATTGTTACACCATTAATGCCTTACATGGTTATTATCTTAGCATTTATGCAAAAATATGATAAAAAAGCTGGTATCGGTACATTTATTTCATTGATGATTCCTTATTCAGCCGCATTCTTATTAACATGGATTATTCTTATTTTAATATTCTTCTATGCAGGTATTCCATTCGGTCCAGGTGTAACACCGTTTTTATAAAGTAACTTTATTCACCATAGTTATAAGGCAAGTTTTTCGAATGGTAAGGCTCTCTCCTTCTTCTTATAGATGATGAGAGGGGGAGGTAGTCCTTCTCCTTCCTATTGTGTGTAAATAAAGCTGTGCATGTGCAGGCAACAAAAGCTTCGCATGCATTTTCTACATATTCTAATCTAATTTAGAATAAATCATAGAGCGTGAATAAATGAGTTAGATTTTATGACGTAAGGACGTATACAACGTCTACTTAACGAGCTGGAAAGAAAAAGCGGTTCTACTTGTGCTCCTGCAAAAAAGCGCATCTTCTAGGCATAATAATATAAATGAAAGAAGGTACAAATATGGCAATAGAGCTAAAGGATAAATTAATGAACTGGCGAAGGGACCTGCATCAACACCCTGAAACAGGGTTTTTAGAAATGAGAACCGCGTCCATCGTTGCTGGTGTTTTATCGGAATTAGGATTTACCTTACAAATGGGAAAAGAAGTAATGTCAGAAGCACACTGTATGGGAAAACCTGACGCAAAAGAGACAGCTCTGCACTATACTTGGGCTTGTGATCATGGAGCGAATGACTCATTTGTAGCATTTTTTAAAGAAGGGTTCACAGGGATTGTTGCTACCTTGAAAACAAATCGACCTGGGCCGACAATTGCTTACCGTTTTGATATGGATGCGCTTGATATTCATGAGTCGGAAGCTTTTGATCACGTTCCCACTAAACTTGATTTCCGCTCACAAGTTGATGGGAAAATGCATGCATGTGGACATGATGCGCATACCGCAATTGGTCTAGGCTTAGCAACATATCTTGCTGCTGAAAAGGAAAAGCTCTCCGGTACGATTAAACTTATTTTTCAGCCAGCAGAAGAAGGAACGCGCGGTGCAAAATCAATGGTTGAAGCGAATGTCGTTCGTGATGTAGACTATTTTATTGCTTCGCATATTGGAACAGGAGTGCCGTACGGGCATTTTCTAGCAGCTAATAACGGTTTTTTAGCTACGTCAAAATTGGATGTAACGTTTAAAGGAACTGCTGCACATGCTGGCGGAAATCCTGAACAAGGAAGAAATGCTTTGTTAGCTGCAGCGGCTGCGACCTTGAATATGCACGCCATTTCTCGTCATTCAGATGGAACCTCAAGAATTAATGTAGGGGAACTCCATGCTGGAAGTGGCAGGAATATTATTGCGCATCACGCAACAATGAAAGTGGAAACTAGGGGAGAGCATGCTGGAATAAATCAATATATCAAAGAGCAAGTCGAATCGATTGTAGCTGGTGCTGCTACGATGTATCAAGTCGATTATGACATAGAAACAGTAGGTGAGGCGATTCATTGTAAGTGTTCTGAGGAATTAGCGCATATCCTTTATAGATGTGCTAATGCATCATCGGACATAGAGCATGTAGAGTTACAAAAGGATGCTGGAGCAGGGTCTGAGGATGCCACGTACTTTATGGAGGCTGTTCAGAAAAATGGTGGATTAGCGTCATATTGTATTTTTGGAACGGAATTAGCTGCAGGGCATCATAACGAGAAGTTTGATATTGATGAAGAAACATTGCTTCCCGCTGTTAAAATTTTATACCAATCTGTATATGAAATTTTAAAAAAAGAACACGGGGCGTAAACTCTTTTTCTAAGCTGTTTCCATCATGATAGAATAATAGATATTACATGAAGTAAGGAAGGATCTTATGACAAAACAAATTCTATCTAATGATTGGGAAGGATTGCTAAAAGAAGAATTCCAGAAAGCGTATTATTTGCAGTTGAGAGAGTTTTTAAAGCAAGAGTATACTTCATACACGATCTATCCAGATATGAATGCTATATTTAATGCTTTACACTATACGCCATTTGCCGACGTAAAAGTAGTTATTTTAGGTCAAGACCCTTATCATGGTCCAAACCAAGCGCATGGGCTAAGCTTTTCAGTGAAAAAGGGAGTTGCCCTGCCCCCTTCATTAAAAAATATCTTCACTGAAATGAAGCACGATTTGGGGCATGCTATTCCTGCTCATGGCTGTTTAGAATCATGGGCCAAGCAAGGCGTATTATTATTAAATAATGTGCTCACTGTCCGCAAAGGTCAAGCACATTCGCATCGTGGAAAGGGATGGGAGCAATTCACTGATCGTGTTATTCAGTTGCTTAATCATAAGGAAGACCCTGTTGTGTATATTTTATGGGGGGGAGCCGCACAAAAAAAACAGTCTCTCATTGATACAGATAAACATTATATTATAAAATCTCCGCACCCAAGTCCCTTGTCTGCGTACCGAGGGTTTTTTGGCAGTAAACCTTTTTCGCAAACAAATCAACGATTAGAGCAGCTAGGTAAACAAACGATTGATTGGAAGATTGAATAAGAAGGTTTGAAACAACTTAGCTACTGAGTCTGGCTATGAAATGCCATTGTTTTACTTATACGATAAACACTTAACTAATAAAATTATAACGCACACGGTTCCCACGTGTGGCTGATGAGCCTTGAGTGCTGTATGCATTTGGGGCTCTTCTAATAAACATCATTCTCCTATTATTCATCTAAAAATAACCATTGACATTAGTTAATAGGTAGATTAGTATATTAATAACATAAAACGTATATTTATACACCTTAGAAATGGGGCGAGTGCATGGAACACATGGGGATTGTTTCATTAATTCCACCAATAATAGCAATTGTATTAGCCATTATCTTTCGTAATGTTATTGTATCTTTATTCATAGGGTTATTTGTAGGAATTGTTATTCTTGCTAACGGAAATCCAATTACTGCAACAACGAGCACAATAAGAGAGTATTTGTTTCCGCAATTAACAGATAGCTATAATGCAGCCGTCATCGTCTTATTATGTTTTATAGGAGGCTTTGTTGCCTTAGTTGAACGTTCAGGAGGAGGAGCTGCTTTAGCGAAAAGAACAGCTAAATGGATTAATACGAACACAAAGACGCAGTTATCCGCATGGCTTGGAGGGATTATTATCTTTTTTTCCGATATGGGCACGCCTTTAATTGTCGGTCCCGTATTTGAAAAACTGTTTGATAAAGTGAAGGTGTCTAGAGAAAAATTAGCTTGGATTCTCGATTCAACATCATCGCCTGTTGCCATTCTCATCCCTTTTATTGGCTGGGGAATTTATGTGATGGGGATTATGAAAGAAGAGTTTGCGCGGTTAAATATGACCGTGTCTGAATTTACAACGTTTGTAGAAGCAATTCCCTTTCAGTTTTATGCCATTCTATCCGTGTTTATCGTGCCAATTGTAGCTATAACGAAAATGGATTTTGGAGCAATGGCTAAAGCGGAAAAACGTATGGAGCAGACGGGGAAAATTTACTGGCAACAATCTAATCCGCTACGTAAAACGGATGTAGATGCTGAAACAGTCCAGGAAAGTCATCCGATGTTAATTTGGCTCCCACTTGCTGTTTTATTTATTACTTTATTCAGTTTATTGGTGTCGTACGGTTTTCCAGCAAAAGCTGTACCGGGAAGTGATTTTCGAGTTGCATTAAGCACAGCTTACTTATTTGCCGCCATCCTATTAATGGTATTAATGGTACTATATAAAGTGAAGAAAATGAATGAGATATTTAGTATATATCTACAAGGAATGCAACGAATGATGCAAGTCATTCTGATTTTGGTCTTAGCGTGGGCATTAGGATCTTTGTTAGGTGAAATGGGAACGGCAACGTATATTGTTGAACAATTAGAAGGGAATGTACCTGCCTTTATAGTGCCGGCAATTATTTTCTTAGCTGCAGCAAGTATGTCTTTTGCAACTGGTAGTTCATGGGGAACTTTTGCTATTATGCTTCCGTTAGCTATTCCAATGGCAGCTGGTCTTGAAGCTCCGATGCTTGTTAGTATCGGTGCGGTATTATCAGGAGGATTATTTGGTGATCATTGTTCGCCAATATCAGATTCAACCATTTTAGCTTCAACGGGGGCAGGTTGTGACCATATCGATCATGTGAAAACACAATTGCCATACGCGCTAACCAATGGATTCATTGCACTCGGCTCATTTATTATAGCTGGTTTTACGGGGAGTAATTTGACAATTGTAGGAAGTATTGTATTCATGGTTGTACTGTTTATCGTTTTATCGAAACGAAAAAATAAACCACAAGGAGTGGAAAATGTAGCATGAAGCTTTGGGGCGGACGGTTCACAAAAGAAGAAGATACGTTAATGAAAGTGTTCAATTCATCGTTAGAGGAAGACCTAGCTCTTGTAGAAGAGGATCTAGATGGGAGCATTGCGCATGCAGAGATGCTCGTGCATTGTCATATTATTTCGCAGGAAGAAGGGGAGAAAATAGTTCAAGGGCTTCACAAGATAAAACAAGATATAGCAACTGGTAATCTAGTCGTGGAAGGAAACCATGAAGATATTCATAGCTTTGTAGAAGCAACATTGACAGAAATGATTGGCGAAGCAGGAAAGAAGCTTCATACATCACGAAGCAGAAATGATCAAGTGGCGACGGATTTAAAATTATATACGAAGAAACGAGCGAAAGAAACAATAAATAAACTACAGTTATTAATTCATAGCTTGGAAAAAACAGCAGTAGCAAATCAACATGTTATTATGCCAGGCTATACGCATTTACAACGCGCTCAAGTCGTTACCTTTGGGTATCATTTGCGGGCTTATATCGAAATGTTTAGGAGAGATACCAAGCGTTTGGAGCAAACTGTCGCTAATTTAAATGAGAGTCCGCTTGGATCTGGGGCATTAGCAGGAACGACACACGACATTGATCGCGAAATTACTGCGGAAAAACTAGGCTTTTCTAAATCGACAGCTAATTTTATGGATGGTGTTAGTGACCGTGATTTTATTATTGAATTATTATCTGATCTTTCCATTATTATGATGCATGTAAGTCGATTAAGTGAAGAGCTAATTTTATGGAGCAGTCAAGAGTTTTCTTTTATTAAAATCGATGATGCCTATGCAACTGGAAGCAGCATTATGCCGCAGAAAAAGAATCCTGATGCAGCTGAATTAATTAGAGGTAAAACGGGAAAAGTATATGGGGCATTAGTTAGTGTATTAACGACGATGAAAGGTTTACCACTTGCTTATAATAAAGATATGCAAGAAGTAAAATCACCCATGTTTCAGGCGGTAGATGAAGTATTGCTTTCTATAAAAATGATGGATAAGATGGTTGCCACCGTGCAAGTGAATGGGGAGCAAATGAAGCAAGCAATTAAAGCGGGCTTTTTAAACGCGACAGAGGTAGCGGATTATCTTGTCCAAAAAGGTGTGCCTTTCCGTGATGCGCATGGTGTAGTAGGTGCGATTGTTTTATATGGAGAAAAAGTAGGGAAGAGTATTGAACAATTAACGTTGGAAGAACTACAGCAATTTAGTGATTCGATAGAACAAGATATATTTGCTTATGTAGATTATACGAATCTATTAAAAAGAGGAAATAAAAAAGAAATGCTTGACTAAAGAGAAGATAAGGAATCTAAAAGGTTAGCTATCTCGTTTTGTGCTGCTAAAAAAGTGCGGCACAAAACGAGTAATTTATCTATACCAAGAGGACTAAAGTAAATGATGTCGCTTAAAGCTATGCATTATCCCATCATCTTCTGCTTTGGTTGTTATTTCTCGGGCAACTTTCTTCAAGTCATCGGTAGCATTTTCCATAGCAACACCGTAGTGGACAGCTTCAAACATTTTGATATCATTATTGCCGTCTCCATAGGCCATGCTTTGTTCTCTCGGAATTTGTAAAACGTTTAAAACGTATTTCACTGCTTTGTATTTATCAACACCTTTAACAGCAATTTCACCACTTTCGGGACCAAATTGTGCAACGGTTGTTCGATACATCGTAAATGCTTCTCCGTCAAAACCGATTTCTAAAATGCTGAAAATAATTTCAGGCTTTGATCGTCCTGTACACAAATACATAAGATGCCCATTTTGTCGGGCAGTACGAATAGCTTGTTTAGCTGACGAAGGTACTCTACCATCAGGTGTAGTTAATGTTCCATCGATATCAATGAAAACAATTTTTTTACTCAATAAATCCATCCTCATGCATGGCAAACCGTTCATAATGTTTATATAACGAATGAAAGCTCCCATAATATGTTTTGTACCATGGTTTCTTTTTACCACAGAAATGAATAATCGATGTATTGTTGATAACAAAATCCATATCTATTTTATTTTTGCTCGTAATTTTATAGTAATAATAAAACCGTGCATCAAAATTATAACGAACTTCATCGATATCTTTAATTTGCTTTGCATATAAGCCGTTTAAAATGTCTTGGTCTGGGAGAATTAATTTTTTCTTGTTTACTTCTACAAATTCATAAATAGCTTGTTCAGAAATATGCTTTCGCTGTTCTGTTAAGTTAAGTAGTAATACGCCAGAGTTATAGTAAGCTTCTACATCATATGGTCGTAACCTAAGTTTATTAATATTTGTAATGGGGGTGCGATCGTGATATGCAGCAGCGTACAAATAATTAGTCATGTCCATCTGGTACAGATCATGTACGGAATTAATAATTAAAATATCTGGATCGAGATAAAGCACTCTATCCAGTGAATTTGGTAGAAATTTATACGCCAATAAACGATAATACATTTCTTTTGAAAAATGTTTAATAACAGGAGCGTCAGCAAAGTGATGGTTCTCTAAGGTGATAACTTGTAGTTCATGCCCGTGACTTTCTATATAATCAGTTAGTGTATTCGTTTCGTCATCTGTTAAAGAAGAATGCATGAGATAAATGCAAAAGGAATCCTCAGGATGATGTAAAAATAAGGAATGGAGCATTACTTTTAATGGGTGCATGTAGTTGGCGTCAATGGTAACTAATATATTCATAAACAGATCTCCCTTAAGCCTATCTTTCTCTGTTAAATATGCAATTTTAACGTCTTTATAATTGTATTATAGGAAGGTATACAGTTTTTTTGTGTTTCCGTAATGATATGATCTAGAATTGCAGCTAATCGTATATGTAAAAAGAAAATGGCAGGGGCTAACCTTTTCATCTTGTGGCTTGGTTCTAAATGTCGTCTGCGCAAAATTGTGAAAGGCTGCTACCGTTTATTGCCCATTAATTTTAATACGACGTTTTTTGCTTTCTTTCGTCTTTGGAATGTGAAGGTATAGCATGCCGTTTTTATGATCGGCGTTGATTTTATCCGTATTCACGTTATCTGGAAGTGTGAAAGAACGTTGAAATGATCCATAACTATGCTCCACAACTCGCATTTCTGTATCATTGTCTTCTGTTTCTATTTGTTGCTTTTTCTCCCCTTTAATCGTAACGATGTTGTCTTCAATCTCAACCTCTATTTCGGATGGATCTATGCCAGGGATTTCAGCTTCTACAATATATTTATCTTTCTTTTCACGAATATTGCAAGCGAGTGATCCACCTTGTTGTCTATTCCATAAACTGTTGTTGGAGAAAAATGGATCATCAAAGAAGCGTTCAAACATTCCATCAAGTTCATTTTTGAATTTGCGTAATGGTTGGTCATCTCTGTTCCATCGCTTTATTGGTTTCATTTCAATTCCTCCCTTTACTCTTTTATAAAATATTTTTTTAGAAAGGAAATAAATAATGCTTCCAAAGAAAACGAGTTAAAGTTATAAAATAGCGCAGACTTGCATTGGAAAGGCTAGCCCTATAACTCCCCTCCACTACTTATATAACCGTTCATTTAAAAATAAAACCTGTTCTTTTATATTCGGAAAATTTAATATAATTCTTATGTATTAGAAATTGTCCCCTGATTCTTCTGCTATTAATTTTTCTAAAAGGTTAATGACGAGTAATCGTTTATTTACCCCTAATTTTTTATAAATGATGCTGACGTAATCGCGAACTGTTTTCTCTTTCAAATGCAGTGATTGGGCAATTTCTTTATTTTTTTTACGTTGATAGATAAGGAAGGCGATGTCGAGTTCCCTCCATGTTAAATCAATTTCTTTTTCTAAAAGCTTGGCGTGTAGACGTTGTTTTTCATCTCCTTTTTGAAATTGTTGTAAAATGGTTACTGCAACGTCTTCCATAATAACGTAATGATTATGGTAAATATTTTTTATCATAGATACGAAGTTGGTATGATCAGAGTGGCTTAAGAAATAGCCTTCTACCCCGGCTTTTATACTGTTTGTAATAAAGGTGGGCTCAATAAATGACAAAATGTAAATAATTTTAATTTGCTTCGATATACTTTTTATTTCTTTCGTTAATTCTATCACTGTATGATGCGATTGATGGATATGAAAGACAACAATGTTTGGTTGTTTTTCTTGGACAGCATGAATAACTTCTTCTTTTTGAAAATATGTTCCTACCCACTTCATCTCCCTTTCTCTTTCAATAATTAAACGTAATCCTTCACTAGATATTCCTTCTCGATCTACGAGTAATACTTTTATCATCGCTTATCTCTCCGTTTTTTATTACCTTTTCCTTATTTGCGCAAGCTATTCTATCGTGCTGTATGAAATGGTTATATGGGACACGTTGATTTTCCCTAGTCATTTTTACATTGAAGTGGAGAATCTGAATGCAATTCATAGTCAACATAAAGTCTAAGCTTTACGTTTTTAAGCTGTGAGCACTTTACGTGCTTAATTAATTGTAATTTCCTATACAGATATAAGTAGCTATTTGTTATAAGGATGCAGATAGGTTTTTATGTTTTAAGATAAAGGAAGGGTCTAGACAATTTCTAAACAAATTATCGTGTAGGGAGGACTTATAGATTAGATAGTGACGAAAATAGGGGGAGAGATGGTTGACTTGGTGAGAAAAACTATAATTATAAGTAAACATGGAAATGATTTTCACTTAAAAAATGAGAAACAGCAAAAAACCCCTTTGCATCATGCAAAGGGGGTTAATGAAAGAAAATCACACTGTTTTTGCTACTAAATTGAAGCAACGTTTATAAATCCATTGGTAGTCTTTTTCTGTTAGGTCACGTGGGTTACCTATTGTTTGTGGATCTTTCATCGCTTCTTTTGCTAACCGCTCAATCATATCGGAAGAAACGCCCTGTTCTTCCAATGACGGGATATCCAAGTCTTTTACAAGCTGATAAATTTCGTTTATAGCTGCTTTGGCAGCCTCCTCTGTCGTCATATGAAATGTGTCAATATCTAATGCTTGGGCTATTCTTGCAAATTTATGAGGATGACCTTTCCAATTGTATTCCATCACTGGACCGAGCATAGCGGCAACACATTGACCATGGGCAACTGGAAGGATACCACCTAATGTCTGGGACATGGCATGAGCGGCTCCAGCTGATTCACTACCGTAAGATAAACCAGCAAGCATAGCAGCTTGAGCCATACCATAACGTGCCTCAAGATCACCTCCGTCAGCATAAGCGCGACGTATGTATTTTCCAACGTATTCCATTGCCAATAATGCAACCGCATCTGTAATAGGCTGGGCAAAATGCATGGTAAAGCATTCTATCGCATGGGCTAAAGCATCCACACCAGTCATTGCCGTAACGTGTGGAGGCATGGATACATGCAGTTTTGGGTCAATGATTGTTAAATGAGCAGCAATTAATGGACCACCCGTATTAAATTTAAATGCACGTTTTTCATCTGTAATAACGGCCCATTGTGTTACTTCAGAACCAGTCCCTGCTGTAGTCGGAATGGTTGTTAAAGGTGGAATGCGATTTTCTAAGGGCTTTTTTCCTTCCGCAGCTTCATATTCTAAGACACTGCCATGATGTGTTGCTTCCACACCAATGCCTTTTGCCGTGTCCATAGAACTCCCTCCACCAACAGCAACAAGTCCATCACAACCTTTTTCTTTATATAACTTAGAGCCTTCTGCAATCAAACGAACGGGTGGGTTTGGCTCAACTTTATTAAAGACAACAACTTCTATCCCCGCTTTTTGTAAGTGTGTTTCTACAGGCTGTGTTACACCAGCTTCATAGATACCTGGGTCAGTTACTAAAAGGGCTTTTGATACACCGAGCTGTTTTACTTCATTTCCAATCGATTGAATGGAATCAATGCCATGCTTTATCGTCGTTGGTATTTCAAATGTATGTAATTTATACATATGCTCTAACTTCATATTTAAGCTCATAAATAGATCCTCCTATTATCTTTCTTTGTATTTTTGATTGATTTAACTTGATAAAAGCTTGGGTGACAATATGATTGCGACATTATTTTAAAACCAGTTCAACGCATCAGGCTGTAAATTATGATAGACATGCTTCACTTCTTGATACTCTTCTAGTCCTGCTTTGCCAAGTTCTCTGCCAATGCCAGATTGTTTGAAACCACCCCACGGGGCATGTGGAAAATAAACATTGTAGTCATTGATCCAAACTGTACCCATGCGCATTCTAGAAACACAACGTTCTGCTTTGGCGATATCTTTTGTCCAAACACCACCAGATAGCCCATAAATAGAATCATTTGCTAATTGCATGGCTTCTTGTTCCGTGGTAAATGTTTCTACTGTAATGACAGGGCCGAAACCTTCATTTTGAACAACACGCATATTTGATGTGCAGTTGGTAAGCACAGTAGGTAAGTAAAAGAATCCATCTTGTAAATTTGGATTGTCAGGTTGTTGTCCTCCTACTGCTACGGTAGCTCCTTCTTTTTTTCCGTCTTCAACGTACTGAATGACTTTATTCAAATGCGTTTTAGAAATAAGCGGTCCCATTTGCGTAGAGGCGTCAAAGCCATTCCCCAACGTAATGTTTTTCACTCGTTCAACTAAAGCTTGAACAAATGCATCATGTATCTTTTCTTCAATAATCAGTCGTGTACCAGCTGAACAAATTTGCCCAGCATGAAAGAAGACGGCATGTAGAGCTTGGTCAACCGCTATATCGAAATCAGCATCGGCAAAAATAATATTCGAGTTTTTTCCGCCTAGCTCAAGTGCTAGTTTTTTTACGTTAGAGCTGGCTGATTGCATAATTTTTTTCCCGGTGTTTAAGCCTCCGGTAAATGAAATCAAGTCAATATCGTGATTAGCAGAAAGTTCTGCCCCAACCGTATCTCCTGTTCCTAATACGAGGTTGACCACACCTTTTGGTAGCTTAGCTTCATCCATTAATGTAAAAAGTTTTACGGTTGTTAATGGTGTAATTTCGCTTGGTTTCATGATTAATGTATTTCCAGCAGCTAATGCTGGCGCTAACTTCCAAGATGCTTGTAATAATGGATAATTCCATGGAGTGATTTGCCCACATACACCTACAGGTTCATAGACTACTTTGCTAATGGTGTTTGGGACGGGGGAGTCAATCAATTCGCCACCATGTTTATCAGCTAATTCTGCATAAAAACGGAATACTCCAGCAATATCTTCCATATCTCCCCGGCTTTCTTCGACGGTTTTACCTGTATCAAGCGTTTCTAGTTTAGCTAACTCTTCTTTATCCCGTTCGATGAGCGCTGTAATGGTATGTAATTTTTTAGCGCGTTCTGTTGCAGATGTTCTTGACCATTCACCTTCATCAAATGCTTCTCTTGCAGCAGCAATCGCAGATATTGTATCTGTTTCATCACTTTCTGTCGCTTGAGCAATGACCTCTTGGTTAAACGGGTTTATAATCTCTCGCGTGTTGCCTGTATGAGAAGGTACCCATTTTCCGTTAATAAAGTTTTGCTTCAAATTCAACATACTCCCTCCTACATGAATTAATTTTGTTAAATACTTATTTAACGTTCTTAACAATTTAAACTTAACATGATACAATTGAAATTGTCAAAATAAAATTAAAATAATAAGGAACAATGATGCATTTGACATATTTGATTATTTCGTTAACATTAAGTTTGTAAAAAACATTTTAAACATACTTAATAGGTTTACGGATAAAGGAGGGGAGACTTGATGGCGAATTCACATGATGAAATGGCGAAAGAAAAGCTTGAAGAAGCAAAAGGCTACGTTATTGAAACCATCGCAGAAACAATGGACGTATACGGTGTAACACCGGCTGCGGGTAAGCTTTATGCAACGATGTATTTTAAAGAGCAAATGAATCTTGATGAAATGCGAGAAGAATTGGGAATGAGCAAACCCAGTATGAGTACGAGTGTTAGGAAATTACAAGAAAACGAGATGGTAAAGAAAAAGTTTCAAAAAGGCTCACGTAAACATACGTATGCAGCTGAAAAAGATTTTTTCCATTCTTTTATGTCCTATTATTGTCAACTATGGGATCGTGAAGCAAAGATGAATATGGAAGCGATTAAGCAGGCCGAATTTACTTTAGATCAAATTTTTGAAGATGAGAATGTGGCGAGTGAATTGATGGAGGAAGCGCGAGAAATTTATGATCAGCTTGAGCAATCTAAAATATATTATCGTTGGCTTGAGCGTTTAGTTGCTAGTATACGGTCAGAAGAGATCTATGAGTTTTTGCCGAAAAAGCCATAATGACCGGGTGGCAGATTGGGGAGGTGATTTCGTGAGTTTGTCTCACTTGCTGTTTTTTCGGACTAGGATAGAAGTATCGTATAAGCAAACGATTGGATGATAGCGAATTTCGCTTGTTGGTAAGAAGCTGTTTATAACATATTTACTTAAATAGATGGGAGAGAGTAAATCATTTTATGAACTTTATAAAGAGCAAGTTAGTCATTTTTAGTTTCATGATGTTATGTACTGTTTTATTGGTAGCATGTGGGGAAGAAGAATCTAACTCGAAAAATGAAACGAGCCAGGCTACAGGAGAAAAGGGCACAATTGAAATGGCGCAGATTAGCTGGGCAGAAAATATTGCTGTTTCAAATATGTGGAAAGTTATTTTAGAAGAACAAGGCTATAAAGTAAATTTAAATTTACTAGACATGGGAACGATTATGAAGGCACTTGCTGAAAACGAACTGGATGTTAATTTAGAAGTATGGCTCCCAGTGCAAGATCAAGCCTACTTACAAGAATATAAAGATGATGTATTCTTTTCTGAAGAGCCGTGGTATGATAACGCGAAAGTTGGATTAGTTGTGCCTGAATACTTAGAAGAAATTAATAGTGTGGAAGATTTACATGCGCATAAAGAGATGTTCGAGGGGGAAATAACTGGTTTTGATGCTGGTGCAGGAACAATGGAAGTGACGGAGAAACTAATAAAAGAATATGATTTGGATTATGAATTAGTTCCTAGCTCAGAACCAGCTATGATTACCGAAATCGCACAAGCTATAAAAAATGAGGAGCCAATCGTTGCTCCACTTTGGAATCCACATCGCGTATTCTCCCAATATGATTTGAAGTATCTTAAAGATCCGAAGAAGGTATATGGGGAAGTAGAAAAAATACATCATGCAACAAGGAAAGACTTTAAAGAAGATTTCCCAAGTGTAGATGAATGGTTCAAAAATTGGAAAATGGACGATGCATCCATTGGAGAACTAATGACGTATGTGAATGAAGCGGAAGAGCCGATTGATGGAGCAAAAAAATGGGTTGCAGATAACCAGGAATTAGTTAATACGTGGGTGGAATCGGAGTAAAACTATTTCGAATATAAGGTTTGGAATTCCGCTACTTCAAGAAAATTGAAAGAGGAAAGCTTGGACTATCTTAAACACGTGCTATTAGCATCGTCGTTGTTTCTAAAGCTATAAAACAATGAAGTAGAAAATGAGAAAAAACCTTACTAATTGAAGATTAACTTTACCTTTGATCCAGTAGAAGTAAAAAAACTTCTACTGGATCAAAGGACAGTGTATAAACTATCCAAGAATATGCTCCCATTTCCGTTGCAGTTGAACAACGGAGAATGGCATTTCCTAAATTGGTTTATAAAAGTCCTTCCTGTTCAAAGAGAAAATCATAAGGGATGTCAATGAAAATAAAACGATCTGAAGTAATAGGGTAAGAGTATGTCCGAATACGTTCATCTCGTTCAATATCTGTATATAAATCAGATAATATTCCTTTCTTTTCCATACTCATGCGGGCAATATTTTCAAAGAAATAAGGTCGCCAACTCCAATTTTTTTGTCTTCCTTCTGGTTGTAGACACCATATACCATCTGCGCCTTTTTCCGCATTTGCAGATAGCTGAAATCCAGCCTCATTACAAATATAAACTCGGAAACTGTAATCATTACAATCGCTCGCAACAGCAAGAATCGTTTCATCATAAGGGGCATGAGGATCAATTGTCTTTAATGTTTTAGCTATTTGCGTATTTATTTTTTCCGTTAATGCTAGTTGTGCTTTCATTTTCTTTCGTTCGTAATTGATGAAATGATGAAAGTCTTTTTTGACCTTTTCTTTACAACTGTCAATTGGAATAAAATTTGACTGTGTTTTTTCTAAATACTCTCCTTGATAATAGCGACTACCGTTTCTCCATGCGTAGTTTAGCTGGTGAAAAGAAGTAATCCCTTTAAATAATAGCGCAGCACCAATTTTGCGCGAAAGCATAGAAAGTAAGTGATGGACATCCTGATACAATTGAGGCAAATCGTCTTCTCGTAAAAATGAGACATCGACTTTGACAATGTTAGGCTTAATTAAAGCTAATTTATCTAAGTTCCCGTTTTTTTCTCCTACATCATCAATAGCGATTTGAATGCCAAATGTTTGAATGTATGCAAATAAGTGCTTAAGGGAAGCAATATGATCACTAACAAAGGCTTCCGAAAATTGTAGCACAAGTTTATTTAAATCTAATCCTTGCTCTTCATAGGCTTGTAAAATAGATAGCATACTGTCCCCGTTATCTTTTAGTAACAGTTTTGCATCGTAATGAATAAATAGCAGTTGTGTGTGATCTGTTGCCATATATTTATCTAACACTTTTTGTAATACTGTATGCGTAAGCTCTAGCCTAAAGTCACTCGGAATGCTTTTGTCTTTGAAAAACCAAAGGAGATTATGTAATTCCTTTTCCTCGTCTTGAAAATAGGGAATCGTTTCATACCCAATAATGAATTGATTCTCTGCACTTATAATCGGATCGAAGTATGGAACGATCTGATCAAGCTTCATCATGATATCTAGTGGGTCCATACTAACCAACTCCATTTTTTACTTTAATACAGTATAGCATGGAAGTGCATCAATTTTACTGCGAAAAATCAATTCGAAATATTTTGGGGTTTTAAAAAAATATCCTTTCATAAATAGAATAGAGACCTGCGGTAGTATGTCAAGTAAAAATTAAATAGTTTTTTAGTTATCAAGGTACAATTTGCTTAAAAAACGCAACACTAAACTGACTCCAGTAAACATGTGTAAAATACTGGAAATTACTCAAAGGATTAGAAGCTAATTATACTTCATGTATTGACGCTCCTTTGTGGCGTGTAAATTTGGTTTTTGCGTAGTAGCGCATCCACCAAACGCACTAATTTTCTTGCAGTTAAGACGAGGGCTCTTTTGTATTGATGCTTTGGTACTTCATTGAACTTTTTCGCGTAATACTCTTTGTATTCAGGAACATGCCTTCTTACCAAGTTGGCGGCTTCAACGAGGTAATAACGGAGATACTGATTTCCATTACGCGATAACGATGTGTCGTCAGCTGTAAAGCGACCAGATTGGTGTTTACGCCAATAGAGTC
>NZ_FQXD01000025.1 GCF_900129865.1 Virgibacillus chiguensis
AATCGAAGCGTATGCCAACCGATATTCTTTCGTATGGAAAAAGGCAATCACCAAACATGAAGCCAAGATGTATACCAAATGGCAAGCCCTGCTGGAACAGATTAATACAACATACTGTCAGATTTTCACCAGTCCTTACGAGACTTTTTTAGAAGATTTGAAAAAAGTGCTTGTTTTCCTGGAGAAAGTAAAAGCGAAAGAAAACATCACGTTCGTTTATGGAAAAGGGAAAAGAAAAACGGTCCTTCAACGTTATCATGAACAAGTAAAGGAAATGCTTCAACGTAAAGAACACTACGATACTTCCAATCAGATTATGGGAGAGAAACGAAACAGTTATTTTTTTAGACAATTTCTTGCGTCAAAGTAAAGAAATTGCTATGAATTATACAAAAGATTTGAATTTTTTTGTAAAAGTACCAGAAATCCCTAAACATAATGAACATGTTTTTCATCAGTATTGTATTGAATTAGATAATAGAGAGGATCTCAAAATTACATTAGAAAATAACGGGATAGAAAGCGCTATATATTATCCTATCCCCTTACATTTACAAACATCCCTTCACTATCTAAATTATAAAACAGGTGATTTTCCAATTACAGAACATGTGTCACAAAAAATATTAGCACTTCCTATATCTCCTATGCTTTCTAACAAAGATCAAAATTATATCATAAAAACAATACGGGCATTTTTGAAATAATTTCTAATGTTAAGCAAGTATGATTCTTCCTGAAATTTAAGCTGTATGTTTCGTTTTGATACCAGCAATATAAATTCTTTCCTCCTTGGTCATCTCAGCTTTAGTATCTAGAACCTTATACAGAAAGGCTTACTGGTAATTCGCCAGTAAGCCTTTCTTGTGGTCTAGGAAATTATAAAATTTTGCAGCTGTAGATAAACTTACTAAGTTATTTACCACGTCCGACTCCAGCACCCAGCAACTAGGCGACTTCATTCCATTCCCCTAAGATAAGTCATCATCGGTTCGTTCTAAATAGGAAGGCCGACTAAAGACGGGCTTGCCGGAGGGCGCCAGCATACTCCTGTTGCAGGAGCATGATTCCTAACTTTCGTTGATTTGCTCCACTCGCTACGTTGCTAACCGGGCGCCCCGAGCCTTTGTTCTATCTTCCAATTTTCAAGTTTTCTCTTTTTTCACTCCAATTCCTGTGGTTTTTATTTTGTTTTAATCCTCTTTCATTCTTTGCTCCATTGCATTCGCAACATTTATCATTCTAATCACCTATTTTTCGACTATACAAACTTTTAACTGAATGTAATCAAGCTATACTACTAGGTACTGGTTGCCCTTTTTAGGTTACTAGATTAGCTGGACTTATGGATGTTTGAACTTTTAATTTACTAAAACTGGATAGCTGATTATGTACATCTTTTTAAAAAATGTCGTATAAATGGAAATATTTTACTATATTTAAATTTAAAAATTCTTGAAGTAAGTCATTTAATGTTGTTCTGAAAAGAAACTATTAAATTCTACTTAGAATTTTCAGCTCTCTGTTCCATTTTGAAGTAAGGATTTTACAACTCTATAATATTTGAGATAAATTGATTGTAACTATGATAATGACCTAATCAAAGTGATGAATAAGTTAAAAATGAAGGTTTTCGAAAGCTCATTTGAATTAAAATTAAAGGAAAATTCTTTTGAAAACACGCCGATAAAATGAACCTTCCATCAGTAGGATTTCCTTTCCCCTCTGATTGTTCGTAATCCAAAGATTTCACCTAAAGGCCACCTGACAAAAAGGAAATATAGACGCCGTTACTTTTTAGTGCTTAGACTTGCCCACACATCCTCCGTTTTATGGAAACAGGAATTTCACACCACTTTTATATACAAGATCACTTTGTTTTCTAAAAGGTCTGAGAACTTAACTGAAAATTACCTTGTACTTTTTATAATGAAATAAAAATGGAGGGAAACCAATGCATTCTATAAGCTTGTGTATGATTGTTAAAAATGAAGAAGAAGTCTTGGAGCAATGTTTGCGCAGTGTAGAATCTATTTGCGACGAGATTATTATATTAGATACTGGTTCAACTGATCGTACAAAAGAAATCGCATTACAATTTACAAATAAAGTATTTGATTTTGAATGGGTAGATGATTTTTCTAAAGCTAGAAATAAATCATTTAGTTATGCAACAAAAGATTACATTTTATATCTAGATGCAGACGATGTCGTTCTTCCAGAAGACCTTGATAAACTAAAAAACCTAAAAAAAACAGAATTAAATGACACTATTGATGCCGTATCCATGTACTACCACACTTCATTTGATCAACAAGGAAATCCTACTTTTAAGTTTAGAAGAAATCGTCTTTTAAAAAGAAGTAATCATTTCAAATGGTTTGGAGCTGTCCATGAATACATTTTAGTATATGGTAATATATACCATTCTGATATAGCTATTACTCATCGTAAAGAGGATAAAGAAATAGACCTTTCTACAAGAGATCGCAACTTAAAAATTTACGAAAAACAATTGGAAAAAGGGGTTGAATTTGCTCCCCGAGAATTATTTTATTATGCGAATGAATTAAAAGATCATCAACGCTTTCTAGAAGCCATTAATTATTATAAAAAATTCTTAAATTCAGAACGTGGTTGGATAGAAGATGCAATTCGCGCATGTATCTATATGGCTGACTGTTATAAGGCACTGGGTGAAATAGATGAGGAGACAACAGCTTTACTGCATACGTTTAAATTTGACCTCCCTCGGCCAGAAGTGCTTTGTAGACTTGGTGACCATTTTATGAATAAAAATAGTTTTCAAAAAGCAATTAGATGGTATATGTTAGCTCTTACAATTGAAGTAGAGAACGATGCAGGATTTACTAATATCGCTTATACTACCTGGTACCCACATTTACAAATGTGTGTATGTTATTGGCGATTGGGAAATAAACAGAAATCATATGAGCATCATCTAAAAGTAAAAGAGCATGATCCATATTCTGAATTCGCTATTAAAAATGAAAAATTCTTTAAAGACATTCATTAAATGAAAAATCTTGTCATTTAATTTTTTTACAAGACAATGTAACAGAACCCGTCAAATACTTTTTAAATCTAAACGCTCTTGATTCACATCCTATTCAGACCACGAAACAATGATGCTGATATCTCCCACTTAGATTTGTCCAGCTCGAATCTTCTAATTATATAAGTGGGAGCCATACAGCATCTATAACCGTTATAAACTGCCCTTGCATGGATTTTTTCGCCAACATCTGCACATTAGTAAAGCCCTTGCCTTGCGAGATCTTTAAATCATGCTGTTCACACAGGATATCTTGATAAAACTTGCGTACACCCAGCTGACCATAGTGTTGTATAAAATGGATTATCAGCTTAATTCACCACAAGTTATGTTGGTAAGTCACTACACTTTCTTTAATATACGAAGCGTAATAACGAGAGCAATGATTGTAATAAATGTTAGTGCTAAAAAAACATCTGAATAAAATGGCGCATCTAACTCATAAATAGGGTTAATGGCATTCTCCCCTTTACGACGTAAGGCTAAGAAAGTACCCATCAACGCTGAACCTACACCTGTACCTAAGAATAAAGCGCCTTGGAATAATCCCATTCCTACTCCTACCAGTTCCTTGTTCAATGTAGATACGGCAAAGTTATTCGCAGGAGAATTTATGAGCGCATAAGCAATCCCGCTTCCTAACACGCCTATCGATAACATAATGGGGGATCCTCCTGCAAAAAGGGAGAGAAAGAACGTAGAGCCACCCATACATATCAGACCAGCTATTAACAGAAGTTCATGTTTTATACGGTCAGATAATCTTCCTATAATTGGTGATAAAATGGCAACAGCCGCTCCTCCTGGTAACAGGAGCATTCCAGCCTCACCGGGTGAAAGTCCATTCACTTCCACAACTAACAGTGGAATAAATACAAGAATAGGGAAATAAGCAAACATGGACAAAAAAATGATGAGCACAGAACGAACATAAGCACGATTCCTCAACAAAACCGGTGGAATAAATGGATGACTAGCCGTCCTTATTCGAATGATCAAAATAACTAGAGCAACCAACGATACAGCTAAACATACCATGGTTAAGTAGGAAGTTAAACCTTGATTTTCAGACAAAGTAACACCTAGCAAAAAGAAACCTATCGTCAGACCGAGTGAAATACCACCTATGACATCAAATGTTTTGTTTGTTTCACTCTCTAAAGGATTGATTTTTTGCATGGAGATTTGAGCACTTATTGCAATAAGTATCCCTAAAGTAAATGTGATCCAAAATAAAGCTTTCCAACCTAGCCATTGCCCCACGAGTCCTCCAAAAATCGGACCACCAGCAGTTCCGATACCAATACTACCAGCAACAATTCCTAAAACGATACCACGTTGACCTGGTGGATATACTCTAGAAATAACGATAATAGAAACGACGGACACGGAAGCCATTCCAGCGCCTTGAATCATCCTTCCAAATACTAACATGTTTAGATCCGTCGCAAGTGCAGCAATAAGATTGCCTAATGTTAAAATGAATACACCTATCGTAAACAACTTTCTTGCCTCTACAAAGTCGGAAATACGCCCATAAAAAGGAATGGCTATTGCCAAAACAAGCGCCACACCCCCAACTACCCAACTCGTTTGTGCTTCAGATGCTCCTAAGTCATTACCAATCATGCCTAATACAGGCGTAACCATGTCGACAGTAACCCCAGATAATAACACGGAGAATGCTAAAGTCATGATTAACAAAACATTTTTACCGTGTTGCGTGCTTCGATTATGATTCAATTGTTTATTCATTATTTTTCCTCCTAAATAGTGTAATACAATTTTAGGAGGAAATTTCTATTGTTTTAACCACTTCCAACACTCCTGAGAAGATAATATAAGTACTTCGCTCTTTTTAAAACTAAATCTATCATACCATAAAAAAAAACTAAAAAACAAAGCGTTAATTTATATATTTCTTATTATTAAAACGGAATGACGTAAAGTGTTTTTACATCACTCCCGTTATTTTCCATCCATATTTTTAGTCAACGTGAGGCATTTTTCTTTGTCTAAGCTGTAGAACCTCCTTGCAAAACTTTAACTCCTTTAACTAAATTGAGAATAAAATAATATGCATTTATAACCACTACTGTTGCTATCGCTAAGGTGGTCACATTTTCATTTAAGTTACTAATCAAAAGAGCAATGAATGCTCCAATAACCGTTATCGCAGGAATTAAATGTATAAATAAAGCACTTTTAGCATGGTTTTTAATACCTCTATCTGATAAGAAATAAACAACAATGGGAAAAATAAACGGAGCAAAAAATACGCTAAAATAACAAAGTGAAGATAAGATGTGTTCGGATTTCATTGTCAGTTCACCTCATCGATTGATTTGATAAATTTATATTACCATAAAAACAGGCAAAATTATCTTACAATGTCGAAAGGTTGATATAACATTTCATCTACCTTTAACACATTCCCATTATGATGGAGGAGATGTTTTTTGTTTTAAAGAGAAATCTCGCACGATATTTTAGAACATCATTTTCATTGGGGCATAACCTATTATGGAAATGTAAAATATGGAGGTATATAATATGGTCAAAGAAGAAGTTCAGCAACTATTGAATCAACTCATTCAGATTGAGCATATATCAACAACTTTGTATTTAGCTATGTCAGCCTACTTAGATCGTAAAAACTACACTGGTATGGCAAGGTGGTTAAGGTTGCAATCGGAAGAAGAGAGAACGCATATGCTAACTTTAATTGATTACTTAACTGGAAAAGACGGCATTGTTAAGCTAAGTGATGTTCCTCAACAACCAAGTGATTTCGGAACGCCACTTGAAACTTTTGAAAGCGTTCTTGAACATGAGCAATATGTAACAAATGCTTATCGACAGGCTTATGATTATATAACACAAGTGGATCCACAAACAACTGTTATCGTTCTTGAATTTTTAAGAGAGCAAATTGATGAAGAAGCGCAAGCATTAACGATTGTCGAACGATTGAAATTGGCAAACAATACTCCATCAGCCTTATTGCTTATAGATCAAGAATTAGGTCAAAGACAGAATGCAGGAGGTACTGCATAATTGTAAACCAGTCGTATCATAACGGACTCGCGCACTCTAATTTGTGATAAATCTTGAGCTGTGTGGAATAAATGTCACCTGTCTCATTATAGATAGAATATCCTTCATGAGACAGGTGTAAATGTTAACGAATCCCTCTCATAAACTGTTGAATTTTTGGTGACATTAACAATAAAATTACTCCTAGTAAAATTGCAACCCCGCCAATAACCCCAAAATAAATAATTTCTGTAGCTGGTTGATAAAGTTTTACAATTTGCGCATTTATTGCTTGGGCAGAAGCGTTTGATAAAAACCATAGACTCATTGTTTGGGCTGAAAATGCAACTGGTGCAAGCTTGGTAGTTGCGGATAAACCGACAGGCGATAAACATAGTTCACCAATAACAACGAGTAAAAAGCTAAGCACGAGCCAGATGGGATTCACTAACGTTTCCGTTCCATTAATAGCTGCTGGAATAATCATGACTAAGAAAGATAGCCCAGCAAAAAACAGACCGAGAGAAAACTTTTTAGAAGTGGATGGCTGTCGTTCGCCCATATTAATCCATAATCCCGCAAATACAGGCGCCAAAACAACAATAAATAATGGGTTTAACGATTGAAACCACGATGAGTGTAGCTCTATACCTAGAAATTCCAATTGTGTCCGTTTGTCTGCATATTCTGCTAGAATGATAGATCCTTGCTCCTGTATTGCCCAAAACATGATCGCGGCAATGAATAAAGGAATATAAGCAAGCAGACGTGATTTTTCATCTTCATTTGTTTTAGGGCTACGATACATGACAATAAAGTATATGGTAGGAATAAGAATTCCAAGTATGCTTACAAGGTAAGTAAATCGGTTAATTGTTAATATGCCTGTCGATATAGTAACAAAACCTAATATAATAATAAAGATAATTCCAATAGTCATTTGTCCAAACACTTTTTTCTTTTCATCTTTAGCGAGTGGATTAGGTACATACGTTCCGGCTAAACCGAGGTATTTCTTTTTTGTAATTACAAAAACAATGAGACCTAATAACATACCTATTGCTGCTACACCGAAGCCTAAATGAAAATTGTATTCTTGGCCTAATGTACCAACAATTAAAGGTGCAATTAACGCCCCCATATTTATACCCATATAAAAAATACTAAATGCTGAGTCGCGTCTTACATCCGATAAGCGGTAAAGATCACCAACTACACTAGAGACGTTCGGTTTCAACAAGCCTGTACCCATAATAATTAAAAACATAGATAAAAATAATCCTGTTACCCCAGCAGGTAACGCTAATACAATGTGACCAACCATAATTAATACGCCACCATAAAACACCGTTTGCTGTGTTCCTAGTAGCCTATCAGCAATCCATCCTCCGATAATTCCTGACATATACACAAGTGATCCGTAAATTGCCATAATGGATTTAGCAGTATCATTAGCGATACCTAATCCGCCACTTGCAATCTCCGTATACATGTAATAAAGTAACAGCGCGCGCATTCCATAATAGGAAAAACGTTCCCAAAATTCGGTGAAGAAAAGTGTAAACAAACCTTTTGGATGACCAAAGAATCCCGTCTGGGGGACACTATTTACAATTTCTTCTTTACTATGTGCTAACATGATTCAAACTCCTTCAGAATAGACTGATAATTTTTCTTCAAGATGTTTTTATGGTACTCCTCCCATTTTTAAACGTCAAATTACGAAAAATTATGATATCTAAAGCGAGTTGTTTCATATCTTTATTTGTAAAAAGCTTAACTATCTTTGTTTTGGCAATTATTCAGAGCGCTTCAAGAAAGCTCGTCCATTCGCTTAGATATTCACTTTTCTGTATACATATCGTTCACCGATTCGTCATTTATAAATATTTTGTCAGTATTTCTTGATTGATACACTTGAAATAATATGCGCAATTATTTATAATAAGATTTGTGTCTATACTGGGGGTCATAGCTCAGCTGGGAGAGCGCTACGCTGGCAGCGTAGAGGTCAGGGGTTCGATCCCCCTTGACTCCATTAATAAAAAGGGATGCAGTAATATTACTTACTGCATCCCTTTTGCCATAATATGAAGAATGTGATAGTATAGTCCAGCTCTTTCTAATTTATTTATTACCTCACTTATTTCTTCTGACTTTTGCCCCTCACTTATTACAAAAATCACCCCAAGTATGGGTTTCTATAATTTTTACTATATTTATAAAAGCCATGCCTATTCATATACAGCATTTTCTTCCTATTCTCTGGCGTATCAAAATGAATCAATTCTAAAACTAAATTGGTAAACTCAATAGAACCGTTTCATTTGCAGCGACCAAATTTTTATCTTTTATTGCTTGTTGCTCTAGAAAACTGCCCTCAGGATGATAATTTTCATCATCATTCCATATGAAAACTGAATTGTTTAAAAACCCTTTTTTTACCACATGGAACCCACTGCACCACATATGGCCTCCTATTGGAATGTTGCTTTGTAACTCACTGCAAAAGCTGTTTATTATCATTGCTCCATGAATGTCCACCAATCATTACTAGTAAGTGAAAATCTTTAGGCTCTATCCCAATAGTATAGTCCACAGAGGTTTTAAATCCACCTATTGAATTTACAGTATCCTCTAACAATTATAGTATCTCGTTGATTTAATGCACTGCTAAATGAGCACCTTCCCAAACTGCATACTCGTCTAATATAAGAAATAACAGCCTATTCATAATCCAATTTCCCTTCGAACAAAATTTGCCAAATTTCATGGAACTATTCAGGAGCTACTAGCTCCACTTTTATTCGATCTGGGTCCTCAAAGTATACAGCATAGTGATCATCTCCACCAGCAAATGGATGCTGCTTTTTATACAGTATAGCAATTCCTTTATTTTTTAATTTCTTCGTCATATCATCTACGTGTTGACGTGAATCAGCATAAAATGCAAGATGATTTAAACCAACTCGACATCTATGATAAGTCACATCCAGAAATCGTTCTTCTGCTTGTACAAAAACGATGTATGTCTCACCTTTTTTCCAACTTTGTCCACTTTCCCATTTTTGAAAAGCACTGTATCCCAATTCCTCCAGAAACCACCCCCAAAAATGCGTGGATGTTTTTAAGTTAGAAACATATAACTCTATATGGTGAATAAGCCCTTTTGACAAAAATAACACTCCCATTACCTTCAAATTTTAATTCATTTCATGAAAATAATATTATTTTAGTTGGCATGTAAATAATTATACATTTTCGTGTCATATTAAAGGGTAAAGTTTTCTATATGAGGTGAGGTAATGGAATATGCATTAGAACTACTAAAGATTTTAGGGCGAGTCGTGACCATTTTGCCACTAGCACTATTTGCAACACTTTTTATGGGAAAGCGCTCCATAGGTGAATTGCCGGTATTTGATTTCTTAGTTATTTTAACTTTAGGTTCTGTAGTTGGTGCTGATATTGCAGATCCAGAGGTAAATCATATTTATACAGCCATTGCAATTGTAGCAATTGCTTTACTTCAGAAATTAGTGGCAACGTGGAAAATCAACAATCGCAAAATCGGTCGTTTGTTAACATTTGAACCTACAATGGTTATTTATCAAGGACAATTTTTAGTGAAGGAAATGAAAAAAATACAGTATCCTATTGATACTATTTTACAGATGTTACGGGCACAACAAATTTTTAATGTAAAGGATGTTGAAATAGCTATCGTTGAAGCAAATGGTTATTTATCTATTAAATTATATCCTGAAAAGGAAGCTGCACGTGTCGAACATATTCTAACGCAACAAAGGAGTTCCGCTAAGGGGATTGATGTACCAGTTGTTATTGATGGAACAATATATGAACACGTTCTTTCTTCGAGGAAGCTAAATACAACTTGGCTTTATCAAGAATTGGAAAGAAAAAATATTTTTGATGTAAAAGATGTGTTTTATGCAGCTGTTAACGATCTGAATGAACTCCATGTTAGCATAAGAAACACACATAATCCGCAAAACCTTCCACCTATTCTACATTAGAAAGCTTAGCTTATTGCTAATTATGACAAAACACGATAAAACCTTAAAGCTATATGCTTTGGTATGATGGAAAAGGATCTCTCCTTTTCCTACATGAGAGAGCGTTTCAAGGACACCTATATGAAGTAGCAAAATGTTTAACTAAAACCGTCCACGTCCTCGATCCCTTGAACTTCTTCTATCTTTTTGCACAGCACGAAAGGGTTATTTACTCTTTAGATGCCCGTAATCACTCTCTTATATCGCAATGATCCAACAAGAATCCTGCTTGCTTTAGAGCCATTTCTGCTTCGTTAATTTGTTCTTCTTTAGTAGCAACTAATGTATGCAAATGCACCCCTTCTGTAAGCTGAGACAGATAAGCTGCACCAGTAGAAGTAATTTTTTTAATAAATTGCTCTACCTCCTTACGATTGGATACCCTAATCGAAGCTGTTAGATCGCCATATACGAGATGTTCAATCGTTACATCCTTTACTGTCACACCATGGTCAACAATAATATGTAATTCCGCCTCTGCCTCATCAGGCGTATGCTGGCAAGCGATGGTCTTTTCTACACTCTCAGTAGCTGACGCTTGTAAATACATATACCCTTGACTTGTTGCAATAATTGGTTCGCTTCTCGCTTTTAACAAAGTCACATCGTTAACAATAACTTGCCGGCTGACATTTGTTCTTTTAGCTAATTCACTACCAGTAATCGGTTTGCTCGCATCCTTTAATACGCTTAAAATGAACTGCCTGCGTTCTTCACCAAGTACTTTTTTCTGTTTTTGCAAACTCCTTCACCTACTTCTTTATTTCTAGTTACAATTTCCTTTAATATTTTTACCAATTGCATAACGTCTTTTTCTTTCGTATCTTTCCCAAAAGAAATACGGATAAATTCCTTCTGCCTTTCCTGTGTGTATCCCATTGCTAGCATTGTTTTTCCAGCTGTCGATAACGCTTGACCACATGCGGAGCCAGTTGATATACAAACACCTTTGCGATTACATTGTAACATAATGAATTGTCCTTCATAATGATGCATTGCCAAACCAACAATATGAGGAAGTTGCGATACAGACGATTCAATCACTTGATAGCAATCCTTCAACTCACGCTTTAACTTTATTAAAAACAGTCGACGTAAAGCATCTGCATGATCTACTTCTGCTCTCGTATACTTTACTGCTGCAGCAACAAAAGCTGCAATACCTGGGGTGTTGACGGTTCCACCACGAACACCATGCTCATGGGTTTGTAAAGGAAAAATCCCTTTAATCGCCAACCTCGGTTGTATATAAACTGCCCCCACACCTTTTGGACCATACAATTTATGCGAAGAAATGGAAAAACTGTCAACAACCTGATGCAGCTTGGAAAAATCAACTTTACCAAAGGCTTGGACAGCATCGGTATGAAAAATGATATTCGGAGGTAGTAGCTGTTGAATTTTTTGAAGTGGTTGAATAGCGCCAATCTCTGCATTGACATAACTAATGGTTACCATTATTGTATCCGAACGAATTGCTTTTTCTAGTTGATGTACATCTACTTGTCCTCCTTTTGTATACGGAATCTTCGTTATTTCAAATCCCTTATTTTCCAAATAAGCTAATGCTGAAAAAACAGAAGCATGTTCTGCTTGCGATGTGATAATGTGCTTTCCTTTGTTCGACTGACTTAAGGCAAGGGACACAATTGCTAACTGATTGGATTCTGTACCACCTGATGTAAAATAAAGCCCTCTTGCCGGAACATGTAATAACCTCGCTAACTTTTCCCGGCTGTTTTCTAGTATTTCTTTTGCTTCTCCCCCAATATGGTGTATGCTACTTGTGTTTCCCCAAAAGTTTGCAGCTACCTGCTGATAAATAGCTAACGCTTCCTCATCCATGGGCGTTGTTGCAGCGTAATCAAAGTATAGCATGTTTATCTCCCCTCTTTCTTTCTGAAATTTATTTTTTTAGAGAAAAGAGCTCCTTCTATCTCCCTTCTTAGAAAACAACGGAAGTCAAAACAGTTTTTAGTCAAAAAACACTTGTATTTAGTTTAATAATATGTAATGATATGTGTCAAGACATATGTAAAAAGGTGAATTTACAGTGAAAAAGACAGACATCATTATTATTGGTAGCGGAATTGCTGCATTACAACTTGCCAATCAACTTCAAGAGCAATTAAATGTGACAATAATCACAAAGAAAGCTATAACAAGTAGTAATTCCTATCGTGCGCAAGGTGGTATAGCTGCTGCTATTTGTCCAGACGATGACACCTTCAACCATTATCAAGATACGATCATTGCTGGCGATCAGCACGGGAATGCCACAGCGATTTATGATTTAGTTACAGAAGGCAGGCTATTCATGCAAAATTGGGTTAAACTTGTCCCATTTGATACACATGCAAACGGAAAAATTTCTTTAGGCTTAGAAGGTGCCCATAGTAAAGCTAGAATTGTTCATTGTGGCGGGGACCAAACGGGTAAATATGTCATCCATTTTTTGCTTGACTCATTGCGTTCCTCTACACGTGTTCACTGGATAGAAAACGAGATGGTCATGAATTTATTACAAAATGAATCAGGTCGATGTATTGGCGTTACAACAAAAGACAAAAATGAAGTCTCTCATATGTATATGGCTAACCATGTCGTGTTAGCAACAGGCGGTGCTGGTGAACTGTATACAAATACATCTAATGCTTCCTCTGTTACAGGCGATGGAATAGCGCTTGCTTACCGAGCAGGGGCAAAAATTTGTGATATGGAATTTTTTCAATTTCACCCAACACTGCTCTATATAAATGGGAAAAGTGTTGGACTTATTTCTGAAGCTGTTCGCGGCGCAGGTGCTAGATTAATCAATGATTTAGGAGAGAAAATTATGAAAGAGGTTCATCCGCAAAGAGATTTAGCACCAAGACATATTGTTGCCCATCAATTATTTCAACAAGTAAATAGGGGCAGAAAAATATATCTAGATATTCGACAAGTAAGAGATTTCCCTGCAAAATTCCCTGCCATAACAAAGATGTTGCAACAGCACGGAATATCTATAAAAACAGGTAAGATTCCTGTTGCCCCAGGTGCCCATTTTATGATTGGAGGTGTCCTAATTAATGAATATGGAGCTACCTCCGTAAAAGGTTTGTACGCCATTGGTGAAGTAGCCGCTAGTGGCGTGCATGGTGCCAATCGCCTTGCTAGCAATTCTTTATTAGAAGGACTTGTTTATGGAAAGCGCCTTGCATCCTATTTACAACAGGTGGGCAGTTCGCAGACGATGGATTTTACACCAAAGAAACAACATCGTGAGCAACTAACCGACATCCCTTTTACCAAAAGAGAAATCCAACAATCCATGATGCAAGCTGTTGGAATTATTCGTGATCATGATCGTTTATCCAAACAATTAAGCTGGCTAAATAAGCATCCCAATGACACTTTTAGACAGATAGAACAATGTAGTCTTTCCACCATTCAAAATTATTTTATGTGGATTGTCGCACGTCTCATGACAGAATCTGCCTTACTTCGGACAGAAACAAGAGGCTGTCATATTCGCGCTGATTTCCCGAATAAAGATAACGAACATTGGCTACAAAAACGAATCATTCATTACCAAAGTAATGACAGAATGGAGGTCACTTATGATACCCCTGATACAATTAAAAGCCATGCTTAATTCATTTTTTCTAGAAGATATTGGACATGGTGATATCACAAGTCAACATTTATTCGATTATCATACGCAGGGGACACTTACATTGCTTGCGAAAGAAGAAGGCATTTTTTGTGGGGCAGAAATAATCGACGTTGGCTTTCCGATAGTGCATCCGCTTATGCAAATAGATCGCAAAAAGAATAACAGTGATCAACTAGTGGCTGGTGATGTAATCGCAACTGCAACAGGACCCATGATCCATCTATTACAAGCAGAAAGGGTTATACTGAACCTCATTCAGCGAATGAGCGGTATTGCTACACGCACATACAAAGCAGTAGAAATGGTCAAAAACACAGATGTGAAAATTTGCGATACAAGAAAAACCACACCTGGATTACGTATGTTAGAAAAACAAGCGGTGCGCTCTGGTGGTGGATATAATCATCGGTACGGTTTATATGACGCCGTGATGATTAAAGATAATCATATTGCCTTTTCGGGCTCTATAACCAATGCCGTACAACAAATAAAGTCCAAGCTCGGTCACACCGTCAACATTGAAGTTGAAATTGAAACAAAGGATCAATTGCTAGAGGCAATCTCTAATAAAGTCGATATCATTATGTTTGATAATTGTTCTCCAGAAACTATTAAACGTTGGATACACCATGTTCCAAAAACAATCATTACAGAAGCATCTGGTGGGATTTGGTTTGATCAATTACTTGCATACGCGAATAGCGGTGTAAATTATATTTCATTAGGTAGCTTAACCCATTCAGCACCTTCACTGGATATTAGTGCGTCTGTATATCGTTAACGCATGCACATGGATGTTCCCGTCTTATGCAAGTGTAACAACGCGATCAGAAGAAAAAATTCATAAAGTCATTGTTATTAACGAACTGACAACAAAATTCGCTAGAAAAACTTAGCTTAACACCAAATCTTTATGGAAGAAAAAAATGCCGTTCTATTTATGCTATTAACCAAAAATGTATACATTTTATATCGTGTAAACGAAAGGGGTTTTTTATACATGGATCTACTTCAAGAACTGATTTCATCGACCAACTCTATTCCAGAAGAATATTTGCATGTATCACAACAAGAAATGGAGGAACGGGTGAAGCAAATAAAGAATGATTTGGGAGAAGCCTTATTTATCCCCGGTCACCATTATCAAAAAGACGAGGTTATCCAATTCGCCGATGCTGTTGGAGATTCTCTTCAACTTGCCCAAGTCGCGGCACAAAATAAATCTGCCTCTTATATTGTATTTTGTGGGGTGCATTTTATGGCAGAGACGGCTGATATGTTAACCACTGATGAGCAGATCGTGCTCTTACCAGATAGAAGAGCAGGCTGTTCTTTAGCAGATATGGCTGATATTTACCAAACGGAACGTGCTTGGGAGAAACTGATGCAACAATTTGGCGAATCCATCCTCCCGTTAACCTATGTCAATTCAACAGCAGCAATTAAAGCATTTGTCGGTCAACATGGAGGAGCTACGGTTACATCTTCCAATGCCCATCAAATGGTGAACTGGGCATTTACGCAAAAAGAACGGATTTTATTTTTGCCTGACCAACATTTAGGTAGAAATACGGCTTCTGATCTCGGGATTGTTGAAACAGAAATGGCAGTATGGGATCCAATCCAAGAGGAACTTCTTTTTTCTGGCAATGTAAAAGATGTAAAAGTAATTTTATGGAAGGGACATTGCTCTGTACACGAAAATTTCACGTTAACCAATGTAGAATATATAAAAAAAGAGCATCCCAACATGCATATCATCGTTCACCCCGAATGCAAAAAGGAAGTGGTTGATGCCGCTGATTATAATGGGAGCACGAAATATATTATTGAAATGATTAAACAGGCAAAAGCAGGATCTGCCTGGGCAATTGGAACAGAGATGAATCTCGTCCAACGAATCATTCACAACCATCCAGATAAACATATCATTTCACTAAATCCGTATATGTGTCCATGCTTGACTATGAATCGAATTGATTTACCACACCTTCTTTGGTCTTTAGAAAGTATAAAGAAAGGAAAGCCTGTCAATCAAATTACAGTCGATAAACAGACAGCTTGCCAAGCTCGTTTAGCACTTAATCGTATGTTGGAAAGGGGATAAGCGTAGACTTTTCTAATAACAAGTCTACCCTCCCTTATAAAAAAGACTTATGCAGGTAAAAGGTGATTCCTATACTAAATAGGAGTCATCTTTTTTAGGTTCCACTAATAATTGATTTTCCATTTTAATTCCTTCATGTTTTAGATGATTCATATCCTACTTCATAAAATCTACTTCATCCTTTAGGTTACCAAAAAATGATTCTTGAGGAGCGTTGTCCAAACAGTTACCTCTTTGTGACATAGAGTGGTCCAATCCATACTTCTTTACTACAGGTACCATTTTAGTTTCTTCTATTTGTCATTTTTATTATAATAGGAAGAAAATCACGGTATAATGTAAGTATGTTATAATAGTAATAACGTATGTATATAAGGACTTTTTTCGGCATATACTGAAAAAAGAATATGGAAATGAGTGTGGTTACAATGGAAAAAGAAACTCGGAAAGTGAGCAAGTTGGGAAATAGTTTAGGAGTTGGAATTCCAAAATCAATGGTTGATGCTTTAAATATTCGTCGTGGTGATGAACTAGAATTTGAAGTGAAAGAAAACGCTCTTGTGATTAAACGAAAAGAGAAGTTAGAAGATCAATTAGAACCAGAATTCCTTCGTATGATACAAGAAACTATGGAAGAACATGATGAATTGTTTAAGAGGCTAAAATAGTTCCTATGCGTATACATTATTTAACCGTAAAAGAAGTTACAATCATACACTTCCTTATCATGAGAAAGTACGGAGATGGGGAACAAGCAGGAATTAAAGAGCAAGGATATTTAGAATCGGCAGTATATCGCCCACAGCAAACCTTATTTAAAGAAGATGCCTATCCAACTCTATTTGGAAAAGCTGCGGCATTTTTTGAATCATTAGCGCGTAATCATACATTTTTTAACGGAAATAAGCGTACAGCATTTGCTTCGTTAGATGTGTTTTTGAAAAAGAATCATAAAAAAATTATTTCAGATACAAATGAGAATGAAGTTTTCACTGTGCTTGTAGCAGAAGGAAAATTTAAATTTGAAGACATCGTTCATTGGTTAGAAACTCATACCATCCCTTTAAAATAAAACAACAAAAGCAACAAATTTAATGCTTTCTTAATCTGGTAAAAAATGGTTCCAATCCTCAAAGGCAACAATGATTGGAACCACTCTTCATAAATTTCATCTATTTACATCTCTAACCCTTTCTCCAAAACAGTCAACTTGCTTTGTTTGCTATATATCGTTTTCTTAGATACAACGCTACACCGCCACCCAAAAGCGCTAATCCAATGAATATCAGATTATAAAGATTAGTTGCTGTGTTTGGTAATTTACTTCCATCATCATGTTGACTTCCTGCTGTTCCTAATGCAGTATGTTTCGTACCTCCTGTCAACGTGCCATTACCGTTGTCACTCATCGAGCTGTTGCCGTCATTATCTCCATTATCATCATAGTTATCTTTCCCTAGCGTGTTCCCACCATCATGCTTCTCTTGCTTCTTGGCGTTGTTACCGTCATTTCCAACATCAACATTTGTTCCATCACCGTTATCGCCATTGTCTGTTCCTGGATTTTTTGTCGGTTCTTCTTCATCTTTTGCAACGGAAATTCTTCCTTCCGCTGCATATAAAAACGGGTCATCCTCTGTGGAGTTTAAACTTTTAACAAATTCAACTGTTGCATCAAGATCAGTCGGACCCATGACAGGTTTTTTGCCAAGGTCACTAATCGGACGATATTTCGACCCTTTTGAAGTTCCCATAAAATTATTCACCGTTAAAGTAAACGTTTTGTCTTCCTCAATTGGCGTTCCATCTGGATGCGTAACATTTACTACTTTGCTCGCCTCGGGGTCCCACGTATAATGAAAACCGCTAATGCTATAATCCGGTCCGTATTCTTTCGACAGTTGCGCATTAATAATTGGCACTAAATCTTTTCCTTTAATTTCAAATTTCATTAGTGTATTACCGAATGGCTGAATATTGTACAAGTCTCCCCACGTTACTTTTCCGGCTAATAAATCGTCGCGAATGCCGCCACCATTCATCATTGCAAAATCACTATTCATAACCGACTTCATTCCATCTGCTAGCAGATTCCCCAACCCGTGATCACCATCATTGCTGTAATCACCCGTTAAATCTGTTGCATTATAGCCAATCACTTCATTCATCATCGGCGCAATTTGATGTTCATATTTGGTTAAAATTTTATTGACATTCGGATCCGCTTTGTAATCGCTTTGCTTTACAAATACTACTTCTGCATCTTTTTTCACAATATCACCAGTCGTGCGATCAATTTCCACATCTATATCAGCAAATGCTTTTCCATATTCGGAAGCTTGAACAATAAGCTTATTATCCACGACACCATCTACAACTTGGTGATTATGCGCAGCAAAGATAATATCCACAGCATCATTTACTTCTCTTGCTAGATTAGCAGCTTCACCAGTTGCCCCGTCACCTGCTTGATCAGCTGGAATATGTGCTAATACGGCAATTGCTTCGACACCTTGCTGCTGTAATGCAGCTACTGCTTCATTGACAGCCGCCACTTCATCCGTAAATTGGATATCAGCAATTCCATCAGGCATGACCATACTAGCTGATGCTTGTGTGTTCACACCGATAAAACCGATTTTTTCTCCATCCACTTCTTCCATATGAAATGGTGGTAAAATCGTCTCGCCGCTCTCCTTATCCACACAATTTGCACAAAGCTGTGGGAAATTCATTCCATCATAGCCTTCTGTACCTTTCCCTTCTGGGTGTTCGCCACCGTTTACCATGCGCATAAATTCTTTCGTACCTTCGTCAAACTCATGATTTCCAACTGTACCGACATTAAAGCCAATTTCTTCTAAAATTTCCACCGTTGGCTCATCTTGTAATAGTCCTGAAACAGGTGAACTACCACCAATCATGTCACCAGCATGTACTATGAAGGTATTTGGATTATCCTGCTCTCTTTCCTTTAAAGCTGATGCCACAAAATCCATGCGTCCATACGTATCAAAAACACCGTCTCCATCAGGATCTAAATTATATTGTTGATCAATTTTCCCATGTAGATCATTCATGCTTAAAAATTGTACAAGCAGATTATCTTCGGATGGTTTTCCTGTATTAATAGGTTGATACCCATAAGATTCTGCTTCTTCCGGACTGGAGAAGAACACACGCTTTTCTACCGGCACATCTTCCCAATCATCTGGTACTACATATTCTTTTGTAGCTGAATTACCGACATAACGTAAAAAGCCTTTTTGATCATCATTTGCGCGGAAAGCAAACGGTAATTCCAATAATGGATTGGCTTCATCCCAAATACCTAAGCCTTGATCTTTTGCTTCTTTCACCGCTTGTTGATATTTTGGATATGCTTTTTCATCCATTGGTGCAATAAAGTAAGAGACAGCATAGCCATCACGAACCATTTCCAAGTTTACATTTTCCCCATCAGCAGTAATGACTTCTGCAAGGAGACGACCGTAATCATCTGTCGGCTGTTCTCCGACTTTGACGGTAATTTTGTCACCAGGTTGAATATAGGTTTGAATATGCTTTGTCGCTTCATCACCATGATATTTTTGATTTTCATTTATTTCCTGACGTTCTGGAGCTTTATTTTTTGCTGCATAGGTCTCTGGCGTATCCATATTAACAAACCGAACACGGTCACTACCGAAGACAGGATCAGCAATGCGGATCGTATCGCCATCTGTAATTTTTTCCACCGTTGTTTCATATTCTCCAGCTGCTGAAGGTGGCTCGGGCTGTTGCTGCGCTACTTGTACATCAGCTTGCTCCGTTGGAAGAATCTGATAATCGTTGTATTGACTAACAATTCCCGTAACATCATACCACTGTTTCTCAGCAACTTGACGAATATCTATCGCATTTTCCATGATTCGTAATAACATCGCATTATAGTCTTGATCAATAAATGACACATTATAGCCGCCACCCGCTGGAGAGCTAGGAATGGAAGGAATATATCCATTGACACGTACGAGCTCGCCTTCATAGGATTCGGCTACCTCTTTATTTTGCAAATCTTCCAACGTTATATGCTGTACTTCTGGTAAAGCTTGTCCTTGTTCAAGTACTTCAATCGAAGCTGGAACAACTTCCTTTAGCCCCTTATAGGAGGCTGTAGTTCCGATTACCTTCACACGATCTCCTTTTTGTACCTCAGGTAAGTCTCCTTGTTCAAAGTTAAACAAATTAACCCCAGCGGTTTCATCCTGCATGTATGTACTAAACTGGTTGCCATTGCTCAATGCTTCGGAATTAGCTGTCACAATCCCTTCCACAACAACTTCGGAACCATTCGCTAACTGTCTTGCTTCCGCAATCGTGCTCACTTCTGGCTCTGGATCAGGGTCTGGGTTCGTTGGTTCACCTGGATCTTGTTCGCTTTCCCCGTCCATCGTATGGCTTCCTAAATAAGTAAATATATCTTTCCCATAATCCGTCCATTGGTCTATACGAAAAGTAGCAGTTGGTGAGGACACATTAGCATTTCTGACGAACGTCTTGTCTTTAGCAAAATCAGAATCATCCCCTATTTCACCAAAAACATCAATGATTTCGCCATTCTTTTCCAACGCAATCGCGTCGTTTCCATTAAAGTTAACCACTGCTGATGTAAGATCCGTTACTTGTTGAACAGCAGCATCTGCATCTCTATGCGAGAGTACGAACACATCGCCATTTTTAAGTATCCCTTTTAAGGTTTCCGTATTTGTAGGTTCTGTTTTGCCATTACTGTACAAATTCAACTGATAGTTTGATAGATTCATATCAGTACCTGTACCATTATAAATTTCAATGGCTTTATTAAAAGAACTGCCTTCCACATACTCGGATATAAACAAATCTTCTGCTTCCACATCGCCTTTATCTGCTGCAATCGCAGTCGATGTTGGAACTAGGTTTGAAAATATCAAAGCAATAATGAATACCATGTAACATAATTTCTTTCGTAATTGGTTTCCCATACATACCCTCCATTTTAGTAGATGATGATAACACATCCATACTATGACATAGAGGAAGCGAATATGCTATAAAATTTTGCTTAATTTTTTGTAAATTTAACGAAATATAATGTAAAAAGCAATAGACAATATTCTTTCTGCTTGTTTTATTTATACAGGGTGATAATAATGCCATTTACATTATCACCAGAAATCGTATAGTTATAACCTTTTGGTATCTTTACCTTTTTCGCTTTGGAAACTGCATAATAACGAATATTATACTCTTTTCCATCCACTGTCGCAGAAATTTGTTCCTTTTCTCTTAAGTAAGCTAAATATTCCTCTAAAACAAAGTTTTTATCTTGCATAATGACACTATGCGGTTTTCCGACATAACGTATATGCCATGGCTCATATTGGATGCCAGTAACGTCCGTTTTCGCTTGCGGATAGCGTAACACAAAACCATACTGCCATGCATTTTCCGCAATCCATTTTCCTTCTGCCGCTTCTGCCATCGTTCCTTCTGATGAACCTACATCCAGTGCTAAGCCTAGTTGATGTTCGCTGTAACCCCCTGGCAATGCATAATCTCTTCCCTTTTCTTGATACAATTTTGTTTGTTCTTCAAATGAACGATAGCCACTGCTAATTAAAAAATTATTTACGCCATCTTTTTTTGCGCCTTCTATCATTTCATTAAAATATGCAGTAATTTCTTTGGACAACGCTATATCTGTCGTAAGTAAACCATAATCACCTGTTAATTCTTGATTTTTATATAGGTTTTTAATGTCCGTTTTGGCACTCTCTTTTATCCCATACTCCTCGTTCACCAATAATAATTCTCCTTGGTGAACATCTGCTACATCTATTTTTAACGGGTTTTCATCTTCTACTTCTATTGGATCATGGTAGATAACTGAACTATTATTTCTATCAAACCATAAAATAGCAAGAATAATAGCTATCATAATGATAAACAAAAACTTTGTGCTTTTCTTCATTTTAATTTCCTCCCTTGCTTTTTAAGCATAGAAAGGAAAACTTAAATATTTGTGAGGTTAAACCTTAAATTTTTCTTAAACTTATTTATAAATCATTTCACTGTTTCGGAAGGCGAACTTTAAATACTGTTCGAATGACGGTACTATCAACATCAATACTTCCGCCATGTTGTTCAACAATGTTTTTCGCAATAAATAATCCTAGCCCTGTACTATCAGCCTTGTAAGACCTTGCTTGATCTTGCTTAAAAAACATTTCAAAAAGATGTGGCAATACATCTTCAGGAATACGATCCCCGTAATTGGTAACGTGCACCATGATGTTTCTCTTATCTTCATAAGCTACAACATCTATAAATTCGCCATCTGCGCCATAACGAATAGCATTTGTAAACAGATTTTCAAACACTCTGGCGAGTTTCTCACCATCTGCTGTCATCATTAAATTTGGTTGCATATCCAATCGTGTCTGCACGTGGTTCTTTTCAAACATTGGATAAAATTCTTCGTTCAACTGTTGAATTAGTCCGCTAAGATTAATTTTTGTTTTATTTAATTGTAGCATGCCATAATTCATCTTCGTTATATCGAATAACTCATTAATTAGCCCTTCCAAACGCTGTGATTTCTTAAAAGCAATGGACAAATAATGCCTTTTTTGTGCATCTGTTACATGCTCATCCGTGAGCACCAAATCCAAATACCCAAGAACAGATGTTAACGGCGTGCGTAAATCATGGGCTAAATTGACAACTAACTGATCCTTACTACTTTCAGCAAAATCACCACGTTCAACAGCTTCCTGCAACTTTTTAGTTGCAGCATTAATGTCTGTAGCAATTTGATGAAATTCATCATTCGTGTTAATTTGTACATGGTGAGTAAAATTACCGTTCGCAAGTTCATGAATTCCATGGGATATTTCTTTAAAATAAAGCGAATACCGCTTCGTTAGCAAAAAGAAAAACATAATCGAAAGCGGGATAAATAACAAAAGAAAAAAATTAAAGTCACCTATTGTCCTTATTACACTACGAATACTTGCTAATGGATCGCCTACAAATACGTAGTTGTGATAGTAAAAACGCGCTCCTAGAAAGAGAAGCAATGTTGTTAGACCTGCAAACAACATACTTATTCCAACCAACAAGACCATCTTAAAGCGGAAGTTTTTCATCTTTTTATCCATGAAAGCTGTACCCCACTCCCCAGACGGTTTTAATCCGCTTATCCTTACGCTCGTCTTCCTTCAGCTTTTTTCTTAACGTTCGTATGTGTACCATGACCGTATTTGCACCTTCAAAGTACAAATCATCCCATACTTGTTGAAAGATCGTTTCCACATCAAATACTTTTTTTGGATGGCTAGCCAGTAGAAATAAAATATCGAATTCTTTCCGCGTTAAGTCAACTTCTTTATCATACAAAGTTACCATTCGCTTATCTTTATCGATACATAGCTCACCGTATTCTAAGACGTTGTTTCTTTCTTCTTTTGCGCCATTCAACACGGTATATCGCCTTAATTGCGCCTTTACTCGAGCAACTAATTCCATTGGTGTAAATGGTTTTGTCATATAATCATCTGCACCAATAACAAGCCCCTTCACTTTATCAAAATCAGACGTTTTTGCGCTGACAAAAATAATCGGCATTTGGTAACTCTCTCGTATCTTTTGCGTTACTTCATATCCATTCATATTCGGCATCATGATATCTAAAATCACTAAGTGAATAACCTGTTTTTGTATCATATGTATGGCTTCAACACCATCTGCTACCGTAATCACATTATATCCTTCTTTTTTCAAATGAATAGAAATTAAATCAGCTATTTCCTTCTCATCATCTGCAACTAGTATCGTTGTTTGTGACATCTTCTTCACTCCAATAGTTTATCTCTGTATGATCATACAATACCAAAAATCGCAGAAATAAAACAGATCCAAAATACGTATCATTTCGGATCTGCTCATTCGGATTTACGTTTTCATTTTAGGGTCTAACGCATCGCGTAACCCATCACCGATAAGGTTAAAGCCTAACACTACCAACATAATGGAAACACCGGGAAAAATTAATGTCCAAGGTGCAAGTTGAATGAAATCCCGCGACCCTGCCAACATTGCTCCCCATTCCGGAGTTGGTGGTTGCGCCCCTAATCCTAAGAATCCTAATGCCGCTGCGTCTAATATAGCTGTTCCAAACCCTAATGTAGCTTGTACAATAATTGGTGCAGCACTATTTGGTAAAATATGATGGAAAATAATGCGCCCACTCTTCATTCCTTGCGCTCTTGCAGCCATAATAAATTCCTCTTCTCGCAAACTAATTACTTTTGATCGAACAATTCTACCAAAAATGGGTATGTTAATAATGGCAATAGCAATTAAGGCATTTTGCAAAGAAGCTCCTAAAATAGCCACGATGGCAATTGCTAATAAAATACTAGGGAAGGCTAATAATATATCAAATACGCGCGAAATAATTGTATCGACCCACCGTCCAAAATAGCCGGCAACCATACCTAATAACGTTCCAAACACAAGCGCTCCTGTAACAGCAAAAAAACCCACCTGTAACGAAACCCGAGCACCATAAGCAATCCGGGTGAATATATCTCTTCCAACATCATCCGTACCAAACCAATGCTCTTTTGACGGAGGTTGCAGACGGTTGCCCAATGCTTGTTCTTCATAAGAATACGATGTCAATAACGGCGCTACTAGCCCAAATAAAATAAAAAATAGTATAATGGAAAAACCAACCATCGCAAAACGATTCTTTCTCAATTGCTTCATTGTATCTTTCCACGGGGACGTTTCTTCCATATCATCAGCTTCGAATTGCGGAGAAAGTGTAACAGGGTTGGTTAACGGTAGCTGATCTTGCTTTTTATCACTTTCTGGACCCATTCCATCACCCCCTAATATTTGACTCTCGGGTCAATGAACGTGTATAAAATGTCGACAATTAAATTAATAATGACAAAGAGGAAGGCAATGACTAAAATGCCCGATTGAATGACGGGATAATCACGATAATTGATTGCTTCGTATACATACCTGCCAATTCCTGGCCAACTGAAGATTGTCTCCGTTAAAATAGCTCCCCCCAAAAGGACGCCTGTTTGTAAACCAATAACTGTCAGGACGGGGATTGTAGCATTTTTTAAAGCGTGTTTATAAATAACAAGGAACTGCCCTGATCCTTTAGCACGGACTGTACGAATATAATCAGATTGCATCACTTCCAACATACTAGAACGGGTCATTCTCGCAATAATTGCCATTGGAATCGTTCCTAATGCAATGCTCGGTAGTACGAGATGCTTTAGGATCGTTAATGCCCTTGAAAAGTCTAAATGAATCAGGGCATCAAGTACGTAAAAATGCGTAATGGCTGCAATTGGATCTCTGCTATCTTCTCGCCCATAGGCAGGGAACCACCCAAGTTCTTGGGCAAACATCCATTGCTCCATCAGCGCTAACCAGAATACAGGGATGGAGACACCGACAAGCGCAAAAAGCATCGCTAATAAGTCAAACCACGAATTTTGCTTCCACGCACTAATAATTCCTGCGTTCACACCGATACATACAGCAAATAACATGGCAAAGAAAGTTAGTTCAAATGTCGCTGCAATATGCGGCCAAATTTCTTCCGTAATTGCAGCTTTAGATCGTAAGGACGTTCCTAAATCACCTTTCAATAAATCGGTAACATAAATTCCATACTGAGTTAGATATGGTTCATTTAAACCCATATTTTCTTCTAAATTTTCTACAGCTTCTTGTGTAGCTGCTTCCCCTAAAATTGTTTGCGCCGGATTACCAGGTATTAAATGTACAATGGAAAACGTAATAACTGTCATTCCAAGTAATACTGGAATGACATGCAGTAAACGGCGCATGATATATGCAGTCACCTTTTCACCTCCATTCCAATCTATGTTGGTACCAATAGAAAAACTGAACTTTTTCTATAAAGGGAATCTTTTAAATCATGTAGCCGCTCTTTTTCTCCAGTGCAGATATCGGAATTGATGTACCGCTATCTCTCCCTTCACTTTTTGTTGTCCTAGATTTTAAAGGGAGAGTGTGTTGCGGTACACCTTATTTTTAATGACATGTTTATAGCAAAAAGACACCATCGTTTTGCTTCATGATTCACCTCAAAGTATCATCATTTCTATAATGAAAAATCATGTATCCATACCTTATCGACTGTTCAAAAAGCAATCTGATTGCTTCTTTTTCACCAAGTGCGAAAACAACCTCTTCTATGATTCCTATACAAACTGTTCTTTAAGAACCCTCCATAGTTTAAAAATTCGGAAAAATGAATGGATTTTATGTTTATTAAGCTTAGATCGTTTCAATTCCTATCCATGAGCTCATCATTTAGCAAACCAACGTAACCCTTTAGTCAAGCACCTTTATACCTACACCCCTTTATTCCGTTGCTATTTCCACTTCTTCTAGCGGGTCACTTGTAGATGGATGTGGTATAAAGTTTTTCACTTTATTTTTAGCTGCAACTAGCGGTGTTGAGTGAACAATATTTACCCCTGGAACTTCTTCATGAAGAATGGTTTGCACTTGTTTATACAATGCTGCCCGCTTATCTTGATCGATTTCTGCACCAGCTTGATCGATTAATTTATCCACTTCATCATTTTGAAAGAAAGAACGATTTTCTCCGCCAATGCTATCTCCATGTAGCAAACTGTCAAAGAAATAATCTGGATCACCATTTGAGCCTGACCAACCAAGCAAATATAAATCCTGCTCCCCTTTACCTGTTTTTTCTAAATATGGAGCCCATTCTTCACGGACAATATTTGTTGTAATACCAATCTCTTGTAAATTGCTTTGGACTATTTCAGCAACTGTTTCAGGATCTGGCATGTATGGTCGCGATACAGGCATCACCCATAAGTCCATTTCAAATCCATCCGCATAGCCTGCTTCAGCTAATAATTCCTTCGCTTGCTCTACATCATGCGCGTAAGGCTCTAATTCATCATTATACCCCAAATAATTTGGTGGAATTAGATTCGCTGCTGTCGTTGCATAACCTGCATAAAGCGCCTCGACAATCGCATCTGTATCTACCGCATAATTGATCGCTTGGCGAACTAATTTGTCATTTAACGGCTCTTTTTCTACATTCATCCCTAAAAAGCCAATGTTATTTTCACCCCGCACATATAAATCAAGCCCTTCTTCTGACTCAATACTAGCTGCATCATCTGGATTAATTCCATCAATAATATCCACTTCTCCAGAACGCAACGCGATTAACCTAGCTGAGTTTTCTGGAATAACTTCAAAAATAATTTGATCTAATTTGGGTAATCCTTCTTTATGGTAATTAGCATTTTTCTCTAGCACGATCTGATCATTCTTACTCCAGCTAACAAATTTGAACGGGCCTGTCCCTACAGGATTTTCATTAATAGTAGAACCATATTTTTCTAAAGCAGTTGGTGAAGTCATTGCAAAATAGGACATAGCCATATTTTGTAAAAAAGGTCCTTGAGGTGCGTTTAAAACAAATTCCACTTCATAATCATTCACTATATTTATTTCTTTAATATTATGTGCTTCATCGCCTTTATACCCGCCAAACATACTGCCATACAATGGATAAGCGTATCCCTCATCCGCAAATGCATACGTATGTTCAGGGTCGGCCCAACGTTCGAAATTCACCTTTACAGCTTCCGCATTAAATGGTGTGCCATCATGGAAAGTAACGCCTTCTTCTAGAAAAAATGTGTACCGTAAACCATCATCAGATACTTCCCAGTCATGCGCTAAGCCTGGAACTACCTCAAACGATTCTTTATCATAATCGAGTAAACTTTCATAAATATTCTCTGTAACACGCAAGGATTCCCCATCAGAAACACTCGCAAAATCTAAACTAACTGAATCACCACCACGGCCAAATACTAATACCTGCTCTTCGTTAGCCGTTGCCTCTTTTTCGCCCTTAGTACCCTCTTCACTTGCACCACCACTTTCCTCCTCCGCTTTGTCCGTTTTTGCTCCACCATCACCACTACACGCTGCTAGAAATAACATACATAGCAGCATGAAAATAAACCAAATCGCGCATTTTCCCTTCATTTTTCTTCCCCCTTAAAATTTTTTAGTTAGAAAGACTTGGCTTGTCGCCAATTCCTTATGGGCGAAAGCTGTAATGTTATACGATAAACCTTTAAACTTTTATGCTTTCCTATCGTGTAAACGAACACGAAGTTCTACATTTTACCCTCACACATTTAATGAGCACTTCATATGCACTAGTAAGTTTTTTCATGCTCGCTAACCATTTTCAATCGTGCACATCCCTTTATACAACATGCTTTCACGTGTATAAATGACAAGCAATAAAATGATTCGCTTCCATCTCTTGGAAAGCAGGTTTAGCTGTTTTACAAATATCCATTGCTTGCGGGCATCGTGTATGAAAGACACAACCTGGTGGGGGATTTGCAGGGCTAGGTACATCCCCTTTTAAAATAATTCGTTCTCGTATACCATCTGGATCTGGGGTCGGTACAGCTGATAATAATGCTTGGGTGTATGGGTGCTTTGGATTTTCATACAATGTATCCTTGTCCGCTAATTCCATCATTCGTCCCAAGTACATGACCCCTACACGATCACTAATATACTTTACAACACTTAAGTCATGCGCAATAAACAAATAAGTCAATTGAAATTCTTCACGCAATTTTTGCATTAAATTCAAGATTTGCGCCTGAACAGATACATCCAATGCAGAAACAGCCTCATCGCAAATAATTAATTTAGGATGATTTGCTAACGCTCTAGCAATACCAATTCGTTGCCGTTGTCCACCACTAAATTGATGCGGGTATCTGGAAGCATGGTAGCTATTTAAACCAACTATTTCTAACAGTTCTTTCACACGCTGTTTACGTGCTGCTTTAGCTGCCATCCCATGAACAAGTAGCGGTTCTGCAATGATTTTTTCAACCGTATGTCTTGGATTTAACGAAGCGTAAGGATCTTGAAAAATAATTTGCATATCTTTGCGGAGCTTTCGCAACTCTTTGGCTTCAAGATCCTTTATCCTTTTTCCAGCAAACATCACTTCCCCGCTCGAAGGCTCCAATAATCGTAAAATGGCTTTTCCAGTTGTTGATTTTCCGCATCCTGACTCTCCGACAATACCAAGTATCTCTCCTTCTCTTACACTGAATGAGACATCATCGACAGCTTTGATAACACGCTTTTTCCTTCCAAATACCCCGCCTTTAACTGCAAAATGTTTCTGTAATCCTTTCACTTCTAACAATGGTTGGACCACTTTCTCCTCTACCTCCTTCCTGCTTGCTTTAATGGGAACAATCATGCTTCCTTTTCATGTAAAAAGCATCTACTTGTGCGGTTATTTTCTAGTTCATATAATGGAGGGTTTGCTTGAAAACATGGTGCAAATGCCCATTCACAACGAGGTGCAAAACGACAACCTATTTTTTCCTTCTGTGGCTTAGGAACCGTACCTGGAATAGAATATAATTGTTGTTCTGTTTTCTTCACATTTGGTAATGAACGAATTAATCCTTTTGTATAGGGGTGGTTAGGATATTTTAATATTTCTCTCGTAGTCCCTTCTTCAATGATTTGCCCAGCATACATCACTGCGACGCGATCACAAATCTCTGCGACGACACCTAAATCATGTGTGATGAACAGAATAGCTGTCTGTTTTTCTTGATTTAACTGTCGCATTAAATCGAGTATTTGTGCCTGTATCGTTACATCAAGTGCTGTTGTTGGTTCATCCGCTATTAACAAATCTGGTTCGCAAGCCATCGCCATTGCAATCATGACCCGCTGTCGCATTCCACCTGATAATTGATGCGGATAACTAGCGACAATAGCATTTGCCCTAGGAATTCCAACAAGTTCTAATAATGTAATCGCTTTGTTACGCGCTTCTTTTTTGCTTATTTTTTCGTGTAGTCGAATCGCTTCTATCATTTGATTACCAATGGTAAATAAAGGATCTAAAGATGTCATTGGTTCCTGAAAAATCATAGCAATTTCATTTCCCCGTATCTGTTTCATTCTTTTAGGAGAAGCTGATACGATATTTTCCCCTTTAAAATAAATGTCACCACTTACAATTTTGCCAGGCGGGCTAGGTATTAATTGCATGATGGATAAGGATGTTACGCTTTTTCCACAGCCCGATTCTCCAACAATACCAACGACCTCTCCTTTACATACAGATAAACGAACCCCATTCACAGCGGGAACCTCCCCTTTTTCCGTAAAAAAATGCGTATGGACATCTTTTAGTTCCAGTATGACTTCTTTGGACATTCTGATTTCACCTCGTTTCTTACAAATTTCCACCACTCTAAAGCACCTCAACTTTAGAAATAGATAGTTTCTTGCCATATATTTGCGGTGGATGTTGTCATGCCTTTACATTTTAAACTCGCAAATAGGTATCTTGTTAACAAACTAAAAATTCAGTCTATTAAAACAGTTTTTTCCCCGGTTCATTATCACCTGTAAGGAATATCTTGCATTTACTTATTTTGTAATAGATTTGTTCCCCCTCCTTTCACTTTCTGATTTATCCTTCTATAATCTCATGGAGTAGGTCAACATCTCTTCATGAAAGCGTTTCTAATATACCGATGAAAAACTAGGATTTTAGAACCATCTTGTAATGCTTATCATATTCATGTCCACATGAAATTATTAACCTTTCTTTTAAAAGTTTTGAATATGTTTTAACTTCATCTATAAAAGATGGACCGTAATTTTATAGAAAGTGGATTTGCAGGCCATTATTCAAAACAGGCAATTATTTTCCCTTTACAACTATCTCTAAACCACGCAAGTACAATTCAAGGTAATAAAGATGCGGAAAGGTACTAGCTTTTTCCATGACAAACATCTACCATTTTGTTAAGCTTGATGTGTTAGCGTTTAATATTTTAGTAGAATATTTTATAAGAACTACTAGGGGAGCCTATCATGGGCTGAGAAGAAGCAATAGCTTCTGACTCTTATTGACCTGATCTGGTTAAGACCAGCGGAGGGAAGTAGTAGAGATTCTCATTCTATATTTCTTCTTCTAAGTCAGGTTCTGTCTGGGGTCTGACTTTTTTTGCATGTTAGGAAAAGATAAGGTTTATAGGATAAGTAACATGGCGTTATGCTTGTTCCTTTTGTTCTATTCTATTCGTCGACAACGACTTCTCGTTTAGAATGAAAGAAACCTTACAGCAACTTCTATTAAAAATGCTATTCTTCACTACTTTCCTCTTAGTAAAATAGACAAAGCAAGGTGATGCTATGAAAAAAACATACACATTAACATTAATGGCTGTCTTTGTTGCTATTGGCACACTAGCAGCACAATTTCTTTGGTTTCCTGCTGGATTTGCCAAAGCGTACCCCGTGCAACATGCTGTTAATGTGATGGCAGCTATTACGTTAGGACCTGGACCTGCTGTAATAATAGCTTTTATGATTGGTCTGTTACGAAATATGCTAGGACTTGGAACTTTATTAGCATTTCCAGGAGCCATGGTAGGAGCATGGTTTGCAGGTTTACTGTATCGTAGATTTGAGAAGAAACGATGGGCTGTCATTGGAGAAAGTATAGGGACTGGAATTGTAGGATCCTTGCTTGCCGTACCCATTGCTCGCTTATTCATGGACAGTAGTGCCGGAGCTCTATTCTTTGTCCCGTCATTTTTAGCAAGTAGCATTTCTGGAGCTTTTTTAGGGTGGTTTATTGTTTCACGCGTGAATACAGATAAGCTGATTCGTATACAAAGGCAGTAATAAACTGGCTTTAACTCCAAGCCTATCTCTCAAGACTATATGATAACTATTTATATGTTTGGGAATCATTCTAGATAGTAGTTCGCTCGAAAATGAGCCATCATGGTTCACGAAATATACTGGCAATTATATAAAGAAAGGAAGCGAATAATTTGAAACCAATTCCATGTGCATTAACGATTGCAGGAACTGACCCAAGTGGAGGTGCAGGTATTCAGGCAGATCTGAAAACATTTCAAGAGTTAACTGTTTATGGTATGTCCGTCATCACATCGATTGTTGCACAAAATACAACTGGTGTACAAAATGTCCACCATATCCCTATTGATATGATAGATGAGCAATTGCAATCTGTTTTTTCTGACATGCCTGTACACAGTCTAAAAACAGGCATGATTGCCAATGAATCGATGATGCGCGTCATCCAAAAACAACTTACTAGTACAGACGCATACTACGTCATGGACCCTGTTATGGTTGCTACTAGCGGCGATCCTTTAATTGCCGAAGAAGCAAGAGATTATTTAAAAGAACAGCTTCTACCTTTAGCAACTGTTGTTACGCCAAATATTCCAGAAGCAGAATTTATTACTGGCAACAAAATCCATGATGTTAACGATTTACAAGAAGCAGCCAAAGAAATAGTGGATAAACATGGTGCTCGGGCTGCCCTAGTAAAAGGTGGACATATGCATGGAGATGCCATTGACTATTTATATGATGGACATAAGATGCATACCTTTCACTCCAAACGCTTTGACACAACAAGTACGCATGGCACTGGTTGTACGTACTCGGCAGCCATTACCGCTCATTTAGCTAAAGGACTGCCGTTATATGAAGCGGTAAAAGAGGCTAAACAATTTGTTACAGCAGCTATTAAGCATTCTTTCCCATTAGGCGCTGGGAACGGCCCTACCAACCATTGGGGAATTCGTGAAGAAAGGGTGAAACAATGAATACATCAATTATAGAGCAAGTTAGGGAGGCCAATCCGTTAATTCATAATTTGACAAATGAAGTCGTGATGAATTTTACTGCTAATGGTTTACTAGCTTTTGGGGCTTCACCGATTATGGCAAAAGCAACAGAAGAAGCAGAAGAAATGGCGTCCATTTCTAATGGTGTGCTTATAAATATTGGTACATCAACATTGACAGAGCTACCAGCAATGAAGCTTGCTGGTAAAGCCGCCAACAAAAAAGACATCCCAGTAGTACTAGACCCTGTTGGCATTGGCGCCACATCATTTCGTAAAGATGTCGTTAAACAATTATTACAAGAAGTACAATTTACTGTTATTAAAGGAAATGCCGGCGAAATGGCTAAGCTAGTTGATATGCCATGGAAAGTAAAGGGGGTAGAGTCTGTCGGAGATGGTGATGGAAAAGAGATTGCTAAAAAAGTAGCCAACATGTATCATACGACTGCTGTAGTAACTGGAGAGACAGACTATATTTGTAGTAACAATGAAACAGTAATAGAAAACAGAAGCGGGCATGTCTATTTGGAAAAAATTACAGGTGCTGGTTGTTTGCTAGGCTCTATTATAGCTGCTTGTCTAACTACAGATGCGAAAGTAGAAGAACAAGCATTTGCAGCCGTACAATTTTATGGATTAGCAGCCGAGTATGCTGCTAAACAAGAGCATGTTCAAGGTTCTGGCAGCTTTCTTCCGGCCTTTATTGACGCATTGTCCAATGAAATAGATCAACTTAACACCAAATAATATGTAGAAAAACTTTCCTTTCGCAAAAGCTAAACGTTAAGTAAATAAGGAGGCTAGAGGCTTGCATTTACAAACAGCTTTACGTAAATATTTCATCATGGGGAGCCAAAATTGTGATCGAGACCCGAAGCAAGTTTTAAGAGAAGCGATTCAGGCAGGTATTACAGCTTTTCAATATCGGGAAAAAGGATCTGATGCTTTATCTGGCAACCAAAAAATACAATTAGGAAAAGAATTGCGCGCTATCTGTCGTCAACATAACATTCCGTTTTTTATCAATGATGATGTAGAGTTAACAGAAGTTTTAGAGACTGATGGCATACATGTCGGTCAAGATGATAAAGACGCAAAAGAATTGCGCCAACAGTTTCCAAATAAATGGATTGGACTTTCTGTTTCTAACCTAGAAGAACTGCATGCCAGCCCGCTGGATTACGTGGACTATCTTGGCGTCGGCCCCATTTTCCCGACTTCGACAAAAGAAGATGCAAAGATGGCAGTAGGTACAGGCTTTATAACAGAAATAAAACGGCTGTACCCCAACATGCCAATTGTTGGGATAGGCGGAATTAACACGGAAAATGCGGTAGCTGTTATGGAAGCGGGCGCTGATGGCGTTTCTGTTATATCGGCAATTACTAAAGCTCCCGATATAGAAGAAGCAATTGCAAAACTATAAAGGAAGCCAAACCAATTAGATAAACTTGGCTTGTCGCCAAGTCTTATGGCAAATGGCATAGTTTTTCTTATACTATAAACATTTAAATTTTTATACTCCCTCTATATACTAACGTTTTCTCTTGTTTTCTTTGTTTTTCTTAGAATTTCATTTTATTTTTTACTCATTAACGATATTTAAGACCGTGTAAGCATAATTTTAATGTAGAAGGGTGCACTTAATAAGCCATCCTTCTCTTTTTGAAAAAAATGGGAATTTTCACTGCTATGATCGCACCTTCTCATCCCACAATACTCATGGTGACAAACCCTCCCACATCTCACAGCGTCTTCGCGCATACATTCCTTCGTTCGGTCTATCCATGAAGTGGGGCCGGCGTTGCTTTCCTACAGGGTCATTGCCCGATTGTATAAAAATTGCCGG
>NZ_FQXD01000013.1 GCF_900129865.1 Virgibacillus chiguensis
AAGCCAATAGTGCCCCGTTGGCTCCATACCAATAATAAAATCGGATTTCTCTTGTTGTATGGCTAATTCATCCATCCAATGAATGAACGTTTGGAAGCCTTCCAACGCGTTTTCAAAGTATAGCGGCTTTCCAAATTGAACCCCGCGGAAATCTTGTGCGCGAGCAACATGTTTATTCTTGGCGATGTCGACCCCAATAATTAAAGATTTGTCTGTCAGTTGTAATATCTTCTCATTTTGTTTATAATTCATGTTAGTCCTCCTTGGTTCATTTTAAGGGTCCAGTTTTGCTCAACAGCATTGGACACCTCGTATCATACCAAGGGGGCTTTTTTAGTTCAATCCTCATTTTGCTTTATTACAGGAATACTTTTCTATAGTATTAAAGTAACGGGTGAAGCAACTACGCTTTACCCGATTTTTTTCTTTATAGGAAAGTCGTTATAACGAGAAGCGTTTTTTAATCCCTTATATAAGTGTTGGACAAAACAAAGCGGGTAATAACAGCACTTAATTTCCCTTTTTTCATAAGAGGACGATAGGTCCCCTTGGGTTACTAAACAATGAATGGGGATAACAGAAAAGCCCCACTCATTGATTTTACATTATTTTTTCTTTTTTACTCTTCCTAAGCCCATTGCTTTTTTGGCTTTTGCCACTGTTCGATTTGCGGTGAGGGCAGCTTTTTCGGCACCAACATCTAAAATTGAATCTAATTGTTCAGAATCCAAGAGTGAATAATAGTTGTCTTGAATTGGTTTTAGCACCTCAATGATAGCATTAGCTGTTCCTTGCTTAAATTCTCCATAACCTTTGTGCGCATATTTTTGTTCAAGGGATGCAATAGATTCACCGGAGCAGATGGAATGAATAGATAATAGGTTAGATACACCTGGTTTGTTTTCTTTATCGTATTTTACGATTCCTTCAGAATCAGTGACAGCACTCTTAATTTTCTTTTCGATTTTTTTTGGTTCATCAAGCATAGAAATAAACCCTTTTTCATTCTCATCGGACTTACTCATTTTCTTTAAAGGGTTTTGCAATGACATAATACGTGCACCAACCTTAGGTATACTTACCTCTGGTACAGTAAAGATATCGTTATATCGATTGTTGAATCGTTGTGCTAAATTTCTCGTTAATTCTAAATGTTGTTTCTGATCTTCTCCTACAGGAACGAGATCGGTTTGATATAGTAAAATATCAGCCGCCATTAAGGCAGGATAGGTGAGTAAGTTTGACGGAATAGCAGCTTCTCTATCTGCAGATTTATCTTTATATTGGGTCATTCGTTCTAACTCACCCATATAACTAATGGATTGTAGCATCCATCCTAATTGCGTATGTGCAGGGACTTCCGATTGGATAAATAGCGTTGATTTTTCTGGATCAATACCAGCTGCTAAATATAAGGCTGCAAGCGAACGGATGTTATTTCGAAGTTTTAATCGATCTTGCGGAACAGTAATCGCATGTTCATCCACAATACAAAAATAGCATGTATGGTCATCTTGAAGTTCCGTAAAATGTTTTAATGCACCGAGGTAATTTCCTAAAGTTAACGTACCACTTGGTTGAATTCCTGAAAAAATTGTTGTCATTTTGTTCACTCCATTTTCATTATTTTCCATATAAAAAGGCTCAATAATCCCCTGTTACAGGGACGATTGAACCGCGTTGCCACCCTAATTACCTTCTATAGAAAAGGTCACTTCATTCATGCTAACAAGCTCTAAAGCCCAATTCCAATAAACCATGGTGCTTGTTTTCACCTGCCACAAGCTCTCTTAAAAACCAGCGGGAATATTGTACTATATCTTTGTCATCGCTAATGGTATTTGTTTTGTATTATTATATAAAGCTTTGTTAAACATTGCAAGGCAGGAGTTTGGCGTCTACGCCATTTCTTGTCATTTGCTGATTAGGTTATTTGGCATAAAAGCTGTTATCTATCTGCTCCTTTATTAATTGATAGGCTTGTGGTATATTTTTCGCTTTAATTCTTATTTTTTTATTATCGGGTATTTGTTTCGTCGTATAGTCGTATAAAGGATCATAATAATATTTGAGCAATAGCATGACTGCTAATTCGTAGTGTCCTGCGTTTAATTCCGTTTCAATTTGTTTAGCAATAGGTGTATGAATGCGCTTTTTGATACGTTTAAATGCTTCTAAACAAGATTCTTTATACTTCCAAGGTTCGTATTCTTTTATAATTTCTGCGGTTCGTTCTTCAATGGGAAGTTCAATGATAAATTGCGTGCCCTCCGTCTTCTTTTTTAAGAGAAAGTTTGGTAAAATCACTCTACCTACTCGCTTACTTTCACCTTCAATAAGCATAAATGGCGTTTGTTTTATGCTTTCTATTTGTTCGATGAGCAACGCATCAAATGTTTTTTGGTTATGTGGTTGTAAGCCAATTTGACCAAATATGGAACCACGGTGATTAGCCATTCCTTCTAAATCAATAACAGGGTAATTTAGTTTTGCTAATCTTCTAAGTATGGTTGTTTTTCCTGATCCAGTATGACCGTTTAGTACGAGTGCTTTCGTATCCCAATTTAAATTTTCTAACGTGTTCACAACCCAGTTGCGATAACTGCGATAGCCTCCATCTAACCGATAAACGCTAATCCCCATTAAGTCTAAAACAGTAGCTGTTGTTTTACTCCGCATGCCACCGCGCCAACAGAATACAATCTTTTCTCCATCTGTATTTGAAAAACTTTTCACAAAATGAGGTAGTTTTTCAGCCATTATTTTTAAGCCATGCTCTTTAGCTATTTGAGGGCTTTTTTGTTTGTACAATGTACCTACTTCTGCTCTTTCTTCATCATTAAAAAAGGGAATATTGATACTGTTTGGAATCGTGGCGGTGTTAAATTCAGAAGGAGATCTTACATCAATAAGCGTAAGTTTCTTTTTTTCCTTCATTGACCTAAGTGCTTCAATAGTAATATTTTGCAACAATGTTTTGCCACCTCTTCCTATCTTACTCCTGTACGTAAATATGTGCTTTCGTATTTTCCGTAGCCTCGCCAATAATTGCGGCATGTATACCTTCAGCTTGTAGTTCAGATAGAAGTTGAGCAGCTTCTTTATCCTTTACGGCCATTAACAGACCACCTGAAGTAACCGCATCACATAAAATCCACTGGTCTATCTGGTCCATGCTACTTGAAAAAGAGACTTTTCCTTGTACGTGTTGAAAATTATTCTTTGTACCACCAGGAATAGCGCCTAATTCTGCTAGTTCCTTAACCCTAGGTAGTTTAGGGACTTTATGGTCGTATATAGTAAGACTGATTTCACTACCTATGGCCATTTCGGATGCATGGCCTAACAACCCAAAACCTGTGACGTCTGTACAGGCGTGTATTTCATACCTTTGCATAATATGAGCAGCTACTTTATTTAATGTAGCCATTACCTTCGTAACATGTTCAATCTCTGTATCTGTAAGTAAATTGCGTTTAATTGATGTTGTTAGTACACCTACACCAATCGGTTTTGTCAGAATTAACTTATCATTCGGTTTCACTCCACTGTTTGTCTGCACTTTTGCAGGGTGTATAATTCCGGTTACGGCAAGTCCAAACTTTGGTTCTTTGTCATCAATGGAATGTCCGCCTACTAATGCAACGCCCGCTTCAGTCAATTTATCACCAGCACCACGTAGTATATCGGCTAAAATTTCCTTATCTAAGGTGTGGACTGGGAAAGCAACGATGTTCAATGCCGTTATTGGTGTACCGCCCATAGCATAAATATCACTAATGGCGTTAGCTGCAGCAATTTGTCCAAATGAATATGGATCATCTACAATTGGTGTAAAGAAATCTAACGTTTGCACAATAGCTGTATTTTCATTAATTTGGTATACTCCAGCATCATCGCTTGTATCTAAACCGACAAGGACGTTTGGGTTTGGAGTGGGTGAAGGGAGTTGTTTTATAATGTCAGCTAAATCAGCGGGGCCAATTTTACAACCGCATCCCCCTTTTGTGGTAAGCGTTGTTAGTTTTACATTGTTCTTCGTCATTAAGAAGACTTCCTTTCTTATACTATAGAAAAGTATAATTGTTAGGTTTTATTTTAAGAAAAACTACCGCTTCCGCCATGATGTTTTGGCGGTATGTCAAGTTTTTCTAATATATCTAACCCTTATTATAGAACAAACTTTTTAAATTTGCATATGTAAAAAAGGAATTAATGAAAATTGGATCTATCTTCTATAAAAATACAATCTAGCACGTCCTATTAACAAATAACGAGTGATCTAGGAAATGGTAATCATTTTCAACATAAATTGATATTTTTCATTCAAAATTGACAGGTTTTCCTTTATACTAGAACTACAATTATGAAAATGGAGATTGATAAGCATGAGAAAAACACGAAATCTACTAATTTCAGGGATTAGTATTGCTTTATTAAGTCTTCCTATGGTTGCACATGGGGAAGAGACAGCTACTGCTAGCTTACACCAAGAACGTGAACTTAGCCTACAGCCGTTAAAAGATAGTATGAAACGATTTGTACATACCTCAGACTATACATTTGAATATCCAGATGCGGTGCGTGGTATTTATGTGACTGGAAATTCAGCGGGAGGAAGCAGGTTCAACAATCTTGTTGATTTTGTTGATCAGACGGAATTGAATTCAATGGTCATTGATGTAAAAGAAGATAATGGCAATTTAACATTCACTCCTGAAGAAGGTTCTCCTTATGAAGATATGGCTTCAAATATGATACAGAATCCTGAGAAAATGATGGAAACTCTGGAAGAAATAGAAATCTATCCGATTGCTAGAGTGGTAGTTTTTAAAGACTCCGTTCTAGCTAAAAAACGCCCTGACCTGTCATTTAAAAAGAATGGACAAGTGTGGGTTAATAATAAAGGGGAAGCGTTTGTTAATCCGTTTCAAAAGGAAGTATGGGAATACAATGTAGAAGTGGCTAAGATGGCTGCGCAGATGGGATTTCAAGAAATTCAATTTGATTATGTTCGTTTTCCGGAAGGATTTGAAACGAGAGACAAAGAATTGGATTATAGTTTAGGTGATTATAAGGACAGTGAAATGGACGATGTGCAAAAGCGTGTTCAAGCAGTTACTGATTTCGTAGAATATGCGCGAAATGAACTATCAAACTACGATGTTGATGTTTCTGTAGATATCTTTGGTTATGCAGCTACAATAGAAGAAGCGCCTGGAATTGGACAGAACTTTTCTAAAATATCAGAGAACGTAGATATTATTTCATCCATGATTTATCCTAGTCATTGGACATCTTATTTCGGTATTGAAAAGCCAGATACCGAGCCTTATAAATTAGTGGATGAGTATGCGAAGGTGGAAAATAAAGTATTAGGTGCTTTAGAAGAACCGCCAGTTTCAAGACCTTGGCTTCAAGATTTTGAAGCACCTTGGTTGTATTCTGGAGCAACGAAGCAATACGGGAAAGCCGAAGTAGAGGCGCAGATTAAGGCGTTGTATGAGAATGGAATAAATGAGTTCTTACTTTGGAATGCTGGTAACACGTATTCAGAAAATGTTGATTACACAATTGGATTAGACGAATAATAAAATTGGAGAAGTTGCTGTTTATTGAAACGGTAAAACTTCTCCATTTTTATATAAAATGTATTAATTTTGTGAATCCTATAAGTATATTTTTGTTCATTGGTAATTTAACAAATATTCTTTTTTTCGTTATACTATAGAAAAGCTTAACGTTTTAAGGTTTATAGTATTAGGCAAACTACCGTTTATGCTAAAGTTTTAATGGCAAGCAAAACTTCCTAATACTTATACTTATAAAGCGTACTAAAAAATAAGGGAGTGGATCAATGAATTGGTATGAAAAGTTAAATAATTATTTTTCTGTAGAAGAGATGAAATCGAAGGAGCATATGGAGAAGCTTTTGGATGAGAAAGGTAATGTCTATTACAAAGATGAAAGTGACTTGCACGTAATGATGTATGCAGAATTTGATACTTTCATCTTTATTGATTATTTATGGGTGTCATCTAAAGCTAGGGGTAAAGGGATAGGACATTCATTACTTGAGAAGTTGAAAGAAAAGAATAAGCCAATTATTCTAGAGGTTGAGCCAGTTGATTATGAAGATACGGATACAGCCAAAAGATTACATTTTTACCGAAGAGAAGGTTTTGCACATGCGCAATCGATTGGTTATAGTAGGAGATCGCTTGCTACCAACGAAGACACCGAATTGGAGATACTATACTGGTCGCCAAGTAATGAATCAGAAGGTTTTATATATGAGCAGATGAAACAAATGTATGAAGTAATTCATACGTATAAAGATAAAGAGGTCTATGGTCGAAGTTATCAGCATGTAGATGAGGTTTTAAAATACGATGAGGATCGAGAAAATAACATTTTTGACAATTTACAAGCAGATAAATAAAGGGTGTATTACATCAATGGAGAAACCCTGTGCTTATCGGCAATTTTTTATGGTGATAGGTAAGTTTTTCTAATAATATAATAAAATCCATAAAAGTCCAGTTATTTCTTGCTTAGTCTTGTAAAGTGCACATTGTCCCATTCTTGAAGTGGGTGACTAATAGCACATAGAAAAGCCTTTTTACTTATTTAGTAAGAAGGCTTTTCTATGGTGGTTTAGACGTAATTAATGACAAATGTGAGCAATCGTCTAATGGTATATAACAAGTGTTAACTTATTTCTTTCGTCTTAGTCAATCGATTTAATTTTGCGGCTAATTCAAGCGTAGATGTTGTGGAATTTTCATCGCTTGCAAAAGCGTTAGATCCGTGTTCTGTGAAATCTAATCCCGCTATTTCTTCTGTAGAAACGCTCAGGGAGGTTATTTGCTTGATTGCGAAAAACAAGTCCCCTAAACAAGCTGCTGTCCAACAAGTAATGACAATGACATCAAGCGTTCGAACGCCGAGTTAGGTTAGACCATGGCCGTAAATGAACCCAGAAGAAGTTGAAAAAACCCAACTGCAAGCGTCCCCCCAAATACCGTAAAGTCCATGGACTCAAATTGCGCCTACGGGGTCATCAATCTTTAATTTTTTAGTGAAAAAAGTGGATTTTATCAAATAACAGGTTTAAACAAGAACAATTATGGGTAACTTACAATTAAGCGGTAGAATAAACGTAATAAAAAAGTATAAAATCTAATAATTTCTCAAAAATCCTCTACCTTTCGCTTGACATTTGTAGTATAATCTACATATAAGGTAATTTAAACTTATTTTTATTTGATAAAACATTCAAAGTTTATAAAGGAATAAACTATTTAGAATGAGGAGTGAAGTTTTTGATGGTTACACTTTATACCTCACCAAGTTGTACATCGTGTAGGAAAGCTAAAGCATGGTTGGAAGAACACAATATCCCGTTTACGGAGCGTAATATATTTTCTGAACCGTTAACATTGGATGAAATAAAGGAAATCCTGCGTATGACTGAAAATGGTACAGATGAAATTATTTCAACTCGGTCAAAAGTATTTCAAAAATTAGAAGTAAATATTGACCAACTACCAATGAAGGATCTCTTTAATTTGATTCAAAAGAACCCTGGGCTTTTAAGAAGGCCAATTATTTTAGACGAAAAACGTCTACAAGTTGGTTATAATGAAGACGAAATCCGTCGTTTTCTTCCAAGAACTGTTCGTACCTTTCAATTACGGGAAGCGCAAAAAATGGTTAATTAATCTTGAAGTAACAAGATAATAATTGCAGAACACAGAGTTATATGGATAATATAAAAAACACAGACCAGGCCAGTGGTGCTGTGTTTTTTGCGTTGAAATTTAATTTTTGGATACAAAGAGCTGTAACGCCCGTATCAATCATTGTAAGCTGCCTTGGGATACGTTAGATTAGTGTGGATGAAACAAAATCCCACTAATAAAATTCAATTTAACTAATGTATTTGATAACGATTTTTATTTCCTAAAATCGTCAAAAAAAATAGCGTGACAAATCTTTCATTATAGGTTAAAATATGTTACTAATTAAATAGGCATATATGTTTCCAAATTCCTTCTTCATATCATACAATATGATTAAGTGAATGTACCTTATTTAGAATTCGGTGACAAATAAAGGCGAGATTCTTAATGCTGAAAACAAGGTTAAGAATGAACAAAGAAGGGTATTGTGCAAGTAAGTTACAAGTGGTGAGACTGTATCTTCCACCTACCAAAAAAAGAAGGGGGAGAAAAAATGGAAATAGAAAGAATAAATGAGAATACAGTTAAGTTTTACATTTCATATATGGATATTGAAGATCGTGGTTTTGAACGCGAGGAGATTTGGTACAACAGAGAACGAAGCGAACAACTGTTTTGGCAAATGATGGATGAAGTGAATTTTAAAGAAGATTTTAATGTTGATGGTCCATTATGGATTCAAGTTCAAGCTTTGGAAAAGGGACTTGAAATCATTGTTACGAAGGCTCATATTTCCAAAAATGGTGATAATATTGAATTACAAACAGATGATGGAAATGCGGTAGATTTTCCGGTGGACAAGAAAATCGAAAATATGCTTGAGGACAAATTTAGCAAAGAAGATGAAGAAGATAACGAGCAATACAATGATGAGAACCTTTGGATTATTGCTAGCTTCAAAGATTTTGAAGATGTTATCCAGTTAAGTCACTATTTTATAAATGACAATTTAGGGACTGTAGAAACCTTATACCATTATAACGATACCTATTTTTTATATATGGAATTTTTGGAAGATGAAATTGAAGAAGAAGAACAAGAGAACATGATTAGTAAAGTTTTTGAATTTGGTAATGATACAGATATTACGAATCATGTGCTGTCTGAATATGGAAAAATTATTTTTGAACAAAACACATTCTCGAATATTAGAGCTTATTTCCCTGCAAACATATAGGCACTCTGTATAGAGTGCCTGCGTTTTATTTATTCATATCCTCCGCCCTTCACTTTCCTTTTTTACATTCTTTCATTAAACGAGGACTTATTCTATAAGTGCTTTCTGCTTTAACGATGCTATCAGAAATACTTTACGCGTTAAATGGTATTTTTGACGAGTGCTTATTGATAAAATCTTTTAACCATCGACTTGAGATAAGTGTCCAATAAATAAAGCCTGTCCAATATTAATAAGCAGTTGAAAATTCTGCCGTCACTAAAGGAATGGGCTTTCTTGTTCAAATCAACAGCCTCTTTGTGGGTGGAAACATGAGTCTGTGTTTCTTTTACTATAGGACAGTACAAGATTTTAGTTTATAGTATAAGAAAATCAAAGAAAACAAGAGAAAACGTTAGTATATAGAGGGAGTATAAAATTTGATGCTATGGCGTAATCAAATAACAGAAGGGCCCCGTCCGGCTCCAGCGCCCAGCAACTAGGCGACTTCACTCCATTGCCCTAAGATAAGTCATCATAGGTTCTTTCTAAATAGGAAGGCCGACTAAAGACGGGCTTGCCGGGGGGCGCCGGCATACTCCTGTTGCAGAAGCATGATTCCTAAAACTTTCGTTGATTCGTTCCAGTCGCTACGTTGCTAAACGGGCGCCCCGAGCCTTTGTTTCAAGGGGGGAGGCTCAATTTCACGTATGGACAAAAATTTCATATGTCGGTTTCAACGCACCTATACATTTTCAAGCAAATAAATAAACAACAATAACATATCAAATAGAAGAGGAGGTTTTTTCATGCTACAAGCTATGGACAAGCATGGTAACACAATAACATTATTTACAAATACTTACCGGGAAATAGTTAATATGAAAAAAAATGCGCAATCTTTTTTTTGCCCGATTTGCAAAGGCGCCGTTTTTATACGTTCTGGTAAAAAGGTAATCCCTCATTTTGCGCACTATTCCAATCCAAATTGTCACGCAGTAGAAGAAGGTGAGGGACTGTATCATGAACGAGGAAAAATGTTACTTTTTAACTGGTTGATTAAACAGAATCTAGCAGTTGAATTAGAATCGTATATTAAAGATATTAAACAGCGTCCAGATTTACTTCTCCATATTGGAAAAAAGCGGATAGCAATCGAGTATCAATGTGCAACTATTTCTAGGGAACTTCTAAAAGCTCGAACAGAAGGTTATCGTTCGGTTGGTATATACCCATTATGGATATTAGGGGCAAACCAGTTAAAACGAAAAAGCGCGCATAAATTGCGCATAAATACTTTCGTTCAGTCTTTTATCCACCAGTTTTCGGCTCAACTCTCACCACGAATTTTCTTCTTCTGTCCAGTAGCAAATCAATTCATTATTGCCCACGATATATATATGACTTCCAAACAATTAGCTATTACCACCTTTATAAATTCCAAATTAAATCAATTTTCATTGTTAAATTTGTTTGATCATAAATTATTTACTAGTGAAAATTTGTATACGCTATGGGAGCGAGAAAAATTAATTTTTCGTACAAAACAACGTCATAAACTTTCTATTCAACAGCTTCAATGGCACAAATGGCTCTACAGCAAAAACGTATATCTTCATAATCTTCCTTCTATTATTTATCTTCCAATTCAATCCCAGCTTTTCATGAACAAGCCGCTATGGGAGTGGCAAAGTAGCTTTGTATTAGAAAAATTAGCTTTACTTCAAACTGGTGAGACGATAAACATCGATTCTTATAAAAGAATCCCTAAGGTGAATACAACAAGTGAATTTCCTTTAACCTGTAATACATTCAATCCATTATATGAATATATGCTACTCCTCAAGCAACTACAAATGTTTAGCCAACAGTCTGCAATCACTTTTAGAAAACAAACGGATATTTATTTTCCTAAAACAATAGATGAAGCAGTGATTGCTGATAGACATCTCCTCCACAAATTGAAACAGCAAAAAATAAGCATGTTTCTTCCAAAATAATGTATACTAAATAACAAAATATTTTTTTCCTATAGAAAAAAATCGTATAATCGTTCTGAAAAAGAAATTTGGAACAGGAAAAAGCTATTGAAAAGCGAAAATCTTTATAGTGGGAACAATTTAATGTATCCTATTAAGGAACAATGAGGAGGTTAAGGAAATGGCAAAAGCTAATAAAGAACTACCTAAAAGAACAGAACTCCCTGTTGAATTAACATGGAGGTTAGAGGATATTTTTGAAACGGATGAAGCATGGGGACAGGAATTAGCAGATTTGCAGAAAGCTATTCCAGAAATTGAAAATTACCAAGGCGTATTAGGTTCCTCTGCGAAAAACCTTTATGAAGTGTTAAAGCTTCAGGATCAATTATCGGAACGGTTAGGCAAGCTCTTTACATATGCACATATGCGTTATGATCAGGATACGACAAATTCATTTTATCAGCGGATAAATGCACAAGCAGAGAACGTTATTACGGTTGCATCTAGTAAAATGAGCTATATTGTACCAGAGATTTTAGAAATTAACGAAGCTACTTTAAAGCAGTTTTTGCAAGAAGAAGAAGGTTTGCAAGGTTATCAAAAAACATTGGATGAAATCACTCGTCAGCGACCGCATATTTTAAATAAGCGCGAAGAGGCGATTTTAGCTGAAGCTTCAGAGCCGTTAGGAACTGCTTCTCAGACATTTGGTATGTTAAACAATGCAGATTTAACGTTTCCATCAATTAAGGATGAAGACGGAGAAGAAGTAGACGTTACACATGGTAGATATATTCGCTTTATGGAATCACAAGATCGTTCTGTACGGAAGGCAGCTTTTCAAGCAATGTATGAAACGTACGGTGCGTTTAAAAACACATTTGCGTCGACATTGAGTGGAAATATTAAAAAAGATAACTTTGTTGCCAAAGTAAGAAATTACGAATCTGCTAGACAAGCCGCGCTTGATAATAATCATATTCCGGAGAAAGTGTATGATAATTTAGTTGAAGCAGTTAATGAACGTCTTCCGTTACTGCATCGATATATTCAATTGCGTAAAAAAGTGTTGGAATTAGATGAATTGCATATGTACGATATTTATACACCGCTTGTTCGTGATGTTGATATGGAAATCACCTATGAAAAAGCGCAGCAATATGTGCTTGAAGGCCTTGCTCCATTAGGAGAGGGTTATTTAAATATTGTAAAAGAAGCGTATAATAATCGATGGATTGATGTGGAAGAAAATAAAGGAAAACGCAGTGGGGCTTATTCTTCAGGTGCTTATGGAACGAATCCTTACATTCTGCTGAATTGGCAGGATAATGTAAATGATATGTTTACTTTAGCTCATGAGCTGGGACATTCTGTTCATAGCTACTATACGCGAAATAACCAACCTTATCGCTATGGAAACTACTCTATTTTTGTTGCGGAGGTTGCTTCTACATGCAATGAAGCATTGTTAAATGATTACTTATTGAAAAATTTAACAGATGAAAAACAAAAGTTATACGTATTAAATCATTTTCTAGAAGGGTTTAGAGGAACTGTATTTCGTCAAACAATGTTTGCTGAGTTTGAACATATGATTCATGTAAAGCAACAGCAAGGAGAAGCTCTAACTGCAGAAAAGCTTACGGAATTGTACTATGATTTGAATAAAAAATATTATGGTGATGATGTTGTTTCAGATGAAGAAATTGGTCTGGAATGGGCGCGAATCCCTCATTTCTATTATAATTATTATGTATATCAGTATGCAACAGGATATTCTGCAGCAACTGCATTAGCGCAGCAAATTTTAACAGAAGGTGATGGAGCTGTGGAACGTTACACGAATTTTCTAAAAGCAGGTAGTAGCGAGTACCCGATTGAAGTATTGCAAAAAGCTGGCGTAGATATGAATAGTAAACAAACGATTTTGGATGCATTAGATGTGTTTGCTGAAAAACTGGAGCAATTAGAAGATCTGCTTAAGTAATCTGTTTATCTCATTAAAAACATAGCTTTCCTCAATTCTTATGGTGAAAGCTATCACTTACCTTATATGATAAACCTTAAAAACTATATATTTTTTATAGTGTAACAAAAAAGCAAGATGCTAAATACATCCTGCTTTTTTGTTGATTAATACATAGGGCGTTCTAGCGCATACCTCGTCCGCGATACGTTCGTTTATAAACGAAGGAATAAATGGTTAGATAAATGGAAATAAACAATAATGGTAATGTTATATAAAGAGGCATAACTTGCATGAGCCCTAAAATATTTAAAATAAAAGCAACAACAGTTAAAATTAAAAAAAGAATGGGTTGAACGAATGTTCTCATATAATCACCTCTCTCTACAAAATATTAACTATTTGTTTGTATTATTCCTATTTTGTTAAGCTTTTATTTTACACTATAGGAAAGTATAAAGATTTTTTTGGTTCATAGTATAAGAACTACAAAGGCTTTTTCCATAAGATCTCGCAAAAAGCCAAGTTTTTCTAAAAAATGTGAGGAAGATATTTGCAACGCACTCGCCTTTCTAGGGCTTGCGCGGGAAACGATCTAAGAAAACGCTTTTATTATTGACATTTTTGTGAATCAATGCACATAACTATTGCATCTAAGCGTATTACTTGGTATATTTAGAATGTAAGTTAGATACAAACAAAACCCCTTTGTTTGATCATGAAACTTTCTCCCATCCCCCTTTGTTATTACAAAGAGAAAAGAAGGATATGCGCTGCCCCGCATATCCTTCTTTCTTTGTATAAAAATTTATAAAATAAGTTGCAATATTGGTGGTAAGCGAAGTTTATCTATAGATTTTTTCTACATGATAGGGTGTATATCGCAATTGAAAAGTGAGCCATTTCGCAATTAAATTTGAGCCACCCAAAGTTAGTGGAATTCACAAACTTAGAAAAAACATTTTAAAACTGAGTGGGCTTGACATGGAGCCTCTACGGGCATGAATTCTTTGCGAAAGCGTGCGGTAGGAAAGGATTTCGCACCCCAATCAGGGTATCATGCCCGCCTCTTCATATAAAGACGATAAAGTGTGGTGCAAGATCAAAATTCACAAAGTAATAGTGGCTCAGTTTTAAGTTGTCATCTGGCTCACTTTTCATGTGCTATAAACATAGGGAAAGTATTTGGTTTATACTATAGGGGGAAGGACGACCATTCTCAAAGTAAAAAAATAAAAGCCCTATAATAAGGCTTTTTTTGTACTATAGAAACGTATAACATTTTTTGTCCAAAAGTATGAGAAAAACTACAGCTTTCGCCATAAGAATTGCCAATTTCAAACAGTAATGCAATAAGTGTGGCATGCAATATGGAAGAAAGGACTATTCTTGGTAGACCCAAAAATTTCCATGTTTCACTGGTATACATTTGACCTTTTGTCTTAATTGCAATTTTTTCATTTCTCGCTCTGTTTTAGCTTGTGACCAGTCATAAACAACCGCAATTTCTGTGGTGCTTACGGTTTTGTAATAAGAAAGGAAATCTTCCAACATCGGTTTTTCAGAGGGAATTGCATGTTTTTGCAATATTTCTCTTAGAACACGTAAATAAATATCATATGGATAAAGTCCAGAAATTTTAATTCCTTGTTCTTCTGTAAATTGATTAAAAAAAACAATCGTTGGAATATATTCAACTTGCATTTCTTGTGTTAACTTTACGTCTGATTGAAGTGCTTTTTTTGCTGACTTGGAATAAAGATCAGATATAAACTCATTCACATCTAGATTAGCTTCCTCTGCACAGGTTAAAAGAGCAGATTCTTTCGAAATATCTTGTTTATATAAGAATGCATTTTCGCGAATTTTACGTAAAAACATTTTCCCAGCTTTTTTTCCTTGTAATTCTGCCGCTTTAATAGCTAAAGAAGCAATCCATGGACTGGAGACAGGATTTTCTTCCCATAGATCTCCATCACAGCACATGCCAGTCCGTTTTGCTGTTTTTTCCCACAATTCCTTTATGTTACGTGGACGTTCAAAATATTCTTGGTTTAATAAATTTAAATAACCGCTAATGATTGGACGAATAGTGAAAAAACGTCCATATTCTGTAGAAAGTTTCTTTAAAAAAGGTTCAAGCGCCCAACATTCCGGACATAATGGATCGATAAAGACGTAGATTTCTATAGGTTTCTGAACAAAATCAACATAGCTATATTTTTCCGATGTGTTTTGATACAAGGAATCTGCTCCAGAATATTCCCAACTCACACCGATTCTCCTTTCTCCTAATCTGGCGTGTTCATCATGTGGTTTGCAGTTAAGGTTAGTTTTTCAAATATAGCTGTACGATATGGTTCTTCGATTTCTGCTTCGATAAGCGCATTTGCCATACATGTAAGCCAAGCATCCTTTCGTGTTGGTGTAATTGCAAAAGGTAAATGTCTTCTGCGTAACATTGGATGGCCTCTTTCTTCTGCGTACAAAGGCGGTCCGCCAAAAAATTGCGTGAGGAACAATTTTTGTTTATGAATCGTTTCTGTTAAATCTTCTGGAAATATAGGAATTAAATCCGGATGCTTGCTAACTCTTGTATAGAAAGCTTCGACAAGCTTTTCTACAACAGGTAATCCGCCAATTGCTTCAAAGATAGAATTCGTCTGGTTCCTCATGTGTACTCCCCTTACCAGTTTCTATATATTGTAGCAACGGAAGGCTTGTTGGGCAAATAATCTGATTATCCAAGCTCTAAAAATACTAAGCTCAATAATAATAAAGAAGTTAGTTGTATTTAGTTACTTTTAAAAAATCGCTCAATCTTATTTGGTGTATGACGTCTTGGGATTGAAAACTTATTCAATACATGGTTGAAAAAAATATGTCCTGATTCATAAGATGTTGCTTCTAGTTCCAGTTCGTAGTCTGACATTCCGTTATACGTACTGAAATCTAAAACAAGAAGAACATTTTGACATTGTAATTCTCTTCGTTCAGTAGTTAAACTACCAAGGCACATGAGGGAACCAATGTCTACACCTAGTTCATTTAACTGTTTTGCAGTTGCTTCTTTTACAACCATTTTTCCCTGCATACACGCTTCCGCTTCTTTTTTTGTAAGCTTATCGTGTGTCTCTAATAAACCATTAGGATGCGGCTGTTTTAACGTTAGTTGATATTGGTTGTCTTTTTGTCTGATACGTAATGCACTTCCTAATCCTTGCAAAGTATGATCCTTTGTTTCAAAATAAAAATTGGTTTGCGTTACAGCTTTTTTAGGGAATGGAAGTTCGGTTAACAATGTATGATACTCATCGGAAGTTAATAAATTTTTAAATTCAATTTCTATTTCTTGTGTCATGCCTGTCCCCCTCTTGTAATAACCAAGTTCTGCTATCATTGATTATCGCTAATCTGAAATGAATTTGCAAAGATTATTGTTCTTCTATTTTATGGTACAATAGTAGAGTCTTGACGTAACGTATTGTAACTATATAACTTGATTTTAACTTATCAGGTGGTGTTTAATGTGAAATGGCAATCTATACTTGCGCCATATGCCCAAGTTGTAGAAGAATTAAAAGTTAAATTAAAAGGAATACGTAAGCAATTTGAATATGAGTCTGAACATTCACCAATAGAATTTATAACTGGTCGTGTGAAGCCAGTTCCAAGCATTATAGAAAAAGCTGAAAGCCGAAAAATCTCATTAGAGCATATAGAAAGTGAAATTCAAGATATTGCTGGAGTAAGGGTTGTTTGTCAATTTGTGGATGACATTTACACTGTAGTAGAAATGATCCGTGCAAGAAATGATTTAATAATTGTTGAAGAAAAAGATTACGTTTCTCAAAAAAAAGAAAGTGGCTACCGTTCCTATCACCTCATTATTGAATACCCAGTAGAAACAGTGTCTGGGATGAAAAAACTGCTAGCAGAAATTCAAATTCGAACGTTAGCAATGAACTTTTGGGCTACAAATGAGCATTCTCTAAACTATAAATATAGAGGTCGTATACCAGCAAACATAAAAGTACGATTACAAAACGCTGCAGAAGCTGCTTTTAAGCTAGACGAGGAAATGTCAAAAATTAAACATGAAGTTCAAGAAGCACAAAAGATGTTTCATCGAAAATAATCTAGTTAAGGTAACGTTTTGAACAACCTCTTAGTAGAACTGCATTCATCTTTTCATTTTCTAATATGAAAATGTTTTAACCTAACAAGATTCTTTTATAGATAAGTTTTTCATACAAAACGCTTTCGTGTGATAAAACTTCATAGCTTACGCATCTAGCACAATAATTTTCTAACATAGACAAATGAAAGGAGGAGGCAATCATGAAATTTGCTATCGTATCTAAAGGTGATGAGCGTTCCGAACAAATAAAGGCGACAATAAAGCAATATTTAACGGATTTTCAATTAGAATATAATCAAAATGAGCCTGATTTAGTCATATCTGTTGGTGGGGATGGTACATTTCTAGAAGCTTTTCACACTTATTTACAGCGGTTAAATGAAACAGCGTTTATTGGGATACATACTGGCCATCTGGGATTTTATGCTGACTGGGTTCCGGATGAAGTAGAGAAGCTAATCATAGAAATTGCGAAAACGCCATTTCAAATTGTTGAATATCCGTTATTAGAAGTGATTATTCGAGGGAAGTCAGGAGGAATTGAAGATCGTTTTTTAGCTTTAAACGAAGCTACAATTAAAACAGCTGATGGTTCTGTTGTGTTTGATGTTGAAATTAAAGGTGAACACTTTGAAACATTTCGTGGTGATGGTTTATGTATCTCCACGCCGTCGGGTAGTACGGCATATAATAAAGCACTAGGCGGTGGCATTATTCACCCTTCTATTGATGCCATTCAATTAACCGAGATGGCATCCATTAATAATCGAGTTTTTCGGACCATTGGATCACCACTCATCTTACCTAAGCACCACACATGTTTATTGAAGCCTGTTGTTGATCGAAGTTTTCTTATAGCGTTTGATCATTTTACTACAAACTATGCGAATGTGAAATCAATTCAATGTCGTGTTGCTGAAGAACGTATTCGCTTTGCTCGCTTTCGCCAATTTCCTTTTTGGAAAAGAGTACGTGAATCATTTATTGCAGATGAAAATAACAGATAAGAGGAAAGTGAATATTATGAAATGGATTATTAAGCAACAGCATGAAGGAATGCTTCTTCGTGATTACATTCGCCAAGTTCAAGGAGTATCTAGACGAATTTTAAAAGCAATTAAATTTGAGGGCGGCCTCATTTTAGTAAATAATGTGGAACAATCTGTTCGTTATGTATTAAAAGAAGGAGACGAAGTGGAAATTACATTGCCGATAGAAAAAAAGGGGAATTTTATGGTTCCAGGAGAAGTCCCCCTTTCGATTATTTATGAAGACAAAGATATCATTGTACTTGATAAACAGGCAGGTGTAGCAGTTCTTCCTTCTTACCATTATCCTACAGGTACGATAGCTAATGGGTTACTAGCCCATTATGAGCAGCAAAATAGTGCTTCTACGGTTCATATCGTGACAAGGCTAGATAAGGATACTTCTGGACTAATGTTAGTTGCTAAGCATCGATACAGCCACTCCGTTTTATCCACATCTCAGCAAGCAGGCGAATTAAAACGAAAATACCAAGCGATTATAGCTGGGGCTTTAAGCAAGACTTCGGGTACAATCGATGCACCAATCGGGAGAAAAGAAGATTCCATTATTGAACGGGAAATACGAGAAGATGGAAAACGAGCCATTACTCATTATCATGTAGAGTGTAATTTAACAGACTGCTCTTTTGTCACCGTTCAGTTAGAAACAGGAAGAACGCATCAAATTCGTGTTCATTTCTCTAGTATAGGACACCCGCTATATGGCGATTCATTATACGGAGGTGATGTTAGTGTCATACAGCGTCAAGCTTTGCACTGCTATGCGTTAACATTTCCGCATCCCATTACAAAACAAACATTGTGCTTTTCAGTAGATTTGCCATTCGATATGGTTAATGCGCTTCGTAAGTTGAAAACTTCTCTTTGACAAATGGCTGTTTGGAAGGAACAGCCGTTATCTTTTCCTCAGGGAGAGAAAATGCAGTCAATTGATTTCCGAACACACAGCCAGTGTCAATGTTTACTGTTTTATTTAAAAATCTTGGCTGCAACACGGGTGTATGCCCATAAATGATCCATTTATCTCCTTGATAATACGCCGCCCAATCACGACGTACCGGTCTTCCATCAGCATGAAATTCACCAGTTGTATCTCCATATAAAACAAATGATGTTACTTTTTTATCGGTTCTTCCGACGTAGCTTTCTTTGATACCTGCATGCGCAATAATCGCATTACATGTTGGAATTTGCAAATATAATGGCGCTTGCTCATATAACGTCATGAATCGCTGGCGAATAATAGCTTGCTCTTCTTTAGAGCAACGCTTATACTCGGCAACGGTTGTTTCTAAACCATGTCGTACCTGTACTTTATTACCTAAAAAATAACGATATAATTTATTACAGTGGTTTCCGGGAACGTATCGTGCTTTTTGATGGGTTACAACCATATGGTATACGAGTGTAATTACGTTTAGGGAATGTGGCCCCCGGTCGGTTATATCACCTACAAATACTGGCACACGCTGTTGTGGGTGAATATAAATAGTTTGTTCTTTTTTGTAGCCTAATTTGGAAAATAATTGCTCTAATTCTTCGAAGCAACCGTGAACATCACCAATTACATCTATTTTCATAGAAACACTCCTTGATTTGTTGGCTGTTTTTGGATATGATATGTGCGTGATTAAACAATATGGATGGTACAAGTTGCTCTTTATTATAAACAACCCTTGCCACCCATCCAAGTAAAAGGGTTCACCAGCTTTAAAAAGCTTAATGGAATAGGGTAGAAGGAAGTGATCGTATGGAAACCAACCATCGTTATGACAAAGATTATGAAAAGCAGTATGAACAGCATTGGAAAAAATTACAACAGCAATTAAAACGAGAAAATATGGAAGGGTTTCGTAACGAATTCCTTGATATGCATTCCTATGACCAAGCTATGTTTTTCATTGAACAGAAAAAATCAATTCGTTTACAAATCTATACTTATTTATCTCCAGAAGAGATTGCAGATATTATGGAGAGTATCGATGAAGAGGAACAGACTCGCGAATTAATTAGTGAAATGGATCCTCGCTTTGCGTCTATGGTGCTAGCGGAGATGTCCGCAGATAACGCTGTCGATATTTTGAACGAAATGGATAAAGATCATATTGCTAGCTTTTTAACCATTATGGATACATCCGCAGCAGATGAAATAAAGCACTTATTACATTACGAAGAAAAAACTGCCGGAAGTATCATGACAACAGAATTTATCGCTACTTATAAAACAAACACCGCCAAGCAGACGATGCAACAATTAAAGGAGCAAGCGCCTGATGCAGAAACAATTTATTATTTATATGTATTAGATGAAGATAAGCGTTTAGTGGGCGTGTTATCTTTAAGAGATTTAATTGTAGCACCAGAAGACACAAGAATAGAACGTATCATGATGGAAAAAGTCGTTGCTGTATCAGCTGGAAAAGACCAAGAAGAAATTGCTCAAATGATGCGAGACTATGATTTCTTGGCATTACCGGTGGTTGATTTTCAAGACCATTTATTAGGGATTATTACCGTTGATGACATTATGGATGTTATGGAAGAAGAAGCAAGCGATGATTATTCGAAGCTTGCAGGGGTGTCAGATATGGATAAACCTAATGATACAGCATTAATTTCCGTGAAAAAACGTTTACCTTGGCTAGTCATTTTATTGTTTTTAGGAATGTTTACTGCAAGCCTTATTGGTCGATTTGAAGAAACATTAAATCAAGTAGCAGTCTTGGCTATTTTTATACCTTTAATTGCTGGAATGGCAGGTAATTCTGGCACACAAGCATTAGCTGTTGCAGTTCGAGGTTTGGCAAACGGAGATTATGGTAAGCAAGGGAAAATGAAGTTAGTTTTACGGGAAGCAAGTACAGGCTTTATTAATGGGGTTATTTGTGGCCTGCTTATTACCCTTGTGATTTATGTATGGAAACATGATATTTATTTAGGAGTGCTTGTAGGAATTTCTATAGCTGCAACTTTATTTGTAGCTACAATTGCAGGTGCATTAGTACCTATTTTTATGGATCGAATAAAAATTGACCCTGCTGTTGCTTCAGGGCCATTTATTACAACAATTAATGATATCATTTCTATTCTCATCTATTTTAGTATGGCAACACTATTTATGAAGTATTTAATCTAGAGCATAAAATGCTTTTTGTACTGGTCTAGGAAATTAATGGGAATTATAAAATGTAGCAACTGTGGAAAAACTAACTAAGTTATTTAACCACGTCCGGCACAGGCGCCCAGCAACTAGGCGACTTCACTCCATTGTCCTAAGGTAAGTCATCATCGGTTCGTTTTAAATAGGAAGGCCGACTAAAGACGGGCTTGCCGGAGTGCGCCGGCATACTCCTGTTGCAGGAGCAAGATTCCTAAAACTTTCTTTGATTCGCTCCACTCGCTACGTTGCTAATCGGGCGCCCCCGGGCCTCAGTTCTATGTGGTTAATAATATAGCATAATATTTAGGAGTTATTGTGTATGCAAAAACTCTTACCAGCTTGTAGAGAAAACACATTGTTTTTCTACAAGCTTTTTTACTGTCTAAGAAATTATATCTTCATTGATTCGTTCCAGTAGCTATGTTGCTAATCGGGCGGTTGCGCCTTTGTTCTAGTATAAGCAAAACAACGGCTTTTTTCTACAGAAATACTTGACGATATCCAAATATCTTCAGATCATAAACCTTTTCTCGGATGCAGAAAATGAACAACACATTTTTCTGGGCATTTTCATATAATGAAGAGAAAGGAAGGGGGGAAGTAAGAATGGGGAAGAAGTATGCAAAAAAACCATTACTTTTCATCCATCAACCGAATGAAGGGCAAATGCACGTCCCAATGCAGCATATGTATGTAACTCCGAAAAAGGAGCAAAATGAAACATCAACAAATGGCGGGGAGGAAAAAAAGGGGATGAGGCATCCATCTTTTAACAAAAATTATAATAGTAAAGAAGAATATGAGCAGGAAGAAAAGTTAAAGCAAAATCAAACGGAGGAAAAGCAAAAATTTAAAGACATGTCGATTGAAGAAAAAGTAGATTATTTTATTAATTCTCCTAGCTACGCTCCAAAGCTAAAATGTGAAATTAAAACGGATCAACGAACATATCGCGGTGTTATTACTGGAGCTGAAGGGAACGATGTATACATTCGAGTCGGTAATCGTTCCGCCAGCGCAAAAGTAAGTTTGGATGATATTAAGCATATTAAGCTTTTAGGGTTTTAAAAATACGAGTGGGGCTACTGCATAGTCCCACTTGCCATGTATTATATAAAATGGATGTAAGTTTGAACACTGAGACCTTTTTCGTCTCAGTGTTCATTTGGAAGTTAGTTTAAAGCATTTATTGCTGGAAGACATGTTACATGGCAGAAGCAGTTTAGGTCTACTGTGATACAAATGCCTGTAGCACGTAAAGGTTTTGTGTCTTGTTCTACCGGGTTGTCAGGATTTTCTTTATCATCACGAGGATCTCTTAAAAGTTCAATTACTGCACAGCAATCATTGGTTACTTTCTTCACCCTAAAATAAAAACTTGCAACAATATCACCGATATTACTTGGATGAGCTCCATAACCTTTAAATGGCTTACAAGTTCCTTTGCAGTACAAAATCACTGGAACTGTATCAAGTCCGTTGCCTTGATCTGTCTCCCCCAGAAGATCGTTAATTGATTGTTCACAGCTGGAATCACAGCAATTTTCTATAACGTCATTTTGCGCATCAGCGATTTCTTTTAAAATATCGCATACACAATTTCCTGTATCAAAATCTTTTCCACATCCCATGAATGATTTCTCCTTTCGACTTTTGATTGACTCATTTGTCCTTACTAGGATATGTACGGATGTATAGATTGTGTGGGCATTACCACCAATTATGCGTAGAGAAATTAAACGCTTCGTTTATCTCAGATATAAGGTGTTGAAAGGCCTACTTTAAGAATGACAAATCCTAAACTGAACAAGTCAAAGTCGGAGATAACAGCAATTAAATCAAAGTTACACATGACGGTTTATCCTGCAAAGCAAAATGACATCTTTTGAGAAGGGGAGGTTTCTAATGAATTGTTTTTTATCACTATAGGAAAGTATAAGGTTTTTTGATTTATAGTATAAGAACAACAAAGGCTTTCTCCAAGACTTGGCGACAAGCCAAGTTTTTCTAAGAAAGCGGGCGAATGTCTATACTGATTTCAAAATGAAACATAGACTAATAACGATTATATTGAAGAGGAGTGAACAACATGTCGGAAAGAAAAAAGCAAGTAATTCATGTGAAGGATCTCGTCATTAAAGCAGATAATGTTTTTATTGAACCGCAGCGACCGCCCCGTCCACCGCACAGAAGAGATCCATTTTCTTCAAGCAGACGTCCTTTCGATGAAAATGAAAAAGAGGATCACGAAAAAGAAGATTCTTATCACAGAGAAGATGATGAACATAGAGAAGATGAGCGTAGATCGCCATTTTCTTGGCTTTGATTAAATAAATCCTTCATTAGATAATTTTGGTTACTAGTATAGATGCACGTAATACGACAATATGAACGATACGGTTGGTACGGTCGGAGGTAAAAAGTATGCGCTTCATTGAACCTAAATGGTTGCATAATATGGATGTTATTGATAAGCATTTGCAGAAAAATGAAAATTGGCTACAATATCCAGATAAAAAAGCGGAACAGTGGGAAATGGAGATAGTTAATTGGAATGAAGTTTTTTTAAAGCAAATGGCTCAAATCGAAAATGCTTTATTAGAAATCGGAGCTAAATTAGAAGAGTAAAATGTATGGATTATTTTGAAATAGGGTATATAATAGTAGAAAGATAAAAAAAGGCTTTCCATATCTATAAAGGAGTGGTGGTACATGGGATATATATTGCCAATAAAGCAATACCAATATCAGCAATATCACCAAAGAGTAAGCGTAAAGAAACAGGATACAATGCCAGTTCAACGCCCATTTAAAAGCGTACTTGATCGTAGGCATCAACAATTATCCAAGAAATATGAACGACTCCATGTAGCTGGGTATGATCGATATGTGTTAACGCGCCAGGAAGCTTTGGCATCATCGAAGTTTCTTGGAATGTATAAAAAAGGAGATCGGTTCAGCGTAGAGGTATGATAAGTTTTTGACTTACTATTAAATATGATAAGAAGTAATCCTAATTACTTCTTATCATATTTTTTATGCTCTCTATTCACATAAGGAAGGATAAATAACGCTTCGCCTTTTTTATATTCCGCATAAAAAACATCGCTTATATGTTTATATTGTTGTGCTTCTAATTGGTCGATTAACCATTCTTCCGTCAAATTCTTCTCTTTTAAATTGTCATAAATAATTTCTCCATCATTGATTAGCGTAGTAGCTAAATACGTTTTCTTAGTTGAAATTTGAAGATCTTGCTTATTCGGTGTTTGATAGGCGGGCTTTAGAATAACAGATACGGTTCCGTTTGTCTCCATAAAAGCAAATTCTACTTCTTGAATGGAAAAAACATCTTTAGCCCGCAAGAGACTTTGTAATTGATTAATATCTAAATTGTTTTTCTTCATGACATCTCTTATCAACTTGCCTCGGTAAATGATAAAATCGGGCGCTCCTTCTAACAAGCTGCGCGTACGTTTGAATTTTTGTGTAATTATCTCTGTTAAATATAGCAAACTTCCCCAAAGAATAATCACAAAGGCTATTTCAATGACACCTGCTTCTTTGTCGAACAAAGCATTTCCTACTAATTCTCCGAGAATTAAAGCAGATATGAAGTCAAACGGCGTTAATTGAGTAATTTGTGTTTTCCCTAATAATTTTGTGAGCAAGAACAAGGCGAAAAATCCGAAAATGGTATCTATGAGCATTAGCCAATAGTGATTCAAATGAATGACCTCCTTGAGCAAATCAGTATTAGGTTTACCTGATGTACGGAAATCATTCATTAAATTAATATAAAACAGGAGTAGGTGCAAAGACCAGCTCCTGTTGAAAAAACAATAACTATTACTTATGCAAGTCTAAATTACTAATGAGTGTTCAAGGTAATTGTTTTACCATTGTAACATGAGGGATACCAGCATCTAGAAACTCATTAGATATAGTCTCATACCCTAATTTATGGTAAAATTTCTCAGCATGTGTTTGCCCATTTAACTTTGCTTTTTGAAAGTCATTTTCAAGAATGGCCTGTTCCATACGGTGAATTAACTGTTTTCCAATAGATTTTCCACGATATTCTTTTAATACACAAATTCTTTCAAGCTTCCCGTAAGACTCTACAAAACGGAGACGGCTAGTAGCGATAGGAATTTCGCCATCGTAAACTATGAAGTGGATTGCTTCGTCATCATATTTATCCATTTCTTCTTCAGGTGATACATTTTGTTCCTGAATAAAGACGACAGTACGGATACGATAGGCGTCGTCCTGTTCTTTATTGGTTGTGACTTCTTTTATAATCATACGTATTCCTTTCCAAACACAAATGTTTCGTAAACGGTCCAAGATCCATTTTCTAGCTGATACATTAATTGGAAACGATCAATTTGATCTTCTAGTTGGGTTTTCTTCATGCTTAAGCTGCTATATACATCGGAGTATTCATCATCTGGAAGCTTTTGAGCAATCGTTATATGTGGTACAAAAGCATATTCTTGATTATCAGGAAATTTACCTGCATGCATTCTCTCGTATAAGTCAACGAGCTCTTGCCTTGGTTCGACTTTAAAATAGATGGTGTTCGTTATCGGAGCGAAAGTACTAACTTTGTTCATATGAATGGTAAAAGGATCCATTTCATTAGCAATATGTTTTAATTCAATAATTAAATCATTAATCAGTTGATCATCTGCTTCAAAAGATTCCTTTAACGTAATGTGCGGAGGAATTAAAGCATAGTGTGGATCATACCTTTTTCGATAAGAGTTTGCTTCATCTTGAATTTCCTTTGTTGGAAAAATAACAATACCATATTTCATCTCATAAAACCTCCTAGTAGAATCAATGATTTATGCCTAATTTATTCAACTCTTTGCAATGATTTTACCTTAACCTTCATTATATCAAATATGTGGATAAAGTAAGAGAGTATTTTGTACTATCTGAAAAAAATTATGGAAACATGGAGATAAGGGTGCGCTTCATATCCTGTTGCCAATATTTCCATGTATGTTCTCCAGCCTCTAATTCGTAATAATCATAGCTGGAGGTGGTACTTTGTAAGATGTCATGAAGCTTTCGATTAGGTGTAAGAAAGTCCATCCTTTCGCCATTGGTCATCTGTACGTTTGTTTCAGCTTTTCCGATTGTATGGTAAATGGCAACTCGATCCAAGTTTTTGGCTGTTTTTATTGCATTTAAAACGGTTTCGTTTACATAAGGAGATTGCATGATTACTTTTCCAAACGTATTTGGGTAGCGAATGGCTGTCATAAGGGCAAGCGTTCCTGCTAAAGAGTCGCCTAATAAGGCTCTAGATTGCCCCATGTAATAAGTGGGAAATAAATGATCTAAAAAAGGTACAACCTCATGTCCTAAAAATTTTATATAGGCTTCATTTTGTTTACCGTCTGGATGATACTTTTCACGACGGTCAAACTTATCTTTGTAATGAATGCCAACAAATATCGTATTGGTAATTTCTTGATTATCATGTAGCCGATCACTTAAAGTAGCTACTCTTCCAAGCTGATAATAATCATTGCCATCTTGCATAATGCAAAGTTGATATTTGTATAGTGGGGAGAAATCTTCCGGTTGATAAATCGTTAATGTCATATTTTCTTGTAAGTACTTGCTATTGATTTGTTTCTCAATCATAGAACCTTTTCTTCCCAAGTTTTTCACTCCTTTTACCTGAATATAAATGTGTCTTATCCTTTCACATTAGATTTAAAAAACCTGACAAGTGCAAGGTCCTGATTTCACATGTGTAAAGTTTGTAGCGATAAAGGACATGGGTATGAATTAAAGGAGTTTCCTTATTGTTCCCTTACCTGTCCTTTATTTAAATGATAATACTTTCCTTGCAAGTTAAACAGTTCCTCATGGCTACCTTGTTCTTTGATTTCCCCATTCTCTAGCATAATAATCTTATCGGCTTCTTGAATTGTGTTCAGTCGATGAGCAATGACGAAACTCGTTCTCCCCTTCATTAAACGTTTTAAAGCATCTTGGATCTTAAGCTCTGTTATAGTGTCAATATTACTTGTCGCTTCATCAAGAATCAAGATTTTCGGTTTCGCTAACAGTGCGCGTGCAATCGTCAGTAATTGCTTTTGTCCTTGACTAATGCCGCTTCCTTCTTGGTCAAGCATTGTGTCATATGCATTCGGTAAGCGTTGAATAAATGCATGCGCATTCGCATCTTTTGCCGCTTGAATGACTTCATCATCCGTTGCATCTAGACGTCCATATCTAATGTTTTCACGAATAGTTGCTCTGAATAAAAAGGCATCTTGTAAAACAAATGCCATATGTTGTCTTAAACTAGAACGTTGAATGGTGTTTAATGGTATGCCATCCAGATATATTTCTCCTGCATCGTAATGATAAAATCTAGAGATTAAATTAATGATGGTTGTTTTTCCTGCACCTGTGTGCCCGACAAAAGCAATTGTTTCACCTGGTTTTGCCTCAAAGCTAATATTCTTTAAAATATAGCTATTTCCATACCCAAAAAAAACTTTATTAAAAACGATATGTCCATTTGTAGTGGTAAGCTTTCGAGCCGTCTTCTCATCTGCTTCTTCCTGTTCTTCATCCAATACACGAAATACTCGTTCGGCGCCTGCTACAGCAGATAATAATATATTAAACTGATTGGACAATTCATTTAACGGTCGTGTAAATTGTCTAGCATATTCTGTGAATATGACAATAACGCCTACTGTTACGATATTATTTATAGCTAAAATGCCTCCCGCTAATGCGATGAGTCCAAAGCTTAAAAAATTGAGCATATTCATTACTTTGGGGATAAATCCAGAAATGGTCAGGGCCCAAAAACCTGCATGGTTTAATTGCTTATTACGTGTTTCAAATTCTTTTATAACACGCTGTTCTTGAGAAAAAGCTTTGACAATATGCTGACCAGATAAAATCTCTTCAACATACCCATTAATTTCGCCTAAATTTTTCTGCTGTAATTTATATAAAGGGCCCGTTCGTTTTGTTATCCAGCGAATGGCAAGAAACATAATGGGTACTATTACCATAGTTATAGCTGTTAGTATTGGGCTAAGATAGAGCATAACACCTATCGTTCCTGTTAGAGTTAGAATACTCGAGAATATTTGGATAACGGATTGATTCAACGTGTTATTCACATTGTCAATATCGTTTGTAATCCGACTCATTAATTCCCCGTGTTGCCGCTTATCAAAATAAGCAATTGGCAACCGATGAAATTGATAAAACAAGTGTTTTCTTAGCGTGAAAACGGTAGTTTGGGCGATGCCAATCATCCAAAAATTTTGCAGAAAAATGGATAAAGCATGAAAGAGATAGATGACTACAAGCCAAATCAATAACGTAACTAATCCGGTTGTTTGTTTAGTAACAATGAAATCATCAATTGCCATACCAATCATAAACGGTCCTAAAAGACCAAGCGCAGAACTAGCGACTACCATGAAAATAACGAGTGTTAACTTTATTTTTTCATTAGCTAAATAAGACCAAATGCGCTTGATGGTTCCTTTCGTATCTTGAGCACGTTTTTGATTATGGCTTGAATTTGATGATATGGGTATTTTTTTATATTGAAAAGGCTGTTTCAATTGTTTACTTAGCATGGGAAACTTCCTTTCCAAATTGAGATTCTACAATACGCTGATATAGCTCAGAAGACTTAAGAAGGAATTGATGTGTGCCAAGTGCTAGTATCTCTCCTTTATCCAAAAGAAGAATACGGTCGGCACGCATTGCTGTACTTATCTTCTGCGTAATAATTAATGTAGTGCAATGATAGGTTTCAATAGCTTCTAACAATTGAGATTCTGTAGCTAAATCCAGTGCGCTCGTACTATCATCCAACATTAGGATTTTTGGTTTTCGAATAAGTGCTCTAGCGATAGAAATTCGTTGTTTTTGTCCTCCAGAAAGATTCACTCCTTTTTGCCCGACTTTAGTTTCATAACGCTCATTTAACTGCATAATTGTTTCATGAATTTGAGCATCTTTTGCCGCTTGTATAATTTCTTCCATGGTAGCCCGAGGTTTTCCCCAAGCGATATTTTCCTTTATCATGCCAGTAAATAGTAAAGGAGATTGAGGTACGTAGCCTATACTATCGCGAAGCTGGTTCAAAGGATACGACGTAACGTCTTGATCATCAATGGTAATGATCCCATGATTAGCCTTATACAATCGAGGGATTAATTGAAATAAAGATGTCTTCCCTGCACCAGTAGCACCCATTACAGCAATTTTTTCTCCGCTTTTCACGTTAAAGGTGATATCGTGCAAGACCGATTCTTTATGAGCAGGGTAGGAAAAATATACGTGTTGGAAAGATATTGTCCCACGTTGAACATGATTGACGGTAGTGTCACTCCAATCTACGTTTTGCGCCCCCTCTGTATGGATATGCAAAATGTCGTTCACGCGCTTGGTAGATGCTTGCATTCGTGAAAACGCCATAATAATAAATGTAAACATAGAAATAGACATGGAAACTCTTAATGCATAATTAATAATTGCAACAACATCGCCAACATTCGTCGTTCCAGCTACTACCTGTGCATTGCCTAACCAAATAATAAATAATAGGCTCATATTCATAACTAATAACAAAACGGGCATCGAAGCTTCAACGAAACGAAAGGTCGACCTCGTTCTTTCGGCTAACGATTGGTTGGCTTTTTTAAATCGTACTTCTTCGTGTTTTCTACGAGAAAAAGCTTTGATTAAGCGCATACCACTCAAATTTTCTTGCATCACCTGATTTAATGTATCGACGCTTTTTTGTACGTTTTGAAATAACTTGCTAGCAATTTGAAGCACCCAAAGAACAAAACCAACTAATAGTGGAACGGTAATGAGAAAAATAATAGCAAGCTTAGCGTTTACGATAAAGGCCATTACAACACCACCAATAACGATTAGTGGTGCTTTTGACATAATTCGAAGGAGCATATAGATGGTATTTTGCATTTGTCGAATATCATTGGAAAATCGAGTCATTAAAGCAGATGTTGGATATTGATTCAAATGTGAAAATGAAAAAGCTTGTATTTTAGCAAATAGCTTTTCACGTAGGTCGTAAGCAAACCCCCAGCTTACATGTGAAGCGTAAAATGAGTTAATCAGACCAGCTATGAAAGCGATGAAAGCAAGCGTAATCATAATGCTTCCCCATTTCAAGATGGTTGATAAATCTTGATTCACCACTCCTTCGTTAATCATTTTCCCTAATAAGAAGGGAAGTGCAAGCTCCACAGCCAGTTCAACAAGCATAAGTGCAAATGCAACGGCAGCCGGTAGCTTATATGGTTTCATAAATGATAAAACAGTCTTCAAGGATGACTCCTCCCCATGATGCTACACAATTTCTACCTATTATAAATGCATTTTATGGATTTATCCAATATCCAAACCGTAAATAGATTAATGATCAATAATTCACAAATAAGATTTGCAAAAACCGACAGACCACTTCAAGTAAAAGATAGAGAAAGGCTCTTAAGCTATCATTTCCATTTTATTTTTAAAATAATGTATTCCTTATAAATGCGCTTTGTATAAAAAGCAGACTATAGGGAAAAATTTGTTTGAGTCAATTCAAGCTTTTTTTAAAAAATAAGAAAAGCATTGCGGCGTAACCAAATAACTGAATAGGCCCCGTCCGGCACAAGCGCCCAGCAACTAGGCGACTTCACTCCATTGCCCTAAGATAAGTCATCATCGGTTCGTTCTAAATAGGAAGGTCGATTAAAGACGGACTTGCCAGAGGGTGCCGGCATACTCCTGTTGCAGGAGCATGATCCCTAAAACTTTCGTTGATTCGTTCCAGTCACTACGTTGCTAAACGGGCGCCCCGAGCCTTTATTCAAATGTAAAGGATATATTAAAAATTTGGAGGGAAATCATGACGATACTTCAAGAGATTCAACAGACATTTACAGATATGAAAATAGTTAGTGCCATTTCTTCTACGTTGTTCATTATATTGTTGGGATTTTTTCTACGTAAAAAAGAATTATTTAATGATCAAGTTGGAAAGGTACTATCAAAAGTAGTTCTTATTGTTGCATTACCAGCGTTAGCATTTAAAGCATTTATGCAAGATATTGATGCTGAATCATTAGCAGAAGGAATAGAGGTGCTTATCTGGGGGATAGCTATCTATATTATTTTGATCCTGATATCCAAACCAATGTATTTAAAATATAAAGGAGATCGTCAGGATACATTGCGTGTATTAACTATATTTGGATCTACCACATTTTTTGGAATACCGATTGTTGGAGCAATTTATGGAGCAGAGGGAATTTTATATGCCTCTATTTTCAACATTGGGTACCGTATTTTTCTATACTCTTATGGGTATATCAAAATGAGTGGATTGAAAATGGAAGTTGGAAATATAAAAGAAATGTTTCTTAATCCTATCATCATTGCCACTTTTTTAGGATTATTTATCTGGATATTCCAAGGGTATTTGCCTCAAGTTAGTGTCGTGGCAGAAGATGGAACAAAGGCAGATGTGGCATTTTTGCGCATTGACCAAACAGCACCTTGGTTGTTTCAGCCGATGGAATATCTTGCGCGATTAGCTTCTCCACTTGCGTGGTTAGCAATTGGGGCGACCTTAGGGGCTATTAAGTTTAGAGCAGCTTTAACGGATCGGACATCCTTGTTCTATAGCTTTAATAAAGTAATTATTGTTCCTCTTTTAAATATTGCTTTCCTTTCTTTGCTTGCAGTAACGAATGTGCTTGTTGTAAGTGATGTTTCTTTAGGAACAATAGTAATTATGATGGCAACCCCAACAGCTACAGTGGCAGCAGCGTATGCAATCAGCTTCGATCGAGATGCTTTGTTAGCTTCAAACGCATCGCTCCTATCGACCATTACAGCAGTCATATTTATTCCAATATGGATTATTGTAATTAATATAATAGCTGGACTACCTATATTTGGATAATGAAGCATAAAAGGAGAATGACAGCATGAATTTTAAAATAGTATGTTATGGCGTTCGTGAAAATGAAACTGCCTTCTTTCATAAACTTAATCTATATCAATTTCAATTAAAGCTAATCAAACCTTTGTTAACCCATGAAAACATAGAAACAGCAGAGGGGGCAGATGGTGTCTTATTACGGGCTAACTGTACGGCAGATAGGAAAAATTTGAAGAAATTGCAGGAGTATGGTGTGAAGTATGTTTTCACTCGTACAGTAGGCTACAATCATATTGATTTAGAGGCCGCTAAAGATTATAACATATATGTAGCAAGGGTTCCTTCTTATTCTCCAAATGCAATTGCAGAATTAGCCTTAACTTTGGCGATGTCTTTGTTAAGGCATACAGCTTATACGACAGCAAAAACAGCAGATAAAGATTTTACCGTTGACCCAGTCATGTTTAGTAAAGAAGTGAGAAATTGTAAAGTAGGGATTATAGGTACAGGAAAAATTGGACTTACAGAAGCAAAATTGTTCAAAGGTTTAGGTGCAACGGTGTTAGGTTATGATATTTACCAAAGTGCAGCAGCGAGACAAGTGGTTACTTTTAAAGAACTGGACGAATTGTTAAAAGACAGTGATATTGTCAGCATCCATGTTCCTTATTTACCAGGTGAAAACGAAAAGATGATTAATGAATCATTTATTTCTAAGATGAAAGATGGGGCTATTCTAATTAATACCGCTCGTGGAGAACTGCAAGATAATGAGGCAATACTGGAGGCTTTATTAACGAAAAAAATAGAAGGATTTGCTACGGATGTATTCGCTAATGAAAAAGAGATATTTTTCCAAAAGTTTACGAACAACGATGAGCTTGATCCAACAGTCAAGGGTTTGATTGAACTGTACCCAAGAGTGTTAATTACTCCTCATATCGGTTCCAATACAGATGAGGCACTTAAAAACATGATTGAAACTAGCTTCCAAAATTTTTATGATGTACTAACAAATGGAAGCACGCCGAATGCTGTATCAGTAACAAAAAATAGCTAAGTTTAATTTCAAATAGCGGGGCGAAGATAACCGCTAGTTATATTCCCGCTTTTTGAGTATAAAAAACTTCCGTTATTATTACAATTTACTCTTCAAGGAGTAATTGTATAGCCATTATGCTCAATATTTCACTTACTTTAATTACAAAAGTTAGTTTAGTTAGATTATATTTTAAAAGCGAAGCGATTGCACTATTATAAGGCTGTAAGAGATAGCGCGCTAAATTATCTATAAATTATTATGTGAAAAAATTCACAATTAAATTTTGGAGGAAAAGACGATGGAAATACTAGAAATTTTTAAAACCACTTTTACAGATATGAATATTATCAGTGCGATTACATCAACGATGTTCATTATTTTATTAGGTTATTATTGTAGAAAGAAAAATATCTTTAGTGATCAAGTAGGAAAAATGTTATCCAGAGTGGTATTGTCTGTAGCGTTACCAGCTTTAGCACTAAAAGCTTTTATGAAAGATATTGACCAACAATCGTTAGCTGAGGGAATGGGTATTTTAATTTGGGGAATTGCTATTTATATTATTTTAATTATTGTCTCTAAACCAATGTATGCGAAGTTTAAAGGGGATAAAGAAGATACATTACGTGTACTAACTATTTTTGGTTCCACTACGTTCTTTGGTATTCCAATTGTTGGAGCAATTTATGGTGCTGAAGGTGTTCTATACGCTTCCATCTTTAATATTGGCTATCGGATCTTTCTTTACTCTTACGGCTATATAAAAATGAGCGGGTTGAAAATGGAAGCAAAAAATATTAAAGAAATGTTTTTAAATCCGATAGTTATTGCTACCTTTGTAGGATTGTTTATATGGGTATTTCAAGATTCCTTACCACAAATGAGCGTTGTAGCAGCAGATGGTACTGCTTCAACTGTAGCATTTTTAAGAATTGATCAAACTGCTCCATGGTTATTTAAGCCAATGACATACTTAGCAAGCTTAGCTTCACCTTTAGCATGGTTAGCAATTGGAGCAACATTAGGCTCTGTTGATTTTAAAACAGCTATTTCGGATCGGACATCCTTAATATACAGTGCGAACAAAGTTGTACTAGTTCCAATTATTAACATTGTTATTTTGGCGATTCTTTCATTAACGGGCATCTTGACGATGAGTGCAGTATCTGTAGGAACCATCGTTATTATGATGGCGGCCCCTACTGCAACAGTAGCAGCTGCATATGCTATTAGCTTTGATAAGGATGCGTTACTTGCATCGAATGCTTCTTTACTATCAACGATTAGTGCAGTTGTCATGGTTCCAATCTGGATTATTGTCATTAATATGATTACTTCAACAAATTTATTTTAAAAAAATAGGATTTTAGAGCTTCGTACAAATGAAATGCGAGACTTGATATCTGATGATTAATAATATTCAATAAGGAGAGGGTAAGAATGACGATTAAAGTAGTTTGTTACGGCGTAAGAGAGAATGAAGAGCCATTTTTTAACCAATTAAATAAATACGGTTTTGATTTAACTTTAGTGGAGGATTTACTAACACATGATAATATAGATACAGCAAAAGGAATGGATGCTGTGTTACTACGAGGAAATTGTGTTGCCGATAGAATAAATATTGGAAAAATGCATAGCTTTGGGGTTAAATATGTATTTACTAGAACCGTCGGCTATAATCATATTGATTTACAAGCAGCAGCAGATTACGACATGTATGTAGCACGTGTACCATCTTATTCACCCAATGCTATTGCTGAATTAGCTTTAACGCTTGCTATGTCGTTATTACGCCATACTGCTTACACAACCGCTAAAACGGCGAACAAAGATTTTACTGTTGATTCCGTTATGTTTAGTAAAGAAATTCGTAACTGTAAGGTAGGGATTATCGGGACAGGGAAAATAGGTTTAACAGAAGCAAAGCTTTTTAAGGGACTTGGTGCAGAAGTGCTCGGTTATGATGTTTACCAAAGTGAAGAAGCGAAGCAAACAGTTACTTTTATGGAATTAGATGATCTATTAAAAGAAAGTGACATTGTGAGTTTACATGTTCCTTATTTCCCAGGGAAAAATGATAATATGGTCAACGATGATTTTATTGCCAAAATGAAGGAGGGAGCCATTTTAATTAATACTGCTAGAGGAGAACTTCAAGATAATGAGGCGATCCTTAAAGCACTTCGTACACATAAATTAGCTGGATTTGCCACGGATGTATTTGCAAATGAAAAGGAGATTTTCTTCCAACAGTTTAATGATGGTAAAAAGCTAGATTCAACTGTACAAGCACTTGTTGATTTATATCCACGTGTGTTGATTACACCCCACATCGGATCAAATACAGACGAAGCTTTAACAAATATGATTGAGACAAGCTTTGAAAACTTACATGATACGATTACAAAAGGGAGCACGACAAATGTCGTAGAACTTCCTGAAAAGAGTCAAGCTGTATCCTAGATTTGTTAAAAAAGTATAATTACCCCTAAAAGTTTTTATACTTTACGATCGTAAAAAAAGAGGAAGCATCTTTGAAGGTGCTTCCTCTTTTTTACAGTAAGATACAAAGACATCTTGAATCGAGTTATCTATTATCTAACATGACTAAATTTTTTTCAGGCAAGCGATTACCTATCATGTTTGAAAGTAAGAAAAATGGTGGGTTTTGCAACAGACTTTCTTTTATTTAAGGTAAAATTCACTTATAATCTACAATTAAATGCTCTTTGTTTGGCACGACATGGTAAATCATAATAGGACGACCAACGGATAAATATTTTAATTCTGATTCTAAAAAACCAATGTCATTTAAATGCTGCAAGTATTTTCTTGAAGAAATTCGTGATAAGTTTATACTTGAAGCAATATCCTCGGTAGAGAAGGCATGAGTCTGTTTTTCAATAGCTTGAAGCACCTTTTTTAAGGTTAGTTTGGATAAACCTTTAGGGAGAGGTGTTAAGGCATTATTATTTCTGGATGATATTGGTGTTTTTTCTTTAATAAGCAGTTGATCTAACGTTTCTTGATCCGTTTTTTCCATGCTCGTTGTCAATTTATGATATTGCATAAAGTTATCGATGGCTACTTTAAATCGTTGGTAGGTAAAAGGTTTAATTAGAAAGTCAATGACGCCGTACTCTAAGGACGTTTTAATTGTTCCAATATCATCCGCAGCTGTAATCATGATAACGGGTATCGAATACTGTTTTTGTCTTAATTCTTGCAAAAATTCTAAGCCTGTTTGGCCGGGTAAATAAACATCAAGCAAGATTAAATCGGGTATGTCCATTGTTAAGGCTTCCCAAACTTCCGTAATTGTTCCTACTGCGGCAATGGTATGAAATCCTTCTGATCGTTCGATATATTGTTGGTTAATGGTAGCTACCATTGGATCGTCTTCAACGATCATTACTTTCATCATTTTTGTTCCTCCATTTGAACGGAAATTCGATACGAAAAGTACTTCCTCGTCCCGTTTTTGCTTGGACATCGACAAGTCCATGATACTGCTTTACAATGGATTGAATGGCGTCCAATCCATAGCCTCTGTTCTCTCCTTTTGTAGAATAACCGCGTTCGAATATTTTAGGTAATACATGTTTTTCTATGCCCGATCCTGTGTCTTGTACTTCAAACATAATTACTTCTTCAGCTTCATCATATTTCAGAAAAAGGGTTACTTGCTTTTTAGAGTTGTTTAATACAGCTTCTTTTGCATTGTCAATAAGAATACCCATAGAGAGTAGTAAGTCATGAAGCATATCGCCGATTTTTATCGCTGGAAAATAGGAGTCTTCATCAATGATTAATGTAACACCTTGTTCGTCGAGCTCACTTGTTTTCCCAAGTAAAAAACCTGCTATTGCTGAGCTTTTTATTTTATCCGTTACAAAACCCATTTCACGATGATAATTATGATTAAGGACACGTACAAAATGGTGCACATCTTCATACTTTTCTAGTTCAATCAAACCTAAAATAGTGTGGAGTTGATTCATAAACTTATGGTTTTGCGCACGTAAAGAATCAATGTATTGTTCCGTCCCGCTTAACTCTCGAATTAGATGTTGTAGCTCAGATTGATCATATAAAGTTGCTACCACTCCATAGATGCTCTTATCAATGTAAATGAGTTGCACATTGACGATAAATTCATAATGGTTAATAACTGTTACTCGGTTAGCGATCGGTTTCTCTGTTTTAAATACATCGTCAAATATTAAGGAAAAAAGCGTATCATTAAGGTATCCATTGGAAATTGCTTTTGTTGCAACTTCTGTTTTATTGAGTAGCTTATTAAAATTAACATTTTGTAATAATACCTTGCGCTTAGGAGAAACAGCAATAATTGCTTCACTAACAGAGTCAATAATAATTTCTTTCTCTTTCATATGAGCAACAATTTGTTTAGGTTCAAGTCCTAATAGCACTTTTTTTAAATATCTTGCTAAGTAAAGCGCGCCTATGATACCTACTAATAGACCAACTCCGAGGCCGACATATAAATTTTTCCGCGCATTCCATAATTCATCATTAATAGTTTGTTGCACATACCCTACGCAAACAATTCCAATCTGTTCCCCTTCGTCATTCCAAATCGGTGTAAAAAAGCGTGTTCCTTCTCCAAGGATTCCTATATGTCTAGAATAATGCTCTGTACCATTCAATGATCTACTTGCATCTTCAATATTAGAAAATGTGCCACCAATTACACTTTCATCTGGATGCGACTTTCGAGTAAGTTCATTATCTAAAACAACAACAAAGCTGACGCCAGTTGCATTCATCACTTTATTTGCATAGTTTTGAATAGTAGCGTCTGACGGAGAACCTTCCACTTTGTCTATCACACGTGTATCTTTAGCGACCATTCTAGCAACATTTTTAATTTTATTTTGCACTGCTCGATGTTCTCTCTCCAATACATAGTCATCTAAAAGAATGGCAGAAGCAATAAGCGAGGCTATGACAGAGATTAAAACGAGCAAGGTAGTCATTTTCTTCAATGAAAGTTTTGCCAGCCATTTATCTTTAATGTTGTCCAGATCCCTTCTGTTTTTTCTGTTCTTTATTGTAGCAGGATTGCATCCTCACTTCCAATAGTATGTGAGAAAATGAGCCTGAAAAGTAGCTTAAGAATTTTTTGCACAAAATCCAAGTATTAGTACAAATGTGGTTCGTTAAGAGTTGGTGGCATAAAAAATAAAGAGGGAGTTGGTAACATTTGTTAGTCTCTGTAACGAGAATAGGAAACAAGTGCTCCATATAAGAAGGGAAGAGAAAATATGCTTTTCATCTAGTTCATGCACCTGATCATAAGTGGTTAAGTCATAAAGATAGTTGAGACTAAGGAGTGTGTTATACAGATTATTGGACTTGGTTGAAGATCAGATCCCATTGTTTGTTGTTTAATTGATGCAAAACTTAATTTAAAAGAAGATACTATGGTGTGATATGTATAAAAATGTTGGTTTTAACTACGTAGCGCGATATTCGTTCATAGAAATGGTGATACAGAAACTGCGTATAGTGTCATGACCAAAGAAATATGGCGAAATTGACAAGTATTATATCGATTACGATTTCCTACGAATACTTGCAATATCACACGTTCTTATGTATAATAATTATTGTCGCTTTTAATTGATTCTATGATTCCGTAGCTCAGCTGGGAGAGCGCCACCTTGACAGGGTGGAGGTCGTTGGTTCGAGCCCAATCGGAATCATACCTGAGAACGCTTGGTACGAAGGTATCGAGCGTTTTTTGTATGCTATAGTTTATCTTTTTTCCATAGAATTAAATAATAACCTACCTTGATCTTATCACTTTGTAAGTTTTAACTAAATGGCATGATTAGGTGAAACGAACATCGGAAAAGATTTCAAATATGAAATAATGGAGGTAAGTGATGGAGAAATCAATAAAATTAACTAATACCTTACTGTCGTATATGGGAGAGCATGAAATTACATCCATAACGGAGGAAAAACAGAATTCTGAATATAAAGGGTTTAGTTTTAGTGTGTATGAACATACATACCGGAGTCGTTTGGCTAAATTAACCGCAAAGAAAAAGGGGTATTTTGTAGCGTTTTGGGAAAAAGATATAAATAATCACAATCAAGCTTATTCTTATGATGAAAGTCCTAACAAGATCGTTATTTCGGTAATAGATGGTGAACGGAAGGGTCAATTCATTTTTCCAAAATTAGTATTACTTCAAAAAGGTGTGTTGCGTAGTGAAACGTCCAAAGGAAAAATGGCAATGCGAGTTTACCCCTCTTGGGAGCAGGAGCTAAATAGCTCTGCGGAAAAATCTCAAAAATGGCAAATGAAATATTTTATTGATGTTTCAAAAGCAGTGGATATTGCAAGACTAACAGATTTGTATTTCTCTTAAAATGTTAGTAAATTAAACTGCTCCGTCACGTATTGTATTTTAAAAAAATTTAGCGGCGACAAGCAACGTAAACAAATATAAAACACTACCACTTAGACATAAATAGCAACCAGAGGGGATAGAATATGTATTCCCTCTGATTGAATTGCTCGTTATTCCTCGTCTTCTTTAACCATGTAAGCTCTTTTGAATAGCTCCATTTGACTATCTATTTTCGGGGCTTCGTCTGGCTTTTCTACATAATGATATATGCCATTTTGATCTTGCATGCGAGCTTTTACATTGTCATTACTTATAATTTGCAATATTTCGTATAATCTCTGTTTTATGTTGCCATCAATAATTGGAAAAAGTAGCTCTACACGTTTCTCCATATTTCTCGTCATCAAATCGGCAGAAGAAAGATACATCTTGCTATTTTGATGATGATGAAAATAATATATGCGAGTATGTTCCAGAAAACGACCTACAATACTAATGACGCGTATATTTTCGCTGACACCTGGTATTTGTGGGCGTAAGCAACAAATACCACGAACGATTAGATCAATGTTAACTCCAGCACAGGAAGCTTCATACATTTTCATAATCAAATCTTTATCCGTTAAAGAATTCATTTTAAAAATAATATATCCATCCCCGTATTTCTTATGGTTCTCCATTTCTATATCTATATCGGACAAAAAATCTGTTTTCATATCAAATGGGGCCATGGATAATTGATGAAACAATGGTTTTTCTGCATAGCCACTTAAGTAATTGAAGAAGTTATTTGCATCAATACCAAATTCGCGCTTGGACGTAATAATCCCCATATCTGTATAAATTTTAGCGGTTTGATCATTATAATTTCCTGTGCCCAAATGAACAAATTGTTCAATTTGATTATTTCTTCTTCTCACCACGAGTGTAATTTTACTATGTGTTTTTAAATAAGTCATACCGTAAATAACATGACATCCGGCTTTTTCCAATTCCTTTGCCCACTGGACGTTATTTTCTTCATCAAAGCGCGCTTTTAATTCAACGAGCACGGTAACTTGCTTTCCTTGTTCTGCAGCTCTTTTTAAACCTTCTATAACAGGTGAATCTCCGCTTACTCTATACAATGTTTGTTTAATTGCTAATACGTCAGGGTCATCAGCTGCATCGGATACAAAATCGACGATTGGTTCGAAGGATTCATAAGGATGGTGAAAAAATAAATCCCGTTCTTTTGCTAACTCAAACAAATCTTCAGAATCTCCCATATCCTGCGGTGGTTGGGGGATTAATGTTTCATACACTAAATGCTCATGCGTAGGTTCAAGGGACTTGTGAAAACTGAATAAAAAGGTCAAATCGATGGGACCATCTATTTCGTACACATCTTTATAATGAATCTCCAATACGGACAACAGAAAATTTAACATGTTAGGGTCATATTGTTTTCGTTTCACTTCTAGTCGAACAGCGGCTCCCCATTTTCGCTTTTTCAATTCTTTTTCAATTTCTTTTAATAAATCTCGAGCTCCTTCTTCATGAATTGTCATATCAGCGTTCCGGGTAATTCGAAATTCTGTTACAGAGATAACTTTATAACCGGCAAATAATTTGTAAATGAAATGGCTAATAATGTCTTCAAGCATAATAAAATAGGTGATGTTAGAATATGGAATATCTATCTTAATAAAACGTTTTAATACGGAAGGCACTTGAACAATAGCAGTTTTAACAACTTCTTCAAGTTCCACAATATCATTTTTAGCACGTTCATCTTCTAATAATACGGCAAGATTAATGCTTTTATTTGCCAACATAGGGAATGGGCGATAGGCATCCACTGCCATAGGGGTTAACACAGGGAAGACTTGATCATCAAAGTATCGTTCCATGTTTAACTGCATTTGTTGATCGAGGTCATCCATAGTTAGGAATGTAATGTTTTCATCTGCTAACATTGGCACTAGCACATGCTTGAAAGTAGAGGATTGCATGTCAATTAGCTGGTGGTTTTTCTTGGAAATAGCTGCAAGCTGTTCTTTTGGTGTTAAGCCTGCTTTATTTTCAGGTTTGTTAAATCCAGCCTCTACTTGATCTTTTAGTCCTGCAACACGAACCATAAAAAACTCATCTAAATTGGAACTGAATATAGCTAAAAATTTACATCGTTCTAGCAAGGGGTTACGCTGATCCAACGCTTCTTGTAACACACGTTCATTAAATGCTAGCCAACTAAGTTCGCGGTTGTTATAATATTTAGGATCTCCTAGGCGTTTTCTGTTTTCGTTCAATTGCATTCTCTCCTTACCCCTATACGATTTCTTCATTTTCCATCCTACATTATAAGTATTAAGGAATTGTAAATTTATATTCAAGTTTCTTTAAAGATTTTCGTTTTGCGTTTTGCGACGTACGATATTGGAAAAGTTTCGAATAGTAGTCGTTGTATTTGGAGCAACAGAAGTTAAAATCTGTGTTAATGTGGGTGAAGTTCTTTGCTGTATTATAGGGTAAGCATAGTTTTTAGGGGATAGTTTAAGCATAATGACGCGTTCCATCGTAATAAAAACTTGGCGACAATAGATAAAATGGGACAATAAAAAACACCTTCGAAATGATATAATTAAATCAATACAAATCGGAGGTGTTTTTGCGTGGGCAAAACCGAGTTTTTCTAATATTGTAGTTAAAACAATTCCATTTCATTTATTATTGCTGATAGCAAAAGCAAACGTTAATATTTCTGTGAAGTGCTTTTTCCAAGTGTTTTTTTTGCTTTTCAACTTGATATGCTTCTGGCATCCAATCTTTGTCACAGTAAACATGAAAAGTAATCACTTCTTCATCAACAAGCATATCTATGTCTTTTACAATATTTCTCTTCGTCGAGTCAAAGCAGTACGCCAGTTTTAATAGAGCACCTATGGTCTGTAATTTTTTCTTTTCTTTCTTGACAAACCATTCTTTAAACGGTTCTAAATATTGTTTAAATTTATGCTTGCTTTTAAAAGATGCGACAAGTGCAATTTTTAATCGTTCTATATGCATAAGTCCATCTACGGTGCGATTTGCTAGAAGGTAAAAGGTGTGCTGGGAAGAAGACTCTGAATCAATGTACTTGCCAAGGTTGAATACATAGGCACCACGCTTTAATAATTCATAATCGATCTTTCCTATATAACCAAGCCCGCTATTGCGTAAGGCGTCAAAAATTTTTGTTGCAATGGTAATAACTTGGTGAACTTGCTTATAATTTATATTAAAATCAACAATTAATTCATTAAAACTCTCTTCACGTACATTTGGAAATTTGGTGATGCCAAAATCACGCATAATTTGCTCATAAAATATTCCATCACGTAACCCTTTTCTACTTAGCATGAAACTTGTAGCCTCTATATGCTCGTATAAAGTATGAAATACTTCAATAGCAGGCAAAATAATGTCTGCTCTATCTTTACTTAACCCTTCTACTTTTTGTAATTCTTTGAAAGGGAACTTACGTAGGTGATTTTTAACATACCCTATGTCATTTTCTTGAATCCGATACTGATGTACGCCAGCTAATGGATATTTTTTTAATGCTTGGTCAATTTGAATCATATTTCGGGCACTACCGCCAATACCGATTAAATGGACTTGTTTATTGTATAACCATGAAATGGAGGTGAATTGCTGCTGTAGATAGGTTTTAATTTGTTCCATTTCTCTTTCTGTTGGTACGTCGTGTTGGACAAACATTTGTTTCAGAGTCAAAGCACCAAAAGGCATGCTTTTAGAGTAAACTAATTGTCTATCTTTAAAATAAGTAAGTTCTGTACTTCCGCCACCAATATCAATGGTTATACCTTCGGAGACGGTTGTTGAATTGACAACGGCTAAATATCCGTAATAAGCTTCTTCTTCTTCTGAGAGAATTCGTGTATCATAACCGCTTTCTTGTACAATTCTTTGTATGATTTCTGCTTTATTTTCAGCTTGCCTAATTGTTGCAGTAGCGACACATATTATTTCATTTAATTCATATGTATCCGTTACTTCTTTAAAGCTACGTAAAATGTTAGCTAGTATTCCCATTCCTTCTTGGTTAAGATAATGATTTTCTTCTAAGTAATTTCTAAGTCTGGCGACTGCCTTTACATTCTCAATTTCCTGAAAGCGACCGCTCTTTTCTTTAAGATAGATTACGAGACGAATGGTATTCGAACCAATATCAATAATTGCATACTTTTCTTCATTCAATGGGAACACACCTTTTGTCGTTAATGGTTTATTTCGTTCATTATAGCACAAGCTTTCCCATTTTGGTTTTACATGAAACATGCTGTCTTGCTACTTCTTAGTCTTGATTTGCCCATTGTTGTAGGTAATTAATAACCTATTCTTCGCATATAATCTCTTAAAACGGTGTTAGAGTGCCTAAATAATTGCTTTTCTTGTTCTGAAAAATTTAGCTCAACAATGTCTTGGATACCGTTTCGGCTAATTTTTCCAGGCACGCCAGTAGCTATACTTTTTTCTCCATACTCACCGTCTAATATGCAAGAAGCAGGTAAAGTTTGTTGGCTATCATTTAATATTTGGGTTGTAAAGTACGCTAACGCATTGCCTATTCCATAATATGTTGTCCCTTTTCGTTTTAAAATTTCAAAGCCAACGCGTTTCACTTTTTCTACCGTATCATCTAAATCAAGTTTGGTAGCTAGATGTGGCTTCTCATCCAATATTTCTAATAACGGTTTACCACCAATTGTGCAATGTGACCAAACAGCAAATTGGGAATCACCATGTTCACCCATTGTATAAGCTTGTATACTTCGAACATCAATATCAAGTATCTGTGCTAAATATGTTTTGAGGCGGGAAGAGTCGATCGATGTACCTGTTCCAATCACTTGATGACGTGGTAGGCCAGATAACTTCCAGATGTGATATGTAATAATATCCACAGGGTTTGTAGCAATTAAAAAAATGCCGTTAAACCCAGTCTTCATTATCCTGGGGATGGTATCATTCATTATATGCGCTCCGGTTTCCAATGTATCGAGTCGAGTTTGGTTCTCATTTGGTGGAGGGCCAGCACTAACAATAATAATGTCCACATCAGTTGTATCTTGAATAGAACCTGTATAAACTTTCGTCCGTGAAGGAAGAAAATCCATACAATGAATGAGGTCTAGTGATTCACCAACCGCTTTTTCTTGTTTCATATCGATCAATAGCAATTCGTCGCAAATACCTTGGTTTATAAGGGCATATGCCGTACTTGAACCGACAAAGCCAGTTCCTAAAATAGCAACTTTACGTAGTAGTTTGTTCATCAGATCATCTCCTATAATTTAATTTCTATTTCATTAGCACAATGCTTTTTAATGTATAGGAAAAAATAAAATTAGGTGCTTGTGGTAATGAAATAACCGAATAGCCACTTAAAGCTATGGCCTAGCAACTAGGCGACTTTACTCCATTGCTCCATCATCGATTCGCCCTAAGAGAAAGGCCGACTAAAAACAGGCCTGCCCCTGTTTGAGTGGCATGATTTCTTTATTTCCATTGATTCTTTCCATTCGCTACGTTGCTAAACGGACACTTGCGCCTTTGTTCTTTTCGCCGTAGCAAGTAAATAGCTTTTTAATAAAGAAAGTTATTGCCACAGTTAAGAAATAATTATGTCACTAAAAATAATGCTTCAGTAAATGCATTCTATAAACAGGAAAGTATAGTTAGTTAATGGAAATGATGATTAAGTTTGATTATATAATTAATTTATTCTAATCGCAAATTGCGGAACTATTAAAATGTTTAATGAAAACTCCGAGAGGTAAGAGATTATAAAAACAGGTGGAGCTATATAATTTAGAAAGAAGGTAATTCACCCTAACTTTTAATCTTCATCTAACAATGTAGAGGATGAAAAGTATTGATCTTTTAAGAAACGAGAATGTATATGAGAATCGACAAACAAAAAAGGAGATGATAAAATATAGAAAAGTCAGAATAAAAGGTTGTTTAATGATGCTTTAAGGGGGGAAATGATGAAGAAATATGGGAGGCAATTTATTACGTTTCCAGACGTGACAGTAATGGTTATTATTTTTGCGGTCATGTTAGGGTTTACTATTCCGAATTTATACGATTGGAGGATTTGGGCTGCGATTGGTGTAGGTATGATGACATATGCAATTAGTGAATACATGATACACCGGTTTTTATTTCATATTAAAAAACCGAAGAATCCATTCTTATTAAAGATAATTAAGCGCTTACATTATGATCACCACGTTGATCCTGATGATGTGAAATTGCTTTTCTTGCCACTCTGGTTTAGTTTACCTAACTTTATCATTTTAGTATTGATTTGCTATGCTATTACTAGCAATTTGAATTTGACAATGGGCTTTGCAACAGGTGTCATCGGATATTTCTTGTTTTACGAATGGAAACATTTTGTAGCTCACAAGCCAATTCAACCGGTAACAAAAATGGGGAAGCAAATTAAAAAATCACATCTTTGGCACCATTATAAAAACGAAAATTACTGGTTTGGTGTGACACATCGTGCGGTAGATAAAACGATGGGAACATACCGTGACCATAAAAAAGTAGAAAAAAGTGATACAGCGAGGGATTTAGAAAAGCGCGCATAAACAACGAGAGCTATTTTGAAAGTTTACAGCTATTGATGTAAACGAATGCAGATAATGGGACAGAAAAGCTTATAATATTGATCTATGAAAATAGTAAGTAGAGAAAGCTTTCTATAGTCTATGTAGTAGTTACTCTCTAAGGTTATACAACGTCATTAATAAATGAAAAGGACTCATAACATAGGTTTGAGTCCTGTTACAGTAAGTTAGGAAAAAGGTATTTCCATGATGACTGTAGTGCCTTCGTCTGGCTCGCTAATGATGATTAATCCTTTTCCAAACATTTGTTTGAAACGGCGATTTGTATTTGCTAACCCAATCCCTTTACTTTTACTACTTGAATCTTCTAGCAAGCTTTCGACCTTATCCTCTTTCATGCCAACACCGTCATCAATAATAGCTATTTCATAATGGGTTTCAAGTTTGGTGATTCGAATAATGACCTTCCCACCATCAATTCGTTGTAAAACGCCATGTTTTACAGCGTTCTCAACAATTGGTTGAATCGAAAGAGGTAAAATTTGAAAATTGCTATCTTCTGTAATTTCCCATTCAATTTTTAACCTATCACCGAATCGCTCTTGTTCGATATAAAGATAAGAACGGGTAAGTTTTAGCTCATCTTCAACATGTATAAGTGTCTGTGTATTATGAATGCCAAAGCTTAGACGTAAATAGTTTCCAAATTCATGAAGCAAAGTAACCATTCTTGATGTATCAATGGAACCTAAGGAAGCAATCGTATTTAAAGTGTTAAACAAAAAATGTGGTTGTATTTGAGCTTGAAGCCAAGCAGCTTCCGTTTTTAATTGGTCATTAATTGATTTTTTTAATTCCGTTAAAGCGCGAACTCTAGCACGTAACTCTAAAATCTGTGCCGGTTTAGCTATATAATCATTTGCTCCTGCTAAAAATCCTGCATAAATATCCTCAAACTGTTGCCGTGCAGTTAATAACAGGATAGGTAGTTCTGATAGGCTGTATCGTTGTCTTACTGTTTGCGTTAATTCATACCCAGACATGTTCGGCATCATCACATCACAAATGATAAGATCAAACTTGCCAATTTCGATGCATTGTAATGCTGTTTCTCCACTATAAGCTGTCGCCACTTCGTAATCGGTAGATAAGATATTATATAATACTTTAAGGTTTACAGAGTCATCGTCAATAAGAAGAATTCTTTGACGTTCATTATCAATGGAGCTTGCTATAGCTGATCCACAATCGCTTTGGATCACGGACGGAGCAGGATATAAGGTTTCTCCAACAGTCTCATGATCATCTTTATCAAATGTATGGGCAATAGGGATGGTGAAAAAGAAAGTAGATCCTTTATAAAGTTTGGAAGTTACACGAATGGTTCCTCCGTGTAATTCTATTAATTTCTTACATATGCTTAAGCCAATGCCAATTCCACCGTTATTAGTTTCAGGTCTATTTTCTTGTACATAGGGTTGAAAAACCTTTTCCGTTGTTTGTTCACTCATACCTATGCCAGTGTCTTTTACTTGGATCATCGCCATTTTTCCTTTTTGTTTAGCTTCAATTGTTATTTCTCCTTCATTAGTAAATTTAACAGCATTATGCAGGAGATTAAATAATATTTGCAAAAGACGATTTTCATCGGCATAAAGCTTTGGAAAAGAAGGAGAAATATAAACGTTAATCTGTATTTTTTTCCCTTCTATTAGGAATGCAATCATGTCAATTAAACCAGAAATAATTGCATGTAAATCGATTTCTTTTCGTTTTAATGTGATCCGTTCATCTTTTAATCTTGTTAAGTCAACAAGGTCATGAAGCATATAAGACATTTGTTGTCCAACACGTACAAGTAGTTTTAGATGATATTTATTATTTGAAGATAAAGTTGCACTGTCTTTATCAAGGATAGATTGACCGATATTCATCATTGCGTGCAATGGGTTTCGTAATTCATGAGATGTATTCATTAAAAAGACATCTTTTTGTTTATTTGCTGTTTGTAAAGCTTTCGTTTGTTGTTTATTTAGATTTAGCAAATGAGCATAACGTTGCAATAAAACGAAGGCAATTAGAATATTCATTAATAAAAAATCAAATGGGTAATAGGGCATTTCTATAAGGTTGTCATTTAATAACATTCCCCATACTACATTAATTCCATAACTAACAATGAAAAGGAGGATAATGATAGAACCCTGATCTCTTCTTTGTGTAATAGGAGCCATTAGTTTTAACATAAAAATAACAGCTATAATCACAAAAATATTTGCTAACCAAGCTAAAGTATGAAATAGGGAGATTGGAACAATGATAAAAGCTATACTAAAAAGACCGTATATAAGTAAGAAATAAGCAAAGAAACGATCACGTAAAATATACAGAGACTTGATAAAATACAACATAGAAATTAATGTAGTTAGAAAAAATAAATAGAGTAAACGGTAATACCATTCAATTGGGATAGGTAAGTGTATGATGACATTATCGTCAATCAGATTTGTAAATCCTACGGTAGCAAGCATAAAACCAAAATATAAAAGCGTTTTTTTATGCTGCCCTTTACCGAAATAAACAAGACTAAATACATATATGACATGTAAAAAGTAGATGACACTTACTATCATTTGTAATACTGAAAACAAAGAAGTTTCTTTTTGCATAGCGTTTGTTGAACCAAACCATACAGAATCAGTTATACCTCCTATAAAAGGTAATTCGTGGTTGGATACATGTAGCGTCAACTCTACTTCATCTTGATCTGGGGAAAAAGGCACAGAAAAAGTTCCGTACTTTTCTGTCATACTATTTTTCACGTGTGGCTGATTCATTTGAGAAACAAGTTTTCCATCTATATATACAGCAACTGATGAAAGAACTTCTGAAAAACGAAAGGAAAGGAGCTCTGGCCGATTTTTAGGTAACAATATTTTTAATTGGTATGTACCGAAACCGTATGCTCCGCTTTGTTCGTCGCTATTTACATCATTGATCCAGTTATGAGGGAGTTGAACGGCTTTTGTTGTTTCACTATTTATGGAAGGCGCTTGGATGAATAAATGAGGAGAAAAATTCCATGTACCATCTAATAGATATGTTTCCTCAGCTGTTAAGTTAACATCTTGAAAATTAATGACGCCATTTTCTGCAACTGGTTCTTTGGGCGCTTGATGGACATGTATCCAACTAATACGAAATAACATTAATAGTAAAGCGAATAAACTCATGATTAAAAATAATCGGGTTTTGGATATTTGTTCCGTCTTTTGTAACAAAGCTGTTCATTCCTTTATCTAAATGTAAGAAATTTGCTTTTAATAATACTATTTCATTTAGGTTAAGTTAGTATGGATTGTTTTGTTTATTTTTGTGCTGTTTTATAGAAAGCAATAGCGTGTTAAAAGCACCAATTGCAATTGTTGCTTCTATGAATATAGTACTAAAAAGTATAGATTGCAAGGTTAAACTATTCGTTTAAATGGTAAAAAAAGTATATTTATAGTATATTTCATTCGCATCTAATTGTATTGTCGTTCTTCATGTAAGTTGTCAAGACTATTTTTCGATCGCAACGGTAATACACCAACCTGGATTTTTGCAACATACACGTACAAAAAGTATGAACAACGAGGTACTTTAACACGTTTTGTCATATTCTAAAGAGAATATCTTACACTCTAGACATATTCCGTAATTTACTAATAAAAGATAATGTAGATTTTTTCCATCCTATGCTATGCTAAAAGTATATGAAAAAGGTTGAATACAATGCAACAAGATGCATATAAAAGCGTCTTTATGTCTTGAAAGCATCGTATATTAGATGTAAAGCACACTGATTTTTTATCTACATATAGGTTGTTGTAAGGAACAAGGATAAATAATGTATGACCTTATACTACAATAAGTATACACAGTAGATAAAATGACCTAAAAGCCCAATTCGTTTTAAGTATGTTTTTACTATAAAACGTAGGTAGGTTTGAAAGGGAGGCTACCGAATTGAAAGCCATTCTTGTAGATGATGAACAAATGGCATTGGATTTTTTAGAACATTTATTAAAGGAACTTGATGGAATAGAAATTGTCGATAAACTTACAAATCCTTTTTTTGTAAAAACAAGTATAAGTAAAAATAATCCAGAGGTTGTATTTTTAGATATTAATATGCCACAAGTAAATGGACTGGAATTAGCTGAGCAAATTTTGGAACTAGATTCTAGCATCCATATTGTATTTGTGACGGCGTATGACGAATTTGCTATTAAAGCATTTGAAATTAATGCATTAGATTATTTGTTAAAGCCTATTCAAAAAGACCGTTTAAAGAAAACGATTCAACGCTTGGAGGGGGATATTTTATTTCATAATGAAAAGAGTATGTTGCAGCAGGATCGTTTACGCCTGAATGTTTGTGGTAGTTTTTCCATCACAAAAGCAAATAGAGAAGTGGACTTGATCTCTTGGCGAACTTCAAAAGTTAGAGAGTTGTTTCATTATTTGCTTCATAACAGAGGGAAACTAGTAAGGAAATCATTATTAATTGAATTGTTATGGGGGGAGTTGGATCCAGAAAAAGCTTATGCACAACTTTATACAGCTATCTATCATGTTAGAAAAACATTAAAGCAATACCCAGATAATTTTCAACTGGAAAATATGACAGAAGGATATATTTTATCTACTCAAGCCATCGATATCGATATTGAATTATGGCAAAAAAAACTGGCAGGTTATGCATCTGTTGAAAAGAATAATATTGACCGTTATGTTGAAGCAATGGAATATTACACAGCGCCTTATTTTGATGACTATGATTATTGGTGGGCAGAAAATGAAAAGATTAGATTCGAAAGAGTATGGTATAGAACAGCGATGCAGATAGCTAAAGTTTTTACATCTATTTCGTCCTATGATAGAGCAATAGAATGGTATAAACGCATTTATGAACGCTACCCAGAACAAGAAGAAGTACATTTTGCAATAATGAAGCTGTATTCTTTCAGGAACGAAACAGAAAAAGTGGAAAGGCAATATGCTTATTTAAAAACATTACTACAAACGGAATTAGGGACTAGCCCAAATACAGAAATTACAAGTTGGTACCGTCAGTGGAAAAAATATCATATGTAAAAGTGAATGTATAGACATTTGTATATCTTAAATAATTGTAATTAATTACTCATTATAAACTGTAAAGAATTTGTAAAGGAGGGAAAGGTATAATGTATTTTGGTATAAATTACTAGGTTGTTGGTATGATTGTTTAAAATAAGTTAAATTTTAGTTGGCTCAAAACGTGAAATTTGTCATGAAACCAATCTATCATAGAGGTTATAACTCTTTTTATACGCTAAGGGGCTCTCATGACTTCTATGGAGCGGCTATCTGTTGGGGGAAAATATTAAAACAGAATGCTGCAGACAAGTTTTCTAATATGGAGGAAGAAGAAAGCAATGAAAATTACTAAACGTAGCATAGGTATTTGCTTCATGATTGCTGGAGTAATATTCGTGTCAATCCCGTTTTATTATGAATGGAAACAAGCAAAACAAGTTGCAGCATTAGAAGAAGCTTTAGCGCTGGTGACGGAATCGGATGAGAATGCTGTTGATTTATCGTCGATAGAAGATCTCCCGTTTTCAGAAGAAGAGCTAAAGGGCGTAATTGAATTAGAGATCCCTTCCATTGACCTCAAACAAAAAATCCTAACCCAAACTACGGAAGAAAATTTAAGCATTGCTTTAACACAAATTAAATCAAATCAAACACCGGGAGAGGGTAATTTTACCGTTGCTGGTCATAGAGGGTATCGAGGAGATCGGCATTTTAGACAACTACCTAATGTAAAGCCAGGCTCTAAAGCTTTTTTACACACAGCGAAACAAACTTTTATTTATGAAATTAAAACATCAGAAGTAATTGAACCAACAGCTGTGGAAGTTTTGGATGATCGTGCAGGTGAAGATGAGCTTACTCTTATCACATGCACCCTCGATGGTAAGGAGCGAATTGCAATTAAAGGAACGCTAGTAGGAAAAAATGATTTATGATCATGATAAAAAACGAGCAAACAAGGAATATAGCTATGTCATTTTTAGTGTGCTTATATAAAACCTCTAGCCCAACACCTGTGGAAACATAGTTCTATAGGATTTTACCATAAAAGTTCTATTGGAGGTGAAGTAGAAAATGATAAATGTACTTATGATGAATACAAGCGACATTTTTACACAGGGATTAAAAATTTTATTAGAAGGCGAAGACGATCTGGAAGTTTTAGAAGTCTCCGATCGAGAATCCAATTTTATTGAACAGATAAGTGATTTTGAACCAGATATATTGCTAGTTCATTTAGTTCATGGAGTAAGTGATACATTAAAAAAACAAATAAATGAAATAAGAGAAAAGTATAAACAAATCAGGGTTATATGTATTTTTGTATCCTATGATAAGAAGTTGATCAAGGAAGCTTTAACTTTAGGGGTAAAAGGCTTTTTACTAAGTCACAGTAGTGGAGAGGGGCTTATTCATTCCATTCGAAGCGTGTGGCAGCATCAATATGTGTTTGCGGATGAAATTGTTACGGAAATGATTGACTTTTTAGGAACAGAGTGTATGAACAAAAAAGAAAAACTTAGCCGTTTTTTTTCTTCGCAAAATATGGATATGAATGATAGAGATATTGATATATTATTTTTAATTTATAAAGGGTATAAAAATTTAGAAATAGCTAATGAATTGAATTTGTCAGAAAAAACAGTTCGAGACTATGTGAGCAAGGTGTATAAAAAATTACAAATAAATCATCGTCATAAAGTTAAAGCATATTTGACATCCATTATACACGAAAAAATGAAAGAATAAAACAGACAAACTTCTCAAAAGAAGTTTGTCTGTTTTATTCTAGTCGACTTTGTTGATTGTTCTTCATAAACATATACAAAGAAGCGCTGAAAATGGTGAGGTAACCGATGATACTTAGTACATCTGGTATTTGTCCAAAGAGGGCTATACTGATTAATGCAGAATAGACAACTGTGGAATAGAAAAAGATAGATATTTCCTTCGCTGGTGCGTATTTGTAAGCAATTGTTATGCCGAATTGCCCTACAGTAGCAAAAATACCCGCTAATAAAAGGTAAACCCATTGTTGCCAAGACATAGGTTCATAAAATGCGATGACAAACGGTAATAAAATTACAGTTGTAAAAAATGAAAAGTAAAAAACAACAGTGTAAAATTGTTCTTTTCTACCTAACACACGTAAAACGGTATAAGCTCCTGCTGCAAATACTGCTGAGAGAAAACCTGCAATATAGGGGATAATTTCTGATGAAAATGTCGGTTTAATAATGAACAGTGTTCCAGCAAAAGCAATGATGATCGATATTACTTGAAATAATCGTGTTTTCTCTTTTAAAAAGAGAGCTGCAAAGATGATGGTGAGAAAAGGACTCATTTTATTAAGCATATCTGCATCCGACAGAACTAAATGGTCAATGGCGTAAAAGTTAAGCAAAATCCCTACAGCTCCTAAACTTGACCGAAGCAGTAAAAATTTTTGGCTGTCTTTTTTTCCAAATAAGCTTGCACCATAATATTTTACGAATCCAAATGCAATGACCATAGATATTGCATTTCGAAAAAGTGTTTTTTGTACTGTTGGAACATCGCCTGAAAGCTTAATAAAAGCTCCCATCATAGAAAAACCAAACGCGGACAATAGTAATAAAATAATACCTTTATTACGGTTACTCATAGTTGTCATCTCCAAATTAGTGAATTTATTAAAAACGACAGCTTTGTCATAAAAACTTGGCGACAAGCCAAGTTTTTTCTAAAGTACTTCAACAAAGACATATTCTTTCATAAAAGTGATTGAATGTCTAGAGAAAACAACTCATCCTACACGCTTAAAAAACTGGTAACAAATTTGTAGCAATTTTACTTTGTTAAACCGAATGTTTTTGCAGAAGTAGAAGATGATATGCAGATAGCAAGAGAAGAAATATTTGGTCCTGTTGTTGCTGTTTTCCCATTTGATACGACAGAAGAAGCAGTTAAAAGAGCAAATGATAGTCAATATGGGCTAGCAGCTGCCGTTTGGACTGAAAATATCCGAACAGGACATCAAATTGCAAGAAGGTTAAAAGCGGGTACCGTATGGATGAATGATTGTAATCAGGAAAATCCTGCTGCTGCATTTGGGGGATATAAGCAATCAGGTATAGGCCGTGAGATGGGAAAGTATGCACTCGACAATTATACAGAAGTAAAAAGCGTTTGGGTTAATTTACAATAAAGTAAGTATTGCTAAGTAAAGGCATTTCATAATCGATTCATTTTCTGAGCTTGTTACTTGATGGAAGAAGGGAGTCGTTTGAGGAAATTACCAGCTATAAGCAAATGCAACATAGAACAAGCCGACTATAAAACGTTCGAAATTGCACTCTTTCTGAGAAAACAATCAAATTTTGGATATATAGATACTAATACATACTTTGAAAAATCTGCTGATTTCAGTACTATGATGCTAATAGTAAACTTTTTTGTTCTTTTTTAAAACAGCAATGACAAAAAGGCAGGATGAAAGGAACATAACAAGAGCGAGGATAACGATTGTAATCCGCAGTGATAGGATATCAGCTGTAATACCTATTGCTAAGATAAATAAAACTTGCAGCGTACTTTGTATGAACTGGAATATACTAGTTACCCTCCCCATAATATCTACCGGTACATTATTTTGATAAAATGTCATGATGCCTGCATTTAGATATACTAAAAAAAATCCTAAGATTAAAAAACCAATAACAATGGATGTGAAAGACCAAGAGAAAGCGTAAATGACATACCCAACTGCAGTCATAATAATGCCAATGCTTATCATGTTTCTTATGGAGAATTGATTTGAAAATACAGATAATAAAATAGCACCTAAAACAGAACCAAGCCCCGTTAAGCTAATTAACAGACTATATTCAATTTCAGATAGACCTATAATTTGCTGTGTGAAAACGACTTCTTGTGCATCCATAGCAAAGGTAAACAGCATAATAAAAATAAAGCCCAGATAGATATAGCTTACATATTTGTTTTCTTTTAGAAAGCGTTGTACCACAGTAAAATCTTTTATAATTTGCGAAAAGGTCAAATTAGGGATTGCTTCTTTTACAATGTATTCAGTCTGGGAGATAAATAACAATAAAATGGATGCTAATAAAAAGGATATGGCGTTGAGCCAAAGCGTTATCTCTACACTTATTGATAAAATAAGTGTACCACCGATGGCTGGGCCAATGATAAAGGCGCCAGAACTAGCAAATGAATGAAAAGAGTTGAAGCGTTTTCTTTTTTCGTTTGGAACGAGAATCGTAATGTAAGTAGTTGATGCAGGATGGAAAAAAGCGTTCGCTATACTCAGAACGACAAGGATAATATAAATGACAAGCATGTTTGGTGCAAAGGGGATGAGGCTGATAAAAACAGCTCGGATTATATATGTTACGATCATTACATAGCGCTTACTCCGATAATCAATAAAACTTCCTGTCCAGAACTTTGTGAGTATATTTGTTAATGGTCCGATAATCCAAAGGCCTGCAACTGCGGCTGCTGAACCAGTAAGCTGATAAACAATGATGTTAATAGCTACTAAATGGATAAAATTACCAATACTTGAAATGCTATTGGATAACAATAATAATATCGGATTTTTCCAATTATTCATTCCGAAGTTCTCTCCCCATTTTATGTTAAGGAAAGTATAGCATAAAATTTCACCGACAGTGATAACGAAATTTTTAATTAACTACTAATAAAAAATTGTATATACAAGCAGCGATAATTATATTTTTTTAACTATAAACGAAAAACGCCTTATACTTTTTCCTATATTGAAGAAAGAAGTTTGCTTTATCCTTGCTGGGTACCTATATTTTTCATTTTAAAGACAGTATGAAGTATAATACGTCTTAAATTTCCCCATTTTGCCCATAAGACATTTGATGCTGTCCTAAAATTTACTAGTGAACTATGTTTGATGGAAAACGCCCTTGGGAAAACATAACTAAGATCGCAGTAAAGGAGTGGGAAAAATGATTAAAATAACCCCAGCAAAGGTGGATAATGCAATTGAAATTGAGGTGCAAGGAAAAGTAGAAAAAGAGGATTTGAATCATTTTGAAGAATTTTTTATGCTGAAAAGACAAGAATATAATAAAGTTAATATACTTCTTCTACTTGATAAAATGGAAGGAATGACTTTAAAAGGTGTTTTGGAAGATTTGAAAATGATACAATATTTAAAATATATACAAAAATTGGCAATTGTGAGTGATAAGAAGTGGATAGAAATAGGAGTTAAACTGGAGAACCTGCTTCCAGAAACAAAAGTAGAGCATTTTACACCAGACAATGAGGCTCAAGCGCAACAATGGTTAAGTGAATAAGATTTAACTTTCATTGTATTGGTGTGAAACAAACTGGCTTTGTCAATTCCTACGCTGTTGGTTACAGTGTAGGTTTTTTTCGCTGTTGGCTAATAAGTATAAATGGTGGATGGTAAATTCTTAATGAGACACGTGCTACTACTATGTGAGGGGATTTTTTACATATATTAACAAAGGAATTGACGGATTTATTACATGTTTGTTTATGAACGTCGCCTCAACACGTTTTATGGTATTATAACGGAGGGGTATTGATTGTGAAACATATGAATTAAAGTACAATCAAGCTCTTACACAGTTAGTAATGAAAAGATTTACATGAATAAATATATATTTAAGGATGATTGTGAATGATCGAACTTATAGCGACAGCAGAATCAGTGAACCAAGCAAAGTCATTATTAAATGCTGGTGTTGATACATTATATGTTGGAGAGGATACATTTGGTCTCCGTTTACCAGCAAGTCTATCGCGAGAAGAAGTGAAGGAAATATGTTATATAGCACATGAAAATAATAAAAAAGTATGTGTCGCAATGAATGCTATTATTCATAACGATCGGATTAAGTTAATTCCTGGCTATTTTGAGTTTTTACAAGAACTAATGGTTGATTCGGTAACTATTGGTGATCCGGGAGTTATCCATTTACTACACAAGTATCAAGTGCAATTACCATATGTGTATGACCCTCATACGATGGTTACGAGTGCAAAACAAGTGAATTTCTGGGCGCAGCGTGGAGCCAAAGGTGCAGTACTTGCAAGGGAGTTAACGTATCAAGAATTAAATTCTATAGCTACCAATGCGATAATTCCTGTGGAAGTGCTTGTCTATGGAGCAACTTGTATTCACCATTCAAAGCGGCCCCTACTTACGAATTATTTTAGTTATACAAAACAGCAAAACGTGAATAACAAAAATTTATTTATGGCAGAAGCGAAAAAACCAACAACACATTATTCGATTTATGAAGACATCAATGGTACACATATATTTGACACAAATGATATTAACTTATTACCTTATTTAGAAAAATTAGCGCATGCACGGATTTTAAAATGGAAACTAGATGGGATCTACACACGAGGACAAGCATTTGTAGAGATTGCAAAGCTTTTTGTTCAAGCAAAACAGGCGTTTGTAGATAATGGTTGGAGCGATCAGTTGCAGGAAAATTTAACAACAAAATTAATGGAAAATCATCCATATGAACGAACGCTGGATGCCGGATTCTTTTTAAAAAATCCAGAAGATGTGCAGTAATGCGTTGTTTGCATTATAGGAGGAGCTAACATTTTAGTGTTAACTTATAAAACAAAATTTTTTGCCATGGGGCTTGGATATAAGCCAAGGCGTAGATTTTGTTAACCGAATGTATTTGACTCCCAAAATAGGTAGGTAGCTTTGAGTTTATTTCAAAGGCTCTTTATTTTAATTGAAATTAACTTGATGAATGAGTGAAGGAAGGTTTGTGAATCATGCAAGTTTTAAAGAAAAAGCCAGAAGTTTTAGCGCCAGCTGGAACATTAGAAAAATTAAAAACAGCTATATACTACGGTGCAGATGCTGTTTACATTGGTGGGAATGCATACGGATTACGAAGCCGTGCAGGTAATTTTTCGTATGAAGAAATGCAGGAAGGGGTTGCCTTTGCCAAAAGACATGAAGCGAATGTGTATGTTGCTGCAAATATGGTAGCTCATGAAGGAGATATGAAAGGAGCTGGGGATTTCTTTCGAACGATAAGGGATATTGGGGTCCGTGCAGTTATTGTCTCAGATCCAGCTTTAATTGAAACGTGTATGATAGAAGCGCCGGGACTTCCGATTCACTTATCGACACAATCTTCTGCAACGAATTATGAGACGTTGAACTTTTGGAAACAAGAGGGTTTGGAGCGCGTTGTATTAGCAAGAGAAGTTGGAATGGATGAGATTAAAGAAATACGAAATCATACAGATGTAGAGATTGAAGCATTTATCCACGGTGCAATGTGTATTTCATATTCTGGGCGTTGTACGTTATCTAACCATATGTCTGCTAGAGATGCAAATCGAGGTGGTTGTTCCCAATCCTGTCGTTGGAAATATGATTTGTTCGAGTTGGAGCATCAAGGCGTTTGCCAAGCTTATACAGATGAGGAAACGGATGAACCATTCTCCATGAGTGCGGTAGATATGTCTATGATTCACCACATTCCCGACTTTATTGAAAATGGCGTAGATAGTTTGAAAATTGAAGGAAGAATGAAATCAATCCATTATGTTTCTACGGTAGCAAATGTGTACCGCAAAGCTGTTGACAGTTATTGTGAAGATCCTGCTCATTTTACATTCCAGCAAGCTTGGGAAGATGAACTTTGGAAAGTGGCACAACGTGAATTATCAACTGGTTTTTATTACGGAACGCCGAATGAACAGCAGCAATTATTTGGACGTCGTAGAAAAATTCCGGTATATAAATTTGTTGGTCAAGTATTGGAATATAATGATGCTTCCAAAATAGCTACTGTACAACAACGAAATAGTTTTTCTGTCGGAGATAAAGTAGAGTTTTACGGCCCTGGCTTTACACATGTTTATCAAACAATAAATCAGATGTGGAACGATGAGGGTGAGCCTATAGAGCGAGCTGCTCACCCAATGATGAAAGTCCGTGTGCAAATGGATGCACCTGTGAAGCCATTCGATATGATGAGAAAAGCAAAATAGTAAGATGAATTTTTAATATGTGAAAAACCGTACTAACGTTTACAAACTTCTTCCAAGTGGTATTACAAAAAGTAAACTTAATCATACTTGGAGGTTGTTTGTTTGAGTACAAAGCGTAAAGGAAGGCAGCAAAAAAAATTAATTGATTATCAAATTTTCTTACCGGCACTTTTCATCATTATTGCTATTAGCATTCCCTTATCATTGTATGAAGATGAATCGCTGAAAATTTTAAATATGATATTTAATAAATTAGTAGATGTGTTTAGTTGGGGCTATCTTTGGTATGCAATTATCTTAGTAGGCGTAGCGTTTTATTTATCTTTTTCAAAATACGGTAAAGTGGTGTTAGGAAATCCTGCTGATAAGCCACGGTTTACATTATTTGAATATGCGTCTATTTTAATTGCTATGGGTTTAGGCTCAACGATTATGCGTACAGGCATGACGGAGTGGGCGAATGTTGCGGTTAACCCACCATTTGGAGTCGCTCCTCAGTCAGCGGAAGCTATACTGTGGGGGAATTCATATAGTATGTTTTTATGGAGCTTTCAAACATTTGCTATCTTTGTGATGGCTGCTCCAGCAATGGGGTATATTTTACATGTGAGAAAGAGTCCAGTCATGCGGATATCTGAAGCTTGTCGTGTTATTTTCGGGGACCAATTTACAGATGGTGTCGGGGGCAAAATTTTAGATGTTATCTTTCTAATAAGCATTCTAGCAGGAGCCGCTGTAACATTAGGACTGGGCGCGCCGATTGTTACTTATAATCTTGCTGAACTATTAAACATAGAAATAAACTTTACCCTAACGTTTATTGTTACAGTTGTATGGGTGCTTTTATTTTCGGTGAGTGCTTATTTAGGGATAGAGAGAGGAATAAAAAAGTTAAGTACATTTAATATGTATCTTGCTGGTGCATTTGCTTTAATCATTATGCTAATAGGACCTGGTGTTTTTATCCTTAATTACTTTACGGACAGTGTTGGATTTTTAGTGTCTAATTATGTCGATATGTCTTTTCATACAAATGCTTTAAGTATGGGTGGGACTTCGCATATAGAAAGTCAGACTATATTTTGGTTTGCTTATAATGCTACTTGGGCCATGTTGCACAGCGTATTTGCGGCGAAGATTTCTTATGGTCGTACGATTAAAGAAATGATATTAACGTATTTAATGGCTCCAACTTTTATTTCTTGGGTAGCAACAGGTGTACTTGGTGGTTTAGGTGTAAACAGTTATTTGTCAGGTGATGTTTCCGTCTTAGATACGGTAGCAAATAATGACGCTATGCAAGCTATTCCAGATATATTATCGTCGTTACCATTTTCAACGATCGTGCTTATCATGTTTATTACGATTGCAATGATTTTCTTAACGACTACATTAGATTCTACTACGTATACTATCGCGTCTTATACGAGTACCGAAAATATGAGCAAAGTGGAACCATCCAAATATTTACGCATCATTGTCGCTGCTGTTATTACAGTGCTGGCGTTAATTTTAATGCGAATAGGTGGTTTGCCGCCGTTAGAAGTTGTTTCAGGATTATTGGGGCTCCCAATAATTGTTGTTCAATTTCTAACGATATATGCTATTAAAAAAATGATCGATGAAGATAAAGCTTGGAAAACAAATGTACGTGATGAAGAATAAGTTGTTTAAAAGATATGGAGTGAAGAACCTCTAGTAGCTTAGACTGAAAAGTTACTAGAGGTTTTTTAATTTCTATAGGAAAGCATAAATGTAAAGTTTATAATTCTTACCTGTTTTATTTCATTTGTAAGGAAATATGAAAAAATTTCCGAAAGAGGGGATAGTAATAGACTTAATAGCAAATATTAACATGGTTAATATTAGTGTTCTACTATTTTCGAATAGAATATTTTACCTAATACTTGTACTATAGGATATATAGAGGGAGTATAAAATTTTGGGGTTTATAGGATAAGGAAAACAAAGTCTTTCTCCATAATACTTGGCGACAAGCCAAGTATTTCTAAAAGATAGCACAGCTAATGGCGATTTTGGGCCATTTAGATTGTTTAAAAAAGCATTAAAAATGGCACATAGATGTTTATGGGTGCTCGATTGCGAAAGACTTGGCTTATTGCCAAGTCTTTCGCAATCAATTGCAGTTTAAATTGCAATTGCTAAACCAAAGATTGCAATTTAAACTGCAATGATTTGGTCTTGGTAGCTAAACTAGGGACTTTGTATAATATAAATGAGGTGAAGATAGATGAATAATCGCGCGCGAGATATTGTTTTATTTTTTATTGAAAATGATCATTTTTTTACGGTCCATGCACTTACGCAACACTTTTCTGTAAGTCAACGTACTATTTACAATGACTTAATGGACATTATATTTAGTGTTTACTTTTGGATACTTATAGGTTTCGGCAATGATTTTGTTAAAGATAACCATTATATATGTTATGATGAAACTAGGTAGAAAATGTTAGCTAAGGGGGAGTAGCATAGTATGAGTGCAAATATTCTAGTAGCTTATGACGGTTCAGAATTAAGTAGAAAAGCAGTAGAGGAAGCAAAAAAGCAGGCTAAGCTTGTTGATGATGCAACAGTGCATGCAGTAACTGTCATTACTCACGCTGGGCCAACAGCTAATGCGGCACTTGCTCGCAGTTTTATGGGTGATATGGCAGAAGAAATTCGTCCATCAATGGAAAGGATACGAGAAGAATTTGAAGAAGAAGGCATTCATTGTAAATCGGAAGTGTTGTTAGATTATTCTTTTCGTAATCCAAGCTCTCAAATTGTAGAGTATGCAAAAGAAAATAATATAGAATTGATTATTTTAGGTAGTAGAGGACTGGGTGGAGTAGGTCGACTTCTGTTAGGAAGTGTCAGTAGTCAAATTGTTCAACATGCAGCGTGTAAAGTACTTATTGTAAAATAGAGTAAATGGTGGAGCAAGGGAATAATCCCTTGCTTTTTACATTTGCAATGTCAATATTTTTGCTCACAAAATAAGGGAAATGTTAACTTTGTGAAAACGTTTTCTTAAATAGCATTATGTATCCTGCATATATGTTACGCTTAAAGTGACTAGATGAACAGGGGGGATACATAATGATGAGAAGTAGAATAAAATGGCTGTTGTTCATGTCACTTGGAATGTTTTTAATTTTATTTACAGCGTGTAGTAATAGCGAGGCAGAAAACAATGAGAAAACAGGAGAACAAGAGGGAGAGTTAGCGTATAATCCCCCTTCTATGGAGGAGTTAGATGCGGATGATCCGATGACTTCTTACATTCAAAAAGGCGAAAAAATATTTAACGAGACGAACACTGTATTATCGGAAAGAGTAGGGAATGAATTATCCTGTGCAAGCTGTCACGCGGATGGTGGGGTAGCTCCTTCCTCTAGTATGGTAGGTGTGACGACACAATTTCCGCAGTATAGACCAAGAGAAGGCGTAGCGTTTACAATTGAAGACAGAATTAATGGATGTATGATAAGAAGTATGAATGGGCAGAAAATGGATTATGATAGTGAAGAAATGCGTGCGCTTACAGCTTACTTAACGTATATTTCAGAAGGGGTTGAAACGGGTGAAGAAATCCCGTGGCGGATGCAAAATACGATGGAGGAAATTCCTGAGCCTAATGTAACCAGGGGAGAAGAATTATACGAGCAAAAAAATTGTTTGAGTTGTCATGCCACTGATGGTTCTGGAACCGGAGCAACAACTGGACCAGCCTTGTGGGGAGATAATTCATTTAATGATGGAGCGGGTATGAGTAGACTGAGTAAAATGTCTGGGTATTTAAAAAATAATATGCCTCCAAATAAAGACGACACGTTAACAGATCAAGAAGCAGCGGATATTGCAGCTTTTCTGTTATCAAAAGAGCGACCAGAGTGGAAAGGACATGACTCAGATTGGCCAAATGGAGGAAGACCTTCTGATGTCATAAATAAAGAACGTAGAGAAAAAATTCGTGAAGGCACATTTAATTGGGCTGATATTGAGAATGTTATTCCTGCTAAATAATGCATGAGAGCTGTATTTACTTTATCCCAAAGTATAATTACAGCTCTTTTAAATGCGTTTATATTTATGCAAGATAGGCTATTATAGGCTGTACTCCCATTATAAGAAGGGCATACCCGAGCTAATTATACAAGATGAAAGTTTCTCTTTCTAAAAATCAGTGCTAGGATAGAGAAAGGAAAAGCTTTTTACACTGGCTATCGTCAGAAGAAAATGGCGATATGTAGAAGAAGGGATCAAAAATGGTATTCATTCTTTGTTTAGCAATAGGGATAATAACAGCGCTGGTTGGTGCTTTGATGGGATTAGGTGGAGGACTTATTCTTATTCCAAGCTTACTGGGGTTACATCAATTTGTAGATGCATTCGCGTGGGCAACGCCTCAAGCTGTAGTTGGAATCTCGCTTGTAGCAATGGTATTCACAGCATTATCTTCAACAATTGCTTATGTAAAAACAAAACGAATTGATTATAAAGCAGGCTTGTGGCTTATTTCAGGGAGTATTCCTGGAAGTGTTTTTGGCTCTTGGCTCAACAAGTTTATGGATACAGAGTCGTTTTTATTTTACTTTGGAATCGTTATGATCGCAGTGTCCATGTTATTTTTTATGAAACGAAAGATAACCTCGCAAGTTGAACCCCAAAATAAAGGTTTACGGAGCTTTTATATAGACGGTAAAACGTATTATTATCATTTTTCGGCTTGGATAGCGTTTGTGTTGTCGCTAGTTGTAGGGATTCTTTCCGGCTTGTTTGGTATTGGTGGTGGATCAATCATGGTTCCCGCTATGATTCTTTTATTTGGTATACCTGCGCATGTAGCTACGGCGACATCTATGTTTATGATTTTATTTATTAGTCTAATTGGAGCTAGCACACATATTACGCTTGGTCATTTGGAATGGCAATATGCGCTATTCTTCATTCCAGGAGCATGGATTGGTGGAAAATTAGGAGCCATGATCAATCAACGCTTGACTGGAAAAGCGCTTGAATGGATTTTGCGCATTTTATTAATTATAATTGGAATTCGAATGATTTTTCAAGGGCTGTCATAAGGAGTATTTGTAAAATGGAAGAACAAATCTATTTTTATTATACGAACGATTTACATAGTAAGTTTGATCATTGGTCCCAAGTATCGTATTTTTTAAAGCAGTCGAAACGGCGTTGTGAAGTTACAGGGGAATCGTGCTGGACGGTAGATATTGGTGATCATATGGACAGAGTACATCCAATAGCAGAAGCATTTAAGGGGCAAGCAAATACTGCTTTATTAAATGAAGCTGGTTACGATATCGTTACACTTGGTAACAATGAGGGGATTACTATTTCTCATGATGAGCTCCATGCATTATATGATGAGGCGAAATTCACAGTGGTTTGTGGTAATTTGCATGATACGATTGGAAAATCACCAAGCTGGCTACAGTCTTATACAATAGTAACTTCAAAACAAGGAGTCAAAATTGCTGTGTTAGGACTTACTGCCCCTTTTAATGCGTATTATGAGTTGTTGGGGTGGCATGTTTCCCCGCCTTTAGAACAGTTGGAGCACTTATTAGATACTGTGAACCGTGAAGCGGACATCATTATCGTTTTATCTCACTTAGGATATAGTGAGGATTGTGAAATAGCACGTCGGTTTCCAAATATTGATGTAATTATAGGTGGGCATACGCATCATTTGTTGAAAAATGGTGAACGTGTGAATAATAGCCTTCTTACTGCTGCAGGAAAAAATTGTTATTATGTTGGAGAAGTAATTTTAACATGGGATCATAAGCAAGGTAAATTAAAAAACAAACAGGCACACACGACAAATATTAGCCATTTGCCAAAAGACCTAGATACAGAAGAGTTGCTAGTAGCGTATGAAGAGCAAGCAAAAAATAGATTGGCGGAACCAGTTGTTCAATTATCCAGCTGTTTAGAAGTGAATTGGCGCAAAGTAACTCCAATTTTACAAGCTTTAACAGCAGCGCTAAAAGAGCAGACAAATGCTGATTTTGCTATGCTGAATGCGGGTGTATTACTAGAAAGCTTGCCTAAAGGAGTTGTCACATACGGCGACATTCACCGTATTTGTCCACATCCGATAAATACATGTGTCGTTGAATTAACTGGAAGTGAAATAGTAGAAGCTATCCGTTCTTCTTTAACAGAAGAATTTATGGAATTTCAGTTAAAAGGGTTTGGTTTTCGCGGGAAAATGATAGGAAGAATGGCTTTTTCAGGTTTAACACCACAATTAGAAAAATTAAAGGATGGAGCTGTATTTGTTAAACAAGTATGTCAAACAAGGGACGTTCCATTACAGCCGAATCAAATGTATACATTGGCTACCGCTGATACGTTTACGTTTGGAAGGTTAATACCGGAAATTGCACGTTCGAAAATGAAAAAATACTATTTGCCAGCATTTCTGCGGGATATATTGGCGCAAACTTTAAGACGTATGTATGGGTGATGTTTTTAGCATTCCACCAGTCTGGGAAGCTCCTGCTTGAAGAAAGCCTGTATAGTAGGAGGTAACACTATTTAAGTTTTATTCCTTCTTTAATAATTCGTGGGGAAGAAAAGAAACGCTCTCGAATGCAAGATATACTTTATATGAAACATGGAATGATAGAATTATTCATTCTAAACCTCCTTCAGCATACATAGACTTGCTTTGAGGAGGTTTTTTGATGAAAAAGCGACCAAGAAGGAAATTACGAACAGACTCCCCTTTGAAAATAATATTATTGTTGACGACAATTGCTTTTGTTATTTTGACCTCCCTTAGTATTTTAATTGTTGATAAGGGGATAACTCCTCCTCTGATGGAGATTGCAAATCAAAAAACGAGAGAATTTGCTACGAGGACGATCAATGAAGCAGTGAAGTCGACGGAAAATATTAGCTTTGATGATTTAATGGAAGTTAATTCAGAAAACGATGTCTCTATTGTCGGATGGAAATCTGCTGCTGTAAATCGTGCACTTCGAGCGGCTACCAAACGAGCAGAATACTTTTTGTACGGTATGAATAAAGGGCAAACATTGGATACTGAAGATCCTGACATGCCTCCACAAGATTATGGAGATACAGCAAATGAGTTAGCTGATAAAGACCCTACAGTTGTTGAGATTCCAATAGGTCAAGCTACTGGTAGCACGATCTTAGCAAATCTAGGGCCTAAAATACCGGTTCATTTTGAAATTGTTGGTAGTATTCAATCAGATGTGGAATATATTATGAAAGACTTTGGGATCAATGCTGCATTAATAGAAATATATATACCAGTGACAGTAAATGCACAAATTGTTGTACCGTTTAGTACGGAGTCAGCAGAAATTCGTACGAAGGTATATGTAGATTCTCGCGTAATTATGGGCGATGTTCCACAATTTTACGGAGGTGATGGTGAAAACGCACCTAACATTTCCGTTCCCAAAGATGACTTGAATCGAGACAATTAAAATGTTATAATTACTTTCATAAATAGAATATGAAACCTTATCAGATCGGTGAGGTAGAGGTGCAGTGTATAAGAGTAGTCTATTGGAGGATGATAACAATGAAGATAGATGAAAGGATATATTGCCGAAGCAGTATGTAAGGGTCGCACTTCGTATTGCTGGTATGCTTTTGAATAAGAGGTATACTGTCATGCAGTAAGCAACATGCATGGAGAACTACTGATCGAAATGGAGGATAACGTATATTGTAAAGACAATGGTAGGTTATTTTCTATCATTGTCTTTTTCTATGTTTTAACTTAAAAACTTCAATTCACTTATCCCCTCTCTCCTTGAACAGTATGTTTCCTTGCTCGATTGCAACCAATTTTTATGGAGGTAACCGAAATGGAAGGAACAATTTTTTCGCTTATTCCAGCAGTCTTGATGCTGGTACTAGTTCTCTTGACGAGAAATGTTTTATTATCTTTAGGAACTGGAATTGTAGTAGGCGCTCTACTTATCCATAATTTTTCTGTTTTAGATTCATTCCACGAGATTTGGACACAGTTTTATACCATATTTGTCTCTGATGGAGGGTTAAATACTGGGAATATCCTATTGCTATCATTTTTAATATTATTAGGCATGATGACTGCTTTTTTACAAGCGTCTGGAGGAAGCAAAGCCTTTGGTGATTGGATGATAAAAAAAGTAAAAACTCGCTCTGGAGCTCAGGGAATGAGTGCATTCTTAGGGTTAATTATATTTATAGATGATTATTTTAACAGTTTGGCCGTTGGTCAAATTGCCCGCCCGCTTACAGATCGACATAAAGTTTCTCGAGCTAAATTGGCCTATATTATTGACTCGACATCTGCGCCTGTCACAGTCATATCTCCTATTTCTAGCTGGGGAGCATATATCATTGGAATTATGGGTGGTTTATTTGCTGCCAATGGAATTACATCATTGGAGCCTTTGGAAGCTTTTGTTAAAATGATTCCCTATAATTTATATGCAATCGCAGCAGTTTTAGCGGTTTTTTTAGTTGCTTATTTAAAAGTAGATATTGGGCCAATGCGAAAACATGAAAAACGTGCAATGGAAACAGGTGAATTAATTGATCCGAAACAGGATAATGTACCGGGAGATTTAAGTGACACGTTTACAGCACATCAAAATGGGAGAATTTATCATCTTTTATTACCTATCGGTGTACTTATTATAGCAACAGTGTCTTCCATGATTATTACTGGTGCAATGGCTACAGAAGATAACATTAATTTACTGACTATATTTGCAAACACTAACGTAAACTTATCCTTGTTTACTGGTGGCGTAATCGCAGTATTAACATCCTTTTTGTTTCATCTTAGCCAGCAAAAACCGAGAAATTCAAGCTTAAAGATTGTTTTAGAAGGTGCCAAAACAATGATGCCGGCAATTTATATCCTACTCTTGGCTTGGATGATTGGATCTATTATTGGTGTTTTGGAAACGGGTGAATATTTAGCTGGTATCGTAAATGATGCCTCGATAAACCCTGCTTTATTACCATTTTTGTTTTTCATAATTGCTGGTTTTATGGCACTTGCAACAGGAACATCTTGGGGAACGTTTGGAATCATGTTACCGATTGCTGCGGAAGTAACAAGTATTACAAATATGGAAATGCTATTACCATCTATGGCCGCGGTATTAGCTGGTGCTGTCTTTGGAGATCATTGTACACCGATATCGGATACAACTATTCTGTCAGCTACGGGAGCAGGAGCGAATCATATTGACCATGTGATGACACAACTTCCCTACGCTTTCATTTCTGCTTTAGCTGCATCTATTGGTTACATTTTAGTCGGACTTACAAATCAAGTGTTACTGCCACTAGTAGTGACACTATCCATTATTATTGCCTTTGCTACCATTATTCATTTTGTGAGAAAAACAAAAACCATACAATAAGTGTATGAAAGTGAAAAGCCTCTAAGGTTTTGCTGCTAAGAAATCAAAAGCTTCTTAGTATAAAGCCGAAGGAGGTTTTTTGCATTATAGGAAAGCATAAAAGTTTAAAGATTTATGGTTAGTATTATTTCTCAACATATCGACTGGTTATTTTTAGTGTATCTCTTAAGTACTCCATATAATGATCATAAATATTTTTTGACATATGCATGAAGTGCCGTTATAATACAAACATAAATATCTGAAAAAACTAAACTTTTAAAAGATTTCTTCTTTCTAATTTTTTAGACAGAAGAAAGGAGGGAGAAAAGATATGGAAACACGTTCGCAGTGGGGAACAAGAGCAGGGTTTATTATGGCGGCAATTGGATCAGCTGTGGGATTAGGAAACATTTGGCGTTTTCCTGCTGAAGCTTATGGCAATGGTGGAGGAGCCTTCTTTATTCCATATTTATTTGCATTATTAACTGCTGGTATCCCTATCTTAATCATGGAATTTACGATGGGGCATAAATACCGCGGTTCTGCTCCATTAACGTTTCGGAAAATGAATAAGAAAACCGAATTTATTGGCTGGTGGGCAGTGTTGGTGGCGTTTGTAATTTCTACTTATTATTCTGTTATTATTGCCTGGGCAATATCATATGCCTATTTTTCTATCAATTTGTCCTGGGGGACGGATACAGAAGGGTTTTTATTTAATGATTATTTAAAAACGGTTGATCCGGGTCAAATGGGGAATTTAGTTCCAGGGGTATTTATTCCATTAATTTTAGTCTGGATTGTTGTTTTATTTATCTTGTTCCGCGGTGTGAAAAAAGGAATTGAAATTGCGAATCGGATTTTTATTCCAACATTAGCTATTATATTTTTAATTATTGTTATTCGCGCGGTGACATTGGATGGAGCACTCCAAGGTTTGCAAGCCTTTTTCGAACCAGATTTTACTAGTATTTTTTCAGGTGAAGTATGGGTCGCTGCCTACGGGCAAATATTCTTTAGTTTATCAATCGCATTTGCAATTATGATTACGTACTCAAGTTATTTGCCTAACAAATCAGATATAACAAACAATGCATTTATTACTGGGTTTGGAAACTCTAGTTTTGAATTACTTGCAGGAATAGGCGTCTTTTCGGTACTTGGATTTATGGCAAGTCAATCGGGGGTAGCTGTAGATGAAGTTGTTTCTAGTGGTGTCGGTCTTGCGTTTGTTGTTTTTCCAGCCATTATTAATGAGTTCCCAGGCTTAAATGGGTTGTTCGGTTTCTTGTTTTTTGCATCTTTGGTATTAGCTGGGTTAACATCGTTAATGTCCATTTCGGAAACATACATTGCTGGCATATCTGATAAGTTTAATATATCCCGTGGAAAAGCAGTCCTGTTTGGAGGGGGAATAGCTGCTTTTATTTCACTAGTTTATGCAACACAAGGTGGCTTGTTTTTCCTTGATACGGCAGACTATTTTATTAATCAATTCGGTGTAGCAATGCTTGGTTTAGTAGAAGTTGTATTAATTGCTTGGATACTTCGCCAGGTGAAAAATTTGAAAAACCATGCCGATGAATTATCTGATATTAAGTTAGGTTGGTGGTTCCCAGTTAGTTTAAATGTTATTACACCAATTGTATTAGGATATATGATGTTCGATCTATTACGGTTAAATATATTGAAGTTATTTGATACACAAACAGGTAATTATGAGGGTTATTCTGATACATTTATTTTATTTGGAGGTTGGTCGGTTGCTGCCGTTGCACTAATTATAGGTGTCTTTATGGCTGCTACAAAATGGCGTTCAAAAGAGGCTAAAGGTTATTCGGATCAAAGGGAGGCTAAATGATATGAGTACTAGTGCTATCTTTGTCATGATCTTAGGAATGGTAATTATTTGGGGAGGGCTTGCAGCAAGTATTACTTATGCTGTAAGAAAATCAAAACAAAAATAAAAGCGGATAAAATAAGAGTTTGCAATTAATAAAAACTTGTTTTGAAACAAGGGCCTTATCAAACCCTCTATTCGAGAAGATTAAATCATGTAAATATAAAAAACAGACGTTATATGGAAAATGCCAGCAATACAAAGCGATGTAGCTTTGTATTGCTGGCATTTTAAACGTATATCATTTATCTTTTTATTTTGTCATGCGTTCCCATTTTTTTAAGTACGGATATGGATCAAAAGACCATTCACTATACCCATTATCTTTATACATACCATAGTGTAAATGCGGTGGGAATTTTCCTGAAGTTCCAGGTGGCCCATAACCAGTGGAACCGACTCCTCCAAGCACATCACCTGGCTTCACAACTTTCCCTACTTTAATGTCATCTTCATAACCACTCATGTGAGCATAATAATGGTAAATATTATATATATCTCTTATTCCAATGCGCCAACCACCGTATAAGTTCCACCCCATCATTTCAACGACTCCATAAGTGGTTGACTTCACAGGAGTACCATAATCGGCAAAAATATCTGTTCCTTCATGAATTCTTAAGCCACCAAAGCCTCTTTTATCTCCCCATGTACTGCGATAGCTATAATTATAAGATGTAGACACGGGAAAATCTCGTTCAATTAACTGAATGTCTTGAAATCTTTTAAAGACTTTAGCTGTATTCATAATGGTTTGGACAGTTAAATCTCGGTTATAGTAATTCCAAAGAGCAATCTTAATATCATCTTTTGTTTGTCCGTACTGCAAAATATAGTTTCCCATTGTATAAAGAACATCTTCAGGATTGGTTGGGTCAGCTATTTGATCGCCGTTGCCATCTTTTCCATAACCATTAAAAAAATGTATGAGTCGTTCATCATTAATCATTGCTGCATTACCAAGGCCAAACCAAGCTTCTGTAGGAAATTCAATAGAAACTGCTTGTTCATCATCAGCATCTTTTTTTGCGTTTCGTTCATAGTTATCAATGGCAGCAAAATAATACCATGGAATTTGTGTTACTGCTTCTGTTTTTTTAAATAATGCCATTCTTTTTTTATAAATAGAATTACTATCTGCTTTTGTAAGTGTAGGCATAAGTATAATGGAAAGTGTACATAATAAAAACGTTATAACAATACGGTTGATAGACAATTTTTTCACCCTTTTGATCCACGATAGGAAGTATAAAAATTTATGGATTGTAGTAGTGTTTCAACACTTATCTTTTTGCATTTTAAACTTGTTATTGGCTTTAACTTTTCCTACAATCCTCTTTTATATACAAAATTAGCTGAAAGAATATTTTTATCCTTCCAAGCGTTTTAGCGGAGAAAGTTTGATGGATGGTTATTTAAAGGCTAGCCATCGTCTAGCAAGCAATGATGTGGCTTTCTATAGTGTAAAATAAGGACAAACGGTTGGACGTTTGCCTCATTCTACAAAAGTTTATTTTGAATTTTTCATTTCTTTAATGATGTTATTAATGGTGTTGTCGTAGTCGTCTTCAGTAGTCGTTGAATTATGCAAACTTTGAATGTCATTAATTAAGTTCGTGTTATCAGTAGAATAGATATTAAAGTATCTTGGCAAGATGGAAGCAGCAGTTTTCTCTGCCATTTGAGATGCTTTTTCTTTATCGAAATCATCTGCCTTTTCATAGGCAATGAGTACTTCTTCATCTGTTACTAACGTAGCAGCTTCTTTAAAAGCATCTGATCTTAACATACTACGAGTAATCATATCAGCCATCTTTGTACGGTCTATACGCATGGAGTGCTGCTTTTCTTTATCATTATCAATTTGTTCTTTTGAATAACGAACATAGCCCAGTCTGTTATTTGAATCATTATCCGCAGGAGCTTCTTTATTTGGGTCAAGTTGGTTTTGTATACGTTCTCTTTCATTTGTAGCAGTATCATTATCCATACAGCCAGTGGCTAAAAAGAGAACGGATAGACCAATGGGAATTATCCTTTTCATTGTTTACCCTCCATTCTTTTAAAAGATCATTATTAGTTTGTTTATTCTAACGGAAATCATAACTGTTTTTTTCTGGAGCGTTTAGGTAAAAGGTGTTAAACTGAGAAGATACCGATGTTAAAGGGGAATCGAGTATGGTTGAACTATTTGGAAAAACATATGAGTTGATTGAAGATCATAAAGCTGGGTTTCAGGAAAGTGTTGTAAAGGAGAGGTATTCTGATATTTTAGCTAAATATGATTATATTGTTGGTGATTGGGGATATGATCAATTACGGCTAAAAGGTTTTTATGATAATAGGCACGTGAAAGTTCCAGTAGATACTAAAATTGATACATTGGATGATTACCTATATGAGTATTGTAATTTTGGTTGCGCTTATTTTGTATTAAAAAAAATGGAGCAGTAGTAAAAGCCTCTCTACTGCTCTTTTTCATCATGAATAATATGAGAGCCTGGCGCCTTTCTAGGGACGTTTTCATGCTGTTTGCGATCTGGATAAACAAAGGCGCTATCTCTATGCTGTCCTTCTTCCCATGAAGTTGATTTCCCTTCCACAGCTGTATCGCTATGGATAGGAGAGCCAAAAGCCCCTTCTGGAAATTCTTCGGGTATTAAACGATCATGGGAATGCTTTACATTTGAAAAGTCACTATAGTTTTTTTTCTTAACCATGTTTTTTCACCTTCTTCATTGTAAACGCAAGTTATTATTAGTGTTACCCTATGTGTATAGCTTCTACGCTTAACAATTTAAGGTAAAAATATATTGTAGTTATTTATACTTTTGCTTCACAGAATATCTTGTAAAAAGTGGCGAATCTCATCCGCCTCCATGTTGGCTTCGTTAAATGTATGTTCGATCACACCTTTATTGTGCAAATCTTGTTTATCAATCGATAAGCATCGGTTTTTTCGCATGTTTATAATCAGCTTTTTGTTTACGTCTTCATGATCATCTAAAATAGCTAAATCATAACGTTGTAACTGCCCCATAAAGCTGACATACCGCACATCTTTTCCTACTGTCTCATCCTTAATTACTTCATAATTTTTGCCCATCATATCCCCCCATTTTAAAAATAATATTTTCCCAACTATATCATGTTTTACTTCATATTCCTACAGAATATGGTATGATAAAATTGTAATTCTTGATGGAGGGGTGACCAATGTATTTTGTTGATCGAGAGAAGCTGGAGTCGATTTTACAGTATATGGATCAGTTAAATGGTATATTGGAAATGGACCGTCTACACTCTTTAGAAGAAAAGTTAAGCTTGGAACGAGCAGTACATGTTTACATTGAGTCTGTACTTGATGTAGGAAATATGATGATTGACGGATTTATTATGCGTGATCCAGGTAGTTACCACGATATTATTGACATTTTATTGGACGAAAAGGTACTGCCAACTGAACAGGAGCGTGCATATAAAGAATTAATTACGCTAAGGAGAATGTTGATTTCCGACTATGCGCAAGTGGATCATAAAAAAATGGTTCAAGTAATGCAAACCTATCTTAAAGATTACAAACAGTTTGCAACATATATTCGCAAATATATTAATGAAGAACATCAGCAAGTTACTCACGCGTTTTCAAATGATACTTCAAAACAATAAACGAATTAATAAACAGCTAGTGTGTTGTTTATTAGCACGATGGAAAAGTAAAAACATTAGTATAAAGAAAGCGTCTATTTAATAATGAGGAGAGTACTAACTACCATGACTAAAGCATATCAAGGCTATTTAATCGATTTAGACGGAACAATGTATCAAGGAGATGAAGCTATTCCGTTTGCGTCTGATTTTGTAAAAGCATTACAGGAAAAACAACTCCCTTATGTTTTTGTAACGAATAATTCTTCCAAAACACAGCAAGATGTAGCGATGAAACTTAAAAAGTTAGATATTCCAGCAGAACCTAAGCAAATTGTTACTACAAGTTTAGCCACTGCTTCTTATATTACAGAAAATTACGGACAATCTCGTTGTTACGTTATTGGTGAAGAAGGGATACATAAAGCATTACAGGAAGAAGGGCATACCATTACAGAAACGGAAAATTGCGACGTCGTTGTTATAGGAATTGACCGTAATATTACGTACGAAAAGCTGGCTAAAGCTAGCATAGCCGTTCGTAACGGTGCAACATTCATTTCGACAAATGGCGACAAGGCTATTCCTAACGAACGTGGTTTATTACCAGGAAATGGGTCTTTAACGGCTGTTATTTCTATTTGTACTGGTGTTGATCCTGTGTTCATCGGCAAGCCTGAGGCAGTTATTATGAAAGAAGCATTGCACGTGCTCGGTTTAAAAGCAGATGAGGCATTAATGGTTGGAGATAATTATGCAACAGACATTCAGGCGGGCATCCAAGCAGGTATAGATACCTTAATGGTTTTTACAGGGGTGACGCCATTTTTAGAGTATGAACAACTACCTGTTAAACCTACTCATTATGTACACAATCTCAAAGAATGGTTGGAAAAGCTATAATCGTAGAAAAAGCTCGTTTAATAAATTCCAGCTATTTTTAGATAGAAATATGGCGAGCCTTCGAAACGCTGTTAGCTTGGAGGCTCGCTAATTTCCATGTAGACCTATCAATCTTGGTTTACGTTGGTAAAAATACTACGCTTACTATATTTATTACTGCAATGTGATTATGATTTAATCATCAAGCAGTATATCTTCACCCGTTCCATGCGCCAAACGGCTGGAGGCCGCTGCTGCAATAGCCCCTACAATATCATCTAAAAAAGTATGGCATTCTCTAGTAGATTTATCATTTAATTTTTTTAAGATACCTGGCTTTTGTTTGTCAATATATCCATAATTAGTAAATCCAATGGAACCATAAACATTGACAATAGATAATGCAATTACTTCGTCAACACCATATAAACTTTCATCTGTATCAATTGTTCTTTGTAAAGGCTGCTCCAATTGTTTTTTTTCTGCTAGAACATCTAATTGAATTCCAGTTAAAATGGCATTTTGCACTTCTCGTTTTTTAAGTACACGGTCAACATTATGCCTGCATACATCAAGTGTTAAATTCTCGTGATATTTAGATTGCAAGTAATATACCAGTTCTGCAATGTCATCTAAAGATACGCCTCGTTCCGTTAACCACTGTCTGGCTTTCTCTTCTAACTCACTTCGATCTGTTTTTGCATCCATTTTTAAATCATCCTTTCTAATTTTAGTTAAAATTAGCTAACCTAGATCATAAACTGTTATAAAAAGCATATGCCTTTCTTAAGAGATAAGAAAGTATAAAATTTGATGCTATGGCGTAACCAAATAACCGAATGGGCCCCGTCCGGGTTCAGCGCCCATCAACTAGGCGACTTCGCGAAATCGCCCTACGATAAGTCATCATCGGTTCGTTCTAAATTGCCGGAGGGCGCCGGCATACTCCTGTTGCAGGAGCATGATTCCTAAAACTTTCGTTGATTCGTTCCAGTCGCTGCGTTGCTAACAGGGCGCCCCGAGCCTTTGTTCTACTATAGAAAAAATAACACATTAATCATATCAACTGTGTCTTTCTGAACGAACAAATTGCTTTATAGAAAGCCCAGTGAAGGAGGTATACATGTGCAGGTTAGTGATTGGCTTTATGAGAACTATAAAATTCATCCAGAAACGAAACGATGGATTGCGGGTAAGGAATGTTATCAAGCGAGTCAATATGTATATTTTATCACTTCTATCGATAACAATGAAATTATACATATGGAACAAGCGGTAGTTGCTTACTATTTAGCAGAAAACGGCTATTCACATATGGCTATTCCAATCCCTAATCACCAAGGGGGTTGGCTAACGTCTTACGAAGATGTAAGCTATATGGTAGTTAAAGGGCTTGCTTCAAGAACTGAAACCCAAGCTACTAACGGTTCCCTATTAGCGCAATTTCATCAAATTGGTAGCCTATATCATTATGAACCACAAGCAATTTCCAGTTATGGACAGTGGAAGCAATTATGGATAGATAAATTAAGCTGGATAGAAAGCAATGTTGAAAAAGCAGCTCAAGCAGGAGCAACGAATTATTATCGTTTAGTTATGGATATCCTCCCATATCTTATTGGCCTTAGTGAAAATGCAATTCAGTACATTGGTGAAAGTGAGCAAGAATTACGCTATCATGAATCAGATCAAGGCACGATATCCTTTCGTCGGTATATAAATCAATTGCAACAACCTCTAATGTGGCCGATGGAGTTAGTATATGACCATCCAGCACGGGATATTGCTGAGTTTTTACGACAACTATTTCTTCAACCTCATCCAGATGAAGCTGTTATCCACTTTTTGCAAGATTATCAAAAAAACCGGCCTGTTTCCATCTTTTTCTGGAGGTTAGTGTATGCAAGGCTGTTGTTTCCAATTCATTTATACGATTGTTTAGAGCAAAATTTATCCACAGTTCAGGATAAAGGGTACGAACAATTAAAAGATTTAGTACAGCTTCAAGATAGGTATGAAGCAAATGTTAGTCGGTTTTTTGAGTGGGCAGAACTTGACTGTGATTTTTTACAGGTACCTATGTTAGACTGGTTGTGACAGATTCATGATAAAAGCATCCTGTATATAGGTACTGCAAGACTTCCTCTATGTGTTCACAAAACGAGGGGTGGGGATGAAACTATCCCCATTGATTGTTTGATTTTATCTACTAGCCGAGAATACTATTGGCTTGGTTAGGGTTACGGAATAGCTTGGTACATCAGAGAAACTGGTGTATTTGGTGTATGCCACCAAATATCCAGTAGCTTTTAGTCGAGAGGTTCTAGAGAGAAGATGTTCCAGATGTATTGGAGGAGAAAGAGTGAAAAAGCCATATGTATACGTAACCAGAAAAATTCCGGCTGCATTGTTAGCGCCATATAAGGATGATTTTACTTTTAACTATTGGGAAAGAGAAGAAACTTCCGTGCCTAGAGAAGAATTAACTAAACAAATAAAGAAAGCTGATGCTCTTATTTGTATGGTGGGCGATGCTATTGATAAATCTATATTAGAAGAAGCGAACCAACTAAAAATTATTGCTAATTTGGCTGTAGGGTATGATAACATTGATTTAGAAGCGGCTAAGTCAAAAGACATCGTTGTGACCAATACACCAGATGTTTTAACGGAGACAACTGCCGATTTAGGGTTTGCTTTACTTTTAGCTACCGCAAGACGGTTAATGGAGGCTAATGACTATATTAGGCAAGGTAAATGGAAAGAATGGTCCCCTTACTTATTAGCTGGTGCTGATGTACATCAAAAAACAATTGGTATTGTCGGAATGGGGAGAATTGGCAGAGCGTTAGCCAGAAGAGCGCAAGGTTTTGGAATGAAAATTATGTATCACAACCGTTCTAGAAATTTAGTAGCAGAAAGCGAGTTAGGGACCACATATGCTAGCTTTTCTGATTTATTAAAAACGGCCGATTTTGTTGTGTCTGTTGTACCATTGTCAAGTGAAACTGAAAATATGTTCGACAGTCAAGCTTTTCAATTAATGAAAAAAGATGCTCTGTTTATTAATATTTCTAGAGGGGGAGTAGTGAATGAAGAAGCACTATTGCAAGCCCTGCAAAATGGAGACATTCAAGCGGCTGGCTTAGACGTTTTTAAAGAGGAACCAATTTCAAAAGATCATCCTCTGTTACAATTACCAAATGTTGTTGCATTGCCACATATCGGTTCAGCAAGTATGGAAACGAGAACAAGCATGTGGAACCTTAGCTTAGAAAATGTTGCTGCTGTACTGCGTGGGAGTGCACCAAAAACGCCTGTATCTCAGTAATAAACGATGGACATTAAACTTAGCGCTTGGACCTTCTTATCCAAGCGCTAGGTTTACTATACAAAAGTATAAAGCGATGCACGTTATAGTATAAGACCATAAAGTTTTGACGAAAGTCGCGTTTTTCTAATAGTTTACAATTAGCATTTTGCCACTTGTTACAATTTAAGAAATAAGAAACCAAAGTTTCTTTTTGTACGTTATTGAAGTGTTTAAAATACTTGTTCGATTTCAGTGACGCCGGGAACTTCAGCCATAAGTGCCCGTTCAATTCCTGCTTTTAAAGTAATGGTTGAGCTAGGGCAATTTCCGCAAGCACCCATGAGACGAAGAAGCACAATGCCATTTTCATCAACATCAATTAGTTCCACATCGCCACCATCACGCAGCAAGAATGGACGTAATTTATTTAATACTTCCTGTACTTGTTCATGCATTATCCATCTTCTCCTTTCTTACTATTTATTATAAAACGATTATGGTAAAAAATCTATGAACATTTAACGAAGCGATAATCAATATTATTTTAACTTTGATTCGACTTTTTGTAAAATAAAAGATATCAATGTATAGAACGGAGGGTAGGGATGAGTAAAATCCATATTACGGTTTACGGAGCAGAGCAGGTTTGTGCTAGTTGTGTTGGTGCTCCCAGCTCGAAAGATACGTATGAATGGCTACAAGCAGCGTTAGGGCGTAAATATGATACAGAGTTTATCATATATGAGTATGTAGATATCAAAAACCCGCCGCCTGTAGAGAAACATCAACAATTTGCGGAACGTATTATAGAGAAAGATTTATTTTATCCCGTCGTTTTTATTAATGATGAATTGGTAGTTGAAGGAATTCCAAGGTTAAAAACAATTTACCGAGCGTTGGACCAATATGAATTGCCTTTACAACCAGCAAAGAAATGAGGACAGATGATGCAGATACCATTTACTAAAATGCATGGCTTAGGAAATAATTATATATACCTTGATTTTTTTCAACATACTATAGCGGAAGAGAAATTATCAGAATTAGCAAAAACTATCTCCAATGTGCATACAGGAATTGGTTCGGATGGGCTAATTATTATTCATCCAAGTGAAGTAGCTGATGTTGGTATGCGTATATTTAATAAGGATGGTTCTGAAGGACAAAGCTGTGGAAATGGTTTGAGATGTACAGCGAAGTATGCGTACGAACAAGGAATAGTTGCAGAAAAGCAATTTCAAATTGAAACGAAAGCAAATAAGGTTGTAGCTGAAGTGCAAGTGATAAATGGAAAAGTCGACCACGTTACGATAAATATGGGGAAGCCACATCTTAAGCGTGAACTTATTCCGATGCAAGGGGAACCAAAAACAAAAGTCATTGCGGAGCGGTTTGAAATTCAAGGAGAAGTGTTAGAGTTAACCGCACTTTCTATGGGGAACCCACATGCGGTATTTATAGTAGAGCAAGTCTCTAAGAAGCAAGTGTCTCAACTTGGCCCGTTAGTAGAAAAGGATCCACGCTTTCCGCAAGGGGTCAATGTAGAATTTATTGAAATCCTTTCTCCAAACGAAATAAATTTCAGTGTCTGGGAAAGGGGCTCTGGTATAACACAAGCTTGTGGCACAGGGGCTTGTGCTGCTGTTGTGGCAGGGATATTAAATGATCGTTTAGAACGAAATGAATCTGTGAAAGTGCATTTGCCAGGAGGAGATTTGGATATTACGTGGGATAATGATGGTGATGTTTGGATGACAGGAGGCGCAGAGTTAATTGCTACAGGCTTTTATGAAGCGGCACATTTATCCAAAGTATAGCTTTAAAGCCTGCCTCTTACTTGTTGGAGAAGCGTTCCCATCATTATAATGTGGATTTTCCATCAGAGCGATCAGTAATATTGAATGGTTAATAATATAGATGTATAATGAAAATACGCAGTATGCCTAGAAAGCCTTCGTTTTTCTTATCTATAATCCAAAAAATTTTATACTATCCTATAGTGAAAAAAGGAGTGAACTGTGCAATGACATTGACGATTACAGACAATGCTAAACAGCAAATTGTAGAGATGATGAAAGAAGAATCAGAAGGAGTCTATCTTCGCTTTGGTGTGCAAGGCGGTGGCTGTAGCGGTCTATCTTATGCCCTTGGTTTTGAATATGATATTAATGATGAGTTAGATACAACAGAAGAAATAAATGGTATTTCCGTAGTAATTAATAATCAAGATATACCAATCATAGAAGGTACAACGATAGATTTTAAACAGAATATGATGGGTGGGGGATTCAGTATAGATAACCCAAATGCTATCGTATCTTGTGGTTGCGGTTCTTCATTTAGAACAAAAGATAAGGTTGGTACGCCTGGTGATTGTTAATATAAAAGCTGAAACCGTGAAAGAAGGTTTCAGCTTTTAACTCTAATTAGGGAGAATTTGTTTTACCCTCATTAAAACATGCTTGTTGAATGTTTTGGCTGAATTCTAGCGTTAGGATCAATGTAGTGTTTAGCATTATTAATAGCAGTTGGTCCTTCTCCAAATCCAGTGGCAATTAAGTTCACTTTCCCATCGTAAGTGCAAATATCTCCCGCTGCATAAATGCCAGGGATATTCGTCTCCATTTTCGAATTTACTACAATACTATTTTTCTCTATCTCAAGCCCCCAGTTTTTAATGGGACCAAGAGAAGAAATAAAGCCATAATTACATAACACTGCATCCACTTCTAATTCCACCTTGCGTTCTCCTTTAACCTCTTCCAAAATAACTTGGTTAATTCGATCGTCTGCAACAATGCTACTTGGAACAAAAGGGGTCAGAATATCAACGTTAGAAGCGTGTAATTTTTCAACACTATGTTCATGGGCGCGAAATTTTTCACGGCGATGAGCGAGGGTGACTTTCTTAGCGATCGGTTCGAGCATTAACGCCCAGTCAACAGCAGAATCTCCCCCGCCAAGTAATAGCACATGCTGGTCTTTATATTGGTTCATATCCTTGACATGATAATGTAAGTTAATCCCCTCATATTGTTCACAATGATCTATATTAAGTTTACGCGGTTGAAATGCACCATTACCAGCAGTGATAATCATTGTCTTTGTGTAATGAATATCATTTTTATGTGAAGTTAATTTTAATGTCCCATCATCAAGTCTTTCCACTTGTTCAATTGCTTGCTCCAATACAATTTCAGGATGAAATAAGTTAGCTTGTTCTTCTAAGTTATCAATAAGCTCCTGAGCTCTTATTTTGGGGAAGCCAGCAATATCATATATATATTTTTCTGGATAAAGAGCAGTTAACTGTCCTCCAGTATGTGGTAAACTTTCAATGATTTTTACAGTTGCTTGGCGCATTCCGCCGTAAAAAGCGGTAAATAATCCGACAGGCCCTGCACCAATGATGGTTACATCGTATACCTCATTTGTCATTATAATCCCTCCGTTCAAAATAAACATGACGACATCTTTTATAGTACCATATCTTTATTATAATAGAATACAAATGTACTCAAACCGAATAACCCCATTATTGTAATTTTAATAATCTAATTATTATGTATTTTTAGTGTGAGGTTGAAAAGGATACATAAACAGGCTACTATAACAAAGGGACTATTTTACGATTGTGTGACAATGAAATGAAAATTTGTTTACACTAGTATACCATCACGGCTCATAAAGGCTCATCGAGCTTCAGAAATCTATTTTAAATGAGAGTAAGTTTTTCGTTTATAGAATAAGTAAAATGAGTTTAGCTATAAAGATTTACTGATAAGCTAAGTTTTACTAAGCAATTTATCTACAACAGCAAAGAATATGATAGACTAAGAATAAAGCTTTATGATTGCTTAGGGCTGTGTACTATATGGATACATTACCGATAGTATTGTGGAATAATTAGTTAAGTTATTCGTTCTCAAGTGAAACAGGTCACAATTTTCAGCTAGGGAGTAAATGGAAGTGATGAATATGGAAAAAAAAAGCATAGTTATTCTAGGTGCTGGTTATGGTGGAATGATGACTGTGACCAAAATACAAAAATCTTTACGCACTGAAGAGGCAGAAATAACTTTAGTAAACATAAATGAATACCATTATCAAACAACATGGCTTCACCAGAATGCTGTAGGAACAGTGAATGATGATCGAACGAAAATACCTATTAAAGATGTTATTAATCCTCAAAAGGTAACGTTTATTCAAGATAAGGTTTTATCAATTCAACCAAAAGATAAAAAAGTGATTTTAGAAAACAGAATACTTCATTACGATGTACTAGTTATTGCTCTTGGATTTGAAGTAGAAACTTTTGATGTACCTGGCTTAGAAACATATGCTTATACGATAAATAATATAGAGAAAGCTCGTGAACTTCGGCAGCACATTGAAGATAATTTTTCCTTGTTTGTAAAGGAAGAAAAGAAAAATCTTTCACGATTAACCTTTGTTATTGGTGGCGGCGGTTTTACAGGCGTAGAGTTTTTAGGTGAGCTTGCAGATCGTGTATCCGAACTTTGTAAAAAATATAACGTTGACAAGCAATTGGTGCGGATCATTAATATTGAAGCTACTCCGACAATTTTACCTGAATTTGATGAACAGTTAGTAGAATATGCTATGAACTCTCTGGAAGCACGTGGTGTTGAATTTATTACTGGGGCAACCTTTAAAGAATGTACCCCAACGAGTGTGTTATTTGAGAAATATGGTATGCAAACAAAGATATCTACGCATACGATAGTATGGGCTGCTGGAGTAAAGGCGAATTCAATTATAAAAGAATCAGATTTCACAACAAATAAAGGTAAAATAGAAGTGAATAATGATATGCGATCACCAGAATATGATAATGTATTTGTCATCGGAGATTGTGCATTAATTATGGATTTTGAAAAAGGCAAGCCATATCCACCTACTGCTCAAATCGCTATTCAAGAATCAGAAGCTGTAGCTTATAATATAAGAGCATATATACGAAATGAAGAAATGGAAGGCTTTAAACCGAATATTCTCGGTACCGTTGCTTCTTTAGGAAGTCGAGATGCAATTGGAATTATATTTAAGAACAAGAAGGTTTTAGGTTGGAAAGCGACCATATTGAAAAAAATAATTGATAACCGCTATTTGTTTAAGCTTGGTGGGCTCCGTTTATTGGTAAAAAAAGGGAAATTCACTATATTTCCGCGTGCTAAATAATAAATGTTAACATTATATTTATTATATCTTTTATACTATAGGAAAGCTTAAAGGTTTAGTATAAGAAGGTGTTAGGCTCCCGCTTCAAATTAGAAGGTTTATTGCTTTATTATGCGAAGTGGGGGGTAACAACAACACCTATTGTAAGACCGCCTTTAGGTCGTCCCTTGCATAAAAAGGAAGTATGACATTTTCAGGTTTATAGTATAATAGAATCGACATCGTTTTCCTAATATTCAAAATAGATTTGCCTTATTTTAATTACTTTTTTGTGCTAGAAAAAAATGAAAGTGATAAACGGTATAGATTCTTTTGTCTTCATTTAAGAATGTTAGCTTTGCTTTTTTTTCTATATCCTTTAAAATGATGGGGAAGATATGATTAAGTAAAGATTAAAAAGGGGATTGGAAGGGAGCAACAAAGTTTGATTCAATTAGTAGTGTCTATCTTATTATATTTCGTTATATTCTTTGGTATCGCTTTTATTTTAAATATGCTTCTTCGAACGACTTGGTTAATGGCTTTTATTTATCCATTTGTCGTTATTATTATTGTGGATAATACTGCGACATGGAATTATTTCACAAATACAAGTGAGACGTTTACCAAGTTAACTACTCGACTTACAGAACTTACTGCAGTTGATATCTCTATTTTAGCTGCTGGTTTTGTAGGGACAATTGTATCCGGTCTTGTGATACGTTTACTTAGGAAGAGTGGATACCAAATGTTTTAAGGTTAGCTAGAATATCATCCGTAGTCAACATAGAAAACAAACTAGTAATTTAATAGAATAATGTATAAAATTTTTTAAATTGGACATGATGACATCCAAAGAGGTGTTATTCATGAAAATCAAAAAAATCATTGAAAAAACGGTTTTAAGTTTTATGTTTGTGACTATCATGCTCCTAGGGATAGTGGGTTTAAAGGAAGGAGTTTCTGCTAAACTCTGGCCATATACGCCTTCTTCTATAGACAGATTAGCGGACAATAGTGATACAATAAATGGCAAAGATGTTTATACGAGACAAACAAATTTGAAACAAAAAGAGCTTAATCATGTGAAAGAAGTAGACCGACAAATATCAAGCAATCAAATGGGACGTGTGAAAACGTTGGAAGAAGCTGTGAATTATGAACAATATCCAAGCAAAAAAGTGATTGCTACTGGGTACACGGCAGGTGTAGAATCTACCGGTAAAACTCCAGATCACCCACAATATGGAATTACCTATTCGGGAGTCCAAGTGAAAAGAGACTTGTATTCTACTATTGCTGCAGATCTATCTGTTTATCCAATAGGAACCATTCTGTTTATACCAAATTATGGATTTGGTGTCGTTGCTGATAAAGGTAGTGCTATTACAGGAAATAAAATTGACTTGTATTATGAGACAGTAGAAGATGTTTACGATAAATGGGGTAAACAGCAAGTCGATGTGTATATGATTGAAAAGGGAAATGGAGAATTAACAGAAAAACAATTACAACAATTAAATGAGAATGAGGCATTACAAGTGTTCAGGCAGGACATAACAGGTTAATGCAGTGGTAGTTAAAATGACAGGTACGATGTAGGTACCTGTCATTTTAACATGTATATCGCTTTTTTGTTCTATAGGACAACATGAGATTTTTTCGTTTATAGGATAAGAAAAAAGCTTTCGCCATAAGACTTGAGTGGCAAGCTAAAGTTTTGCTAATAAGACGTGAGACTTTCGGAGTGAGTCAAGTTTGTTTTCAAATAACATTTTTCAGTAAAATAAATGGTACACTGTAATAGCAATGATAATTCCAGCTAAACCGCCAAAAAACACTTCGATTGGTTGGTGACCTAGCAACTCTTTTAATTCCTGTCTTTTTTCATCTTCTTCTTTTTTTTGCCAGCCTTTTGCTCCATCTATAAAAAGCTGAAAATCGCGAATTAGTTTGTTCAACACAATTGCTTGCTCCCCTGCTTGTCTTCTAACGCCAGTAGCATCAAACATAATGATGACACTGAATACACAAGAGATAGCGAACATGGTAGACGTTACACCTTCTATAATACCTACGCTAGTAGTTAATGCCGCCACCGCCGCCGAATGGCTACTTGGCATCCCGCCAGTACTAAATGCTAAACTAGGGTTCAGCTGTTTTGTAACAACTAGCCCAATTGGTATTTTAATTATCTGTACGAAAAAAATAGCTGTTAATGCTGCCCACAAGGGATAATTTAAAAATAGTTCCATGCTGTTAAAACACCCTCTCTAAAACAAGTGTATCCTGTGTTGTAAGAAGATATGCGTTAAATTACATACTGTTATCTTACCATAAGAGAGAAGGATACGCATGAAATATTTCAACTAAATGATGATTGGATTAGCCGTTGATTTCTATTCCCATATTCCAAGCAGGATGTACTAGGTGAGGCGTTGTTCTTACCTATAATTTCGTCTCTAGAACATAACATGTGTTATAAAAGGACACACTAAAGTTATATTAGAATTGAATTAATATTTATCCACTTAGTTTAGCGCGACTTAAGACGGGAATTCTTTTAATGACACGGACCATAAATAAAGCCGCTAACCCGGCAAAAGCAATATCTTTAATTAGAAACGGTATCATTCCGCTCCAGGCTAGTGTGTAGCTAAGTGGGACGTCTAACCACATATTGGAAGCAGCATACATATATGTCACGCCAATTATATAATTTATTGCCGTTCCTAAGAGCGCTGCTGAACAATAACGAACAAAGGAATAATTTTGTTTAGGTTTATTTACAATCCAACCAGTAACTAGAGCTACAAAAATAAATGATATAATAAATCCGCCAGTTGGACTGATGAACATTCGAGGCCCGGCTGATAGTCCAGCAAATACAGGAACACCAGCTATCCCTACAAGCATATATGCGAGCATTGAAAAACTTCCAAGTTTACGACCTAACATTAATCCTGCTAGAACTGCAAAAAATGTTTGCAAGGAAAGTGGAACATCAGCTCCGCCAATGGGTATCGTTAGCATCGGGAACCATACGGTAATATTAGCTCCAATTGCCATTAGTACAACAAAAACCGCTCCATATGTAAGGTCTATTGTTCTCATTTGATTCATGTTTTTCCCCCCTGTGTATAATGGTTTATACCTGTTGAATATTTATCATGCTAGAAATATAGTATCGATTAAAACACTGTTTGTCAACCAATAGATTTGTTAGTTAACGTTTGTGAGCGGTTAGGGAAGATATGTCTGTTAAGTGGTATAGCATGGGGATAGGGATGCCATGTTTAAGATTTAAATAGCACTATATTGTTTCTATAGCCTAGCATAAAATTTCAATGATTTATAGAATAAGCAAAACGACGGCGTTCCATCACCATAAAGACTTGATGGTAAACCGGTTTTTTAAGGTTTAAGGTGTAATTCATTTCCTTGGCTTATAGTGTTAATATTAAAAACAAAGGAAGCAAAAATAAAATTCGCGCACCAAATATAGGTACGCGAATGCGCTGTTTCAACTAAATGAAAGTTCTAAAAAAGGTTTAGCTATTATCTAGTAGGGAGAATGGAAAACCCTCAATGTAAAAGTTTACTTAATAGCCGCTTCTAGCGCCACTTCCATCATTTCGTGGAAAGTGGTTTGTCTTTCTTCAGCTGATGTTTCTTCTCCAGTTAAGATGTGGTCGGATACGGTTAGTACGGATAATGCTTGACGATCAAATTTTGCAGCTAATGTATAAAGAGCAGTTGTTTCCATTTCTACAGCTAGCACTTTGTAGGCAGCTAATTTTTCATTTACTTCCTTTGCATTGTCTCTGTAGAAGGTGTCGCTTGTAAAGACATTACCGACTTTTAGGTTTAGCCCTTTTGCAACACCGGCATCGTATGCGTTCTTTAATAAATCAAAGTCTGCAATTGGTGCATAATCAATACCACCGAAAACCATTCGATTCATCTGTGAATCCGTAGTTGATCCTTGAGCGAGAATAACGTCTCTTACCTGAACATCTTTTTGAATTGCACCACATGTACCTACACGAATTAATTTTTGAACATCATAGCTTTGCATTAACTCATTTATATAAATAGAAATAGAAGGGACTCCCATACCTGTTCCTTGAACAGAAATCTTTTCCCCTTTATATGTTCCAGTATATCCTAGCATGCCTCTTACCTTATTATACTGTTTTGGATTTTCAAGAAATGTTTCTGCGATAAATTTAGCGCGGAGAGGATCACCAGGCAATAAGATTTTATCAGCAATTTCTCCATATTTTGCACCAATATGTACACTCATCATGTTAGCCTCCTATAATAATATTGAGTAGCTTTCAAGATAACGTTATCACAGGCTAAAATGAAAAACAACTACAAAGAAATAATAAATATGAATATTATGTGGTCAAAAAATGCAAGTTATATAAAAAGGCTTAGATAAGTATGATGGCTAGTGCTAGTAGAGAGAAAATCAGATACTACTCAATAGAACAGCAATTTATCTATTGGGGTTTCGTAGGTGTGGTAGTTAGTTTTTAAATAGAAAAATAAAACATTTTATTAAAAAACACTTTTTTGTTTCAAAATATCGTTTTTTTGTATATAATAGGTTTAGCTCAGTTTTTCACTTGGATGAAATGTATACCTATGCAAAAAGCTTGTGCTTGTCCTGTTGGAAAAAACAAGGTTAAGGGAGCAGGGGCTATCTTCATTGAGATTTGTTTGGAAGATGAGGAGAATGTAATCGATTCAAAAAGATAAGAAAATCCTATGCTTGCTGAGCCATTTTATAATTACATTACATGATTATTTCTTTGGAAGGATGAAGGAAAATGACAGAAAAAACTTTTACAATTACTGCAGAAACTGGAGTACACGCTCGTCCTGCTACACTTTTAGTAAACAAAGCAGGTCAGTTTGAATCTGAAGTGGAAATTGCTTACAATGACAAAACAGTAAACTTGAAATCCATTATGGGTGTTATGTCGTTAGGTATTCCTAAAGGAGCACAAATTAAAATTACTGCTAATGGCTCAGATGAGGTAGAAGCTATTAATGGTATTGAAGAAGTTATTAAAGAACATCTTGGTGAGTAAATAAATAAACAAGCTGTCAGTCTGTGATGCTGGTAGCTTGTTTATTTTTAGACTCTATACTAATGTTGTGGGTACGCCTTATTGTATCATTGCGCAGAAAGAGAGAAAATAGTACACATTAATAATAATTTTTTTCCAAATTAGCTAAGCATTGAAGAGCAGCTTGGTTGTAATCTGAATGTTTTTGTAACAGTTTATTACGGTATAATTCTACGGCTTCTTTTAATGAATTATTGTAATTTGGAACCGTTTCATTAAAGGGGTGTACAGCTGCTTTTTTAACGTTAGTTTTTTCACCAAAGGCTAAAGCTTTTCGTTCATGAAAGAAAACGCCTTCTGTCTGCTGTGGGTTGTGTAAATCACCTTGCATTGGGTGTTTTTTTACTGCAAGCACTTCAACTACGTAACGATCTCCCTTATCACCGACCACTTTTCCAATATAGGTACCTGATCGATAATGCGCTTTTACAATTTGCCCTATAGCTACGTCCGCCATAATATAAGTCTCCCTTCTGTCAAACAAATGCACGTAGTTCCATTTTGCCAAAGAAAAAAAGAAACTGCAAATAGTTGTAGCTTTGTGATACTTTTTTTAAAAGTAATAAAGAACCCAAAGAATACGATATGTTACTTGCGATAATGGGTATTTTTGGGGGTTAACTTATATCTTGCGAAGCTGTATTTTGCCTATTTATACTATGGAAAGCATAAATCTTTCAGGGTGTATAGTATAAAGAAAACGACGGCGTTCTATCGTCATAAATATTTTTGCCACAAGATTAGCTCTTTCTGAAAATAAACAAATTCCTTTATGCTTGTAGCAAATAATGATAAGTTTGTTATAATAACATGGGAGGATGTGAGGAAAAATGATGCCTTTTCTTTATTTTCCAGAGGATAAATCGGAATATATCCCTGCCATTATAACATTACTTATTTTTATGATTGCTGCAGGGGTGGCCATGTACTTTATTTATAAGAAATCGAAGAAGGATGAGCGAAAATTTAAGCAACAATACCACAAGGAATTGCATGAACCTCATGATTAGGAAAACTTGGCTTCTAGCCAAGTTTTTATGTGAGAGGCGAAGTCCAAGTAATAAAATTTCAGTGGGAGAAGGTAACAGCCGAATGCTACACTTTGCATCTACGTTAAAACACAATTGTATTGTATGTTATATAACTGCCCCTTCCAAGGTGAAGGGGTTTTTAATATTTTTTGTTTCTTTCTCTGTATAATAATTGGATCTATAAATAAACGAGTAGCCGTATAGTTAATGGGCAAGCTAAGTTTTAAAAAAGGGTGGATGTAAAATTATGAGAATGGTGATGGTCATTTCTCTATTATTAATAGCTGTAGCTTGCCAGCCAAAAGATGAGAAAACAAAAGAAGTTGAAATGTACAATTCATCTGGTGATATGGTTGGTACAGCTAGTTTTCATGAACAATCTGATGGGGTAAAGGTGAAAGTGGAATTAGAAGGGCTGGAACCAGGGTTTCATGGAATACATGTACACGAATACGCCAAGTGTGAAGCGCCTGATTTCACATCTGCTGGCAATCATTTTAACCCGACTGGTGCAGAACATGGTCTCATGCATCCAGAAGGAAACCATTTAGGGGACATGCCAAACATAGAAGCAGATGCTAACGGAGTTATTAACGCTGAATTAATGATGCCGGAGACGACGTTATTAGATGGAAAAAATTCGCTAACTGAAGGTAAAGGAACATCCATTATTGTTACTAAGAATAAAGATGACGGAGTAAGCCAACCTGGAGGAGATTCAGGAGAGAGAATAATTTGTGGCACGTTAACAAAAACAAATGGTGATAATGAAAAACGACCATCAGACCCAACACAAAATAATGAAGAGCAAGAGTAGAACGAATGTATTAGAAATGTTCGCTTGATAAAGTAGCTAAAGCAAAAAAAGCAGGTCTGGCTAAACGAAACACGATTATGCCATCCTGCTTTTATGAATGAAATTATCTGTTTTGAATTGCTTGGATGATTCTTCTAACGCCCTCTTCCAATGTTGCTCTTGGACAAGCTATATTCATCCGCATAAAGGTTGATCCTTCTTTTCCGTAATCTTTTCCTGTATTTAACCCTACTTTTGCCTTGTGAATCATAAATTCACGTAATTCTTTTGGATCCATATTTAAAGCACTGCAGTCAATCCAAAGTAAGTAAGTCCCCTCTGAATGTGTTACAGTTATTTCTGGAATATGCGTTTTTAACATTTCTTCAACATACTGTTTATGACTTAGCAAAACTTCGCGAAGTTCGTCAAGCCAACTATCTCCATACAAATAAGCTGCCTCTAAAGCGGTGTTCCCCATTATGTTTAAACCATGTACGCCTTGTTTTGATAATTGTGCTTCAATTTTTTTTCTTCGTTCTTGGTTAGGAGTAATGATATAGGAAGCCTGTAAACCAGCTAAATTAAATGTTTTCGATGGAGCCATACATGTTACTGTTTGGTCATTTATTTCTTCAGAAAGAGAAGCGATAGGGATATGTCGCTCATTGGGAAACGTTAAATCACAATGGATTTCATCTGATATAATAGTTACATTATAATCCAAACATAATTTTGTCATTTTTTCTAGTTCTTCCCTTTTCCACACACGTCCTACTGGATTATGCGGAGAGCAAAGAATGAACGCCTTTACGCCTTGCTTTAATTTAGCTTCAAAATCGTCAAAATCAATTTGATAGTAGTTATCTTCATAGCGCAATGGATTTTTTACAATTTGTCGATCGTGGCTTTCGATCACATTGTAAAAAGGGGTATATACGGGTGTTTGAATAAGTATTTTATCATTAGGCTCTGTTAAAGCTTGCACTGCCATATGTAAACTAGTGACAACACCAGGACTAAATGATAACCAATTAGGATCAATGTGCCAATGATGCCTACGATGAATCCACTTTACAACCGAATCTTTAACTGCATCATCCACTATTGTGTAGCCGTAAATACCGTGTTTACTGCGCTCGATAAGTGCTTCGTTTACCTGTTCAGGAGCTCTAAAGTCCATATCTGCTACCCACATTGGTAAAACATCGTCTGTTTGGAATACAGGCTTTAACATATCCCATTTTACAGATCGCGTATTTTTTCTGCTATGTTGCTCTTCAAATATACTCATTTATAGCCTCCTTAATAATAACATTCTGCATATATTGTTGGAGACATAGTTCGTCATCCAGCTTTGTTATTGAAACTGTCTATCTAGACCAGTGCTCAAACGCATATGTTTAGTATAACATGATATGAAATGAAAGCGCAGAATTTTTGTTCTTGTGCTTAGAGGCTTTACGTTATATGAGTTTCTTAATTTTTACTCTAGATATAAAATGCAGTGAAATTGCCACTAAAAAATGGCAGATGTGAGCTGAACAAGTCTAAGTGGTGAATACTGTACTAACTTTTATTTTGTAATATACTTTTGGTCAAATCTTTGAGCTAGGGGATGATAAAAATCCTCATTGTGAATTCGAGAGAATGATGTGTATGGAAAAGAAAAAAGCAAAGCGATTTAACGCTTTGCCTACAGGGGGAATACGAGAAAGTCTTACATTTCTTAGTATACCCAATGAGATTTTTTTTAAACATGCTCATTCTATTTTTAATATACGCTCATCGCTGCGCTGGATGAAGGGGATTAAGGTTATGATTCCCCTAAAAATTACAACCTGTCTTCTAATTCTTTTTTCGCATCTTCAAAGCCTGGTTTACCTAAAAGCGCAAACATGTTCTTTTTATATGCTTCCACACCTGGTTGGTCAAATGGGTTAACACCTAATAAATAACCGCTCACCGCACAAGCTTTCTCAAAAAAGTAAACAAGGTAGCCAAAAGTATAAGCATCCAGTTTAGGTACTTCTACTACAAGATTTGGTACGCCACCATCTGTATGAGCTAAAAGTGTTCCTTGGAAGGCTTTATCGTTTATTTCGTGAATCGTTTTGCCAGCCAAATAATTTAACCCGTCTGCATCAACAGGGTCTTTTTCTACAGTTAATTGACGCTTTGGCTCTTGAACGCGAAGCACGGTTTCGAAAATATTACGGCGCCCTTCTTGAATATATTGCCCTAATGAGTGTAAATCAGTCGAAAAATTAGCTGAAGATGGGTAAAGGCCTTTATGATCTTTTCCTTCGCTTTCGCCAAATAACTGTTTCCACCATTCTGCAAAATACTGTAAACTTGGTTCATAATTAATAAGCAGTTCAGTTGTTTTCCCTTTATTGTAAAGAATGTTACGAACTGCAGCGTATTGATAACTTATGTTGTTTTTTAAGCTAGGTTCAGAAAAATCGTTCATAGCATCACGTGCACCTTGCATCATTTCATCGATGGAAGCGCCACTTACTGCAATTGGGAGCAACCCTACAGCTGTCAAAACAGAATAACGTCCTCCAACGCCGTCAGGAATTACAAATGTTTCATAACCAGCTTGATCGGCAGAAGATTTTAATGCTCCTTTTTCTTTATCAGTTGTTGCAAAAATACGTTCTTTTGCACCTTCTACTCCATATCTGTCTTCTAACATTTGCTTGAAAATACGGAACGCAATTGCTGGCTCAGTTGTTGTACCGCTTTTAGAAATCACGTTAATGGAAAAATCTTTATCCTTTAACACGTCCATTAAATCATGCATATAGGTTGAACTCATATGGTGTCCAACAAAAATAATATGTGGTGCTTTTCGTTCTTCTTTTGTTATATAAGCTTGGAAGGAATGGTTAAGCATTTCCAAAGCAGCTCTAGCACCTAAATAAGAACCCCCTATACCGATAACTAATAGCACATCCGAATGATCGCGGATTTTTTCTGCTGCTTTTTTTATGCGATTAAATTCCTCTTTATCATAATTTTCGGGTAAATCAATCCAATCAAGAAAATCACTACCAGCGCCTGTTCGATTGTGTAGTGCGTGATGGGCAGTTTCTACTGCATTTTCAAGATGATCTAATTCTTGTTCATTCATAAAGGGAAGAGCTTTTTTATACGTGAATGTTACGTGAGTCATGTGTATCCTCCTTTAAAGAGTTAGAAATAAGTTTGTTACATTATTCACTTTACCCAAGAGACGGAGGGAAATCAAGAAAGAAACTGCATAATCTCTATCATTTTACAAAAACTATGTTAGATACGAAAGGAAGGAGGTTGTAAAAATGAATGGAATACAACGGACAGCTTTAGCATTAACAATTATTGGCGCAGTGAATTGGGGCTTAATTGGTTTATTTCAGTTTGACTTAGTGGCTGCAATATTTGGCGGTGAGCAGAGTGCAACTTTTGCTCGAATTATCTATACAGTAGTAGGGATTAGTGGGCTAGTATTAATCCCACTGTTGTTTAAAACCGATGAAGCTTTTGCAGATCAGCACGAACCAGAAGGTGTAGATCAATAAAACATAAGGCAAACTCCGAATGCGAGTTTGCCTTATCATTATTTCTTATTGTAGTTAGATTGTTTCATCCACTCTTCTAGTTTATCTTTTAGCGTATTAAATCCAGAAGGTTCTACATCTACTTGCTTTGGCTTAACTTGTTTTGGTTTAGCTTGTGGTGTGTCTTGTGTAGCCCGAATGGATAAAGAAACTTTGTTTTTTTCTTCATCAATTTGCAATACTTTTACTTTTACGTCATCACCAATTGTTAAATGATCATTAATATCTTTAACGTAGCCATGAGTAACTTCGGAAATATGAACGAGTCCTTGTGTTTCTTCATCTAGTGCAACAAATGCACCGTATGGTTGAATTCCAGTAACCTTACCATCTAAAATTTGCCCAATCTCAAAATTGCTTGTCATGCTGAACAACTCCTATTTCTTTTCGTTTCTTTTTACACAATAAAATATTTTAGCATAATAATCTCTAGGTAGCAAAACATACGGGTAGTATTTTAAATGAAAAAGGAATATTTTTAACGGGTTCAGATAGAAAGTGCGAATATGTATTTTTAACACTATTATTATTATGTGAGGAGACAGGTAAATGGTACCAATACAAACAAGTTTGGAAGATGAAACATATGCTTTGTTTAAATTAGAGGAAGTGTTGAAACCAATAGGATTTGTTATAGGTTCGAGTTGGGAGTATGATCATGGATACTTAGATATTAAGTTGGATGATCGAGGTACGTATTATTTTTTACGAATTCCGTTTAAAGCTATTGCAGGAGAGTTAGATTCCCCGGGTGTTATCGTTCGTCTACAACAACCATTCGTATTGGGACATCAATATGAGTCTGGAAATGATATCGATAGTCGAAATGGTGCTATTCAAGGTCTAGTTAATCAATTCCAGACGCCGACAGATCCAGATACGGATATCCCAAAAGAATATATTGATATGGGAAAAGATTATATACAGGAAGTGGAAGCGTTACTTATTCCAAGGAAAGAGTAGGATTAATTGGTCTCCTGCTTGTAAACGAAATTGGGGTGAAGGGTTCACATAATAGCGCTCATTACGAATAATACCAAGAGGGATTTGCTGTTTATTGCTTAATAAAACAATCGTTTCCTGAAAGGTTAAATCTCCCAACTCTTCTTCTACTTCTTTATGGTAAAATTGTTGCTTTGTTAATAAGTGAAGGATATCTTCAAATGGTTGCGATGCTCTATGACGAAATAGTTCATGAAAAAATAATATACTTGTAAAGTCGTTAGAGCGAATGATAGTGGTAGCTCCTGCACGACGTGCGTTTTCGATTTGTGTGACGGAAACAATCTCGGCAATAATGGGTACGTTTGCATTATTTCCTCGAATAGCTACGGCCGAGAGAATGGTTACATTGTCAGCATCTCGTTCATTTTTGGCTGTATCTGTAGTTATTAATACACGTTCGGCTAAATGTATATTTGCTTTTTTTAAAACCATGTCCTCTGTAGGGTCACCTTGAATAAAGTGGACAGGATAATCGGAAAACGAGACGTGCTCTAACGTTGTATCGATAAGTACCATTCGAGTATGTGAATTAGACTGAGCAATAGATTCGATTAGCTGTCGGCTTCTTTCATTCCACCCAATCAGTACAAGGTGATTGCTTCCTTTAAACGCTACTCTTCCTTCCTCTATAGCTTGTTCTTGTCTAAAAGTAGAGGCTGCTAATGAGGTTATGTAGAAAGCAATTAAACTGCCACCTGTTAAGATTAACAATATGGTTATTAATTTACCAATTGGAGTTAAAGGAACAAAATCTCCATAACCGACAGTTGCTCCAGTAATGAATGCCCACCAAATACCATCAAAAATGGAAGGGAATTGGCTAGGTTCTGCTAAATGAATGAAAAATCCAAAAACGAGCATAAATAAAAAAATGCTCATTAGTAGTTTAAATAATAAAGGCAGTTTAAAATAAATTTGTTTAATTAGTCGAATACTCAAATTGCTCACCTTTTACATGTTCTTTTAATTATAGTATAAAAAACAATAGCTATTCCATTGTGAAATCGGGCTTTTCTATGTATAACGAAGAAATAAGAGATTCACCATTTTGAGCATAAGCAACTAACGCTGCTGTATGCTCAAAACGCTACATGTTTTTCATATAGTATAGACAAGTTATGGTCTTTATAATCACAGGGCTTTTTGATTATACGAAAGATGATCTCCGTAGCTATTCATATACCAGTATGAATTTAGGGGAGAGTTAGCGTCCTAACAGGTTGTCGTTTGCTATTCCATAGAGGCTTTAACAAGGCAATTTCTCTAACTAATTTGCTTTAACGTGTGTTCTAAACTTTTGTGTACATGCTCCCAAAACTGGGAGTTATCCCGGAAGCTCTTATTCATAAATAATATCATTTCTTTAAATTTATCTTGATAATCAGCTTCCTCTCTATTTGGTAATTTCGCTTGAGCTTTATCCACAAAATCTTGTATGCTCTTTGCTCGTGGTCCCCATGTAGCTTTTTCATTTCCATTTGTATCAATAAAAATAAAAATAGGAATGGATCGAGATGTTTCATTTGTCAAATATTGATCCATTAGTTCTAGATTTTGATCACGATATAGCATACGCACGTCCAGGTTAGTAGCTTCAGCAAGTTTTAACAAGATAGGAATATTGAGCATGGCATCACCACACCAGTCCTCTGTTAAAACAATCACTTTTAATTGTTTTTCTTTTACTTGCGCATAAAGCGTATAATTATCTGGCAGTTGGAAGTGATCATAAATGGCAAGTAAGTTCTCCTTATGCTTTTTCATTGATTCAATATAAACGTCTGGTTCTATTCCTTTTTCATACCATTGTAGAAGGTCCATTCGCCTCAACTCCTTGTATAGTATATGTAGGCGTTCGTATTTGCCTATTATTTCTAACCTATTATTTGCTTTCCTGATTGAAGTAGTATACCTTCTTGAACCCGTCGCTTTTCACTACAGGAGGACGCTTTCTTCAGGGCTGCTTGAGCTCCCTCAAATGCTAATCTCATGCTTCCTGCAGGAGTCGTCACCTTGTGTTCTAAGCGACCGATTGCCTGTCTTACACGTCCAAAGGAGCGTAGATAAATAAAGCTTAAATAAGATTTCAAATCCTTTGCGGAATTCATAATTTACATTTCATTCATTTTGTGAAGGTATTGTTATAGTCCTAAATCAGTCCACCATAAATTTTTAATTCATCCTCTCTCACATAATACTTACCTATTCGGCACAGAATAACCGCTAAAGAATCGGTATATTGTCTTACGATACACTCTCATTTATGTCACACATGTACTTTTAATTAGTCTACCTATACATGAAAGATTGGTAAACAAAAGTGCTTGTGCGGTGATTTTTTGCTATGATAGCAATAGAACTTAACAACGTTAGGAGGAAATAAGATGCAATTAGCAAACCAAGAATTTTTGTTAGAATTATTACAAACCCCTTCTCCATCCAGCTTAGAAATGGAAATCCAAAAGAAGTGGTTGGAATATGTCAAACCTTTTGCAGACGAAATAAGAACAGATCATGCTGGGAATGTCATTGGTGTTTTAAACCCTGAGGCACCATTTAAAGTGTTATTAGCCGGTCATTGTGACGAAATAGCACTAGTTATTAATCGAATTGACGAGCGTGGTTTCTTACATTTTGATAAAATGGGTGGGATTAATCCTAAAGCTGCGGTTGGAATGAAGGTGACGGTGCTAGGTGCAAATGATTGTTTAACAGGTGTTATTGGCGTCAACGCTCAACATCATGGTGGTTTAAAGAATGACTTTAGTTTAGAAGATTTGTTTATCGATTGCGGTTTTAAAACGAAAGAAGAGGCAGAGGAGCAAATACATATTGGTGATCTAGCGGTATATAAGACGGAACCGGAATGTCTGTCGGATCGTTATGTTGCTGGTCGCGGTCTAGACAATCGAACAGGCGCATTTATTGTAGCAGAGGTGCTAAGAAAATTGAAAGAGGCGGGCTGTCAAGTAGGTGTCTATGCAGCTAGTACAGTAAATGAAGAAACGAATATGGGCGGCGCTTATTTTGCAGCGGCAGGTGTAGCACCGGATATGGCGATTGCTTGCGACGTTACATTTGCGACAGATTATCCTGGAGTTAATACAAATAAATATGGTGATGTTCGATTAGAAAAAGGCCCTGTATTAGCAAAAGGTGCCCCTATCAATATCAAGATCAATCAACTACTTGAAAAGGCGGCAAAATCTTTAGATATTGCTATTCAGTATGAGCTTACGCCACGTATGACTGGAACAGATGCTGATAAAATGCGGCTGACAGGAAAAGGGGTTCCTGTATCGCTTGTATCCCTTCCGCTTAGATATATGCATTCTCCTGTTGAAACAGCAAGTATCAAAGATATAGCCGAAGAAATTGATTTGTTAGTGGCAATGATCTCTGCGTTAACAGGAGAAGAAAGCTTAAACCCACTTGATTTATAACAGTGTAAAATTATTTTTTACACTGTAGGAAAAGTATAGGATTTTTTTGGTTTTTTATAGTAGAAACGAAGGCTTTCTAAATAGACAACATTTTTACATGAATCTTTGCGTTTTAACGACAGCACGTTTAGCCTTTTCTAGGTAAATAGAAGCTATGAGCAAAGGTGAGTAGGTTTTTATCCTAAATTTCAAGTGAAAAATTAGGTAGAAGGTCGTTTGTTTTCTTTATATAAGCAAATTGCTTAAACTAAATCTTGGATTTGTAGGTAAACTTAATCATTTTTATACTAGAAAAAAGAGAAACGTTAATCGTTTTTAGAACAAAAAGCGTGATTTTTTTCATCCCTATAACAAAGCTATATTTGAAGCTAGTTTTCCTAAGTAGGAGGAAACTAGCTTATTTTTTTTGCGCTATAGGAAAATATAAGATTTTTTGGTTTACAGTATAAGCTTTCGTCATAAAATCGCTTGGGTACAAGCCAAGTGTTACTAAGAGAATAAGCATGTATAGGTTACAAAGAGGATGAATAAAAGTGAGAAAAAATAAGACTATTTTATTAATTTGGAATATTGAGATATAAAACGACTTATATCGACACCTTTCTTCATGGGTACTCTACTATACTTAGTCTAACAACAGAGAGTGACCTAGTAGCTACAAAAGAACGCAGAAAATGAAAGGGGGCAAGATGCATCTGCTGTTCTTTCATTTGTAGCAGGATTGAAAAATTGGAGGGAGGAATAGTTTTGAAAAGAAGAAGGCGACAAACCAAAATGCTAAGCATTGCCGCAACATGTTTTATTGCATTTTCTTTATTTACGCCTGGGGTAGCTGGTGCGCAAGAAACGCAGAATCTGCATCAATCTGTTAGTGATTCTACTAAGGTAGAAAATAAACTAAGTAGCAAATTAACAAAGCAATTTAAAGATAATGATAAGGTAACTTTTCTTGTTAAATTTGCTGAAAAGGCAGATGTGAAAAAGGCGGCTAATAATGCAAAAAAAACAGCAAAAAAAGCTAGCTTGACAGCTCAAAAGGTAGAACATGTTCAACGTTCAGCAGTTATTTCAGAGTTGAAGTCTACAGCTTTAGAATCGCAAACGAATGTAAAAGATTATATTCAAAAGCAAAAAGAGAAAGGCAATGTAGAGACATTCCAATCTTTTCACATTGTGAATGGAATGTCAGTAACAGCTACCAAAAAGATAGCTGAAAAAATTGCTTCTTATCCTGAAGTAGAAAAAATATTACCCAATGAGGAACGTAAACTATTTGAAGTAACTGTCGATAAAGAAGAAAAGCAAATAAAAGCTGAGAACGAAAATGTAGAATGGAATGTGGAGCGTGTTGGTGCTCCGTCTGTATGGGATATGGGATTTGACGGCTCGGGTATTGTAGTAGCAAGTATTGATAGCGGAGCGCAATGGGATCATCCAGCTTTGCAGGAGCAGTATCGTGGGTATAATTCTGAAACGGGAGAAGTAGATCACGCTGCAAGTTTCTTCGATGCGACAGCTGGTGAAGAAGAAGCTTATGATGATCACTCACACGGTACACATGTTACGGGGACAATGGTTGGAGCAGAGGCTGACGGTTCCAATCAAATCGGGGTAGCCCCAGGAGCAAAATGGATTGCAGCAAAAGGATTAAATGCCGCAGGTGTTGGCTATGACAATTGGTTATTATCAGCTGCAGAATGGATGCTGGCTCCGAATGGAGACGCTTCCATGGCTCCGGATATTGTAAATAACTCTTGGGGTGGTGGCTCAGGGCTTGATGAATGGTATCGAGATGTAGTAACTGCATGGAGAGAAGCGGGAATTTTCCCAGCATTTTCCGCTGGGAATACTTCCCTATCTAATCCAGGTGGGCCAGGTTCAGTAGCGGTGCCAGCTAATTATCCAGAGTCTTTTGCCATTGGTGCAACGGATGTTAACGATGTGTTAGGAAGTTTCTCTTTACTTGGGCCTTCGCCATATGACGAAATAAAACCAGAAATAACAGCACCTGGTGTTAATATTCGTTCAAGTGTGCCAGGAAGCGGTTATGAAGGAGGATGGAACGGTACATCCATGGCAAGCCCAGCGCTCTCTGGAGTTTTAGCATTAATGAAGCAGGCAGATGGAAGTCTTACTGTGAATGAAATGGAAGAAATTGTTATGTCAACCGCTAATCCGCTCACAGACAGTGAATACCCTGAATCACCGAATAACGGATATGGACATGGATTAGTTAACGCTTATGACGCTGTTTCTTCTTTAGTATCTGGTTTAGGAACGTTAGAAGGGCAAGTAACAAAAGCTGGTGAAGACACAGAGGCACCTGTTTTCGAGCATGAGCCATTAACAGAAGCGTATATGGGGATGGATTTAGATTTAAATATTCAGGTGTCCGACAATATTAGTGTAAGTTCAGTTGATTTACAGTATACAAACGCAGCTGGGGAAGAAGAAACAATTGAAGCAGAACGTGTTTCTGGTGATTATAAGGATGGAAGCTATATAGCTTCCATCCCTGGAGAACAATTAACTGGAGAAAGTTTATCTTACACATGGCATATGAACGATTTTGGCAACAATGAAACGAGCAGTGAAACGTATGAGGTAGCTTTACGACCGGGAATTACGGTCGGTTATGAGGAAGATTTTGAAGCTGCATCGGCTGGCTGGACGGTATTTGGAGAAAACAATAGTTGGGAGCGTGGAGTGCCAACTTCCGGACCTGAAACTGCTGCTTCTGGAAAGAATGTATATGCCACTAATTTGGCTGGCGCGTATGAGAGTGATTCAAATACGACACTTGTGATGCCGCCAATTGATCTTCCAGAAGAAGGGAACGCTTTTTTACAATTTAATCAATGGTATAACTTAGAAAACAACTACGACTATGGTCATGTATTTATTTCCACGGATCAGGAGGATTGGACACAGCTTGAGGAAATTTCCGATGTTTCTGAAGGATGGGAAAATATCACAGTTGATTTATCCGACTATCTCGGTCAACGAGTTTATATAGGCTTTAATTTAGATACAGACGGTAGTGTTACACGTGATGGCTGGTATATTGATGACGTTGCTTTAACAGATACAGCAGGTACAAAAAATGCATCTTTAACAGCAGAAGCGTCAAATCCTGGTTTGTTAGGATTTATAGATACGGTACGTGTAGCTTCCAAAGACAAACAAGATAAACAATCAGCCAAAAAGGAAAAAGTAGACCCGGAAAAAATAAAACCTATCCAGCCAAAGAAAAAAGCAAAACCAAAACAGGATACCGTGAATCCAACATTATTACCAATGCAAGCGCAAGTAAGTGTCATAGAAAGTGGGCGTACGGTAACTACAGACCCAGCTACAGGTAGCTACTCATTATTACATGCAGCGGGAGATTTTACGGTAAAAGCAGAAGCATATGGCTTTGAATCCCAAGAACAGTCTGTAACAATTGATTCGGATGGTACTTCGGAGGCTGATTTTACGTTAGAAGAAATGGACCAATACACGATAAGCGGAACTATTACGGATGAACAAACAGGCAAGCCTATACCAGATGCAACGATTTTAGTAGTGGAGGATGCCAATATTGAACCAGTAACAACAGATGAGGAAGGTAATTATTCACTCACCGCTTATCAGGGGACATATACGTTAAAAGTTCTTGCAAGCGGTTATCATGGTGCAGAAATGGAAATTAATCTAGAGGATAGCGATCATACTCAAAATGTGGAATTAGAGCCATTCTACACGGTGCCTGGTGGAGAAATTGCTTATGATGATGGAACACCAGAAAATGCTCGCGCCTTCTATGATGCTGGAAATGGTTGGGGAGTAAAGATGACATTACCAGAAGGAAAGGAAACTGGTGTTGTTGATGCTGCTGTCTTTAAATTTTGGAATGAAGAGTTTCCACAACCAGGCGGTACTGCATTTCAAGTGGAGGTTTGGGACGCAAATGGACCAGATGGTACACCAGGTGAAAAGATAGCAGGCCCAGTTGATGCTGAAGCCATTCGCGATGAAAATGAATGGACAGTTGTCGATTTAGAAGAGCATGGCATTGTGGTAGAAGAAGAATTTTATGTGGTGTATATGCAAACAGCACCAAATACAGAAGCACCTGGACTTGCTACAGATGAAAGCAGTCCAAATGCAGAAAGAAGTTATCAACTAGTTGGTGAATCTTGGTCTAAATCACCAGTAGAAGAAGGAAATTATATGATTCGCGCTCACGTTAATTACGAAGTAGAGGAACCTGAAATTACCTCGCCAAAAGATGGCTCTATTACGAATAAGCAACAGGTTACTGTAGAAGGAAATGCTTCACCAACGACTACGATTCAATTAATGAATAATGGAGAAGAAATTGGCTCGGCTGAAATAGGAGATGACGGTGCGTTTGCTATTCCAGCGGAACTGGCAGAAGGGGAAAATGAACTTACAGCAGTTTCTCAGCTAGATGGAAATCCAACAGGCGAATCAGAGCCGGTTAATATAACACTAGATACCGAAAAGCCTGAGCTAACCATCGATTCACCAAAAAATGAGGAAAAACTGAATCGAGAGACTGTTACTGTAGAAGGTTCTGTCTCTGATAATAACTTAGACGCCGTAAAAGTGAACGGTAAGAAAGCAAAAGTACAAGATGGCAAATATTCCAAACGAATTTTGTTAGACAATGGTGAAAATGAAATTAAAGTCGTAGCTCAAGATGCAGCTGGTAATAAAACGAAGGAAAAAATTACAGTGGATGTTAATTTCACAGCGCCTGAGGTTGAGAATTTAACCCCAAAAGAAGATACTACACTAGCCGCTGGTGAGTCCATCAAAATTGAGTTTGATAGTGAACCAGGGCTAAATCCAACCTATGCTATTCATATGCCATTAACGAATACAGCTACGAATGCTACAGAATTACCAATGATGGAAACATCAGAAGGTCATTATGTTGGTTATTGGACAGCAACAAGCAGTGTCGTTGCAGAAGGTGCTGTTATTGAGGTAAAAGTAGAAGATAATTATGGCAATGAGACACGTAAGCAAGCAGAAGGAAAGTTATGGATTAACGCTGAGAAGTAATTGCCATTGCAAAACCTCGCATTTTATTGGAATGCGAGGTTTTGATTTGAGATATTATTTTCTTGCAAAACTAAAAAATCTCATGTAAAATAACCGTAACAATAGAATATCGATTCCATCTTCGGGGCAGGGTGAAATTCCCGACCGACGGTAAAAAGCATGAGTGCTTAAGTCCGTGACCCGCAATTTTTTATTGTGGTTGATCTGGTGCAAGTCCAGAACCGACAGTTACAGTCTGGATGGGAGAAGATGTCGAGCCAAATTTCAGGTACATATATGTGCCTCGTTTTTTCCTATGGTTTGTTTACGTTTACCCTAAAGCCCCAATTAGGCGCTTTAGGGTTTTTCTGTAGAAAGCAAACTGGCTCTAAACCTTCATCACGAAATTGGAATCGATACATGATGAAGGGAGAAATAGAAAATGCAACCAATGAATAAACAATCATCCAAACTGATGAAAGTCATCGTCTTAGCTTTACTAGGTACCATTTCATTATTATTATTTTTCTTAAACTTCCCACTGCCATTATTACCAGCTTTCTTGAAAATTGACTTCAGTGATGTTCCGGCTTTAATGGCATCATTCATCTTTTCACCAGTTGCTGGGGTCCTTGTGGTCGCCATTAAAAATCTCTTGTATTTAGCTGTATCTGGTGCCTCTGACCCAATTGGTGTACTTGCTAATTTTATAGCTGGAATAATGTTTGTTGTACCAGTGTCTATGCTCTATCACAAATTTAAAGGTGTGAAAAGTATAGTTTCTGGTTTAGTTACGGGAACAATCGTAATGGCAGTTGGAATGAGTGTTTTAAATTATTTTGTTTTCTTACCAGCATATGCATGGTTTATGGGATGGGAAGACATGTCAAATACTGCAATTAAATGGGGAATAGTCTCTGCTGGAATACTACCATTTAATATTATAAAAGGAATAATCGTTGGCTTGTTATTTGTCCCATTGTTTTTAAAGTTACGCGTATGGATAGAAGAGAAGCAAGCTAAATTTGCTTCCTCGTAATCTAATTCTAATCGCAATTATATTAACAAGAGCAGTGCAGTCTTTTATTTTAGAATGGCTCGCACTGCTTTTTATTTCCTTCATATGAACTAGCGCAAGTCTTGCCTCGTATCAAATAGCCTGTTTTAAAAATGTTCTACAGATCACAAAAATGAAGTGAATTTTTTGCTTCGTATACCTTATTTAGTAAATAATGTTTTTGTTCTATAGAAAAGTATAAAAGTTAAAAGGTTTATGGTATAAGAAAAAAACAGCTTTCCCAATAGACTTGGCGACAAGAAGCCAGGTTTTTCTAATAAAAATAATAGAAACAGAGGTGTTTTAGATGGCTTATGGGAACATAACGGATGTACCAGGGATAAAAGTAGGAAATGTTGAAAATATGGAAGCGATAACAGGGTGCTCTGTCGTTGTGGCAGAAAATGGTGCGGTTTGTGGTGTAGATGTTCGAGGTTCAGCGCCAGGAACAAGAGAAACAGCATTATTAGATCCTGTAAATACTGTGAATCAAGTACATGCAATTACGCTTTCTGGTGGGAGCGCGTTTGGCTTAGCCGCAGCTGATGGAGTGATGCACTATTTAGAAGAGCAAGGAATAGGTTTAGATGTTCGTGTTGCTAGGGTTCCAATCGTTCCTGCAGCAATTTTATTTGATTTAGCTCTTGGAGATAGCAAGGTTCGTCCGGATAAAGAAATGGGGTACCAAGCAGCAAAACAAGCTAAAAAAGGATTTTTTTCTTTTGGGAATGTTGGTGCAGGATGTGGTGCAACGGTCGGGAAAGTAGCGGGCTTCAAACATTGTATGAAGGGAGGGTTAGGAAGTGCTTCAGTAGAACTTGATAATGGCATAGTTGTGGGAGCATTAGTAGCTGTAAATGCAGTTGGAGATATTAGACACCCAGACACAGGAGAAATATTAGCAGGACCAATAGATTTGGACACCCGAGAAATGATGGACAGTATTACTTATATGCAAAAACACCAAAGTCAAATGTCGGCCGGTATGAACACGACAATTGGTGTGATAGCTACGAATGCTTCGCTTACGAAAGCAGAGGCTACCAAGATTTCACAAATAGCTCATAATGCTTTGGCAAAGACAATCTATCCTGCACATACGCTAATGGACGGTGATACGATCTTTGCTTTAAGTACAGGGAAAAGAAAACAATCCATTGATTTAATAGGAACTATGGCTGTAGAGACATTAGAACAATCCATTGTCCAAGCAATTCTAGCAGCAGAGTCAGTTGGAGGTATCCCTGCTTCTCAAACATATAAGCTAAAAAATAGGTAGGATCCCCCAAATAAATTAGGCTACTAACAATCAGGGGGGAATAAAAAACCCCACTGATTGAATGTTCGCTTTTATTCTTTATGTTTTAAAATTTTTCAGGATCATAGTGTTAGGGTGCCCACGATTAGTTGGGCTAAAAGTAGCCACACGGATTGGTATTAGACACTAGTAAAATGAGCGTTAACTTTTAATTTTCTCCTACTAAAAAACGTGCTGTCGGTTGTGCTTCTAGACGTTCAATTGAGATTGGCTTTCCAGACTTTTCACTTAAACCAAATGTACCCATTTCAATTTTCTGTAGCGCATCATCAATATCTTGTAATTGTTTTTCTAGCATTTGTTGTATCCCTGCTTGTTTTTCCTGTTCAAATTGTTCCGAACCCATATCTGCTGGGTGATTATCGTAATCTGCCAGCTCCTCCAAAGATTCATTTGGTGCTTCCATAATCTTGGCTTCTATTGCTTCTTCTGTTTCTTTTTTCAACTTTAAGAGTCGTTCTTTAAATTCAAATAACTTGTCTTCACTAAGATGTGTTTTCATTGACGAACCCCTTTCAAGCTTTGGATTATTTTTCTTTGGTAATAATACCAATAGTGCATCGAGAAACGCATACGAGCCTATGTTCTGCATCGGTAATTTTTATTTCCCAGACCATCGTTGACTTGCCAATGTGTATCGGAAGTGCTGTAGCTGTAACCACTCCATTTTTAATGCTTCGAATATGGTTGGCGTTAATTTCTATTCCGAAAACGGCTTGCGTTTGGAAGTCAACATACAGACTCGCCCCAATACTAGCAGCCGATTCTGCTAATGCAACGGAGGCACCTCCGTGTAAATATCCAAATGGTTGGCGTGTTCGCTTATCGACTGGCATGGTAAGCTGCACTTTTTCCTTCGTCATGGTTACTGTCTCAATTCCAAGTGCTTCCATTAATGTATTCGGGTAAGCCATGTATTTTAGTACCCCCCTAATTCACAAACGTACTGATAAATAATGAAATTCCTAATAATATCCCATAAATAGAATTGGTTTTACCTGTTGCAGCCATTGCTGGCATCATTTCAAGTGGTTGTGTTTTACCTTTAAATTTTAGAATAACATCTACAGCTTTAATTGCCCCTATAAAGGTAATTAATGACCAAATTGGAAAGATGTTTTCGATAATAAGCCATGCGGTAATTACGAAGGCAACTATAAACATTAGTCCTAGAAACCCGATAGCATTCTTTCTCCCTAATAAAATTGCTAATGTTTTGCGTCCGTTTTCCTTATCATTTTCTAGGTCTCTAATGTTATTAGAAAGTAAGATAGCGCCGATAAAAATTGCAATTGGAATGGAAGCAAACAACACTTCTGCAGTAATGGTTTTTGTTTGAATGTAATAACTAATGCCGATAATCACAGTTCCCATCAAGAATCCTGAAGATAATTCGCCTAATGGAGTATAGGCGATGGGTAAAGGACCTCCTGTATATAAATATCCGAAAAGCATACATATTAAACCTATAACTGCAATCCACCAGCTAGAAGTTGCACTAATATAAAGACCAAGTAGCATTGCCATTCCAAAAAAGGTTAATGCCAAGTTTAGTACTGTTTTCGGTTTAATACCATCTCGTACGATTGTACCCCCAATACCAACAGAACCTTCATTATCAAGACCTTTTACAAAGTCATAATACTCATTAAACATGTTTGTCGCCGCTTGAATAAGCATAGAAGCAATTAGCATGGCTAAGAAAAGTAGTAGATTCATATGCCCTTCATGAAAAGCAAGCATTGAGCCAACAAATACTGGTACGAATGAAGCAGTTAATGTGTGAGGACGTAATAGCCTCCACCATATTTGTAAACCATCCCTTTCATTGAGCGCTTGTTTTACGGTTACTTTATTAGATGAATGCATATATTTTTCCCCCTCCCTTTATTTGAATGCAATATATTGGTAGTATCAAAGACCTAACAATCGTTTTGTTAAGGCGCATGGGACATGAATCATATTAATTCTATGGAAATTACGATATAGTGTCAACGCTTGCGATTGATTTCCTTGAGAATAACCGTAAAAGAGAATAAAATGAAGTAGAAAGTTTGTCATTGTGAGGCGGAGGTTAATTGAAATGATAGAAGTACAGGGTCAGCAAGTTGAAGAACTTTTGCGTGAGGCTATTAACCAGATGGGATTAAAGCAAAGCGCACAACTTGTAAGTATTACGAAACGAGTAGAAGCACAAGATCCCGTTCTCTTCTTTGCATCTGCTGCAAAGCTAAATAAAGAGCGTTGTTTTTGGATGAGTACAAAGGATGCATTTTCCGTTGTCGGTGTTGGCAATGTGTTTGAAATAAATGCGAATGAAGATCGTTTTCAATATATAGAAGAAACATGGAAAAAATTAATAGATGATGTATGGGTCTATAATCCGTTTAAAGCTCCAGGAACAGGGTTAGTGACTTTAGGTGGGCTAGACTTTGACCCAAAGAAACCTAGAACGGACCTGTGGAATGATTTTCCAAGACTTCAATTTAAAATTCCAGAATATATATTGACAAAAAATAATAGTGATTTTTATTTAACGATAAACATAAAAGTATGCAAAGATGACCATCCGATTCAGCTATTGAAAGCGATAGAAACTGTGGAAACAAAGTTGTTTCAAACTGCAAAAGAGCAGCTTGACTTACCCAAAATCATTCATAAAAAGATGATTGCTCCAGAACAATGGAAAAATACGGTTCAAAGAGCGAAGCAAGAGATTCAGCAAAAGCAAATGGATAAAATTGTACTTGCAAGAGAAATGCGACTTACGTTTAGTAAGCAAGTTGATGTTAGTCAAGTGCTAAGTGATTTAATTGATAAACAATCAAATAGTTATATTTTTGCTTTTGAACAAAGTGATAGTTGCTTTGTAGGCGCTACTCCTGAACGACTAGTAAGGGTAGAGAATAAGAAGTTGTTATCAACCTGTTTGGCAGGAACTGCTCCGAGAGGCGCTACGGAGGAGGAAGATCAACGTATTGCTGCTATGCTTTTCCAAGATCCTAAAAATAGAGAAGAACATGACTTTGTTGTGCAGATGATAAAGCAAGGCATTAATAAATATTGTACAGATGTGCAAATACCAGATACACCAGTAGTTTATCCATTAAAAAATTTACAGCACTTATATACACCTGTTACGGGAGTACTTAAAGATGGTTATACCATTTTTAATGTCATTAAAGAATTGCATCCCACTCCTGCATTAGGAGGAGTTCCCAGAGATTTGTCTATGACTTTTATCCGAAATAATGAGCAGTTAGATCGTGGCTGGTATGGCGCGCCAGTCGGTTGGTTAGACAGTAATAACTATGGGGAATTTGCTGTAGCTATTCGTTCAGCATTAATCCAAGAAGATGAAGCTTCTTTATTTGCTGGCTGTGGAATCGTGAAGGACTCAGATCCAGAAGAAGAATTTGCGGAAACCGAAATAAAATTTTCACCAATGCTGACTGTTTTAGGAGGACAACCATGAACCATACAGAAGTTTTGACACGATATGTGACGAATTTTGTCGATGAATTAGTTGCTAATGGTTTAACAGACGCTGTTATTTCTCCAGGATCTAGGTCAACGCCATTAGCGTTAACATTGGCTGAGCATAAAGAAATAAAGGATTGGGTTATTATTGATGAAAGGTCGGCTGCTTTTTTTGCGTTAGGACTTGCGAAAAAATCGAAACGTCCTGTTGTGCTTGTTTGTACTTCTGGAACAGCGACAGCCAATTATTATCCTGCAATTGTGGAAGCCTATCATAGTCGAGTTCCACTCATCGTGTTAACTGCTGACAGGCCACATGAATTAAGAGGAATAGGCGCGCCTCAAGCAATTGATCAAATAAAAATGTATGGGGATTTTGTGAAATGGTTTCATGAAATGGCACTTCCAGAAGCAGGAACTGCCATGCTACATTATGTGCGAAATAAAGCGGCAAGCGCTTACTATATCGCGAAGGAAGGAAATCAAGGAGTTGTTCACTTGAATTTTCCTTTTCGTGAACCATTAATGGTGGATTTTAGTTTTAATGATGTATGGGAAATAAATGATATTTCCTGTACAAGTCCCATATTACCGACGTTTGAAGGGAAAAAGCATTTGCCTAAACAGCAAGTGGAAGAAATTTTGCGTCAATTAGCAGGTAAGCAAAGAGGGGTTATTGTATGCGGACCGCAAACAGATTTGGATTTTCCAGTTGCGGTTACGAAGCTTGCTGAGAAGTGGGGACTTCCTATTTTAGCTGACCCTTTATCGCAAGTTCGATCTGGAGCTCATGTTTCTGATGAAATTATTGAAGGATATGATGCGCTACTGCGTAATCAAACCGTTCGCGAAAAACTAAAGCCTGATTTTATTATTCGTTTTGGGGCCATGCCTGTTTCGAAAGCCTATTCTTTCTATTTGAAGCAACACCAGGATGCACTTCAAATGGTCGTTGAAAATGATGAAGGTTTCCGCGAACCAACCAATAACCCGACGACGTTTATTTTTGCAGAACCAACTATTTATTGTGAGGCTTTAGCAAATGCAGGGGTTGAAACCACATCAAAAGAATGGTTGCAATTGTGGAAGCAATTTAATGACATTGCGAAGAAGCATTTAAATGATCAATCAGATAGTGAAATTAGAGAAGGGGAAGCGATTCGTGCTGTCATGGATTCAACTCCAAACCAGAGCACAATTTTTGTAGGCAACAGTATGGCAGTTCGTGATTTAGATTCGTTCTTTTGGAAAACAGATAAACAGATAGAAGTGCTTGCCAATCGAGGGGCAAATGGTATTGATGGTGTTGTATCTTCTGGTTTAGGTGCTTGTGCGGCTGGGGTAAGAGTTACGCTTGTATTAGGCGATTTATCTTTTTTTCATGATATGAATGGGCTGCATGCGGCGATGCATTACCAATTGCCATTGACTATTTTATTAATTAATAATAATGGTGGTGGAATATTTTCCTTTTTATCGCAGGCTGATGATAAAAAACATTTTGAAGCTTTATTCGGTACACCTTTACATATCGATTTCAAGTATGTTGTTCATATGTATGGAGGTTATTATGTACATGCAAAAACAGAAGCGGATGTGAAGCAGAAACTCATTGAAAGTTACAATAGAGAAGGTCTGTCCGTAATTGAAGTGAAAACAAATAGAGACATAAATGCCAACTGGCACAAATCGAAGTGGCAGGCCATTGAACAGGAAATTTTGGAGGAGAGGAATAGATAGTGTACTTTTCTACAAATGATGCTACGTATTGGTATAAAATAAATGGCGAAGGATATCCCCTTGTTTTATTACATGGATTTACGGGTAGTAGTCAAACGTGGCAACCATTTATAACGAAATGGAAGCAAGAATGGCAAGTTATCACGATTGACCTTCCAGGACATGGAAAGACGAACGCGAAACATAAATCCATGGAAGCATGCTGCAGAGATATTGCTTCACTATTGCAATATTTACAGCTTGAACCTGTTCATCTGCTTGGTTATTCTATGGGTGGAAGAACAGCCATTGCATTTGCAATAAGTTACCCTGAATGGGTAAACGGTATAATATTAGAAAGTACTTCTCCAGGTCTTGAAGATTCAATAGAGCGGCAAAAACGAAAACAAGTAGATGATGAATTAGCAAAGAAAATAGAACAAAAAGGTCTAGCATGGTTTGTTTCCTATTGGGAAAACATCCCCCTATTTTCTACGCAACAAAAAATGCCGATCAATAATCAAACCAGAATTCGAAAAGAACGCATGCGTCAATCTGCTGTTGGTCTTGCTGATTCCCTCCGTTTTATGGGTACAGGTACACAGCGGTCCTATTGGAATGAATTAGCTTCCATGAATAAGTCTGCTCTTCTAATAACTGGTGAGTTAGATCAAAAGTATTGTGTTATTATGGAGAAAATGTCTCGCATCTTGCCAAATGCAGTGCATCATATGGTTCCTGATGCTGGACATGCAATTCACGTGGAGAAACCAAATATTTTTGGTAAAATAGTAAGTAGACATTTAGAAAGTTTATCATAAAATGTCTGCTTACATACATTTTAAAGGAGGAAGTATCGTGGCAGTACAATGGGAAAAAGTAAGAGATTATGAAGAAATTTTTTATGAAAAATATAATGGCATCGCCAAGGTAACGATTAATCGCCCTGAAAAGCGAAATGCGTTTACTCCATTAACTGTAAATGAAATGATTGATGCATTTGCGGATGCGAGAGATGATTCTGACATTGGTGCAATTATTTTAGCAGGAGAAGGGGACAAGGCGTTTTGTTCAGGTGGTGACCAATCAGTACGTGGGCATGGCGGTTATGTAGGTAGTGACCAAGTGCCAAGATTGAATGTATTAGACTTGCAACGCTTAATTCGTACAATTCCAAAACCGGTAGTTGCTATGGTGTCTGGGTATGCTATTGGCGGTGGGCATGTCTTGCACGTCGTGTGTGATTTAACAATTGCTGCTGACAATGCTGTTTTTGGACAAACTGGTCCGAAAGTAGGTAGTTTTGACGCTGGTTATGGCGCTGGCTTGCTTGCTAGAATGGTCGGTCATAAGCGTGCAAGAGAAATCTGGTACTTATGCCGTCAATACAATGCTGAGGAAGCGTATGAGATGGGCTTAGTTAATACAGTTGTACCATTGGAAAAATTAGAAGAAGAGACAATTCAATGGTGTGAGGAAATGTTATCCAAATCTCCAACCGCTTTGCGTTTCCTAAAAGCTTCCTTTAATGCAGATACAGATGGGCTAGCTGGACTCCAACAAATGGGCGGCGATGCAACGCTGCTTTACTACACAACAGAAGAAGCAAAAGAAGGAAGAGATGCTTTTAAAGAAAAAAGGCAGCCAAACTTTAAAAAGTTTCCTCGCTTTCCTTAATTTAAAAACTGTTTTAAAGGAAGTAGCTGAAGTACATGTATAATTCTAAGCTTCTTACATATGTTCGCCATGTAAGATGTGCTGGAAGGCTCTACTTTTAGAATAGATAACAAGATATATATAACACTTTAAGTAGGAGCTAACAGAGTGCACAAAAAGTTTTTAATGAACGTTTGCGGTATTCAACAGCATGAATTAATGGACGGAATTACTTATTAAGAAGGTAGGTTCGCTTTCTACTCTACTTCTATACAAAAAGCCTTTGCTCCAATCCTAAGCAAGGGCTTTTTGCACTATCAGGAAACCGGTTATGGCTTACAGATATGAACCCGTTCTATGAAAGTAACTATCTATTTGAATAATGATTGTGTAGCCGTTTCTCTAATGCAAAATGAAAAGAGGTGTTAATATGCAAACAGTAATACCGCATTGGCTTACTAAGCAGGCGGAGATATCACCTGAGCAAATAGCAATTCAAAATGGTAATGGAAGTACACTTACATTTCAACAGCTAAAGAAAAGCAGTCAGAATTATGCTAGAAAATTGGCTGCTTTAGGCGTGTCAAGCGGAACTCATGTTGCGGTGCTTTCAACGAATAAACAGGAGATGGTAGTTGCCATTCATGCATTAAGTTATTTGCAGGCAGTAGTTGTTTTACTAAATAGTAGATTAACAAGTGAGGAATTGACTTATCAATTGAAAGACGCTGAAGTGTCATTCTTATTTTATGATGAATCATTAGCTCCTCTGTCCGAACAAATATCTTTCTCACAAAGCCTATCTTTTACTGCTGTTAATCATTTACAGCCAAAAGATGTGAAATTAGCAACAGAAATAAATTTGCAGACGCCGTTTACGATGATGTATACATCTGGCACAACAGGTTTTCCTAAAGGAGTGATACATACATATGGAAATCATTGGTGGAGTGCGATAGGGAGTGCACTAAATCTTGGAATTCAAAAAGAAGATAAGTGGTTAGCTGTATTGCCTTTATTCCATGTTAGTGGTCTGTCTATTCTGATACGTAGTGTTATCTATGGGATGACTGTCTATTTATTAGAAAAATTCAACAAAAAAATAGTACATGATGCGATTTTAACGAAAAAAATAACAATGATTTCCGTAGTAACCGTTATGCTGCAGCAATTATTAGAAGAATTAGGGGATGATTCATATCCTGCATATTTACGTTGCATGCTATTAGGAGGAGGGCCAGCTCCAAAGTCTTTGTTGGAACAAGCGAAAGAAAAAAACGTACCAGTTTTCCAATCTTTTGGGATGACTGAAACGGCTTCACAAATTATTACATTAAGTGCTAAAGATGCTTTAAAGAAAATTGGTTCTGCGGGAAAACCTTTATTTCCGGCGCAATTAAAAATTAATACACCGGATGAAAACGGAGTTGGTGAAATATTTGTTAAAGGGCCGATGGTTACAAACGGCTATTATAATAATGAATCTGCAACAATAAACGCTTTTCACAATGGTTGGCTAGCTACAGGGGATTTAGGTTATTTGGATAAGGAAGGTTACTTATATGTGGTTGACAGGCGGAGTGATTTAATTATTTCTGGCGGTGAAAATGTATATCCTTCCGAAGTAGAAAGCACACTGGCACGATTTCCGGGTATTAAAGAAGTTGGTGTGACAGGTAAAACTGACCCGAAATGGGGAGAGGTTCCAGTTGCTTTTATTGTAACGGATCAAACGTACAACCATGGGAAACTACAATGTTTTTTAACCGAACATTTAGCTGCATATAAACGCCCCAAAGAAATACATGAGGTAGATTACTTACCACGTAATGCTTCTAATAAGCTAGTTCGTTTAGAGTTGAAAAAATTAATCAAGTGAATTGTAATTATTACTCTGTTTAAATAGACGGGAGCGATCTAGTAGATAAATTAGGTCAGCTCCTATTTTAAAATTTAATAAGAGTGGTGTTTTTTCTATCAGTTAGAAAATCGTGTAGACTTTCTCTTTATACCTAATGAAGCTTTAATTCAAAGAACCTTAATAAATTTTTGAAAAAGATGGCATTGTCAATTTTTTAGCTCAAAAAGCACTGAGTTTATCTACAGTTATGTTCAGTGATTCACAATTCATCTATAGAATATTTGAAGCTAACGTTGTATAATTAATTTATCCTAATAAATAATATTTAGAAAAGGTGGTTATTATTATGGCTAAATCTACATTTCGAGCCACTGCTCAACTGCAGGATGGTGTTCAAGTTAAAGTTAAATCAAGAAATTTTGAAATTACAGTCGATGAACCTAAGAACTTAGGTGGTACAGATACGGGAATGAACCCAGTAGAATTAGTGCTTGGTGCTCTTGGCGCTTGCCAAGCAATTGTTGCACGAGTTTTTGCCAAAAAATTTAATATTGAATTTAGTGACTTATGGATTGAATTAGAAGGCGACTTAGACCCAGATGGTTTTATGCATAAAGCAGATGTACGAAAAGGTTATTCCGAAATTCGCTACAATATTCATATAAAAACGGATGCGCCTCAAGAAAAAGTAGAAGAATTTGTTGCTTTTATTGAAGATACTTGCCCAGTAGGTGATACATTGGCAAACCCAGTTAATACGAAGTTAAACAATATTATTATTGAATAGTGTAGGTTATTACGAATAGAAGTGTGTAAGAACTACCACTTCAAGAGTGAGTAGTTGTGGCTAGATAAGTCAATAGCACTTAAATAATCTCTTTATAAGAGGGTTTTAGTTATACACTCTTACACAGATCAAATACTGTCGTTTATCACAAAAGAAAAGGATAGTGTTTTCGATCATCTAAGCTTTACTAAAACTACTAAAATTTATTAGATAGAAGAAAGCGCTTAATAATTTTAAGGATGGGGGATTCTCTATCCTTATTTTTTTATTTAAACTTTATGGTTTACATGTAGCATGGGATCCATACACACTGGCAAAGAAGATAGAAGATAAGCTATTTTATAACGTGTATAACAACAGGAAGCAAAGCAGGATGTAAATACTTTTGTATTCTTGCTCATTTACATTTAATTTTAGTAACTACATACAATAGTGAGTCTTAATCGAAAAAACGCCTAACTAAGGACTAATAATTTTAAAAGCAGTTGACTAACTTAAGTTTATAATGTAATATATAATTAACATTTTGTTAGTTATATATTACTTTTGGTGGTGGATTATGGCAAATAAAATAAAATTAGCGCGTGTTGAGAAAGGGTTAACACAAGCTCAACTTGCCCAAAGAGTTAATGCGACAAGACAAACGATAGGCCTAATTGAAAAAAGTAAATATAATCCAAGTTTAAACTTATGTATTGCGATAGCCAATGAATTAGGAAAGTCATTAGATGATTTATTTTGGGAGGAATCGTAAGTGAAACGTTCTTTTATATATGTTTTTTTACCGGAAGGTGGTGAATATAAGCAGATGCGAATAATAACCATTTTAGCTGAGGCAGCTGTTATTGTCTCAACCCTGTTGATGCTATGTTTATTCGCCGGCAGTTGGTTCGATTGGCATATGGAAGGATATTTGACCGCATTTTTTATCTTTACTTTTATTCTATTTTATACTTTTTTACGTTATATTCTGTCTGGAATGGAATATGCCGAAATTGCAGGAGAGGCTAATTACATTAAAGCTAAAAGGAAGGTGTATAGTCAATCGATACGTTTTGGAATTGTTTTCAGTATAATAATGTTTGTTTCAAAAGGTATTCCAAATGATTGGATAGATGCTTTAGATATAGTAGGTCCATCGATACTTGCTACATGTTTTTATTTTATTTTTGATCGAATTTCATTAAAAAAATCATACAAGAAAAATAAAGATTTATTGGATTAATCCAATGTATATGTGTAAAAAATTAGTGAATAGAATGACTTAAGAATAAAGGCGCTGGAGCCCCGGTTAGCAACGTAGAGAGTGGAACGAATCAACGAAAGCTTTAGGAATTATGCCCTGCAACAGGAGTATGCCGGCGCCCTCCGGCAAGCCCGTCTTTAGTCGGCCTTCCTATTTAGAACGAACGGATGATGACTTAGCTTAGGGGCAATGGAGTGAAGTCGCTTAGTTGCTGGGCGCTGGAGCCGGACGTGGCTAAATAACTTAGTAAGTTTATCACAGCTACTAAATTTTATAATTTCCTAATTTCCTAGACCATTAAAAAGTGGCATATTAAATGTCGCTTTTTTGTATTATAGGAGATTAGATGCTTCAGGATAAGAAAACAACTGATTAGCTACGTACGCTGCAACAATTAGGCGATCTCATTCCATTGCCTTAAGCTAAGTCTTCATCAATCCGTGCCTAAGAGGATGGTCGACTATACAAGGATTTACCGCTTGACATCGGCAAACCCCTGTTTTAGTGGCAGGATTCCTAAATCTTTCGTTGATGCTTCCCAGTCGTCACGTTGTTAAACCGGCATTCCGGTCAATCGTTCTCTCACATGTGCTATTTTTTAATTAGTCATTTAAAATGGACTTTTTATGAATACGAAATTAGAATAAGAGTAGTAGCTTTGAATTGGGGTGATGTAATGAGCATAGTTGAACAAAAATTAGGGAGTCAGCCTGTTAAAAAGAGCTTTTTTCAGTATTTTCTCCCTACTATTTTAGGTATGATGCTTATGTCCGTGAATATCGTCATTGATGGTATATTTGTTGGCAATGGTGTAGGCTCCCTTGCTTTAGCAAGTGTAAATATAGCAGTTCCTGTTTTTTCAATTATCATTTCCATTTCATTATTAATTGGTGTTGGTGGGGGAACGTTATACTCCATTGCAGTTGGGTCTGGAGATAAAGAGAAAGCAAAGCGTTTATATACCATTTCTATCGTGCTTGTAACGATAATAAGTCTATGCATTAGTGTTTTTGGTCTCCTATTTATGGAGCCTTTAGCAAGGCTCTTTGGAGCAAATGCAGAAACTTTGCCCTATGCTTTAGACTATATGCGTATTTTGTTTCTGTTTTCATTAGTCTTAGCTTTGGAAGTATGTTTAAGTATTTTCGTGCGAAATGATGGTGACCCACAATTAGCGATGATCGGTTTAATTGTGGCAGCCGTTGTTAATGTTATTTTAAACTACGTAATGTTATTTATCCTTGAATGGGAAGTTACTGGAGCTGCGATTGCTACTTCAGTGGCAACACTTATTGGTTTAATCATTTATTCGTTGCATTTTTTTAAAAAAGGCTCTGGTCTAAAATTGACAAAAATAGTCTGGAAAAAGGCGGATTTGAAACAAATAAGCGCCATTGGTCTACCTAGCTTTTTATCAGAAGCGGGTATTGGTATTTTTGTAATGGGGTATAATATTGCCATTGCTTATTATGCTGGTACAAATGGGCTGGCAGCTTTTTCAGTAATTAACTATTTGCATACTTTTATGTTACTCGCATTTATCGGTATAGGTTCATCGATACAACCGATGATTAGTTATTATTATGGAGCCAAAAAATTTACTTCTATAAAAGAAACGGTGAAAATTGCAGAATTAACCGGTTTTCTGCTTGGTGGTTTATTTCTAGTTATTGGTTACTTAGGTGCGGATTTGCTTGTATCTATTTTTGGGATCGAATCCAATGAAATTAAAAACCTGGCTGTAAGAGGAATTAAATTGTTTTTCTTAGGTTACTTGTTTATGGGAGTAAATTTTATTTATATGACATACTATCAATCTATCGGCTACGTTCGTCCATCAGTGGGCATAACGCTGTTCCGAGGATTTATTTTATTAATTGTTATGCTTCTCATCTTACCATTGTTATTAGGAACTACAGGTGTATGGCTTGCGCTACCAGTATCGGAGACGATCGTTGCTCTTGTACTTTTATTGGTAGCCAGAAAAGGAGTTATGCATAATCAATTAGAGACAAGGGGCTTTTAATAGATGAAGATTGATAAACATGATTTGGGGCTGTTGCACAATCAAGTAATTGATTGTGTAACAGCTTTTTTGTGTATACACAAAAAAACAGACCACAAAGGGCCTGTTCTCATGTATTATTAATTTATGACCAATAAACAAATAACACAAACCCAGTATACGCAAACTGCAGCAAATTATCAATTATATTTACCGATGGATGTAGAAGAAATGATTCCTATGGATGATTCGGTCCGGCTCCACTGCCTCTTATGTGAAAGGATGGATTATAGAGAACTACTACAGGCATACGCTTCCAAAGGGAGAAAACCAGCAGTCGATCCAGTCATTCTATTTAAGGTCATTACCTACGCAGC
>NZ_FQXD01000019.1 GCF_900129865.1 Virgibacillus chiguensis
CGTTCCTGGTCTTCTTTGGATAATAAATGAAACACATCTGCTGCGGCAAAAGTAACCGCATTGGCATCATGTTGAACAGCATAATATTGAGCCAGACCTCCGCCAAGAGAATGGCCTGTAAAAACGATGTTGTCCGATCCGTGCTTCTTCACGTATTTTTCTACCACTTGTTCAGCTGCTGTAAATTGATTTTTGGTGTCATATGTGAGGGTTTTATCTTTGGAGTCAAACTTCGCTTTACCAGTTAATAAAGCAGCATGTTGAGAAGGTGTTCCTAAATAAGGTGTTTTTCTATAATCTTTTTTGGTATAATCGGAATCACCAAGGACAATTCCTTGGATGTCTTCTTCCACATCTTTTAGGGTTTCAGAATAGTCTACGTCTTTTTGGTTATAAACAATATACCCATTTTTCAATTCTGCTCCACCCCCGGCACCAGCCAATCTAGCATCTTGAGAGGGTGTCGCTAAGTATTTTTCTTTCACTTTGGTGACAGCTGTTTTAGGAAGTTCCGTCCCCCTAAAACTGATAACGATTTCATCTGTATCATCGTTTTGGAGCACATATCCATGTAAACCTGTATCGGAGTCTTTAATAGTTTCGATTGGGATCCAAGTGTTTTTTTCACCGTTGTTTGCATCTATTCTAATCTTACTAATATTATTATAGTATGTACGTTCTGATAATTTTGCTGCTTCATAATCTCCCAGTTTTTTCATCATACGTTCACTCCTAAAAAAAGAGGTGGTTGTTTGAAAAGAAAAATTTTAATATTCATTACAATTATTGTACTATTAGGAGGGTGCAATGTGAAGTCGAATAATTCTAATTTTGATGATAACACCATCGAAAAATCAAAAAAGGTGGTAATTAGTTACCTTGAAAATAATTATGAAAATATAGAAAAAGTGGAATTCAAAAAGGAGCACTCATCACCTATGGGTAGTTTAGTACTCGAAGGAAAAGTTAATGAAAAGGCTTACTTCAACATTGGAATTAACAATGACTTTACAATCGGAAGTATAGGAGAAGGAGACGGTTTTCCTGATTTGAAAGATGAGTGTAGAGAAAAAACATGCGACTATTAGTTTGGATGTCCATATATCTCTGGATTTGTCGTTAAAGCTTTTTTGCAGTTATATAAAAATTATAAAAATAAAACGATTACAACAACATAAACAAGAAGAAAACAATTTAAGCATTATGAAAACACATTTAAAATGGAAGCAACAATTATAATTCTAACAAAACGCAGTCCACCAAAAACTTACTTTCTAGCAAGGGATAAATTAGACGAAGTTAAGCTAAACAAAAGCAAAAGCAGCTTCACCCAATTGAAGAAGCTGCTTTTTTATTATCCTTTTGTTTCTATTTCCATCTATACATAGGAATAGAAAACGGGTCATCTGTCATTTTATTTTAATACCATCTAATTAGAAATTCAGTTAGATTATTTCAAAGTAGGTGGTTTAACATAATGAAAGACGGATCCCAAAAAGGGATATGCAAACAAGGTTGTTAACACCTATCTTCGCAATTATGCTACGCTACTGCATACTAGTTAGACTATACGGTATATGCTTCATAAAATACTTTAACCTTATATTATAATACTTCTCTATATCATTGCCCAAACGGCTCTCCAGAGTTAATAATTCATGAACAATATAATGTAAATCAAGTACATTATCAATGTCCGCTTCTGCCCAAATAGATTCCAATCTAGCTTTATTAGAGAAAGGAAGCACTGAAAGTATTGCACCTTCTTCCTCATCGTGTTCAATTGAATAATAATGAAATTCAGGTATATAGTCCTTCGTTATTCTTTCTTTCCATGTATACAAAGACTTATAAAATTCTAGGATCGGAAGTTCTGCCTCAAAGTATAAAATGTGATTCATTTTTATGGAAAACATAGCATCTACTGCTAAAATAGCTGGAACATCACTTCTATCTTTATTTGAGATGATTCCTTTATCACTTACAAAATGGTATTCAAAATGGATTTTATTATCCGTAATTTCCATTTATCCAGACCCCTTTCATTTAACCATCATTTTGAATCTTTATATTACGTTCTCGAAAATAAACGATAGATAGCTGGTATTAAAAATAAAGTAATAAAAGTAGAAAATAAGAGCCCTGATATAATTACCGTTGCCAAAGGAGCTTGATAGTCGGCTGACATTCCTGACGCCATTGCTAACGGAATCATACCACCAACCGTAGTAAGTGTTGTCATGAAAATAGGACGAATCCGGTCTTGCCCTGCATTTATAATGGAATCTTGGAGAGAATGCCCTGCTGATAGGAGTTGATTTATTCGGTGAATTAACAGGATAGCATTGTTAAGAACTATTCCCACTAACATAATTAATCCCATCGCTGACATGATGTTTAGTTCCATTTGTGTCATAAACATTCCAAGTATTACCCCAATAATGGTAACGGGAATGGTAGACATAACAATGAGGGGCTGGCCAAAATGATTAAATTGTACAGCCATTACCAAGTAAACTAAAAATACGGCAATAGCTAGTACCAAAAAGGTATCTTTCATTAAATCTTGTTGTTCTTCTAGTTCACCACCTAAAGAAACGGAATACCCAGCATCTATATTATAACTCTCCACCATGTTTTGAACATCTCGATTCACTGCTCCTAAGTCTCTACCATCGATATCAGCAAATATAGATATAGAGCGTTCCCCGTTTATATGATAAATCTCTTTTGGTACATTTACTTCCTGCAACTCCATAAAAAAGCTGACAATTTCTTATCACTGTGTCCGGGAGCATCGAGATTTAATAATGATTCTTTGGTTCCCTTCACATCATTCCAAGACACATGCATAGGGATTTTTCTACCATATTCACCATCAATTTCCCCGATGATATCACCTAGCAAGAATTGTTCTAGCCAACTTTTTCATTTCTAATTTGTTAATGCCGTATTTCTCCAACTCATCTTCATTCAATAAGATTTCTTGCATCGTAGAAGTAGCTTCCATGGAATGACTTGCTTCAACAACACCATCAATCGTTTCGGTTTTAGTAACCATGTCTTTGGCAATAGTTTTTAACTTATCAAAATCCTCTCCCCTAATCGTTATTTGCACAGGATAGCCACTTGAACCCGAAATAGCTCTGTGAACACTTCTAATTGGATGTTTTCCTTGAAGACTTCGCAACCCCTTCAATATATTGTCCGTTACTTCCTTTTGATTATAATAAATTTCATCCCCACTTGTCATTTTAATAACGGAAGTGAGTGTATTTCCTTGATCTATTATATAATTTGCCTTCACATCTTTCATCGGTTTTAGTTTTTGATGGATCGACTTAGCTATGACTTGTTTTTCATCATCGGTAGTACCATTTTCTAAGGCAACGCTAATTTCTGTATACCTGTTGAATACATCAGGCATGATATTCATAGGAATTTTCGGGACAAGAAATAGAGAAGATACAAACGCAAGCAAAAATAAGGCAATAATGAAAAAGCTCCTTGCTTTTTTAGCAATTATCCACGTCAACATGTTACGGTATAACCCTAATCCGCCGCTTTCTCGTCTCTTTTCCTTTTGTTTGCGCATGTTCATAAATCTCTCTGCAAGTGCTGGGATAAAAGTAAAAGCAATAAATACAGAACTAATTAACGTAATAGCAACCACCACGGAAAAAATAATCATGAATTTTCCAGTTTCCCCACCGATTAATCCTATTGGAAGGAATACAGCAATGGTTGTTAAAACGGAGGCAATAATTGCATTTGCTACTTCACTCGTTCCTTGTATAGCTGCTTCATAGCCAGCCAATCCTTGTTCTTTTTTCTTATATATGGATTCAAGGACAACAATGGAGGAATCTACCATCATTCCAATTCCCAGTCCTAGCCCTACAAGCGTTAACATATTCAAGCTATATCCACCTATCCACATAGAAACCATGGTCAATAAGATAGAGGTGGGTATAGATACACCAATAATAACGGTAGCGCGGAAATTTCGTAAAAACAACAGTAAAACAAGAACCGCGATTATTCCACCAATGGCTATATTTTTAGTTACACTATACATAGAATCGTTTACAAAATCCCCATGCGCCACTATTTCATTCATAGTGAAACCGTTGACTAGATCATCATCACGAATGTCATCTAATGCATGTCTGACGGATTCAGCCAATTCTATTTGCGTTGTTTCAGGTGCCCCGCCAATTTGCACTAAAATTAAAATCTTTCTGTCCGTTTTTCCATACGTTTGTCGTGTTATCATGAGCATCATTCATGGAAACCTTCGCAATATCATCAAGCAATACATTTCCAGATGGTGAAGGGATTTGAATATTTTTTATATCGTCAACATTGGTTAATTTTGTATTCCAACGTAAAAAAGTTGCATCGTCATCGAATAATTTTCCTACCGTTGATTTACGATTCATTTGCTTCATTATATCTACTGCATGGGTAACTTTAACTCCTTGTTCTAGTAACTTTTCTCGCTCAAAAGCAATATTAATACGATCATCTTTTATCCCTGAAAATGTCACATCCTGCACTTCTGGCAGTTGTTCCACACGAGGTTTTAATACATTTAACGCGAATTTCGACATCTCAGACATGTCTCCACCAGAAATATCTAAAATGAATCCGTATTTTGTGCCGGAGCCGTGCCTGCTAACATCCACCTTTTTTATTGCCGTGGAATTATTTTTAAATGAATGCACTACTGTTTCTAGTTCTCTCACCAAATCCTTATCATAATCATCTTTAAAATAAGTCTGGATGAAGCTTCCCCCCATATATGTTGTCGATTCCATGTTACTAATTCCATCAACTTTCTGTAATGCTTGTTCAAGTGGTGTGGTAATGTCATTTTCCACGTCTACTGCAGTTAAATCCCCTGCATCAACTTCAATGGAAGCGCCATTTAAATCAACTACGGGAGTCAATTCCCTGTCTAAATTCAAGAAAGCATAACTTCCCAAAAAGATAATGAAAATTACCAACAAAGTAATGAAAACTTTCCTTTTGATAACAAACTTTAGTAATCTCATAACATTCTCCCTCGCTAAGATATGTAAATTTAATGAACCGTAACATCATCCAAAATCGTATTCATGTTCGCTGGCGCTATACAAGCTGTCCATTGCTCTTTTTTCTTCATTTACCCTCCCTTTCTATAGGCTACATACATTATATAGAGTGCCGCTACGTCACTTTCAAGACCATATTGCTCTTTTTTTATGAAAGGAATTATTTATTGTTAGCTATTCACTTTTGCCATCAAAGTTTTTGTTATATCGCTTTTTTGCATAAGGAGACTATGGATTGAAGGGAATCCAAATTATAATATTAAGAGGTTCATGAGATACAGCTAACTACACTATGTAGCTTGGTAGCTTTCCTAAAATAAACAAATAAAAAGCGTTCTAATAACTAGCATTAGAACGCTCTCTCTTTTGTAGCTTTATTTTAGTTGTAACTGATACATAAGTTGAATAATATTATCTTCTTGTACGGTATCTGTTGCTGCCTTGTTCTTTTGTGTTTTCTTGCATTTTACACATTGATGTAATATCTGATGTCCTTTTTTCGCAGAGTAGTCTAAGGCTATTGGTTTCATTAGCCCCTTACATTCACTTAAACGATCACCAGGGGTATTGTCCAAATGTTTGGAATATAAACAGTAAGGGCAATGATTCCGATAACTACCATTTGTTAATCGTATAACTTCAGCACCACATTTTTCACATTGAAAAGAGGTATTCTCTCGTTTTCTAGTCATTGGCTTTCCTCCAAGATGAATTTTTTCACCTATGGAGAAAAGGGTTCCGTTTGTTTTTCTGCGTGTAGCAGTTCCAGGCTTTGAATAAGAGAGACCTATTCACCGTTTTATTTTTTAAACGATTACTTCTAGTTCCAGCTTCACAAAGGCATATTCCATCCCTTGATTCGAACCTCGGTTGACTTTATATATTTGTACCAACCACTGTGATGCGGCTATAACGCCACATCCCACTAGTACGTGTCATTATTCATCACTGGCATTGGCATCGTCCCCTAGAAAGCATAAAGGTTAAAAGAGAATAATAAAATATGAATCACTCCTTAAAGTTACAAAAGTTTATATTATTATATCAAAGTTCGCATAATATAACCGTCCTTCGTTCAAAAAACCTTTCCTCAAAGCGATTTAACTTTTAATAAAGTGCATTTCTAATCAGTGGAGATTTTCTTCACCCCTAAGTGAACGAATCATAATTGGAGCGTACGAAAAATCAGTATAACTATTCAACAACTTTAAAGTCTATTGTCGCTTTTATATTTACTCTTTCTTGATCCTCTAAGGAAAAATCTGTCTCACCATGGACAACATAGTATCCTGGAGGAAAACTATCCATTTCAGAAAATTTTTCCATATAATCCAAGTAATCACTGGAACCATCTTCCACATAGTTTCCACTTTTCCTGTATTCTTCTCTGTAAGGTTTTCCTTGTTTAAGAGTCGTTGTCATGGCGATTTCGTTTACAGTAAATCCAATGTCAAACCCACGTATCTTTTCTTCCATTGGAAAAAGCATAGCAGATGATGAATGATGAATATCAACCTCATTTTTATCGCCTACATAAGTTATTTCGCCATATACTTTCACATTATCCCTTGCTTCATACTCTTGCTTTTCACTGACGAGCCGAAAAACAAAGTCACCTTGACTATTTTCGTCTACTTTCTTTTTCACGTTATATTTTTCTAAATCACTATTGCTAATCTGCATGGGTGAGCTACACCCTGAAAATAAAAGAATAAGAATTGCTGTAAAAGCTATAAAATATTTATAACTATGGATTTCTCCTCTTTTTCGCATCATTTTGGTCTAACCTTCCTTTCATAGAAGCTCCCCCCGTTTGTAGCTTGGTATAATATTTCTTCAATGAACCATTGCATGTTATTCAAGGGAAAAATCATACCCTACATAATTAAATATATTTCGTAAACCGATATTTTCCGCAACTGCAACAGAAGGTTTATTCACTTCCATACAATCCCAATATGGAACCAAATTATTCTCCATGCAATCTTCCACAAAATGATGGGCAATTCTTTGAGCCAACTTTTTCCCCTGATGCGCTTTTAATGTTTCAATATCTATGCAGTGGACATTGCCCGCGACAAACCCCGAGAAACAAACACTTACGATTTCATTTTGATAAACCATACAATAACCCATACCATTACGCAAAAAACTTTCCACAGAATCCCAATATTCTAATATTTTCCTCTGTAAAAAAGCGGTGTTTTTTATAGCGTTATTATCATTTTCAAATAGAAAATCACACATGTTTGCAACCTTATATGCTTGTTCAACCTCAGGTTTACTATTGCCCTTATAATCTCCTTGCTGTAAACTATAAACCTTCTGATTCCACTTTCCCAACTTACGATGTTCGAACGTCTTTTCCATAACTTGATTCCACTTTTCATGATTCCCAATACCTTCAAACCATTTTAATTGGACTTTCTTTGCCTCTGGTATAATGACATGGTTGATAAAGTTGTTTAGTTCGTGATTAAATGCTTCATTTTGCTCGTTTCCGAAAAAAATGAATCCATCATTATTTCCTAACCAAATAACCCCAGATGCAGGGTCATTAACATCATCTACAAAAATACGACCAGGATTTATATTTTCCACAATTGCAATTGCTTCTAATTGCCCTTGTTCATTTATCAACTTTCTACACTTTTTAAATGAAGCTTTATCCAATTCCGATATCATAAGACATCCCCCAACCTCTCAACTCTCAATTTTAAGAAACCGCTTTATAAAACCCTAAAGTCTTTCCTGCTCTCTCCAAGAATATAGTGTGAAAACCACATCAAATTCTGCTTCATAATAGCTACATTCATTTCTGGTTGGTCAGAACTATATGCCATTCCTTTGAATATGACTAATTCTGTATCAACTTCCATATCCTTTAATCCTTGATAAACCTCAAATGCATTTGGAGTTGGAACTCTTGCATCCTTTTCGCCATGTTGGATTAAGGTAGGCGTACAAGCTGATTTAATATATGTCATTGGTGAGGTTTTAGCATATATCTCTGGGTCATTCCATGGATTATTTCCTAAATGCATCCTAATAAAATAAGGCATATCTGTATTTACATAGTGAGTACGCCAATTCGTAATTCCACCCCCAACTGAAATCGCTTTAAATCTACTACTAAATGTGGAACAAAAAGCTGCTATATATCCGCCGTTGCTCCATCCCATAGCCCCTACTCTATCTTTATCTGCAATACCTTCGTCAACTAGTTTATCCACTTCAGATATAACATCATCGTAGTAAGCAGTTCCCAATTTTTTATAGTTTGCTCTTAAAAATTCATTACCATAACCAGAACTTCCCCTGTAATTTGGTTCTAAAACGATAAAGCCTTTTTCAATAAACTGTTTAATAGGATACTTCTCATTAAAACAGTCTGAGAATATGGGAAAGGATGCCCAAGCCGGACCACCATGGATTACCACTAATAAGGGATATTTTTTATTTCTTTTAAACTCCACCGGGGTCGATAAAACACCCTCTATCTCCTGCCCGTCACTATTTTGCCATGAGATTATTTCCCTGTTACTTTTAAGCTTTTCTTTGAAAAAGCTATTTTCATTGGTTATTTTTTTATCATCTAAATAAATTTCAAAGGTTTCATTTGTTATAGCCTTATTATAGGATATATGATTTCCGTCACTTGTTATAGAAGCATCCAATATAAAGCTATCTGCCTTTTCACTTAACAATTCCATCGTTCCATCCTCAGATAACAACCCAATAAGATAATTGGTTTTGTTCTGCCATCGAATGAAAATTCCTTTAGCTGTCCATTGTATTGGAATAACCGTACTATCAAAATCTTTTAAAGGTTGAATTAACTCCCTATGATAAATGTCATATATTTCTAATGTACTGTCTTGAATATGGGTCTTATAATAATCTCTCTCCCTGATGCTTGCTGAGTAGCATATTTTGTTACCTTCAGGAGAAAAGCAAACACTCCCTCCCAACAGTTTATCTATATTCATCTTTTGCAGCTCGCCAAATTTAATGTCTAGTATGTATAGATCTCCATTAATATAATTTTCCATGTTTGGGCTTGGTGTAGCCATCATTACAGCCTTTTCTCCATCATTTGAGATATCAAATTCATGGATATGGAAATCCATTTCATCCGTTAGCTGATAAACAGCACTAGTTTCCTGTTCATCTTTATCCTCACTGGCACTATCATTTTTTTCTATACGTCCAAATTTATAGTTGTGTATCAGTTTTTCTATTTTAATGTAGTATAAACAATTATTCTGGTATTCCTTACCTATATGTTGAAAATTCCCATAAAGTTTTTTACGTTTCTTTATCATCTCAGATTCTTTTGACTGTGCGATATAATAAAAACCCTTACTATTGACATCCCATTTGAATTTACTTACTCCTTCTTCCTCATCCGTAATTTGAACACCACTATCATGATCTATGGACTTAATAAAGATCTGATTTTTCTTAATACCCTTGTCACCAACTGGACTAAGATATGCGATATACCTACAATCCGGCGACCAAGATGGAGATGTACTATCTATATCTCTAGGTGTTAACGGATAACGAATCCCCTTTTCTTTTTCATATATCCATACATGATTCCTATAAGTATTGTCTTGCCAGTTAGCCGTCCTCTTTACAAATGCTACATTTTTGCCATTATCACTGATGTTCGTATCCAATAAGGTTGGTAAGGAAATAATCTCTTCTATATTTAGATATGCTTTTTCATTCAATTTCAATAATACCCCCTTTTGTAAAATATGGTAATTTAATAATCTTATAATCACCTCTGCCCTATGCTGAACCCATATAAGGTGTTCAACTTCCCCTACTGTAATGCCTTGACCAACAATATTTCTTCATTTTAGTTGTTCTTTTTCTTTTCGACACAAAACACCCCTTTAGAAAATCATATCCAAAGGGGGATTTCACCGCAACATTTTTCAAAAAATTTAAGTTCTTTTAATTTAAAAGCTATATTTTATATGATCTTATTTCTTTTACCTTTGCAGATTTTGCAGCATTACGAAACATATATACATCACAGAAATCAATTTTTACACCATTTGCTAATGAAATCACACCATTTATGGAAGCATATTTCCCATGAGTTATCACTTGGTAAATTTCGAGACAATCAATGATGCTTTTATTTTCATTCTGCAAAATGGTGATTAATGAACATTGACCTTCTATTTTTTTATTATCTTTTAACTGATACAGTATTATAGATTCATCTGCATATTCCTTAATGATTTCAATTTGATGCTTTAATATAGCTACTGTAAAATCAATGACTATTTGTTTCCTTGGGGCATTATCACACCCTTTGGGAATGATCATTTTCGTTTCATTTGGGTAACTGTTCACTTATTTCAACCTCCTAAAAGATAAGACATGACATGGACTCTTCCATAAGAGTGCCCGTTAAGCCCTGAAACCAAAACTACTTTTAGCTGTTTGCTTCTAGCATTCATATTTCATCTTCAAAAATTCAAAACGACTAACATTTGTATCTGCAATAAAACCGAAATTGCCAATGTATTAAATCGTAATTTCAACCCATCTGCACCACTTCATGTGCTTGCAAGCCACTTGACATATGTAGATGTAGCTGGAAAATGGAACTACGTCTGCCTATTTGTCGACCTTTTTAATCGATAAATCATTGGATATAGTGCAGGAGCAAAAGATTATCGATTTCTGATGAAGGCTTTAGCTAGTATTTAGCAAACCTACAAGAGGTCGTTATTTTTCACACGGATCGTGAGAAAGAATTCGATAATCAAATCGTTGATGAAGCATTAGCTGCAGATTTTACTGGAAGGAGTATGGATTTAGATTTTTTAAAATCTGGACTAAGTTTTGCTATATCAAAATATAACCCCAAAGTAACGCTTTCTGTTGCTACTTTTAATGAAAGAACCATAATAGTCTACAAAAAAGCAAGCTTTGAATCCTTTGAAACCTTCATTCAAAGCAAAACACATCTGCTTCGATGAAGGCTTGTACGCTCGTTTTGCATTGTATTTAGAAACAAGGCCATTCTCACGGCATAATACGTGCAATGCGGCGTCTGGATACTTGCTTGCCTTGTGTTGTCTGAGCACCACTTTGATTTTACGTGATCCATACGCCCTACGGCTTTGATGAAAAATATCTTTAATCAATATAGTTAATTCTTTTTCTTCCTTCACTCTATTGCTTTCTTTTCGTTGTAGCTCGTAGTAGTATCCACTGCGGGAAACGTCGAGAATGGTGCACATCGCAGATATAGTATTAATGTGTGTTTTGCTTTATAACAGTTACTTTCGTCCGATAATCAGCGTTGCTTGGGTTTTAGTAAGACTTAGCATTTTATATGCTTAGTCGCATTTATACCTTTAGGTGCAAATATCATTTTCCATTCGTAATTACTGGTTTTCTTTGCGAAGTTTTAGAATCTCATTTTCTTCTGGTGGACGAATATCTTTTTCTTTAAAAGAGCCAGTCTGACTATGTTGTCTTATCCATTTAACCAATGCGGATGGAGTTAACTGAACACTTTCTACTCAAATCAACTCCCATCAGTTAGACTTTAGTGAATATATGTAAACTGCATGTTGGAGGGCTGGAAAGGTCTCTAAATTAGAAGTTATTGTGAAAGTGCAGTAATTGAAAAGGCAGGACTTAAAATTTTATTTATATTTTTCCAATTGTATATGCCAGAATTTATATTTCCACTTCAAATTCCGATAAATTCAATACCTTTCCACCAACTTTGACTCCAATTACTTCTAGTCCTTCAACTATTAATTCCACAATTATCTCTGAAGGATTTCTCATTGAATAACCTTGTTCCATCACAAATTGGTGATCACACCTCTTTTTGGTGTTTCCGTACTTGTATAGATAACATGCAAGGGCACCATTGGAGGTACCAGTAGCTGACTCCTCATATATACCATATAATGGTGCAAAATTCCTGCAGTAAGCATTGGAGCCAAAGAGAGATTCAAATGTAAAAACATGATATCCTATAGTATTATATATTTACTGCTAATTCGTGATACTTCTTCAAAATTTGGTTTAACTGAATTTAATATGTCGATATTTTTGACAGGAATAAGTATATCCCTGAGGCCCGTTGAAACGATTTGCACCGGGAGTATATCTATCATTTCATTTTCAGTAATGTTCAAGGAATCAGCTATTTCCTTTTTATTTATGATCTCATAAAAACTTGGAGTGTTTTGTTCCATCATAATAGTTGAATCCTCCCTTACCTCCACACTTAAAATTCCTGCCTTCGTTTCTTGAAGAAATACTCCAGGATTAATTAAACCCTTCCTTAAAAGTACATAAAATGTTGCGATGGTAGCGTGTCCACAAAGTTCTACCTCCTCTTCAGGGGTAAAAAACCTTACTTTAAAATGTGCTGATTCTGACTTCATGACAAAGGCTGTCTCACTAAAACCAATTGCTCCTGCTATCTTTTTCATACTTTCATCTGATAAAGAATCCGCCTCAATCACAACTCCGGCTGGATTACCTCCTTCTAATGTTTTAGCAAATGAATTTACTGTATATACTTTCAATTTCATATTTTTTATTCTCCTAGGCAATGATTTTATTAACTATGCACATTATCTATGACTTTGCTTATTTATCAACTTTAAAATCTTGTATTGTTAACCAAGACTTATAATCTCTCCCAAGACGAGACCTTTCCCTCTACCTTCCAAAGTCCACATTTCTATTCTTTCTTCGTTGCCCTCCTGTTTTTCGCTTGGTCATTCTAATCCTCCTAAAAATTTGTATTAAAAAACACTAATTATCTTAAAAGCCTAAATAAAAAAGTCCGTTATATAGAGAGCTTAGTTGAGTGGAATTTTTTAACTAAAGCCCGAAATTATAACAAACATCCTTCTTAAGCTTAAAGATAATTAATGCTGGATAGACTAATTCGTTTTAATACTCCTTGTAGAAATATAGTAATGATAGTTCTACAAGGAGTATTTTAATTATTACCAATACGGCTGTATTTATTCATCTAAAAGAGGGGCTAACTTTTTTGTGACTAGACATCTATCTCCCTGTTACTTAGTTGGAATCCACCACAAATCCCCCTCAACCCCTTATCTGCCAACGAGTCAGCCCTCTTATATCGACTTTTTCTTCCCTCCACTATGTTATTAAGTTCTTCCCCCAAACGCCCATTTTCATCCTCTTTTCTCCGCTCTGGGTTGTATCGAATATTCGGACAATGTTAAAGAGTTCGTACCGAACAGAGAGAAGAATCAAGAGAAAAGAAAGGAAATATAGCAATTGTAGGATGGTGTTACATTTAGGAAACAAACTGAATAGAGATTGGAAATCCTACGGATTTAGAAATTGAAAAGGCTATTGAAACCCTTATTGGACAAAGGATTGGTGGGTTATTGGAAACATAGAAAAAAACTGGACCACTATTGGATCCAGCCTGAAATATAATTAATTTTACGATTGAAAAATGATTGAGTACAAATTCGCCTGCTCTTTTTTCCTCCACACTCTCCCCTCTAATATACCAACTATTTAACAGTGGATACCGACTTTTTAGCGTGGGGAAGAAGAATTTAGCAGGGAGATAACATCACTTCAAATCCCAACTTCCCCTACTCCACAGTCACACTTTTCGCCAAGTTACGCGGCTTATCAACATCGCAATCACGATGTAATGCAGCGTAATAAGACAATAGTTGTAATGGCACAACACTAACAAGTGGTGTGAGCAATTCATGAACATGCGGGATGACAAATGCATCCGTATCTCGCTCTAGGCCCTTCATACTAATAACCATATCATTCGCTCCACGTGCTACTACTTCCTGCACATTGCCGCGAATGGAGTAATTCACATTTTCCTGAGTGGCTATTGCAATAACTGGAGTTCCTTCTTCAATTAAAGCAATCGTTCCATGCTTTAATTCTCCACCAGCAAAGCCTTCTGCCTGGATATAGGAGATTTCTTTTAGCTTAAGAGCTGCTTCTAAGCACACGTGGTAATCTACACTACGACCGATAAAAAATGCGTTGCGAGCTGTATGCAAATACTTCCGTGCCAAATCTTCTATCGCTTCTTTTTGATCGGTTAGCACTTCCATTGCATTAGCAACGATCGCTAGCTCCTGCATTGGATCAAAATCCAACGGTAATCCCTTTGTTTTTGCAGTGTCGACTGCTAATATAGCCAATACGGCAATTTGCGCTGTATAAGCTTTGGTAGAAGCTACCGCAATTTCTGGACCTGCATATAAGTTTAACGTATAATCTGCTTCACGAGAAAGGGTGGATCCAGGCACATTCGTAATCGTTAATGCTGGATGTCCCATTTCTTTAATTTTTACTAATACAGCACGACTGTCTGCTGTTTCTCCACTTTGGGAGATGAAAATAAACAACGGTTTTTCTGACAATAATGGCATGTTATATGAAAATTCACTGGCAATATGAACTTCGACTGGAACGTTGGCAAGTTTTTCGATAAATTCCTTTCCAACTAACCCAGCATGATAACTTGTTCCTGCTGCAATAATATAAATACGATCACAGCTGTTCATAGCCTGACGAATGTTCTGATCTAGTTTAAGTTCATTATTTTCTGTTTGATATTCGCGAATAATTTTACGCATAACAAACGGCTGCTCATCGATTTCCTTTAACATGAAGTGAGGGTACGTCCCTTTTTCAATATCATTGGCATCAATTTGAGCTGTATATGGTTCACGCATAATGGAATTTCCATCAAGATCATGAATTTCAATATATTCACGATGAACGAGCACTACTTCCTGATCATGAATTTCGACATACTGATCCGTTGCTTTTAATGTTGCCATGGCGTCACTTGCAACAACATTAAATCCGTTACCTAATCCAACTAGTAAAGGACTCTTATTTTTAGCAACATACAGCGTATCTTTGTTTTCATGATCGATCATACCGATCGCATAGGACCCCTTTAATAGACGCATTGCTTTACGAAAAGCTGCTGCTGTATTGTTTGTTTCGGCGAACAGCTTTTCAATCAGTTGCACAATGACTTCTGTATCTGTTTCACTAACAAAATGCACGTTCCCAAGATAGTTCTCTTTTAATTCTTGGTAATTTTCAATAACGCCATTATGAACAAGGGTAAATCTGCCAGACGCGCTTTGATGCGGGTGTGCATTCTCTTCGCTTGGCACACCATGAGTCGCCCAGCGCGTATGACCGATTCCCATCGTTGCACGTAATGAGCTATCTATGCTTTCTCTTAATTTTGCAATTCGACCTTTTACTTTCACAACTTGAACACCTGTGTCATTTAAAGTTGCAATACCTGCTGAATCATAACCTCTGTATTCAAGCTTTTCAAGACCATTTAGTAAAACTTCTTTCGTATCATCCTGTCCGATATATCCTACAATTCCACACATCGTTGTAGTCCTCCTTGTAAAAAAGGGGCAGGACAAACGATCCAAATAAAATATACTTTATAGGGGCCGTTGTACTGCCCCTTTCTCGTGATTGTTTTTGTAACACCTTGCCATTTCCCTTTGGCCAACAAGTTACCTCGTTGTTTTAAGGAAGAGCGTAACAATTGAGATGTACAATCGGGAGGCACCCGCCGAACATTCGATAACCTCCAACCTCGTCAACTATGCTTTCTCGCGTTCGATTGCATAGTCCTGGCGCTTTAGAAAATCGGTTTTACTTTAATGCTCCTTTCTATATTTGAATCAACTAAGAAAACCTAGCTTATCGCTAAACCTTTAAACTTTTATACTTTTCTAGTACAAAAAGGGTTCACCACATTTTAACCTTGATTTGTATTTTTAGTCAATCATTTTTTTATTAAAGCTGTATAGAGAAGCCTGATCGCTGACAATAGATAAAACAATGATTTGATTATAAATATAGTATGAAAAAAATATTCAAACGTGAAAAAACAGGAGTAAATTGAAAAAAACGAGACAAACATTATTTTGTCATCGTTATCAATATTTCATCCATCATAATGTATACTATAATGATGGCTTACCAAAAATGTTTATTGGATTGGTAGAGGCGTATAGTGGAAAATATGCCAATAATAGCTAAACCAATACTAATTACAAGGAGTGTGTGCCATACAAAAACAGGGGAAAAAGTAAGGGTGTTCCCATGGTGAAATACAATAATTCCACTCATAATAACAAACAGTAGCAAGGTAAGAAGCACGTACATGGTTAATGCAGTAAAAAAATAGAATATATTGCGATTGCGCTTAATAATTTCTCGACGGACAGGATAATTATGGATGTCTTTTGTTTTCTGTTGATTAGTAAAAATATACCAACGTCCTCGTTGACAACATTCTCCCCATCCACTTTGCTGTAATAATAGAGGCAGCTTATGGTTTTGCTGTTTATGATAAGCAATATGATAGTGAATCGCCTGAGGTTGGTTGCTTGCTTCGAAGAGAAACAAACGGTAAAGAGGCTTTATTTCCACCAATCGCTCTCCTTGCAAAGCTTTTGCCTGAAGCCATTTTTCTGTCTTTTTTACATCATAACTCCAAAATGGCTTCCACACTGTTTTCACTCTTCATGACCTCCTTGCATATTGTACGGAAATTAACTACCTTCGTTTAAACATATGCTTTTTTAAGTGGCGATTTAAGTACTGTTATCTCCTCTTAAACTTGCCAGCTTGTATCTTCCAACAACTTATTTACGTGATACACGTTTTGTGTCAAAAATTACCCTTGTAGATAAGATGCATTTCCCCAATTAACCGCGGCTAGTAAAATACCATCCATACTGCTTTTAAAATGCAAAAAATATCAGCCAATTTCCTGACTGATATTTCACCATCTAAAGGAACACATCTTTGTTTCTATCTAAACTTTTAATATCTTTCCACTTTTTTCTTCATTCGTTTGTAATACAAGCTAGACTGTATAAAAAAAGCAGTAAACTGAATAATGATAATTCCAAAAACTAGTAATTTAAATGTATCCCCATTATATAAAGCGAAATCCCTAAATATATAGACATATACTAAAATAGCGGGTATTAAAAATGCTAAATGTGTCATTGTAACTCTTCTTGCGTGTTTTAATTTATGACCTTCATCGTAATACAGTTGCGGAACGGCCTCCCCTTGTTCGTATACTTTTGCCCAGATGGACCATTTATCCAAAAACCCTGTTTGAGAATATAACAACGTCCACCCTGCCTGGCGATGTAAATCAAAATAAGCATCATCTAAATGATTTTGATAATCAACACAATAGCGAATATGTTTCGGCTTGGTTCGTCGAAAGTAAAACCTTGCCCCAAATCTACTTACAGCAATAAGCTCGTTTCCGGCTAACGCCATATTTTCTAACCACGCTTCTAATCTATCAGGCGCATACTTCCACGCCAATTTTCCTCTGGAGAAGTTTGCTTGCTTTTTATATGATTTCCGTCTCCATTTATAAATGCCTTTCTCTTTTCCAAACAGTAATTGCTTATTTGCTTTATTTAACTTAACGAGGGAATAACAAGCGTATACCGAAAGTAATACAGGTACCATCATACCGATTATCACTGCAAATGGATTTCCTACTATCGAAACATTAAATTCACCCGTAGCGATAAATAGCATAAACATAAAAACAAGCGGTAACAAAGCAAAACTAAAATAGATGAGTAGTGTAGTAAACAGATACATCAACCGTTTATTTCGTCGTATTACACCTTCTCGCTCAGGATATGTGGCAATTTCATTACTTTGTTCATGTTGTAAAATATGCCATTTTCCTTTGTGGACTACCTTTTGCCAACCATCTTTTATTAAAGCAGGTGGCAGGACGTTTTGTTTAGCGTAAGAAATGCGATACATAGAGGGCTGGCTATGAAATGCTTTTACAAAATAAAACCGTCGTGTTCGTGAGTTGAAATCGGCGAGCTGAAACCCCTGTTCACTCATGGTCTTTAACCAGCTTTCCATTGCCAGTATATTGTAGCTCCAAAACGGACGAAAAAATCCTATCATAGCAAATCACCCCCATACTTCATCGCATTACTATGTAATTCGCTCAACCGATGCATTTCTATTTTTAGAATGTGCTGACCATCCACTGTAATTTGGTACATCTTTTTTCGCTCTTTCGTCGAATATACATGAATTAACTCATCTCGCTGCATTTTTGTCAGCGTACCGTAGACCGTACCAGAACCGAGTTGAATTCTTCCCTTTGTCAGTTCCTCCACATGCTTCATAATTCCATACCCATGCCTCGGCTCAAGCAATGATAACAGTATATAAAAAGCCGTTTCTGTCATCGGAACATAAGCTTTTCTTAATTTATCACGTTTCACATCGTTCACCTTCTACCAACTATGTCGCACCTCGACTGTATCGCAATGTGACATAATTGTCAATAGTGATTATATCTCAGAAACGGGTGCTTAGATCCCTCTAAGCACCCTGCGTGAATGTTTCTTTTTAGGGTAATTTCTTAATTAGATACACAAGCTCTTCAATGTTTTTACGCCTTTAGACTATTCACTACCCCATATTTATTTCCATCGTTTAAATCACAAAAAAGCGCAGATTCCCATCTACGCTCTTCGTGTATTCCAAATATAAGGTAGTGTAAGACGCCCATTTTCATCATTAGAAGACGTCAGTCAGGGGATAAAACCATAAAGCGAAGACCCACTCTGATTAAAATTCCCCTTCATGCTAGCTATCTCTGTGCTGATCTAAAAAGTCAAGCATACGTTGATACACTTTCATTTCGTTCTCTTTTTTAGAAAAGCCATGTCCTTCATCTTCAAGTACAAGATAGTCAACATCACGACCTTTTTCCTTCAATTTAGCGACAATTTGGTCCGATTCTGCTTTTACGACTCGAGGATCTTTCGCACCTTGGATGACGAGCATTGGCTTTGTCATACCTTCTAAGTACGTAACAGGGGAATCCGTAATGAATCGTTCTTTATCTCGTTCTGGATCGCCAAGCCAACGATCCATCATTGGTTTCCAATGCGGAGGCACCGAGTTTACAAACGTAAATAAGTCAGACGGTCCAAAAATATCTACAACAGCTTTAAAGTACTCAGGATGGCGACCATGCAATAGTAGCGCCATATAACCACCGTAGCTTCCACCAACTAAAAATAATTTTTCTTTCGTAGTAATGTCGTTATCAAATAACCACTTTATTCCTTCCAAACAATCAAGACGCGGTCCTTCTCCCCAGTCTTGTTCGACCATTTTTACAAATGACGCTCCGTATCCAGTACTTCCTCGGAAATTAGGGGCAAATATCGAATAACCACGATTTAGCAATGCTTGAAACATGGAACGGAATTCTTTTCGTTCTGCCGCTTGCGGTCCACCATGCGGCCAAAAAATAGTATAGCCATTATCATAGTGGGCGTGAGCTTTAAATAATAATGCTTCGATTTCCATTCCATCATAGGACCGGTACGTCACAACCTCAGGCACAACCATTTCCTCACTGGCAACACCGAGAACACGATTATTCGTTAGCATCGTCCAATTTCCATCTTCGTATGTGTACCGATAAATATTCGCCGGTGATGTCGCCGTTCTACCTAACACATAAAGATTGCCTGACTTCGCTACTACCAATTGATCGATCGTGTCCGTTGGCGCATCTATCGTAAGCAGCTTTTTTTCTGTAAGATCATATTGATATAGCTTATCCGTCACCCCTTTTTCTGTTACGAAATAAAAGCATTGTTTTTCCTTGTTCCATTTTAGGAAATTAACACTTTCTTCTTCAACGGCTATAACTTTAGCAAATGTTCTGCTATTCACATCGAACTTGGCTAAATACGTATATTCATCCTCATAATCCGTTAAAAAGAAAATCGTCGTTTCGTCTACAAATACTGGATCCATGACAACATGCACGTTCTCCGTGTCAGGAGTTAACGGGATCTGTTCTGTGCCCACTTTTACAAATCCTATAACATATGTGTTGGCATACGTCTGTGTAAAAACAAACGCCTTTTCTTCTTCAGAAACAGCTTCTAAAAAAGTTGGGCCTACTTCGCCCACATGAAGCAAAGTATCTTTTCCCTCCTGCAAATGGCGAACACGCGTATTTAAAAACGATGCATTTCCTTCCGATGTCATATAATAAATACGCTCACCGTCATCACTCAAGTGCGCAAAAAAGTACTTTTCTTCCGAGTCTCCAGTAACAAGCGGCTGTGGCAGCCCTCCTTCTGATGGTATAGCATAAATGTGATGATTTTCATCACCATCCTGATCAAACCCTGCTAACACATAACGATTTTCCGGATCACATTTTAGAAAGCTACACGATTCTTCGCGATGAGCAAATAAATATGGGAACGTATTTGGCAAGTCCATTGCCCATACGTTCATTTTTCCATTTAAATTGGAGCTGAATAGGACCCTTTTTTCATTAGGAGTTACAGTAAAATTAGTGATGGCAAACGTGCGAAAGAACTGTTCCACAGTAGGCTTCGGAAATGGTATCATTTTATTTTCTTCCCTTCATTTAAGTTAGACTTAGTAGAATGCAAATGAGAATAAGGCTAGAAAACCTTGGCTTAACGCCTTTCCTTTATGGAGAAAACGGTAGTTTTGCTTATGCTATGTATCTTAGAATCTTCTAATTTTCTGTACCACAAAAGGCCTCCCCTAACTTATGACTTATGAGCATGACGTAAAAGCAATTGAAAAGAAATTGCACTTTGAATTATTACATAGTGGAAGCACTTTATTTCCACCTTCATTAATCTATGTCTCTATGATCCTGCTGAAAATGCTATTATTTTTAGACTAGTTTCAAAATTAATCTATGTCAAGTTTTTATACGTTTCATGTTACAATCCAGGAAGTAAGAAAAGATCGGATGTTCACTAACTTTAGCGAAAAACACCATCGTTTGGCATAATAAACTATAAATTCATGTACTCGATACGTTTAAATGTATATTACAATTTAATGAATCTGTATGTGCTAATTAGAAGGGGACGATTTTAGGGGAAGAAATAGAAATGATAACGAGAAAGATAAATTTGATGTAGCATTTATTGGTAGTCCTGCTTTTATGATCGTACTAGTAATAGTAGGCAGTATGACCTTTAATTAATTTACATAAACACACTTTTTAGGTAAATCACACGTAATGCCGCCTCGATTCTTTCATCTAACGTATGTTTACTTCTTCTTTTAGACATAGAAAATGCCCCCAATATCGTAGTAAAGAGTTTTTATTATTTCTCTGTCTACCATAGTGGGAGCATATCATGCAACGGGATGGGTTTTCTTTAATGATTTATGAACAGGGTTGCAATTTCATACCTGAGTAACGAAATAAAAGACAGTGCCCCTAGTCGTTAACCCAATTCCACTTTTCCATCGCGAATAGTAATGATTCTGTCAGCATAGCCTAAAACGCGCTCATCATGCGTTACCATTACACCCGCTTTATTGCCCTCTTTCACCTCATTAGCGAGTAGCTTGACGACTTCCTGCCCGCGACTAGAGTCGAGGCTTGCTGTCGGCTCGTCTGCCAATATAAGCTGCGGATTATTCACTAATGCTCTAGCAATAGCTACTCGCTGCCTTTCCCCACCAGAAAGATCATTCGGATAATGATGAATACGGTGCTCTAAACCAAGATGAGCAAGTATGTCTGTTTTTTGCTGCTTCGATTTATGAGCAAGGACAGACATAACATTTAATTGATCCTTCACTTTTAAATATGGAAGTAAATGAGCGGCTTGAAAAATAAACCCGATTTTTTCCAACCTGCGCTTCGTTACTTCTTTCTTAGATAGCGTTACAATATTTTCCCCATCCAGTAAAACTTTGCCGCTAGTAGGTGATAATAATGCGCCTGCAATAGATAACAGCGTACTTTTTCCTGATCCTGAAGGACCAACGACTGCTACAAATTCTCCAGCCTGCACTTGTAAAGAAGCATCATTTAAAGCAACATACTCTTTTGGTCCATCTTGATATACTTTATGGACATGCTCTAATACTAACGTCATGTTGCCACCCCCTCAATCGCTTCTAGTGGATCAATCTGGATCACTTGATAAAGCGATACGACTGCCCCTAACACAGATACCACGATAATAATAATCGCTGGTTGTACAATTGTTGCCATGTTCAAAATAAATGGCATATCAGCTGGGAATAATGCGCCGATTCCAAAGCTAATCGCTGTAGCAATCCCTACGCTAACGATAGAAAGAAGAATAACCTGGATGATTAATCCCGAAATTAAATATGTATTATTCGCACCAAGCGCTTTTAAAACACCGAATTGGTCTCGTTTTTGTAACGTCATTACATAGAAAAACACGGCTAGCACAAACGCAGTAATGACATACAAAAAAATAATCATCATGTTAAGGGAAGCTTGTTCTTGTGAATAACTTGGAATACCATGAAGAGCATCCATTTTAGGAATAGTGGAATAAGCACCCTCTGATACTGATTCCCCTTTTACCGCTACCGCATTCACTTGTTCCAAATCATCGCTTTTAACAAACACAACTGGTGTATGGCTATAACGTTGCTCTGTTGTAAACCCAGCTACGACATAGGTCGTTTCCTCACCCAACTGTAATTCATCACCTAATTGAATGCCATCCTGCTTTAGACTTTCATCCGCTAGCACTTCATTTTCTTGCTTAGGAGACCTCCCTTCCGTTACTTCTGGAATTAACATACCATCACGTTCTGTTGCAAATAACGCTAGGCTAATTTGCTTGTCTCCACCACCGACTGTTGCATTCATCATTTGGATAGAGAGCGTATTAGCCTCCTGTTCTTGATCATTTATTATTTCCTTTGCTTTTTGCATTGGAATAAATGAGCTGCCTAACTCGCCTTCTGCTTCCGCTTCTAAGACAAGGGAGTCGGCTGCTAAACCTTGAATAGAAGATGCATTATCTGCAGATAAGCCTTCAGCTAAACCAGATACAATAAAAATAAGACTTACCGTTAACGTTGTAATTAAGCCGATTAAAATATATTTTGTTTTGGCAAATAAGAGTTCTCTAATGGCCAGAAACATGTTGTTCCCTCCCGTTCTGACCATAGTATAGCTCCTATATATGAACAGAGGATGAACGAATCGTTACACTTGTGGTAGGATGACGACTACCTTCGTCCCTTGACCGAGTTCGCTATCCACCATAATTGTCCCCTTGTGCAACTCCACAATCTTCTTGGCAATCGCTAATCCGAGACCCGTACCTCCTTCTTTCCTCGTTCGAGCCTTATCCACTTTATAAAAACGGTCAAAGATTTGACGCAGATCTTCCTCAGCAATGCCAATCCCAGTATCCGACACCACCACTTGCACGTCCGCTTTTCGCTTTTGTACATGGATGAAAACATCTCCGCCATCTGGCGTGTAACGAATCGCATTCGTCAGCACATTCATCCATACTTGATAAAGGAGCTTTGGCTCACCTTTCATCCATGTATCTTGGTTATCAAATTGTATCGTGATATGTTTTTGTCTCCATTGCCATTCCAATGTGGATATAATATCTTTCCATTGTTCATTAACATGAAACGTTGTAAATTCCAACTCCCCCTCCGTTTGGTCTAGCTGGGATAGCGTTAGCAATTGCCTACTTAAAGCAGATAGTCGTTTACTTTCTTTCTCTATAATGGATAAGTAATAACGTCTCGCATCCTCCGTTAATGCTTCTTCTTGCAGCGCTTGAGAAAATCCTTGAATCGAGGTAAGTGGAGATTGAATTTCATGAGACACACTGGACACAAAAGCTTGTCTTTTTTCTTCCGTTTGCTGTAGACTCTGACTCATGATGGAAAAGTCTTTGGCTAAACGACCAATTTCATCTTTTCGATGAACAGATAGCTTAATATGATAATTTCCGGCGGCTATTTTTCTTGTTGCTGCCTTTAGTAATTGAATTGGTTTCACTATCCATCGTGTACTAAACAAAATAAATAGAAAACTAAGCAATAAGATTAAAACAATAAGCACAGCAAAGAAAAGCCGCATTTCTCCAAATTGTTGCGCAGAATTGGGGCGCACAAATAGTGCATATTCCGATCCCTCATTGCTTTCAATAGAAACACCAATGGTATTTGCCAGCGTATGATCAAAAAAACCTGTTACAAATAAACGCCACGGATAGTTTTTTATCCCATGATAGACTCCGCCAGCCAATACGTAATCTACAACTTTCTTCGAGGTTTGCTCTTCATCAAAGGGCTTCCCAAAGGATCGATCATTTCCATGCGGATCAGTTACATAAAATGAATAACCTAAATCCGTTATTTCGGACAAATAATCATCTAGTGGCTGCTCACTATTTCTATATAAATCAACAATATTAAGCGCAATTTCCGTAACTTTGGCGTCGTTTTTTGGCTTTAAAACATATTGGTAATATCCATTACTCACAATAAAAGCAATAATAGAACTGGCAATCATAATAACGAAAGTGGTTACTATAATACGAAAATATAATGTTCGCATTAAGACTGTCCTCCCGCCTTTAGCGTTTCTAGCTTATATCCAACCCCTCGCACCGTTTGGATCGTAAAATCGCTTTGACAATGAGAAAACCGTTTCCTTAACCGTTTAATATGTACATCTACTGTACGATCATTTCCTTCATATCCTAACCCCCACACATGCTCAATTAATTGCTCTCTCGTAAATATTTGATTAGGATAACTAGCTAATTGTGCTAATAGCTCAAACTCTTTTAAAGGCAGAATAATCGTTTTTCCACTTACTTGTACTTCATAATTTTTACGATTAATACACATCGTGCCAATTTGAATCTTTTCATCATGGATCATTTGAAATCTCCTGAGCAATGCCTTTAAGCGAAAAAGCACTTCTTTCGGCTCAAACGGTTTCACAATATAATCATCTGTTCCAGCACGATAAGCTTTTTCCTTATCTGCAAGCTCTCCTTTTGCCGTCAACATAAGTACTGGAATATTATAAAATGTACGCATATGTTTACATAGATCAAATCCGTCCAGCTTAGGCATCATAATGTCGACAATAGCTGCTTGTACATTTGTTTGTTCCATGATGGATAATGCTTCTTCCCCATCCTCCGCTTCCACCATTTGATAACCTTCCTTTTGTAAATACAATCGTAATAGTTCTCGAATATGCGCATCATCATCTACAACTAATACCGTAATCAAGTTTTTCACCCCTACCAACATATATTTTGCATCTAATTCTCCATCTATAACTAAATTGAACCATTTAATTATAGTATAAATAAGCGATGACCTCAGCCAATGATGAAGAACTTAGCTTTTCGCTAAATTTCACGGTAATAAACATTTTCTTTTTCTATAATCCAGAAAAAAAAGCCGAACAATTGCATGATCATTGTTCGGCTTTTTGTATAAAAAATGCTAACCATCGCTATAGCACATCACTTCGATTCCGTGCCTGTTCCTCAACAAACGCTACTCGCAAAGTGTTCTACCAAATAGGCTTCGTTTTGCATTCGTTCTCTGCGTTATGTCCTAGCTTTTCTTATACCTTTTTATTATTCATCTCTTCCAAGTAGCTTTTCAATCACATCGACAATTCGCTTCACATATAAATCACATTCTTCCTTAGTTGGGGATTCAACCATGACACGAACAAGTGGTTCTGTACCTGAAGGACGAACGAGCACGCGACCTTGTGTACCTAGCTCCTGCTCCACCGCATCAATTGCTTGCTTTATGTCTGGATGATGCATTGCTTTATCCTTATCTGTTACACGAACATTTTTTAGTACTTGTGGATAAATTTTCATTTCATCGGCAAGTTCTGACAAAGGCTTGCCTGTCTCTTTCATAACATTGACCAATTGTAGTGCGGATAACATTCCATCTCCGGTTGTATTATAGTCTAGGAAAATAATATGCCCTGACTGTTCTCCACCAAGATTGTAACCGCCTTGGCGCATTTCAGCCATCACGTAACGGTCACCAACTTTTGTTTTGTCGCTACGCATTCCATTTGCCTCTAATGCTTTATAAAAACCAATATTGCTCATTACTGTAGACACAACGGTACTATGACGAAGCACGCCCTTTTCATTCATGTACTTCCCACAAATAAACATGATTTGATCGCCGTCAACAAGTTTCCCTCGTTCATCTACAGCAATTAAACGATCACCGTCACCGTCAAAAGCTAAACCAACATCTGCACCTTTTTCAAGGACAAATTCCTGCAACTTTTCTGGATGAGTCGATCCTACTCCATCATTAATATTTAGTCCATCTGGGGAAGAACCGATAGAATAGATATCTGCTTCTAAATCAGCGAATAAGTGCGTAGCAAGGGCTGAAGTAGCACCATGTGCACAGTCAAAAGCAATTTTTAATCCATCAAATTCATTATCAACCGTATCTTTCAAATAAGAAAGATACTTTTGTCCACCTTCAAAATAATCATTAACCGTCCCTACTTCTGCACCAATTGGTCTAGGGAGTTCATCCTCACCATCCAAAATGGCTTCAATTTCTAATTCCTGATCATCCGTCAATTTAAATCCATCTGGTCCAAAGAATTTAATCCCATTATCTTCTACAGGATTATGAGATGCCGAAATCATAACACCTGCTTGTGAACTAGTTGCTTTTGTCAAATAAGCAACTCCTGGCGTGGAAATAACACCTAAACGCATTACTTCTGCTCCAATAGATAGCAATCCAGCTACAAGTGCTCCTTCAAGCATATGACCAGATACACGGGTATCGCGTCCTATTACGATTTTGGCACGTGGTGTTTCTTTCGTTAACACGTAACCTCCAGCTCGTCCAAGCTTAAAAGCTAACTCTGGTGTAAGATCTTTATTTGCCACTCCTCGTACACCATCTGTTCCAAAATATTTTCCCATGTAATTTCTCTCCTTTTTATCAATTCCACCAATTCTTAAATAAAAAGCTAATCACGAAGTTTCATTAATTTCTATGGATGCTTGCTCAAATTCTGGTTCAACCGACAAGCCATCTGGTGATTCCACATTAATAGAAACGTCATGTGTACCTGGTTCTAAATCTTTAACATCAATAAACACTCGAAAGTCTTCCCGATTTAACTCTGCTATATCTGATTGTTTTCCTGTAACGGTTAATTTCATCTCTGGATTAGTTGGATCTTTAAATGCCACTTCCAGATCATCTTGTAATCCTTCTATTTCAATTGGTACTCCCTCTAACACCTTTGTCTGTTCCAATTCAACAGTAACTTCAACCTTCTTTCCATTAGAAACAGTTGCACCATCAGGTAATGCTAAGTTTGTTTCTATTGTACCTGATTTCTTAATGTCCGCTAAATCAATTTCCTCCGTAGAAACCTTTTCTAAATCTTTTAGTATACTGCTTCTCGCAAACACTTCCACTTCATCTACATTAGCAGAAATCGTGGATAATGCATACCCCTTAGGAGGTTCACCAGTTGTCTGGACGCTAACCGGTACTTTTTTACTTGGATTAGTAATGTTTGCCGAAATCACGACATTTTCTGGCTCTACATTCACACTCAATTCATTACCTTGACTATCGTATACATTGACTGGAACTTCTCGATTATCAATCGCTTCATCTAAGCCACTTACATCGACATAAGCTTTGACAATACCAATTTTTTCAATGACGCTTTTGGCACTCGTAATCGTTACCTTCTGCGGACTTACTTCAAAATCACCAAGCTCATACCCATCTGCCATTGAATCTGTATTTATAAAGTCAACTTTCACTTGAAATTCTTGAGTTGATTTCTCTTCAATCACCACATCTACTCGCTTTGGCTCAATAAATACATCTAGTTTATCAGAAATATCATGTTGAAGCTCTACGGTATGTTCACCAGCCTCTAACCCTTGTAAATCTACCCACACATCAAAATTCCGATTACGTAGGGTTGGTTGTAAAACAGCCGCTGACCCTTCTAACGTGACAGAAACAAACTCTGGAACACCACTAACTACATACTTTTCACTATCAATATCTATATTAACCGGAACTTCATCCAGAGTTTCTAAATTTTGCGTCTCATCTCCAGCAGGAAATGTGGATTCACCATTATTTGGTACGCTATTTTGATCCACCGTTACAAAGATATAAAAGAAAACGGCAAACGCTAATGAAACGACACGGACAAACCACTTACTTCGAAACCAACTATCCATTTTTGTTTGCCCTCCCTTTTTTTGACTTTTTTTCAGGGGCTTTCAAACTTAATGATAGGTTCTTGTGTAATAAATCTCTTAGGCTTTCCTGACTTAGCTCTCTATGTAGCTCGCCATTTTTCGTGCAAGATATATCACCCGTTTCTTCGGATACTACAATGGTTAGCGCATCTGTAACCTCACTAATGCCCATTGCAGCACGGTGCCTTGTTCCTAACTCTTTGGAAATAAAAGGACTTTCCGACAAAGGCAAGTAGCATGCTGCAGCAATGATTTCGTCACCTTTTAAAATAACAGCACCATCATGCAATGGCGTGTTTGGTGTAAATATATTTGTTAACAGTTGATGTGTTAGTTTTCCATTAATGGGAATACCTGTTTCCGCATAGTCTCCTATTCCTGTTTCACGCTCAATGGTGATCAACGCACCAATCCGACGTTTAGCCATGTAATTACAGGATTGGATAATGGCATCAATATTCTTTTCAATAATTTCTTCTTCCGAGCGGGCACTTCGTCCAAAAATATTACCGCGCCCTAATTGTTCCAATGCCCTACGCAACTCTGGTTGGAATAAAATAATAACCACGATAAGACCCCAGTCAATCGCCTGGCTTGTAATCCAGCGCACTGTTTGTAAGTCCAAGACAATGCTTAACAACCACACTGCTAGTACCACTGCAATCCCTTTAAGAAGTTGAATAGCCTTCGTACCTCTTATCAGCATGATTAATTTATATAAAACATACCAGACGAGAGCGATATCTACGCCTATCCTAAGGAGCTGTATTAGGTCAAATCCCCCATCAAGCATGATGTACACATCCTCTACAGTAATTTCTTATTGCACGTTATATTCAAGCATATAATATAATGCTTCATTTCATCTAATTTTGTTAGAAAAACTTGGCTTGTCGCCAAGTCTTATAATATAAACCCTAGACACCTTTATGCTTTCCTATAGTGTAAAACTCGATTCTATTAGCGAAGTTTTAATATAAAAAAGGTGTAATTTCCTTCTGCTATACACGTTACATTTTACACTTTTCTTATAGTGAAAAATAAGACTATATAGCATTCCTATTGTAACATAAAAGATCCAATAAGATGTAAGATTTTATCAGGACACTTTTAGAAAAACATGTCTATGGATAACCCGAGTCTATATGGCGGAAAAAGCCATCATTTACTATACTTATCGTACAATAAAAAACCTGAATTCGGTTTTCCGTTTTCAGGTTCATCATCCTATTAAAATGAGAAGATATTTTCGAACAATTCCTTAATGGAATACCACACCCACTCAAACATTTGATCTACATGTTCTATCTCTCCATTGATTTCACCAACAGAAGCCATCAAGCCATCACCTTCTATCGGTTCTTCAATGAGCTCACCATTAATTAACGTAACATTTCCATCAATCGTCCCGTTAATAATGAGGTCGCCATTTTTTACGACTAAGTCCCCTTCAACCGTCACATCAGCAGGTACAATTACCGTATCCCCTTGAATAACTAAATTATCCTGTTTAGAGACACTTAACTGATTATCTTGATTCCATACTGAAAACATACCGCTAATCATAAAAATAAAAAATATCGCTGCCGCAGTTAAAATTGGATGGGATTTAAACCATCTTCTATATTTAAATCGCTTCCGCTCTGTCGGAAGGTTATTCATCACATTTGCAGTGAAATTAGCAGGGGCTTTTATTTGTTCTGTGCTTTGCAAAAGTGTAATCGTACGTTTCAATTCGTGAAAATGTTTTTGACACGCCTCGCAATTCTCCAAATGCGCACTGAGCGCCTGCTCCTGCTCTTTTGTAATATCTCCATCTAAATAACAATGCATCAATTCTACTGCTTCTTTATTACAATTCAAGTGAGTCACACTCCTTTACACGTGACGAAGCTTTTTCCTTAAGGTTTCCCTTCCACGATGAATACGGGTTTTTACAGTCCCAAGTGGAATATCCAGAATTTCACTAATTTCCTGAAGGGAAAATTCTTCAATATACCGCAACATTATGATACTGCGATACTTCGGAGGAAGCTGTGAAATTTCGTAATGAATATAGCGTTTAAGCTCAATTCCTTCGACTTCTTCTTCTGGTAGTCTCCCCTTATCAGCTATCTGGGAATACATATTCAATCCTTCCGTTCCTTTTACCTCTGCATCTAGATAATGATCTGGTTTTCGTTTACGAATACGGTCTATCGTTAAATTCGTTGCAATTCGATATAACCACGTCGAAAATTTCCTTTGATCATCAAAAGAATGGATATTGACATATGCACGAATAAAAGCCTCTTGCGCTATATCTTCCGCCTCGTGTGCATTACCAAGCATGCGAAAACAGTGCTGGTAGATCCTATTTTGAAAGAATGAGACCACATCTTCAAAAGCGGATTGATCTCCTTTTTTCACTTGTTTAATTCTATCTTTAATCATTTCATCCATATTGGTACCTCCGCTTTACTATGCGGTAATATTGTTACGATTTAACCGATCAATAGGTTTCAAAAAAAAATAATAAAATGTAAATATTTATGATTGCAAATTTCCGACTACTATCCTACCATTATACTAGATAGGAGGATAGATTTGTGAGTAATTCTAAATTATTGGAAAGAATTGAAATGAAAAGAGAAAAAATGCTCTCTCTCAGTAACTCGCATGCATTGACCTCTGAAGCAGTAATTAACTCAAGTATTGAATTAGATGCATTAATCTTGGAATATGTAACAACAACGAACTACAACAGGAAAAATTAACAAAACACGACTACAAAAAAATAACACTTCTTCGTACGATTATGAAATTTAAAAAGAGAGACTATAGGGTAAAAAAGACATGAAAAATCATGTCTTTTTATTTTAACATATTTTTACAAACTTCACTTTAATTTTTCACCAAATAATGATCCCATTAAACCGACAGCAAGTGCTGCCGTTTTATTTTTCTCATCTAAGATTGGGTTGACTTCCACAAATTCGGCGGACGTAATGATTCCTGCCTCTGCTAACATTTCCATAGCTAAATGGCTTTCGCGATAAGTCATACCACCAATAACTGGTGTACCTACTCCTGGCGCCTCAGACGGATCAAGACCATCTAAGTCTACACTTACATGCACCCCATCAGTACGAGGGCTTAAATAAGCAACCGCTTTCTCGATGACGTTCGACATGCCTATTCGATCTACTTCATGCATAGTATAAACATGTATTCCCTTCTCGCGTATTAACTCTCTCTCGCCAGGATCAAGGGAACGAGCTCCAATAATAACAATGTTTTCCGGCTTTACCTTAGGTGAGTACCCTGCAATCGACGTTAATTCTTCATGACCGAAGCCTAAGCTTACAGCAAGTGGCATTCCATGAATGTTACCTGATGGAGATGTCTCCGTCGTATTCAAATCCCCATGCGCATCATACCAAATAACTCCAAGCTGTTCATAATGTTTAGCAATCCCAGCTAAACTTCCAATAGCAATGCTATGGTCACCCCCAAAAACTAACGGAAAATGCCCTTTTTCTATTGTTTGATCAACCATCGTTGCTAATTTTTCATTTGCTTCAACTACTTGAGGTAAATTCTTTAGTTGATAACTTTGTCTGGCTGCTTGTTTGTCAGGTCGAGTAATACCAATGTCACCATAATCATGTAACGTATACCCCAATGCTTCTAACCTTTGCACCGCTCCAGCATAACGCATTGCACTCGGCCCCATATCTACCCCACGTCTGCTCTGCCCCAAATCCATCGGAACCCCAATAATTGATATCGTTGATTTCATGAAAAAATGCCTCCCTTCTCCTTTATTGTAGACAAACGAAAGGTTATGACTCAACTCAACAAAAAATTGCATATATATGCAAAATTCTTATAAAAAACAACGAGCAACCACATTGTACATGGCTGCCCGTTGCTATTATAGCGTATAAAACTCTTTTTTCACTTACGTTACCTTTATTAATGTCAACTCCCCTCTGAAACAATTGCTACAAGTACCACTTCCTCACCTACATGATATTGTTCTCTTATTCGAGCATGAGAATAATGACTGCCCACTTACTTCAATGGAATAATGATATTCTTTTCCTTGAAATTGCTTTGTTTTAATTGTACCCGGCGATAACTCCTTTACTCTGGCCTTAAAATATACATTTGTTCCCTTTTTATCGCCTTTGCTATTCCCCAATCTTTCCAAGTTACCTTTCCTTAAAATACTGAAACCACCGAGTAAGTTGATCAATTCTTCTTTTCTTTGTGTGTACTAACTCTATAGGGGAAATGGTAATAAACCCTTGCCGCAACAGATCATAATCGGTACCTTCATTAAGCTCTAATTCATGGTAATTGTCTTTTAACCAGTAATATATTTGACCATGTGGGTCATTTAACCCCGTAAAGTTATATCGAGAGACGGTTAAATCCATGGGCACAACGCGCACTCCTTTACACAACTCTTTCGTTGTATAAGGAAGATTAACATTTAACATCAAATTTTTTGGAAGCTTATTTTGAATAATCACTTCTAGGACTTGATAAGATAATTGTTTAACGATGTCGAATTTTATTTTTCTGCTATCAAATGTCTCTAACGATACAGATATTAAAGGCGCTTGATATAACATCGCTTCTTGTGCAGCGGCAATTGTTCCTGAATAATATAAATCCCTACCGACGTTAGGACCAATATTAATACCATAAAATACGATATCTGGCTCACCTTCTAACACATCCATCCCAATTTTTACACAATCTGCGGGCGATCCATTGACGGCATAGGTTTCTGCCGTAGAGGACAAGTCTACTTTTTTTAAATTTAATGGTTGACGTAATGTGATTTTATGACTATAGGCACTCTTTTCCGTTTCTGGACAAATTACGATTACCTTACCGAAATGGGAAAGCAACTCAGCTAACGCCTTCACACCTGGTGCAAAAATGCCATCATCATTTGTAATTAATATGTTCAAACATCTATCTTCCTTTCAAGCCAGTGATAATGATTCAAATACGCTATATGTTGTTTTCAAAATGCTAATTCCATTGTTCTACCCATACCTTCTAACACAATCGGATTATCAAGCTTACTAAAATAACATCTGCTAAGGGGATCGCATATCCTACATCGTTTAATTGAGAAACGATTTTCGCAGCCCATTTAATACGCAGTTTTGTCCTTCAATAGATGTGCTCGGTCATTTTAGATGTGATCGAAGCAATAACCTAAAATATGCAATTCACTGTCGATACCATCCGTATTAAGCTCTATTCCTGGGATCAACAACGATATTCCTACATGCTTTTCTTCAGTAAAAGCAGTACGATACGCACCGATGGCGTCATGATCTGTTATCGACAAAATCCGCACCCCTTTTGGAGTTAAAGCACCATCTGAAAAGGTGGAATGTATATGTAGCTCTGTCTTTATCTAACTTCCTACCTCGTTTAATGCCTACTTTAAGTATAGTTAACAATTATGAAGGAAGATTAAAGACAAAATTAAATAACAACTACATTTGTGTAAACAAACGTTAACATCCCATGATACCTCCTAAATAATGGGATTCCTCCACAAAGGCATGCCTGCTAGATTTTTTACCTTTATTCTATATTGGAGATTTTTACTATTAAATGAATGTAAATCTTTTACAAAAAATTAATATCACGCTATTTTTTTACGCTTTGAATGTAAATTTTAAAATGAGGTTGTAAACATGACAAAGTATGCCCTATTGTAGGAAAGTAAAGAAGGACGATGCATGAAGAAAACACATGTAACTCATGCGAACCTCACTGATTCTAAGTGGGTTTTATTCCTATATAGGAATAAAATACGAACACAAAAAGCGCATGGTGTTGTCCACGTGCAACATCCATGCGCTTTTATCATTTCATTTCATTTATATGTTCGATGTCACTGACCATTGCTCCATGCGGATAGGGATGTAACGCGAGTGGCTTTATCCCTGCTTTTTCCCAAGCTACGAAAACATCCTCCGCAGCTTGTTTAGAAGGCATAAAAGCAATGCCACAATCGCCTCCACCAGCTCCAGAAGGCTTCCCTGAACCTCCAAATTGTTCCGCTATATCACAGAGTGTCGTTAATAACGGCGTTTCAATAGCTACATTTGCATCCCTTCCAACAGTCGCTAGCGCGTGACGATTTTCTTTTATCCCTTGAAGCAATAACTGCGGGTTGTTTTGCTTCATTCCTGCCAATACATTCGCAATCGCCTGCTCACTATGCCTAATAAAGCTAGTAAATTGTTTAGAATTGGTTGTCTTTAACTTTAAAATTTGCTCCACCAGCTTTTTGGTAGAAGCTGGTTTTCCTGTCCAACCGATACAAACATGAACAGAGTCCGGCAATGAAATAGGCTCCAAAGAAGCATACTTCCAATCTCGATGAATGAGCTCCGTTAATGTTTGTGATTCCTCGTACGCTTGACGAAGCCATTCCGCCTGAAATGAGGAATAGTTTAGGAAACCACCATAAGAAGAAGCAGCGACATCGGCTCCCGAACCGTTACCTTGCGTTACAACATGAGCAATCGCTGCTAATTGATAAATGAGCTTTGCTTCTGGTTTCTTAGGCATAAACTTATTTAAAATAGCGGAAATAACAGATGTAGATACAGCAGCGCTTGATCCTAAGCCATATTTCACCCCTGATTCATCATCAAGTTCGCTTTTGATCGTTAATTCAAAAGGGGGTATCGCAATATGCTGTTCATTTAAATAGTTACATGCTGTTGTCATAGATGCTTGAACAAATGTCGTTCTTTTATCTTTAGAGTCAAGTTCAACTTTATCCCCGTTATATTCCCAACCTATATGTTGTAATTGGAAATCCATTAAATGTAAACTGTTTGTTGCACTATCTTTTATCGTTGCATAAACAAAACGATCTACAGCCATTACAACTAATTGTTGATACGGCTGTAGTACAGCAAACTCCCCCGCAACCATTAACTTTCCAGGGGTTTTAATTATCATAGATGATTGTGGCAATAGATTCAGCCCCTATATATACGTAATCCCTTGACCTGATTTACTCAAACGAATATCAGTGACACCTTGTAATTCTCGCAATGTTTGTTCAATATATGCTTCATGCTCAGGTAAATAAAGCACCTTTACATTAGGACCAGCATCAATCGTAAAATAAACAGGTATACCTTGTGAGCGCATTTCCCAAACTTTTTGCATCACTACTAGCGTCGTGTCATGCCAATATGTAAATGGGGGTTTTGCACCTAACGTCGTCGCATGCATCTTCATACAGTTTGCCTCAGCAATTTCACCGACTTTTTGAAAATCACGAGCTTTAATTCCTTGTTTTATTTCCGCTAAATCATAGGAAATACTATCCAGCCAGCCTTGAAAAAATGGCGATGTCTCAACTGTTCTACGCATTCCTGCACGACTAGAAACACTTTTTTTCGTCGCAGATAACACCACAGCCGCTACACGAATATCCCAATAATTTGCTGGAGCAATAGGTATAGCGTAAGAATCTTCTCCGTCTTCACGCATCCCCATTTCCCACTCTGCAAAACCACCATAAATAGATCTACAAGCTGACCCGGAGCCTCGACGAGTTAATCTAGAGAGCTCTTTCTCGGATAAATGTAAACCTATGGCTTTCGATCCAGCGGCTGCTAACGCAGCAAACCCAGAAGCAGAGGAGGCAAAACCGGCAGCAGTTGGCACTTCATTCACCGATGTTACATTAGCAAATAGCTGTTTACCTGCCATTTGTCTTATAATATCAAGAAATGCCGTTACCCGACTGTACTGCTCTCCAGATGCGATTTGCTCATCTAACATGAATTGATCTTGGGAAAGCGATTCATCAAATTCCACTGTCGTTGTAGTATAATAGCCATCTAAAGTAAGTGACAAGCTATTATTCGTAGGTAAGATAATCGCTTCATTTCGCTTTCCCCAATATTTAATAAGGGCAATATTTGTATGCGCCTTTGCAGTTGCTTTCATGGTCATTCCCCTTCTGTTTAAGCTCTTCTTAGAAAAACTTGACTATCGCCAAAGTTTTTATGGTGATAAAACGCCGATACGATAAATATTTTCCTACAGTGGAGCTTAATGATCTTGGCTCTCTTTCAACACAAATGGCCATACTGCATGTGCGCCGAATTTTCTCAATTTCTCCGCTAATTGTCTGGAATGAACTTCATTTTGGGCAAGGGCAATGATGCAGCCGCCATTACCTCCGCCGGTTAACTTAGCTCCGAGCGCGCCTTCTTGTCTGGCAAAATCGATTAAACGATTCAACCCAGTGTCGCTAACACCTAAAGCTTCCAATTCTTTTTGCGCTTCATTTAGCATATGCCCTAAAATATGCTTTCCTTTTTTCTCCAAAGCCTGTTTTGCATCATGCGTCAGTTTTCCGATTCGTTCTAGTTTACGCTGAATTCGTCTTGGCGCGGTTTTTAATAAATTTGCTACGGACTCCACTGCTAGACGCGTATCTCCTACACGACCAGAATCCGCTACAACAAAATGAAAGTCCTCACTTAAGTGAATAAAATCAATCGGGTGTTCCTTTTCATACCAGACAGGGGACTGAGATGTGATCGTCAATGTATCAATCCCTGACGGAGCTCCATGTGCAAACGTCTCCGCTATATTCGCCAGTTGCAGTAATTCTTCATCTGTATAATCCTCATCAAAATAAGCAAATAAGGAGCGGACTACGGATATCGCCACAGAAGCACTGGAACCTAACCCCTTACCAGGTGGGATCGTTGATGTAATGCGTATAATCATATCCTCACAAGCTATATTTAAATACTCCATCGTACCTTCAATGCATTTTACAATACCCTCTAATGATTCTGGAGCATCAGCAATAGAGCCATGATAGAAAGTTGTATCAATCTTGACCGGTCCTGGGAAATGTTCAACGGCAGTCTCTACACCTACCAATGGAAATGGAATAGCAATAGCCGGTTGTCCGTGTACAACTGCATGCTCTCCAATTAAAATTAGTTTACTATAAGCTACACCGATAGCTGTTTTTTCTGTGGTTGTTACTTTTTCTGCACTCATTTTATATACTCTTCCACCAGTTCTTTAGCTTTGCCAACACGGATTTCGTTTATTTCTACTAATTTTTTCGACACGATATCAATCAACTCCCCAGTAGCTCCTGCTGCTATGGCAACAGAACGAGAATGTAAAGCCATGTGGCCTTTTTGTATACCATCGGTAGCTAACGCTTTTAATGCGCCTAAATTCTGTGCGAGACCGACTGCAACAATTACCTGTGATAGCTCTTGGGCAGACGATACATGTAATATATCTAACGCAGCCTGTGCCATTGGGTGAACATTGATAGAACCCCCAACGATCCCAACAGACATCGGCAGCTCCAATTCACCTACAAGATTTCCCTCTGCATCAACAGACCACGTTGTCATTGACGTATACTGTCCATCACGAGCTGCATATGCATGCGCACCTGCTTCAACCGCACGCCAGTCATTTCCTGTTGCAATAACAACCGGATCAATTCCGTTCATAATTCCTTTGTTATGTGTCACTGCACGATACGGATCAGACGCAGCAAATTCGTATGCGTGAATGACGCCGTCTCTTACTTCTTCGCCAGAGAAGTCTCCTGTTTTCAACAAATGAGGCGGGATTGTACAGGTAGCACAAGCTAAGCATCGATCGGCTAAATTCGACAATATACGCAAATACACCTTCCCACCAGTCAATTCTTCTACAGTCGGAGCAAGCGATTCAACCATTGTATTAATAATATTCGCTCCCATAGCATCACATGTATTAATGTACAAGTGAAGAACGAGCATTTGCTGGTAATTTGACATACTGTCTTTATTAAGTATCCGTACACCGATTTCTTTTGCGCCACCACCACGTTTCACAATGCTTGGATAAGACGCATTAGCCTGTTCAATTAATGCGTCTTCCGCGTGAAGGAGAGCAGCTTTTGCTTTATGAAAATCTGTACACCCAATTACTTGAATTTGTCCAATCATTACTCTTTCCGTAGCTTCCGTAGTAAAGCCTCCTGCTTCACGTACAATCTTAGCAATATGACTAGCAGATGCTACAACAGATGGTTCCTCAATAACCATCGGCACTATATATTCTTTCCCATTTATAAGAAAGTTCAATCCTGTTCCTAAAGGAAGGGGAAAAGTTCCAATAACATTTTCGATCATGTTATCAGCTGTATCAAGCGGAAGCGGTTCTGGTGAAGAAAGGACATGAAAAGCTTCTTCCGTAAACGCCTCCACGTTTTTTAGCAATTCTCTTCGCTTTGTAACTGTTTGCTTATAGAAACCAGGAATTCTGGAAGTCTGCATCGCCGATCATCCTTTTATAATAATATACACAACATCATATCTTAATTTTAATGTGGTCAGGTTAGGAAAACTTGCTTACTACTAAGCAATGATTAACGTAAATACTTTATTCTCCTAATAATGTAACAGAAGAAAAAAGGAACTATATGCTTAAGTTTTTAACAACCATCTTGTACATAAATTCAAACAAACGTTTGAAGAAATTACAATTTTCATTTCTCCAATCCTTTTAATTAGAATTGGGTATTACGTCAGCCGCTAAATAAGCTATTAGCATGCCCTCAAATATTTTACCATCTTTATGCCCTCTCGCCAATCATGCTCTACGCTTAATAAATAGTATTTCTATTATATAAAATCCATATGCAATTATCCGCTAAAAAAGGATGGGCAATGAAGCATGTATATACCCTTGTCCAGAGCGTCTCTATTTTCTAGGACGACCAACATTTATATATGCTTTTAACAGCTCATTGTTATGAAGAATAACGTACGTAGAGCCTAAAACATATGAACACGTTTTTATAGATATGCATTTCTATAAAAAGTATATCATGATTTTGTACATTATATTATAAATTTGATTGGTTGTAGTGTAAACAAACACATAATACCACAGTATTGTTATGAATTTAAAGTAAAACTAACCGTTGTATAATAGCAACTATGAACAACAGCATATAAAGAACAAAGGCTCGGGGCGCCCGTGGCAACGTAGCGACTGGAACGAATCAACGAACGTTTTAGGAATCATGCTCCTGCAACAGGAGTATGCCGGCGCCCTCCAGCAAGCACATCTTTAGTCGGCCTTCCTATTTAGTACAAAACGATGATGACTTATCGTAAGGCGATTCGTGAAGTCGCCTAGTTGCTGGGCGATGGAGCTGAGCGGGGCTCATTCGGTTATTTGGTTACGCCATAGCATCAAATTTTATACTTTCTTACCTTTAAATATAACAACGCCTTATTACTAGCTATGCTTTTGCCCATCGATTCTATGTATTTTTAATTATTTTGCTGGTATTTATCTAAAATGGCTTGCCTAGATGCTGAAAATTCTCTATGTTGTAACAGAGTTATGTATAAGGAATAACAAAAACGTTTTACATTCCATTCAATACGGTATCTTTCATGAGGGAGATGGAGTTCTACTTCTAAATCTGCAATCCAATTGCGTAATTTTATATCTTTCATACCTTTTTTAATTAAAGCTTCCATAACTTGAATAAGACGTTCGTCTTCTTCATCAATATAAGGATACTCAACCAAAACAAATTTCCTTATTGCGTGAAGACATGCTTTCGTTTGGCTCGCATCAAATTCAGGATGTAATACACAAGTAGCCAGCAGATCACTACCATGCGCAATGCTATGTGCCCACCCCTTTTCTTCAACATAACCACGATAGTCCTGTTCTAATAACAAGTATTCTATACCTACATGAATGGCGTACAATACGAGCTCACTAGATAAGTTTCTAGTTGTTGCATCCTTATATAAAATTGTAGCTATTACAAGCGCTGAGAATGAGCGCGTAAACACGCTATCTCCTATCGTTTTATCTTCTATATTAAAAAACAGATACTGTTCACTCATGCACTTTTGTAAAATATATTATTTGCTCTTTCGTTACGTAATCTTTCAATATCAATTTAACGAAACTATTGTAAATAAGATCGTCTCGTATTTCAGGATCAGTATGTCTCAAGCATTTCTTCTAGTAAAGAATCTAATTGATCATCTGAGAAATGATACGTATCTATATTCAAAAAATCCTGCATTCTATGAAGGTATGTACCCACTCTATCACCACGCATATACAATATTTGCTGTTATTTTTCCCATCCCTAATTTAAATTGTTGACATAGCTATATGTAGCAGATAATAATAGAGGGGTTTTTTATATTAAAAAAACAAGGTCACTAACATGTCGCAACCTTGTTTGTAATTATGTAGAAATATGTTGATTTAAAATATTGGTGAGCCATGGAGGATTCGAACCTCCGACCCTCTGATTAAAAGTCAGATGCTCTACCAACTGAGCTAATGGCTCGTATTCAATGCATTCCAATTATAATGTCCATTCTAGCCAATTGCTCTATTATATATAGGTTGGAAAAGTCCCTTAAAATAAAAAATGGCTGGGCCACCAGGATTCGAACCTGGGGTACACGGGATCAAAACCCGATGCCTTACCGCTTGGCTATGGCCCAACAATTTTAAATGGTGGAGGGGGAGAGATTCGAACTCCCGAACCCTGAGGGAGCGGATTTACAGTCCGCCGCGTTTAGCCACTTCGCTACCCCTCCAGTAGTATGAACACATACAATAATCTTTATTCATTTTTTTAAAAGTGGTGCCGGCCAGAGGACTTGAACCCCCAACCTACTGATTACAAGTCAGTTGCTCTACCAATTGAGCTAGGCCGGCAATGGTGGAGGATGCAGGGCTCGAACCTGCGACCCCTTGCTTGTAAGGCAAGTGCTCTCCCAGCTGAGCTAATCCTCCATGGTGACCCGTACGGGATTCGAACCCGTGTTACCGCCGTGAAAGGGCGGTGTCTTAACCGCTTGACCAACGGGCCAGGATGTTTTCATCTTAGCAGTTCCCTTTTCGAAACTGACGAATTTTATTATACCTAGTTCTATATCATTTGTAAAGGGAAAATGTAATTTTTTTTAATTTCTTTTTTAAACCTTGTCAAATCAGCTTTTATCTTGTCAAAATAACGCGCATGGCTAACGGTTTCTTTCAAAACGAGGATTAGGTTATAATAAAAGCATTAAAATACATGTAATGAAGCATTTAAGTGCCATGTACTATTTTCTTTGTGAAAATAATTCCTTATGATAAACTTGAGGCACTTTCATGCTCGATTAAAAAGGATATTGGAGGTACGTTAATGAGTAACTTAGTAGAAGGTAAAAATATTGTCATCATGGGCGTTGCCAGCGAACGAAGCATCGCTTGGGGTGTAACGACTTCATTACATAAAGCCGGTGCAAATTTAATTTTCACATACCGTCAAGATAGATCTTACGGTAAGCTAACAAAATTGCTCGAAAAGCATAACATTGAAGCTAAATGGATTGTCGAATGTGATGTTGCAAGTGATGAAAGTATTACAAATGCATTTGCTACTATTAAAGACAAGGTAGGAGTCATTCACGGTGTTGTGCACTCTGTAGCTTTTGCCAATCGTGATGAGTTAAAGGGAGAATACGCAAATACGTCCAGAGAAGGATTTCTATTAGCACATGAAATTAGCGCTTTTTCATTAGTTGCTGTTACAAAAGCTGCTAAAGAGCTCATGACAGAAGGTGGCAGCATCGTCACACAAACCTATCTCGGTGCAGAAAGAGTCATTCAAAATTACAATATCATGGGCGTCGCCAAAGCTTCCCTTGAAGCAAGCGTCCGTTATCTTGCTGAAGACATGGGCAAATATGATATTCGTGTCAACGCAGTTTCTGCTGGTCCTATCCGCACATTATCCGCCAAAGGGGTTTCCGGATTTAATGAAAAACAAGGGCTTATTGAAGAAAAAGCACCTCTACGAAGAAATGTAGACCAAGATCAAGTGGGAGACGCAACATTATTTTTTATGAGCGAGCTATCACGCGGCGTAACTGGAGAAGTCCTCCATGTGGATTCTGGATATCATATTATTGGTGGCTAATAGGAAATGAAAAATATGAAAAGAGCGGAGTTTTCTTCTCCGCTTCTTTTCATATCCTATCCACTCTATTCCATCTACTTAGAAAAATAACGTACATAGTTTGAATTTCCGGTAATATATAACCCAGACTTTAACTTATACATTTTAGATCCATTTACATATAATTCATCATTTACCGTAAACACCTCTCCTTGGTGCACTATTTCGTATTTTGCGTCCCAGTCAGGAGCATTATATACCCATAAACTAGCAGTAATTACTTCTACAAAACTTGCACTTCCTGAAGGAGATCCACTAATGACTAGTACTTGTCCAGGATAAATGTTGTCATCGGTAAGGTTGTTTAACGCCTTTAATTCGCTAACAGTCATACTATGTGCCTGTGCAATCCCCCATAATGTGTCTCCAACTTTAACCGTATACGTAGTCCCGCCTCCCTCTGGCTGTAATCCCAAATACGCAGCAATAGCATCTGCTAAAGCTTTTCCAGTAAGGTCCATCGTCGTATTATTGCGCATTTTAACAATATCAATGGTAGAATCCATAAATCCACCTTCAATGAGAATAGCAGGCATGCTAGACTCCCGAAGCATATGAAAATTCGCTGATTTAATACCTCGATCACGTAATCCCATCGCCCCGACAATACTTGGATGAATAGCTCTTGCTAAAGCTAATCCACTAGATGACCCCGGATAGTAATACGTCTCTGTTCCTGTCCAAGAACCCCATTGCCCGGTATTCGCATTGTGATGATAGGATATTAAAATATCCGCATTAGCATTATTTGCTACATTCGTTCTTGTCGTTAACGGCACATCTGTATCTCCTGTAGGATCATCCATCCGTATAACAGTGGTATTCGCATACCTATTTAAATACTTGATAGCCGCAGACACAACTTTATTATTAAATGTCCACTCCCTTTCTCCAGCAGGGCTTCGTTTACCCGGCGTATGCATTCCATGCCCAGCACCAATAGCGATTTTTGCCATTGTAAATTCCTCCTTTTAATATAATGTATTAAAAAGACAGCTTGCCCGATTGGACTAGCCGTCTGTCTATTTGGTAAGGTTTGACCTTTGTAGCACTTCTTTTTGTTGCCTTCCCCTAAGCGTAATATAATTATTTTTAAACCATGTCCACACAGAGACTATAAATGTAACTCCATATGCAATAACTTCCTCTTCCAACAGCGGTATAGGCTGTAAGTTGTAATTCACTAAGACGGCATTGATCCAAACTATCGCTAACGCTATTGTTCTAACCACCGTACCTTTATCCATATGTTTACCTCCCTTTCGTTTAAATATATTGTCCAATCAAAATTAGCAGTGTAATAAAAGCAAAAAGCCACCCACCCCAAAGGCGGATAGCTTCCAACACCGTAAATTTTCCTTCTGTTTTTGCTTCCATTCTCTCTACCTTTTCTTTCACAACCCCTAACTCTTCGCGTAGACCATTATATTTTTTAATCATATTTCGCGTCTCTTGCATCTCATGTCGCAAATCTTTAAACTCACCTTGAATAGCCGCAATTTGCTCAAATAATTCTTTATTTGTGTACCATTGAGACATAATTACCTCCTTTCATGATGCAGTAAATATAAAGAAACACCTCGTTTGAGATGCTTTAAAACCTTCTTTCCATTCTTTTTATTTATTGGCTTTAAGTTCTGTAACTTCTTTTTCTAATGTTTCAACTCTATTTAATAATACCTGGGTAACTTTAGCTACAATTGCATTCATAGACCCTGTATCAAAATAGTAAAATTCACTTTCCTCTTCTTTTATCACTTCCAATAGTTCTTCTGGGGCGGTTTCAGGAATCAAAACACCATATGATGTTTTATCATCAATCTCCAACTCATCTCCCATATCGTATACATTATTATAAGTTTTATAATCTGCACTCTCTAAAATCTCTTTTGCATCATTAAATGTTAAATCTTCAATGTTTCTATATCTTCTCTCAATTGGTTGCATTGTAGTACACTCCTTTTAAATTATTTATTTTCTCACTTACTCAATTCAAAAAAGGAACACTTTACCTTAAAAGCGAAAAAACAACGCCTATTCAGCGTTTTCCTTTTCCTGCTGTGTATTTGCCTTTAACTCATTGATTTCTTCTTGCTGTGCAGTAATTATCGCCTCGTGATAGGCTTTTTCTTGTGACAACTGTGCTACTTGATTACTTAATGCATTCACTACATATTGTAAATTAACTTCTTGTTCCATTTTACACTCCCCCTTTTAAATTTTTCTCCAATTCATTAACTCGTCTAACTAAATCCTTTGTAACGTTAAGATTGTGGGATATCATTGCATATAGCCTTACAGCGGTTCCCTCTTCACTTAAAATTTCGTCAGGTGCTTCATCTGATACGACTCCATAGCTTTTGAAGGTGTCTATATGACAGACCTTACCATCTTGGTCCTTTCTAATATAGTTATATTTACGCATTCTTAATGCATCTAGAATACGATATGATTCACCAATAGGTAAATCTTGAATATTTCTTTTTTGACTGCGCGTCGATGTTTCATTAATATGAACTGCATTGATTTTCCACAAGTGATAATGTGCTGTTCCTACATAGCCCCAAGCGTTAGTATCAGGTTCAAGACAAGGGTTCTCATGTCCATCTATAGTAGTACGTCCTCGCATTTTAAAATAATGTTTTTGAAAACCATTACTTCGTTCATTTTTCATCACGAACCTGTGCTCTCGCGCATAATAAATCGTATTCATTTTATAATGCGTCCGCAATTCCATTCCTACGCCGTCTGCGGCACTTCCGATGACAAACGTATCATTTACGTTCATTCCTATTCCTGCTGACTTGCTCCCACTGCCTCCAAAGAAGCGAATTGTACTAGGATCTGATTGCCCTTTTCCTCCTATATCACGGACTCCGATATGAATACGCACATTTCCTTTATTATCAATTGACTCGAATCCTGCATCATCAAGCTGTATGGCCTGTGTCCCATTTTTAACACGTATTAGTACCTTATTTGCATCTATAATACCTGAACTTATTTTGTCAGCACTTAAGCTAGAGATCATTGCATTGGTTACTTTTACGTTGGCTATCTTAGCAAAATCTATTTTGGCATTACTTGCAATAAGGTCATTGGTAATTACGCCATCCTTAATATAAACTTTCCCGTTTTTAACGACTAAATCACCATCGATAGAAACGCGTTGCGCATTAATTTTTATTTGCTCAGGTGATTGATTAATACTGGACACTACACCATTCTTGCTTACTTTTGACTCAATACGGTCAGCGTGTTGTTTAATAGTTGATTCAGCCGTACTAACACGCATGGTCATGTTATCCATGTCTTTGTTATAAGTAGTTTCCGTTACCTTTCCCTCGATCAAGTCCGCTTGCTGTTTAAACGTGGAGTTAGCCGTACTTTTAAACTTTTCGTAGTCGGTTTTTATTGCCGAAAAATTTTGCTCAACACCTTTTGCTGTTTGCTCAATTTCCGATGCGTAGTGTTCAACGGATTCGATTTTTTTATCGGTGTCTTCCGGCGCCGGCGTCCAATCAGTTGCCTTGTTACCTTTTTCTAGCTGCGGAGCTGCAAAATAAGTTACATACCCCTCATGTTTAGTGAGATAGAAATACGCACGAACATCTTTATAATCTTTATGAAAAGTCTCTGTTACGCTTATTCTTTGCCAATCAGTCACATCGCTCATTGCATAAACAGAATTTATTGTTCTGCCATCAACAACATCATAGAAAATTAATCGGGCTTGAGTGCCTGAGCTACTAATTTCACGATCCAGTTTTACGTAAACAGATGCTGTATATGTCTCTCCCTTTTTTGGACTGAAATTTTTAAAGCTAATAGGAGGAGTGCCAGATAGCTTTTTAACACCTTTATAAATAGGTTCGCTATACATATTATCTTCAGTTTTGATTACTTTTTGATAGCTTACATCTTCTGAGTAATCTCTTCTCCTAACTAAATTCCTACCACCAACCTGAATATTATTGATTTTAGCTTCAAAATCCTCAGGCGCAGGTGTCCAGTCTGTGGCTTTGTTGCCTTTTTCGAATTTAAGTTCTTTAAGTTGAATTTTTGTTCCAATAGGCAATTTCATTGTTTCATATGCGTGGATAATCCAATTTGTTTTTGTCCATTTCATAACAGCTGTAAATTGACCGGTGTTATCATTTATATGAAAATCGGTGGTAGTTACATATGTGTTAAAATACTCATCGTCAATAAATGAACTTTTTGACGCCGGTTTGTTGTCTATGAATAAATACCCACTCAGTGTATACGTGCCACCTTCAACTGGGGAAAAGCCACTTACCATTAAAGTCCACGCATCTTCTCTAACTATTTCACTGCTAATAGTCGTTGAATCGTCTTTGTATGCCCATGGTGTATTATAAGAGTTATAACTATATAACTTACTTGTTATAATTAAATTCCTTCCACCAATCTTAATCTTACCCAGCTCGCCTTTAACATACGTCGCATCGACTTTACTTCTAATCATATCTGCCTGTTGTTCGATACTAGATTTATTACTTTTGATGTCGGTAATCATACCATGCTTATCGTTGTTGTAAGTAGTGTTATCGACCTTGCTCGCTATGCCCTCAGCGTTAATCTGTATGGCAGCACTATTTTTATTTATTGTCGTTTCAAGTGTGTCTTTGTCTTGTTGATATTGCGTATTACCAACTTTAGCAGTAATATCTGTTTCCGTTTGACTAATGCGAGATTCTTGATCTTGCAAGTCGGTAATAATCCCTTGCTGATCAGATTCGTAAACCGTTTTGGATACCACATTATCAAACTTGTTATCTAATTGCTCTACCGTATAAACATCCGCTTTATTCGCTTTGGCAACTAGCCGACCATTCACCCATTCGGCATCTACTTTATTCGCCAAATCCGTAACCAATTGACCGACTTGTTCTTGATAATCTGCTATAGAAATGGCGCCTACATCTGCTGCATTTTTAGGTGCTAATGGCTTCCATGATTCGCTTTCTTCATCCCAATGATAGAGAATATTAGGGTTTTCACTTGTGTTTAACCAGTATTTATACTCACTTGGACTAGGAGACGCTTCCCCTTTATAAATCCCGTATTCGATAAAGTCTGGGACAATTTCCTCTAAATCTGACAAATGTAATTGTACCGTTGAAGCACTAACCTGTTCGGAGTACTCACTTGCTGTTCCATGTGTGTTCACGGCTCTTACTCGAAAATACCATTTTTCGTCTGTATCAGCATCAAAGTTATATGCGCCTACTTTGCCACGGAAAACAAGATTTGTAGAATCTGGGACAAACCCGTTTATTTGACTTGCATAAATCTCGTAAGCTGCTATCGCATAGGTGGATTCAAATGTCCATGACAGCATAATCTTTTTAAATAACCCTGTTGCGGAAACATCTTGTGGCGTATCAGGAACAATATCAGGAAATCTTCCATCCGTAATTGGTCCACCACCAGCATCCCAACTTGCGCTATCCTCTTTTACTTTATCAATGACCCAATCCATATCACGCTCATCCGGATTTAAGTCTAATATATTTCCTAAGACAAGGCTCCCGTCTCTCGGGTTGCCAATATCATATTTCCAAGACATAATTCTTGCTTCCACTAACACCATCGGCTTCATATTTTTGTCCCTAGCAATGCCTGTATCACCTAAGAATACGTGTTCATGTTCGTAATCTGCTATACCATAAAATGTAATGATATCCATTTCGTATTGAACCTTTGGAGCTTTTTCAGTTTGAACTGCCTCCCATGTCTTTACGAGTAGCTTTTCGGGGTCTTCCTCGTCATTATCTTCAAATAAGCCAAATCGATGCATGAGCTCACCTGTTTCATGATGGAACACCCCATGGGTTTCCAGTGCTACCGAATCACCAATCCACGCTTGCCCCTTTGGTTTATCCGTGGGATCGCCCTTTTCTTTTACCCACTCTACGTCACGAAAAGTCACTTTCCCAGCGCCTTCCTCACCGGATTGTAAGGATTTCCCTTGACCATATAAAGCTGTTTTCGGATAATATAGAACCGTCCTCGTCAAATTCTTTATATCCTTATCCATTTCAAAACGTTTTCCGGTATCTGAGCCTTTACGCTGAACAATATCAATATAGCGACCGGTTATTTTGTTTCCCGCTACCTCGATGCGATCTACAATTTCACCGCCCCAACGTGATGTTAGCTTTCCTAAACAATCGTAGGCATTTTGATAGGAAAAGCTGATGTCATATAACCCTAAATCAGCTACATGACCGGCTTTCCAGCGGGAATACTGTAAAATAATACCTAGCACAGCTTCAGCGGTTTCATTTACCGTTTCACCATCCGTCACAATAACATCTGTTAATTCTTGCATCGCTGGCATACATTGGATGACCTTTTCCGGAGCTTCTCCGTCGATATCATCCACTTCACGAATGGTAAATAAACGAAGGTTTCCTCTTAAATCCTTAAACGCAACTTGGTTTCCACCTACGAAATAGGAAGCATCCTTATCGGACATAGGAAAAGTAATCGAAAAAGAGACGGGCTTTTCAACCGTCTCTTCAAAAATGGCCTCTACATAGTGGTTAGTGATGGCTAATAGCTCATCATGCTTATTAAAAATGAAAATCCTTTCTTTCATCTCTACAACCACCTTTCCGTATACGTTACTTCTAATTGCATGGCGGGAATTGTTTTTATTTCATTTTTCCCTGGTCTTAATTGAAAGAAATCTGCATATACAAGATCAATAGCCTCCATTTGTAACCGCCCATTAATCCATACCTTTCTTTTTGAAAAATCTACCGTCACCACATCATTCACTTTAAATGGATGGTGCAGGCGTAATTTTTCATCAGCTAAGCTGTATTCTACATACGGTATTCCTTCTTTTAAAACAGATGTAATCATAGGCGACGCGGGAACGGTTCCATTCACATATACTTCATTTTTTTGTGCCATCTCGATCCAGCGCATTATGCTTCACCCTCAGGCGGTGTTCCTTGCTGAGCTTCTAGCGCTGTGATCCTCTCTTTAATCACTTCTATTTCATCTAAAATTGCTGAAATATTCGCTTGATTTTCTTGTCCAACCGTTGCATTATTGCCAATACTTTCGTGAATCGATAAAATATCTTCGCTTAACGCTGTGATATCTGCTTTATTTTCCGTTATACTTCCCGTGTTCAGTTCAATGCTTTCTCCGTGTTTCTCTAACAATTTTTGATGGTTTGTTACTTTTGCATCCATCGCTGTTACATTGTTTTGTAATGTTGTCACATGTTCATGCACATCATTTAAACTCGTTTGTAAAGCTTCATCCTTATTTTGTAGCCGTTCTACTTCTGCATCAATTTTATCTGCATTTTGCGCAAAGTTAGCAATAGAAACATCTATTTTATCTGTTATTTCTGGCTTTACCAATTGCAAATTTGGTGTACTAGTTGCCAATGAAATCACCCCACTTGTTATTTTTGTATGCTTCCCACGTATATTTTTTCAACGCAATCGATTTGTATGTTTCCCCGTATTTAAAAGGATCGGAACATAAAAACACGAGCTCAGCTACTATGCTATTCGCCGTTTCTTCTGGAACATCATTTGCCGATAAAGTCGCATAAAAAAAAGCCGCTTCATCGGTAAAAGCTAACTTCTTTTGTGATTCTTGCAATAAATTATTTAGTTGGTTGTACCGCCTTCTAAACCCTTCTTTTGTTTGATCGGTTAGCTTATATTTCACCGTAATTTCTTTCGCATTCCATGTCGGTTCATTTGCTTCTAACACCCCGTGCATTCCTGGTACGTCCACTGTGGAAATTCGTTGTTCTAGATTGCTTCTCCCAGATATGACCAATGTGGTAAAACTCCCTGATGAATCAGATAAATCATGATCTAAATTAACTCCATTAAATATCGTCTGCAATCGCGAGGCTCGTTCGCTACTATCATCCGCTTCCTTCGTTACTATATCTACAAACGTATACATCCTACACCTCCTACCAACTCTGCTGTCTTGTTAGATTGGATTTTCTTAATTGTGCATTCGTAATATCTTCTACAAACGCACTAAATTGCTGCTTGCCAATAGAAACATGGACTACTGCAGGCTGCTTTTGTGCACCCCATTCATTTAAAAACGGTTGCGATGGTTGAACGTTCACTGCTTGATGAAGGCTACGAACTTCCCCCGCTATACGCGGTAATGTAAACTGCGGGTTAAAGGAATCCTGTACTTGATCCGATACCGCACTTGCTGCAGTAACAACATTTTTTGCCATTTGCTGAATCCCCATAGCAAATCCCGCCATCGTATCATCGCCAATATCTCGAAATAAACGGGATGGTGATTTAATGCCTAAAAATTTCAACACACCACCGACAGCATCTTTGGCAGCATTTAACACAGCATCGCCTACCTTAGAAGCATTATCTGCAATACCTTGTATCAAGCCCATAATTAAATCTTTTCCTGCTGACACCATGTTGCTAGCAAACTCCATTACCTTTCCAGGCATTTTACCAATTTGCGTCCCTACTTCTGTTACAGCTTCGGTAAGCTTTGATCGTATCGCTTGAAACACTTCCTGGAATTTTTGTCGCACTGCAGTTACAATCGCCTGTGCTTTTTCTACAGCGCTCGATACCATCGTTAAAAATCCTTGTACAACAGCATCTTTCGCACTACCAATTAAGGAAGCAATGGTTTCCTTCACTTGCGTAAATTTTGTTTTTATCGTTTGCCAAATGGTACTAGTCATGGTGGAAACAAATTCCTTCATTATATTCCAGATGTTCATAAACGTGGACTTAATCGTTTCCCACGCCCCAGACCAATCTCCAGTAATTAGTTGCATCACTGTTCGAATAATACCCATCACTAATTCCATAGCTATTTTTATCGTTGTTTTTATGATGTTCCAGACTAATTTAATTTGTGTTGAAATGAGTGTCCAAGCCGCGATTAAAAATGGCTTTATGATATTCATCACTGTCATAATAACCGTCTTAATTGCTCCCCAGACAGATTGAAAGATTTGTAAAAGTAATGCCTGGTTTTCCGTCCACCACGTGGTCAATGACCCCCATAGTGTCATAACAAACGTGACAATTTCCTGAACCACCGGCATCATAAATGCACGGATCGATTCCCACACACTCATGACAATATCTCGAAACGTTTGACTATTCGTCCATAAATAAGCAAACCCTACTGCCAGTAAAGTCACTAACGTTATAATTAAGGCGAGGGGATTGGCAGCTAAAATAGAAAATAAGCTCATTACCCCTTCCTTCAATGCCAACATGGTTGGTAAAAAGTTCGTCATCACGGAATTAATTGTCTCAAACAAGACAGGCATACCGCTTAATATCCCCATAAACGGATTCAGAACAGCCTGCACTTGAGCGATTCCTTCTGTCATTCCAGGAATAAACCCTAATGATTCCTGCATTTCTCCCAGCTTCGTAACGACAGGGTCCACATTCCCTTGCAATGTTTTAAACGCATCTCCGGCTTCATTTAATCCTTCTGCTTGTGTTATAAAGCTTTGCATAAACCGACCCGGCTCATTCGATCCTTCCGCCATAAGGCACCTCCTTTTCCATATTCACCTGTTTAGCAATCGCTGCTAAACGTTTCATTTTATTACTCACCCGCTTAGGCTTGGTTACTTCCTTCAAATGTTTTTCATAATCAAAGAAATCTTTAAATCGCTTGTAAATAGGTACTTGCTTTTTACCTTGTTCTTTTGTTAGTGTGACTTGATGATTAATCCATGCTTGCTTATACATCTTGTATTCCTTATCTACTTGCTGCAATCGAAATGCACGTATTCGTAAAGCATACTCCCCTAACGTGAGCACTTCAATATCTTTAAGTTTTGTAAACGCTAAAAAGCGGAAACAGTTAATAATGATATCCTCATATGCTTCTTTTGAGGTTATGCTTTCTTGTGATTGGTTGTTGCTTGCATTTGTTTGATCGTGTCCTTCATGACTGGTGACTTCCCCAATGCATCCTTTAACGCTGTAAATAATTCCTCAAGCCCGTCATTTTCTAAAGCATACTGTTCAATAGCTTTTTCGATTTGACTGTTACTTGGGGTTGTATCCAAATAAGAAATAGCTGCTTTAATAACGGCATGGATAGCAACTGGATTCCATTGCTGCAAATTCATAAACGCCATGTTCACACCCATTCCAAATTTCATCCCTTGATAATCCACTTCATACACTTTGTCCAGTTCACGAATAAATTTTATACCAAATTTCAATTCATACACTTTTTCATTAATAGTAAATTCCATGTCTCTTCAACCTCCAAAATTTAAATATAGTAACCAATGAATATAGCTGCATTCATTGGTTACTTGAACAAAGGCTCGGGGCGCCCGTTTAGCAACGTAGCGAGTGGAACAAATCAACTAAGATAAAGGAATCACGGTGAGGAACGAACCGATGATGACTTATCGTAAGGCGATTTCGTGAAGTCGCCTAGTTGCTGGGCGCTGGAGCCGGACGTGGCTTGTCACCAATTTCTTACGGTGGAAGCCGTAGTTTTACTTACTATAAACCCTTAAAACGCTAAACATTTATATAGTACAAAAAATCGTCAGCTTATTCTTACCCACGATCATTACATACGTATTTATCATATAATTTTTACACCAATTCATTATGCAAATTTTATACAAGATCGATTACATTGACATAAATAGGATCAGCAAGATTTATTAACCCTCAACAGGAGCTTCCGCTTTTGTATCTTGGAATGCATATTGAACTGCTGCTTGCTGCTCCTCTGTGAGTGTTGCTTCACCAAATTGTGGCTCCAGTTCTACGGTGAAGTTAGCTGAAATGGCAGCATTTTCTTCTGCACTAGCTGGATCTTCCCATGAATCTAAATAGCCTTGAGCATAAATAGCTGGAAATTTATTGTCAGCTGTTTTTAGTTCTTCATCTACAGTTACTTCCCATAACTCCAGCTTTTGTCCATGAATGACTGACTGTCGAAGCATGTTAGCAACTGGATCATCCATTGCTTGAATAGCTTCAATAGCTACTTCTGATTCCAATCCTCCGACATTAATGAGAGAACCGTCTTTCGTAATAATTCTTTCTAATTCACGAGAATAACTAAACGTATGCTCGGTTTGAAATACTAATTTAGCTGCTTCTTCTCCTTGATTCTCCAATAAACGGAATAATAAAATCTTGTTTTTACCTGCTTGCATTTTCTTTTGTGTATCTGTCATTTTCATGACCTCCTAATGATAATTTTTGATTGCTTATGCTATGGACCGACTGCAACGAAACAACTTATTTATCTCCTATACCATTTGCGAACACCTCCTTAAAGCAAACTAAAAAAGCCTTACATACCCTTCATCATGTGGGGAAGAAGACTTCTTAGATAAACGTGGCTTCCCGCCAAATCTTAATGGCGGAAAAACGTGCTTCTATTTTATTTAGTTTAACGTCATTTCGGACAAATTCCTTAAATTCAAACATCCGAATCAATTGCACATAAATTATTTTTAGATCGTATGTTCGGTAAACCTAGTATACAATGGATTGTTTTATGTTGTCATCTACTGGGAAGACTGTGTAAACTGTAACATCCTATCTACAATCGTCTCTTTTATCTTGTAGATATGTTTTCTGGAAAGACCCATATGTTTACTAATTGCACTTATTGTCATACCATCCAGCATACATTCTAAAACAGCAATTTCTCTCGGTTCCTCTATTGCAGATAATCTTCCTTGAATAAACAATACCTTTTTCTCTAATTTAGCTAACCAACTGCTCTTTTTATCTCGTCGTATAACTTCTTTACCAACAGGGTCATTTATGGCTCCCTTTGCTCTCGGTAACGTAGCTTCCACTCCTGATGCTGCAACAAGTTTCGAGCCGATATCTTCTTCCAACATCATTCGTTGACGCTTTATTTCTCTAATCATCCAGCTATAATCTTTTATTGCTCTCTCTAACTGTTCCTTGTTCATGAAAACCAGCCCCCTTGCTAAATAATTCCTCTACGTATCTACTTCTTATTATTGGAGCTAAAACACCTGCCCTTTGGTCTTTTCGATATTCACTTATCACCCATCGAATACAATTTTGTTCATCAAATGACATGTTTTTCTGTTTCATTCCTTCCCTCCTTGCATTCCATAATTTAACTAAAGAACATTTGTTCCTATCATACATTTCTAAAAAAGAAATGTCAAATTGTGATCTTGCTATTTAAGAAATCATTGTTTGTGAACTCGTTTAAATAATGATATGATGAAATTGATTAGAAAAAATTGGCTTATCGAAAAAACCTAGTCTTTCTTATACGATAAACCTTAGAAATAAAAAAACTTTCCATAAATTAGAATTTTATTTTCATGGTAGATAATTCGTCCGATGCGAGTGATGATTGTTTCCTATCGTGTAAAAATGAAAGTGGTGTTGGCATTGAATGTAGGCAAGAGAATTGTGCAATTAAGAGAGAGACAAGGTTGGAGTCAGCGTGAGCTTGCGAAACAATTAGACATAAACGTTAGTGTGATGAATCGGATTGAATCGGGAGAAAGACCCATAAAAGACCACGAGTTAGATAAGCTTGCTACTGCTTTGCAAGTTACTTCTGATTACTTACTAGGAAGATCTAATAATCCGAATTTAACAGAAGAGGAAGCGTTTGTAGCTTTTCGTAATGACCCTTCCCTAGAAAGATGGTATAAAGAATTACCAAACAATAAAGAAGAAGATCTTAAACGTTTGAAGCGGATTTGGGAAGCTTTTAAAGAAGAAGAATAAACGTTTATTAGTGTATACGTCTATACACTATTTATTTTTATTCGTTTTAGAACAAAGGTTCGTTTTGTTAAGGGGGTATTTGATGTATCTTTCTCGAACAGAAGATTATATTCAGCAGCTTCTTCTGGAACGTCATATTCGTAAACCAAAAGATTTAACAATCGAAAATATTGCCTCTTCGCTCGATGTATCTGTCTATTATTGGGAATATAGCAGTGAATGTGTGTATGTAAATGAGAAATGCCTGATTTTTATAAATTATAACCGCACTCCACAGGAGCAATGGCAGGAATTTGGGCATGAAATTGCTCATTATCTTTGGCATGCTGGTCGACAAGAATTTCTACCCACACTTTTTACAGAATTACAAGAATGGCAAGCCAATTATTTTAGTTACCATTTATGTGTTCCTACATTTATGTTACAACGCTTAAAACCAAAAATAACACCTAACATGATCGTAAATACTTTTCAAGTAGAATACCATTTTGCTTGTAAACGCTTAGAGATGTATCAAAGCAAACAGCTTGCTTCTATTTAACGTCGGAATTAAATGGTGGCTCTCCCTACTAAGTTCTTTTAGAAATTCTCGATTTTTATAACCTATGAAAATTGCTGCTATTGTCTCATACGATTGTATATGTTGCTACCGCACTTTCGAATGCGAAACACCTTTTATGAAAATGAAGTATCTAAGTAAAACGGGCTTCTCCTATTTAGGATTAATATATTTCATCCTTACCTTTTTTAGTAAACGTTTCATTTTGATTATCCTTCCCATAATTTCAAATTATTAGATGATAAATAGATTGTATTATCGTATAATTGGCACAAGACCCCTTTCAGCTATTTATCAAGCTGTTCACAACTTTAAATTACAGAAAAATGTAGGTGTAAAAAATTTTTATAAGGGTAGGTGAAGATATTAATGTGTCAAGAAAAGGTTTTATCATTACAAAATTTATCCATGAGTTATGGAAGTAAAAGCGTATTAAATAACATTAATCTCGATGTATATGCTGGACAAATCATTGGCTACATTGGGCCTAACGGTGCGGGAAAGAGTACTACACTTAAAATCATGCTCGGGTTAATAGAAGAATATAGCGGGACGGTAGAACTTTTTGGAGTAGATATTGCTACAAGTGGTTACTCCTACAAACGTAAAATTGGTTATGTCCCAGAAAATGCAGAGCTCTATGATAATTTAACAGCTAATGAATATTTGACATTTATCGGTGAGCTTTATGGCATGGATAAAAGTAAAGCAGCCGCTAAAGCTAAAAACCTTATGCAACAATTTGACATGGAAGATGTTTTACATACGCGTATTTCTTCTTTTTCTAAAGGAATGCGGCAAAAAGTATTACTTATTTCAAGCCTATTGCATAACCCTGATCTAATCTTTCTAGACGAACCACTAAATGGGCTTGATGCTAATAGTGTCATCATCATTAAAGACATCTTGGAACAGCTTGTTGCAGAAGGAAAAACCATTTTTTACTCTTCGCATATTATGGAGGTTGTAGAAAAGATTAGCAATCGCATTGTTCTACTGAAGGATGGAGAAATTGCCGCAGATGGTACATTTGAACAATTGCGCAAACAAAATAAGCAAGGCTCTTTAGAAAGCATTTTCAATCAAATAACAGGATTTGATGAACATAAACAAACCGCAGAGAAGTTTGTTCAAATCGTAACAGACGGTGATTATGATGAGTAAATTCGCTTTAAAAACCCTTGATCTGCTCCAACCATTTTTTCGTATACTGCGAATTGATTATGCTATGATGCGTAAAATTCTTGAGACAAAGCTTACAATGGATGAGCGCAGAACACCAACAATATTCGCTTCAGATGCATCTAATAAAAAAAAGGATAGCAATCAGTTTGTAAAATCGCTACTTATTTATGTGTTATATGGTTTAATACTCGTACCTTTTCTATTTTTTGGAAATAATTATATTTTCCAAATAAGTCTTATCTTCGGCATTTCCATGTTCATCTTAATGACATCCATGGTATCAGATTTCTCAGCAGTACTTTTAGATGTTCGCGACAAAACCATTCTCCATACGAAACCAATTGATTCAAGAACCATTAGTGCTGCAAAAATTACTCATGTTGCCATTTACATGAGTATGTTAACAGGTGCGTTTATTAGCATTCCAGCCGTCGTTATGTTACGCATTCATGGAATTGCCTACTTCATGCTTTTTTTAGTAGCAATTATATTGTTAATCCTGTTCATTATGACTATCACAGCACTCCTATACATTTTTATTTTACGTTATTTTAGTGGGGAGAAATTAAAGGATATTATTAACTATGTGCAAATCCTATTGTCTGTAGGTATTGTTATCGGTTATCAAATTGTCGCGCGAGCTTTTGAAATAGTTGATTTTAATTATATCTATAATTTCAGTTGGTGGAATGTTTTTATTCCTCCTATGTGGTTCGGTGCACCTTTTGAACTTATACTAAATCGCGATACGTCCTTGGGAATGATGATCCTTTCTTCTTTAGCAGTCATCGGGCCGATTGTTTCGGTTATGTTCTATTATAAATTAATGCCGGCATTTGAGCGTAATTTGCAGAAACTAATGGGAAGTACAGAAAAAACGAAGCCGAAACGATGGAATATGAACGCTATGTGGGAGCATCTATTTTGTAGAAACAAAGAGGAACGACAATTTTTCCGGTTTTCATCGCTTATTATGGCAAGAGAACGTGAATTTAAGCTAAAGGTGTATCCAACCTTAGGATTTTCTCTTGTTTTTCCGTTTATTTTCCAATTTAACTATTTAAATCTTCATACGTTTGAGGAACTTTCTCATAGTAATATGTATTTCACCATTTATTTTTGTATGATGTTTATTGGGCTTGTAGTGATGATGTTACAGTTTTCCAGCAAGTATAAGGCTGCTTGGGTTTTTCAAGTTACGCCAATCGTTCATCATTCTTCTATTTACAGTGGCACTCTAAAAGCGTTTATTATTAAATTGTTTTTACCACTTTATTTATTATTATCGATCGTTTTTTTATTTATATTCTCTATACGAATTCTTCCTGACCTTGCGATTGTCCTTATAACAGCTATTCTACACACATTAATCAGTTATAAGGTTCTAAACAATCGTAAGTACCCATTTTCAGAAGTATTTGAGTCGACACAGCAAAGTGGATCTACGATGAAATCGTTCCTACTCATGTTTGTAGTTGGTTTATTTTTCTTAGTGCATCTATTTTTTTCCAAAATAATTTACGGTGTGTATTTATATCTAGTGATTTTATTAGTTACTACCATTATATCTTGGAGAATCGTCTTTAAAATGAAATAAGCTGGACTATTGAATATATACCTTTTAGAATTCCCCCATCTTCTAAAAAGATGGGGGAATTGAATAGAGTAGTCGTGTGGCCTTCATAAATTATTTCCAGTCAAAAGTAAGACATCTTAAGCTCGAAAAATCGCTCCTATGGGAAGAATATACAGACTAAGCATCCCTTCTTTGAAGCTTTTAAATTAATGGATTTTCTTCCTTTTCAATAACCCACTCATCAATTTTAATTTCGTTTTCAATAATTCTAATGATATCCTCTATAGCTCTTTTTTCATTTTCTTATTTATATAGTTTTCAGTCGAGAAACTTTCCCCTGTGCTTAGATATCTTTCCTTGAGTGCCTAAAGAACCGTCTTCAAAATATAACAATTCATATTCAGCCATCGTCCTCCCTCCAGTGAAATACTTATAAGTTTTTACTTCACAATACACAGAATTAGTTATACTGCTCTTACACATATATCCTTCTCATCCTATTATTTCATACATGAAAACATATATAAAATCACTGGCGACACATAAATTAGGTCTAGATTTGTTTTTTCTAAGAGAGCCTAAAAAGTAAATACCCAACTCAAGGTGGTTTCATCTTTTGGATTTAATTACAACTAGATTAAAGTGACAGCGCCTTTTCCTTAATAAGAAGCACCTTTCCCTTTTATTTTCGAAAAGTGATATAAGCTGGTTTCCATAAGTATGCCCTGAAATAGCGGCTAATTTTTAATAAACTTCGCTTGCTCTTTGCTTTAAGTTGAACGAGTACATTTAAACAAAATACGATAAGCACAATAAACAAGTGATTGTAAACGGGTGATTCGCTATGACTATAAAAATCTTTGATGTTCACATGCTGTTTCATTTATCTGAAAAACAATTTAATGGCTCAACATGATTTGTACATTTCGGAGATTTCTTCGGTACTCAATTCAAAAGCGGTTGGTAATAAGGTGAAGGATGTTTCCTTTTGTACCTCCACTTTGATCAACGATTGATATGGTAACGAAATCGTACTCCTATAATATCATTATAAAACATCGATACTATCCAAAAATATGAAGCAATTATTTCAACTATAAACCGAGACTTAGGTGACATCTATTACGAAATTAACAAAAATCACTCCGGGATACACCCATAGAACTTAATTACGCAGCTATATATTTTTATCTTTGTACGAGTAATAGAATAAAACTTGTTGAAAAAACGAAACAAGGTAAGAGAAAATTATATTAACATTTCCATTTTAATTTTTACCTTCCTTAACATTTTTATGAATACGACTCTAACGAACTTGGTTAAAAAAACTAGCTTACACGGGTTTGAATCCCCTGCAAGCTAAATTTACTTTTTATCATGAAGTGCCCTTCGATTAAAAAAATGTCGTTTCTACAAGTCTCGGATTTTAAAGGTGTTTATTCTAGCAGCTGTAGAATTTATTCCTTGGCTACCAATATTTCCCCCAATCGTTAAGGGAAAAGGACCAACATTATACAAACTAATGGTATCCCCAACGTTTAAACGAACAAGTCTAGATGTTGTTACTTCTTGACCTACAGGTGTACCATAATTAACACCGATATTACTACCAATAGCTGGTGTTATATCACCATTAATAGCTACTCTAATTCCTACAGGTCCACTTTGTGTTGAAGAAGGGAAAACTGCTCCCTCTACATAATATATGCCAGCTTCATCAACAGTCAGTGTATCCGTTCCATTATAGGTCATCCCAATTATTGTGCTCTGTCCTGGGGGCGTTAACGGTATTATTTGATCAGAGGGAATAGTGCCTATTCTTTGTGAGTTAACACTTGCAAATGGAGCGACTAGTCCACCTGTCGGCCCTGTTGGCCCTGTTGCTCCGGTGGCTCCCGTTGGTCCTATTGGTCCGGGGGGGCCGGTTGGTCCTGTCGGCCCGGGAATCGGAATACAGCAGCATGGATTAAAACAACATTCTTCCATTGGTGGGCAACATTCATGGCAGCAACAATCCTGTTGCTCATTACAATTGTCACAACAACAATTGCTTAATGATTTGTTTTTTTGGAATTTATCATATTTCTTGTCATACTTTGCTCTTCCATAATAGAAGCTCATTTCTAATTCACCTTCTTTTATATTAATTGATGTCACAATTTAGTTTATGAATATAGAAATAAAAAGTATAATGCAGCTGTTTAGTTATTATAAAAATAGGCTTGTTTTCGCTTTTAAAGCATGGACATGTTTGCTTTCTAACCCTTGTATAAAGCTCTACCTTGGTTCTTTTTTTATCCCATAACGCTATCTGTTCTTTCAATTTATTGACAATATGTTGAAGACGTTCTAAACCGTGTTGCCCTGCTAATTTAATTCGGTAGGGCTTTTTGTTTGGGCTGGCAAGCCTTTTTTCTTTGCTTTAGAAGTATTGCAGGGTTCTAAGATTTTCTCTGCAATTCTCACTACTTTATTTTGCACTATACATCAGACTTTCTTTTAGGTTTATCAGATCATCCTAAAAGAAAAAACACGAAAGAAAATCACAATTAGATAATGCATTTAGAGAAATTGTACAAGAGTTAAAAAACGGAAATGAGCCTTCTATTTATATGGATGAGGTTGAACTAGACGAAGAAACAATCAAGCTTGTAAAAAAAGCACTAAAAAATGAATGAAATAAGAAGGGTGAAATTAATAAGGTTCAAGTAAATAATTTAGACCATAGTAGATAAATAAAACCTATCCAACATCTTCACTGCTGATATTGGATAGGAGTTTTTCTACTTAAAAAAAGAATCGCAAACTAGCCATACTGCACATTGCTACAATAACAGTTAATAATAAACTTCGAGTAATTAAAGCAACTAAAATTGTCGGAAGAGCAACAAGTAACCGTAAATTACCTATAACATAAGTACAATTCCTTCCGATGGTTTAGCAGTAAATACTTACTGGTGTCTCTTGGAAAGATGCCATATATTACTCGGGTGTGAACATCGAAGCAAGTAATGTCACAAATGTAACACCTTTATTTCTTTGTGAAAATACTTTCAACAATACTACACCTCTAGAACAAACCTACTATACTGCTTCTTTTAGTCAAGAGGTTACGACTTTAAGTCTACTACCACAGAACATGGTTTCAAATCATCTACCACAGTTGGGGGAAAAACTGGTATTCCTTTTTTAGCTAGTGGAAAGGTTGAAGAAACTCTTGAATATAATTTTAATCACACAGACACACAAACCACTAGCAATACAACCAACATTGCATCGCTACCACAGCCTGTTTACAGTACCAGCGAATAAAATATTTAAAGCTCAAGTATATTTCGAAAAAATACAACATCAGGAAATGTAGAGTTGTTTGCTGATGTTTTAACATGCTTTGGATCGTATAGAGTGGTATATCCAATAGGATAAGCTATTGAAATGACAGATAACACATATGGGTTGATTAAATCTCCTAATGATAGTAAACAAGTTCGATCAAAGGGCAATGGGACATTTAAAATTGAATACAGTACAAATCTAATAGTTAATATTTATGATGTAACTGCTGAAAAGATGGACACTGTAGAAGAAAGTAAACTAGTTAAAACAAAGGTTATTCCAATAGATTAACAGAGAATCAGACACAAATTATTCTAGTCAATAATGAAGCCGCATGAAAACAAGCATACTAATTTATACTTTATGTGGCTTTATTCCTTTGTTTATTTATTCTAATCACACTTATTACTGCTAGCTATCAATATGCTTACTTAATAGCCCAAGTACCAGAACCAACATAAATATTACGCTTACTTCTTCCTGTTCTAATACGATATTTTGCAATTAAATGATGTGAAGAACCAGTAAAAACCAATAAAAATTACTTTAAACAACGAATTGGCCGGCAAAAATGCCACAAAAAAACATAGGCTTCTACTCTCGTTAGAGTAAAAGCCTATGATATCAACGTTTATAAGAGAGCTTCCAAGCGGACTTGAACCGCTGACCCCCACCTTACCATGGTGGTGCTCTACCGACTGAGCTATGGAAGCGTTAAATGGCTCCACAGGTAGGATTCGAACCTACGACCGATCGGTTAACAGCCGATTGCTCTACCACTGAGCTACTGTGGAATAATTGAATACATCACGTTTTTATTATACCACATAATGAAAAAGCAAATACAAAAATATGTATAGTAAAAAGCCTGGCGGCGTCCTACTCTTGCAGGGACAAAGTCCCAACTACCATCGGCGCTGGAGAGCTTAACTACTGTGTTCGGCATGGGAACAGGTGTGAC